>NZ_JBHGAP010000012.1:135576-155777 GCF_042610495.1 Rhizobium sp. SG2393
GTGGCCGCTTCATGCGGCCACGCGACGCTTGTTCAAAAAAGGATATCCGTCATGAAGCTCATCCACCTGACCGACACGCATTTCGTCCCGCAACCCGCAACGCTCTTCGGCCTCGATCCGCGCGAGCGTTTCGATGCGGCGCTGAAGAGCATCACGACGGAACATTCCGATGCCAACCTGCTCGTCATCACCGGCGATCTTGCCCATTGGGGTGAAATCCCGGCCTACGAGGAGCTTCAGAAGCGTATCGCGACGAACCCGATCCCGACGGTGCTGCTTATCGGCAATCACGACGAGCGGATGGCCTTCCGCAGCGTCTTTCCGGAAGCGATGGATGACGGCAACGGTTTCGTGCAGGGCAGCCGCGTCGTGGATGGCCATCGGCTGATATTCCTCGACACCAAGCAGCAGGGAACGCATGCCGGCGCCTATTGTGCGGCACGACGCGCCTGGCTCGAAAAGGAACTTTCCGAAAGCCACGAACCGGTTCTGCTGTTCATGCATCACCCTGCCTTCCCGGTTGGGATTTCCTCGATGGATATGCTTTCACAGCAGGACGCCGGTGCCTTGTGGCAGGTGCTGGAACCGCATGCCGAGCGTATCCGCCATATCTTCCTCGGTCACATCCATCGGCCGATCTTCGGCAATTGGCACGGAATTTCCTTCTCGCTCATCCCCGGCCTCAACCATCAGGTTCCGCTCGCACTTCATCCGCATGGTGACGATATTCCGGGAAGCCACGAGCCGCCGGCCTATGCTGTCGTCTCGGTGAATGAGGATAGTCTCGTCGTGCACCTGAATTACTTCCTTGATGCCACGAGGCGTTTCCCGCTCGATGGCGACGAGGTCAAGGGCCGCGAATACGCATTGGGCTTCCCGGCCGCATAACTGAAATCGACCCATTTCGATCCGAAGCGCGATCGCAGACAGTCCGCTGTCTGCGGCCCGCCCGTTTGCAACTTTGACATCGATTGACATGCACGAATTTCAAGACACCGACGGCGTTCTCTTCGACCTCGATGGAACACTTGCCAGCGACGGCAAGCCGCTGCCCTGGGCGCATGGGCTCATCGAGAAAAGCCGGGGCCGCTTTGCCATCGTTACCAATGATGCCGAGCACACGGCGAGCCAGATCGCCGTACTGATGCAGGCAATTGGAATCCCGGTGCCGGAATGCCGGATCGTGTCAGCTGGAATGGAAGCCATTCGCCAGGTTGCCATCGACATGCCCGGCGCGCGTCTTTCCATGGCGGCGAGCAAGTCTCTGCAGGACTATGCGACATGTCTCGGTCTCGATGTTACGGACATCAAACCGGATGCAGTGCTGATCGGCCGTGACCGCGCCTTCTCCTATGACAAGATCAGGACGCTATCGAATGCCGTCCTGGCCGGTGCGCAACTGTTCGTGTGCAATCCGGACAGAACCCATCCCGGAGCCGACGGTTCGGTCGTGCCGGAGACTGGAGCGCTTGCCGCATCAGTCCTTGCATGTACCGGCCCTGTTCCTCATCACATCATCGGCAAGCCCCAGCCGGGATTGTTTCTGGCCGGGATGGCGTTGATTGGAAGCACACCGGCGAGAACGCTGATGGTCGGCGATAATCCGGAAACCGATGGGAAGGGAGCAGCGGGCGTTGGTATCCGCTTTGTTAGAGTAGGTTTTGAGCATGGCGACGAAGATTGGCTCCTGCAGGCTCATCCTGAACGAGTCGGGAAGCGCGACAGGTTGTCAAGGTTCGATTGAACCAAAAGCCAAACTCGAGGCGGCGTTGACAGCGGGTCGACGGTTCGTGTCCTTTCAAGACCAAAGCAGGCCCTACTGCTCTACTCATTTAAACCTTGATCGCCCGCGCAATAAGTGCACTTGCGGCTCGGCTCGGCTCGGCTCGGCTCGGCTCGGCTCAGCCAACCCACCTTGCCACATCACTACGACCCGAAGCATTCAAGCATCCGCATCCATAAGTATTCCTTCTCGTCTCATTCGCTTTCGGTTTGATTCCCGAATTGATGGTGAGACAAGGGACGTAACTTCCTACGAGCCATCTGCACCAGCTTGTTCGCGGAAGGTGAAAGCTGCATTCCTTTCATGGTGACGAGGAATGCCTCCCGCCGAAGATTTAACCACGGCTGTTCCAGGGCACGCACGGAGCCCGTGTCGGCTTCGGACAGGGCGCTTTTTGCTAGTACCGTGATCATGTCGGTGCGCCGAAGGATCGCAAAGGTCGCGAAGAGTGACGTTGTGTGGATCTTCACGGTAAGCGAAGGCGCGTTGTTTTCCAGAAATAAGCGATCGATTTCCTGGTGCAATTTCAAGTTCGATCGGGGCATAATCCAGCTATAGGGCGAGACATCCGAAAAATGCCGAAGCGGGGCTTGTTGCAACGGGTGATCGCGGCGTGTCACCAAAACCAGGTCGTCGGTTATCAATCGGCTGAATGACAGGGCGGGATCAAGGGGCTCGCGCCCGCCGGGCGTACCAACCCATCCCAGCATCGCACAATCGATCTCGCGCGTCTTTACCCATTCGCAGAGCTCCTGTGTGGTGCCTTCTCTCACGGTGAAGCGAAGGCCGGGTTCCTCGCGATGAAGTTCCGCGAGAGCCACGGGTACGACATGCGTCATAAACGAAGGACCAGCACCCAGTCTAACGTGTCCGGTCACTCCGCCGCGAAGATCAGCAAGGAGATCGTTGGTGCTCGTGATCGCATCGAAGATGGCAGTGCCACGACGCCAGAGCGTCACGCCCGCGTCGGTCAATGCGATACCATGTCCTTTTCTTGCATATAATTGAAGCCCGACATGCTCCTGCAGGCGTGCCATTTTTTTGGACAAAAACGGCTGTGAAATGCCCAGTTTTTCAGCCGCGCGCGACAAATTTAGGTGATCTGCAACCACAAGAAATTCGCGAAGGTGAGGGAAGTCCACGATATGCCTCTTTAGTTATATTATCCGTTCATAGGCGATATTGTCCGGATTTTCTACTTGGTTCTAAAAAGCAGGAAAGTGGCTTAACGGCCGGACTTGGCAACGCGAGACAACGCGGAAAACCGACCAGCGACGTCGGGAAGAAGACGAAGGGGATCAAAGCAATGACACTTACAAGACGCAGTTTTCTTTACTCTAGTGCTTCGATGCTAGCGGTCGCCGGGCTGGCAACTACGGCTGCGCAGGCGCAGGATTCTTCGCCCACGCGCGGTGGAACTCTGGTGATAGCGCAGGACTCCAACCCGCCAACACTCGATCCGCAAAAATCGGCCGCCTTCGCTACGACGAATGTGACGGAGCTGATCTATACATGTCTCCTGCGCTGGAATGCAGGCGGCACGGCAGTCGAACCCGACCTTGCCGAAAGCTACGAGATCGTCGATCCGAAAACTTACAGCTTTACTCTACGTGAGGGCGTGACGTTCCATAATGGCGAGGTGCTGACGAGTGCCGACGTCCGCTTTACCTTCGAACGCATCGCCAGCCCGGATACAGGTTCGCCGTGGAAGTCGATCTTTGCGTCGATCGAGAGCATCGAAACGCCAGATGATCGCAAGGTTATCTTCCATCTTTCCGAGCCTTTCGCTCCCTTCCTGAATTATCTGGCCACGGTCAAGTACAGCGCCATCATAAACAAGAAGGATGTGACCGAGCGCGGTGACCTTGCCGCGGGCGGGGCAGGGACGGGGCCATTCAAGCTCGACAGCTTCAAATCCAATGCCAGCGTTCTCCTCTCCCGGCACGACGGCTATTACGAGAAGGGGCTCCCCTATCTCGATGCCATCGAATTGCGCATCATCACCGATGAAGGCAGCCGTGCTGCGGCCCTGCGCAGCGGATCTGCCGCTATGAGCTGGGTCATTACGCCGGAGGTTGCCGACCAGCTCACCCAGCGTTCAGGCTTCGTCACGCCTGACACACCCGCGATGATCCGCGCCCTTCTAATCGAACTCGACCAGAGCAAGCCGCCTTTCGACGATGTACGGGTGCGCCGGGCGTTCTCGATGGCCATCAACCGTCAGCAGATCGTCAACGTCGTCTGGCGTGGTCGCGCAGCGCAGAGCGCCTCAATCCCGCCGGCGCAAACACCCTATGGCGTTTCGAGCCAGGATGTCGCGGCATTGCCGTATAATACCGAGGACCTCGATGCGGCGCGAGCGCTGCTGGCTGAGGCCGGCTATGCGGATGGTCTGGACACGACATTCTCGGTCTCGCCACTGACTTTGAGTGATGTGACCGTGGCCCAGGTGGTGCAACAGCAAGTGGCGCGCATCGGCATCCGCATTAAGATCGAACAGAAGGAATGGGGTGCACTTCTCCGCGACTTCCAGGGAACGTTGGCCCCGATCAGCATGGCTGGCCTGGCGCCCGCGCCCGACCCGGAAGCGAATCTCAGGGTGCGTTTCCATTCGGCCTCCAGTGTTAATCCTGGCAAGACGAAGGATCCGGAACTGGATGCATTGTTTGCGCGCGGTCGTGCCGCAAACGACGAGGAGGAGCGCGTTGCGGTCTACCGCGCAATGCAGGAGCGTATTGCCGACCAGGCCTACGCGATCTTTCCGGCCGCCAGTCCGATGTTCCTGGAGGTCTGGAGCGACAAACTAAAGGGCTACAAGAGCACGCCTTTCGGCCAGCGTGTGCTTCTGCGTGAATCTTGGCTAACCCGATAAGGGTCACTACCATGCTCTCAACATTCCTGCTTAAGCGGCTAACCTTGCTCATTCCAGTCTTGTTCGGGATGTCGGTTGTCAGCTTCTCGCTCGTTCACCTGATCCCCGGCGATGTCGTCACTGTCATCGCCGGGGCTGAGATTGCCGCGGATTCTGAAGAGGCGATGAACATTCGCCGCAGTCTCAACCTCGACCTGCCCTTGCCCGTCCAATATCTCAGATGGATCACGGACGTGTTGCAACGCGATCTCGGCATGTCGCTGGTCAACAAGTCGTCAGTCGGCCAGGAAATCGTCGGACATATTCCGGTCACTCTGGCACTCACGGGAATTGCCATGCTGATTTCCGTGATCATCGGAATCCCAGCGGGTGTATGGGCAGCTAGCCGCCAAGGCAGGCCGTCGGACTTCTCGCTCCGTATTTTCTCGCTTGCGGGCATGGCGATCCCCACTTTCGTCGCCAGTGTAACGGCCGTGCTGTTTTTCTCGTTGTTCTTCCCTCAGGTCCAGCTGTTCGACCGTCTTGATTTCGCCAATGATTTCCATGGCGCCATCGGCACCTTGCTGCTGCCAGCCGCCGTCCTGTCGCTATCCTCGATTTCGACAATAATGCGCTACACGCGCGGCGCGATGCTGGAGGTCATGCGTGAGCCCTATATCACGACAGCTCGCGCCAAGGGCGCGGCGCCGATGCGCATCCTGCTCAAGCACGGGCTGCGGACGGCGCTGCTCCCGGTGGTGACTGCCTCCGGCCTGATCGCGGCGCAGCTGATTTCAGGCGTCGTCGTCGTTGAACAGGTCTTCGGGCTTCCCGGCCTGGGTCAGTTGATGCTCAGCGCCATCTCCAGCCGGGACTATACCCTCATACAGGGCACAGTGATCGTTGTCGGTGCCATGGTGGTCCTGATCAATCTCGCGGTCGACCTTGCCTATCAATTCCTAGACCCACGGATCTGATCGAATGGCCGAAACACATCAAGCATCCGCCCGCCACGAGCCGTCGCAGAAGCGTGGTTTGAGCCTCTTGCGCCAGAACCTTTTGATCCAGAGCGGCGCGCTGCTTTTGGTCCTGATCTTCGTCGGCTCCATTGTCGTGCCGATCCTGTCGCCCTATGCGGCCACCGACATGGTCGGGATGTCACTCAGTCCGCCTTCGGCGGAAACCCCTTTCGGCACGGACCTTCTCGGGCGCGACGTGATGACCCGAACCTTCGAGGCCACCCGCAGTTCGATGCTGGTCGCGCTCGGCGCCACGTTTCTGTCGATTGCTGTGGGAACGATCTGGGGTACGGTTGCGGGCTTCCGAGGCGGTCGCACGGACGCTTGGCTGATGCGGCTTCTCGATGTCCTGCAAGCCTTCCCACCACTCCTGCTCGCGATTGCGCTGGTTGCCGTACTGGGTAGCAGCACGGGTAACCTCATCCTCACCATGGGCGGCCTGTTCGTTCCGCAATTTGCCCGTGTTGCTCGCGCCTCCACCATGAGCCTGCGCCAGCGACAATTCGTACGCGCTGCCGAAGTGCTTGGCGTACCGGCATGGAGGAATGTTCTCACCCATATCCTGCCCAACATATCGACGCCGCTCATCATCGAGACGACCTCGACAATCACCGCCAGCCTTCTGACGGAATCCGCTTTGTCTTTTCTTGGCATGGGTATTCAGCCGCCGACCCCGACGTGGGGTGCGATGATCGCGGAATCGACATCGGTGATGACGAACGCTCCTTGGCTGGTGCTCGCACCCGGCGCCGCGATCATGCTGGTTGTTTTGGGCTTCCTTCTGCTCGGCGACGGGCTTCGCGACAAGTTTGATCCGAAAGCGAAATGAGAATGCAATACCATCAGAATATCGAATGGCAATCCGCCTGGGCGCTGCGAGCAAAAATCCAATCCGGCAAGCTCTCCTCGGAAGATCTTACGCGCGCCCTGCTGGATCGTGTTCGGCGGCTGGACGGCCGGATAAACGCTTTCATCACCGTTGACGAGGACCAGGCGCTTGCCGAGGCGCGCGCCGTTGATGCAGATATAGCTGCCGGTCGTCCGCTGGGGCCGCTGGCCGGTGTGCCTGTAACGATTAAGGATCAGTATTTTACTCGTGGCCTGCGCACGACGGGCGGCTCGCGTCTTCTTCAGGACCACATCCCGGATCACGACAGTATCCATGTGTCACGCATCCGCGCCGCAGGCGGGGTGATCCTCGGCAAGACCAATACGCCGGAGTTCGGCATGTACTGGCGCACTGCGGGCAATGTCGCGCCCGAGTGCCTTAACCCTTGGGACACCACACGCACGTCAGGCGGCTCCAGCGGCGGTGCAGCCGCCGCCCTTGCGATGGGTTTTGGGCCGTTGGCGCTTGGTAGCGATGCCGGTGGCTCGATCCGGCTCCCCTCGGCACAGTGCGGGGTTTTCGGGCTGCTTCCCAGCCGCGGGCGCGTGCCCCGTCACGGCGGGTTCGGCTCCACGATTTTCTTCTCGGCCATCGGCCCGATGACGCGCGATGTCCGTGATGCAGCGACACTTCTCTCGGTCATCGCGGGCCCGATGAAAGGTGACGTATTCTGCCGCACCGACGCGCCCCCGGACTATGTCGACGCTCTGGAGAATGGAATAGATGGCGTGCGCATAGCCTGGTGGGACAATATCGCAGCGGCCGATTTCTCTGATCCGGACGTTGTATCCACCGTCCGCGCGGCAGGGCGGCAAGCCGAGAAATTCGGTGCTGTCATGTCGGACATGGATATCGTCCTGGAAACCGAAGATGTCGATGAAGCTTGGCGCGTGCTCGACTTCGTCGATCGCCACGCCGATCTGGGCGAAGCCATCATGGCGGACCCGGAAAAAGCTGCCCTCCTGGCGCCTTATGCATCGAGCCGGTTCGAATGGGCGGCAACTGTCACAGCCACCGGCTATTCCCGTGCCGTGCGCAGGCGCGCGGAATTCATCCGCCATCTCGAGGAGGTCTTCGAGGAAACCGACCTCCTGATCTCTCCCACCATTGGCATCGTTTCTCCAGTCGTTGATCCAAACGACCTGACGCTGCGCATTCCCTCTCTCGTCTCCTACACCCTGCCAATCAGTTTCGCGGGCTACTGCGCCGCCAGCATCCATTGCGGATTCGTGCGTGGCATGCCGGTCGGGCTGCAGATCATTGGCCGCCCCAACGAAGAGGCGCTCGTGCTGCGCGCAAGCAGGCAGTTCGAGAAGGCACTGAAACTGGGCAACCGTCACCCTGAATTCGAACTGGATCTCGCGTCATGACAAGTGTTGTTCCGCTTCTTGAGGTCCGGAACCTTCGCACGAACTTTCCAACGAGAGATGGTTTGGCCCGCGCAGTCGATGGCGTCGACCTGACTATTCGTGAAGGGCGTATCCTCGGCGTGGTCGGCGAAAGCGGCTCCGGCAAGAGCGTTACGGGTGCGTCAATCATGGGGCTCATCCAACGCCCTGGCTGGGTCGATCCCGACAGCCATATCCTGTTCAAGGGCAGGGATCTCGTCAAGCTAAGCGAAAAGGAATGGCGCGAAATCCGCGGCAACGAGATTGCCATGGTGTTCCAGGAGCCGATGACCTCGCTCAATCCGGTGTTCAGTGTCGGCGACCAGATCATCGAGAATCTCCGGCTGCACCGACGCATCAGCAAGTCGGACGCCCGCGCCCGCGCAATTGAACTCATGACGATGGTCGGCATTCCTTCTCCGGAGACCCGCGTCGACAGCTATCCGCACGAACTCTCTGGAGGGATGCGCCAGAGAATCGTCATCGCCATGGCCTTGACCTGCGATCCGAGCCTCCTGATCGCAGATGAGCCGACAACCGCGCTGGATGTGACGATCCAGGCACAGATCCTTGACCTTGTCGTGCGCCTGAAAGACGAACTCGGCATGGGCGTGATGTTCATTACCCACGATCTGGGTGTCGTCGCTGAAATATGTGACGATGTTGCCGTCATGTATGGTGGAAAAATTGTCGAGAGCGGACCTGTCGCTAGCATCCTGGCCAATCCGCAGCATCCCTATACCCGCGGGCTACTCGCCTGCATCCCGCGGCTTAACACCGACCCAACGGTGCGTCTCAGCACGATTGCCGGGACGGTGCCAAGCCCCAAGGCTTGGCCTCAGGGGTGCCGTTTTGAAAACCGATGTCCCGTCGCGATGGCGAAGTGCAGCCGCGAGGCGCCGCCGAAGGTAGTTAGCCCGCAGGGCCATTTCTCCTGCTGGATCCCTGACCAGGGCACGATGCGAGAACAGGTGACTGATGACTGACCCCATTTTGCAAGTTCGCGGCCTTACGAAACATTTCCCGGTTCGCTCGGGTCGGCATCGTATGGTGATTCAAGCCGTGGACAATGTCACTCTTGACATCCAGCAAGGCGAAACTCTTGGCCTCGTCGGTGAATCCGGTTGCGGCAAATCGACGATTGCCCAGCTTCTGGTCGGCTTACACGAGGCCACAGCTGGTCAAGTGACATTTAACGGCGAAGCGCTGCAAAGCATGCCGCGAAAGGAGCGCAAGCGCGTCCGCCGGCAGCTCCAGTATGTCTTTCAGGACCCGAACGACTCTCTTGATCCTCGTATGAAGGTTCGGGACATCATTGCCGAGGGGCTATGGGCCGATGGGTCTATCGGACGCAAGGAGATTATAAAGCGCGTCGAGGAGGTTCTTGACCGTGTTGGCCTGCCCCGTGATGCCTTGGGCCGCTTTCCGCACGAGTTTTCGGGTGGCCAGCGTCAGCGTATCGGCATTGCCCGGGCGCTTGTAATGCGCCCGCAGATTATTGTCGCTGACGAACCGATCTCGGCTCTCGACGTGTCGGTGCAGGCGCAGATCCTGAACCTCTTAGGCGACCTGAAGCGCGAACTAGGACTGACCTACGTGTTCGTGGCACATAATCTCGCGGCGGTCGCTTATGTCAGCGACCGAATCGCGGTCATGTATCTTGGCAGGATCGTCGAGATCGGAACGACCCGGGAGATCATGAGCAGCGCGCGCCATCCCTATACGAAGGCGCTTCTGTCGGCGATACCGGAGCCGGAAATCGGCGCGGAGCGCCGTGAACGGATCACTCTTTCTGGAGACGTTCCGAGCCCGGTGAACCCACCATCGGGCTGCCGCTTCCGAACTCGGTGTCCGATCGCGACTGAACTCTGCGCAAACGAAGCGCCATCGCTCGCCGGGGAGATTGAGAGCGGGCCGGCTACGACCCATCTAGTCGCATGCCATTTCGCCTAAGTGCTTCTCACCCCGTAAAAATGCTGCTCGTTACGAAACTTAGCAGTATGAATGTGATTGGCTTTTACCGCTTGAACTTGAGCGGCAAAGCTAGCTGATGCAAAGTGGGAGCATCTGGTGTTAAAGCATGGTCGACGGTTCGTATCCTCTCAAGAGCTAAATTTGTCTGCTGTTCAATAGAACATTCGCCGGAAAGGCATGATGGCGGCTCCCATGGCAGCGGCATCCGTGGCGATTTCCGATACGATCAGTTTGGGGCCACCTCTGTGTACGCCGTAACGCGGGCGATCGAAAATCTTCGTGCGCTCGATCAGCATCGTGGCCAGCGCCGGCGGAATTTGACCGCCGAAGACAATTGCCTGGGGATCCAGTGTGGCGCGGATGGCATTGACGAGACGGATATAGGCCGGCGTCACCTCCTCCACCCAGTCCATGACACCCGGCCATTCCCGATCGAAATAACGACGCATGTAGTGGATAGACGGCACGTTGACGCCGTTTTTGTTCAGCCGGTCGATCAGATATTGAAGGGCCGGGCGCCGTTCGGTTTCGATCTCGTCGTAAAGCCCGGAAAATTCGCCAGCATTGCCGTTGCCGCCCTGCAGCAGGTCTCCATTGATGATCACACCGCCGCCAAAGCCGTAATTGAAGCTCAGATAGGCGAAGTGGCGAATGAAGCGGCCTGCGCCGAACAGCGACTCGGCGATCGCGCCGGATTTCCCGCCGTTGATGACCCAGGCCGGTCGGTTGAACAGATCCGAAATGATCGGTCCAAGCTCGATCATAGACCATTCATGAAGCGGCAGCGGTGCATTATGGCGCGTACCATCGACATGATAACCGGCAATCGCAAAACCGACCCCGAAAAAATTCTCCTCGGCGAGGTGGTTCAGCCGCTGCAATTCGACGACCTGTTGCTTCACCAGTTGGAGCGCCTGCTGCATTGTCGTTTCGCGCAGCGGCACTTCCCGTTCGCCCAGTATTTTGCCTGCCAGATCGACAAGGCAGATGCCGATGATGTCGGTATTGACCGAGATACCGCAGGCGTAGGCGTGCGCGCCGTTGAGGTGCAGCATCGGGCTGGGTTGGCCACGCCCGAGGCCCGGTTTGGCGGAGCCTAAGCGAATGACGTTTCGTTCGGCAAGATGATCGAGGATACGATGCACTGATTGCTGCGTCAGGTCCGTGTGCCCGGTAATCTCGGATCGGGAAATACCGGGATTACGCCAGATCAGTTGCAGCAGTTTGCGCTCGTTGGAGGAAACCACCGTCGTCTCGCTGACGCGCAGAAAGCGCGGTGCGATCAATGCCTCTGGGACGTAGATGCCAGGCACGCCAAATACCTTACTTTAAAAGTGTAATAATCACATGGCCTAGCCAATTATATGCCTGACTAGTGCGCGGACCCTGGCGTTTCAAGCAATTTTCTCGTCATGGAGTTGTTACACACAAAGCGTAGTAAACCGCCGTCAGAGGTCGGGCGAGGCTCGATCGACCCGAAAAGGCAAGGGCGATGATGAACAGGTTTACTTTGGCGGCCGTGGCCGCCGTGATGGCGGGCGAAGGCTCCGCACAGGCCGCCAATATCGAATTCTGGTATGGCAACACCGGCAATGTCGAAGTCGCCATCAAGGCGCAATGCGATGCCTTCAATGCTGTCCAGAGCGAGCACAAGGTCAATTGCGTCGGCCAGGGTTCCTACGAAGTCTCCATGCAGAAGGCGATTGCCGCCTACCGCGCCAAGAACCACCCGGTTCTCATCCAGTTCTTTGATGCCGGCACGCTCGACCTGATGCTGTCCGGCGCCGTCGAGCCGGTTCAGGACCTGATGCCCGAGGTGAAGTGGGACAGCTATATTGCCGGTGCCCGCGCCTATTACGAAACCTCCAAGGGTAAGCTGTTCGCCCAGCCCTACAATTCCTCGACGCTTCTGTTCTACACCAACAAGACCGAGCTCGAAAAAGCCGGCATTACCGAAACGCCGACGAGCTGGGAAGGCATTATCGAAGCCGCCCGCAAGCTGAAGGCCGCCGGCCATGCCTGCCCGTTCGTCACCGATGGCGACACATGGCGCGTACTGGAGCAGTTCTCCGCCCGTCACGGCCTGCCGATCGCCACCAAGCACAATGGCTATGACGGTCTCGACGCCGAATATGTCATCAACTCGACATTTGCGGCAAAACACCTCGCCAATCTGGTCGAATGGCGCAAGGAAGGTCTCGTTCGTCTTGCCGCCGATACCAAGGCTGGCAACTACACCGCAGCTTTCAATGCCGGTGAATGCGCGATGATGGAGCAGTCCTCCGGTTCCTACGCCGCTGCCTCCAAGGCTTTTGAAGGCAAATACGAGCTTACCGTCGACATGGCGCCGATGTACAAGGATCACAAGCGCCACAACACCTTTGTCGGCGGCGCATCCATCTACATCATGAAGGGTCACGACAAGCCCGAGATTGAGGCCGCAAAGGCTTTCCTGGACTTCCTGCGCAAGCCGGAACAGCAGATGGCCTTTACCGCTGCGACCGGTTACGTGCCGGTGACGACCGATGTGCTCGACGCGATTGCCGAAAGTGACGAGGCGAACTCTCCGAAATATGCCACCGCCAAGGTCGGCGTCGAATCCATGAACCAACCGGCCACTGCCGATACCCGCGGCATCCGCCTCGGCTTCTACGTGCAGTTCCGCGAAGTCTTCATGGAGGAAACCCAAAAAGCCTTTGCCGGTCAGCAGACGATGCAGGTCGCACTCGACAACACCAAGAAGCGTGGTGACCAGTTGCTGCGCCGTTTCGAGCAGACCTACAAGGGCAAGCAGCTTCCCTGATCAGGTCTTTTGAGACCTTCCAAAGCATGGGGCGGTTTCCGCTCCATGCCTTCTCTCATTCGGAACCGTGTTCATGTCGTCGGAATCTTCCCTGTTCAGCCATCGCTGGCTGCCGGCTCTTTTGATGGCGCCGCTCATGCTGCTGATCGTGCTGTTCTTTTATGTGCCGGTCTTCCAGGCCTTCTACTGGTCGTTCTTCCTTGAACAGCCGTTTGGTGGCGGTTCGGAATTTGTCGGCCTGCAGAATTTCCAGCGCGTGCTTTCCGATCCCGAGTTCTGGAGTGCTACCGGTCGCACCGTCGTCTTCATGGCTACGGCATCGTCGCTTGCGGTCGTCGTGCCGTTGATGCTGGCAATCGCCGCCGATCGCAAGATCGGCATGTCCTATCCGGCCCGCAATATTCTCGTCTGGCCGAAGGGTATCGCCGGCGCCTCCATCGGTGTCGTCTTCGCCTTCATCTTCAATCCGTTCGTCGGGCTGGTGGCGCCACTCAATGCGCTGTTTCCCGGCCTGTGGAACCCCGGCATCGACGGCACGGACGCGTTCGTGACGCTGGTAGCAGCCCATGTGTGGAGCGGCATTCCGTTCAATTTCGTCATCCTGCTTGCCGGCCTGCGCTCGATCCCGCCGACCATGTATCAGGCAGCGGCGATGGATGGAGCCGGTCCCTGGCGCCGCATCTTCGATGTGCAACTGCCGCTGATCATGCCTCAGCTGTTCCTGACTTTCGTTCTGGAATTCACCGAAAGCATCACCTCGGTCTTTGCGCTGATCGACACCATTACCGGCGGCGGTCCGGGCGGCTCCACCACGCTGCTCGTCTACAAGATCTATGTCGATGGCTTTCGCGGGTTCGATCTTTCCGGCGCCTCCACCCAGACGGCCATCCTGATGGTCTTCGTTCTTCTCCTCGCAGCCTGCCAGTTCTTCTTCCTCGGCCGGCGCATCAATTACGAGCGCTGAGCCATGGTCGAAAACGCACGGTCCATCAATATCGCCGCCAGCATCCTGCTCGCCATCGGCATCCTCTACATCGTCGGGCCTCTGTACCTGACGCTCTCCACCGCCTCGCAATCTTATGAATACATGCTGCGCAATGGCCTCGCCTGGGTTCCGGGCACGGAGCTTTTTGCCAATATGGGCAAGGTCATCCAAGATACGCGCATCCCGGTCCAGATGCTCAACAGCCTGATCGTGGCCTTCTCCAATGCGCTCGCCACCTGCGCGCTGTCCTTCCTGTCGGCCTATGCGATCGTCTATTTCCGCATTCGCTGGGCGGGTGTGGCCTTTGCGCTCATCCTCGCCACCATCATGTTGCCGCTCGATATCCGCGTCATCACCACCTATCAGGTGGCGGCCAACATCTTCTCACCGCTCAATGCACTGCTGGATTTCACCGGCCTCAACAGCCTGATCGAAATGGCTTTTGGCGCGCCGGTTCAGCTCGAGCTCAGCGTGCTCGACACCCATTTCGGCCTGATCGCACCGCTCGTCGCGCATGGCACAGGCACATTCCTGTTCCGGCAGTTTTTCCTCACCCTGCCGAAAGACTTGTTCAAGGCGGCGCGCATGGATGGCGCCGGGCCGATCCGCTTCCTTATCGATATCCTGCTGCCGCTTGCCCGGACCAGTTTTGCCTCGCTATTCGTGCTGACCTTCCTCAGCGGCTGGACGCAATATCTGTGGCCGCTGGTCGGCGCCTCGACGCCCGACATGCAGACCGCCGTCGTCGGCCTTGCCCGCCTGGTGCCGGATGCCGACGGTGAGGTACCGGACTTTCCAATGATCATGGCCGGCGCCGTGCTCGTCTCGCTCGTTCCGCTCACGATGATCGCTCTTCTGCAGCGTTTTCTCGTCCAGGGCCTCGTTCTTTCGGAGAAATGATCCCATGACCGCCATCGACTTAAGCATTCGCGCCGCCGCGGCCGAGATCGATCTCATCGGCGTCACAAAATCCTATGATGCCAAGACCACCATCATCCCGCCGATCGACGTGACCCTGCGCCCCGGTGAATTCACCGTCGTGCTCGGCCCCTCAGGCTGCGGCAAGTCCACGCTGTTGCAGATGATCGCCGGGCTAGAGCGCGTTTCCGGCGGTAGAATCGTCATCGGGGGTCGTGAAGTGCAGGATCTGGAGCCGAAGCATCGCGGCTGCGCCATGGTGTTTCAGAACTATGCGCTTTATCCGCATATGACGGTCGCGAAAAACATGGCCTATAGCCTCAAGGTCGCCGGCGTTTCCAAGGCGGAACGCGCCGAGCGGGTGTCGACGGTCGCAAAAATGCTCGGCCTTGCCGATTACCTCACCCGCAAGCCGAGCCAGCTTTCCGGTGGTCAGCGCCAGCGTGTCGCCATCGGCCGGGCCATCATTCGCGAGCCGGGCGTGCTTTTGTTCGACGAGCCGCTCTCCAACCTCGACGCGCAGCTGCGTCATGACATGCGTGTCGAGCTTGCCGAACTGCATCGCCGCATCGGCGCCACCAGCGTGTTCGTGACGCATGATCAGGTCGAGGCGATGACCCTTGCCGACCGTATCCTCATTCTTAACAAGGGCCATATCGAGCAGTTCGATACGCCGAAGGCCATCTATCATCATCCGGCGTCTGTATTCGTCGCCAAATTCATCGGCTCGCCGCCGATGAACATTCTGGAGGTCGAAGGAGACGGTTCCGTACTGCGGCTGGCGGACGGTCAGGTCGTTGCGAATTATTCGGCTAAGGGCAAATTCCAGCTCGGCATTCGCCCGGAAGATATTGCTGTCAATGCCGGTGGTTCGATCAAGACGGAAATCCGATACCGCGAAGACCTCGGCTCGCACGAGATCCTCGAAACGAAGATCGCCGAGCAGAATCTACGCATCGCCATGCCCTTCGGCGTCGAGATCGATACGACACAGACCTTTTCGCTGTCCTTCCCGCAGGCGCGCCTGCATCTCTTTGACGGTGAAACGGGCCGCGCCATTGCCAACGCTTTTGTTAATGCACAACCGGCATCGATGAAGGAACACCAGTGAATTACAGGGAATTCATCGCCGACAAGGTCCGCGATTGCGCCGTGGTTGCGCATCGCGGCATCTGGCGCAATGCGCCGGAAAACAGCTTGTCTGCCATCCAGCGTGCCATCGATGCCGGTTATGATGTCGTCGAGATCGATATTCGCCGCAGCGCCGATGGTGGTCTTTTTCTGCTGCATGACGAAACGCTGGAGCGGATGTGTGGCCTTGATCAGAGGCCGGAAGCACTGGGTTCAGGCGATCTGGCCGTCCTGCGTCTGCGCGACCGCGACGGTGGTGAAGGCAATCCCTTCACGCCGGAAAGGTTGCCGAGCGTCGCCGAGGTTTTCGAGCTGACACGCGACCGCATCTTTCTGCATCTCGACGTCAAGGAACGCGAGGTGATCCCGGATGTGATCGCGCTTGCAAAGGCCATGGGCGTCGAGCATCAGGTGGATTTTTGGGCCTCGCTGAAAACCGAAAAGGATTTTGGCTGGATCGGAAAAGCGATCCTTCCGCATGATGTGCTGTTTCTGGCCAAGACCCGGCTCAACGTGCCGGATGCTGCCACGCAATTATCCTTGCTGGAAAAACTCTCTCCTTCCGTCTGCGAAATCTATTTCGACAGGCTGGAGGAACTGGCAGCCCTGAAGGACCTCACCCGCAACACCCGCATGGCGCTCTGGGTCAACACGCTTGATAGCGTCGCCTGCGCAAACTTCACCGATACCGCGGCCCTTGCCGATCCCGACGCCGTCTGGGGACGGCTGATCGATGCCGGCATCTCGGTCATCCAGACCGATGAGGCCGCCGCACTCAAATCCTATCTCGCGGCTCGCCGCACCTGATTACTCTGCCAAGGAAGCATGAAATGACGCATTACGTAGATTACATCGCCGACCAGAAACGCGATCCCGCCATTGTTGCCCATCGCGGCGCCTGGCATGGCGCGCCGGAAAACAGTCTCGCGGCCATCGAGCGCGCCATCGCCGTCGGCGTAGACGTCGTAGAACTCGATATCCGCAAGAGCGCCGATGGCGAGCTGTTCATCATGCACGACGAAACGCTGTTGCGTATGGCCGGGATTAACCGGGACGCCGAAACCTTCACCATTGCGGAACTGCAGGCCATTGCGCTGCGTGAAGACGATGGTGGCGAGCACCGTGCAACAACAGATCAGCGCATTCCGACGCTGAAGCAGGCACTAGAAGTGATCCGTGGCCGCATCTTTGCCGATCTCGACCTTAAGGATCGCGGCCTGTTTTCCGAAGTCGCCGCCTGCGCCCGCGAGATGAATGCTGCATCCTATGTGGATCTGAAGACCCGCGTCATGACCCGCGAGGAACTGGACTGGGTGCGGGGCCAGAACATTGACGGCGTGGCCTTCATGGCGATGTCGAAATTCACCGCTGAAGGCATCCATGAAACGATGGCGCTGTTGTCGGAAATCAGGCCTTTCATGTGCGAGATGCGTTTCGACAGCCTCGAAACCATCAAGGCCAACCGCCAGATATTCCGCGACGCCAACATGGCACTGTGGACGAATACGCTCAACATGGAAGCCAGTGGCGAGTGGTTGGACAGGACGGCGCTTGTCGATCCCGACCGCATCTGGGGCACGTTGATGGATGCTGGTGTCAGCGTTTTCCAGACGGATGAGCCGGAAGCGCTCAAGGCCTATCTACAGGGGCGTCGCGCATGAAAACCGTGAGTGATGAACTGCTCGATGAGCTGATGGGAATCATGCGTGAGGCTGCGGCGGGAGAAATTCTGCCGCGCTTCCGCTCGGTAACGTCGGACACCATTCGAGCCAAAACGGCGGCCGACGATATCGTGACGGATGCGGATATCTCGTCCGAGCGGATGATCAGCGAGAGGCTGAAGGCGCGTCTGCCGGGCATCACCATCATTGGCGAAGAGGCCGTGTCCGAAGACGCCGCCATCCTCGCAAATCTCGCCGATGCCGAGCTTGCAGCGATTATCGATCCTGTGGATGGAACATGGCATTTTGCGCATGGCACGCCGATGTTCGGCAGTATTCTCGCCATCGTCGCGGGCGGAGAAACCATTGCCGGTATCATTCATTATCCGGTCCTGGGCGATTTTCTGGTGGCGCGGCCGGGGCAGGGCGCGTGGCATGTGGCGGCAGATGGTGCGCGCACCCGTCTCTCCGTCGCGATGCCGACGCCGGTCAACGAGATGCACGGTTTCATTCCGCTGCACATGTTTGCGCCGGAAACACGCGCAGAACTCGCGCCGCGTGTCCTGAAGTTTTTGCGCGTTACCACATGGCGCTGCTCGGCCTGGGAATACCGGATGTTGGCAACTGGCGCGATGAGCTTTTGCCTCAACGATAGTTTGAAGCCTTGGGATCATGCTGCAGGTGTGCTGATCCATTCGGAGGCTGGCGGTTATGCTGCGACCATGACAGGTGAGGTCTATCGGCCGAGGATGACGCAAGGGCATCTGCTGACCGCGCCGAGCTTCGCGTCATGGACGGACGTCCGAAAGGCTCTTTCTCAATAAACAAGCCCCTCTGTTCTAAGAAGATTGTAGGATAGCCTGAATGGACAACGGCGCGCCTCCTCCCGGCCGGTGTCCGACCGTTCGAAGGCCTGCGCACTCCTCCCGCGCAGGCTTCTTCGTCTCTTCCTACATCTCGAAGTCCGGCTGCGACTGGTCTTCACGACCATCTTCGCCCTGATCATTGGTGAGCAACAGCGTTGGTGCACAGATACTTCATCGGCGGTGATGTAGTCGGCTCAGGTTGAAACAACCCGTCGGACCGCTCATGCCTTTCAAACACAACGTCTGCCGCCGTCATCGTATCGGCAAGATGAAACTTAAGGTCACGAGCTGGGCGCCATACGAGGCAGGCCTTCGGCAGCGCGGAAGCCTGACGCTCTGGATGACGCCGGAGGCACTATCGTCCTGGCAGGCACCCAAGCGGATGACGCGTGGTGGCCAGCCGCGCTATTCTGATCTGGCGATCGAGACCGCTCAGATGCTGGGCCTGGTGTTCGGCCTTCGGCTGCGTCAGACGGAGGGCTTCGTGACATCGCTGCTGAAACTGATTGGTCTGGATCTCGCCGTCCCCGATCACACGACCCTGAGCCGTCGGGCCAGCAAGCCGATAGCTCCGAACAAGCTCCCAGTTGATCGCATCCCGGAGAAAGGGTCCGTCCACGTCCTGGTCGATAGCACTGGACTGCAAGTCTACGGCGCGGACCAATGGCTGGAGGAAAAGTATAGTGTCAAATCCCGCAGGGGGTGGCGCAAACTGCATCTGGCGCTGGATCCTGACAGCGGCGACATCATCGCTCACGTCATGACGGACCGGGAGGCCGGCGACGCCTCGCAGGTGGAGCCGCTGCTCGACCAGATCGACACGCCGATCAGGCAGTTCACGGCCGATGGAGCCTATGACGGTGAGCCAACCTATGACGCCGTCACCAAGTACAGCGCCGATGCCGCGGTGGTCATTCCGCCACGCGCCAATGCGGTGGAGCGGAAGGATAACGATCCCTCCAGTCAACGGGCCCATCATATTGAGGCGATCAATGCCGATGGCCGGATGAAGTGGCAGACCGCGACCGGCTACGGCAAGCGATCCCTGGTCGAGACGGCGATCGGTCACTACAAATCGATCATCGGACGGCGGCTGCGGGCGCGCTCGTTTGCGGCACAGCAGACGGAAGTCGCCCTTGGCAGCGACGTCCTCAATCGCATCCTAGCCTGCGCACGCCCGAAATCCGTTCGGGTTCGGCAAGCTAACGCATAGCCATTGTATCAAAGACCGAAATCCATCCATTAAGTGATCCATGCACCAACGCCTTATAGAGTGGATCCTCGACACGGACATGCATCGGCGTGCCCAGATCGGCCTCAACAAGGGCGAGGCCCACCACGCTCGCAAGAACGCGCTGCGTATCGGTCGCCAGGGTGAAATCCGTGACCGCACCACCGAGGGCCAGCATTACCGCATCGCCGGGCTGAACCTGCTCACCGCAATCATCTACTATTACTGACCGGCGAATATCTCTGACCCAACGCCGCAAGCGCTTAGAGTGTCATTTCGCCCTCAGCCGAAACCGACCCCTTCCTACGCGTTGGAGGTGTTCATGCGTTAGCAACTTTGCCTCAAATTACCATCGCCCGCCAATATCATGAGATGCTGCAAAAGGCGATCAACTCAAGCAAAACGAGGAGTTTTTACAGCTCCCTCAGGGCCGAATCCTTTTCTCGCTTTGAACCGCCCCGGCTTTGCCGGAGACCGTTTGGCTTAAGTTATGCGGCCATGGCTGGTGCGTCCAGCATGGCGTAGTATCGATCTTCGGCCTCGGCTGGCGGTATGTTGCCGATGGGCTCCAGAAGGCGGCGGTGGTTAAACCAGTCGACCCATTCCAAAGTGGCGAACTCCACGGCTTCGAAGTTTCGCCACGGTCCTCGCCGATGGATGACCTCGGCCTTGTAGAGACCGTTGATCGTTTCGGCGAGAGCA
>NZ_JBHGAP010000013.1:0-127271 GCF_042610495.1 Rhizobium sp. SG2393
GTGATCCAACACCATACGAATGGCGCGTTGACGGACTTCAGGTGAAAACTTGTTCGTTGTCTTGCTCATAGTGGCTCCACTTTCTCAGAAGTTGCAGCCTCCGGCAAACCCGGTGCGGTTCAGGTGCCTTCCCGCATGGCTTCACGAATGCGATGGGACAGGAACCATGCAGACTTGAGGGTGATCTCAAGAACGCGGTGAAGCTGGTCCGAGCTAATGCCCTTCTTGCTGGAGCACATCAGGTGAATGGCCTGGAGCCACTTGTGAAGCGGGATATGGCTTTCTTCAAAGATCGTGCCAATGCGAACAGTGAACTGCTTCCGGCAGGCTGCGCACTTCTTGAGGCCGTGACGCTCCGCGCCTTCCGGGTTCTTCTTAGAAGGCTTGGAGTACACGCCTTCAAGCTTGTAGATGCGCTTATCGTTGCCGCAGTGGGGGCATACAGGGCCGCTCGGCCACAGAATGCTTTCCACATGATCGAAAGCCGCAGCTTGATTGTGAAAATATTCCCGAGACAAAACCGACATGACGAAACCCAAACCAATCAGGAAGCTAGGGTCGAAACCCAATCAAATTGTTGATGAGATTAGCTATCCATGATTCATTGCCTGCAGAAGCAGGAGTGTTTGACCATGGCAGGCGAATTCTGGCTTGATGACGATCAGTGGGCGGTGATTTCGCCGCTGCTTCCGACCAACCAACCCGGCGCTCATCGTACCGACGACCGCCGGGTTATCAGTGGGATCATACACGTCTTGCGATCCGGTTGCCGGTGGCAGGATTGTCCATCCTGCTACGGGCCTCCGACAACGGTCTATAATCGCTTCCATCGCTGGTCTGCAAAAAGGATATGGCGGCGACTGTTTGAGGCTCTGGTGCAAACGACCGATCGGGACATCCATATGATCGATAGCACGACCGCAAAAGCACACCGCTCTGCTGCTGGCGGAAAAGGGGGGCAGATGCCGAAGCAATCGGTCGATCGAGAGGCGGCAGATCGACAAAAATCCATGCTGTTGTCGATGGTTGCGGCCGTCCAGTCGCGTTGCGAATAACGCCTGGGCAACGCGGTGATGCACCCGCTGCCATCCCGCTCCTTGAACCCTTGCCACCAACACGTCTCTGCGCCGCAGATACGGCTTACGACAGTGACGCCTTGCGCAACTTCCTGACAACACGCGGCACGGAACCCGTCATTCCCAACAATCCAACCCGAAAGAGGATCAGACCGTTCGACCCAGTCGCCTACCGAAGACGCAACATCATCGAGCGGACATTCTGCCGTCTCAAGGACTGGAGGCGTGTCGCGACGCGATACGACAAGCTCATTATAAACTTCACGGCAACGTGCTACATCGCAGCTATCGTCACATGGTGGATCAATTGAGTCTGGAGCCTAATCCGTTGATGCAGTTATAGCCTCATCGATTGGGTTTGTCAAAGATAATATTGGGACAAAATTCCCAATTATATACTTGACGTACCACGCCTTTTAGGCTATCAATCCTATCAAGGAGATAAGCCATGTACGCTCTCGATCACGAAATCTACAACGACGCCGACAAGGCTCGCCAACACCTTGAGGCCATCCATTGGCCCAACGGCCCGGTCTGCCCTCACTGCGGGAACTCTGATCAAGCGTCGATCACTAAGCTGGCTGGAAAGTCCACCCGCCCTGGCGTCTACAAGTGCAACGCCTGCCGCGATCCTTTCACCGTCACCGTTGGCACCGTTTTTGAGCGTTCCAAGATCGCACTCAACAAGTGGGTTCTCGCCGCTCACCTTATGGCGGCTTCCAAGAAGGGCATGAGCGCCCACCAGCTTCACCGTATGCTCGGCGTCACCTACAAGACCGCATGGTTCATGGCCCACCGCATCCGCGAGGCTATGAAGGAAGACGTTAAATCTTCCGGGCCTCTTGGCGGAGAAGGCAAAACCGTCGAAGCAGACGAAACCTACATCGGCAAGCGCGAGACGCCTCGTAAGCTCGCCCGTGGCCGCATCGCTAAGCCCACCAAGGGCGGCAGATCAGGCGGCGCTGACAAGCGTATCGTTGTCGGCCTCGTAGAGCGCGGCGGGAAGTCCCGCATGTTCCACTTGAACGACGCCACTAAGGAAACCGTGCGCGACGTTCTTGTCCGCAACGTCGCTCGCGACAGCAACCTCTACACCGACGAAAGCCGTCTCTACACTGAAACTGGCAGAGAGTTTGCAACCCATAAGACGACCAAGCACTCTGCAAAAGAATATGCTCGTCGCGAGGGCGATATCGTTATTCACTCCAACACTATAGAAGCTGTCTTCTCTGTCTTCAAACGCGGCATGATTGGCGTTTACCAGCACTGCGGTGAAGCCCACCTGCACCGTTATCTTGCCGAGTTCGATTTCCGATGTAACCGCCGCGCATCTCTCAAGATCAGTGATGCAGAACGCGCCGAAGACCTTCTTCGTCAGGCCCGCGACAAGCGCTTGACCTATCGGCGGGCTGGTGAAGCCAATCACGCCTAAGCAGAAAGCGCGCAAAATCCTTCGAAAAAGAAAGAAGAGACACCACTGATTCAGGTGGATTGGTCTTTCTGCTACTTGCGTGTGCTTGAACGTTCCGTGAACATGATGACGGCGGCGCTGATTCTCTCCCCAGAGCTACGCCGCCGTCACTTCAACCAAGCCAAAGGGCGGCTAGGCATGAATACAAGCGCGACTTTCTTTTCTCCCAGAAGAGTCGTCAAGCCGTCCTTGGGCAAGACATAAGGCTTTTTTTAAAATGGCGAGACTACCCGTGCTACCGAGCTACTTGATAGCTGACCGAGACTCCCCACCGCTTATCGATTGGAGAGGCCAGAGTTCCAGAGTTTACACTTTTGAACTTCACCCCATTGGGTCGGTCTATTTCCATAAACCCGGCGTCTATATCGCTTGCAAGCGTGCTGGGAACGGAAATTGGGACGCTGTGTACATTGGCGAAACAGAAAGCTTCCACAACCGTCTCACTGCAAACTTGGTACTTCATCATAAATGGCATCGCATTCGTGCTGCTGGGGCTACCCATTTTTGCACCATGCACGTGCCCGGTGGCTTGGCCCTGCGCGAGGGTATCGAGACTGACCTCCGACGACATATAAAAACTCCCTGTAACGATCAGTGACCATAACTGGTCAAGGGTTACTCGGTTCCTTATCTTCCCTCCCAGGCTTCGGCTTGGGAGGGGCCTTCGGCTCCGGCGGGGTCTTCAGCATCCGTCGCAACACATCATCGCCTTTGTCTTCCGTCTTTTCGAGCTTTGTCATGGCACCTCCAAAATTCCCAAACACACCGGACCGGCTTGATGACGCAAGCGAACAGTTCTCATACTGGCTAGGCAGCCTCATTATGAACTGGTCAACAGCCGAAAGTCTATTTCTGGGCTTCATGAGATGCTTCGTACCGGGCCCGCCCGGTACGTGCGAGATATTTTGGGTATCAAGCAAAAGCTCGAAAGCTCGAATCGACTATGTGGTAAACCTCTCTAAAATTGCAGCGATCAGCGAACAATCAAGGGAAGCCCTTCAAAAGCTCGCAACGCATTTTGACAGTCTTACACGCGTAAGAAACATGTACTGTCATTGCTACTACCACGCCGATCCGACAACGCTTAAGCCGGTCGAACTCTCTCACTACTCCATACCAGACCCAGAAGGGTTACATTTGCTCAAGGAGACACGTCGAAAAATCGACAAATCCCTTGTAAACGAAATAAGAAACGCAGCGCAGCGCGGCTACGATCTTAGCAACAATTTGTGGCCGCTTCTTTTGCAGGTCCGAGACGAGTTGCAAGCCCAGCACGCAGGACTGCCTCAATCATTGCCGGAACACTTACTTCCCAAATAGCGCCGTCCTCGTGCTGGTAGCTACGAAAAGCCAGCGCCCCTGCCGTTACCATTTCATCCGTGATTTCGATGCCGGCCTGTCCCGAATCACTATCCATTTTGGCCTTTGGTACGTCAAGTATATAATTAGGACAAAATTCCCATAAAGGGAAAATTTCCTCAAATTGTCGTCACGACCCTTTGCCGGCCAGCCTGGAGCCGATAGGGCTTGACAAGAACGGCGGCCGATAGCCCCCACTGCGAACTCAGTCGATGGATCATCTCCAACGTCAGCGGCCGTTTTTTCGCAAGAACTTCTGATGCACGGGGCGCTGAACCAAGCAGGGTCGCCAAGTCGCCTTGCCCCGCCCGGTTTCGTTCATAAACATGCGGACGTAATCGATAGGATCGGACGGTGGGTCGATAGGATAATACCTAACTTCATAAGTCTCGATAAGGGCTCCAAGAACGTCGAAACGCTCGGCTTCAGGTGTTCCGATTTCCGGCTCGTTTTCAAAGTACGGCGTTATCTCGGCAATGGCCCACACCAGATCGTCATCATTTCGAATAGCTCTGATATTGTCCATCAAACCGTCTCCGCATTGATCTTGTCGTGCTCGCCATGGGTCCCGATAAATTTCACAAGCACGCGTTTGAACGGGTAGGAGACGTGAACGACCAGCCTGTATTTGTTGCCGGCAATGTCGAAAATAACGCGATCATCCCCGACGAAATCGACCGTCTTTCCGAAAACGCCTTTTAAATCGGCCGGGGACGCCCATTCCGCAGCGCTTACCGTCGCATACCATGTCCGAAGCGGCATCTCCGACTGGCTGTGTTTTGTCCAGAACCGCCGAAGCGTTGCTTTCGCGACAATCTGCATGAAAAAATATCATTCCCAATTTGGGAAATGTCAACGATTGCCGTTGCTCCCCTCCCCCACCTCCAGCGGCCAGGTCACCACATAATCCTCGAAGTCATCAACATCGACCTCGTCCTCGGAGGTGGTGCGCCCGCGGATGGAGATGCCGGCGGCGTGCACCGTTTCGCGGTCGCCGGAGACGAGGTAGTGCCACCAGTAGAGGTCTTCGCCGTCGCGCACGAGGCGGTAGGCGCAGGTCGGCGGCAGCCAGGTCAGGCTCTCCACCATCTCGGGCGTCAAGCGAATGCAGTCGGGTACGGTTGCCTGCCGGTTGTCATAGTCCTTGCAGCGACAGCTTGTCCCGTCCAAAAGCGTGCAGCCGATGGAGGTCCAGGCGATCTCGCCGGTGTCCCAGTCCTCCAGCTTGTTGAGGCAACAGAGACCGCAGCCGTCGCACAGGCTTTCCCATTCGGCATCGGTCATCTCGGCGAGGTTTTTCGCCTTCCAGAACGGTTCGGCCGTCATTGGCATACTCCTGACAAGATCATCGGCTGTGCAGTAGATTGGAAAGGCTTGGCATGCAATGATCCGCGCGCCCGGCATGATGCCGGGGCAGATTGGGACAATCGTTTTGAGTAAGACCCCTGAGGACGATAACCGGCCGCGCCTGAGGCATTCCCTGCTGCGTCTCGATTCCTGGATCGATTCGACAGTCTGGAACCTCGGTTTTCGGGCCGCAGAGACGTGGGAAGAGATCACCATCTTCTTCCGTCGCTTTCGCGTGCGCGGCTTCAAGCGCGTTCTCGTCGAACTGACCTGCGAAGGCCTGACGCTGGGGGCTGCCGGCTCCGTTCTGATGCTGGCGCTGGCGCTGCCGGCCTTCGAGGAGACGAAGGGCGACTGGCGCGCCCAGAGCGATTTCGCCGTCACCTTCCTCGATCGCTACGGCAACGAGATCGGCCATCGCGGCATCATCCACGAGGATTCCGTGCCCGTGGACGAGCTGCCGGATCATCTGGTCAAGGCGGTGCTCGCCACCGAAGACCGCCGCTTCTTCGATCACTACGGCATCGATTTCCTCGGCCTTGCCCGCGCCATGACCGCCAACGCCCAGGCGGGCGGCGTCGTGCAGGGCGGCTCGACGCTCACCCAGCAGCTCGCCAAGAACCTGTTCCTCTCCAACGAGCGCACCATCGAGCGCAAGATCAAGGAGGCCTTCCTCGCCGTCTGGCTGGAGTGCAACCTGTCCAAGAAGGAGATCCTGCGCCTTTATCTCGACCGCGCCTATATGGGCGGCGGCACGTTTGGCGCGGCGGCTGCGGCGCAGTTCTATTTCGGCAAGGATATCAAGGATATTTCGCTCGCCGAAAGCGCCATGCTCGCCGGCCTCTTCAAGGCCCCTGCCCGCTACGCCCCGCATGTGAACCTGCCGGCGGCGCGCGAGCGGGCCAATGTCGTGCTGACCAATCTCGTGCAGGGCGGGCTGATGACGGAGGGCCAGGTGCTGGCCGCCCGGCTCGCGCCGGCGACCGTCGTCGATCGCGCCGTCAATGGCAACAAGGCGCCGGATTTCTTCCTCGACTGGGCCTTTGACGAGGTGCAGCGCATCGCCAAGCCCTTCGCGCAGCATTCCCTCATCGTGCGCACCACCATCGATCTCGGCCTTCAGCAGGCGGCCGAGGAAGCGGTGGAAACCGGGCTTCGCGAATATGGCGAGAGCTACAAGGTCAAGCAGGGCGCGCTGGTCATGGTGGAAAACGGCGGGGCCGTTCGCGCCATGGTCGGCGGGCGCGACTATGGCGAAAGCCAGTTCAACCGCGCCACCAAGGCGCTTCGCCAGCCGGGCTCCTCCTTCAAGGTCTACACCTACGCCGCCGCCATGGAGAAGGGTTTCACGCCGGAATCGGTCGTCACCGATGCGCCGGTCACCTGGCGCGGCTGGTCGCCGCAAAATTACGGCCGCTCCTATTCCGGCCGCGTGACGCTGATGACGGCGCTGGCAAAGTCCATCAACACGGTGCCGGTGCGCCTTGCAAAGGACGAGCTCGGCACCGAGATCATCGCCGAGACGGCAAAAAAGATGGGCGTCGAGACCCCCATCCGCACCGACAAGACGATGCCGCTCGGCACCTCCGAGGTCACGGTGCTGGATCAGGCCACGGCCTATGCCGTCTTCCCGGCCGGCGGGGTGCAGGCGCGCCGCCACGGCATCAGCCAGATCATGAATTACGACGGCGACATCCTCTATGATTTCTCGCGGGATACGCCGGCGCCGCAGCGTGTGCTGAGCGAGCAGGCCGTCTCCTCCATGAACCGCATCCTCACCCAGATCCCGGTCATCGGCACGGCGCGAAAGGCGGCGCTCGCCAACGGCATCACCACGGGGGGAAAGACGGGCACGACGCAGGCCTATCGCGATGCCTGGTTCGTCGGCTTTACCGGCGACTATACGACCGCCGTCTGGTTCGGCAACGACGACTATACCTCGACCAACAACATGACGGGCGGCTCGCTGCCGGCCATGACCTTCAAGCGCCTGATGGACTATGCCGAACAGGGCATCGAGCACCGCACGATCCCGGGCATCGACGCCACCGCCCCGGTCGCACAGACGAAGGCAAAGCCGGCAGAGGACGAGAGTGCCGACGCGCTTCCGGCGCTGGTGCGACCGCGCATGCTCAGCAGCGAGGTCTCCCGCATCATCCGCGATCTCGGCTCCCGCATGGAAAAGGCCCCGGCCGTCGTCGTTCCCGCCGCCACGCTGCCTGGCCGCGTCGCCGGGCTGGAGGATACCCCGCTGATCGGAACGCAGCCATGAGCGCGGTGATGGACGCCGCGATCGCGCGCCGCCTGCGCAGACACGCCTGCACGGTGGCCGATCACATTCGCGCAAAGGCCCACCCCACCCGCTGTTCTCACCGACGGGGAGAAGATGCCGGCAGGCAGATGAGGGGGCCCGCGCGCTTTGCGGCGCCAGCGTTCGCCACAGCCGCATCCGTCGTTCCCTCTTCCGCCTTCATATCGAGCCCGTAAGCCCCGTGTTCCGCATTCCCCTCCTTGTCGCGCTTGCGCTCGCCGTCGCCTTCGGGCTCGGCACCTTCTCGGCCATCGAGGCCCTGAAGGTCACGCTCGGCTTTGGCGGCATCACGCTCGGGCCGTGGACGGCCTTTCCGCAGGCGCAGACGGCCGATGCCGATCCCTATGCCAAAGCCCATCGGGCGCGGGCCGGTGCGCTCCTGCTCGGCGGCGCGGAAGGGCTCGCCTTCTACGCCCGCACCGACAGCAAGGGCATGCCGCTCGACGCCGGCTGCACCTACGAGATCAGCGGCCAGACTCCGGCCGCCCGCTTCTGGACACTGCATGTCACCGGCCCGGACGACCGTCCGGTCGCGCTCGAAGCCGGCCTGCCGACGGCCATCAATTCCTGGACGGTGCTGCGGCGGGCCGATACGTCCTTTTCCCTGACGCTTTCTCACAAGGCGCAGCCCGACAACTGGGTCGCCCTGCCGGACAAGGGCCGCTTCGCGCTCACCCTGACCCTTCTCGATACGCCGACGGCCGGTTCGTCCGGCGTTGTCGAACTCGACATGCCCGGCATCGTCAAGACGGGGTGCGGCGATGCGTAGTGTCTTTTATGCGCTGGCGGTCGGGCTGCTCGGCGCCGCCATCCTTCACATCGTTATCATCCTGATGCTGCCGCGCTTCACTGCGCGGGATGCCTTCACCCGCGTCTCGGCGCTTGATGATGTCCACAGCTTCGTCTCCCTGCCGGCAACGCCTGCAGGACCGAACGGGCTTGCCAACGACAATCCCTATCTGCGCACGGCGGTCTGCACCTTCGGAATTTCCGCGCAGCCCGCCCGCTTCCAGGCGGTCGGCGACGTGCCCTTCTGGTCGATCGCGGTCTACGACGCCGCCTCCAACGAGGTCTTCAGCATGAACGACAAGACGGCGGTCGGGGGCAATCTCGACCTCGTCGTCGCCACGCCTGCACAGATGCTGGCGCTGCGCCGCGCCGCCCGCCCGGAGCTTGAAAAGTCCATTCAGGTGGAAATGCCGAAAACGGTCGGCTACGCCGTGTTGCGCACGCTTTCGCCGATGCCGAGCCTTGAGGAAGCGGCCCGCAACTTCCTGGCCGAGGCCACCTGCGATACGCTGCGGCCTGCTTCCTGATCGCTCCGGTCAGACGCGGACTTTACGTCACCTATCCTCGTCTCGCATCAGCCGCCGGCGCCCCCACAGCGTCAACGCGCCTGCCAGGGCGGCGACCACGACCAGACCGATGAGCAGATGCACATGCAGGTGCAGGCGACCGACAAGGCTTTCGACGAGGTCGCTGAAAAAATACCCCACCGCCGGAATGACCAGCCCCCAAACGGCGGCGGCAATCGCGTTCAGCACGACAAAGGTGCGCGCGGGCACGCCGGAAAGGCCGATGATGATCGGACTGATGGTCCGCATGCCGTAGAGAAAGCGGAAGGAGAGGATGAACGTCGTCGGATGGCGCTCCAGCAGTGCCTTCACCTTCGCCGCGATCGGCTTTTCCGCCAGACGAGCGATACGCGGCGAAGCACTTGCCCAGCGCCCGAGGAAGAAGAAGATCTGGTCTGCGAGAAAGGATCCGATCGCCGCAGCACAGGCGACGGCCCAGAACGGCAGCAGATGTCGATGTGCGGACACACCGCCAAGAAATGCGACGGTTTCACCCTCGATTGCCGAGCCTAGGAAGACGGCAAGGAGTCCGTACTGGGCGATGAGGGCTGCGAGCAAGGAAAGGGCTTTCCGCGGTCTGTAAGTACGGAACGGCGAACGCTACGATGTCGCTCATCCAGGCGGGAATGGGAGAAAACGGAAGGGATCGGAAGCGTCTGCTGCGGGATCGCGCACCGCCTCGATCAGGAAAATTTCAGCAGCTCGGCAGCCGGAGCGTGGTCGCGGCCAGCGGGTTTACCGGTAAATGGTATCGTTACTTCGCGGCCGTCTTGCCGCCGGAAGGCCGCTTCTTGGATGGCCTGCCACCGGCTCGGTCGTCGAGGCGCTCGTAGCGTACGCCGGTAAACAGCAAAATCTGCGCACCCGCGCCGATCGCCTGCTCCGCGCGCACCGCTCTTCGCGGCCGTTCCGTCAATCTGATCACGTCTGCCATGCTCGTCTCCACATTCTTTTCGTGAGACGGATGAACTACCGTACCGATTTCACCCTGCCCTCCCGGGCTGGCGCATTCTGCCGAAGCAGTCATCTGCGCCGCTCTCAACCGACTCCTTCCAATCGCTTGCCGGTTAATTTCAGCCACAGGCTCGTTAACGATGTCCTAACGCCGGCCCGTCTTCACCAGTCAAACGCTTGGAATGGCCAAAGTGCAACAGTCGAACGGATCACAATCACCCGATTGAGACAAGAATGCGCCGGAAAACCTGTCCGACGCTGTCTCCAAGGAAACGGGCTCTCACCCGTTCCCTCATTTTGCTTTTGACACCGCTCTCGGGTCGTCAGGCCCTTATCGGCGGGCCATCAGGCCCAGCACGAAGGAGATGCCGGCCACGGCTGCCAAGGCACCGAGCGGCTCGGCACGCACCCGTTCACGGATGTCGTCGGTGACGCGCTCGGCCTCACCCTTGACGACGGCGCCGGTTGCCTGGCCGATATTGCCGACGGTAGAGGCGAGATTGGAAAGCTCGGCCTTCAGGTCGGCAATCTGCGCCTCGAGATCGGCCGTGCGGCGATCCATGTTCTTGTCGTCGAGTGCTGCGGCCACGTCGTTGGCCACTGCGGAAATCTTGGCTTCAGCCATGGTAATCACTCCTCGTCTTTGACGGCTTGGAAACTCACGGTCGTTCAACGCCGTGCCCGGCGGAAAGTTCCCGCGCGCCCCATTCGCGATCTGCCCTGCTTGTAGGACCTTGCGCTTTTGCCGGCGCCTTTATTGCGCCCAAGGAAAGTTTGTCGGGCACCTTGATAAAACGGAGCGTCACGCCACCTCAAAAAAGTACAAATTCGCGTGTGCTTTGGAAGATCGGGCAAGAGGAGCCGGCACGCGCGCGTTGAAACAGTGCTGCATCCATTTGCCTGCGCCTATCGCCAAGGGAGAAACATCCATGCAGAATTTTCTTCGCAGGGCGGCGATTGCCGTCTCCTTCCTTCTACCGGCCGTCGCGCAGGCCGCAGAGGGATTTTCGACTGCCAATGTCAACCTGCGCTCGGGCCCCAGCACCAGCTATCCGGCCGTTGCGGTCATCCCGGTCGGGCAGACCATCGAGATCTATGGCTGCCTGAATTCCACGCCCTGGTGCGACGTCTCCGTCGGCCGCTGGCGCGGCTGGGTCGCGGCCCGCTATATCCGTACGACCTACCGCAACAGCCGCGTCATCCTGGAGCCGCGCTATTATCGCCCGCTCGGTATTCCGACCGTGACGTTCGAGATCGGCAATTATTGGGACCGCTACTATCGCAACCGTGATTTCTATCGCCAGCGCGACCGGTTCGACAATGATTACCGCCCGCCGCGCCGCGACTGGGATCGGCCCCGCCGGGACTGGAACGAGGATGACCAGAGCTGGGATCGCAACCGCCCGCGCCGCGACTGGAACGACAACGACCAGAACTGGGACCGCAACCGTCCGCGTCGTGACTGGAACGACAACGACCAGAACTGGGATCGCAACCGCCCGCGTCGTGACTGGAACGAGATGGACAATCGCCGTCCCGAGGACAACCGTCGCCCGGACCGCGACCGTCCGCGTCCCGACAATCCCGACTACGGCAATCGTCCCGATCCGAACCTGGATCTGCAGCGGGAGCAGGAAAACGACCGTATCCGCCGCACGCAGCAGCGGGAGCAGAACCGCATGATGGATACGCCTGAGGGCGTGACGGATTGCGCGCCGGACGATCCGGCCTGCCAGATCCGGTAAGACAGGCGCAAAGCGTCGCTGACGCTGCCCGTTGCCCCCTACGCCCCGCATGCCGCAGTCCCATGGGCTGCGGCATTTTCTTTGTCCGCTCGTCCGAAAAGCCCGTCATCTCTGAGATTGGCGCGGGCGGCATGCGGCCGGTTTTCCACAGGTCCTGCTTTCGCCGCAGTCCTTTCGCAAAGCCGAAGCTCCATAGTTAACAGTGCGCTAACGGTTTGCCTCTAATGTTGGCGTCTGTACCGGGGCGAAACAGTGCCCCGGGCTCCCGGACTGCCTGTATCGAGTAGGTGTATCTGTGTCGGATCGGTTTCGTGCGTTGGAAACTCCCCGGTCGGGGCGAACGAAAGACGTCGTCCTGTTGGCGACGGTCACGAGCTTTGAGGCGCTGCGCCATCCGCGCCGGACGGATCTCCAGCAATTTGCCGAACTCTTCGAACCGCTCTTTACTGCCTCGAGCGACGAGGCGCGCCGCCAGGCGGCCGCTGCCCTCTCCCAGGCCCAGAACCTTCCCGAATCCGTGGCTTTCCTGATCGGGTCCGCGCCGATCGGCATTGCCGCGACCTTCCTCACCCGCTCTCCCGCGGTGTCGGACCGCGTCTTGATCGACATCGTCAACCGCATGGGATCCTACCATGCAGCAGCGGTCGCGCGGCGGGACAATCTTTCGCCCATGGTGGTCGATGCCCTCGTCGACCGTCACCAGTCGGCCGGTGGCCAGCGTTGGGATGAGGAACCGGTAGACGAGATCGCCGGGATGCCGGACATGGAGGATGCCGACGACGGCGAACCCCATCTGCCGATTGCCGATGCGGCAGACAGCCTTGCCGAAGGCCAGAGCGTTCAGGTGGTTTCTCCCCTCGTCTTTGCCGAGACGCTCGGGCCGGACATGGACGAGGCGATCGCGCCTTCGGCAGAAGAGCTCGATGCCGAACGCGCCCGTGTCCAGCGCGAAGAGGCGCTTCGCCAGCAGATCAAGGCCCTGGCGCGGGTTGCCCGCGAGGAAAAACGCCGCAGCAGGGGTCTTCAAGCCGCCACGCCGACCAATGCCGCCCTTCTGCTGCGCTTTGCGCGCACCGGCGAGATCTTCTATTTCCGCCGGGCGCTGGCGGCGAGCCTGGAGGCGAGCGAGTCGCTTGCCGAACGCATTCTGCTTGATGTCTCCGGCCGCCAGCTGGCGCTGGCGCTTTCGGCCCTCGATGTCGATCCGAAGGATGCGCAGCTCATTCTGACGGCGACCTATCCGCATCTCGGCGAACGGCTCGGCATCACCAGCAAGGCCGATCACATGGTCTGGGCTGCCGACAACGATACCGACCGGGCCCGTGTCGAGGCGTGGGTCAGGGCCGATCGCCGCGCCGACGACGGTGCGGACAACGACGAGGCAGGGACGACCTACGAACCGCTCCAGGCTCCGGAACGCCCCGCCGATCCGCGTCGCCAGCCGGCATTCCAGCGCAGCGAAAGGCCCGACGTCAGCCGCAACTTTGGCAAACGCAGCGGCGGTGCGCGCCGCTGACAAGACGGCCTATCGCCGCCTGAACAGGTCATCGGCCGGCGTGGATACTCTCTCCACCCCCGCCAGCGCGACAAGACCGGCCACATCGTCGCATTCGAGCTCCACCACCCAGGCATCCGGGTCGAAGCGCATCTCGCGCGCAAGCGCCGCATACACCGCTTCGGCGTCCACGCCGCTCAGCCGCTCTTCGAAAAGACGCTCGTCCCCTGCCCCGTCCTCCCGGTCGTCCATCGCGAAACTCTGCGGCGCCGGGCCGTAGAGCGTTTCGAGACCGAGACGGTCGCGGCGGCGGATGTGGATGGCGCCGGCCTGTTCGGCGCCCTTGCGCAGCACGGCACCATAGCCGCCGGCGGCAAAGACGCGGCGCAGGAGGGCGGATACGAAGAGATCGGATGTGATGCGCATGGCGGCATTCTACAGCATGTGCGGCCAAAGCGGGATGGGGGCGCAGGCTTTCAACGGTCAGCGACGGAAATCCGAAGGCTGCGCCGACTTACCCGCATGTTCAGAGGGCGCCGATCGACTTCAGCTTTTTCAGCACAGCGTCGCTCGGCTGGCCGGTTTCCGGCAGATTGTAGTGCTTCTCGAAATGGCGGATGGCCGCCCGGGTGCTGTCGCCGGCAATGCCATCCACCTTCACCTCGGCATAGGCGAGATTGCTCAGCCCCTGCTGGATCTTGCGCACCGTCTCGTTTGGCACCTGCGGAATGTCGGCCGGGGGGATCAGATTGGTGTCGGTCTCGGCGGAGCGGATGGCAGCGGCGATCGGGTCTTCGCTGGCCGATCTTGCGTCCGTGTTTCGGGACGCCGTTTCCAGCGGCCGGTCTGCCGGGTGCGCCACGGGCGTCGTCCTGCCGCGCAGGGCGGCGAGCAGCGCGGGTGTCGGCGCGCCGTCGGCCGGAAGACCGGCCTTCTTCTGGAAGGTGCGGATGGCCTCGCTGGTCATCGGCCCGGGACGGCCATCGACCGTACCGCGATAGAAGCCGCGGGCGGCGAGCGAGCGCTGGATATCGGCCAGGAGCGCGGTCTGGTCCGCATCGATGATGTCGGCGGCGGTCTGGGTCGCCGATTGTGCCGTCGGCCCTGACGGTTGCGTGCGGCTTGCCGCCGGCACGCTTCCGGTCGTCTTGGTCTCGATATCAGCGGGTTTGGCCTCGACCGCCGCGCTCTCCGGCGCCTGCTCGCCCTCGCGCTCGATCACGAAGGTCGTCACGTGGCGCGGTTCGAGCTCGGCGGTCTCCGCCGCCTGCTGGCCGCGCGTCGAGAAGAAGGGCGCGGGATGGGCGTGCGGCTGATACCAGACGGCGTTTGCCGCGACGAAGGAGAAGGCCACCACGAAGCTCGTCGCACCGGCGATCGGCAGGGGATGGTTGAGCACGGCGCGGCCAAGCCCGCGCGCCACGCCATAGGCCGGGGCGGCGGCGGAAGCCCGCTTGGCGGGCACCTTCCTGCGCTCAGGCTGTTTTGGCTTGCGCGGTGCCATGGCCCCTTTCCTTCATCATCAGTTCGCCGGCCGCATCCGGCACGGTCCGGCCGGCGGCCTTGTCGCCGAGGTCGGCTTTCATCGCGACCTTGTCGCTGAGGCGGGGCGGAAATTCGACCGTGGCGGCGCCGAAGTCGGCATTGTCCACAGACTTCGCGGCCGCGACACGGGCGATGCCCTGTCCGTCGAGCGGCAGCGAGATGGTGATGACGGTGCCTTCGCCCGGCGTGCTGGTAATGGCGAAGCAGCCGCCATGCAGGGCGACGAAGCCCTTGACCAGCGCCAGGCCAAGGCCCGTCCCTTCAAAGTTGCGCGACAGGCCGCCATGAGCCTGCACGAAGGGCTGGCCAAGCCGTTCCAGCATCTCGGCGCGGATACCGATGCCGGTGTCGCTGACGGCAACGGTCAGCATGTCCCCGTCGGTATCCGCGTCGACCGTCACCACGCCACCGGCGTCGGTGAACTTGATGGCATTGCCGACGAGATTGATGAGGATCTGCTTGAAGGCGCGGCGGTCGGCGCAGATTTCGCCCACATGGCGGGTGACCCGGCTCGTCAGTGCCACGCCGCGTTCACGGGCCTGCAACTGCAGCATGGCCTCGCAGGCGGTGATTTCCTCGGCCACCACGAAGGGTTCGGGCACCAGTTCGTAGCGCCCAGCCTCGATCTTGCTCATGTCGAGCATGGAATTGACGAGCGAGAGAAGATGCGCGCCCGAGCGGTGGATCAGATCCACATATTCGCGCTGGCGGTCATTCTGGAGCTTCCCGAAATATTCGCCGGAGAGAATTTCCGAAAAGCCGAGAATGGCGTTGAGCGGCGTGCGCAGTTCATGGCTGACGGCCGTCAGGAAGCGCGATTTCGCTTCGTTGGCGCTCTCCACCGCCGCCACCTGCCGCTCTGCGTCCTGGCGCAGCCGAACGGCCTCGGAGACGTCCGTGGATTGCACCAGGATGGCATCCAGCCCGCCATCGGGCCGGGTGACGGCGCTCATGTCGATGCGCAGGTGAACGAATTGCGCGCCTTCCGTGTCGAGGCCGAAGCGCTCCATGCGCAGTTCCAGCGCGCAATGCGGCGTGCCCGTGCGCAGCTGGTCGACGGCCTGCAGGAAGGCGATGCGGTCGGAGACGTGGATCTGCTCGACGAAGCCGCGGCCCATGGGGTCCCGCATCCAGCTGAAGCCGGTCTCGCGGTCACGGCCGTGGACGGCGCGCACATTGCCCTGGGGATCATGCAGCGTCACGAGGCCGGGAAAGGCGTCGAAGAGACTGGGAAAGGGCGGTGCGATCTCGACATCCAGCCCGCCCGGTGCCTCTGCTTCGGCAGGGGCAAAACGGCGCGCGGTGGCGATGCCGGCGACGGCGGCGACGAGACCGGAGGAAATGGCAAAGGTGGCGCCGGCGGGCAGCGCGACGGAAAAGGGCAGGATGGCCGACAGGAGGGCGGGCACGACGGGCAGCGCAACGAGCGTGACGGCAGCGACGGAGCGGACGATGGCGAGCTCGCGCTGGCGGCCGGCATCGGCGGCGCCGCGGTCCAGCCAGGGTCCGGCGATGCCGTCCACGCGGGCGGCCCACCTTTCCGTCATGTTACGCAATACGCCCACGTCAAACCCTGTACATCTGGCATGCCGTTCATCGCATGCATGCCTTGTCGTTGTTGCCGGCAGAGGCTTTCAAACGCCCTATGGCGGACGCCGCACAGACCCTTTCCAGACAGTGCGAATGTCGCATCGCCGGCTTAATGAAAGAATAAGTGGGCCCCCCGGAGCGGGCCTGCGAGGGGCTCAAAGTGCCGCTTTTGTTCCAATTCGCGACGGCATCGGTTTTCATGGTTAATGTCGTGTAAGCAGCGGATTTCTGAAGCTTTTCGGGTCAACGTTAAGACTTGCGGCGATACCGGCCCGGCTGCCGCCCGCATTCTCAGGGCCTCGCGCCCGGCTGCCCGCCACAGGGTTTAACGCGGTCCCCTCAAATCCGCATCAAATGCCCTTCAAATGCCGCAAGTCAGCATTTGAACCAAATTCGCGACAAAGGCTGTGCATTGCGGAAAGGCGATCTTCGCAAGCGGCCCGTAATGTCGTCTGTATCGGGAAAGGGCGGTTAACGCTCCTCCCCTCGACGAAAGACCGGCCGCCGCACCATGCGGACAGACGAGACCGGTCACGGCGAGACAAACGGCATGATCGGCCCGCAGAACAGGGGCGCGTCGATGATGTCGATACGGACGAATGAAGAGACATGGCCGCGCCGATCCGCCGGATCGACGGGTGCCGTCGAAGTGCGAACACAGGATGGGCAAATCATGTGGTTCCTTGTGAAGGCGGGATTCTGGTTCTCGCTGGTGCTGGTGCTGATACCATTCCTCGATCCCTCGCCCGAGGGCTCCGATACGGGGCCGAAGGTGGAGATCGGTGAGACATTCAAGATCGCCGGAGAAGCGATCGCCTATATCCGCAACATCTGCGTCGAGAAGCCGGACGTGTGCGAGCGCGGCGCGGAAACCTTCAGCGCACTCGGCCACCGGGCAAGCGAAGGCGCCCGGATCGCCTACGAGTTCCTTGACGCCCGCTTTGGCGCCGCCCCCGACAAGGGTGTGATGACCGGGACCGTCCATCCCGGCAGCGTCAACCCCGGCAGCGACAAGGCAAAGCAGGCGCTGCCCGCCGATGCGAAGGCACGGCTCGAGGGTCGCCTGCCGCAGGATCGGACCTCCAAGGAGCGCAAGGCGCAGGCCGCCGAAGCGACGGAGGGCCTGCCCCGGCTGCCCGACGCCGGCGACAACCACACGCCTGTCCCGCAATGGCATGTCAAGCCGGCCTCCTGAGGCCGGCGCCTTACCCGGCCTGCCGCGCCACACGCGCGACGGGTCGTCACAAACAGAGTTTTCCTGACTGTCCCTGTCGTCAGGCGTCTGGCTGCGGAACCCGCCCATCGGTTCCGCAGCCCTTTTTCTTTGCAGCCGGGCGACGGCTCCTATATGAGGCGGGATCAGTTGATCCGGGCCGGTCTGCGGTCTCGTATCAGCCTCCGCGTCCGCCGGGGATCGGGAAAGCCCCCTTGTTCCGACCGGAGGCGAGACCAGTCCATCCACAGACGGGATTTGACCGTGACGGCCGACCTCAAGAGCATCATCGACGACTTCGCCTTCCTGGACGACTGGGAAGACCGGTACCGCTACGTGATCGAGCTCGGCCGCAGCCTGCCGGATCTGCCGGAGGAAAAGCGCACGGCCGACAACAAGGTGCAGGGCTGCGCCAGCCAGGTCTGGCTCGTCAGCCATGTCGCCGAATCCGGTGCCGATCCGGTCCTGACCTTCGAAGGCGAGTCGGACGCCCACATCGTGCGCGGCCTCGTTGCCATCGTGCTTGCCGTCTATTCCGGCCACCGGGCGTCCGAGATCGCCCGCACCGATGCCATCGAGGTGTTCTCGAAGATCGGGCTGGTCGAGCATCTCTCGACCCAGCGCGCCAATGGCCTGCGCTCCATGGTCAAGCGCATCCGCGAGGAAGCGGCGGCTCATCTTCAGGCCGCCTGACACCGCGGGTCGGCGACGTCATTTCAGGTCAAAACCCGATCAGCTTGGGTTCTGGAGGGAGAGCGTCGGCCGGTAATCCGGCCCTCCCCAGGCATGGCTGCGGCGGGTCTCGCTTTGCGGCGGCGCATAGTGGCGGGCCAGCGCCATCAGCGCGGCGCGCAGCATGACCTTGGCGGAGCGGACCGGCCACTGGCGTTCCCGTTCCACCGTCTCCAGCCCCTTCTCGAAGCAACAGATGTCGAGCGCCACGCCCGACAGTTCCGGTCCCATGGCTTCCACGGCGGCGCGCACCCGCGTGCGGGCGGCAAGCGCGCTGTCGGAGAGATCGCCCCTGGCCGGCGCCTTGCCGCTTCCGCCCGGCAGGGGCGGCGCATAGATCATCGTCAGGCGCGGCTGTAGATGAGCGCGGGTGAAATCGGCATGCAGCCGCTCGCCGGCCGATATGGCTTCTTGCGGGAGGAATGGCTTTCCGTCCCGCTCCTTCAGCCGCGCCACGGTCGACAGCGGCGATTCGAGCCGGTTGACGGAAAGCCGGGCCGGTCCCTCCGGGCCTTCACGCAGCGTCTCCTGAACATCGCGATGCTGCTCCAGAAGCGCCTCGTCGGGTGCTGCCAGCGCACGGCGCAGGCAGGGTTCCGTTTGTGCCGTGGCGATGAGCCGCCGGTCCTCGACGCGCAGCAACCCGGCGCGCGTTGCCGCAGCCAGGATCGTCCGGGCGACCACGACGGTTCGTCCGCCAGCACAGACCAGGGGGACGGTGTCATCGGCCGCCGCACCGCCGCTCGCGGCATCCGCAAGCACGGCGCCGGCAAGCACCGCCTTCAGAAGCCGCGCCAGCCCCCTCCCGCCGATGCCGTCGTTCTCGGAGCGTGGTGTTGCCGGCCGCGTCTTAGGCATCGTCCCGCTCTCCCGTTGCGAAGACCAATGTCGCGACGCGCTCGATGGCGCTCACCAGCGCATCGAAATGCGGCTCGTCGCGGCGATCCTCCACCACGTTGCAGGCATGGCTGACCGTCGTTCGGTCGCGCCCGAAGCCCAGACCGACATCGCGCATCGGCATGCGCAGCGCGACATGGCAGACATACATGGCGATCTGCCGAACCTTGCACGCGCTCTCGCGACGGTCGCGCCGCAGGCGCACCCGGTCGGCCGACAAGGCCAGCATTTCGACAGTCAGGGAACGGACGGTGCGGCAGCGATGTTCGCAGGCCGGGTCCGGCGGGATCCTGTGGCGGCTGCGCAGACGCCGGTCGATCGAACGCTCCTCGACCGTGTCGACATCGATGCGGCGGCCGTTGCCATCCGCAGGCGGCGGAACCTGCGCCCCGGAACGACGGTCCGACAAGCTGGAAACCTCGCCCGGGCGCCGGGTTTCGGCAAATGGCGGCATCGGGCGAGAGGCGGAAAAAGGCTGACAGAGGGGGATGTGCATGAAAAACCTCCTTGTTATAGGAATTATTTCATACACATCAGGAGATGTTGGGGAATGGCGAAAATACAACCGCCAATTCAAGCCCTTGTTTTCTCTCCGTTAAAATTTCGCCCGCCGAGCAGATCTAGGCATTTTTTCCTCAACAAAAAAGGCCGCAGCGCGGCCTTCCTGTATCGTGGATTCTCTGGCGTCGCCGAGGCGACGTTACTTGGCGCGACGCTTGCGGCGCTGGCCGAGGCCCATTTCCTTGGCCAGGCGCGAACGCGCTTCGGCATAGGCGGGTGCAACCATCGGATATTCGGCCGGCAGGTCCCACTTTTCGCGGTATTCTTCCGGCGAGAGATTGTGGTGGGTCATCAGGTGCCGCTTCAGCGACTTGAAAGTGCCACCGCATTCCAGGCAGGTAATCTGGTCGTCCTGAACGGACTTGCGAACCGATACGGCCGGCTTGGGCTTTTCGATGACCGGCTGCACGGGCTGCGGGCTCGACGTGTTGTTCAAGGCAGCGTGCACATCGGCAATCAGGGTCGACAGTTCCGCCACCGGAACCACGTGATTGCTGACATAGGCCGCAACAATATCTGCGGTCAGTTCGACCAAAAGATCGCTGCCATGGCCCATAGCCGTTTCCGTCATTTTATAGTCTCCTGTCATCCAAAGCGGGCGCTCCATTGATGCGAGCCGACCCGGCGAACGTCACACACACTGAGTTTGCGTATAGAAGCCATCACTCGGCGCGTCGCAAAACCCGCAAGATACTGCTTCAACCGATTAAAAGCCTTGAGAATCCTTACGACCGACAAAGACGACATCACGATACTTGCGTGAAGGCGTCGGGCTCACAACCTACATTATACGCTGGACAGCCACTTGACTTCAGTTCTGTCCTTGGACGTCCGAATAACATTGTTCACGCAAACATCCAAACAGTATTTTGCCCGGGATAATGCAATATCTTACGTAGTGACGCGCTTCGTTGTTGCTTGAATGCCCTCCTGCCCGGCGGGCATGGCTTCCGGCACGGAAATTTTTACGTGACTTTCCTTGCCACAATTTAGGCGTCAACCGGAAGTTACGAATCAGACGTTGCCGGATTGCCTTTTGAAGCACCGGACCTGCCTGCGGCGTCAGCGCCGGAGATCGTCACGAACCGTGTCGCGGGTCTTGCGGTAGCCGATGGCGTGCGCAGCCTTGGCGAGCAGGTGGGCGGAGACCGGCGCCGTGAGGATGAAGAAGGCGATGCCGGCCAGTGCACGCATCAGCACGTGGATTTCAGCCGCGTGCAGGCCCGCAGCAAGCAGCAGCAGGCACGAGCCGACCGTGCCGGCCTTCGAAGCGGCATGCATGCGCGTGTAGAGATCGGGAAAGCGCAGCAGCCCGATGGCGGCAGCCAGCGTGATCAGCGCGCCGGCAAGCACGATGGCCGCGACCAGAAGGGAGGCGATGAGCGGCAAGGTTGTCTCCATCAGCCTTTCCCCTTTCTGGCCTTCCGGCTCTTCGGCCGCTCGCCGGCGCCGGCCCTGCGCTGCGGCGTCTCGGCCCCTGCCGGGCGGCCGCTTTCCGGGTTGAGGCCGCGGGCGAGGATGAAGCGGGCAAAGGCGATGGTGGCGAGAAAGCCGACGAGACCGAGCGCGATGGCGATGTCGATGTAGAGGGTAAAGCCGGTGCGCAGGGCGATGACGGCAATCATGCCGATGGCGACGGCCACCAGCATGTCGAGCCCCAGCACCCGGTCGGCGAGCGTAGGTCCGCGAACGATTCGGAACACGGTGAGCACCAGCGCCACCGAGAGGATGACGAGGGCCGCGGCAGTGGCCGTGGAGAGAATCATGGCCGGGTTCATGCGAAAGCCTCCCGGATGCGGCGCTCGAATCCGTCGGCAATGCCACGCCTCAGCCCTGCGGGATCGGCGCAATCGAGCGCATGCACATAAAGAATGCGCCGCCCGTCCCGTCCGTCGTCCCGGATGTCCACGCTCAGCGTTCCCGGCGTCAGGGTGATGAGGTTGGCAAGCAGCGTTACCTCCATATCGCGTGTCAGGCCAGTCTCGTAGGCGAAGATGCCGGGCTTCAGCGCCATGTCGCGCCGCACCACGGTCTTCAGCACCGCCCAGGCCGACAGCGCCAGTTCCTTGAGGAAAAGGAGGCCCAGGGTCAGGAGGGCAAGCGGGCGGATCGGCAGGCGTTCGGTCGAGAGCTTTTCCCGCACCAGCCAGAAGCAGACGAGGCCGACAAGGGCGCCGAGGATGAGGTTCGGCACGCTGAAACTGCCGGAAACAGCGGCCCAGCAGAGGGTCAGCACTGCCAGGAGTCCAATGCGTCTCATGGCGTTGCCTCCCCTGCCCCTGCGCCTGCCCCGGTCCCTGCCCCGCCCCCCGGTTCCTGCGCAGCCGTCGGAAAGACGGAATGCTGGTAAGCGACGGGATCGAGAAGGCCGGCGGCGGCCTGTTGCGCCGCCGAGATCACCGGCTGCGGATAAAGGCCGAAGCCCAGCGTCAGCACCGTCATCACCGCCACGACCCCCAGCGTGATCCGCGCTCCGCCGACCGGTGCAGTCGGTTGCGGCGCCTTGCCTTCGTCCGGCCGCCAGTAGGCGAGCAGGAAGACGCGGCCAAGCGCCAGCGTCGTCAAGAGACCCATGACGACCAGCCCCACGGCCAGCCACCACCACCCCGTCTCCAGCGCCGCCTTGATCAGCATCACCTTCGGCCACAGACCGGAAAAGGGCGGCAGGCCGGCGGCCGAGAGGAAGAGCATGAGGCTGAGGCCCGCAAAGAGCGGCCGCGCCGTCCACAGGCCTGAGAGCGTCGTCAGCCTTTCGCTGCCGGCATAGGTGCGGGCGAGACCGGCCACGGCATAGAGGGCGGCCATGACCAGCATGGAGTGCAGCGCATAGAGGAGCGCGCCGGCAAGCCCTTCCGCACCGCCCACCGCGACCCCGGCCAGGATCGCGCCGATGCCGGCGATGACGATATAGCCGAACAGGCGGCGCAGATTGTCCTGCGCCAGCGCGCCGAAGCTGCCCACCAGCATGGTGGCGAGCGCCAGCAGGCCGATCGGCAGCGCGAGCCTTTCCGTCGCATGCGGCATCAGCATGACGCCGGTGCGGATCAGCGCATAGATGCCGACCTTGGTGAGCAGGCCGGCAAAGAGGGCAGAAACGACCGTGTTCGGCGTGTGATAGGCGGCCGGCAGCCAGAAATTCATGGGGAAGGCCGCCGCCTTCATGGCGAAGGCGAAGAGGAAGAGTGCAGCCAGCGTCATCACCGGCACGCCGGCGGGTGCGACGGCCAGTTTCGCAGCGATATCGGCCATGTTCAGCGTGCCGAGCGCGCCATAGAGCAGGCCGACGGCCACGAGGAAGAGCGTGGTCGCGACGAGGTTCAGGAAACCGTATTTGACGGTTCCGTCGAGCTGCGCCTTCTCCGAGCCCAGCACCAGCAGGCCGAAGGAGGAGATCAGCAGCACCTCGAACCAGACATAGAGGTTGAAGAGATCGCCGGTCAGGAAGGCCCCGCTGACGCCTGCCATCAGCAGCATCAGGAACGGATAGAAGCCATAACGCCGCCGCCCGGCATCGATATCGCCGAGTGACTGGAAGGAGACGAGGAAGGCCACGACGGCAGCGGTCAGCGCAAAGAGCGCGCCGGTCATATCCACCGTGAAGGCGATGCCGAAGGGCGGCAGCCAGCGGCCCATCATCATCGTCACCGGCCCGGACGCCGCGACATGGGCAAGGAGAAGCGCATCGAGCAGCACCAGACCCGCCAGCGCGGCGATGGCGATCGGCGCATGCCAGTTCAGCCCGCCGCGCAGCGCCGTCAGCACCGCGCCCGCTAGCAGGCACCAGGCGACAGGCAGGATCGTCAGCCATTCGGCCAGGCCGGGCGTCGCCATGCGGTAGGCTGCGGCGAGATCGACGCCGGCCGGGGCGGCGGCAAGGGGCAGAAGCATCGGGATCATACTCAGTACCCCGCCGGCGGGGCCGGCTCGTCGGCCGGTTCGGCTGTGCGCATGCGATCGGTGTTGTCCGTCTTCAATCCTGCGATCGCCCGCCAGGAGAGCACCAGCAAGAAGGCGAAGAAGGAGAATGAAATCACGATCGCCGTCAGGATGAGGGCCTGCGGCAGCGGGTTGGCGGTCGCCGCATCCGGCACGCTTAAGCCGGCACCGATCACCGGCGGCACTTCGCGCGTCAGGCGGCCGGAGGTGAAGAGCAGCAGGTTGACCGCATTGCCGAGGATCGCGACGCCTAGCAGCACGCGGATGATGAATTTCGACAGGATGAGATAGACGGCGACAGCGAAGAACAGGCCGACGACGATGGCGAAGACGGGCTCCATCACAGATCCTCCTCCTCCTCCAGCGTCATGGCGATGGCGCCGATGCCGCCGATGACGACGAGGTAGACGCCGATGTCGAAGAGCATGACGGTGGAAAGCGGCACGGTGACGCCGAGCAGCGAGGGCTCGATCCACAGGCCCGTCATGAAGGGCACGCCGGCGGCGAGCGACACCAGGCCCGCAAGCGTCGAGAGAACGAGGCCGATACCGGCGATCGTCAGCGGGTTCAGCACGATGGCGCGCCGCAGGGCAACGACGCCGAAGGCGATCCCGTAGATCGACAGGGCCGAGACGGCGATCAGCCCGCCGATGAAGCCGCCGCCCGGCTCGTTATGGCCGCGCAGCAGCACGAAGACGGAAAAGAGCAGCATCAGGGCGGTCAGAAACGGCGCGACAGTGCGGAAGATCAGCGTGTTCATGCGCCCTTCCCCTGCTTGCGGCGGCCCTTGCCCGCTTTCCTGTCCGTTGGTGCGGGCACGGCCCCTGTGGCCGGCAGCGGCTCCGCGCTGTCGGGATCATTGTCGGCGAGCCGCCGGGCCCCATCGCCACGCAGGCGCAGCAAGGCGAGAACCGCAAGGCCGGTGGTCATGACGACGGCGATTTCGCCGAGCGTATCCGTGCCGCGGAAGTCGACGATGATGACATTCACGATATTGGCGCCATGGGCGATGGTCTTCGAATAGTGCGCGAAGAAATCGCTGAGGGTCGCATCGAAGGGAACCGACGTGACCTTGAGCAGCAGGATCGCAAAGCCGAAGCCGACGAGACCGGCGAGCGCGGCATCCGGCAGCACCTCGCGCATCGGCCGGTGGTCGGACGGCGAGAGATCGAGCCGCGTCATGACGAGTGCCAGGATGACAACCGAGAGCGTCTCGATCATGAACTGCGTGAAGGCGAGATCGGGTGCGCCGTAGAGCAGGAAGATCACCGCCACGGCAAAGCCCTGGATGCCGAGCGAGACGATCGCCGTCAGCCGGTTCGGCGCCAGAACGACGGCGGCGAGCCCTGCAAGCGCGATGGCGATGATCGCCAGTTCGTGCCAGGGGATGTCATCGGGGAAAACAGGCGCATTCGGCCATTCCCCGGTGACCGCCGGTGTGACGAGCAGCAGCAGGGCCAGCAGCACGAAGGTCGCGGTCATGTAGACGTCGAGCCGGCCGGGCTGCAGGCGGCGCGTCACCGCCGTCGCGAGCCGCAGGATGCCGGAGACCAACTGGTCGAAGCCCCGGTCCGGCCCCCAGCCGATCGCGCCCAGCCCGGCGGCGAAGGCGGCGCGCAGGCGGCTAGCGGCGAGGAAGATCGCGAGGGCGAGCGCCACGGTCACCACGGAGAGCAGGAGCGGCAGGCCGATGTGAGGAACGAGCGAGATCGTCACGGGCGTCGGCTCCCCCGCCACGGCACTTGCCATCGGCGTCGATACGAGCCGGTGCGCCAGCGCCGCAGCAAGCCCGATCGCCACACCCTTGACGGCTAGCAGCAGCGGTCCGAGCCAGAGCAGCGGCGGGCCTTCATGGGCATGTTTCGGCGTCTTGGTGGCCGCACCCAGGAAGGGCTTCACCCCGACCAGCAGCGCCACAGCGCCCATCAGCGCATTGCCGATGACGGCCGCGACGAGCAGCAGCACGGCAAAGCCACTGCCGCCCGTCAGCGCATAATAGATCTCTTCCTTGGCGAGAAAGCCGAAGGCGGGCGGCAGGCCCATCATGGACAGCGCGGCGAGCGCGCCTGCGGCAAAGGTCACCGGCATGGCGCGTCCGAGCCCGCCGAGCCGCGTCACATCGCGCGTGCCGGCCTCGTGATCGATGATGCCGGCGACCATGAAGAGCGCGCCCTTGAAGAGCGAATGGGCGACGAGATAGAGCACCGCCGCTTCCGCCGCATGCGGCAGGCCAAGCCCCGTCAGCATCACGAGCAGACCGAGCGAGGCCATGGTCGTGTAGGCGAGCATCCGCTTGAGGTCCGTCTCGGCGATCGCCATCAGGGCGCCGGCCACCAGCGTCACGCTGCCGAAGAGTGGCAGCAGCGTCTGCCACTCCGCCGTCCCGCCCATGACCGGGTTCAGGCGCATCAGCAGGTAGACGCCGGCCTTCACCATGGTCGCGGAATGCAGGTAGGCCGACACGGGGGTCGGCGCCTCCATGGCGTTCGGCAGCCAGGCATGGAAGGGAAATTGCGCCGATTTCGTGAAGGCACCGCCCAGCACCAGAAGCAGGGCAGCGAGATAGAGCGGGCTGTCGCGCAGCACGTTTCCGGTTGCCGAGAGAGCGGAGAGGTCGGTGACGCCGGTGATCGACGCGATGACCAGGAGCCCAGCCAGCAGGAGCAGCCCGCCCGCCCCGGTGATCACCAGCGCCTGAAGCGCCGCACGGCGCGCGGCCGCCCGGCCATGGTCGAAGCCGATCAGCAGGAAAGACGCGATCGAGGTCAGCTCCCAGTAGACGAAGAGCATGAGGAAACTGTCGGACACGACGAGCCCCAGCATGGCCCCCATGAACAGGAAGAGGAAGCTCAGGAATCGGCCGAGATGCGGGTGCCCTTTCAGGTAGCCGCCGGCATAGAGCACGATCAGCGTGCCAATGCCGGTGACGAGCAGGGCAAAGGTCAGTGACAGCCCGTCCAGCAGGATGGAGAAGCGCACGCCGAGCGCCGGAATCCAGTCGAAACCGGCAGTTACGACCGTTCCCTGCGAAATCGATTCCAGATGGCGGGCGAGGATCGCGAAGGCGGCAAGCGGCAGGATCGCCAGAACCCACGCCGCCGCATGGCCGAGCCACCGCACCAGCAGCGGCGCCAGAACGGCACCGGCAAAGGGCAGCAGAAGGGCCAGCATCGTGAGGCCGGTTCCGGTCACCGTGTCAGCCACTTTTCCTCCCGGGATGGTGCAGGATCGGCGGTGCGATCATGCGTTTCAGAAACGTCGAAAACAAGAGCCGTCAGCGCTCCTGCTCACAGATGAAGGCGCAGGCTGCGCCGACCGCGTCCGCCGCCCCATCGCGATCCGGTCGCCGACCCTTGGCAGCCCACACGCCAGCCGACTTAGAACAGAGCACCCCCTGGCTCAAGGCCATGCGAAGCGGCGCGTGTCGAATCCCGGTCACGCACCATCACATCCCCGACACCGAATTGCCATGTCATCGTGACACGTCGGATGCAGTCTGTCTTGCGATCGCCTGCGCGGCGGCATTGTTTGCCGCGCAGCCTTGCCTATATCCTTGTCTGCACCACAGGAGGACGCCATGGAAACCGCACACAAGCTGAAAGTGGAAAAAAGCGACGCGGAATGGCGGGAGATCCTCACCCCCGAACAGTACCGGATCACACGCCAGCACGGCACGGAGCGGGCGTTTTCGAGCCCGGATTTCGATCTGAAGAAGAAGGGCACCTATCACTGCATTTGCTGTGACCGGCTGCTTTACCGTTCGGATGCGAAGTTCAATTCCGGCACCGGCTGGCCGAGTTTCTTCCAACCCGCCAGCCGCGATGCCGTCACGGCCCATCGCGATCTTTCCTACGGCATGGACCGGGTGGAAATCCGTTGCGCGGACTGCGATGCCCATCTCGGCCACGTCTTCCCGGACGGTCCGCAGCCGACGGGCCTGCGCTACTGCATGAACGGTGTCGCGCTGCGCTTCGAGGCGGCCGAGGAGGCCTGAGCCTCAATTGCCCAGCACGCTCGCCACGGCGGAGTAATGGACGGCGGCGGCGGTCATCACGAAGCCGTGCCAGATCGCGTTTTGAAAGCGCAGCTTTTCCCAGACGTGAAAGATCACCCCGGCCGAATAGATCACGCCGCCGATGACGATGAGGACCATGGTCACGGCCGGCAGCCGGTCGAGCAGCGGGCCGGCCGCCATGACGCCGCTCCAGCCCATGGCGAGGTAGAGCAGGATGGCCAGCCTGTCGAAGCGGCCGGGAAAGCCGAATTTCAGCACGATGCCGCCCGCCGCGATCAGCCAGATCGCAATCAGCATGCCGAGCAGGAACGGATCGTCCGCCCCGCGCTGAAGGAAGGGCGTGTAGGTCGCTGCGATCAGCACGAAGATCGCGGAGTGATCGAACCGGCGCAGGATCCATTTGGTGCGCGAGACCGGATAGAGATTGTAGAGAAACGAGATCCCGATCGCGAGCACCAGCCCGCAGCCGTAGATCCAGACGGCGGCCAGTTCGCCCGTCGTGCCGAAGAAGGTGGCATAGGCAATGAGCGCGGTCGCGCCGACCAGCGCGAAGGCGAGGCCGCAGCCATGCACGATGCCGTCGGCAATCAGCTCGAAGCGGTCATAGTTCCACTTGATTGGCCCAATCTGTGTCATTCCGCCTGCCTTGGCCTTCTCATGTCGTCCGTGCATATGTCGCCTGTTTGAGGCACAATTGCGCCTTGGGACAAGCTTGCCACAGGCCATCCGTCTCCTTCAACCGGAGGGGCGTTCCTTCGGCGGAAAAATCCGCGGGCGGACGGGGAAGGCACGGAGGAGCGCGGCATGTCTCAAGGGGGCGGGCTGAAGCGGAGCGGCGGGCAGTGGCATCGCTTGTGGCTTGATCCGATTGCGGTTTCGGGGAAGATATCGGCGTGGGCGCGCGGGGCGCGTGGGCGCCGGAATGAAGGAACGGATGATGCGGGACATGAATGACAGGATGCGCGACGGGCGTCGCGAGGGACGCGGTCTGCGGATGAGCGGCCCCGGGCCCTGCCTGCAGCACGCGACAGCATCGTCCGGCATTCACGACGCCTTGCCCACCGGGCACGGCGCAATCCGGGCCCTGATCGCAGGCCTCGTTCTCACCACCGCGCTTGCTGCCTTGCCGGTTTGCGCCACCGCGCAGATGGTGTCGTCACCGCAGAGCTACGGCAAGGCGCCGGCGCCCTCGCCTGCCGCTCCCGGCCACACGCAGCGACCGACGACCGGAGACGTGCCCGCCAAGACGCCGCCGACCACGGGCGGACAGCAGACGCCCCCGTCACCGGAGACGACGCCCGAGGCCGCGCCGGAAACCGACACGACCGACGACGGCGCGGACACCGACGCGGCGGAAAGCCCGAAGGACCGCTGCGATTCGCTCGCCTCCGATCCGCTCGACGATGACCGTCGTCGCGACGTCGATGTCGTGGAGTGGGACGATCTCGATCCCGGCGGCGCGATTGCCGCCTGCAGCGAGGCTCTGGCGGCCGAGCCGAACATCCTGCGCCTGAAGTACCAGCTCGCCCGCGCCTACGAGAAGAACACCGATTACGCACAGTCCGTGAAGCTCTACCGCGAACTTTCCGACCGCGGCTATGCGGCCGGCATTGCGGGCCTTGCCTATGCCTATGAGAATGGCGAGGGGCTGGAGAAGGACGAAGCGCAGGCCTTTGCCTGGTACACGAAGGGCGCCCAGCGCAACAATGCCTGGTCGATGTTCAACCTTGCCAAGTTCTACGACGAGGGCCGGCAGGTGCCGGAGGACGACCAGACGGCGCTCGCCTGGTATGTGCGGGCCGCCGAACTCGGCAATGCGCGCGCCATGACGGATGCGGGCTTCCTGCTGGAGACGACCACGACCGATCTCCATGACCTCGTGAAGGCACGGGAATGGTACACGAAGGGCGCCGAGGCCGGCAATGATGTCGGCATGGCGAACCTTGCCAACTTCTTGATGAACGGCACCGGCGGCCCGAAGGATCTGGAGGGGGCCTTCAAGTGGTACAAGGCCGCTTCCGACCTCGGCAACATGGATGCCACCAACGGGCTCGGCTATCTCTATTACGAGGGCCTGGGGGTGGAGAAGGATGTGGCCGAGGGGATGCGCCTCTACCAGATCGCGGCTGACGGGGGGAGCGGCACGGCCTATACCAATCTCGGCTATGCCTCCGAGACCGGCGTCGGCGCGCCGCAGGACTATGCCAAGGCCTATGAGCTTTACGTGAAGGGCGCCGATCTCGGCGACAGCCTTTCGATGAACAATCTCGCCAACCTCGCCGACCAGGGCCTCGGCACCGCAAAGGATGCGGCCAAGGCGGCGGAGTGGATGGAAAAGGCGCTGCGCGCTGGCGGCATCTATGCCCGCGACCAGATGCGCGACAATGCCGCCGAGTGGTCAGTGGATTTCCGCAAGGCGCTTCAGGCGCGACTGAAGGAGCAGCAGATCTACACCGGCGCGACGGATGGCGATTTCGGCGCCGGCACGCAGGACGCCATCGACAAGATCTTCAACGTGCCGCTGTGACGGCGGCGGGGCGCGGCGCCGTGTCGATGGTCGATCGACCCGCGCGCGAAGGCCCGCGCAAGACGGCGCACAGGGCACGCAGGCGTCTCCCCCGTCCATCCCGCGGGTGTCGTCGGCGTTAGCTTGCCCCGTCCATGACCGCCCTCACCGATCCACCAGCACGGCGCAGGGGCAGTGGCTGACGACGCGGTTGGCGGTGGAGCCGATGAAATAGTCCATCAGGCCCGGCCGGTGCGAGGCGATGATGACGAGATCGGCCTTTTCGTCGCCGGCAAAGCCGTTGATCGTGGCCGCCGGGCTGCCGGTGCGGACCACCGCGCGGCCCTTCACGCCATGCTTGGTGATGAAGCCGTTGAGCGTCGTTTCCGCATGCTTGCGGCTTTCCTCGACCATTTCCAGCGGAAAATCGACGATCATGTAGCCCTGCGCATAGGCGTAGAGGTCTTCGACGACATTGAGCAGGATGATCTCGCCTTCGGGATCGACAAGCGCCTGGGCGATGTCGATCACCTTTTCGCCGTGTTCGAGCTGGTCGATGGCAATGGGCACAATGATCTTCTTGTACATCGCATGTCTCCTTGTGAACGGCCCCGCCCCGCCTTTCGGGCCAAGGCGCGTCGGGCTGTCTTGATGGCCTCACTTGATGGAATCTAGGGCGCTCGCGCCTTGATCGTAGTCAACGGCGGCACGCGATACGGTGCACAGCCGTCAACAGGCGTTGAACGGTCAATCGCCGTTCCCGGGGCTTCTGCACCATCCGGTTTTGCACGATATTCCCCTCATAGACGGGCGCCGGGGGCGCCACATCAACCGGGCTGGAGCCCGAAGGACGCCGACCATGAGCGACACCGCCATCCTTTCCGCGCAGGGCCAGCGGCACGCGGCCGATCACGCCGTCTCGATGCCCGCCTTTGTCGATCACGCCCATCTCGTGGTGCGCGACCTGCCGATGGTGTCGGCCTGGTATCAGCGCATCCTTGGCCTCGTTCCTCTTGAGACATCGGCGAGCGGCGAAACGCTGGGCGCGGGCGGGCGCCCTCTGCTGACACTGACGACTTCGGGCGATGCCCGGATCGGCGGCCAGCGCGGCCCCGGCCTTTTCCACAATGCCTTCCTGATGCCCGACAGGACCGAACTCGGCCGCTGGCTGGCCCATGCGGCCCATTCCGGCGTCGCGCTTCAGGGCGCATCCGATCACCTCGTCAGCGAGGCCATCTATCTCGCCGACCCCGAGGGCAACGGCATCGAGGTCTACCGGGACAGGCCGCGCAGCGAATGGCGCTTCCAGCCGGACGGCACGGTCGCCATGGCGACGCTGCCGCTCGACCTGCAGGCGCTCTATGACGAGAGCCCGAAAACCGGCTTTGCCACGGCACCGGAGGCCACGACGCTCGGCCATATCCACCTTCAGGTCTCGGCGCTGCCGGAAGCGGACATGTTCTTCCGCGACGTTCTCGGCCTCGGCCTGATGGCGACCTATCCCGGCGCGCATTTCTACGGTTCCGGCCAGTACCATCACCATGTCGGCGCCAATATCTGGAATTCACGCGGTGCGCCGAAACGCGCGGGACAGGTGACGGGGCTTGCCGATTACGCCGTCCAGTTCAACGACCGCGCCCGCTTCGACGCCGCCCTTGCCGCCCTCGACCGGCTGGAAATCCCCGTCGCCCGCAACGGCGACCGCGCCACCCTCACCGACCCCTGGGGCATCGGCGTGACGCTGGTGGCGTGAGACGGCGCCTGTAGCCCTTCCCTCCCGCACCGGCATCCCCCTGCCCCGCCGGTGACCGGAGACCAGACCGCCGCGCGGACCGAAAGGCTCGCGCGGCGTCTTCGTTTCTAGCCATCACGGGTTCTGGTGGATGACGAGTGCGACGAGGCGCATGACAACGGGGCGCACCGCCAGCACCGAGAGGAAGGCGACCGGCATGGCGAGCGCATAGGCGCCCAGAATGCGCCCCGGCAGCCCGGCATCCACACCGGTATTGGCGCCGACGATGACCGTGCACATGATCATCGCCATGATGGCCGCCATGAAGAAGGCGAAGACCCACGGCAGGTGGCGGGGATGCAGCCGCGCGGAACGGCGGGCACGGCGGGAGGACGGCGCAGCCTGCGCCGGGGACGTCTGATGGGGCATGGTGGTGTCCTTTGGTCGGCAACCGGCGCGGCTTCCTTGCCAGCGCCGGGGGTGTTTCGCATTACTGGGAACCGGAACGAAGCATTCTCTCCGCTCGATGTGCGGCAAGAGATACAGGCGGCGCGGTCCCCGCGGTAGACGAGCGGTGGCGACGACATTCGTAATTGAAATTTACGAATAACTGGGGGATTATGCGGGAAAGCCGCCGATCGAATGACGAGCGCGGTGTGGCGATGTCATCCCCTCCGTCCTTCCGGACATCGCGCCCGCTAGGGAGAGATCGACTGGGAAAACCGCTCCAAGCAAAGGCCAAATTGCGCCTTGGCGCCTGAGATGAAGCGGCGAGCTTGCCTCTGGCCAATCTCCCCCCTTGCGGGGGAGATGTCCGGCAGGACAGAGGGGGGTGCAAGCCCGCCCTCGCGTACCGATACAGACCCGTCGCCCACGGAGCCCCCATGGAAAACCTGCGCAGCATCGAGTGTTTCGTCCGGGCCGCCGAGGGCGGGAGCATTGCGGCGGCGGCGCGGCGGCTGGGGATCACGCCGGCGGCAGCGAGCCAGAATATCGCGCGGCTGGAAGAGGCGCTGGGCACACGGCTTCTTCTGCGCACCACGCGGCGCCTGGCGCTGACGGAAGCCGGCCGGGTCTATCTGGAGCGGGTGGGCGGCATCCTGCAGGAGCTGGAACTCGCCTCGGCGGCCGTTTCCGCCATCGGGGAAAGGCCGCGCGGGCGGCTGAAGGTCGCCTGCTCGGTCGCCTTCGGGCGGCATGTGCTGTCCACCATCATCCCGAGATTTACGGCGCTCTACCCCGAAATTTCCTTCGAACTGAAACTCGGGGACTTTGCCGCCGACCATTTCGGCGACGATGTGGATGTCAGCATCCGCTTCCAGCAGCAGCTCGAGCCCGGGCTCATCACCCGCAAGCTCAACAGCGCGCCCATGCATTATTGCGCCGCGCCCGCCTATCTCGAAAAGCACGGCGCACCCATGCGGCCGGAAGATCTCGCCCGGCACGACTGCCTCGTCTACCGCCTGCCGATCGACGGGCGCATCATGACATGGGGCTTCGTGCGCGCGGGCGTGCGCTTCGATGCGCCGGTGCGGCCGGCCATCGTCGGCAACGACATCGACACGCTCGCCGAATTCGCCGTGGAGGGCGCCGGCATCACCCGGCTCGGCGCCTTCATTTCGGAGCGCTACCTTCGGGAAGGCAGTCTCGTGCGCGTGCTGGTCGACCAGGACCCCTCCATCCCACCCGCCATCCCCGAGCCGCTCGACTTCCACATCTGCGTGGTCGATCGCCTCGCCGAAACGCCAAAAGTACGCGCCTTCATCGACTTCGCCGTCAGCGAACTGAAGAACCGCTGGTAGCCCGGGCCGGCCCCACCCCGCCCGCACTTCGCGCTTGATCGCCCCTGCCGCCGCCTCTATCTCTTAACCACTTCCCGTCGTTTCCCGAACCGGAGCATTCCCGTCTTGTCAGTCTTCCAGAACCTGCCCGCCCCGCCCGTCGCACCGAAAAAGCCCGTGTCCGACACGCGCCACGGCATCACCCGCACGGACGACTATGCCTGGCTGCGCGACGAAAACTGGCAGGCGATGTTCCGCGATCCCAGCATTCTTGACCCGGAGATCCGCGCCCATCTGGAGGCCGAGAACGCCTACCAGAAGGCCGCCATGGCCGACACGGACGCGCTGCAGAAGGCGCTGTTTGCCGAGATGAAGGGGCGCATCAAGGAAGACGACAGCTCCGTTCCCATGAAGGACGGCCCCTTTGCCTACGGAACCTCTTTCGTCACCGGCGGCGAGCAGCCGCGCTATTTTCGCGAGCCGCGCGAGGGCGGCGACCGGCAGGTGCTACTTGACGGCGACAAGGAGGCGGCCGGCAAGGCCTATTTCCGCCTTTCCGGCCTCGACCACTCCACCGACCATTCCCGCGGCCTCTGGGGCTATGACGACAAGGGTTCGGAGTATTTCACGCTGCGCGTGCGCGATCTCACAACCGGCGAGGACTTCGCCGACGTGATCGAGGCGACGGGCGGCGGCGGGGTCTTTGCGCCCGACGGCAAGAGCTTCTTCTACACCGTGCTCGACGAAAACCACCGTCCCTCGAAGATCTTCCATCATATCCTCGGCACGCCGCAGGCGGATGACCGCCTCGTCTACGAGGAGGAGGATTTCGGCTTCTTCATGGGGGTCGGCGGCTCGCTGCTCGATGATTTCATCTTCATCGACATTCACGACCACGAGACCAGCGAATATCGCCTCATCCCGACCTCTGACCTCACCGCCGAGCCGAAGATCGTCGCGCCGCGCGAGACCGGCATCGAATATTCGCTGACGGAGGGCGGCGACGTCTTCTACATCCTCACCAATGCCGATGGCGCCAAGGACTTCAAGATCGTGGAAGCCCCGGTCTCGGCCCCCGAGCGCGCCAACTGGAGGGATGTCGTGCCGCACACGCCCGGCTCGCTGATCCTCTCGCACATGGCCTTTGCCCGCCATCTCGTGTGGCTGGCACGCGCCGACGGCCTGCCGCAGATCGTCATCCGTGACAGGGCCACCGGCGAGCAGCACACGATCGCGTTTCCGGAAGAGGCCTATTCGCTGGGGCTGCAGGGCGCAGCCGAGTACGACACCGATGTCATCCGCTTCTCCTACTCCTCGATGACGACGCCCTCGCAGCTCTACGACTACAACATGGCGACGCGCGAACGCACGCTCCTGAAGACGCAGGACGTGCCCTCCGGGCACAATCCGGACGACTACGTCACACGCCGCGTCTTCGCGCCCGCCCATGACGGCGAGAGCGTGCCGGTGACCCTGCTCTACCGCAAGGATACGCCGCTCGACGGTTCCGCGCCCTGCCTGCTCTATGGCTACGGCGCCTATGGCATCACGATTCCGGCCGGCTTCAACACCAATTGCCTGTCGCTGGTGGATCGCGGCTTCGTCTATGCCATCGCCCACATCCGGGGCGGCAAGGACAAGGGCTTTGCCTGGTACGAGACCGGCAAGATGGCCGACAAGCCCAATACCTTCAAGGACTTCATCGCGGCCGCTGACTATCTGAATCAGGAAAAGTTCACGTCCTACGCGAAGATCGTCGCGGAAGGCGGCTCGGCCGGCGGCATGCTGATGGGCGCCATTGCCAACATGGCGCCGGAAAAATTCGCCGCCATCATCGCCGCCGTGCCCTTCGTGGATGTGCTGAACACCATGCTCGACGACACGCTGCCGCTGACCCCGCCGGAATGGCCGGAATGGGGCAACCCGATCGAGAGCGAAGCCTTCTACAAGATCATCGCCGGCTACAGCCCCTACGACAACGTGGCCGCAAAGCCCTACCCCGTCATCCTCGCGCTCGCCGGCCTCACCGACCCGCGCGTCACCTACTGGGAACCGGCCAAATGGGTCGCCAAACTGCGCGCCCACACCACCGGCACCGCCCCCATCCTCCTCAAGACCAACATGGACGCCGGCCACGCCGGCGCCTCCGGCCGCTTCCAGCGCCTGGAAGAGATCGCGTTTGAGTATGCGTTCGCGCTGAAGGCGGTGGGGGTTGAGGGGTAGGACCGTGCCGCTAGTTTACCCTCACGGCGCGGGTCGCTTTTGATCCTCGCCGGCCGGAGCCCGTGTCTTCCGGCCAAGGCAGAGGGAAGATCACCGTGAATCACTGGGTCTGGCTTTTCGGCAAGATCGCGCGACGGTTATGGTTTCGTGCGAGCCTCTATTGCCTCGCGGGGATCTCTGCGGCGCTGGCGGCCATTCTGCTCGGGCCCTACATTCCGGCGTCGCTGACGACGAAGCTCGGGGCGGATGCGGTGGGGTCGATCCTGACGATCATCGCCTCCTCCATGCTGGCCGTCACAACCTTCTCGCTTTCCACTCTCGTGTCCGCCACGGCGTCGGCGGCCGGCAGTGCCACGCCGCGGGCCACGACGCTGATGCTGGAGGACGAGACGGCGCAGCGGGCGCTGGCCACCTTCCTCGGTGCCTTTCTCTTTGCGCTCGTCGGCCTCATCACGCTGCACACCGGCGCCTACGGCGATGGCGGGCGGCTCGTGCTGTTTGCGGCCACGCTTGTGATGATCGCGCTTGTCGTGCTCACGCTCCTGCGCTGGATCGATTATCTCGCGCGTCTAGGGCGCATGGGCGAAACGATCGCGCGGGTCGAAGCGGTCGCCGAAAGAGAGATCGACGCCTATTGCAAGGCGCCGCTCAACGGTTGCCGCCTGCTGACAACGGTGCCGGCGCAGGCGGTCTTCGTGGAGCCTGAAAAGCCCGGCTATGTACAGCGCATCGATTTCACGACGCTGCAAGGGCTGGCGGAGAATATGGATGCCAGGGTCTTCATCCTGCGCCGGCCGGGTGGCTTGACCGGTCCTGGCCTGCCGCTCCTGGCGGTGGCCTGCGAGAGCCGCGGGCTTTTCGACGATCAGGCAGAGGCCCTGCGCAAGGCGTTCGTTGTCGATCGGCAGCGCGATTTTGCACAGGATCCGCGCTTCGGGCTCGTCGTGCTTGCCGAGATCGGCATTCGCGCCCATTCGCCGGCGGTCAACGATCCCGGCACGTCGATCGATGTCGCCAATGCGCAGTTGCGCCTGCATGTCAGGCTGGCGGAGGGCGAGTTGAAAGCCCAGATCAAGGCCGAGGCGGCCGCGGGTGAGACGGACGGCGGCGCGACCACCGGTGGGGATGCGACGGTGTCCTTCCCTCGGCTGCACCTCCCGCCGATCACGCCGGCCGATTTCTTCGAAGACTCCTTCCTCGGCATGGCGCGCGACGGCGCAGGCGCGCTGGAATTCGCGGTGCGGCTGCAGAAAATCTTCCACGTTCTCATGCATGTGGATCACCCAGCGACCCGCGTTGCCGCGCGCCAGATGGCAGAGGAGGCAGCCGAGCGCAGCCTGGCCGCCCTCACCTTCGCAGCTGACCGGCAACGCTTTCTCACCGCCTGCAAGACACTGGACCTGAAGATCACCGGCGCAGACTAGAGTATCTCCCTCCGAAGCCAGGCAGCAGACGCATCGCTTCTCCGCGCGCCTCTGCCGCGGCGGTTCAAAGCACCACTGTTGCCATGGTCCGGCAGGCGCAGGCCTGTCCCTTCCGCCACAGATTGGCCTTGAACCCGCCGCCGCGGGCGCTACCTCCCCCGCGTTGCAGGTTGTGCCCATCAGGCTTGCCTGCCCAACCGAACCCCGATCCCTTCCGGGTCGCCCGCATCTCGTACGCCGGCGGCCGTTTCGGAAAAATCATCCGTTCCTCCAGGGACTTCCCGGACCCGACGGGAGGACCGCGCTCGCGCGTCCGCATGGTCCCTGGTCATGTCAGGAGACGGCACATGGTGCTCTTTCTCACGTCGGTCGTCTTCGGACTGATCGGCCTCGTCCTTACCCTCGGCGGCATCTGGCTCGCCCTTCTGGGCGGCAGCTTCTATTACGTGCTGGCCGGCCTTGCCTTCATTCTCACCGCCGTCCTCCTTTTCCGCCGGTCCTCAGCGGCGCTGTGGGTCTATGCCGGCATCATCATCGCCAGCCTTGCATGGGCCGTCTGGGAAGTCGGCTTCGACTGGTGGCAACTCGGTCCGCGCGGCGGCGTCATCGTCGTGCTCGGCCTGTGGCTGATGTCGCCGTGGGTCAGGCGGCCGCTCGGCTATCCCGGCGTCAGCGCGCCGCCCTATGTGCCGAGTGCGGCGCCGGTGACCTTCGCCGTTCTCGTGGCCGTGGCCGTCGCCCTGTTCTCCATGCTGCAGGATCCCTATGACCGGGCGGGCACGCTGCCGACGGAACGGGTGGCGGCGGCGGCGCCGGCTCTCGGCGGGTCCGTGCCCGAGGGCGATTGGCACCAGTATGGCCGCACACCCTATGGCCAGCGCTACTCACCACTGGCGCAGATCACGCCGGAGAATGTCTCCTCGTTGAAGGTCGCCTGGCAGTACCAGACGGGCGACGTGAAGCGGCCGGACGATGTGGGCGAGACGACCTATCAGGTGACGCCGCTGAAGGTGCGCGACACGCTCTACCTCTGCACGCCGCACAACTGGGCCATCGCGCTCGATGCCGCCACGGGCAAGGAGAAGTGGAAGTACGACGCCAATTCCGGCATGAACCCCAACCGCCAGCACCAGACCTGCCGCGGCGTCAGCTATTATGCCGATCCCGCCGCCGTGCCGAATGCGGCCTGCGCCGAGCGCGTCTACCTGCCGACCTCGGATGCCCGTCTGATCGCGCTCGACGCCGCAACCGGACAGGTGTGCACGGGCTTTGCCGACAAGGGCGCGCTGCATCTCGAAAAGGGCATGCGCTACCAGCCGGCCGGCTACTATTACTCCACGTCGCCGCCGGTCATCACCGGCAACACGATCATCATCGGCGGCGCCGTCAACGACAACTATTCCACGCAGGAGCAGTCGGGCGTCATCCGCGCCTTTGACGTCAACACCGGCGCGCTGATCTGGAACTGGGACAGCGGCAATCCCGACGCCACCGAGCCGCTGCCGGAAGGGCAGTTCTACACCACCAATTCGCCGAACAGCTGGTCGGTGTTCAGCTATGACGAAGGCCTCGGCCTCGTCTATGTGCCGCTCGGCAACCAGGTGCCGGACCAGCTCGGCATGGGACGGTCGGAGAATGTCGAGAAGTTCTCCTCCTCCATCGTGGCGCTCGACATCAAGACCGGCAAGCTGCGCTGGGTGCGCCAGACGGTGCATCACGATCTCTGGGACATGGACGTGCCGGCCCAGCCGGTGCTGATCGACCTCAAGCGGCAGGGCGGCGAGGTCGTGCCGGCGCTGGTCGGCCCCACCAAGCAGGGCGACATCTACGTGCTCGACCGGCGCACCGGCGAGCCGATCATTCCGGTCAAGGAAGTGCCCGCCCCCGGCGGCGCGATCCCGGAGGATTTCTCCTCTCCCACCCAGCCCATGTCCGATCTCAGCTTCTCGCCGAAGCCGCTGACGGGCAAGGACATGTGGGGCATCACCATGTTCGACCAGCTCGCCTGCCGCATCTCGCTTCTGTCGCACAAATATGAGGGGCGCTATACGCCGCCGTCGCTGGAAGGCACGATCGTCTATCCCGGCAATTTCGGCACGTTCAACTGGGGTTCGGTCGCGGTCGATCCGGAGCGGCAGGTGATGTTCGGCATGCCGACCTACCTTGCCTTCACCTCGAAGCTGGTGCCACGCGACCAGATCCCGCCGAAGGGCGCGGACGAGAAGGCTTCCGAGCAGGGGCTCAACCGCAATGACAGAGCGCCCTATGGCGTCTTCATGGGGCCGTTCCTCTCGCCGCTCGGCATTCCCTGCCAGGCGCCGCCGTGGGGAACGGTGGCGGGCGTCGATCTTTCCACCGGCAAGGTCGCCTACCAGCACCGCAACGGCACGGTCATGGACATGACGCCGCTGCCGCTGCCCTTCAAGGTCGGCGTGCCCGGCATTGGCGGGCCGATGATCACCCGGGGCGGCGTCGTCTTCCTCGGGGCTGCGGTCGACGATTATCTGCGCGCCTACGACCTGACCGACGGTCGCGAACTCTGGAGCGCCCGCCTGCCGGCCGGCGGACAGGCAACGCCGATGAGCTATGCGACGGAAGACGGCACGCAATATGTGCTGATCGTTGCCGGCGGCCATGGCTCGGTCGGCACCAAGCCCGGCGATTACGTCATCGCCTACAAGCTGGATCGGTAAACATCAGGACGCCGCCCTCCCCGGGCGGCGTTTTCTCGAGACACGTGGAATGGCGCCGGGTCCGGCGCTATCCCGCCACCGGCGTACTTACCTCCACCGTCAGGTGCGAAAGCATGGGCATATCCGCCAGCTTGGCGCGGATGGCATCGCAGACAGACGGCTCGCGGCTTCTCACCGAAACGATGGCGCCGTGGTGGCCAGGGCCGAGCGGCCAGACGTGCAGGTCGGTGATCTCGGCGGCATCGGGACCGAGTTTGCTGCGGATATCGACGGCAAGCCTCGCGCTGTCGGCGTCGCCATCCACCAGCACCAGGGCGGTGCGGCGGATGAGGCCCAGCGACCAGCGGGCGATGACGAGCGCGCCGACCACGCCCATCAGCGGATCGAGCGCCGCCCAGCCATAGAGACTGCCGGCCACCAGTGCGGCGATCGCCAGCACCGAGGTCAGCGCATCCGCCAGCACATGCAGGTAGGCGGCCTTCAGATTGTTGTCGTGGCCGGCACGGGCCTGGGTCCGGGCGGCATGGGCATGGGCGGCATGGCCGTGGTCGTGGTGCCCGTGACCGTGATCATGATCATGATCATGATCGTGGTGGGCGTGGCCGTGGCCGTGATGATGCCCATGTGCGTGACCGTGATGATGATCATGGCCGTGATCATGGGGCACATCTCGGAGCAGCCAGGCGGAGACGAGATTGACGACGAGCCCGATGACGGCGACGAGGATGGCCTGGGAGAAATCGATCTCGACGGGAGCGTAAAGGCGCATCAGGCTTTCCCAGCCGATCAGCAGCGCGACCAGCGCCAGCAGCACGGCGCTCGCGAAGCCCGCGAGATCGCCGAACTTTCCGGTGCCGAAGGTGAAGCGTGGATCATCGGCCTTCAGCCGGGCCTGCCGGTAGGCGAGCGCGGCGATCAGCATGGCGCCGGCATGCGTCGCCATGTGCCAGCCGTCGGCGACGAGCGCCATGGACCCATAGACCGATCCCGCGACAATCTCGGCCACCATGGTGGCGGCCGTCAGGGCGATGACGATGCCGACGCGCCGTGCGTTGCGGTCGTGGTCGGCGCCCAGAAAATAGTGGCGGTGCGGGGCGGCAAGACGGGTGGCCGTCGTCACGGTGGCTGCCTCATGGTTCATGGGTTTCTCCCTTCGCTTCGAGCGCCGCGCGTCCCTCCGGAGGCGCAAAGGCCGCTCTCATTCTTTCAATCCGCACATCGTCTGATCCGCCTCTCGATCCGGAGGCTCGGACGATGCGCTAGCGCATGTAGGTCTTGAGGACGGCGGAGAGTTCTTCCGCAGCGCGGCGGCGTGCCTGTTCGTCCGGCGCCTCCACGACGTGCTCACGCAGATGGTGGTCGATGATCTCCCCCGTCAGTCCGGTCAGGGCTCCACGCACGGAGGCGAGGAGTTGCAGGGTCTCGCCGCACTCCGCCCCGCTTTCCAGCCCGCGCTCGACGGCTTCCAATTGGCCCTTCATCCGGCGGATGCGGGCAAGCAGTTTGGCGCTGTCGCGTTGGGTGTGGGACATTCCGACCTCCAATAGTATAGGGGGGTATACTATATGATCACGGAAAGTTTGGGAAGGGCTGACGGAATGGCGCGTGAAACCGTCACCTTTGATTGACGTTTCGGCCCTAGGATGCAGCCGTCAGCGGAGGTCAGGCGCAGGTGCCCATATCGAAGGCGGAGTTGATCGGAGCGCTGTCCTTTGCGCTCGACATGACGGAGGGGCAGGCCGAGGGCCATGCACTCCGGTGCTGCTACATCGGCATGACGATGGCGGCGAGCCTGCCGCTGACGCCCGTGGAGCGCGACGATCTCTATTACATGCTGCTGCTGAAGGACATCGGCTGCTCCAGCAATGCCGCCCGTATCTGCCAGCTCTTTCTGGCCGATGACCTCGCCTTCAAGCGCGACTTCAAGACACTGAACGAAAGCCTGCCACAGGTTCTGCATTTCGTCTTCACCCATACGGGTCTGAAGGCCGGGCTCGCGGAGCGGTTCCGCGCGCTGGTACATACCTTCACGGCCGGCAACATTACCCATGGGCTGATCGAAACACGCTGCCAGCGGGGCGCCGAGATCGCGCGGCAGATGCGGTTTTCGGATGCCGTGGCGCATGGCATCCTCGACCTCGACGAGCACTGGGACGGGCGCGGCCTGCCGCTGGGCCGCAAGGGCAAGGAGATTTCGCCCCTGGCGCAGATCGCGCTTCTGGCGCAGGTGGCGGACGTGTTCCATACGGCCTCCGGCCCCGCTGCGGCGCGGCGGGAGATTGCGCAGCGCAGCGGCAAATGGTTCGACCCCGCCCTCAGCGCCCGTTTCGCCGCGATTGCGGCCGATCCGGCCTTCTGGCAGCGCCTCGCCTCTCCCGACATGGAGCGCATCGTGCAGGATCTGGCCCCGGCGGAAGCGGAAGGCGGGGTCGCGGAGGATTTTCTCGATGACGTCGCCGCCGCCTTCGCCGAGGTCGTCGATGCCAAGTCGCCCTTTACCAGCGGCCACAGCAAGCGCGTGGCGCTCTTTGCCGATCTGATCGCGGAGGAGCTCGGTCTTTCCGACGAGCATCGCCGGCACCTGAAGCGTGCCGGCCTGCTGCACGACATCGGCAAGCTCGGCGTCTCCAACCAGATCCTCGACAAGAACGGCAAGCCGGATGACGACGAATGGGTGGCGATCCGAAGCCATCCGGGCCTCGGCGCACGGATCCTGTCGCGCATCACCGCCTTTTCCGACCTCGCCATCGTGGCGGCCAGCCATCACGAGCGCCTGGACGGGCGCGGCTATCCGCACGGGCTGACGGCAGAGGCGCTCGGTCTCGATACGCGCATCATCTCCGTCGCCGACGTCTTCGATGCGCTGACCGCCGACCGCCCATACCGACCGGCCATGCCGATCGACAAGGCCTTTTCGATCATGGACAGGGATGTCGGCCTTGCCTTCGACCCCGACTGCTACGCGGCGCTGAAACGCGCGCTGGACCGCGCAGAACGGCTCCGCAGCGCTGCCGCCTGAGAAAGCGGCGCCCCGCCCCCCTCAGAACGCGGTAATCACCGCAATCCCGTTCTCGCTCGTCTGGCCCATGGCGACGAGGGCGGGAACGGCCTCTTCCAGCGACAGGTGCCGGCCGATGAGGCGTTCGGGCTGGAGCTTGCCGGCCGCGATCATGGCGAGCATGGCGTCGTAACGGTAGGCCTGCATGCCATGGCTGCCGTAGATTTCGAGTTCCTGCGAGATCACCTGCGCCATCGGGATCTGCGGGGCGGCGTGCTCGGCGAGCATGAGGCCCACCTGCACATGGCGGCCGCGGCGGCGCAGGTTCTTGATGGAGTTGAAGCAGGTGACAGGCGAGCCCAGCGCATCGACGGAGGCATGGGCACCACCGCCGGTGATGTCGCGCACGGCGCCAGCCACATCGTCCACCGTGCGGGCATTGATGCCGGCGACGGCGCCGAGGCTCTTGGCGATCGCGAGCTTTTCGTCGGAAATGTCGATGGCGATCGGATTGGCGCCGAGCGCCGCGGCGATCATGATGGCGGAGAGGCCGACGCCGCCGGCACCATGCACCGCCACCCATTCGCCCCCGGTGACGCGGGCCTGATCCACCACCGCGCGGAAGGCGGTGGCAAAACGGCAGCCGAGGCTGGCGGCCGTCGCATCCGAGACGGTGTCTGGCAGGATGACGAGGTTCTGGTCGGCATAGTCGATCGCGACATACTCGGCGAACGAGCCCCAATGCGTAAAGCCGGGCTGGAACTGATCCGGGCAGACCTGCGGATGACCGGCCCGGCATTCGCCGCAATGGCCGCAGCCGGAGACGAAGGGCACGGTGACACGGTCGCCCGCCTTGTAGCGCATCACGCCGCGCCCGGTCGCAACAACGGTGCCGGCAAGCTCGTGGCCCGGCACATGCGGCAGGCGGATATCGGGATCATGCCCCATCCATCCATGCCAGTCGCTGCGGCAAAGCCCGGTGGCGGAGACCTTGATGACGACGCCGCTCTCGGACGGTTCAGGATCCGGCACGGTGCGGATCTCAGGCATGGCCTCGAATTCTTCGTAATACATGGCGCGCATCAGGCGGGTCTCCAATGGTGTGGTGCCCGCCTTCTACCGTAGGGCGCGGCAGGGCCGGAACCCAGTCAGCCCATGAAATGAACTGATGGATGCATCAGGGATCGCGGGCGTTTGAACGCGCATTTCCGCCACTTGCCGTTGCCAGAGGATTTTCGCTGTTATTCGCTGCCGGCTTATTTTGATCGCCCTTGCCCTGCCCCTCGCCCTGCACCGCCGGCTGATCGATTTCCGCACTTGCGATGATGTCGCCGTACCGCTTGCTCCAGTTGGAATAGCCGGCGACCTGCACCTCTACCTTATCTTGCGTCAAAGGGCACGGGAGGGTGTGGGCGTAACTCACCAGTTCGGTGCGAAGACGAATGAGATTGTAGACGAGTTGAGACTTCCGTGACGCGCTATCCGGTGCGGCTACCAAGGCACCGTAGGCGGTAACGGCAGTGACGAGTGCGGGAAGGATGATCGCAGTGATTTTGATAACGGAAGCAGACAGGTTGGTCCCCGAACCGAATTGGGTCGAATTCAAAGCCGACACGACCGTCGTCAACAGGCCAAGGAGAATGAGGGTACCAGAGAAATATAATTGCGCCTGCCTGATATCAGATGCCTCCTGTTTTAACTTAGCGCTCTGCATCGTGATGCCCTCAAAGGAGTAAAGTATGCTTTCGATCAGACCAGAAGAGCGTTCGGAGACATTTTGTTTCAAGACGTATTCTTGTTGGCCTGCGACATATATACAGCTATAGAGATAACGTCGCAAATATTCGCCGTCACGCAGACTGAAATCGGCCTGGAATGGGGCCGTCATTGCACGAAATCGCGGATCGAACGTCTGGAACATGCCAAACCGCGCCTTCTCCATATCCGGAGAAACTTTCATCAGTATGCCGACCGGCGCAAACAGGTTTAGGGCGAAGAGACAAACCCAAAGGGATAGCAAAACCGCGATAAACCCGGCGACGAGGCCGAAAAGACGCCTGACGAGGCGCGCTAGAGCAGCGGGAGCCCCAGCAGAACCGTGAAAAAACGTGAACAAGCGCCAATCCCCCGAATGAGCGTTTCTCCAAGATCAATCGAGAACAAACCCATAGAGAGTTTCGCTTATAAATTCAACCATAGATAAATTTTCGTATGGGCACAGCACGCAGGCCGCGCTCAATTTCCTTCGCATGCGCGGGTGCTCAAGTTCGGACGACCGACGCCAGCGCCCCTCACCCCTCGAAATCGGCGCGGCGAAGGCCGTAGCGGGAAAGCTTGTCGTAGAAGGTTTTGCGGGGGATGCCCAGCGCGGCGATGGTGGACTGGACATCGCCATTGTTGTCAGCGAGCGTCTTGCGGATCAGGCTTTCCTCGAAGCGCTGGACCTGTTCGGGCAGGCTGCCGCCGGGGGACGGTTCGGCCTGCGGCACCGGTGCCGTTTCGCTGCCGCCCACGACTGGCAGGCCGAGCACGGCGCGCTCGGCGGCGTGGGACAGTTCGCGGACATTGCCCGGCCAGTCGCGGGCCTTCAGCGCGGCGATCTCGGCGGCCGAGAGTGTGGGCACCGGGCGGCCGAAACGGCGGGCCGCACGGGTGGCGAAGTGGGTGAAGAGCAGCGGAATGTCGTCGCGACGGTCCCTGAGTGGCGGAATGGACAGGGTGACGACGTTGAGGCGGTAATAGAGGTCTTCGCGAAAGTCGCCGCGCTCGGCGGGGTCGCCGAGATCGAGCTTGGCGGCGGCGACGACGCGAATGTCGACGGGCCTGATATCGTTGACGCCGAGCGGCGAAATCTCGCGCATTTCGAGCACGCGCAGCATCTTCACCTGGGTCGCGACGGGCATGCTTTCGATTTCGTCGAGGAAGAGCGTGCCGCCGCTGGCATGTTCGATGCGGCCGACGCGGCGCTTCTGGGCGCCGGTGAAGGCGCCGGCCTCGTGGCCGAACAGCTCGCTTTCGATGACGCTTTCGGGCAGCGCGCCGCAGTTCAGCGCCACGAAATGGCCGCGGGCGCGGCGGCTCCAGCGGTGCAGCAGGCTTGCCACCACCTCCTTGCCGCTGCCGGTCTCGCCGCGCACCAGCACATCGACATCCGTATCGGCGATCTGGCGCAGCATGTCGCGCAGGCGCACGATCGCCGGCGTCTGGCCGATCAGGGGCATGTCGTCGGCCTCCGCCTGCTCGGCAGCGGCGCGCAGGCGGCGGTTTTCCAGCACGAGCCGGCGCTTTTCGCGCGCCCGCTCAACGCTCTGCACCAGTTTTTCGGCCGGGAAAGGCTTGGCAATGAAATCGTAGACGCCGTCCTTGATGGCCTGCACGGCCATGGGAATATCGCCATGGCCGGTGATCAGCACCACCGGCAGGTCGGCATCGGCGGCCTTCAGGCGGCGGAAGAGTTCCAGCCCGTCCATGCCGGGCATGCGGATATCGGAGACGACGACGCCCGGATAATCCGGCGTGACGGTGACGAGCGCCGCCTGCCCCGAACCGACGGCATCGACCGTGAAGCCCGCCAGCATCAGCGTCTGGGCCGTGGCGCGGCGCAGGTCCGCATCGTCATCCACCAAGAGGACGCGGTCGACCGCTGCGGCCGCGTCGGCCGGGGCGCATTCGAGGCTGGGGCTTTGCATCATGGCGCTCCTTGCGCGGCGGGGCCGGCCCCGGAACAGTCGGATGTGGCGGCGGCGAGGTCGAGGATGAAGGTCGTGCCGGCCGGGCTGCTCTCCACCGCGATCGTCGCACCGAAATCGGTGAGGATTTCCTTTGTGATGACGAGGCCGAGGCCGAGGCCGCGCTCCTTGGATGTGTTGAAGGGCGAAAAGAGCTGGGCGTGAATGGCCTCCGGCAGGCCGGGGCCGTTGTCGGCAACGCGGACGATGACGCGGCTGCCCAAGGGCTCGGCGGTGACGCGCACATGGCCGCCGGGCGCGCCGTCCAGCGCCTCCAGGGCGTTCTGCAAAAGGTTGATGAACACCTGTTCCAGGCGGATGCGGTTACCCATCACCTGCGGCGCCGGCTTCGGCAGGGCGATGTCGATGGCGTCGAGACGACCGGAGAAGCGGCTGCCGAGCAGGAGAACGGCGCCTTCCAGCACCGCGTCGATCGCGACCGCCTCCGGCGCGCCACGACCCTTGCGGGCGAGCGATTTCAGGTCTTCCGTGATGGTGCCGATCCGCTCGGTCAAGCCGGCGATGGCGTGCAGGTTTTCCGTGGCCGGGGCCTGCTGGCCGCGATCGAGGAAGGTGCGGGCATTGTCGGCATAGGCGCGGATGGTGGCGACCGGCTGGTTGATCTCGTGGGCGACGCCGGCGGCCACCTGCCCCAGGATCGCCAGCCGGTTGGCGGCGACCAGCTCGGACTGTACGCCCTTCAGCCGCTCGTCGGTGGCGCGGTGTTGGCTGATCTCGGCGGCCAGCAGGTCGCGCGCCGTCGTCAGTTCGCGGGTGCGCTCGCTAACGCGGCGTTCGAGTTCCGCCTGGGCGAAGGCCGCCCGCGTCAGCCGCGCCGCCACCACCTGCCGGCGCCAGATGATGAGCGCGGCGAGCAGGAAGACCGCCGAGAGCGCCGAAAGCGCCGTCTGCGTGGCGCTGCGAATGCCCGTGGAGACGGCGGGCTGCACGGGCTGGAGATAGCGCAGCGACCAGCCGGTGGTGGCAACGGGCACGGTCAGTTCCAGATAGTCGGCCTCGCTTTCGCCCGGCAGGGCCGTGCGCAGTTCGCCCTCGTCGCGCCGCTCGAAGGGCAGAGGCTCGAGCGAGGCATCGCCGAATTGCAGGCTGTCGCGGATCGCGGTGCGGTTGGCCGGCGAGATGGGCGCGACCGTCATGAAGCGCCAGGACGGCAGGCTGGTGATCAGCACCACGCCGCGCCGGTCGGCAACGAAGGTCGGCCGTCCCGTGGCGCGCCAGTCGGCCTCCAGCGCATCGAACTCCATCTTCACGACGGCCACGCCAAGCGGCGCGTCAGCCGGGCCCACCCGGCGGGAAATGTAGAGGCCGGGACGGCGGCTGACCGAACCGAGCGCGAAATGCTCGGCCTGCCCATCCACCATCGCCCGCTTGAAATAATCACGGAAGGAATAGTCGTTGCCGACGAAGCTCGTCGGCTCCTGCCAGTTGCTGGAAGCGATCGCCTTGCCGTCGGCGGCGATGACGTAGATCACGGAGGCGCCGGTATCGCGCACCAGTCCCTCCAGCTTGCGATTGATGGCGCCGATGCTTGCCGTCGAGGGCGCGCCCAGCATCTCCGTCACCTCGCGCGACTGGGAAAGCACCAGCGGCAGCACGCGGGGCCGCTCCAGCACGGCGCGCAGCAACGCGGCCTTGAGGTCCGCCTCAATGCGACCGTTGACGGCCAGCGCCTCCAGCGCTGCTCGCCGCCCGTAGTCGCGCGCCGCCAGCGTGGCGCCGATCGCGGCGACGAGGAAGAGCAGGCCGAAGACGAGCCACAGCCGTGCAGGCTGGGCCGGCGAGGACGACGGTGCCTTTGCTTCGGTGGCAAGGGTGGCGGGGCTCACAAGGACCATGGCCCATTGTGCGCTTTTCCGCACACCATGGAAAGAGAGGCGTGCGGATTTTCGCTCAATTCAATTTCAAGGGGCAAGGCACAGAAAAAATCTGCTTTCTGAACAATACCTTAGAGGATACCTCACGATCTGGCACGGCGGTTGCAAAGACGGTGGCAAGACGCACGGGCAGGGCCTGCCGCAGCGTCACCGCCCGCCCCGGGAGGCCGCCAGCAGGCGACGGGGCGCCCGACACACCGGAGGAGAAACCATGCAGATTTCCGCGTCCGACCACCACCTGCCGAGCGAGCCCGTGCGCAAGCTCCCCTTCTATCGCCAGCTCTACGTCCAGGTTCTCGCGGCCATTGCCTGCGGTATCCTGCTCGGCCACTTCTACCCCGAGCTCGGCGCTTCCCTGAAGCCGCTCGGCGATGCCTTCATCAAGCTCGTCAAGATGATCATCGCACCCGTGATCTTCCTGACCGTTGCCACCGGCATTGCCGGCATGAGCGACCTGCAGAAGGTCGGCCGCGTCGCCGGCAAGGCGATGCTCTACTTCCTCACCTTCTCGACGCTCGCGCTGGTCATCGGCCTCGTCGTGTCGAATGTCGTGCAGCCGGGCACCGGCATGCACATCGATCCGGCCACGCTCGACACCAAGGCGATCGCGACCTATGCCGAAAAGGCCCATGACCAGACGATCGTCGGCTTCCTGATGGGCATCATCCCGACGACGATCGTCGGCGCCTTCGCCGATGGCGACATCCTGCAGGTCCTGTTCTTCTCCGTCCTCTTCGGCCTGTCGCTGGCCATGGTCGGCGAACGCGGCCGTCCGGTCACGGATTTCCTCCAGGCCGTCACGGTTCCGATGTTCAAGCTGGTCGGCGTCCTCATGAAGGCCGCGCCGATCGGTGCCTTCGGCGCCATGGCGTTTACCATCGGCAAATACGGCGTCGGCTCGATCGCCAACCTCGCCATGCTGATCGGCACCTTCTACGTCACGTCCTTCCTCTTCGTGGCCGTCGTGCTCGGCGCCGTTGCCCGCTACAACGGCTTCTCGATCCTGGCTCTCATCCGCTACCTCAAGGAAGAGCTTCTGCTCGTTCTCGGCACCTCCTCTTCGGAAGCCGCCCTGCCCGGCCTGATGAACAAGATGGAAAATGCCGGCTGCAAGCGCTCGGTCGTCGGCCTGGTCATCCCGACCGGCTACTCCTTCAACCTGGACGGCACGAACATCTACATGACGCTCGCTGCCCTCTTCATCGCCCAGGCCACCGACACGCCGCTCTCCTATGGCGACCAGATCCTGCTGCTGCTCGTGGCCATGCTCTCGTCCAAGGGTGCCGCCGGCATCACCGGCGCGGGCTTCATCACGCTCGCCGCCACGCTCTCGGTCGTGCCCTCCGTGCCGGTCGCCGGCATGGCGCTGATCCTCGGCGTCGACCGCTTCATGTCGGAATGCCGCGCCATCACCAACTTCATCGGCAATGCGGTGGCCACCGTCGTCGTCGCCCGTTGGGAAGGTGAGCTCGACGTCGCGCAGTTCAACGCCACGCTTGGCAACAAGGCCGGGGGCCGCACCATCGAGGCCGGTGCGCAGCCGGTTGCCGTGCCTGCCGAATAAGCGCAGCGATCCTCCCACGATCACGCTGAGAGACCCGGTCGCCCATGGCGGCCGGGTTTTTCTTTCCGGCCTGTCGTCATCGGACTTTCTTTACCCTTTCGGGCGGCGGCTGTTCACGATGGCGGCACGGGCGAGCGATCGGGGGTTGACCCGCCGCGCCGGCCGGGCTTTGTTGCCAACCCTGCCTCGGGGCGCTTGCAAGGAGCATGGAATGGCCATCGATACTGCCGCGAAATCCGCAACCTGGACCTATGTGGACGGGGAATGGCTTTCCGGCAATCCGCCCCTGATCGGCCCGACCTCGCATGCCATGTGGCTCGGCTCGACCGTCTTCGATGGTGCGCGGTGGTTTGATGGCGTGGCGCCCGACCTCGACCTGCACTGCCAGCGCGTCAACCGCTCGGCCGAGGCGCTGGGGCTTTCGGCCACCATGCCGGCCGACCAGATGGAAGCGCTGGCCTGGGAGGGGCTGGAGAAGTTTGACGGCCAGACGGCCGTCTACATCAAGCCCATGTACTGGGCCGAGCACGGCGGCTTCTCCGTCGTCGTGCCGGATGCGGGCTCGACGCGCTTTGCGCTCTGCCTGTTCGAAGCGCCGATGGGAGATCCCACCAAGGGCATGTCGCTCACCGTCTCGCCCTTCCGCCGCCCGACCATCGAGAGCATGCCGACCGACGCCAAGGCGGGCTGCCTCTACCCCAACAATGCCCGCATTCTCACCGATGCGCGCCGCCGCGGCTTCGACAATGCGCTGGTACGCGACATGCTCGGCAATGTCGCCGAAACCGGCGCTTCCAACATCTTCATGGTCAAGGACGGGGTGATCTTCACGCCTGCCGCCAACCGGACCTTCCTTGCCGGCATCACGCGCGGCCGCGTCATCGGCCTTCTCAAGGAAGCCGGCTTCGACGTGGAGGAAGCCGTGCTGACGATCGGCGATTTCGAGACGGCGGACGAGATCTTCACCACCGGCAACTATTCGAAGGTCGTGCCCGTCACGCGCTTCGAGGACCGCGACATTCCCGCCGGCCCGATCGCGGCCAAGGCGCGCGAACTCTACATGGAATGGGCCCATTCGGACGGCGACGCCTGAGGCCTGGCGGTCGGCCGCACAGGGCGCCCGCCCTGCGCCTAGGGTGCCTTCTTTCCAGTCTTCCCGGTCAGGACCGCATCAGTCAGTTCGCCGCCGATCTCGGCCGCGCGGGTCTTCTTGTCATAGACGCAGATCATGGCAATCTGGCCCTTGCCGCCCTTCGGCTTGCCCTGCAGCAGCGCAAGACCGTAGCTCTGCGAGCCGAAGGGATCGACGGTGACGACCGGCTTCTCGATGCTTCCGGCAGCCAGTTTCCGGCAGGCGGCGGCGACGTCCTTGCGCATCGCGGCCCAGGCATCGTCGGATGAGGCAAAGGCCGGGGCGCCGGCAAGGCCGGTGAGCGCGGCGAGGCCGGCGGCCAGCAGCGCGCGGGTGGCAAAAGGCGTCCGGTTGGTGGTCATGGGATGGCTCCTTGCGAGGGGCGCGCGGCCTTTTTCCGGCGCCTTCATCTACCACCCTCACCTGTAGCACCGGCACCCGATGACCAGTGCAGCCGCGCAATGTTTTTTCCCTGACGCCCGTCAAAAACGCATGGGCCACCGTTGCCTCCGGCATGGGAGGTGCCTATGTTCCCGGCAGCCGCAAAGGACCAGATGCAACCCGGCGCAGCTTCGACAAAGCCTTCCGCCGCCGGGTGGCATCTGGCCCCAAGCCGTTGAACCCAAACGCTTTCCACCCGAAGAGGAGACGCCCCATGGCCTTCGAACTTCCCGCCCTTCCCTATGATTACGATGCGCTGGCGCCCTACATGTCGCGCGAGACGCTCGAATATCACCACGACAAGCACCATCAGGCTTACGTGACCAACGGCAACAAGCTTGCCGAGGAAGCCGGCCTTGCCGATCTCTCGCTCGAAGAGATCGTGAAGAAGTCCTACGGCACCAACCAGGCGCTGTTCAACAATGCCGGCCAGCATTACAACCACCTCCACTTCTGGAAGTGGATGAAGAAGGGCGGCGGCGGCACCTCGCTTCCGGGCAAGCTCGACGCGGCCATCAAGTCCGACCTCGGCGGCTACGACAAGTTCCGCGCCGACTTCATCGCCGCCGGCACGGGCCAGTTCGGCTCGGGCTGGGCCTGGCTGTCGGTCAAGAACGGCAAGCTGGAAATTTCCAAGACCCCGAACGGCGAAAGCCCGCTTGTTCACGGCGCGACCCCGATCCTCGGCGTCGACGTGTGGGAACACTCCTACTACATCGACTACCGCAACGCGCGTCCGAAGTACTTGGAAGCCTTCGTCGACAGCCTGGTCAACTGGGACTACGTGCTCGAACTCTACGAAGCCGCGTAACGCTTTCGTCAGATCCTGCAAGGGAACCCCGGCCGTCCGCCGGGGTTTCTTTTTGCGCAAGGCCCGGCGTTCAGTTCCGCTTCAGCCTCGCCTTCTTAAAACATTTCAAAAATTTGTGACTTCCGCAGTGCATACAAATTGCAATGATGTCATCGCGCCGGCGCGAAATGAAGCGACCGGAAACGTAACGGAACGGGAGAAACCCATGAAGTTCAAAACTGCCCTCGTCGCGCTCGCCCTCACCGGCCTCGGCTCGGCCATCGGCCTGTCCACCGTCGTCGCCGCCGATTCGCCGGTCGAAATCCGCGAAGGCCTGATGAAGAAGGCCGGGGGCGCCATGGGTGCGCTCGCCGGCATCGCCAAGGGCGACAAGCCCTATGACGCCGAGGTGGTCAAGACCTCGCTGACGACGCTCTCGGCGGTCGGCAAGGACTTCCCGAACCATTTCCCGGAAGGCTCCGAGGCCGGTTCCGAGGCCAGCCCGGCAATCTGGAAGAACATGGACGACTTCAAGGCCAAGGCCGCGAAGCTTTCGTCGGATGCCGATGCGCTGCTCGCCCAGCTTCCGGCCGACCAGGCCGGCGTCAAGGCCGCCGTCGGCACGCTCGGCGCCAACTGCGGTAGCTGTCATGAGGTCTACCGCCTGAAGAAGTAAGGCCGTAGACCGACCCCGACGATTGCCAGAGCCGCCGCCATGCCCAACAGCGGCGGCCGTGGCGCGTCGCGGGCGCCGACTTGCTGGCGGATCGCATTGGCCGCCCCGATGTCATCGCCGGCGCGGCTGCAGCGACCATTGCGAGTGGTCGACCACGCAGAGCATCCGCGCACTGGCACGCACCGCGCTCTCCTCCCGTCATCCTCGGGCTTGACCCGAGGATCCACAGCTACAGGTGTGGAGGGCGGCATGGATCCTCGGGTCAAGCCCGAGGATGACGGCGGCAGGTGTCGTGGCGGGTCGTTGTGGTGCAGGCGAACGGACAGGACGGGTCGGCCGGCCATGACTGTCGGGCGCCGAGGCAGCTGGTCGCGTACGCGCGAAGCGTATGTCTCGAGACGAGCCGTCAGGGCTGACAGAACCGGCCTGGCTATGCCGCGTTTCGGCATGACCAACGAACACACGGGCAGACACCTGTCCCTCCCTACCCCGAAAGGACCGCCGCCATGGGTTTCCTGAAGACACTTGCCAAGGGCGTGGTCGTACTCGCCGTCGTCGGCGCCGGGGGTTTCTGGTTCCTGACGCGGCCGGAGCCGCAGCAGGCGGCCACCTGGGAGGGTCTTGGGGAACCGAACCTTGCCAATGGCGAGACGATCTTCTGGGCCGGCGGCTGCGTGAGCTGCCATGCGGCGCCCGGCGCCGAGGGGGATGCGAAGCTCGTTCTTTCGGGCGGGCTGGCGCTGAAGAGCCCCTTCGGCACGTTCCATGTGCCCAACATCTCGCCGGACGAGACGGCCGGCATCGGCAAATGGTCGCTCGCCGCCTTCGGCGATGCCATGACGCGGGGCGTCGGGCCCGAGGGTGAGCATCTTTACCCGTCCTTCCCCTACGGCTCCTATGCGCGCATGACGCCGAAGGATGTGAACGACCTCTACGGCTATATCCGCACGCTGCCGAAGAGCACCAATGTGGCGGCGGCGCACGAGCTGCCCTTCCCCTTCAACGTCCGCCTGCTGCTTGGCGGCTGGAAGCTCCTGTTCTTCACCGACAAGCCGCGCGTGACGGTCGATACGTCGAACCCCGTGCTGGCGCGCGGTCAGTATCTGGTCGAAGGACCCGGCCATTGCGGCGAATGCCACACGCCGCGCAACGCGCTCGGCGGCTTCGAAAACGGCAAGTGGCTGGCCGGCGCGCCGAACCCCGAAGGCCAGGGCACCATCCCTAACATCACGCCGGGGTCTGCCGCCATTGGCGGCTGGAGCGAGGCAGACATTGCCACTTACCTCGAAACCGGCTTCACGCCCGAATTCGACAGCGTCGGCGGTTCGATGGTGGAAGTGCAGAAGAACATGGCCAAGCTGACCGCCGAAGACCGGCAGGCGATCGCGGCCTACCTGAAGGCTGTGCCGGCGGTGAAATAGCCCCGCGAGGTCTCGCGGATCTGGCAGGGTCCCGGCGGCGACGAGCGGGGCCGCCGGGTTCCGTTACAGTGCGTCAAAGAGCCTGGAGATAGCGCATGCCGGTGACCGGCTGCGGACGGAAGGCGAGGCCTTCATAGAAGCGGTGTGCCTGGAAATTGCCGGTGGCGGCGCCGACCGAAAGGTAGGTACAGCCCATCTGGCTGGCGGTGCGGCGGGCGAGGCCGATGAGATGGCGACCGATGCCCTCGCCGCGATGCGCCTCGGCGACGAAGATCTGGTGGATTTCCAGCCCGCGGGCGGCGAGATCGGCGCGGTAGAGCGGTGCCAGCAGGCAGTAGCCAACGATGCGTCCCGCCTTTTCCGCCACCAGCGCGGTCAGCCAGGGGCGATCGCCGAAGAGATCCTCCGTCAGGCGCGCCAGGCGGGTCTCGGCCTTGCCGCCATGGTGGGCGGCGTGATCGGCAATCAGCGCGGCAAGCGCGGGCACATCGGTGGCGCGGGCGGCGCGCAGGCGCATCGTCTCGGGCACAGGCGTCCGGATCTCGTCTTCGGCAATCGGCATCTGCATCAGGGTAGCGGTCATCTCATCAGGCTCCTCGGTTTTTGTTGCCAGCGGGAGCCCTGAAACACGAAAGCCGCCCGATGGCGGCTCGTCGAACAAGATCGCGGCCGCTTCCTAGAGGAACGACCAAAAATACCGGGCGGTGGTTGCGGCGCGTGCGATCATGGCGGGAGACAAACGCCTTTCGCCGGGGATTGTCAAGAGCATCATCGCGCAGGGCACGGGCTGCACCACTGGCGGCGCGGACCTCCCCCGCTATATTCACCGCCAGGATCAACAGACCTGGAGTTGCTCATGACGTGGTCGGCGGCGCAGTATCTGAAATTCGAGGACCAGCGGACGCGGCCGGCTTGTGATCTTCTTGCCGCCGTGCCCGATCTTCCCGATGGACCGGTCTACGATCTCGGCTGCGGTCCCGGCAATTCGACCGCACTTCTGGTGGAGCGGTTCGGCGCCGGCAGGGTGACGGGCATCGATACGGCGCCGGACATGCTGGCGACGGCCGCCAGGCGCCTGCCGGACTGTCGCTTCCTCTCGGCGGATCTCGCCAGCTGGGAGCCGGAGGCACCGGCAGCACTTCTCTTTGCCAATGCCGTTTTCCAGTGGGTGCCGGATACGCTCGAGGTGCTGGCCTGGCTCGCCGAGCGGCTGCTGCCCGGCGGCGTTCTCGCCGTGCAGATGCCCGACAATCTCACCGAGCCGTCGCACGCCGCCATGCGCGAGACGGCGGCGGAGGTGCGGTTTGCGCCCTATCTCGCCGATGCCGAAAAGCTGCGCACACCGGTTCCGCAGCCGCGGCGGCTGTTCGAGCGGCTGGCGCAGGACGGGCGGCAGGTGGATGTCTGGCACACGGTCTACAATCATCCGCTGCCCGATGCCGATGCGATCGTGGAATGGGTGAAGGGCACCGGGCTCAGGCCCTTTCTCGATCCGCTGCCGGCCGCGCTGGTGGCCGCCTTCACGGATGCCTATCGCGAGCGGATCGCGCAAAGCTATCCGCCGATGACCGACGGCCGCGTGCTGTTGCGCTTCCCGCGTCTTTTCCTCACCGTGCGACGCATGGAATAGGCCCCGCCTCCCCTGATTTCGGGTGGTGAAGGGTCATAAAGGCCCGGTTTCCAAAAGGTCCGGGCAAGGCTCGTCCGTTAGAAGTCTCTCATTCGAGGAGAGACATGATGATCTCGACGAGCTACAACAGCGCATTCTCGATCGCGACCCTGTTCTCCGGCAGGCGCGACCAGCCTCTGAGCCGCACATCCGGAGATCGTGGATCTTCGCCCGGCTTTGCCGAGCATTTCGGCGAGGATATCCCCTCCATCGGCAGCGACGAGGCAGACGGCACCTATTCGCCGCGCAACCTGTTCGTCCTCGCCGTCGAGGGCGAACCGACAGCCAGCGGCGAGGAAGAATCCCAGGCACTTTTCGAGGATATTGCGCGCCTTGCCCGCATGAGCCCCGCCGAGCTGGTCCGCGCGAAATATCTGTCCGACCATGACATGACCGAAGACAGCCTGAAGGCGCTGCCCGACAGCGAGCGCCAGAGGATCGAGGCGGAAATCACCGAGCAGGTGAAGAGCGAACTCGGCCTGCCCACCCGCGCGCCCGCACCCGTCGCGCCCGTCAGCAGCGAGCCGGACTTCATGACGCTGCTGGATCTCGCCAGCCGCGGGTGATTGGGCGTGGATCGCCAGTGACATGGAAGCCGCCGGAGGGCGGCTTTTTTCGTGTCATGCGCGGCTGCTCGCGCACACCATCGCCCCCTCACCCTGCCCGCTGCCTGAAGGAAAAGGGATCCAGCACGCGGGCGCCTTTCGATCGGGACGCGCGCAACGGCAAACGGGGCGGAACCCATGGCCCCGCCCCGTTTGCTCACTTTCAAAAAACCAACCGGATCAGACGAACTGACCGAGACCCGGGACGGAGGCGACGACCTGGTCGACCACGTCGGAGCCCGCCTTTTCGCGGGCATAGGCGATGGTTTCCTTGGCGAGGCCGGAGATTTCGCCCATGCCGAGGCCCTGGCTCATCAGCTGCTGGCCGAGCGCCATGACACCGCCGCCGCCGAAGGCAGACATGAGGCCGCCGAGCAGACCGCCGCCGCCGGAGCCTTCGCCATTGTACTTGGCGACGAGTTCGGCCGCGCCGGGAATGGCTTCGATCATCTGGGCGACCGGGCCGTCAGCGGCTTCGCGCTGCAGGAAGCCAAGGATCATGCCAACGGCCTTTTCAGCCGTATCAGGTGCGATGCCGACATTCTCGACGACGCGGTTGACGAGTTCGCTCATGGGGTCTCTCTCCTCGAAAATTGACGTTGACGTATGGGTAATTCATTCCGCGCTGTCTGGCAATGCCGGGACGGGTGCGTGCGCGCCCGAATCTGGACTGCATCAAAGCCTATCGTTCCATGGAGATCAGGACGATGACAATGCCGTGCGGCATTTGAGCCCGCCTGTCTGGCCCGCACGTCCGGCCCGCGCGTCCGGCCTTGTGGGCACGCGGCCCGGCGGCCAATTTCGGCTCACATTTCATCGGCATTTCCTCTATAAGGGGCCGACGGAGACGTGCCGGACAGGCCTTCGAAACCGGAGCCGGCAGCACAGGAGAAGAATGCGCATGCTCGAGGAAGGCAAGCTCTATATCGGAACCAGCCGCAAGCCGGACGATACGCTCAACAAGCCCGAATATCTGGAGCTGAAGTTCGGCAACCGTCACGGTCTCATCACCGGCGCCACCGGCACCGGCAAGACGGTGACGCTGCAGGTGCTGGCCGAAGGCTTTGCCGCCGCCGGCGTCCCGGTTTTCTGCGCCGACATCAAGGGCGACCTTTCCGGCATCGCGGCCATGGGCGAGGCGAAGGACTTTCTGCTGAAGCGCGCCGAGCAGATCGGCATGGACGATTACGGCTTCAGCCAGTTCCCGGTGATCTTCTGGGATCTCTATGGCGAAAAGGGCCACCGTGTCCGCACCACCATGTCGGAGATGGGGCCTCTGCTGCTCGCGCGCCTGATGAACGCGACGGATGCGCAGGAAGGCGTGCTCAACATCGCCTTCAAGATCGCCGACGAGGGCAAGCTGCCGCTGCTCGACCTGAAAGACCTTCAGGCCCTGCTCAACTACATGAGCGAGAACGCCTCGACCCTGTCCGCCCAGTTCGGCCTGATCTCGAAGGCCTCCGTCGGGTCCCTGCAGCGCGAGCTTCTGATCCTCGAGCAGCAGGGCGCGGAGCACTTCTTCGGCGAGCCGGCGCTTGCCATTACCGACATCATGCGCACCGGCCATGACGGACGCGGCGTGATCTCGGTGCTGGCTGCCGACAAGCTGATGATGAACCCGCGGCTTTACGCGACCTTCCTGCTGTGGCTGCTGTCGGAACTCTTCGAGGAACTGCCGGAAGTCGGCGATCTCGACAAGCCGAAGCTGGTGTTCTTCTTCGACGAGGCGCATCTGCTCTTCAACGACGCGCCGAAGGTTCTCGTCGAGCGCGTCGAGCAGGTGGTGCGTCTCATCCGCTCCAAGGGTGTCGGCGTCTATTTCGTCACCCAGAACCCGCTCGACGTGCCGGAAACGATCCTTGCGCAGCTCGGCAACCGCGTGCAGCATGCGCTGCGCGCCTATACGCCGCGCGAACAGAAGGCCGTGAAGACGGCGGCCGAGACCTTCCGTCCGAATCCGGATTTCGACTGCGCCACCGTCATCACCACGCTCGGCACGGGCGAGGCGCTGATTTCAACGCTCGAAGGCAAGGGCGCACCCTCCATGGTGGAGCGCACGCTGGTGCGTCCGCCGGAGGCCCGCGTCGGGCCGCTCACCGATGCAGAGCGGCAGCAGACGCTCTCGCAGAGCCCGGTGCGCGGCGTCTACGACGAGGATGTGGATCGCGAATCGGCCTACGAACTCCTGCAGGCCCGGGCGCAAAAGGCCGAGCAGGCAGCCGAGGTGCAGGCGGCGCGCGACGCGACGGAGGACGAGCAGGCCCAGGGCAGCCGCTGGACCCTGCCCGGCTTTGGCACCGACGCGCCGGCCGAGACCGGCAAGACGACACGCGGCCGGGCAGCCGGCTACCAGCGCGAGACGATCGCGGAGGCTGCCATGAAGACGGTGGCGCGGACCGTCGCCTCCTCGCTCGGCCGGGCGCTTGTGCGCGGCATTCTGGGCAGCCTGAAGCGCTGATACGACATTGCCCGAACGGGCTGGATTTGCACCGTGGGCATGCCGCCTGCGGTGTTTTCCGTCCCATGCAGGTTCATTTCTGGGGCGATCGCGATGCATCGCGTCCGGATTTGCCAATCTTCATAGCCCTTTAAGTCATTCGGCTCTAACCTTGCGACCGGGAGCCCCGCCCGTCCGGCACGATTTGCAGCGTGCCGGCCCCGCGCCGTGGCTCGCCGGTACAGCCGTGGCATTGCATCGCCTGCCGGCCTGCCGGTCAGGAAGCACCGGGCAGAAGGGCAAGAGGGGCGGACATGCACACCGTGCGGCTTCAGGACGTGGACCGTCAGATGCGGGCCGGCTTCCGGCTCTTGCGTTTCGCGCCCGCGATGGAAGCGGTCTTCCGCCGTGAGTTTGCCGCCCAACGGGTCCGTGTCGTGTGGATCTGGGCGCTGGTGGGCACGCTGATCTACGACGCGATGTTTGTCGGCGACAGCACGATGATGGCGGATGTGCTTCCGGGGCTGATGGTCGCGCGTCTCGGCATCTTCACGCCGCTGGCCATCGGCGTCATCCTGTTCTTGCGCCGTCGCCCCTCGCCGCTTGCCTATGATCTCATGGCGATCCTGATTGCGGTGGCCGGTGCCGGTCTTCCGCTCGGGGTCGCGATCCATACGACCGGGCCCTATCTCTTTGCCTACCAGTCCGGCAATGTCGCGGCCATGCTGTTCTTCGTCGTCGCGCTCCGGCCCGGTTTTCCGGCGGTCATCGCGGGCCTCGGCGTCATGCTGGCGGTGCAGTTCGTGCTAACGCGCCTGTCGGGCGCCTTCGATCCGGTCATCTACAGCGGCATCGTCTCCTTTTACCTGACGGTTGCGCTGTTCCTGGCGATCAGCGCCTATTTTACCGAATACAAGGAACGCTTCACATTCCTGCAAATGCTGAGAGCCGACCTGCTGCAGCGGGAACTGGAACAGCTTTCGGAGAGCGACGAACTGACGAACCTGCGCAACAGGCGCTCGCTGACCATCTACCGCGCCACGCACTGGGCGCAGGATCAGAACCGGACGATCGGCGTGCTGCTGTTCGACATCGACCGGTTCAAGCTGTTCAACGATGTCTACGGCCATCTGGAGGGCGACGAGTGCATTCGCCGCGTGGCAGCAGAGGCGTCGGATGCCGTTGGCCGGCGCGGCGAAGCGTTCCGCTACGGGGGCGAGGAGTTCCTGGTCATTCTTCCCGGCGCGGACCGGGAGAGCGCCACCCACTTTGGCGAGGCGCTGCGGGCCCGCATCGAGGCGCTGGCCATCCCGCATTGTGACCGCCCCGACGGGAACGTGGTCACGATCAGCGTCGGCGTTGCCGTGGGCGACCCGCGCCAAGAGAGCCTTGATTCCATGCTCAAGCGCTGCGACGCGGCGCTGTATGCCGCGAAGGATGCCGGCCGCAACACGGTGCAGCTGTCGGATGATGCCGTTAGCGCGCCGCTCAGCCCAGCAGAGCGCGTTCTCAATCGAGCGTGACCTCGACCTCGCTTGCCGTGCGCATCGCGTGGCTGTAGGGGCAGACGATGTGCGCGGCGCGCGTCAGCCGCTGCGCCCTCTCCGGCTCGATGCCCGGCAGGCGGACATGCAGACGGACCTCGAGCGCGAACCCCGCCCCGTCGGGCCGCGGGCCGATGCCGACATCGGCGGTAACCGCGGTTCCATCCGGCAGCGGCTGCCGGTCACGGCCGGCAACGAGATGCAGGGCGCTCAGGAAACAGGCGGCGTATCCGGCAGCAAAAAGCTGTTCGGGATTGGTTCCTTCCGCTCCATCCCCGCCCAGTTCATGCGGCACCGCCAGCGTGACGGCGAGCGCGCCATCCTCGCTTGCGGCGCGGCCACTGCGACCACCACCTTCGGCAACGGCTCTGGTACGATACAGTATGGGCATGTGCGGACCTCCCTGCCGGTGCCTGCCGGTTTCGTCGCGAACCCTGCAGACACGCGGTCCTTTCGATGTGGTTGTTTCCGGGATGCCAGGCGTGAGGCTATCCCGATCCATGCGGGCGGGCGCCGCGTGGCTCGTGACGGCACCTCCCTTTCAGGAGAATGCGCATTAGAAAATCCTGTTCCATCACCTGATCGTTTTCCTTGTCCGATCGCCCCGGACGTCGATCACGCAGGTTTGAAACACGCATCGATCCACCAATTGTAGGGTCCGTCCGGTGCGAAGCGGATCTTGCCTCACCTCACCTGTCGACAAGCTGTGTGATCGCTTGCCAGCGCCGTCTGCGTGAGGCAACAATCCGGCGGGGCAAGCGAAAACCGCATCTCTAACGACCACACGCGAATGGTCGGGTGGCGCGCGCGGGGAGGACGCGTTTGGCTTACGACGACGCCTGGAGGCGACTGGGGCTGATAGCCGGGGGGATATGCTTCCTGATCGGCGCGGTGTCGCTCGGCCTATGGGCGTTTGCACCCGACCGGCTTGGCACCGACATGTCCTTCCTGTTTTCGATGACGGCAAATGCCGCGGCCGGCATTCTGGTGCTTGGCCTGTGCGCCTGTCTGATCCTGAAGGGACGCCGGCGCGCCGCCATTCCTCTCCTGGCCGTCGTCCTCGCCTTCGGCATGGCCGCCATGGTCCAGCATCTGGTGGGGGTTGATCTCGGCATCGACAGGATGCTGGTGTCGCGCACCTTTGCAGGCCTGCCGGACGTCAGCGGCCGGATCGCGCCCAATACCGCCCTGTGCTTCATCTTCGTCACGTTGATGCTGCTGGTCCGCGCCGTGCGCGGCCACAGTGACTGGTTCCAGACGGTTCTCGGCTTTGCGAGCTTCAACATCTCGGCTGCCGCCTTCATCGGCTACCTCATCTCGCTGAATTCGGCGCATGACTGGATGGTAGGCACGCGGATGGCGCTGCCGACGGCGTTCTCCTTCGTGTCCCTCAGCCTCGCCTTTGTTTTTTACGGCTCGCCGCGGCTCGGCATCTACCGCTCGGTTCTGGGCGGGCTGATGATCATCTGCACCTATCTGATCCTGCTGCTCTTCACCTATTTCGAGCTTTTGAACATCGAAAGCCTCTACATCCTCCCGCCCGGTCTCGAGCACGAAGGGGCCGACAGGCGCTTCGCCCTCTCCGCCCTCGTCATCGTCTCGGGGCTCGTCTTTGCCATCCTGCTCGTCTACGTCTTCCAGACATCGCGCCAGAACCGGCGGATCGCCCGGTCGCTGCGCGAGCACCAGAACCGGCTGTCGGCGGTGGTGGATGCCGCAACCGACAGCATCGTGGTGATCAACAACCGCGGCGTCATACTCAGCGTCAACCCGGCCTGCACGCGGCTGTTTGGCTACCAGGAAGAGGAGATGGTGGGCCAGAACGTCGCCATGCTGATGCCAGAGACGCATGGCCGCGCGCACGACACCTATCTGCGCAATTACGAGACGACCGGTATAGCCAAGGTCATCGGTCTCGGCCGCGAGGTGGAAGGCCGGCGCAAGGACGGCAGTCTGGTGCCGATCGATGCGTCGGTGGTGCGCATCGACCTTTCCAGCGGCACCATCTACAGCGGCACGCTGCGCGACATCTCCGAGAGACGGGCGAGCGAGCGGGCGCTGCTGGCGGCCAATGCCGAGCTCGAGGAATTCGCCTACCGCACCTCGCACGACCTGAGGGCGCCGATCGCCTCGGCCATCGGCATGACGGCGATTGCGCGCGACATGCTGGCACGCAACGAGACGGCCCAGCTGGATGCAACGCTGGCGCGCATGGACGCGGCGTTCGGCCGGCTGGATGGGCTCTTGCAGAACATCATGGTGCTGACCCGCGCGCGCCTCGTGGCGGAGGACGACGAACCCATCAGGCTCTCAGGCATCGTGCGCGAGACGCTGGAAAACCTTAACCATATGGAGGGCTTCCAATCGATTGAATTCGGCGTTGACGTCGATCCAGAATTGACATTCATCAACAAGCCTTCGAGAGTACGCGTGGTGATCGGCAACCTGCTGTCGAATGCGATCAAGTATCGCGATCGTGACGAGGTGCGATCGACCGTGAGGGTAAGTGCGGCGCGTGCGGGTTCGATGGTGCTGGTCACGATCGACGACAACGGCGTCGGCATCAACCCAGACATGCGCGTCAATCTCTTCCGGATGTTCATCCGTCTTGCACCGGCGCTCGCCTTTGGAAGCGGGCTGGGGCTCTACATCGTCAAGAAGAGCGTCGAGGCGATCGGGGGTAGCGTGGAGTATCAGCCGCGCGAGAAAGGCAGCCGCTTCACGGTTGCGCTGCCGGACAACGGATGGGAGGCACGACAGGACGATGAAAATCCGTTCCATTCTGGTCGTCGATGATGATGAGAACGACCAGTTCATCTGCGAATACACGATCAGCCGCTACGATCCGGGCATCACGGTTCTCAAGGCTTATGACGGCGCTGAAGCGCTGAAACTTTTGCGCACGCAGACGCCGAGCGCGATCATTCTCGACATCAACATGCCGATCATGAACGGCTTCGAGTTCCTCGACCACTATGCCAGGGAGTTCCACGTCCACGCACCCGTCGTGGCCATGCTCACGAGCTCTCATCTCGACGCCGACCGGCAGCGCGCCCTGAAATATCGTTTCGTGCGCAGCTTCTTCCAGAAGCCGCTCAAGCAGGCTGACATCGCCGTCATGGCGGAGCTTCTGGGAGCCGAGACCCGTTAGAACGGGATCGGCGCCCGACCACCCTCTCGTCTGACGCGCCCTCCCGTCGATCGCGGTTTCCCGCCGGTCGGACGCGGTTTCGGTGCCGCTTTCGGCGCTCAGATCACCAGAATCGGCGCCTTGCCGCGGACGCGATCGTAGAGGTCGATGATATCCTGGTTGATGAGGCGCACGCAGCCCGACGACACGGCCTTGCCGATGGAGCGCCATTCGGGCGAGCCATGCAGGCGGTAGAGCGTATCCTGCCCGTTCTGGAAAATGTAGAGGGCGCGCGCGCCGAGCGGATTGTTGAGGCCCGGCTGCATGCCGCCATTGGCGGCAGAGTATTTCGCGAGCTCCGGCTGGCGGGCGATCATGCTGTCGGGCGGCGTCCAGCGCGGCCATTTCTGCTTCCACTGGATCACGCCGCGGCCCGACCAGGCGAAGCCGTCGCGGCCAATGCCGACGCCATAGCGCATGGCGCTGCCGCCGGGCTGGATGAGATAGAGGAAGCGGTTGGCGGTATCGACGATGATGGTGCCCGGCTGCTCGCCAAAGGGGTCGGCAACTTCCTGCCTGTAGAAGCGCGGGTCGATCTGCTGATAGGGCACGGCGGGGATGGGGAAACCGTCATCGACCATCGGGCCATAGATGCCGGCATATTGCGCGGTTGCTGGCGGCAGGCCGGTGTCGGGGGCAACCTCGTCGCCGACGCGGCCTTCCAGCTCGCGCCCACCGATCACGTCGCGATCGCTGCGATAGCCGGGCGGCGGACCGTAGGGGTCGCGGAACACAGGAGCCGTCTCGTAGACAAAGCGTTCCGTGGTCGTCGATACGCAGCCTGCAAGGCCGAGGGAGGCGGCGGCGAGGCCGGAGAGGCGGAGAAAATTCCGCCTGGAAGTCTCAGATGTCAGGGTCATGAGGGCATCGGGTCCGATAAGCAGTGCGGTGCGGCCGGCGCCGTCGGGACGGCGCTTTCAGCGAGCACCGGGCCGGGCGGCCGCAGAGGGGTTCCAACACGTCACTCACGGCCTGCCGGACGGGCGGGTGGCAGGGGCATCGAGAATGACGCGCGGCGTTAGAATGCGCAACGACAGCCATTGTTCCACATATTGGGCCGAACTTTGGCGAGGCTGGCTTTCGCGGGGCTGACCGCCGGGCGCAAGGAGGCACGCCTGCCACCGCGCGCGGTGCGGTGTGGGCAGTTCGGACACGGGCAACCGGCCACGGCAGTGGCAATCGCGGGGGCCGGGGCTGCGGTTGGGCCGGCTCCGCTCAGCCCTGCTGTTGCATGGCGGCAAGGCGCCCGGCCAGGGCCTCGGCGGCCATGGGGCGACCGACGAGATATCCCTGGATCTGCTGGCAGCCGATCCGGCGCAGGAAGGCCAGTTGCTCTTCTGTCTCCACGCCTTCGGCGATCACGTTGATCTCCAGGGCATGGGCGAGCGATACGATGGCCGATGCGATCGCCTCGGCATCGGCGTCGCCGGGAATGTCGCTGATGAAGGACCGGTCAATCTTCAGGCGATCGACGGGGAAGCGTTTCAGGGCCGCGAGGCTGGAATAGCCGGTTCCGAAATCGTCGATGGCGAGCCGGACGCCAAGCTCCTCGAGCGCGCACATGGTGTCGATGGCGCCCGTCACGTCCTGCATGATCAGGCTTTCGGTCAGTTCCAGCTCGAGGTGTGAGGCATCGAGACCCGTCTCGCCGAGCACTTCGGCGACGCGCAGCACCCAGTCGGGCGCGGCAAATTGCGGTGCGGAGACGTTGACGGCAATCGTGATCGGCCGCAGGCCGGCGGACTGCCACGCCTTGTTCTGGCGGCAGGCCTCCACCAGCACCCATTCTCCGAGTTCGCAGATCAGCCCTGCCTCCTCGGCCAGCGGTATGAATTCGGAGGGCGGCACGACCCCGTGCTCGGGGTGACGCCAGCGCACGAGCGCTTCTGCGGCCTTGATGGCACCGGTCTCCAGGCAAATCTGTGGCTGGTACTCAAGGAACAACTGGTCTGTTTCGAGCGCCTTGCGCAGCTCTTCGCGCCGCGACAGGCGCGTCAGGGTGCGCGCATCGATCTCCTGCGTGAAGAGCTGGAGATTGTTGCGGCCCCTTTCCTTGGCGCGGTACATGGCGACGTCGGCATTGGCGAGCAGTTCGTCTGCGGTGTGGCCGTGTTGGGGATAGCAGGCAACACCCATACTGCAGGTGACCTGAAGCGTCCGGCCTTCGAGCGTGACGGGCGCGGACATGGCCACCCGGATCGCCTCCAGCCTGACAGCAGCAGCCCCCGGCTCTCCATGGAGATCGGTCAGAACGATGATGAACTCGTCGCCACCAAGCCGGACCACGAGGTCATTGGCGTGCAGGCGCGCCTGAGCGCGGCTTGCGATGGTGCGCAGCAGCACGTCCCCCGCCTTGTGGCCGAGGCTGTCGTTGATCATCTTGAAATTGTCGATGTCGAGGAAGGCACAGGCCACCATCGTGCCATTGGCCGCAGCCTGTTCCAGCACGCTGCCGATACGGTCGTCGAAGAACTGGCGGTTGGCGAGCCCCGTCAGGGGATCGTGCATCGCCATATGGCGGATCTTGTCCTCGGTCCGCTTGCGCATCAGCGCCATACCCGCGAGGTTTGCCGCAAAGGTCATGAGCTCGACCTGCCGACGATCGGGCAGGCCGGCGGAAGGCGAATACAGCGCGAAGGTGCCCAGCACCTCGCCATGATGCGAGCGCATGGGCATGGACCAGCAGGCCCGGAAACCGAAAGTCAGCGGCAGGAAGCGAAACTCCTCCCACAGCGGATCGGTCAGCGCATCCGCCACGAAGATCGGCTCGCCACAATAGGCCGCCGTGCCGCAACTGCCGACCTTCGGACCGATCTCCACGCCATCGATCGAACGGACATAGTCGGGATGCAGTCCCGCATGCGGGCCCACGACCAGGTGCTGGCCATCCGGCGACAGAAAGAGGACCGAGGGAATGAATGTCGGGCAATGCTCGCTGAAAAAGTCGAAGAGGGCGGTAAACATCGCATCCAGCGACCCGCCCTTGGCGACCATCTCGAGAAGGGTCGCCTGCCCCAGCAACTGGCGTTCCGCACGCTTGCGGGTGGTGATGTCGCGGGCGATGCCGACAAGGCCCACCACCTCGCCGTCGGGCGCGCGGATCGGGGCGCGCGAAACGGTCAGCCAGCGGGCCTTGCCCTTGTGCACGATGGCGGGCTCTTCGCTGTCGAGACTGCTGATGCCGCGCTCCATCAGATCCTGTTCGAGCGCGAAGATCATGTCGGAGACGGTGCCGGGAAACAGCTCGGGATCGGTCTTGCCGATGATGTTTTCCGGGCGTCCGCCGCCGGCATCCTCGATGGTCACGCGGTTGCCGTAGAGAATGCGGCCCTGACGGTCCTTGGCGAAAATGTAGTCCGGAAACTGGTCCAGCATCGTTTCGAGCAACTGCTGGCGAACGGTGCCGAGCTGCGCCTTTTCCGCCGGGTCGACGGCCGGCGCGCGCTCGGCCTGCGGAGAGGCAGACCGGGTGGGCGAGTGCTTCACCGGTTTCTTCGTCATAAGCGGTCCCATTTTACATCCATTCCGGGAAACGGTGCCGCATGTCCCAGGCCGGCGACTTTCGTTGACGTTGACGTCGACGATAGCGAGAATGTGTTACCCATGACTGAACCCTCCGTAGAGAAATCCGATCCATGCGCGATCATCAAGCCGCCAGACTGCTGCGGCGTCAGGCACTGAAATGTCTTCTCGGCTTGTCCGTCGCCGGGCTGGCGAGCCCTTTGCGCGGCCAGGCACAGACGCCGAATGGCCTGCGGGGCGGGCTCGATGCGGGCGCGGCCGGCATTCGCCCTGCTTCCAGCGAGGATCAGGGACCGGCGATCGAGGCGCTTCTGCGTGCCGCGGTCCGGCGCGGCGAACCGGTCTACCTGCCTCCCGGCCTCTACCGCGTGCGGCGGCTTGGCCTTCCCGACGGGGCCATCCTCACGGGTGCGGGCGAGGCAAGCCGCATCGTCGCAGCCGGAGACGGGCCGGCCATCCAGGCCGAAGGGGTCAAGCGGATGACGCTTGCCGGGCTTTCCATCCGGGCAGAGGGCGTCGCCGCCAAAGGCGTGGTGCGCCTGACAGGCGTCAGGACGGCACAGATTTCCGGTTGCAGCATCGAGGGGGGATCCGGGCACGGGCTGGCGCTGGAAAGCTCGGGCGGGCGGATCGACGCCAACACCATCACCCGGTCCGGCGGCGCCGGGATCTACGCGGTCGACAGCACCGGCCTTTCCATCACGGGCAACACGGTCAGCGATTGCGGCAATGGCGGCATCCTCGTGCATCGCTTCGCGCACGGCGACGACGGCACGCTGATCAGCGGCAACCGGGTGGCGCGCATCGCCGCGACCGACGGCGGCACCGGGCAGAACGGCAATGGCATCAATGTCTATCAGGCACACCAGGTGAACATCACCGGCAACCATGTCAGCGACTGCGCCTTGTCCGCCATCCGCTCCAACGGGGGCTCGGGCGTCATCATCTCCGCCAATCAGTGCCTTCGGAGCGGCGAGACCGCCATCTACAGCGAGTTTTCCTTCACCGGCGCCGTCATCGCCGACAATCAGATCGACGGCGCGGCGAACGGCATTCTCGTCGTCAACCTCGACGAGGGCGGCCGGCTCGCCACCGTCGCCGGCAATGTGATCCGCAATCTGACGACGCGTGGCCCCTATCTGCACGAGGGTGCGGGCTTCGGCATCGGCATTGCCGTCGAGGCGGATACGGCCGTGACCGGCAATGTGATCGAAGGGGCGCCGAAGTGGGGCATCATGCTCGGCTGGGGGCCGTTCCAGCGAGATCTGGCGGTGACCGGAAACGTGGTGCGGGAGGCCGGCACGGCGATTGCCGTTTCGGTCGTCGAGGGCGTCGGTGCGGCGCTTATCGCCAGCAACATCCTCTCCGGCCGGGACGCCGCCATCCGCGGCTATCGCTGGAACGAGGCGGCGACCGGCGAACTCATCGACGGGGCGGAGAGCCTGCCCATGTTGACGGTGACCGGCAACCGGCGGGGGTGAGCCTGGCCGGGCCTTGCGTCTGATGCTCTGCCATCCCGTCTTTTCATGCCATCCTTCTGGCTCAAGCCTGTGCGGCGAAGCGACGGCGCTCTATTTTCCGTCTCGGGCCGGAAGCCGAGGACCGGCACCCAGGCAAAGCCCAAGCAAGAGGATAAGCCCATGACCACGCTTTACGGCGTCTACGCCTCCCGCGCCTCACGCGCCTACTGGATGGCGCTTGAACTCGACATTGCCTTCGAGAGCGTGCCGGTGATCCAGGCGCGGCGACTTCCGGCCGGCGAGGCGCCGGAGGCCGCGGAAACGCCACTCAACACGCGATCGCCCGCTTACCTCGCCATCAACCCCATGGGGCAGATCCCGGCGCTGCTCGATGGCGATCTGCTGATGACGGAATCGCTGGCGATCCCGCTGTATCTCGCCCGCAAGCATGGCGGGCCGCTTGCCCCCGCCGATCTCATGGAAGAGGCGCAGATGCTGAACTGGACGCTGTTTGCCGCAACGGCTGTGGAGCCGCACAGCGTCGCGATCGTGCTCACCTACGACCGGGGCGAGGAGACAAGCGAAGCGGGCATGGAGACGATCGCGCGGGCGGAATCGGCCCTCTTCCCCGCCTTCGGCGTCATCGACCGGCACCTCGTCGATAGCCCCTACCTCGTCGGCGACCGCTTCACGGCGGCGGACCTCAACCTTGCCGAAGTGCTGCGCTACGCCCAGCGCCGCGCCGCCCTCTTCGACGGCGCGCCGGCGCTCAAAGACTGGCTTGCCCGCTGCCAGTCGCGCCCCGCCTATCGCGAGATGATGGCAAGGCGGACGGCCGAACTCGGGTAAGGGTGGCGGCTGCCGGGATCAGACGGCGTGGCGACGGGCGACACGGGCCAGACGCCGGGCGATCCTCCGGGGATCGCCGATGGACAGGAACACGATCTGCAGCATGGCGCGCGCGGCGAGTGACGGGGCGCCGATGGTCCGCGCATTTGCGCCGAGGCGACGCAGCAGACGCGAGGGCTGGCGTGCCGTCAGCGCAGCCGCGAGCGCTGCGCGCGCCTCAGCCTTTCGTCCCAGGTGATGAAACGTCATGTGGGAATCGACCCCCACGGCAGCCGGATCCGCCCCCTTGGCGAGGGCCGCCTCGAAAAGGGACGCCGCCTTCCCGGCATTGCCATGGATTGCCTCCAGCCCCGCGAAATAATGGAGTTCCTGGGCCGTGAGACGGGCTTGGTCGGTGGCCGCGAAGCCCGCGCGCAGAAGAAGGTTCCGGCGCAGGGACGGTCGTTCGTCACCCCGGAATGCCGGGCGAGAGGCTTCCGGCAAGCCGCGAGACGCCGCCAGACGCGCGAGCAACTGCACGGTGGCGGCCCGGAAACGACCGTCGAAGAAGGGATGGGCGACCATCAGCCCCCGATCATCCTCGAGGGGCAGAACCCGGTCGCACAGGGAGCGCGACAGGGCGAGAACGGTCAGCCGCCGGCCTTCGATCTCGATTTCGCCGATGGCGCCTTCGTGGCCGCCGATTGTGTGCGGGCGCCACGCAATATCGAGGTCGCGCAGGAGGTAATTGATGGCGTTCTGGTCGTCCGTGTAGCGCCGCGTCTCCGCCAGCCATCGCTGCGCGAAGGCCGACAGCCGGGCCCCGCCGCGCGCGGCAAAGAGGCCGGGACAGAGCGTGAATCCCCATTGCGCGCCGATATCGGCGGGATGGCCGTAGTCCATCGAGAACGCCAGGTCGAATGGCCGTTCAGCGAGAAGGCTGGCGATGTCCTTCAGCCAGAAGGCATCCAGATCGGAATGGACGACCAGACCATCCGTGCCCAGCATTTCGTCCAGAAGAAGCGTCAGCCGGCGAATCCAGAAGAGACCGCGGTTTGCGACCGGACCCACCGCCGGCGGCGCAAGGACCGGCCGGCATCGCGGATCGGCCGATGCCTCCGCAAAGGCCGGCTCGTCCATGGCAATGACAGCAGGCTGGACAGGCATGTGGGCCGATGAGACGTCCAGCCAAAGGCGGAGCAAATCGACATAATCCCGGCTGACAAAGGTAACAATGCGCATGTCTGCTCTCACGACGGCAGGCGATAGCGGCCGAAGCGCTTGCCGAGACTTCGCTGCTGCCGGTTGATTTTTTGAAGCACGGCTACCCCTTGATTGTCCAGCCGCGCGAGATCAGGGCGGAGCGACGGCCACCTTTTTCGGGAAACCACACGGTTTACGGGCATGTCCACGCGCTCCCGCCGCTCGCCATGGCGGGCGCGGAAGCATCCGGCGGGGCGGACGACACGCCGATCCGTGCGCCGGTCGTCGTGCAGGCATGGTATGGCGCCGATGTTGGACAGACGCGTCCACATCAGATCCTGCATAGCCGGCATGGTCTGCTCGCGCATGGCATTGTCCCGTCACGTTTCTTCGATCCCGCTTATCAAGCTTGTCTTTCGGTAGCAATTGCGAATGATCGATGATGACGAGACTGTCGTTTGCGTTTGACGCCGATGGCCTTTCCCCCTGCGTGATGTTCAGCCGATCGGCAGGGCCTTGACGCTTTCCTCCAGCGCGTCGCGCAGCCAGCGCTTGAAGGCCTTGATGGTGCGGGTTTCGCGGCGGCCGGGAGCCTGGACGAGGAAGTGGCCGAAGCCGGTTTCGGCGGTGATGGGCAGGGGCGCGACGAGGCGGCCGGCGGCGAGCGCGTCTCCGGCGAGCGTCTGCCAGGCGAGAAAGACCCCCTGCCCTGCGATAGCCGCATCGAGACACAGCGAAGCCTCGTTGAAGACGTGGCGCGCGCGGATACAGCCAGCCTCGAGACCCGCCGCCTTCAGCCAGACATCCCAGGAAAACATGGCCTGCCCGTCGATGAGCACAGGAAGGGCGAGAAGGTCGGACGGCGCGCGAAGGCCGGCGGCGAGCGCGGGGGCGCAGACCGGAAAGACCTTCTGCGCCAGCAGCGGCTCGCTGACGACGCCCGGCCAGTCGCCGCGCCCGACACGGATGCCGAGATCGACATCGGAGGCGGCAAGATCGACCAGCGCCCCGGTGGCGTCGATGCGCAGCGTGATCTCGGGATGGCGGGCAGCAAGGCTGTCGAGGCGCGGCACCAGCCAGCGGGCGGCAAAGACCGGGGCGACGGAGACGGTGAGCCGCGTCTCGTCGGGCGGCTGCGACAGCGCCACGGCCCGCTCCAGAGAGCCGAAGCCCGCAGAAAGGGCGGCAAAAAACGGGCCGGCATCGGCAAGCGGCAGAAGCCCGCGCGCGGTGCGGGCAAAAAGCGGCCGCCCCAGCTGCGCCTCCGTGCGGATCACCTGCTGGCTCACGGCGCCGACCGTGACGCCAAGCTCCGTGGCGGCCGCCTGCAGGGAACCGAGGCGATGGACGCTTTCCACGGCACGCAGGCCGTTCAGGTGAATGCGATTGAGCGACTTCATATAGATTTTCTATAGTCTGTCGCAGACAAACTCAATTGCCGGAGCCTGCGATCAGGCGCAAATTCCCTACATATCACAGGCGTTCTCGTCTCCAACGCGACAGCAGGAGCAGGCCATGTTCAAGAAAATCTGGATCGTTGCGAACACCGTCATCAAGAGCGTCCTGCGGCATCTGGAGGGTGGCGGACGGTCTGGCGCATGCGGTGACACCAACCGCTTCTCCTGGCGGCACGATCCGCTCGCGCATCCCGACCTTGCCGCCATGGACGCGCGGCGGCTCGGCGATCTGCCGCTTTCATACGGCACAGGGCCTTGATCGCTAACGCCTCGACGGCGTCACGAGCCTCCGTGCGGATGCGGCGGTCGTCCGGGCCTGAAGGTCAGGGCGGCCTATGCGAGCGCCGCCGTCACCCTGACATCGCCGACATGCATGCCGTTCCAGTTGCGCATCTCGTAGCTGGCCATTGCGGCGAGCTTGGCCTGAACCTCGGCGTCATCGGCGAAGAAGCGGGCGAGCGTGGCGGCGACCATGGATTCGGCGGCGCGGGTGGCGCCGTCCTCGCATTTCAGCGCGATCGCGATGCCCTGTTCCGGAATGACGGCGACGAAGACGCCTTCGGCGCCGGTCTTGGCGAAGATGCGGCCGGGGGCGGCCTGCATGAGGGCGGTGCAGGCGCGTTTCGTGCCGGCGACATAGAAGGGTTCGGCCATGCAGGCCTCGATCAGGCGGCGGGAGGCCTTGGCGCGTTCGGGGCCGAGGCCGGCGCCGGTCGCCATTTTCGCAAAGCCGTGGGCGAGGCCCTTCAGCGGCACGGCATAGGTCGGGATCGAGCAGCCGTCGGTGCCGCAATTGTCGTGGGCGAGAATGGCGCCCGTCAGGCTTTCCATCGTGCCGCGGATCTCCTTTTGCAGCGGATGGTCGTAGCCGACATATCCTTCCACCGTGCCGCCATCGTGGCAGACCGCGCAGACGAAGCCCGAATGCTTGCCGGAGCAGTTGTTGTGAAGCGCCGTCGGCTTTTCCAGCGTGCGGGCCTGGCCGATCAGGCTCTTCTGGTCGAAGGACCAGTGGGCGCCGCATTCGAGCGACGTCTGGTCGAGGCCGGCGGCCTTCAGCATGGCGTCGGCAAGCGCCACGTGTTCCGGCTCGCCATTGTGGGAGGAGCAGGAGAGCGCAAGCTCCCGGTTGCCGAAACCATAGGCGTCGGCCGCGCCCGTTTCCATCAGCGGCAGGGCCTGCATAGCCTTGCAGGAGGAGCGCGGGAAGACTGGCTGATCGACTTCGCCGAGCGAGAACACCGTCCTGCCGTCGCCATCGACGGCCACGACCATGCCGCGGTGGCGGCTTTCCACCAGCGCGCCGCGCGTCACTTCGACCAGAACCGGATTGTCCATGCTGCACCCATTTCATGCCTGTGTTGCTGTCCGTCTCTCATGCCGCGCGGCGGCGGGCTGGGCAAGAGGCAGGGCGCGAAATCGGCTGCGGGCTTCGAGACCGGCTCGGGCCACGGTCGCAAAATGGCCGCAAGGGCTGGTGAAGATCGGGGGAGCGAGGCGGACCGGCCCGTCTTCGCGCAGCTCCCGTGCCGGAAGAGGCACCGCCACACAAGGATCCTCATGCGTCTCATTCGCCGTCTCGCGCTGGCCTTTGCCGTCATCTACCTGCTGCCCGTGATCGGCTCGGCAGCCTACTGGACGGTTCGCGACAGGCCCGGAAGCTGGCGGGAGGCGGACTGGAGTTCGGCGGGGATCCTGCCCGAGGCGGAGGACAGCCGGCCGGCGGCCATCTACGTCTTTTCCGCCGCCACCGGGGGCTTCAAGGGCGCGGTTGCAAGCCACGCCTGGATCGTGACGAAGGAAGAGGGCGCGGCCAGCTATAACCGCTATGACAAGGTCGGCTGGGGCAATCCGATCCGCCGCAACGGCTATGCGCCCGATGGCCGCTGGTATTCGAATGCGCCGCGTACCGTGCTCGCCATGACCGGGCCGGAGGCGGCGCGCCTGATACCCCAGGTCGAGGCGGCGATCGCGCGCTATCCCTATTCGAAGCCCGGCGGCTACCGCATCTGGCCGGGGCCGAACTCCAACACCTTCGTCGCGCATGTGCTGCGCGCGGTGCCGGATCTCGGCGTGGTGCTGCCGCCGGATGCGGTGGGGCGCGACTATCTGCCGGATGGAAAGCTTTTCTCGGTCGATGCCGACGGGCGCGACCTGCATCTGACAGTGAACGGGCTGCTGGGAATTTCGGCCGGCGCCCGCTCGGGCTTCGAGGTGCATGTCCTCGGCCTCGTCGCCGGCATCGACGTCATGCGCCCTGCCCTCAAGCTTCCCGGCATCGGGCGCATCGGGATTTGACGCCGTAACCCCGGAAAAGCAAAAGGGGCCGCACGTGGCGACCCCCCATGAGCTTTGGTCTCGATTGGACCCGGACATCCGGCGCGCTGCCGATGCCCGCAGGAGGTTGGTGTCAGGTCAGGGACTGCCCCGACGAAATCACCTCTTCCAAGCCGTTCACGAGAACCGAAATCTCACTCGACATTGGATCACCTCCTCTCAATTCGTTGACGATGAGAAGAAGGTACGCCGTTTCATGACAATTACAAGACGGCGGGCACGGATTATTCTGTCGTGCGCCTGTCACCGTTCGTCAGCCAACCGTGAGAACGATCTTGCCGATATGATCGCTGCTTTCCATCAGCCGGTGGGCATCGGCCGCCTGTTCCAGCGGGAAGGTGGCATGGATGAGGGGGGCGATGGCGCCGGAGGAGAGCAGCGGCCATGCGGTGCGGGCGAGCTGATCGCGGATCGCTCGTTTCTCCTCGGCGGTGCGCGGGCGCATGGTGGAGCCGAAGACGCGCAGGCGCTTCGTCATGATCGGCATCAGCGAGGCAGCCTCGACGCGGTGGCCGCCGAGGAAGGCGATGATGGAAAGGCGGCCGTCCTTTGCGAGCGTCGCGATGTTGCTGTCGAAATAGGGCGCGCCGACCATGTCGAGGATCACGTCCACGCCACGTCCGCCGGTTTGCTCCAGTGCCGCCTCGCGGAAGTCCTCGGTGCGGTAGTTGATGGCGCGGCTCGCGCCAAGGCGCTCGCAGGCGGCGCATTTGTCGGGGCTGCCGGCGGTGGCCAGCACGCGGGCGCCGAGCGCCTTCGCCAGCTGGATCGCCGTGGTGCCGATGCCGCTGGTGCCGCCGTGGACCAGCACGGTTTCGCCGGCCTTCAGCGCGGCCATGTCGAAGAGATTGGCCCAGACGGTGAAGAAGGTTTCCGGCAGGGCAGCGGCGCGAACGGCATCGAAGCCCTTCGGAAAGGACAACGCCTGCCCGACCGGAACGACCGTGTATTGCGCATAGCCGCCGCCATTCGACAGCGCCGTGACCTTTTCGCCGATGGCGATATCCTTGACCCCCGTGCCGAGGGCGGCGACCTCGCCGGCCACTTCGAGACCGAGAATGGGGCTGGCGCCGGGCGGCGGCGGATAATCGCCCTGGCGCTGGAAGACATCGGGACGATTGACGCCGGCGGCGCGCACGCGGATGAGGATTTCGCCGGGGCCGGGCTCCGGCACGGGCCCCTCGACAAGCCGCATCACGTCTGCATCGCCGGGCGCGTCGAACGCGATGTGGCGCATGGTCTTCGGCAGGCTTGTCATCGGCAGGTCTCCGGCATCGGTGCGGGCTTTATAGAGTGCCGGGCAGCCGGTGTCGAATGCCAGTCAGCCTCCACTGACCCAGTCCTCGCACCAAGGACTGTGCCGACCGGGGTTTCCTGGAAACATGCTGAAGAAATTTCACGCGGCCCTCTCATTTCGGCACGGCCGCCTGCCCTTTTTCCGGGCAGGCAGAGGCGCCGCCTGAGGCCTCAGCGGAAATCGCCGAAGGCCAGGCCGCCTTCGCTTTCCTTGGCCTCGGCCTTGAGAACCGCGATGCGGTTGCTGACGAGGTTGACGTCGGGCACCAGCATGCCGTTTCCGACCGCCAGCACCGCCACCGAGCAACGCATCAGCGGAAACAGACGGCTGATGCCCTGCCGGTCGTGGCCCTCGATCATGCCCCGCGCGCGATCGTCGTGGCTGTAGAGCTGGCGCACCTCCGTGCGGAAATCGTCCATCAGCGCTTCCAGCGCCTCGAATGCCCCTGCCCGCGGCACGTTGCGCAGGCCGATGAAGAAGTCATCCCCGCCGATATGGCCGAGGAAGACAGTCTCGCCGACGAAATGCCGCTTCATGAAACCGGCAAACAGCGTGATGGCGAGATCACCCGACTGGAACCCATAGGCATCGTTGAAGGGTTTGAAATTGTCGAAGTCGCAGTAGCAGAGGTAGCGGTCGCCGCTGCTGTCAAGGGCGACGTCCTCAAGGTAATCGCGAATGGCGCGATTGCCCGGCAGGCCCGTCAGCGGGTTCTGGTCCTGGGCCATCTGCAACTGCTTCTCGTTGATGATCTTCAGGAGCGAGGCGGCCGACAGGATGCCGGTGTAGCGCATGTTTTCGGTGAGGATCACGCATTCGGCGCCGTCGATATCGGCAAACATGGCCAGCATCTGTTCGGCCGGCATGCGGATGTCGACGATCGGCGCCTTGGAGACGTAGTGAGCGATGCCGCGCTGGTAGACCTTGTTTTTCATGAGGTCGCGGCCGAAGGGATGATAGCTCAGCGTCTTCAACTGCTGCTCGCTCAGGATACCGCGCGGCTCGTGGCTGGCATTGACGACGGGGAAGAAGCGTCGCTCGGGATTGGCGCGGAAATAATCGAAGACGGCTTCGAGATCGGCCTGCTCCGACACGGGCTCGACATGCTCGATCTGGCGGCGGATCAGCATGCTGTCCAGCGTGCCGGAAGCGACGCGCCTCAGACCGGCACGCTCCACATGCGGATAGGTGGCGTGGAGATCGTCGCGGCTCGTGGTGGGGCGGGCAACGTAATAGCCCTGCACGAGATCGCAGCCAAGGTCGCGGCAGGTCATGAATTCTGCTTCCGTCTCGACCCCTTCGGCCACCACGCGGATGCCGAGAACATGCGCCATGGCAAGCGTGTGCTTGACGATCTGGCGGCGGCGCGGGCTCTGGTCGATGCCGGCGATGAAGTGGCGGTCGATCTTGACGTAATCGACGGGATAGTCGCAGAGCGCGCGCAGGCCGTTGCAGCCCGAGCCGAAATCATCGATGGCGATCTTGAAGCCGGCCAGCTGAATGGCCTGCAACACCTCGGTCAGCTCCGGCACGACGGCCGTATCAACCCGCTCGGAAATCTCGAAGCAGAGGGAAGAGGCCGGAATGCGGGCGCGATCCAGATACCGCAGCAGCTCGTCGGTCAGCCAGCGGCCGGAGGGGATGAGCCTGGGATCGAAGTTGATGAACAGCGTGCGGGTCTCGAAGGACGGCAGCGCGGCGAACTTGGCGATGGCGCGGCTGTTGATCATCACTTCGAGCGGAAGCAACTGATTGACGGCGGCAGCGCGGTCGAGAAGCGCCACGGGATTGTCAAAGCCCAGCCGGTCGAAGCCGCGCATGAGGGATTCGTAGCCGAAGACGGCGCCCGTGCAGGTCTCGACAATGGGCTGGAACGCCGTATCGATGGCAAGCCGTGCCAGCGAGACGATCTGCTCGTCGCCCACGGTTCGCCGTTGCAGCCGCATTTCGCTTGTCGCCAGCATCTGACACTCCGGGCTTTTGCGATGGTCCACGATTAGCGCGGCGTGCCTCAACAAAACCTTTCCTCAATGTGAAGGTTTTGTGAATTTGTATATTTCCCAATATCTTATGATGATTTCGAAGCATTGCCTTAACCATGCGCCCTCGCCTGGCCGGCCTGATCCGCCACGCCCGCTGGCGGCCAAGATTTTTGTTGATTGATCGATCAATTAAAAATAATCTGACGATCGTCAGTGCAGGAGATGGCTGTCTGCCGCGGAAGGAAGCGATGCCGAAGGTCGGGATGGAGCCGGTGCGCAGGAAGGCGCTTGTGGATGCCGCGCTGAGGGCGATCGGCGAGAACGGCTCGCTTGCCGTGCCGATGGCGGAAATCGCCCGGCATGCCGGGGTTTCACCCGCGCTCGCGCATCATTATTTCGGCTCGAAGGAGCAGTTGCTGATCGAGACGATCCGTTCCCTGCTGCGCCAGTTGCGCACCGATGCGGTGGCCGCGCTCAAGGCTGCCGGAACGCCACGCGCACGGGTTTCCGCCGTCATCCGCGTCAATTTCCAGGCGCACCAGTTCGCGCCGGAAACGGTCGCCGCCTGGCTTGCCTTCTATTCGGAGGCGCAGCGCTCCGAAGCGGTGCGCCGCCTGCTTTTCACCTATGCGCGGCGGCTGCGTTCCAATCTTCTGGCCAGCCTGAAACACCTTGCCGGCCGCGATGACGCAGCCCGGATTGCCGAGGGCGTGGCTGCGATGATCGACGGGCTCTATCTGCGGCAAGGTCTGAAATCGGCCCCGATCAGCATCGCGGCCTCGCAGGCCCTCGTCGAGGACTATGTCAGCGCCGAGCTTGCCCAGCAGCATGCGGGGCGCACCTCTCAGGAGACACAGGCATGACCGAGCCGAAGACGGATCGCCCCAACATTCTCATCCTCATGGTCGACCAGCTCAACGGCACCTTCTTTCCGGACGGTCCGGCCGACTTCCTGCATGCGCCGCACATGAAGGCGCTGGCGGCCCGCTCGGCACGGTTTGCCAACAACTATACGTCCTCGCCGCTCTGCGCGCCGGCCCGCGCCTCCTTCATGGCGGGGCAACTGCCGAGCCGCACGCGGGTCTATGACAACGCCGCCGAATACGTCTCCTCGATCCCGACCTTCGCGCACCACCTGCGCCGGGCCGGCTATTACACGGCGCTGTCGGGCAAGATGCATTTCGTGGGGCCCGACCAATTGCACGGTTTCGAGGAGCGGCTGACGACCGATATCTACCCCGCCGACTTCGGCTGGACGCCGGACTATCGCAAGCCCGGCGAGCGGATCGACTGGTGGTATCACAATATGGGATCGGTGACGGGCGCGGGTATCGCCGAGATCACCAACCAGATGGAGTATGACGACGAGGTGGCCTTCCTCGCCGAGCAGAAGCTCTATCATCTCGCCCGTGAAAACGACGATGCCGGCCGCCGCCCCTGGTGCCTCACCGTCTCCTTCACCCACCCGCACGACCCCTATGTGGCGCGCAAGAGGTTCTGGGATCTCTATGAGGACTGCCCGTACCTGATGCCGGAGGTCGGCATGCTCGCCGAGCAGGATCCGCATTCGCAGCGTATCCTGAAATCCTGCGACTATGCGTCCTTCGACATCACGGACGAGAACGTGCGCCGCTCGCGTCGGGCCTATTTCGCCAACATTTCCTATCTGGACGAGAAGGTCGGCTCGCTCGTCGATGTGCTGACCCGCACGCGCATGCTTGAGGACACGCTGATCCTGTTCTGCTCCGACCATGGCGACATGCTGGGCGAGCGGGGCCTGTGGTTCAAGATGAACTTCTTCGAGGGCTCGGCCCGCGTGCCGCTGATGGTGGCCGGCCCCGGCGTCACGCCCGGCCTGCATCTGGCGCCGACCTCCAATCTCGATGTCACGCCAACGCTCTGCGATCTCGCCGGCATTTCGATGGAAGAAATCCTGCCTTGGACGGATGGGGAAAGCCTGCTGCCGGTCATCGACGGGGCTGCGCGCACCACGCCCGTGCTGATGGAATATGCGGCGGAGGCCTCCTATGCGCCGCTCGTCGGCATCCGGGAGGGCAAGTGGAAATACATCCACTGCGAGCTCGACCCGGAACAACTCTACGACCTCCAGGCCGACCCCCGCGAACTCACCAATCTCGCTGAAACCACCGACCCTGTCATTCGCGCGACGCTGGAAGCCTTCAGACAGATGCGGGAGGCGCGCTGGGACATGGCCGCCTTCGACGCCGCCGTGCGCGAGAGCCAGGCGCGGCGCTGGGTGGTCTACGAGGCGCTGCGCAACGGCGCCTATTATCCCTGGGATCACCAGCCGCTGCAAAAGGCATCCGAACGCTACATGCGCAACCACATGAACCTCGACACTCTCGAGAACACCAAACGCTACCCGCGGGGAGAATGAGACCATGAGAGCCCAACCCAAAGCCTCGCACTTCATCGACGGCGCCTATGTGGAAGACACGGCCGGCACGCCCTTCGAGAGCGTCTACCCCGCCACGGGCGAAGTGATCGCGAAGCTCCACGCTGCGACGCCTGCCATCGTGGAACAGGCAATCACTTCCGCCAAGCGCGCCCAGAAGGAATGGGCGGCGCTCAGCCCCACCGCGCGCGGGCGCGTGCTGAAGAAGACGGCCGAGATCATGCGGGCGCGCAACCGCGAGCTTTCCGAGCTTGAGACGCTCGACACCGGCAAGCCGATCCAGGAGACGATCGTCGCCGACCCGACCTCGGGCGCCGACAGTTTCGAATTCTTCGGCGGCGTGATCGCGGCGGGTCTCAACGGCAGCTATATCCCGCTCGGCGGCGATTTTGCCTATACCAAGCGGGTGCCGCTTGGCGTGTGCGTGGGCATCGGCGCCTGGAACTATCCGCAGCAGATCGCCTGCTGGAAGGGTGCGCCGGCGCTTGCCGCCGGCAATGCCATGGTCTTCAAGCCCTCGGAAATGACGCCGCTCGGGGCGCTCAAGATCGCCGAAATCCTGATCGAGGCCGGTGCGCCGAAGGGGCTCTACAACGTCATCCAGGGCGACCGCGAGACCGGGCCGCTGCTCGTCAACCACCCCGATGTCGCCAAGGTCTCGCTTACCGGCTCGGTGCCGACGGGCCGCAAGGTGGCGGCCGCCGCGGCGGGGCACCTCAAGCATGTGACGATGGAGCTCGGCGGCAAGTCGCCGATCGTCGTCTTCGAGGATGCCGATATCGACGGCGCGATCTCCGGCGCCATGCTCGGCAATTTCTACTCCACCGGCCAGGTCTGCTCGAACGGTACGCGCGTCTTCGTGCACAAGGCCGTCAAGGCGACGTTCCTTGAGCGCCTGAAGGCGCGCACGGAAGCCATCGCCATCGGCGATCCCATGGACGAGGCCACACAGCTCGGGCCGATGGTCTCTAAGGCGCAGCGCGACAAGGTGCTCGGCTATATCGAGGCCGGCAAGGCCGAGGGCGCAACGCTCGTCACCGGCGGGGCGATCCCCAACGATGTGGCCAGCGACGGCTTCTACATCCAGCCGACCGTCTTTGCCAACGTGACCGACGGCATGACCATCGCGCGGGAGGAGATTTTCGGCCCGGTGATGTGCGTGCTGGATTTCGAGGCCGAGGATGAGGTGATTGCGCGGGCCAACGCCACCGAATTCGGCCTTTCGGCCGGCGTCTTCACCGCCGACATCACCCGCGCGCACCGCGTGATCGACCAGCTCGACGCCGGCACGCTGTGGATCAACACCTACAATCTCTGCCCGGTGGAAATCCCCTTCGGCGGCTCCAAGCAATCCGGCTTCGGCCGCGAGAATTCGCTGGCGGCACTCGAGCATTATTCCGAGCTGAAGACGGTCTATGTCGGCATGGGCACATGCGAGGCGCCGTACTGAGATGAGGCTTGCGGGGGCGTTGAGTGTTCGGATGGCGTTGAGGCAGGGGGCTACCCCCCTCTGCCCTGCCGGGCATCTCCCCCACAAGGGGGGAGATTGGCGTGGGGTGACAGTCTCACACCTCTCCAGCGTTAGCGTTCCGCGAAGCCTTGCCGCACGTCGATCTCCCCCCTTGCGGGGGAGATGTCCGGCAGGACAGAGGGGGGTAAGCCAGCGCCCTCACCGCTCCTCCTCAGTCCGGCTCGACCTCGAAAACGAGATCATCCAGATCGACCTTGAGCGCCCTGGCGATGCGCAGGAGGACCGCAACGGAACCGGGTTTCTTGCCGGTTTCGATGTCGGACAGATAAGGCTGGGAAATGCCGGCCGCGGCCGCAAGTTCGGTCGTCGTCATCTTCCGATACTGCCGATAGACCCGAACAGGATTTTCGCCGTTCGCCTTTGCCTGCACGACCTCGAAAGGCCAGGTCTCCTCTCCGGCATCGACGCGAGCCATGATGGCGTCTGCCTGAAGTCCGTCGATCAGGTCCTCATAATCGTCCTCGCTCAGAAGGACGTAGGATTTGCCGTCGATCACGAGTTTCTGGATATCACCCATTGGTTTTCACTCCTTGTAGATGCTGCCGCGCGGCCCCGCATCGATAACCATCACGACATTTCCCTTGTCGTCGATGATGACGCGATCACTGCCAACGCGGATACGGAAGTACGGCTTACCCTGCATCTTCTTGATATCGACAGGCGCGCCGCGCGCGTAGGCGGCGAGCTTGTCAAGAATGGCGGCCTTTCGTTTCGGCTGCATCCGCTGAAGCGCCCGGTCCGCGGCTGTGGTGAAGCGAATTTCCTTCATTTCGCAATCATAACAAATAGCGATAAAATCTTCAATCCATCCATCGCCATTGCATATGGCGTCATCGAAACAAGGCACTAACCCCATGAACCAGGCAGACTACATCATCGTCGGCTCCGGCTCCGCCGGGTCGGCCCTCGCCTACCGGCTTTCCGAGGACGGCAAGAACAGCGTGCTGGTGCTGGAATATGGCGGGTCGGATGTCGGGCCGTTCATCCAGATGCCGGCCGCACTCGCCTGGCCGATGAGCATGAAGCGCTACAACTGGGGCTATCTTTCCGAACCCGAGCCGCATCTCAACAACCGGCGCATCACCGCGCCGCGCGGCAAGGTGATCGGCGGCTCCTCCTCCATCAACGGGCTGGTCTATGTCCGCGGCCACGCGGAGGATTTCAACCGGTGGGAAGAGCTTGGCGCGCGCGGCTGGAGCTACCAGGACGTGCTGCCCTATTTCAAGCGCATGGAGACCTCGTCGGGCGGCGAAGAGGGCTGGCGCGGCACGAACGGTCCACTGCATGTGAAGCGGGGGCCGGTCACCAATCCGCTCTTCCACGCCTTCATCCGCGCCGGCCACGAGGCAGGTTTCGAGCTGACGGACGACTATAACGGCTCCAAGCAGGAAGGCTTCGGCCTGATGGAGCAGACGATCCACCAGGGACGACGCTGGTCGGCTGCCAATGCCTATCTGAAGCCCGCGCTGAAGCGGCCGAATGCGTCGCTCCTGCGCTGCTTCGCACGGCGCGTGGTGATCGAGAACGGCCGCGCCGTCGGCGTCGAGATCGAGCGTGGCGGCAAGATCGAGGTGGTGCGCGCCAACAAGGAGGTGATCGTCTCGGCCTCCTCCTTCAATTCGCCGAAGCTCCTGATGCTTTCGGGCATCGGCCCGGCCGAGCACCTGAAATCCATGGGCATCGAGGTGAAGGTGGACCGCCCGGGGGTGGGCGCCAACCTGCAGGATCACATGGAATTCTATTTCCAGCAGGTCTCCACCAAGCCGGTCTCGCTCTATTCCTGGCTGCCCTGGTTCTGGCAGGGCGTTGCAGGCGCGCAGTGGCTCTTCACGCGCGGCGGGCTCGGCGCGTCGAACCAGTTCGAGGCCTGCGCCTTTCTGCGCTCGGGGCCGGGGCTGAAGCAGCCGGATATCCAGTATCACTTCCTGCCGGTGGCGATTTCCTACGATGGCAAGGCGGCGGCGAAGAGCCATGGATTCCAGGCCCATGTCGGCTACAACCTGTCGAAATCGCGCGGCAGCGTGACGCTGCGCTCAGCCGATCCGATGGCCGATCCCGTCATTCGCTTCAATTATATGAGCCACCCCGAAGACTGGGAGAAGTTCCGCCACTGCGTGCGCCTCACCCGCGAGATCTTCGGCCAGAAGGCCTTCGACGAATTCCGCGGACCGGAGATCCAGCCGGGCGCATCCGTCCAGACCGACGAACAAATCGACGCCTTCCTGCGCGAGCATCTGGAAAGCGCCTATCACCCCTGCGGCACCTGCCGGATGGGCGACCGCAACGACCCGATGGCCGTGGTGGACCCCGAAACCCGCGTGATCGGCGTCGATGGATTGCGCGTGGCCGACAGCTCCATCTTCCCCCACGTCACCTATGGCAACCTCAACAGCCCGTCCATCATGACCGGCGAAAAGGCCGCCGACCACATTCTCGGCAAGGGCATGCTGGCGCGCTCCAACCAGGTGCCGTGGGAAAATCCGCGGGCGGCGGTGAGCGATCGGTAGGCGGTGCATCTGCAAGACTACCAACCGGCGGGATTCTGTCCCGCCCCCTTCACCTCGCCATCATCCCGTGGCAAACCATGGCCGTCATGGCTCCGTATTTTCGCAAGTCCCGCCTGTTTCGTCGTTCGCGCGTGTTTCGCGTGTCGCTCGCCGTGTGGCGGCCGCGGGTGGTGTTCTGGGCGGGGGCGCTGGCGATCGGGGTGGTGAGTGTCGGGTTTGCTGAGGCGGCCGATTATGCGCAGCATCTGTTTCGCGCGCTGACGGGGTCTGGCCCTCTGGCGGGCTATCTGCCGCTTGCGCTGACGCCGGCGGGCTTTGCGCTTTCGGCGTTTCTCACACTTCGGTTCTTTCCGAATGCGCAGGGGAGCGGCATTCCGCAGGCGATTGCCGGGCGGCACCTGACGGAGCGGGAGGCGCGCGGGCGGCTTCTGTCGCTGAGGCTTGCCGTGGGCAAGGTGCTGCTCACGATCCTCGGCCTCTTCAGCGGCGCCTCCATCGGGCGCGAGGGACCGACGGTGCAGGTGGGCGCCTCGATCATGCTGCAGGCGGCGCGCTGGGGCGGGCTGGCGCATGCGCGCGGCCTGATCCTTGCGGGTTCTGCCGCGGGCATTTCGGCGGCCTTCAACACGCCGCTGGCCGGCATCGTCTTCGCGATCGAGGAAATGGGGCGCTCCTATGCGGCGCGCTCCAACAGCACGGTCCTGATGGCCGTGATCATCTCGGGCCTTGCGGCGCTCGGGCTTGCGGGCAACTACACCTATTTCGGCACGGCCCCGGCCGTCGTGCCCGATCTCAATGCATGGTGGATGGTGATCGCCTGCGGAGTCGGCGGCGGCGCCTTCGGTGCCCTCTTCTCGGCCGGCGCGCTGAAGGCCGGGCGGCGGGTGAAGCGCTGGGCGGCCCCGCAGCCGCAGCGGCGGCTGATCCTTGCGGCGGCGCTCTGCGGTCTTGCGGTGGCCCTTCTCGGCATCGCTACCGGCGGCGCGACCTTCGGCACCGGCTACGACCAGGCGCGGGGTGCCGTGGAAGGCACCGCGCTGCCGCCCCTCTTCTTCCTCGAAAAGCTGGCGGCCAGTTTCCTCTCCATGCTCTCAGGGATTCCCGGCGGCATTTTCGCGCCGTCGCTGTCTGTCGGGGCGGGTTTCGGCAGCAGCATGGCGCTGCTCTTCGGCGCCAGCGTCTCGCTCGGCGCCCTTTCCGGCATGGCGGGCTATTTCGCCGGCGTGGTGCAGGCGCCCATGACGGCCTTCGTCATCATCCTCGAAATGTCCGACAGCCGCGAAAACGTGCTGGTGCTGATGGTGGCCGCCATGCTCGGCTACCTCACCTCACGCTTTCTTTCGCCCGAACCGCTGTATCACGGGCTGTCGCGCGACTTTCTGGCAAGCGCCATCCGCCATCGGCGGGCAGAGGAGCGCGAGTCCGCACCGGCTTCGCCGTCGGCGGGCTCTTGAGGGATTATTTTCTATTGATTTTATAGGTTTTTTGCGCTTTGGCGGCGCTGTGGTGATATTTGCTCTCAAGCCCGCACAAGAGAGAGCGCTTTTTCTGTTCCCGACGCTTGCGTCCTGCGATAGTCCGGCCGTTCCAGGAACAGGATCATGCCCATGTCCGCATCCCCCCTCATCGACGCCGCCGAGGCGCTCGACCGGCAGCTTTCACCGCTCAGCCTCGAAGAGCGCCTTGCGCTCGTGGCCGCGCTCGATGGTCGCGCCGTCTTCACCACCTCGCTCGGCATCGAGGATCAGGTCATCACCGCCGCCATCGGCACGGCCAGGCTCGACATCACCGTCTCGACGCTGGAGACCGGCCGTCTCTTCAACGAGACCGTCGCGCTGATCGACCGCACCGAGGAGACCTACGGCATCCTCATCCAGCGCTTTTACCCTGACCAGGCCGACGTGGACGCCTATGCGGCGCGCTATGGCCTGAACGGCTTTTACGAGAGCGTGGAAGCCCGCCACGCCTGTTGCGGCGTGCGCAAGCTGAAGCCGCTGGCGCGTGCGCTCGAGGGCGCATCCTTCTGGATCACCGGACTGCGTCGCGGCCAGTCCGGCAACCGGGCCACGACGCCCTTTGCCGAGGCCGATCTGGAGCGGGGTCTCATCAAGATCAATCCGCTTGCCGACATGGAGATCGAGACGATCAATGCGCGGGTCGCCGAGCACGGCATTCCGATCAACCCGCTGCATCAGCGCGGCTATCCCTCCATCGGCTGCGAGCCCTGCACGCGGGCCATCAAGCCCGGCGAGCCGGAACGCGCCGGCCGCTGGTGGTGGGAAAACGACGAGAAGCGGGAATGCGGCCTGCATGTGGCCGAAGCCGCTTCCGACATCCCCAGTCTTGAGCCGGCCCATTGAGGCAGACGCCTCTGGGCTGTAGATGATGATATTGCCTTTGGAGTACCCATTCGCCATGCAAGCCGCCCGTCAGGACACTGACCTTTCCCTTTCGCCCGAGTACAACCAGCCACAGGCATCCAAGCAGCCGCTCGATCCGCATTTGAAGGCGCTCGAAAACGAAGCGATCCATATCTTCCGGGAAGTGGCCGCCGAGTTCGACAAGCCGGTCATGCTCTATTCGATCGGCAAGGACTCATCCGTGCTGCTGCATCTGGCGCGCAAGGCCTTCTTCCCCGGCCGCGTGCCCTTCCCGCTCCTGCACATCGACACGGGCTGGAAGTTCCCGGAGATGATCGCGTTTCGCGACGAGATGGCGCGCCGGTTCGACCTCGACCTCATCGTGCACACCAATCCGCGCGGCGCGGTGGAGGGCATCTCGCCCTTCAGCCACGGTTCGGCCTACCACACCGATGTGATGAAGACCGAGGCGCTGCGCCAGGCGCTCGACATCGGCAAGTATGACGCGGCCTTCGGCGGCGCACGCCGCGACGAGGAAGCCTCGCGCGCCAAGGAACGCATCTATTCCTTCCGCACCGCCGACCACAAATGGGATCCACGCAACCAGCGCCCGGAACTGTGGAACATCTATAACGGCATGATCCGCCGCGGCGAGAGCGTGCGCGCCTTTCCGCTGTCCAACTGGACGGAAGTCGACATCTGGCGCTACATCCAGGCCGAAGCCATTCCGCTGCCGCCGCTCTACTACGCCAAGCCGCGCAAATATGTGGAGCGCGACGGCATGCTGATGTGGGCGGAAGACCCGCGCTTCGAGGCGCTGCCGGGCGAAGAGGTGCAGGAGGGCATGTTGCGCTTCCGCACGCTCGGCTGCTGGCCGCTGACGGGCGGCATCCGCTCCGACGCCACCACGCTCGACGAGGTGATCGCCGAACTCGAAATCGCAACCGTTTCCGAACGCCAGGGCCGCGCGATCGACCGCGACCAGTCCGGCTCCATGGAAAAGAAGAAGCGCGAAGGATATTTCTGATGACCGCCTCCGCAACGGCAACCGCCGCCCTCGCCGATACCGTGCCGGCAGCCGCCCCGCTCTCCTCTACCCCGCTGGCCGCCCAGCGCGACAGCCGTCCGCTGCGCCTCATCACCTGCGGCAGCGTGGATGACGGCAAGTCGACCCTCATCGGCCGCCTGCTCTGGGACACCAAGGCCGTCAAGGAAGATCAGGCCGCGACGCTGCGCCGTGACTCCGTTGGCAAGCAGAACGATCTCGGCCTGCCGGACTTCGCCCTGCTGCTCGACGGTCTCCAGGCCGAGCGCGAACAGGGCATCACCATTGATGTCGCCTATCGCTATTTCGCGACCGACAAGCGCTCCTTCATCGTTGCCGATACGCCCGGCCACGAGCAGTATACCCGCAACATGGCGACGGGCGCTTCCACCGCCGACCTCGCCGTGCTGCTGGTCGATGCGCGCGCCGGCATTCTGGAGCAGACGCGCCGCCACGCCACCATCGCCTCGCTGATGGGCATCCGGCAATTCGTGCTGGCGGTCAACAAGTTTGACCTGACCAACTACGACCGGGCCCGCTTCGAGGAGATCGCGAACGAGTTCCGCGAGATCGCGCTGTCGCTCGGCATCCGCCAGGTGACCGCCATCCCCATGTCGGCGCTGAAGGGCGAGAACGTCGTCTATGACGGCCGCGCCGCCATGCCCTGGTACGAAGGCCCGACGCTGGTGGAATTCCTGGAACAGGCCCCGGTTCGCTCCGGCCAAGCCGTCGGCTTCCGGCTGCCGGTGCAGCGCGTGTCGCGCCCGGGCGAAAGCTTCCGCGGCTATCAGGGCACGGTTGCCGGCGGCGCCGTGAAGCCCGGCGACAGCATTGTCGTGCTGCCCTCCGGCATGGTCGCCAACGTCACCAAGATCGTCACCTTCGACCTCGTGCGCAATGCCGCCGTCTCGGGCGATGCCATCACGCTGGTGCTCGATCGTCAGGTGGATGTGGCGCGCGGCGACGTGATTGCCGCGATCGATTCCCAGCCGCAGGTCGGCACCGCCTTCGATGCGCAGCTCGTGGCCCTGCAGCCGGATGGCATCCAGCCCGGCAAGCGCTACTGGCTGAAGGCCGGCGCGCGCCGCCAGCGCGTCACGGTGCGCCCCACCAGCCTGCTCGACATCAAGACGGGCGTCTGGTTGGCCCACACGGATGCATTTGCGATGAACGCAATCGGCAAGGTGGCGCTCGATTTCGACGAGCAGGCGGTCTTCGACCCCTATGAGCAGAACCGCGCTACCGGCGCCTTCATCCTCATCGATCCCGACACGCTGAACACGGTCGCCGGCGGCATGATCACCGCAAAGCGCGCGAATGTTGGCGGCCTTCATGCCGGTGGCGACGAGGCCCGCGTCGTGCTGACGCTGCCCGCCGACCTCGCCGACAAGCTGATGGCGACCGAACTCTTCGCCAGCCGCCGCCACGAGGCCGACGTGCGCCGCATGAGCGCCTCCGAGGCTGCCGATCTCTGGAAGGATGCGGGCGGGGATATCTGACGCATGCCCCGTGACCACTGGGCAGGCTCCCTGCGTTCGTTTCCGTAGAATTGGCCGAGGCCGAGGCGTTCGCGCTTCGGCCGGAAATGCCGCAGGCGGCAAGGCATTCTGCCTGACCACATGAGGCGCGTTCCGCAGGGGACGCGCCTTTTTCTTGTCGTGCCGCTCCGCCTCAGGACGCGGGCCGGACAGTGATCTTGCTTGCGCCTGCCGTGGTCCGTCGCCGTGGGAAACAGCTAAAGGATCAACGCGCTGTCACGTCGCTCATGCGTGCTCCGACAGCATGTCCACGACCGGCAACCGTACCTTCAGCTTCAGCGCGAGAAGCGCCATGCCCGTGATCTTGCGCTGCAGGAACATCTTGTCCGGAGACGGGAGCGCCCAGAGCGACCGATCGGCAAAGATAGGCTGCGCCCTCTGGCGCACGGCGACCAGCGGCCCCCTGTCGCTGAAATCGACCAGGCCTTCCGGGGCCTTCAGCACGTAATTAAGCACCGTCGCGGTCATGTCGTCGAGCGTCGGGCCATGGCGGGCGACCTGCCCCGGCGAAAAATAGCCCATGTCGAGGAGAGCCGCACGGACCGTTTCGATCGTGCCGCTCAGGATCGCCTGCAACAGGGCGCGGTAGGCCTGCGCGCTCTCGGGCAGGACCGGCCGGACGGCGCCGAAGTCCAGAAGCGCGATGCGGCCGTCCTGCGGTCTCCACAGGTAGTTGCCGAAGTTTGGATCGGTCTGCATGGCCCCGATGACAAAGAGTTCGCGCAGCGCGAGATCCGCCAGAGCCCGCATGGCGCTTTCGCGCGTTGCCTGCGGCGCCGAGACGAGGCGCTCAAGCGGCACGCCATCGACGAAGTCCATGGGCAGCACGGTGGGATGCAGAAGCTCTTCCACCGGCGCCGGCACCACGAAACGGGGATCTGCCGACAGCAGGGAGCGGAACTGGCGCATCGCCTCGGCTTCGCGCAGATAATCGGCCTCTTCGCGCAGTTGCCGCTTGGCTTCCGCCAGGTGCGCGGTGAGATCGAGGCCGGCAGGAACGAGACCGGAGAGGCGCAGGAAGGTCGCAACATTGTCGATATCGGAATCGATGCTTCTGGCGACGCCGGGATACTGGACCTTGACCGCAACGCGACGGCCGGAGATCAGCACGGCCCGATGCACCTGCCCGATCGATGCGGCGGCCAGAGGCACAGTGTCGAAGTGGCTGAAGTGGCGGCGCCAGTCCGCTCCCCAGGCGCTTGCCAGACTGGCGGACAGCTGGCCGGGCGGCATGAAATGGGCCGAGGACCGCAGCTCGGCGAAGATCGCCTGCAGCTCCGGCGACAGAAGTTCACCGGGGTCGAGTGACACCATCTGGCCAAGCTTCATCGCCGCGCCGCGCATGCGCGAGAGCTGATCGACGGCCTTCATCGCATTTGACGGCGTCAGGAGAAGGTCGCGCAGATGCGGCCTTTCGCCCTTTGCCAGACGGCTCAGCCCTTCCGACACCACACCCGAAGCAAGGCCGCCGGCGATCTGACCGAGGGCGGCAAGCCGGCTCAGGCGACCCTGGGGGACGGGACGATAGCGATCCGCGCCGCTCATGCGGCCCACCTCTGCAGGCGGGGGCGGATGCGCAGAAAACCGCGATAGGCCGCTTCGAACAGGGGGCGGGCCCAGGGCAGATCCGCGAGGATGCCGAGCGGCCGTAGGAGAGGAATGGCCCGCCACATGGCGGCGAAGGCGCGCGCGCCGGAAAAGAGCCGGCCGTTCTCGCTGGCGTGGAAGCGGGCGAGCAGCGCCGCCCGGTCGATCGGGCAGGTCGTCGCCGCGTCGGAGACATCGACGAAATCGATGGCGCCCCGGCGATCCAGCCGGCGCATCAGGGCGATCTCCCGACGACAGAGCGGGCAGGCCCCATCGAAATAGACGGTGAGCGTAGGCGTCATCTCATATTCTCCCGCCATCCAGAAGTCCGGGTATCTTTTCCCGGAGCGCGAAGAAGCCCTTTCGGCAGTGGGGCCAGGTACGGCTGTCCCAGTCCCGCAGGACTTCGGTGACGACCAGGCCGTCGGGGCGCGCCGCCTGCCGCGCTCGCGCCAGGACATCTGCCAGGGGCCCGACCGGAAGAAAGGCCGTGGCGATCTGCGTGCATCCTGCGGCGCGCGCCGTGGCCGACAGATCGGCGGGCGCAACGACGCCAAGCGGGCGAGCCTCCGGCCAGGCGGCGCAGGCGCGGGCCACGCCATCGTCAAGCGCCATCCGGTCCCAGTCGTTGCGACCGTCGATAACCGCCACCGCCTGCACCGGCAGAGCGCGCAAGGCAGGCTCCGTCTCCATGGAAAGGTCTTCCGGCGTCACGAGCAGGAGCGTGGCGGCGGCCGGATCGGGGCGCGTGACGGTGCGCACGGCGGCGGGCTGCGGCACCGACAGGCTGTCTGCCGGAATGACGGCCGTGCGGGCCAGCCCGCCTGGCGAGAAGCGGCCATCCGTCATGGCGGCAATGCGCTGGGCATCGGCGAGATAGGCCTTGCCTTGCGTGTGCAAACCGGCGACCCAGCGCCATGAGAGCGTGTTGGAGGCCGGATCGGCATCGATCAGCCTGTCGAAGAAAAAGGCGGCGCCGAGTTCCCATGGCAGGCCGAGGGTGAAGATCCAGATCGACGCGACCTGCATGCGCGCCCAGTTGTGCAGATAGCCGGTGGCGATCAGTTCCCCGATCCAGGCGTCGAAGCAGTCGATGCCCGTGCGCCCGGCGATCGCCGCCGCATGGCGCGCGTCGAGCGCGGCAGACGCCTGCAGGCGATCACGCGCGCGCCCCACGGCCGCGCCATAGTCCGGCCACAGGCCCGGGCGCTGTTCGAGCCATCCCTTCCAGTAACTGCGCCAGAACACCTCGCTGACGAATGCCCCGGCCGATGCCGGATCATGATCTGCCAGAACGGCGCCGACGACCTCTTCCTCACTGACAAGCCGCCGGCGCAGCGCCGCCGACAGGCGTGAGACGTGCACGTGTCCCCCGCTCCCCCGCTCCTTGTTGCGCAGCCGCGCATAGGCACTGCCCGCCTGCGGGACGAAGGACCTCAACCGTTCAAGCGCCGCCGCGCGGCTGAGAGGAAAGCTCATGTCTGTCATTGTCGGACCGCGCCTGACGAGGCTGTTGCACACGGCGCCGGCAGCATATGCCGCCGGCGTCATGTGGTGCTTCTACGGCGGGCGCGATGTCCTGGACCAGAAGCGATCCGGGGGCTGCCCGCTTTGCCGCTTCTTGGCCGCAGGAAAGAGGGCGCGGGTGCGTGGGTGCAGCTGCGAGGGCGCAGGCTTCGTCAGGGGATACCCTTCCCCGCCGCGCGCCTCACCGCCCGGCAGGCGACGGATGAAGAGCGGCAACGCTGCCGGCCCACGCTGCTCAGCCGAGCGGCGCAACCTGCCGGACCGGCTGGTGGTGGAGGCTTGCGAACCCTTGGCCCGAAAACGAAAAAAGCCCGCATCCGCGGGCTTTTCGACTGGTCGGAGTGGAGTGATTCGAACACTCGACCCCCACGTCCCGAACGTGGTGCGCTACCAGACTGCGCTACACTCCGTGACCAGTGGCGCTCCTATAGAACAGGCTTTCGGGATGCACAAGGGGAAATTTCTCAAAAAATTCGGGCCTGTGCAGAACGGGAGATCGCCCGGCGGACGGCGCATCCAACGGGTGTGTGACGGATACATGACGGTGGCGGGATCGCGATCTGGCGGGCGCTGATGGGCGCTGATAGGTCAGGCGACAGCAGCCGCCACCGCAGGCAAGTGGGGCCGGCCGACGCGCCCCCTGCCCGTGCCTGCCGGCCGCGCACTGCGGCGGGCTGCGGGACGGTCCGCTTTCGCTGCGGCACGAAAGGCTGCGGGCAATCCGGGTGGTGGAAAGACCGGAATTTCGGTCGTTTTTCGCCCTGCGGCCCGCTTGCGCGATTTGCAAGGGACGAATTTGGCGCTAGAGCAGGCGCGTCGCGACCCGTCGCGTCCCCTTGCGCCTTCTGCCTCTCCCCGCCCCTGCCGGGCGGCCTCCCTGAGATGCGGACGCTGAGGGCATGCGGGCCGGCGACGGGACAGGACGACAGATCGGACAACAGGGCACCGGCCGGCGGCCGGGAAGGCGCCCTTCGGCGCGCCACAGGACAGGTGAAGGGGACAGGCATGAGATTTCGGATGATGACGGTGGCCGGCCTTGCGCTGGCGCTTGCCGGCTGCACGACCACGGGCGGCGCAGGCAGCGGCAATGCGGTCGACGCAAAATGGCTCGGCAAGCCGGCCGGCGGCTTCTTTGCGGCCTATGGCCCGCCCGTTTCGGACGTGGAAAGCGGCTCGTCTACCGTCTACAGCTGGAAGGGCGGCTACAAGACCCGCCGCATCCCGGCCGAATATGCCAAGACGACGGACGGCAAGCGCGGCAAGCAGACCGCACCGGCCCGCACCGTCTACCTCAGCTGCTCGGTCCAGATCACCACCGACGCCGACTACATCATCCGCTCCATCCGCATCCTCGGCGACCGCAAGACCGACAGCGGCCCGAGCTACTGCGAGGAATTCCTGGGCGACGCCAAGGCGGAGTAAGGAAAAATCCAGATCCCGACAAAGCCCGGCCCGCCGCAGCGATGCGGCGGGCTTTTCTGTCTCGACCCGCCAATTGCCGCATAACCTTCGGCTGAAAATACGGAGGAGATCGATTGAGAACCGCAAAAGGCTGATTCGTGGCGAATTTCGCTGGAATGGCTGGGGCGCCAGGAACATAATCCAAGTCTATTCAAGCCCTTGATACCTCACAACCTATTGCCATAAAATAGCTTTCTGGTCTAGAGGTGTTCCGGTTTACTGTTCCGGTAAGCTGTTCCGGGAGCCCTGATGACACGACGATCCAACCTCATTCGACGCGAAGGCGGCACCTACTATGCCCGCATCTACATCCCGGCTGACCTGCGCGACCACTTCCCGAGCGAGGACAAGAAAATCTCGCTGCGGACGAAGGACGAGGCGACCGCAAAGCGCCGACTGAACGCCGAGCTGCAGAAATGGGACGCGACGTTTGAGGACATGCTGGCCCGGCGCCATCTGACCGATCAGGACAAAGCCGTCGCCGTCTGGGAGCATTACGAAGCGAAGCTCCAGGAGGACGCCGAACGACGGCGCGCGATGCCGACTGATGCAGATTTCGAGCGCGAAGCTGCCCGGGTCTGGCAACGCATCGACAACGGCGAAATCCGCTCGGACGACATGGTCAGCATGATCAACGGATATGCCGAACTTGAGCTCCTGAAGCGAGCACGGCAGGATGACACAAATCTCCGCTCCCGTCGTCTGGCAGCACTGCGCCGCGACCTGGCGAGCGGGCGATACGTGTTGATCAAAGAGGCCGTCCGCGATTTTATCCGACGCCATCGCCTCTTGGTCGAGGACGGCTCTGCGCCCTTCCGTGAGCTCGAGGAGCTCCTGATGCGAGCGGACATTCAGGTCCTTGAACGCACGCTGGAACGGGATGTCGGCGATTATTCCGGTCGCCCGACGGACCCGATCGTCAAGCCTGCTTTCGCTGCGCCGCGCGAAACAGCAGCGCCGGGTCAATCCATCATGGAACTCTTTGACGTCTACGCCCGCGAGAACCCGCGCCGCATCACCCTCGATACCCTCGCCCAAGCCCGACGGGATGTCGGGCTCTTCGTCGACCATGTCGGAACCACCTACCCCGCCTCAAAAATCGACAAGCGCGCCGTACGCGAGTGGAAAGCGCTGCTGATGATCTATCCGGTGAAAGCCGCAGAGACTAAGGCATTTGCGGGCATGAAGATCGCCCAGATCGTCAAGCATAATGCGGAGGTCGGCAAACCGGTGATCACACCACGCACCGTCAACCGGCACCTGGCCAGCCTTGGCGCCTTCTGCAGCTGGCTCGTTGCACACGGCTACATTGACGCCAATCCGACCGAAGGCATGGCGCTGGCCAAGGACAAGCGCAAGAAGGTGTTCCCCTTCAACACCGAGCAGCTCAATCTCCTGTTCCGGTCTCCACTGTTCACGGGCTGCGAAGGCGATGAGGCACCCCGCTTCTGGCACAAGCCGGGATCGGTCAGGATCCGGGACCACCGCTACTGGGTGCCATTGATCATGCTCTACTCCGGCGCCCGGCCTGCCGAAGTCGCCCAGCTCATGCTGTCGGACATCCGGCAGATGGAAGGGATCTGGTTCATGGACATTACCGAGACCGACGATGACGATGAGGCGGGGCAAGAGCGGAAAACCCTGAAAACGGCCGGCTCCAAACGCCAAGTGCCGATCCACGGCGGGCTGATCCGGCTTGGCTTCCTCGACTATGTCGCAGACATCAAAGCCGCGGGGCATACGCGTCTATTCCCGCTGGCTGTCCGTAACGTGCGGGGTCAGATGATGGCCGATTTCAGCCGCGCCTTCGGGCGGTATCTTGAAAAAGTCGGCATCAAGGATGGCAAGGGGCTATCGCTTTATTCCTTCCGCCACGGGGCCTTCGACGCTCTGCGGCGCGCCGGCTACCTCGATGACGACTTCAACTTCATCTTCGGCCATGGCAACGGCAGCCGGGTGACGCGCGGCTACGGCGTCCTAAGCCAGGGCATGCTCGACAAGCGCACGGAGCTGGTGAACGCGATCGCCTATCCGGGGTTGGATCTGGAGCATCTGCGTGGGATGGTGACAGTCGAGACACCGTGCAGCAAGCCGGCGAAAAAAGAGGCGCCGGTTTGAGCACTTCAGTAATGAGTCCTTGCGCTCACTGCTGATATCGTCGCGGAGCGCTCATCCAGCGTCACAGTTAAACTGCAAGTGGGGCGGGCCCTCAGTCGGTAGGCGTGCCTTCCGCCACATTGATCAGTTCGTCCTCATTCTGCACATCGATCACGCGGATCTTGTGGTCCTGAAAGAGTTTCACGGCCTGGCGGAAGGCCTGTCTCGGCTTACCGTTATCAGTTGGCCCCTCGACCGCCATAACGACGTTAGGCGGCAGCTTGTCTTTCAGGCGCTGGATCGTGAACAACCATTTATTGCCGTGATCGAGAATGCGGGTCGGTTCGTCCTGCGCGAGAAAGATCGGTTTCAGAACCTTGAGCGGCTTCTCGCCAGCGACTTCCACAAAGGGGAATTTGGCCGAGTAGAGCCCGTCGGTGAACGACATGGGCTTAAAGTTCTGGCCGAGATCGCGCATCTTCAACAGACCCCGGACATGCTTCTCCAGGAGGCCCTCACGATAGACGGCGCCCGCGAAATTGCGCCGTACGTAATAGTCGAAGAGCTCCTCGAGCTTTGTCTTCGGACTGTCGGTCATCGCGAAACGAACATCGCTGAACCGGATCATGCCCTCACGGTCCTTGGTGAGAGCATGGAATAGATGCTCGGCATTGTCGCGCATTTCGAACTCGAACCGCCTCTGCCCGTCGCCCTTGTGCCCAGCCAAATCGCGGATCCGCGTCAACTCGGTGTTGTAGCTCCTCAGCACACCGCGGATGGTGTTCGCGCCCACGCTGTCGAAAAAGTTCGTCAGGCGGGCGAGACGCTTGGTTTCGATCCGGAAATCGAGATAGCCCAGACGCGGCGCCGCCAGGACGATCCCGACATTGGCGAATTCTTCCGTTTCAATATGAGGCTGGAAGCGGATAATCGCATAGCTCACCGCATGCTTTTTCATCATCAAAGATTAAAATCCAAACCTGAATCTTACGACACTCGAAAATTTCATCATGATCGTATAAACGAAATTTCAGGGTATCGCGGGTCAATTACTGTACCACGTTAACACACGCGCGTCGGTTAGGCAGCTGTAATCCGCCTTCACCAATGGTGGACGTCAGCTTTGCGTTTCAGTCGAGTGTGTAATCCGTCCCGCATTTTAGCCTGATGCAGGCCTGCGGTTTTAAACAGGCACACAAAAGTATACCCACAAAGCGGCATTAAAGTTGCGAATCAGCAGCAAATAATTCTCCTTGGTTGCGGCAGACGAGGGAAGAGTCGTTGTCCGCAGCACTAACGTTACCCTGGGGCAAGCTGGGAGAGACAGGCAGCCACCATCTGGCGCATCACTGCGCCGATGTCGCGGCCTGCTTCGAGGCGCTCTGCGGGCTGCCTGTGGTGCGGCGGCGGCTGGACACGGCCGCCGGGCGGGCCTTGACGGATCAGGATGTGGCCCGGCTGGCGATGGTCGTTTTCCTGCATGATTGCGGCAAGCTGCATCCGGGCTTTCAGGTCCGCGCCCTGCCGCCAGGCGCCGGCTGGCCGGGCATTTTTCCGCGCGGGCACGTGGCGGAAGGTGCCGCACTTTTTGACGGCGTTGCCGACTTCGCCTATGCCGAGGCGCTGCATGTTGCCGCACTCACGGCCTGGGGCGTCGCGACGAATCTGCGGCAGGCAGCATTTGCCCATCACGGTCGCCCCTTCACTCTCACCGCTAGGGACCGAGAGGGATGGGTGCGCGTGGCGGCGGCGGGCTACGATCCACTTGCCGCGGCACAGGCCCTAGGCGGGCTGATGCGAGACTGGTTTGACGCGGCCTTCGCGCTCGGCGGCGACCCGCTGCCGTCGGCGCCGTCCTTCCAGCATCTGTTCTGCGGGCTCGTGTCGCTGGCCGACTGGCTGGGCTCGACGGAAGCGGTCTTTCCTTACGTGGCTGAGGCGGATGTGGCCTATATGGACCATGCCCGCCATCGGGTGGCGCAGGCCGTGGCGGGCATTGGCCTCGATGCAAGCCGGTTTCGCGCCGCCATGGCAGGGAAGGTGTGTTTCGAGACGGTTTCCGGCGGACATCCGCCGCGCCCGGCTCAGACGGTGACCGCGGAATGGCCGCTCGACGATCCGCTTCTCATTCTGGAAGCCGAGACGGGCTCGGGAAAGACAGAGGCTGCGCTCTATCGCTTCGCGCAGCTTTTCGAGGCCGGGCTGGTGGACAGTCTCTATTTCGCGCTGCCGACCCGGGCCGCAGCCCGGCAGATCCATCAACGGGTGAATGATGCGCTCGTTCGCCTGATGGGCGCCGGGGCGCCGGAGGCGGCGCTCGCCGTACCGGGCTATCTCAAGGCCGGCGCGGTTTCAGGCCAGCGGCTGCCGGGCTTTCGCGTGCTGTGGGACGACGATCCCGACGAGCCCCGACGCCTTGCGCGCTGGGCGGCGGAAAGCGGGCGGCGCATGCTGGCGGCGACCGTAGCGGTCGGCACGGTGGATCAGGCCATGCTCGCGGCGCTGCAGGTCAAACACGCTCATCTGCGCGCGGCCGCCCTGTCGCGGGCGCTGCTCGTGATCGACGAGGTTCATGCGTCCGACGCTTATATGACAAACATCCAGTGCCATCTTCTAAACCTTCACCTGTCGCGCGGCGGGCACGCCATGCTGATGTCGGCCACGCTGGGGTCGGAAGCGCGGGCGCTTTGGCTCGGCACCGACCGCCGAACCCGGCGCGCACCGGATTTCGACACCGCCGTCGCCGCGCCATACCCGGCCGTCTGGGGGCGCAAGGGCGGGGTGAAAGCTGTCGCGACGGACGGCCAGCGGCAAAAAGATGTGGCGATGACGCTCGTCGCCGGGTGGTCCGGCGCCGAAGCGGCCATCCCTGCGGTCGCCGCAGCGCAGGCGGGCGCAAAAGTGCTCGTGATCCGCAACACGGTGCGCGCTGCGATCGAGACATTCGAAGCGATCAAAGCGCTCGGTGCCGGGGATCGGCTGCTGCAAGTGGCGGACGGCCCGGCGCTGCACCATTCGCGCTTTGCCGCCGAGGATCGCGCTCTGCTGGACGCGGCGGTCGAGGCGGCGCTCAGCCCCAAGGAAACGTATCGCCCGGTCGGCGGGTGGATCGTCGTGGGAACCCAGACACTCGAACAGAGCCTCGATATCGATGCGGATCTCCTTGTCACCGACCTCTGCCCGGTGGATGTGCTGCTCCAACGCCTCGGCCGGCTGCATCGGCATGCGCTGCCGCGCCCGGCGGGTTTCGAGGTGGCGCAGTGCATGGTCCTGACGCCGGAGGGCGGGCTGGACCGGCTGACGGCGCCGGCATTCGACAACGGACTCGGGGCATTTCGCGACGGCGGCGGGGTCTATCGCAACCTGCATGCAGCGGAACTGACGCGCCGGTTCGCCATCGCCCATCCCGTCTGGAGCATTCCGGGTATGAACCGGCTGCTGGTGGAAAGCGCCACGCATCCGGAGCGGCTCGATGCCCTCGATGCCGAGCTCGGCGCGGCCTGGCAGGCCTATCGCGCCAACAGCTACGGCCGCGACATCGCCGAGGCGCAGAATGCCAAAGGCCTGCGCCTGCCGGTCGATCAAGATTTCATGGAACTTGCCCCTTTCGCGGACGAGGACACCCGAGTGCGCACCCGGTTGGGCGCTGAAGGGGCGCTCATTACCTTCAGCGCCCCGGTCACCGGCCCCTTCGGCGCCCCCGTCACCGGCATCACGCTGCCCGCCCACTGGTCCGGCCTGTATAGCGAAGAGCCCGTGGCGGCCGAGAACGACGGCGAGACGGTGCGGTTTTCGGTGATGGAGACAGGGTTTGTGTACGGGCGGCGCGGGCTGGAATGGAGGGATTGACGCATGACAACAGGGACACAATTCAACCTTCTCCTCCTGCCACTCCTCACCACCTCTCCCCCGGCGCGACTGACCCTGCCGGGGGTGCTCGCGGCGCTGGCGCGGGATAAAGTGGATGGGTTTGCGGCGCTGCGGCCGCACCAGACGGCGAGTTGGCATATGTTTCTCGTCCAGCTCGCCGGCCTCGCTCTGCACCGGGCGGGGGTTGCGGACATTCCGGTGGACGAAGCGGACTGGGCAGCGCTGCTGCGCGGGCTGACGCCGGGCTTTGCGGGCGACGAACCGTGGTGCCTCGTTGTCAAGGACACGTCGACGCCGGCCTTCCTACAGCCGGCCATTCCCGACGGTGTGACGCTCGGAAACCCGGTGGAGACGGCCGACGGGCTCGATCTTCTGATCACCTCGCGCAATCATGATCTCAAGCAGATGATCGCCCGCGCGGGTGCGGCGGAAGACTGGATCTACGCGCTCGTCTCACTGCAAACGGGCGAAGGCTATGGCGGGGCGGGAAATCAAGGTGTCGTGCGAATGAATGGCGGCTCCTCCTCCCGCGCCATGGTAACGCTGGCGCCGCTGTCGCCCGGCGAAGGCAGGGCGATGCGGGTGAGGCCCGGAGCATGGTTTCGACGCGACCTGCAGGTGCTGCTGGAGACGCGCGATCGGGTTCTGGATGAAACAGCCCTGCCCTATGCCGATGACGGGATCGGGCTCACATGGCTGGAGCCCTGGCCGGAGGGCGCGCAGCTAACGCTTCAACAGCTCGACATCTGGTTCATCGAAGTATGCCGGCGCGTTCGGCTCGACATGCGCGAAGGTCGCCTCGCGGCGACGAAGGGAACGTCGCGCGAGACGCGGATCGCAGCAAAGGCGAACAAGGGCAATCTGGAAGACCCCTGGGCGCCGGTCCACACGACGGAAGGCAAGAGCCTGACGATCGGCGACGAGGGTGATTTCGACTACGAGAAGTTAACGGACCTACTCTTCTCGGGTAACTGGACGCTGCCGCTTCTGGCGCGCCGCGCCGGTTTCGAGGGGGCGGCCACGCCGCTGGCGATCGTGGCGCAGGCGCTGGCGCGCGGCAACTCCAAGACCGGCGGCTATCGCTCCCGCGTGGTTCCCATCGAGAGCCGGCAGCTCATCGCCGAATGGGGCGAAGCCATCTCCCAGGAAACGCTTCGCCGCCTTGCGCAGGAGCAAGTGGCCACGATCCGCTCGTTTGACAAGGCGCTCGGCTATGCGCTGGTGCTGGCGGCTGCCTCCGGCGAGGCCGAACGTATCAGCCGCGACAGCTACAGCCTGACGCACGCAGCGCGCGACCAGCTCGGCCGCTTTGCCGATACGATTTTCTTCGACCACCTGTGGCGTCGCTTCGCGGCGGAGACAAAGGACGAGGCGGCGCGGACGGCGGCGAAGACCGAATTTGCGCATGAGCTCTGGGTGCGGACGCAGGCGCTGTTCGAGCAGGCCCTGCCCGATATGCCCTGCCATTCCCTTTATCGGCCGCGCGCCGAGGTCAGGGCGCGCCGCGCGCTCTTCTCGCGGGAGCTCAGGGAAAGTTACCCGCAGCTGTTTCAACGTCACGACCTGAAGGAGGTGGCAGACCATGGCTGAAACGTCCCGCGCACCGGATGAGGACGAGAAGGATGCCAGCCCGAAGACAACGACCGCAGCGCTTGTCGGCGCGCTGATGCGGCTGGATCCGGGCTCCGTTGCGCGTCTGCGTCGCATGGACCCGCTCGGTCCCGGCGAGATCGCCTTCTGGCAGTTGGCGACCGATGCCAGGCATCCTTTGGCGGGGGACGCGACCGGCATGCAGTTCGTGAAGATCCTCGCGCTGCTGACGCCGCGCGGCAATGTGCGCTCGCGCGTGCCCTTTCACAAGATCGAGCAGCCGCTTGGCAAGGTTCTTGCCGAAGCCGGCTTTTCGGAAAAGCGGCTGGCGAGCTTCATGGCCCTGCCCTTCGGCTGGCGCGGCGAAGCGCTGGGACGCATCGCCCGCTTCCTGTTCGGCACCATGGAGAGCGGCGTCAACTGCGACGACATCCGCAGCCTCCTGTTCATCGACGATGTCTGGCCGCTGCGCCGCCTTGCCAAGACCTATTACGACGCATTCGATCGCGCCGCCTATGCCGCGAAAAAGGGAGAGACCCCATGACCACGTCCCGTTTCCTGCAGATCCACACGCTTCATGCCTATACGGCGGCGCTGCTCAACCGTGACGATACGGGGCAGGCCAAGCGGCTCGTCTATGGCGGCACGACGCGCACGCGCATTTCCTCGCAGAGCCTGAAGCGGCATTGGCGCCTTGCCGACAAGGACCCGCACGCCCTCCAGACACTGGCCGGTTATGTCGACAGTTTCCGCTCACGCGAGCTGGTGACAGAAAAGGTGATCCGCCCCTTGCGCGGCCGGTTTGCCGAAGAGATCGTCGACGCACTGGAGCCGGCCTTCCAGCGGCTCGTCTATGGCAAGAGCGGTGACAAGGGCAAGCAGAGCCGGCAGACCCTGCTGCTCGGCGCACCAGAGCTTGCCTTCCTCGCTGCCGGCGCGGAGGCGATCGCGGCCACGGCCGGCGATGCGAAAGCGGCCGAGAAAGCCGTGGACGCGTGGGCCAAGGACAAGACCTTCAAGGCGATGAGCGAGAACAGCAAGCTGCCGGGCGGCCTGACAGCCGCCCTTTTCGGCCGCATGGTGACCTCCGATCCCGAGGCCAATATCGATGCGCCCGTGCATGTTGCCCACGCCTTTACCGTGCACCCGGCCGAAAGCGAGGACGATTACTTCACTGCCGTCGACGACCTGAAGCGTGAGGATGACGCGAACGGCGCCGACACGATCCAGGAGACAGAACTGACCTCCGGCCTCTATTACGGCTATGTCGTGGTCGACCTGCCCGGCCTGATCCGAAACTGCGGCGAGGATCGCGAACTGGCGGGCCGCGTCGTGCACAACCTGCTCTACCTGATCGCCGAAGTTTCGCCTGGCGCCAAGCTCGGCTCGACGGCGCCCTATGGCCGTGCCGAACTCCTGCTGGCAGAGGCCGGCGACCGTCAGCCGCGTTCGCTGGCATCGGCCTATCGCCATGCGCTCCCCCACAGCTTTCCAGCGGCGCGCGATGCGCTCGCCGCGCAGTTGGCGGCCTTTGACGAGGCCTACGCGACCGGCGAGGACCGGCGCCACCTGTGCACAGCGGGCAGCCTCCCGGATATCGCGAAAGGGTCGCTCGCGGACGTCGCGCGCTGGGCTTGCGAGACTGTGAAGGATGCGCCCGATGCATGATCGCCGCTGGCTGATCCTCGAGATCGAGGCGCCGCTGATTGCGTTCGGCGGCGTGGCGATCGACCATATGGGCGTGACTCGCGACTTTCCGGCCGCCTCCATGCTGACGGGCCTCCTTGCCAATGCGCTCGGCTGGCAGCGCACCGACAGCGACCGCCATCAGGCGCTGCAGGACCGGCTGATCTTCGCGGCGCGTATCGACCGGGAGAGCCCCGCCGGCCTTCTGACGGACATGCAGAATGCGCAGCTGGAGAAGAAGGACCGCGCCTTCACGACCTGGGGCATCGTCGAGGGGCGCGACGGGGCAAGCTATGGCGCGCCGCACCGCCGCCGGCGCGACTACCATATGGATGCGCGGGTGGTGATCGCGATCACTCTTGCGCCGTCCGAAGGCAATCGCGGCGTGCCGGGCGATTACGATCTTGACGGGCTGGCCGCCGCACTGCACCGGCCGGCCCGGCCGCTGTTCATCGGCCGCAAGACCTGCCTGCCCTCGCGTCCGCTTCTACCGGCACGGCAGAAGGACTGGTTCGTTGAGGCACCGGATGCCTATGGAGCCCTCGGCCGCGTACCCTGTTCTCCCTCCCCTGCGCCACGAGCCTTGTCGAAACGATCGGTCTCGCAGGGCACCCTGCCGGCCAGGCTGCGTGCCTTCTGGCCGCTCGGCGAGGGGCCGGAGCATGGCGATGCCGTTCACCGTATTCACGACCTGCCGGATCTGCGCAACTGGCGCTCCGGCCTGCATGGCGGAGTGCGTGCCGTTGTCGAAGGCGTGGTGATGGCAGGAGGGCCGACCGCATGAGCGAGGAGACCATTCCCCCACTCACCCTGCTCAGCCTTCTCATCGATCTCCAGAGCCTGCGCCGTCTGGCGGCCTTGCGGGGCACCGGCGATGATGAGGGTCGCGCGCTGCACCACCTTCTCAGCGAGACCTTCGGCAAGGGCGCGCTGCAACCCTTCCGCCTGATGCCGGCGCCCGGCGCCCGCAGCGCGACGCTCTATGCCTACAGCACAGCGACGGAGGACGCTCTTCGCGAGGCGCTGGACATTGCCGCGCCCGAACTCTTGCAGGCGCTTGGCACCGCGCATCTGGCGCTGCGCACCATGCCGGAGACCTGGCGGGAGGGCCGGCGGCTGGCCTTCGACCTGCGCGCGCGGCCCATGCGCCGTCTCTTGAAGCCGCTGGAAGGATGGAGCCGGGAGGAGCATCGACTGCATCTCAAGGGCAAGGCGGCAAGTGGCGCCATCCGCAAGGGGGCCGAGGTCGACGCCTTCCTGGTGGCGCGGCTGCGCCGCTTTCCGGACGGGATGCCCGATGATCCCGAGAACGAAGGCCTCTCGCGCGAGGCGGTCTATCGCGACTGGCTGGCGGAGCGCCTGTCGGGCGCCGCAACGCTCGATCTCGCCCGCACCCGCATGGTCGGGTTTGCCCGCGTGCGCACCCGACGGCACGATCAGGAGGGCGGCGAAGCCAGTTCCGAAGGGCCGGATGCAACCTTCCACGGCGAACTGACGGTCACCGACGGCGCAGCTTTCTCACGGCTGCTGGCGCGCGGCGTGGGACGGCACACCGCCTATGGCTTTGGCATGCTGCTGCTGCGGCCGGGGGGCGCGTGACATGCTAATCGGCCGCCTTGGCCTGGAAAAGGCGCGCATCCCCCACTCCGACCGGCACGGCCTCGTCTGGCTCGACCGCGGGCGGCTGGAGTTGGAGGACGGGTGCCTGCGTTTCGTAACGGCCGGCGGCGGAGAGCTTGCGCCCGGCAACTACCAGATCCCGCATCAGGGCCTGTCGATCATCCTCCTCGGCCCGGGCTCCAGCGTCACGCATGATGCGCTGAGGCTTCTTGCCCGGCATGGCTGCGCGCTGGCAGCGATCGGCGAAGGGGCCGTTCGCTTCTACACCGCACCGCCGCTGATGCCGGATACGTCGGCGCTGGCGCGCGAGCAGGTGCGCCGCTGGGCAGACCCGAAAGCCCGCATGGAGGTGGCCCGCGCCATGTATGCGATCCGCTTCGACGAGATCGTGCCCACCCGCGACATCGAGGTGCTGCGCGGCCAGGAGGGCGCGCGCATCAAGCGCAGCTACCAGCTCGCCGCCGAGCGGCACGGCGTGCCCTGGAAGGGCCGTAACTACGACCGGACCAACCCCAATGCCGGCGATCTTCCCAATCAGGCGATCAACCACGCGGCCAGCGCCATGCGCGCCGCCGCTGCCGTGGCCGTCGCCAGCACGGCAACCATTCCCCAGCTCGGCTTCGTGCACGAGGATTCCGGCCAGTCCTTCGTGCTCGATGTCGCCGATCTCTATCGGCACGACGTGACGCTCGACATCGCCTTCGGCGCCGCCAGGGAGGCGATGAAGACGGGGGAGCCCGTGGAACGCCTGACGCGCCGGCGCGCCGCCCGGCTCTTTCGCCAGCGGGATGTCATCGCCTCCATGATCGACCGGATCAAGCTTCTGGTGGGTCAGGACGCGGAAGAGGACGACGTCCAAGGCGCTTTGAACGCTGGACGCGTCGTCGGCAGCCAAAGCGTCAGGACGAAGCAAGCCAGCGACGAAGATGCCGACACCGCAGGACCTGAGGATTTCGACTGATGCCGATGGTGGTGATCCTGACGCGCGACGTGGAAGACCGCTACCGCGGCTTTCTTGGCTCGGCCATGCTGGAGCTTTCCGCCGGCGTCTACGCCCATCCGCGCATGAGCGCTGGCGTGCGCGGCCGCATCTGGTCGGTGCTCGCAGACTGGCACAGCCAGCTCCAGCGCGGCAGCATCGTGATGACCTACGCCGACAGTGCAGCCAATGGCGGCCTCGGCCTCTCCACCCTTGGCGAACCACCCCGACAGATCGTGCCCCACGACGCCATGCTCCTCGTCCGCCGTCCCCTTGCCACCGGTGACACCAACCGTTGACCGCTCTTTGACATCGTAGCGTTTTCAGCTATTTAAGAGGCAGAGGTTCCCCCACAGGCGTGGGGATAGACCCGTCTCGAACAAGCGCCTCGGCGACCATGCCTAGGTTCCCCCACAGGCGTGGGGATAGACCTTGGGCTACGACCAATTTTGCGTCAGGCTCGCTGGTTCCCCCACAGGCGTGGGGATAGACCCTGTGCTGCCCGGTCGAATAGCTCGACCCCGAAGGTTCCCCCACAGGCGTGGGGATAGACCCCACCAAAGGCAGGAGAATGAAGCCGATAGCCTGGTTCCCCCACAGGCGTGGGGATAGACCCGATGCACTCCTCGTGGAAGGCTCCGTAGACGGGGTTCCCCCACAGGCGTGGGGATAGACCCCACCACGGCCCTTGCCTCCTGCTCTGTCCATCGGTTCCCCCACAGGCGTGGGGATAGACCCCGCCGTTGCCACGACGCCAATGCCCGAAAAGCGGTTCCCCCACAGGCGTGGGGATAGACCCGTTCATTCCCATCGGGGTTGTCGTCCACGCCGGGTTCCCCCACAGGCGTGGGGATAGACCCGGCATCAGTCGTTCTGCCAGTTCACCCGCGCCGGTTCCCCCACAGGCGTGGGGATAGACCCTGATCCCGAGCCGCTTTCTGTCGGCTCCTTGCGGTTCCCCCACAGGCGTGGGGATAGACCCGGGCATGACCAGCATTTCCGGCCTGTGGCAGGGGTTCCCCCACAGGCGTGGGGATAGACCCCCATTCGGCCAGACGGTGGTTTCCATCAGGTAGGTTCCCCCACAGGCGTGGGGATAGACCCGGCACGGAGCGCGCGGCGCTGTGGACGATCATGGTTCCCCCACAGGCGTGGGGATAGACCCTGCTTGGCGAGGCCGATGCGCAGGGCCCCGATGGTTCCCCCACAGGCGTGGGGATAGACCGTGATCCTGGCGGGCATGCCGCAGGAGGCGCCAGGTTCCCCCACAGGCGTGGGGATAGACCCAAGGCGGCCGCCGAGACGTTCTCCTCGCTCGGGGTTCCCCCACAGGCGTGGGGATAGACCCCGCACCGCAAGCGCGCTCGCGACCGCGTGGGAGGTTCCCCCACAGGCGTGGGGATAGACCCGCTTCGCGCACCCAAAGCCGATCGCCGACCTGGGTTCCCCCACAGGCGTGGGGATAGACCCTTTGGCGCGCCGGGGCAGAAGACGGATTATATGGTTCCCCCACAGGCGTGGGGATAGACCCTTAAAGTGCGCCCCATCTCCCGCGACTTCCGAGGTTCCCCCACAGGCGTGGGGATAGACCTGGGACCGGCAGACGAACGACCCGCACGGGCCCGGTTCCCCCACAGGCGTGGGGATAGCCCCCCCGGGATAGGCGATACGGTGACCGGCATGAGGTTCCCCCACAGGCGTGGGGATCGACCCCGAGGGAAACGACCGTTGCCGCGCCGCCGACTGGTTCCCCCACAGGCGTGGGGATAGACCCTACGAATATCAGTCCACGGAAATTTCCCGCCTGGTTCCCCCACAGGCGTGGGGATAGACCATGTCAACCACGGCCCCCGACGCGCGCTTCACGGGTTCCCCCACAGGCGTGGGGATAGACCCTGACCGCCCTTCTCACCCGCAAGGCCCCCGCCGGTTCCCCCACAGGCGTGGGGATAGACCCCACAGACTGGAGCCTCGCGGATGACCATGCCCGGTTCCCCCACAGGCGTGGGGATAGACCCGAAGCGCTGGCCGAGCGCTTGAACGCGCACCCGGTTCCCCCACAGGCGTGGGGATAGACCCTACGAATATCAGTCCACGGAAATTTCCCGCCTGGTTCCCCCACAGGCGTGGGGATAGACCCGTACTGGACGAAATCCCCGCCGAGGAAAGCGGGGTTCCCCCACAGGCGTGGGGATAGACCCGTCGAAGACGAGGCGATGCTTGCGCTTCTGGCGGTTCCCCCACAGGCGTGGGGATAGACCCCGACAGAGGCCAGCCCCGGAAATCCGAAACGAGGTTCCCCCACAGGCGTGGGGATAGACCCGTCGAAGACGAGGCGATGCTTGCGCTTCTGGCGGTTCCCCCACAGGCGTGGGGATAGACCCCGACAGAGGCCAGCCCCGGAAATCCGAAACGAGGTTCCCCCACAGGCGTGGGGATAGACCGCTTGTGATCAGCTTCTTGCCGCTCTGCCTCCAGGTTCCCCCACAGGCGTAGGGATAGACCCGTCACGCGCACATGGACGGATAGCGCCTATGCGGTTCCCCCACAGGCGTGGGGATAGACCCTCGTAGCGGTCCTGCCAGTCAGAAGCGCCAACGGTTCCCCCACAGGCGTGGGGATAGACCCCTCTATCAGATCCATCTCAGCCTGAAGTCGCCGGTTCCCCCACAGGCGTGGGGATAGACCCTGATCGACACCTTGACGGGCCGCATCTGATCGGGTTCCCCCACAGGCGTGGGGATAGACCCGGCCACCCGCTGTCATACCAGAGGACGGACGGGGTTCCCCCACAGGCGTGGGGATAGACCCTGCTCTTCAGTGAGCGCCCCTGTGGCGAGGACGGTTCCCCCACAGGCGTGGGGATAGACCCGCCGCAGAAGCCGCCGCTCTAGCGGGTTGCTGGGTTCCCCCACAGGCGTGGGGATAGACCCTGCGCTTCAGTGAGCGCCCCTGTGGCGAGGACGGTTCCCCCACAGGCGTGGGGATAGACCCGCCGCAGAAGCCGCCGCTCTAGCGGTTTGCTGGGTTCCCCCACAGGCGTGGGGATAGACCCTCCGCCCTCGGCCGTGGTCTTGACCTTGGCGTGGTTCCCCCACAGGCGTGGGGATAGACCCAGCAGGGCAGACCCCATGAGCATCTCCTCAGGGGTTCCCCCACAGGCGTGGGGATAGACCCGGCTCGATCACCCGTTCCGCCTCCGCAAGCCTGGTTCCCCCACAGGCGTGGGGATAGACCCGCAGCCGGGATGTGGAAATCACGGCAATTCGAGGTTCCCCCACAGGCGTGGGGATAGACCCCCCGCGGCCACGCTTGCAACCCTTTCATCAGCGGTTCCCCCACAGGCGTGGGGATAGACCCGGCAGAGAATGCAGGTCCGCGCGATGGCGGTAGGTTCCCCCACAGGCGTGGGGATAGACCCCCCGCGGCCACGCTTGCAACCCTTTCATCAGCGGTTCCCCCACAGGCGTGGGGATAGACCCGGCAGAGAATGCAGGTCCGCGCGATGGCGGTAGGTTCCCCCACAGGCGTGGGGATAGACCCCATGTTCAAGCGCGCCAAGGAAGCATCCGGAAGGTTCCCCCACAGGCGTGGGGATAGACCCCAGGCAGGGGAAGATCGATGACCACCCATGAGGGTTCCCCCACAGGCGTGGGGATAGACCCTGCAGCGTCAGCAGCAGGCAGCGGGACAGGCAGGTTCCCCCACAGGCGTGGGGATAGACCCCACCCCGTCAGGCCGGCAGGATCAAGCGTTTGGGTTCCCCCACAGGCGTGGGGATAGACCCTATCTCCGGTCTCGCGCATCAGCCATCCGCTCGGTTCCCCCACAGGCGTGGGGATAGACCCCCGTCCTCATTTTCTGGCAGCACAGTAGGACTGGTTCCCCCACAGGCGTGGGGATAGACCCCGCAGGCGGGAGATCCGGGCGGCGCGCCCGATGGTTCCCCCACAGGCGTGGGGATAGACCCGATGCCCAAGCGCGTCTGGCAGCCTCTCAGGCGGTTCCCCCACAGGCGTGGGGGTAGACCCGAAGATCAGGAAGCCAATGAAGACAAGAACCGGGTTCCCCCACAGGCGTGGGGATAGACCCTGGGGCATCATGGGTATCGGCGACAGCGTGCCGGATCTCCCACAGGCGTGGGGATAGACCCGCCACGGCTGCAGGAAATGCTGGCGCCCGTCGGAGACTACAACCCCGACTGGGCCATCTCGTTCCGGCAAGGATCGGTCCACCACATCTATTTCGTGGCGGAGACGAAAGGCACCTTATCGTCCCTCAAGCTGCGCGATCTCGAAAACAAGAAAATCGAATGTGCACGGCGCTTCTTCGAGAAGATCAGGAGTTGCGCCGCCGCCGACAAGGTCAGCTACGACGTTGTCACCGATTACGCGAGACTGATGGATGTCGTCAGGCGGGCATGAAAGAAATCCGATGGGCCGATGGGACACGCGCGGCGCTGGCATCTGAGATGACGTCCACAGATGGAAATGCGCCGCGCTTGGCCAGGTCAGCCAGGCGAATGTTCGACCTTCAGCATTTCCAGCCGAAACTGGTCCATATCAGCGCTTTCGATGAATGACCGGAGAACGGTAAACTCCCCGCCGAGCTGTCGCCGGAGAAACTCAGCGGCGGAAACGGCTGCTTGCGTCGGCGACAAAGTGCCTGCTTCATGGCTCGCCGCACTCCCGCCAGGCTCTGCCGTCGTCTTGTCGCCTTTGACCTTGCTTGGTGTCGTCTGACTTGGGACGGTCGAAGACGAGTTGCCGGAATGATCGGAAGGCACCGGGGTCCGCAATTTCTCCTGCGTCTCCGTTTGCTCGTCGGCTTCACGTTCAGTCGCAATCCCACCCATTGCCCCGCCGCCCCTCGCCCTTCGGATCCGCGTCTCAACTTCCTTCTTCGTCGGCACCGCACCCGCGTTGATTTCGTCCACCACCGCGGTTCGGACTGCGTCCGGCGTTGCCTTGGCCGCGAGCTTGTAAACGGTGGCCGGCGGCAGGATCTCGACGACTTTCGGGGCGGCGGCGAACTTCTCGGCGACGTTGATGTAGTTCCAGGCCGTCGACTTCGACATGTCGAACTCCAGCTTCAGCCACCGATCGAACTGGCCAGGAAGGCTGTCCTTGATCTGGATCAGTTCAAGGCCGGTCTGAATGATGCCGGCACGGACAGTTGCCTCGCGCGCCTTGATGCGGGCGGCCGTTGCCTTCAGATCGGCGGCCGCGTCAGGATTCAACGAAAGGTAAAAGGCTTCGCATTCGCGGGCCGCCGGCGAGACGTGCGGCACAGTGATCTCGACCCTCGGGCACGTCGGGCCTTCATCAGAAGCGACCATTGAAAGATCGAAAGCTGCGAGCGCGCGATCAACCGCGACCATGACTTCAAAATCGACTGGGTTCATTTCGTCCTCCTGGTTCTGTCCACCCGTTGGACAGGGACGAAGCGGCACCAAGACGCTGTCCCTGCTACGGGGACGTCCCATTGCTCACACGCCAACATGAATATCAACAGCCCCGCCGTAGAATTCCTCCAAGTCATTGATTCTTTACCGCAGGATTGTTCAGCGCGTTCCGGGCGCGGCGCCTGTGAAAAGCGTCTCCCAGTCTTGCGGTAGGCGCCAGGCGCTGCTCGACACACGTCCTGTGCAGGTTTTTCCCGAACGCCATCGACGCGGCGGCGGCGGCAACTCGCTTATTTCCCGGCCCTGCGTCTAGGTCGTGCCTTGTCCGCCTGATAACTTGCTTCTTAAGCGCCTCCTCCCCTACCTGCCCCCATCTCCCCTACGTACTCCAACGACCGACAATACTCAGAAGCCAGCGGTAGCCGGCGCCGCCAACCACGACCTGTCCCTACCCACTGCCAGCGACCACAAGCCATCAGCAGCAAGCAATGGGCCAGCGCTTTAAAGCTGTTGCAGCCGGCGGCAAGCGCGAGCAACTTGTCGCTGCAACAGGCAAGGTCTGCAAAGTGATGGTCCATTGCTTGCAACAGCTTTAAGGGTGTTGCGACATCGGCTCCTCCTCCGACGGCACCTCATTCTTGTGGCATCCCCGGACATAGACAGGTCGCGGCCGCCGCTTACCGTTTCATCTCAGCCTCTATCCGCCTCTGCAGGCCGGCAAGAGCACGCTCGACGGCCCGCGCCAGGTCTTGATAGGCAACCAGCGTTCCATATGCTCCGGCGCCCGTTCTCGGCCTTCCGGGTATCCTGGAGCCACGATTGAGATGCCAGTTCTTCAACCGTGGGCGATGGAGGCGTGCCATCTCATCCCTTGCATCCTCCCGGATCTGGACACCGAGCACGCCGGCATTCAGGAAGCGCTGCCGTCCAAGATCATCAACGGCATTCCGGATCGCAGGCATGAATGTTTCCCTGGACTTGATCCTCTTCGCTGCGAACGTCGGCTTCATGAACTGGAAGAACATCTTCTGCATTCGCGTGAACCTGAAGGCGCCGAGAGCATCGAACGTCCCCAATCCAGCCTTCCGGCAACCCTCAGGGCCAAGAGAGACTTCGATCCGGATCCGCTTCTCCGCCTCGCTCAGGATCTGCTGCGTTCCCGCCTTGAGATTCTGCTTGTCGATGACCTTGTTTTGGATGCGCCAGGAGGCCAGTGGATCGTCTTTTCGTCCGACATACACCGTTGCATCGTAGAACGGCGATCGATCGTGTCCCGGCGTCATACGGGCCATGAGATCACCTTCCGGATCGCCCTCCCGACGCGCGACGATGTAGTCGATCTTCCTGCCGCGCCTCCGGCCAGGAAAGGCCCGCGGCCACTGCTCGGGCTCCTTCAGGAAGGACGTCGTCGGAAAGAAGTGCCTGACCAGGACACCGTGGAGCCGCGCCCTTGCCTCCTCGCTTGGTCGCAGCGGATAGGCGTCAATGCACACCTCGATACCGACCACGAGCGCCGGCGCGGCAAATCCATACTCGGACCGGATATCCGTCAACACGCCCCTAAGCTGCCCGAAGTCAGGCTCCTGCACCCGCAGGCGGTAGCGCGTCGCTGTTCCACCAGGCCCGACGTCCAGCGCCTCCGGATATTCCTTCCGGCCCGTGAGCGCCTCGATCCGGTCGTTCAGGTGCCAGTGCTGCGACGGCCGGCCAAGTTCAAACTCGACATCGACCCAATCGACCACAGAAGCCCACCGGTAAGCGCCAAGCTCAATCCGCGGCCCGACCACAGTCCGGCCGAGCAAGCGCGCCTGTGAGCCCCTGAGAGTCTCCTCGACGTATTCCAGCGTCACGGGATCGCGAAGCTCCCGGTCCCGATGAAGAATGACAGTGTGAGTGGCGATCATCTTTCTGTCCGGTTCGACGCGAGCCGTCACCAGGCCGCTCATGCGGCTGTTCCACCACCGCCGGAAAAATGTCCATGGCTCGAGCGGATTTTTTTACGTCACATCAGCATCTCCACGACGCCAGCGCTATAACGGAAGTCATGAATAAAAATGAAGTTCCGCAATGACCACTTCCGGCATCCCATCGACCGCGCAACGGCTCACGGCATCCTCTCCGGCCCGGAAAGGACGCTGCCACACCGGCAGCCCTTAGCAAGAGGAAACGAACAGATGCACCCGATGAAAAATGAGAGACTGATGATCACCGCCGCAAACGACAATGATCCGTTCTGGAGGTATGAAGCCGGTGATGACTTCATCGCTCCGGATGCCGAGGAATGCGCCTTCATCTTCGCGCCTGAGGTAGCAGATCGTCTCGGGCTGACCTGCCGCAAGGTGTCCTACGGTTTGCTGGACTACCTGCTGGATGGGCAAGTTGCACCGGAAGACGAGGCCGCCTCGGAGCATGTCATCGCCCTTATGGACAGGCATGCCGGCCCAGGCTGGCAGTGAGGACGATCACCCCGGTCGCCAGGGTGGCCGCAGCCCGGCCGCGTGAGCGCAAGCCACGCTGAGGATAAAAAAAATGGCTGCGGCGCCGACAATCTTCTGCATCGCGGACGAGAACGCGCTATAAAGTAAGTATAAGAAAAGGAACGAAGAAATGCACGCGATCGAAACACGCCTCCTGATCATATAGGCCCGGCTTGTCGCCGGACCTTCATTGAAGGAGACGAATATGACTGAATTTGAGAATGTTGCTGGAAACGAGGGCTGCTACTCCTTCGACTACCCGCAGGAGATTGCAGCAAGGACCGGTGTCCACGGCATGACGCTGCCGAAGCGGGAGCTCTACCTGGCACTCTCCCGTGACAAGGAAAAGGACGACCCGAAGACCGCAGCGTTCTTCCGGGAGTTGGCCTCCCACTATCCTGACTACGACGCCTGGGGTTACCACATCGACCGGGACGGCAGGGGCACCATGCTGGTCGACTTTGACGACTGGGATGACCTCACCGCCGCGCAGCAGCGGCTGCGCGGTAACCGTTGCTCAGCCATCGCTCTCCTTGACCGGCTGCGCTTCCACCTTGAGACGATGGATGACGATGTCTCCCGTAAGCAGGAGGTCGACACGATCCGGCATACGCTCAACGAGCTCGTCGAGCCCCTCTCGATGAGGTGACCGAAAGCGGGTGCGGCGGTCCTCCGCCGCACTCCTTCAGCCAGGGACCGGGATGGCAGGTTTCAAGCGAACCAGGCGCGGAAGACAAGGCGCCGGCGCTCCGCCTGTCCTCCACGGTCGAGTGCTCCATGTATTCCGGTGATGCGAGTGGATCGGTCCAGTGACAGCACGCAGCGCTCTTCCAGAGACTCTCCTACGGCCCTCGGCCACACGCGAAAGATCACTGATCGAATATGTTTTCGACGCTGGCCAGCAAGGGTTTCCGAAGATGCGGCAAACTGGCAGACGTCGACAAGCGGATACACCGGCGGTTGTTCTACCGCTCCCTCCGGAAAGTTTGATATTGCTTGCGGTATCTCCCGCTCTACGAGCCCTCACGAAAGTTGACAGCATCGGAAAAACAGCGATTTCCACATCAAAACGACAACTTTTTGGAAAGCTCCGACAACATTTCGTTGCCTTTGCTGGTCCGCTCGATCAATATATGTCAACGTTCTGACCGAGAAATGTTGACGGACGGCGAGAATGACCCGGGCGAAAGTTGACAGCGTCAACGGGAACGTCAACCATATAGATCGCCCCAAGGTTGCATTGACTTTACATGGGAGGTTCCGCGCCCGGAAGTCGGTGGCACCATAAGGCATCCCCATCGACGTTCCTCGGAAACCCTAGGACTTCGTGTCCACGACCAGGACAGCTCCATCTGTTGCGTCCGGAGCACATACGCGAAAATTATTTTTGCAAACGTCGACTTACCCACAGAAAACAGACACTTAAGCGTTTGCTTAAGTGACCATCAGTGTGATCGTTAGTGGGCTCCATGCAACACGCAGGAGCACATCATGGTCAAATACAGTTACGAAGACGTCGCCCAGCATCTCAGGAAAGAACACCCTGGTTGCCCGGAATTCGCCCTCAACTACTTCGCGACTTCCATCAGTGAGCGCGAGTGGCGCAACGCCAGCCTCGGCATGGCTGTCGGCATAACCCTGCAGACCTATCTGCGGCACAACCTCACCGAATACGAGACCCTCCTGCTCATCGGCGTGGACCGCGAAGAAGCACTGCGCCGCGTCCAGCCGCGTGTCGCAGCAATGCTGAAGACGTGGAAGCGCAAGCGGCGAAAGAAGCGGCGCTCCAAGGCTTCGAGCACACAGGCGCGGCGAGACGCAGACGCTCCCCCCTCGACAGACGAGCGCCAGGACACCGGCATGCTCGACGAGCAGCAACTGAGCGGCAGGGTGACCAACTCGCCCACAGATAGCCGTCGTGAGGAGGACCAGCAATGAGGTCATCCCGCCCACCCCACCCGGCGCGCTGCAAATTGGTGTCCGTTCTGCGGCTGCGCATGAGCGAGATGAATCTGACCGGTGCGGAACTTAGAACGCTCAGCGGCTACACGCCCGGTCCGGCCATGATGCAACTGCTCCGGGGCAACGCACCGCTACATCCACGGCATGTGCCGCGTCTTGCCGAATGCCTGGAGATCGCGCCAGAGCAGCTCATGCTTCTTGCAGCGGCATCCGCCATGCACCCGGAAGATGCCACGCATTTTGAGGCATTGACGCCGACGGAAGAGGAGCTGTGCCTTCTACAGGCCCACAGGCGCGCCCGTGAGAGAGCCGATGATGCTGGCCGCCAATCAGATGCATTCCGGGCACCATTGGCCCCATGGGATCTCATGGCCTGGTCGGCTGAACAGATGGCGCATTGGATACGGGCAGTGTTCGGTATGCCCACCGCCAACGCCGAGCTGGTGCCGCCCGTGGTCAGTTCAGTCAACCTCCACCTTCGCTTGCTGATCCGGCTTGCACTCAACGACAGGGAGTTTGAGCCGAGCCGATGGGATGACGTGCCGGAGGAAACGATCGAGCTGCTTGAGGCCGTGGTCGCCGGAACCCGCCTCCTGCCGATCGAGATGGTTGCTGACCTGGCACCGCTCTTGAGGATACCCCGCACGGATCTCCTGGTGCTGGCGATCGAGCAATTTCACGGGAGGGCCGGCAGCGAGGTTGTCGCAAAGATCCTTGCCGAGACGCCGGAATAGAGCCTGCCCCCGGGCCGTGCAACGGGCTGCCTCTTATAAGCCGGCATACCCTCGGTCCCGCCAAACGCAGCCATTCCCCGCTGGCGCCTGGCCCCGCCCTCAAGGCGGCCTGGTGCCATCAGTCCTGCTGTCGAAGCCCGTCGCACGTGCTGCACTCCCCTTCGAGCGCCACAACGATCCCACGTGGGCAACGCTATAAATCAGACATCAACAACTGACGAAAAGAGACACACATGAACAACACCGATTTGCGTAGCGCGATCCTCGAAGCCGCCACCGCGGCGGGTATCGACCTTGCCTCCCCCGCCGCCAATCAGCCCGGCATTGCCACCGTCCTGGCACGCGTCATCGAAGACGAGGCAAAGCTTCCGCTCGATCGCGTGGACGACGCCGCTGCATTCCTTGGCTGCGAGGCGGACAGGTTGATGCTGCCTGCGCTGCGTCTGTTCTTCAGTGATGATGCCATCGCGCTGATCGAACGGGCGCTGCCGCCTGCGCTGACGCCGGCAGAAGAAGCCTGGCTGAAGGTGATCCGTGCGGCGGCCGCTGGCGCAGTCCCGCCACCCACGCGGTTCGCCCGCAATATGGTCCGAGCGATGCTCGCCCAGAAGGACTGAGCCGCCAAGGCGCAGATGCCGTCGGTGCCGCAAATCCCGGACGCTGCGCGAGGACCATCTCGCTCGTCATGTTGCGTACAGTCAGATGACAGCGCGCACGTGCTCGCGCAGCGTCAGCAGGGCGCGCTCGGCCACCTCGATTTCCTGCTGGATGACCAGGGCCTCGCGGTGGTCAATGCGCTTGTCCTTGAAGGCATGATCGACGGCCTCCAGCACGTCGGCGGCCTCGATGAGGATGCGGTGGGTGGCCCGGGTGATCTCCTGCTCGGGATCGTCAAGCCCGTCCTCGACCCGCTCGACGGCAACGAGATTGCTGTGGCGCAGCAGATAGCCGACCAGGCGCGGATCGGGAACGCAGGCAATCAGCGCGGCGATTTCATCGGCGGTGAAGTGCGTACGACCATTCACGCGCGCATAGAGCGCATCGTAACCCATGCCGAGCGCTGCCGCTGCCCGCTCCAGCGCAACGATCTTTTCGACCACCACAACCTGGTAGACGATCTGCGCAAAGGAGCGGCCGCGATCGAGCCTGATCTTCTGTTCCATTCGAACCCCGGCATAAACACGCTGACCTATGGTTGCCGCAGCTTGCGCGTGTCGTAAAGCCCGATTTTCAAGAGGGTCACTGCGGCTTGGCCTCAATTCGTACAATGCGCTTTGCGCGACAGTTGCCGGCGCTGTCCCTATGACATCCGCATCACTCGAACGCATGGAGGTTTCGATGATCTTCTTTCTTCTCGTCCTTCTGTTCCTCGGCATTGCGCTCGGCAAGATCGGCCTTGCCGCGCTTGTCGTGGTGCCGGTGGCGATCGCTGCCGTGATCGGGCTGTTCTCCTTCTTCGCCATGCTCGGCGGCGTCGAGGGCGCCGGCCAGCTCTTCGGCATCTGCGCGCTGATTACGGCCGCGTTTTTCGGCGGGTGCTATCTGTTCGGGAAGATGCAGGAGTGAGGAACATGGGCAAAGGACACTCCATGAAAGGCGCGAGGTCGATCGAATCCATACAAGATTATGCAACTATAAGAATCAGCAGGCAATTCCTAATTTTTTCTTTTACACCCGTTGCTAAAACAGATTCTCAACCATACGCTGATCTTGTGACCAGCACTGGGGGATGATGGTGGCAACAAGATTGTCAGTTGAATTCGACCTTGTAACCCCGATGTTCCTTGGAGGCGCGGAACAGGAGGCGACGCGCTTTCGCGAGGCAAGCCTCAAGGGGGCGTTGTGCTTCTGGTGGCGCGTCCTGAATTATGGAAAGTACTGCGCGGGGGCGGCGCCAGATACACGAGAATACAACGAGGCAATCCGAGCATTCCGTGCCCGTGAAACGGCGGTCTTCGGAGGACCTGGCAAGCAGTCGTCTTTCCTTCTGAAAACAACGTCTTCTCTCAGCTCAAACCGAATCGTGGAGGCTGGCACAGTTCTCAGCAAGACTGGTGAGGCGATCCAAGCACCCAGGCTGGTAGGCGCAGACCACTGCGATCCCAACACAATCGGGCCGGGCGCACGCTACCTCGCTTACGGGCTCGTGGACGCCGCGAGCGTGAGGAAGGACAATCAACAGAATTGGACAGTTGCGAACGCAAAATCCATTGCGGGACGTCTCGTAAGACCCTGCATCCGGCAGAATACCCGCCTCGCCTTCAATATTCTGATGCGAGATGCTCAACCTGATATCAATCAGGAGTTGATCGATGTCATCAAGGCACTGGGTCTGCTCGGAGGCCTTGGCGCACGGGTCAGGCGGGGGCTGGGAAGCCTTAGCCTTCGCACACTCGACGGGGAGGACATGCAGATTTCGTCGCTGGCGGACTACCAAAAGGCGATTGAACAGCATTTCGGCCTGAGAAAGCGGCATGCGTTCAAGGACGCGCAGATCACTGCCCTGTCGAAAGATTCGATGATCTCGATCAGCAAAGAAGAAAAAGCCAATCCGCTTGATGTCCTCAACGACGTTGGCGAAGCCATGCAGCTTTACCGCGCCTGGGGATTCAAGGGCCAGCAGCACCCCCACCACATGATCAACGGCGTCAAAGCCGAACAAAATTTCAGAGACGACCACGACTGGTCGAAGGGCAGCCGCCCGGGACATGTTCCACTCCGGACGGCGTTCGGCCTTCCGCATGCCTACAAGTCCGGCGCACGTGTCAGCGGACCGCGTGTGACAGATGAGCCCCCCTATGACCGCCGGGCGAGTCCGCTCTTCATTCACATTCACAAGCTCGGTGACGATCGCTTTTGCGCCGCGCTTTCACTCCTGCCTGCACAGTTTCTTCCAAAAGTTGAACACACGACAGGCAGACCGAAAGCTGTGGCGGTCGAAACCAAAGTGTCCAACCGGGCGACAAACCTCGCCTACGACTTCGAGCGAGATGGCTTACCAGTCCTCGAGCACTTCCTGTCACAGGAATCACCACCAAAGGGTGACAAGCCCTTCAGCAAGAAGGGTCCCTACCTCAAACTCCGTCCAATCTTTTCGAGGGAAGGCTGATGACGCGCATTCTGCATTTCAGCCTGGGACCGGTCCAGGGCTTCATCGCCGATGCACGGCGCACGCGCGATCTGTGGGCCGGATCCTTCCTCCTGTCGTGGCTCTCGGGCAAGGCAATGGAAGCGCTCATCGCAAAGGGCGGGACGATCATCTTTCCGGATATCGCGGGGGACGACATCTTCCGGGCCATCTGCGCAAGTTCGTCCGGCAAAAAAGTGCCGGAAGCGCCCTTCGTCGGATCCCTGCCGAACCGGTTCAAGGCTGATGTCAGCGCTGTCTCGGGCGACGCTGGCAAGATCTGCGTGTCGGCGATTGAAAATGCCTGGAAGGCGCTTTCCGAGGCAATCTGGACGCAGTTCATCGAGCCCGTCGCCGACAAAGGGCTTGGGACGCGCGCGATCTGGGATCGGCAGATCCTGTCCTTCTGGCAGACCGCCTGGGTCGCGGGAGACGATGGGCAGGACGATGTCACATGGCTCGACCAGCGCAAGAACTGGCGCGACGAGTTGCAGTTCATCGACGGCACCGCCAGCGAAGAAGGCGGCGACCTTTGCGTGTTGATGGGCAATTACCAGGAGATATCAGGGTATAGCCGGCTGAAGAACAGGGTCGATCAGGATGCGTTCTATGCCGCGCTGCGCGAAAAGACCTATCAACACAGCGACTCTCGTCGGCGGCTCGGCGAACTGAATATTGGCACGTCGGAACGCCTTTGCGCCATCGCGCTGGTCAAGCGGCTCTTTCCGCTGCTGGATGATCTTGAGGAGGCTGACATCCTCGGCTGGCGGCCGGGAGGCGATGCGGTCAATGTCGTCAACTGGCCGTCGGTGAGCTATATGGCCGCCCTTCCCTGGCTGCAATGGGCCGAGCGATCGACCACCGAGACGGAGCGTGAGCGTTTTGTCGACAGCGTGCGTCAATCCCTCGGACAAAGTGAAAGCGGCTTCTTCGGGGAAACCACGACCCAGCTGTTCGGCCTGCCCAAGACGAAGTTCTTTGCCCTTGACGGTCACCTTCTGCACCGGGACGGGCTGATCACATGGCCGCTGACGCCCACCGGCGAGCGTGGCAATCTTCTGGCTGCCTACGATCACCTGACCCGCGACACGCCGGAGCGGCAGGGGCTGAGCCCCACCGAGTTCTACGCCCTGCTTCTGATGGACGGCGACCGCATCGGGGAACATGTCGGAACGCATTCCGATGTCATCAAGGACGGGCTTTCGCGTTTCACCCGTGCGGTCAAGGACTACTTCGCGCCGGGCAAGGGCGCAAACCCGTCGGACGGCGCGCTGATCTACGCCGGCGGCGACGACGTGCTGGCGCTGCTGCCGCTGGATACCGCACTTGATGCGGCGCGCGCCTTGCGCAGGGCCTATCAGGAGGCGTTTCACGCGGCGATGGCGTCATCGAAGCTTGAAAAGGCCGATTTCACGATTTCAGGCACGATCGTGATCGCGCAGTACAAGATCGCCTTGCGCACGGTGCTGGATACCGCGCATCATTATCTCGATAAGATCGCCAAGAAGGCCAACGGGCGTGACAGTCTGTCCCTTGCCGTTTTGAAACCCGGTGGCATTGCCGTGGACTGGACGACAACGTGGGATCCGGTGCAGGAAGCGGAGCCGAATCCGATCGACTGTCTCCTCGAGGTCGCGCGCGCGCCACATCAGTATTCGACCGGATTTCTCTATAATGTCCGGTCGAGATACGCCCCGCTTACCGACCAGTCTCTCTCAGAACAGGAGGCTCGGAAGGCGGAGGGTTTACTTTTCTCCCGTCGCAACGTCGTGCGTGCCCTGCTTTCGGCGGAATACAGGAAGCAACCCCGGCGTTCGGACCTGCCCGCGGAGGCGGTTGACGCCGCGGTCAAGCCCCTTCTTCACATCGGCTTTACGCCGTTTCGCCAGAAAAACGAGAAACATGTCTCGGCTAGCTACCAGTTCGATAGCGCGATTCTGGCGCATTTCCTCGGCGCAGAAAGCCTGTGGAACGGGACGACGGGAAAGCGAGGCGATTGACCATGACGTCATCCGTTCGACACCTGATCTTCGAGGCCATTGACAGCTTGATGTTTCGCGATGGCCGTCCGTTCAACCAGGCCGACGAGGGTGCGAGCCGGGCCGTCAGCGTGTTCCCGCCGCATCCGCCCAGCCTGGTCGGGGCTGCCCGCGTCGCACTCTGGTCGCTGATCGATCCGCAGCGCAAGACCTGGAACCCGTCAAGGCTCGGAGACGGAACCGACTGGCGCCGAGCCGGTTGCCTCGGGCCTCTCGCCTTCTCCGCGCCCACGGTCCTGCGCGCAGGTCAGCCGCTCTATCGCATCCCCTTTCATGTCATGGAAGGCAAGGGCGCCGCTGGCGATACACTTGTCCGCCTGGCGCCCGGAAAGGGACGAACCTGCGATCTCGGATCCGATGTCCAACTGCCATCGGCCACGAGCGACGTCGTCGGAATTAAACCGATCGAAAGCCGGTGGGTGACATCGGCGGGGATGGCCAAAATTGCTTCGGGGGCCTTGCCGGCGAAGGACGATGTGATCGAGACAGATCATCTGTGGGCGATGGAAACGCGCGTGGGCATCGGTATCGACGCAACGGCCAGATCCGTCACCCCGGGTGCGCTCTACACGGCAACCCACGTCCGCATGGCAAGAGATGTGTCGATCGGGCTTGCCATGACCGGCTGGGACACCGACGGCGACGCGGCGAACGGCATCGAAACGCTCGACGTTCTCCAGCCTTTCGGGGGCGAGCATCGCATGGCGAGCGTCTCCGTGTCGGCGGATGGGTGGTCGGCCCCGAAAAGGTCGCTGTCCCCGGCAAACAATCGCTACTGCGTCATCCTCACCTCCTCTTTCGTGCCTGAAGCGGCGCTGGAGCCCGGTGGGCGGCTGGGGGATCTGCCCGGCACGATCGTCAGCGCCTGCCTTGGCAAGGCGGTGCCGATTGGCGGCTGGGATTCAAAGGCCCGGCAGCCGATCCCCCTGCGCCGGGCCATACCGGCGGGATCGGTTTTCTTCATGAAACTCGAAGAAGGCGAGGCCGTGCCGCCGGACAGCCCCATCGGCGCCGGGCTAGGAATGGGCGCCGCATGGGGCTTTGGCCAGTATCTTATTGGATCATGGTGACGGAGATCAGTGGTGAGCAAGACTCTTGAAGCGACGATCCTGTCGCTGGTTGCAGAAACCCATATTCATGTCGGGACCGGACAATCCGCCGGCGCCCTCGACCTGCCGGTGGCGCGGGAGCGGGCGACAAGCTACCCCTTCGTGCCGGGTTCCGGTGTCAAGGGTGCGCTGAGGGTCTGGTCGGGTGAAAAAGCTCAGTTCGGCCAGAGCGCCATCGACCGCCTTTTCGGGCCGAAAGGCGCCGGGGGTGCGGATGCCGGGGACGACCTGCAGGCCGGCAACCTGCTCGTTTCCGATGCACGCCTGCTGCTGCTTCCGGTGCGCTCGCTCACGGATGCCTTCAAATGGGTCACCTGCCCGGCGCTGCTGGATCGCTTCTGGCGGGATATGCGGCGCGCCGGCCTTGAAGGGCTTCCGGCACTGCCTTCGATATCGGTGGAATCCGGCACCTATCTGGGTGCGGCAACCAGGGACGCGACGATCGGGCTTGAAGAGCGGGAGTTCTCCCACGGCGGCGACATTCCCGCGGACACCCTCGATTTCCTGAAGACGCACGTGCTGCAGGCGGCGGCAGGCTTTGTCGACCGCCGCCTGATCCTTCTGTCGGACGATAACTTCACATTTTTCGCGCGCTATGCGCTTCCGGTGATGACGCGCAACGTGCTGGGCGACGACAAGATCAGCAGCAACCTCTGGCATGAAGAGAGCCTGGCGCCCGACACGGTGCTCTATCTGCTGCTGGGAGAGCGGCGGGCCGATGCTGTCAGCCTCCTTCGCGCGGCGATCGGGAAGCAGCCATACATTCAGATGGGCGGAAACGAGACCATCGGCCAGGGCTGGTTCCGGGCAGCCTTCGTCACCGGCCCGGCAGGAGGCAGCAATGCCTGATGCAAAACCCCAAACCAAACCGTCCCTTGACCAGAAGCGCGCGCTGCATGCGCTCGCACGCATCGAGAGCCGCCAGACGGAAAAAGATGCTCCCGCTAGCTACGGGAAATACGTTTCCTATGTGAAGGGCCTCCCGGCCACGATCATCCAGAGCGGGTTTGGCCAGGCGCTGGCGATGCTCAACGCGGGCAGCAAGCCCGGGCATCGCGCCCTTTTTGCCGATGTCGCCGACTGGCTCTGCGATGGCTGGACCTCGGGACCCGTCCGCCAAAGTTTACCGCCGATGCCCACCGATCCGCAGGAACGCGCCAAGCGGATTTTTCAGACCATCATGACGGATGAAAAAACGTATCTGCAGGTGCAGGCCGAAACCATGGCCTATCTGGAATGGCTGAAGAAGTTCGCTGTCGCCTTTCTGCGGGATGAGGGAGGGGCCGAATGAGCATGCCTCTTCCGCCCCGCAAGGCCGACATCAATCTGCGCCAGATCAATCGGGGTCTATATTTTTCGAAGTTCTTCGATCTCTGGGAACCAGGCTTTGACAAGATCACGCCGGCCTCTGGCGGGGAGAACGAGACCTACGGCGGCAAGATGAGCTGGGTTCTGGCGCAGTTCCGAGAGCGGCCGAAAACGGGTCTCTACCCGACGGGTGCGCGCAAGGACGTCGCCACGTTTCCGAGCGGGGATGCCGGGGAGATCAAGGCAGCCGTCTCGCGCCTCAGCACACTGGTGGAGGCGATCAAGGGGGAAGCAAGGGCCTATGAGACGACGGGGCGGCTGGTCACCGGAACGGGGATCGAGCACCCGATCGAAAACGGCATGCTCTTTCACCACACGCTCGGGATTCCCTACCTGCCCGGTTCTTCCATTAAGGGGATGATGCGTGCCTATGCGCGGCTGTGGGCTAAAAAGGAGTCCTCCGAGATCGGTCGGCTGTTCGGCCCCGTCAATGCCAGGGACGAGCCCGAGGGCGTCGGCAGCGTGATCGTCTTCGACGCATTGCCCACGCAGCCGGTGCAACTCGTGGCCGAGATCATCACCCCGCATATCGGGGACTGGCGGCTGAGTGAGAGGCCGGAGAGGCATCAGCCGGGCGACTGGGTCAGCCCCAATCCGATCCCTTTCCTCGCCGTGAAGGAAAACACCGAATTCCTGTTTGCCATCGCGCCGCGCGGCGAAGGCGATGTCGACGATGTAGGCAGGGCGTTCACGCTGCTGTCGGAAGCGCTGGACTGGATCGGCGCGGGCGCGAAAACGGCGATCGGTTTCGGGCGGATGGAGAATCGTGAGGAACGGGCCGCCCGTGCACAGGCGGAGCGTATTCGTATGCAAGACGAGCTTCGTATAAGGCAGGAACTGGAGAAGCAGATGCGGGAAGCGGAAGAACTTGCCGCCAGACAGATGGCCGATGCCTGGGTTCCGGCGGTTGGCGAGGTCGTCGATTACGGAGGTGACGATATTCGCGTCATCTCCAAGCTGTTTGACAATGGTGACTTCGAGGCGACGCTCCCGAACGGTTCAAGACCGGTGCTGACGGACAAGAATGAATGTAAGCGCCTCGCGACCTCCTGGGCGGAATACAGCAAGAAATGACCGAATACTTCATCTCCCGTCATCCCGGCGCGGTGGATTGGGCGCGGAACCTCGGGATCACGGCGCACCATCTCAGGCATCTCGATCCGGCGATCATCACCTCCGGTGACGTTGTGATGGGAACACTGCCGATCCATCTGGCCGCCACCGTCTGCGCGGCGGGCGCCCAGTTCCTGTTTCTGGCGCTGGACCTCCCGGAAGACCTGCGCGACGGGCGGGAATTGTCAGCAGACGAGCTGCGCCGGGCGCATGCGCGGCTGGAGGAATATGTGGTCAAACGCGTGGGGAATGTCGATGAGGGATGAACAGGGCCGCGACGGTGGACGGCAGGAAAGGCGGGAGAACCCGAACCGCGAGGCGCATCTCGCCCTCAAGGCGCTGCAAAGCGTCGGCGGATTGAACTGGAAGACCATCTGCTGGTTTGTCGGGCTCGTCGTGATCGTGAACCTCATCAGCACCATGATCGAGCCGCTGATCCTGCCGATTCTGGATGGCCTTTGGACGCTTGCGAGCAGTCTGGCGAGAAGTCTGGGTCTCTGGGCGGTGGAGTCGTATCCGGGCGCAGGCGCCATTTCGGCCTCGCCTGCGGCACCTGTCGCCGATCCGGCGGTCGACAGCCCCTTCGGCCTGCTGGTCCTGCGCTTCGGCTTGCTGCTCTTTGTGTTTCTTGCCATCGTTTGGAAGTTGCGTCGGCTCGCGGCGCGCGATCTTAGCGAAATGCGGCCTGTCGTGCATTTCGGTCCGCCGAACAATGCCCGCGTCGTGACCATGTTCCTCAGCGTGCCCGGCCATATGCAGACGGCGGAGCAGGCGCAGGCGGGCATGGACGCCTACAAGGACGAGGTCATGGCGATGGCCCGGCATGTCCGCCTTCTCACTGACGCGGACTCCAGCCGCCGCATCGTCCAGCAACGCTCCGCACTGGCCGGCGAAAACGTGCCTCCCCCGGATAGAGACACGGTCCGCAAGGCTGCCTACGCCGTGACGGGGCTGGACAACGATGCCGGGCGCCGGGATGCGATCTCGGCGCGTTTCAGCGCGCGCAATTTCAACTGGCGCATGAATATCGAGGCGCTGCGCCCCCACATTCTCGGCAATTCGCGGCTGCGGCGCATCATCGTGATCCCGTCCCTGCCGGTCGGTGCCGCCAGCATCGGCTCGATCGACGTCATGCCCGTCTTCCGCGATTTTCTCGGCGAGTTCCTGAAACATCACGACATGGGCGATGTGCGGGTGATGACGCCGGACGAACTGGAAATCCCGGGCTACCGGACCGGCATGCGGCTGCCGCAGGCCGTTCAATACGAGAGCATGCCCGACCTCGTGGAGATCCTCTACCGCGTCAATACCCACTTTCTCACCGTCCATGGCTACCGGGACGAGGATATCCTTGTCGACATCACCTCCGGAAAGGCCCTGTGCAGCGCCGCCGGCATGGCTTTCGCCACGCTGGTCGATCGGCGTCACGTGCAATATGTGGACACCAACACCTTTGCGGTGCGCAGCTACGATGTGACCCACGACGTCGATCGCGCCTGACGCCTGACCGCCAGCCAAGGCCCAACCGACAGTTCCGGCGCACACAGCCGGCCCTCCCCGTCAGCGTGGAGGGCCGGATCTGTGATTTGCACTGGCCGGATGGCGACCCTCAGCGGGTGGCTGGGGTCTGTATGCAGCTACGGCCTAGGCGTGGCGAACCTTGCCACGGGGTTTCTATCCCAGCCAGTGGCTGGGGTCTGCATGCAGAAGATGTTCGAGTTCAACGGCGACACCCCGACGTTTCTATCCCAGCCAGTGGCTGGGGTCTGCATGCAGAAGACGAGGAAGTCTGCGGCGACCTCGCCGATCAGGAGTTTCTATCCCAGCCAGTGGCTGGGGTCTGCATGCAGATGTCCGCATCTGCGGCATCGATGGAGGCCCAGGTTTCTATCCCAGCCAGTGGCTGGGGTCTGCATGCAGCCGCCCGGCCGGAACTGGCGAAGAAGATCGCGTTTCTATCCCAGCCAGTGGCTGGGGTCTGCATGCA
>NZ_JBHGAP010000014.1:0-32221 GCF_042610495.1 Rhizobium sp. SG2393
TGCTCTCGCCGAAACGATCAACGGTCTCTACAAGGCCGAGGTCATCCATCGGCGAGGACCGTGGCGAAACTTCGAAGCCGTGGAGTTCGCCACTTTGGAATGGGTCGACTGGTTTAACCACCGACGCCTTCTGGAGCCTATCAGCAACATACCGCCAGCCGAGGCAGAAGAACGATACTATGCCATGCTGGACGCGCCAGCCATGGCCGCATAACTTAAACCAAACGGTCTCCGGCAAAGCCGGGGCGGTTCAAAATCGTTCGTCGCACCGGGCACAGTCGTGGCCTCGTCAGGCGGGTGCTACGCGGTCAGCGCTCCAACGTGTTCCGCGTGCGAGAGAACTCGCTTGAAGTTTATCTCCCATGGCTCGATGCTCAATGGAGTGCCGGTCACCGCNGTGCTTCCTGATAGTGCCCGCTGTCAGTCCAACCTTGGCCTTTTCGCCCGTGACGGCTGCGGCGGCTCTCAGCTTCTCGCCCTCGGCCCGAAGCTCCGGTGCAGACATGGCACGCATGCGGTGGCTCTGGCCCCAGCGCGCCGGAATGTCGTTGAAGTGCTGGCGAAGCTTGCCGATGTGATACTGAGTGATCTGCCCAGAATGTTCGACGCGGTTTTCCTCGAGCACAGTCTTGAACAGACGGACGAGCGCCAGGACGTCGCGCGCCGTCGCTGGCTCCCATTCCGCTCCCATATTTGCGATCAATTTGTTGCATTCGCTCTCGAACGCAGCGAGGGCTACGACGGGTTGCGGATCGGCGGCGGGCTTCACTTCATTCGCCGGAGAGCTTGTATCGTCCGCCGCGATGACGGGTTCTGGCGAGGACACCGCTTCCTTGGTTTTTGGCTGCTCGGCTGCGTTGGGGACAAGCGTCAGTGCTGGACGGCCACCGCCGGTGAACTCGCTGAGGGTGCGGTCGGCAATGGGATGGCGATCGTCGACGTCGAGAAGGGCTTCCGCTTTGCCTTCGAAGAAGCGGGAAGCCGCTTTCTCACGGTTGATCGGATTGTCGTCGATGTCGAAGGCTTGCATCAGCTTGCGGATGCTGTTCTCGAAACTCGGCTGGATGGAGCGCTTGAGTTCGCTCCGATGGTTTGCCCGGATTGCCGGGATGTGGGAGGCCGGTACGCCGTTTTTCAGGAGATAGGTCGTACCGCTGCAATCGTCTTCCAGCGTCAGTTCGCGACGAAGCCCGAACTGGGCGAGCAGCTTGTAGGCCCAGCCCATTTCCAGATCGTGCTCGAGTTCCTCAATATCGTCGGCGCGGCCGTTGCGCTTGGCTGCGACGCTGACGTCCTCCAGGTGATCGAGCATCTCGTCTCGAACCTGAATGAAGAGCTTTTGTAGCTGTTCCCGTGTCGACATGCGTTCCCGTTCGACAAACCGCATCTCCGCGAGCCGGGTGTTCAGCCGGCGCGCAACCATCTGCGCCTTTCTATGATCGGAAACCTGAAGGCTGAGTGAAAGCCGGCTGCCACTCGGACAGGCGGTGAAGTGCGCCGGGATGCGCGGCCTCCAATAGAAGATGTTTCCGCGGCGGATGAGATTCTCGACCTCGTGGCGAACGGCCATGACGAAATGCCCTGTCGTTCCAGAGCCGACGCCTTCCCCCTCATTAGCACATGGGCATCACCTCTGGGCATCAGTTCTGGGCATCAGGTCGCCAATGATGCCAAAACGGGATCCGGCGCGGCTGGAAAACTGAAGGATAACAGGAATTTGGGAGAATTGGCTGGGGAACCTGGATTATCACATGATTTCAATGGCTTAGTGAGTATCCCTTAACAATCCCTGTATTTTCCTACCGCGAGCGACCGTGGATGCTACCTTTGTGCCCTGGCTTTGGGCATCAGTCAACAGGACGGGTTAGCGGCAATAATTTCCGTTTTGAGCGGGCGAAACCACCGGACGGATGATTATCGCAGCAGGGCTGCGTTGTGCCCCTTTTTTGAATCACAGGGAACCTTGGCTAGGACAGACAGCAGACATTCGGCGGATGCGACGCGACCGACCGTCGTGGAAATTATTTCCGCTTTACGACCCCTTAAGTCGTGTCAACGGAGCGCTGATAAGTTCTCAGAGAAAAGCACATCTTCTGACTTTTTGATGCTTTACCGTCGAATAGGCTGTGCTCTCCTCTGCCCAATCTACGAAAGCTACCGGGAGGGCGTTGTTATGCGACTGGGACTCGGTAACCCTAAGCTGGGTTTCAACTTCTCGGACCGTCGAACACTAAGAAAATCGTGCTCACGAAAAGTTCTCCAGCACCGCAAGGAATGTATGCCGATCGCCCTGTCCCTCGGTGAGCCGAACGCGCCCCTCGATGTCCGCGAGATGATGGTCCATTAACTGCTGCGCCTTGGCCAGGTCCTTGGCTTTCAGGGCGCTGACGATCAGGCGGTGATGATCCGCGCCGCAATCGTCTTTCCGCTCCTCCTCGTAAAGCGCCATGACAAGCGAGAGGCGGGCGACGATCTTCGACAGTATCTCCGTCAGGACGGCATTGCCGCCAAGCTCTGCCAGAACGACGTGGAACTTGCCTGACAGCACTGTCTTCGACTTCTCGTCGCCATGATGATGGATGTGCTCTTCCTCGTCGGCGAGCTTCTCTAGTGCATCGAGCTGATCGGCGGTCGCACGGTCGACAACCAGTTCGAGGATGACGTGCTCAAGCTTGCGGCGGGCATCGAACAGTGCTTTCGCCTCTTCGATGCCGGGCTCTGCGACGAAAGTCCCGCGGTTTTTCTTGCGTTCCAGCAGATGGTCGCTTTCCAGCACACCCAGCGCGCCGCGCACGACCGTACGGCTGACACCGAAATGGTCGGCGATGGCATCCTCGAGGATCTTGACGCCGGGTCTCAGCGCGCCTTCACCGATTGCTTTGGCAAGCGTGATGCGGATGCGTTCCGTAACGTCGTCGTTGGCGTTCTCGGTCGCATCCACCGGGCCCTTGGCCTTCGGCGCGGCCTTTGTGCCTTGACGTCGTGTTGTCCTCTTCATAACTGCTTCCACTTCAGTCCAAACGCCTGATTATTTTCATGATAATATTCCTGCGTAAATGCGCTTGGCTCCAAAAGTCGAGATCTTCCCTGTCTTTTGCAGAGCGCTGGCGAATAGAGCCGCCAGCGCACTGCCTCGAGCATGTCAGGCTGCCCGCTGCTTCGTGGCGGATGTCGGGAGCGCAATCCCGCTTGCTGCGCACACGTCTTCGATATGTCGGGCCGACGTTTTGATGAACACCAATGCTTCGCTGTAGCCATAGGACTGCTGTGCATAGGTCGGGTAGCCATACTGGCTGGCTTCATAGGTCTCCCAGTCCGGGATCTCGCTGGCGGCAACGCGTTTCTCGAAATCGTCCACCAGTGCCAGATAAGCCTCGAGTTCTTCCGTTGTCAGGTCCGGATGGCCGGCGCGCCAGATGGGGTCGTCGATCTCGATACACTGACGCGGATTGGCCTTGCGCGGCTTGTCCGCGACGGAGGCCGCAACCTCGAGGGAGAGGTTCAGCTCGGGATTGGCCTTGGCGAGGATAGGGATAATCGTCGCAAAATCAACAATTCCCCGACCGACCGGACGGGTCTGGAAATCGAGACCGCCTTCAGCATGGCCGACATAGGCATCCTTGATATGCGTCTGTCGCACATAGGGAGCGACGCGTTTTGCGGCAAACACCGGATGTTCTGCGCGCTGCAGGCCGTTGGCGGTGTCGAAAACGACACCCATGCAATCCTCGCCCACCTTTTCGATCAGTCGAAGAATTTCGAACGAGGTGATTTCGTCATGGGTCTCCATGTTGAGATGGACGCCATTGTCACGAGCCGCCGGTGCGAGCTTGAGCAGCACCTTTTCGATGGCCAGCAATTGCTCGTCCCAGGTGACATCAGTGCGGAAGCGATCATTGGCCAGCCGCCCGCGATATTCCGATTTGAAATTGCCTGGCGACACCCAGAGCTCGCGGCAGCCGATGGCCGCACTGGCTTCGATCATTCGGGTGAAGCCCAGGATCACGTCGCCATCGCCGATCGCTCGGAACTCGGGAGACTCGGAACTGCAATAGGGATTGATCTTGCCGACACCGGCTTCGAGATAAAGCCCAAGTTCGTCCGCCTTGGCGCGGATCTCGGCCAATGCGCCCTTGTCCAGAGTCTCGCTCATATCGAGGATTGTGCTGAAGAAGATGCCCCCAAGACCGAGGTCCTTGACGTGGTCGAGGCTTTTGATTGGTCCGCGCTTTTTGGCTTCGGGCAGTTTTTGTCCGTCGATGCCTAGTCTCATGATCTGCTCCTCGATGTTTCCTGGTCGGATGCGCTGCAATGGCGATCCTGGTTTCTTGACGGATTGAACGGGTAAGGTGTCAGGCGCGCCGGGGCGGGCCTTTCTGTGCGTTGGCGGTCCTGCCTTTCGGGGCGAGGCGCATTTCCAGAAAATGCTGGCCGATCGATGCCACGCTGGTGATGAGGAGGTACCAGAGCGAGGCAACGCACAGCAGCTCGATGACAAGGAAGTTGCGGGCGTAGATGGCCTGGGCCTGGGTCAGCAGGTCCTGCATGCCGATGACGGAGACGATGGCGCTCGCCTTCAGCATGCCGATCGCTTGGTTGCCGGTCGGCGGCACGATCAGCCGGATAGCCTGGGGCAGGACGACTGTTCGAAGGGTCTGGAGTGGGCGCAAGCCCAGTGACGAAGCCGCCTCGCGCTGGCCACCATCAACGGCGGTCAATCCGCCGCGGACGATCTCGCTCATGTTCGCGGCTTCATGCAAGCCAAGCGCCAGGAAGCCTGCAAGCGCTGGGGTGACGAGCTCGTTGATCGAGATCTGATAATCTCCGACGCCGACCATCGGGATGAACAACGCGATGTTGAACCAGAAGAAGATCTGGACGATCAGCGGAACGCCGCGGAACCACCAGACGAAGGCGACGGCGATTGCTTTGAAGACGATGTTCTGGCTTGTCGCCATCATGGCAACGATGCAACCGACGACAATGCCGAACACCATCGCGCCTGCGGTTAATTGCAAGGTCAGGACAACGCCGTCGAGGATCACCGGATCGACCATGTAACGGGGGATCTCACCCCATTGGACGCTCTGGTTTCCAGCGATCATCGTGATCATGAGCACGACCGCGAGGATCGCGACGGCGCCTGATGTGATCTGCCCCCACCGGATCGGCGTGCCGACCGGCGGGGCGATGGCCATGCTGACGGGGTGAGCAAAAAACGCCATGGCTCAGTTCACCGGCATGCTGGCGGCGTCGTTGAACTTGACGGTCGCCACGGCGAGCGGACCAAGCCCCCATTTCTCCATGATCGCCTTGTAGGCACCGCTGTCCACCATATGCTGCAATGAGGCGATGACCGCGTCCCGCAGGTCCGGATTGTCCTTCGACGTCAGCATGCCGAGATAACCCACGGCGAGGCGGACCTCGGGTAGCGCCTGCAAGCCGACTCCCTTGCCGGTCTGGTTTTCCGTTGTGTACACGCTCGTCGCGTAACCGTTGACGGTAGCATCGGCGCGGCCGGTGCGAACAGCCTGCAGGACGTCGGGCATTTTCGGGATCGACATGATCGACATCGGTGTTGCGCATTTCGCCGATGCGGCTTCCACCAGGCGCGCCTGGAACGTGCCGACCGGCACGGCGACCTTCTTGCCGCAGAGGTCTTCCATGCCCTTGATGCCGAGCGGGTTTCCCTTGATGGTCATGATCGTCGTCGCGTCGAACATGTAGTCGATGACATCGACCTGCTTTTCCAGCTCCACATCGTCGTTGATGCCGGAAATGGTCATGTCGAAACGCTTGGAGAGCACGGCCGGCACGATTGCGGCGCCGGCGCCGACATTGGTCATTTGCACGTCGATGCCGAGGATGACGCCCAGGGCTGCTGCAATATCGGCATCGATCCCGATCAGCTTCCCGTCCTCTGCCTGGAAGCTGATCGGCGGCGTCAGGTCGGTCGCCACCTTCAGGATCTTCTTGTCCTTAATGGCAGAGGGCAGGCGGTCCGCCAGTGTCTGTTCGAAGGCGACGCCAGGCAATTTGGCGACATCTGCATCCGGCACCATCTTCATAGTAGTACCTTCTGCGGCGTGTGCTGAAGTCGAAAGCAGTGCGAATGCGATGCCGGCCAGGCCGCCTTTAAGACTTTTTTTGAAGCTGCGCATGTGATCCCCTTGTCGCCTTTTTTGTCGACGTGAATTTACGCATTCTTCGATGCAAGCGGCGTGCCATTCTGATCGGAGTTTTGTTAGAGGACTGTTTTTAAACAAGTATTTTCCACCTTGGAGAATTTTCAATCCTCCGCACAAACATTCGCATGAAGTTCCGAAAGATTCTGATTAGAGAATCAGCTCCGGCATCAGTCACGGTTTTCGAACTGGTGATCGATTGCCTAAGTTTTTGCTTTGTCTCGATATTTCTCTGACTTTCAGGTGTTGGGGATCGTGATATCCGGCGATTTAAACCGAAACAACCACCAAGAGATCCCAATCCAAGCCGGGAATGCTGCTCAATATATAATCTTCATCTACGAATTTTGCACATTTTTTATATTCGTCAAAAATTAATTTTCAACATTATAAAAATTTTTCGAAACTATAGAAAGCTAATTTAAGTTTGTAATTTCCGTGTGTTACCTATTCTGTTTGGTTCGAGATCGCAAACTGGCACAACGCTTGCAACTCCCTTTCCATGACCCACACTAAACTCAACACCGTCGAACGACCGCATCTCTTCTTGGTGCCGCCAAGCACCGAGCGCTTTGACGTTACGGCGCAATCGGAGGGGATATCCATGGCAGAGACCTCGAAGGCTACAGAGGGGAAGCGGCTTAGCGTCCGGGGTTTGACCCATAGCTATGGTGGGCAGAACGCGATCAGCGACATCTCTTTCGACATCGAGGCCGGCGAGATCGTCGCGCTTCTGGGGCCGAGTGGCTGTGGCAAGTCGACAGTCTTGCGCGCCATCGCGGGGCTCATCCATCCGAAGAGCGGGGCCATCCAGCTCGGCGGGCAGGAGCTCGCCAATGTATCCGCACGGTCGCGCGGCATCGGCATGGTGTTCCAGAACTACGCCCTGTTCCCGCATCTGACAGTGGCAGAGAACATCGCCTATCCGCTCGCCTGCCAGCACATGCCGCGCGCTGAGCGCAGGGACCGCGTGGAGGAAATGCTGTCGCTCGTGCAGTTGAAGAGTTTTGGCAATCGGTTGCCGCGCGAACTTTCCGGCGGCCAGCAGCAGCGTGTCGCGGTTGCCCGCGCCATTGCCGGCCGGCCCTCGCTTCTTCTGCTCGACGAGCCGTTCGGGGCGCTTGACCGCGCGCTCCGCTTCGACCTGCAGGTCGAACTCCTGCATTTGCAGAAGACCCTTGGCATCACGACCCTGATCGTCACGCATGATCAGGAAGAGGCGCAAAGCCTTGCAGGCCGGCTTGTGCTGATGAACAAGGGCAATGTCGAGCAGATCGACACGCCAATGGCCGTCTATGACCGGCCGAAGACACTGTTCGTCAATACCTTCATCGGCCAGGCCAATGTGCTGCATGGAACAGTGGAGCGACTGGACGCAGACGCAACCATCCTTGCGCTCGCCGATGGCAAGGCGGTCGTTCTGCCCCGCCGCCTGAACTTCACGCTCGGCTCCAAGGTCACCATCACCTGCCGTCCGGAAGACGTCCGCTTGTCCACGGCTCCGAGTGACAGGTCATTGCCTGCTCGGCTCACGGTGTCCGTGCCGCTTGGGCCGACGCTCGTCCATGATCTTCTTCTCGAGGACGGCACGGGCCTGCGCGCGTCTCAGGTCCGTGGACCTTCCACCTTCATTCCCGAGCCTGGAGCCCAGCTCTTTGCCGAGATTGACACCATGAGGTGTCACGCCTTTCCGAGCGAACCGGAAGCATCCCGTGAATGAACAACGACAACAGAGGTGAACAGATGCAGGATTTCAACATCACACGACGCCATTTCGGACTGCTCGCCGCCGGTGCGGCCGCAGCCGCAACACTGCCCTTCGCAGCCCGTGCCGCTGGTGGCACGGCCGTCGCCGCGACCTTCCCCGGCAACTGGGAAGATGCCTATCGCACGACGTTGACGCCGCTCGTCAAGGAAGCGGGTTTCGACCTCACGGTCGCGCCTGCCATGGCACAGGACCAGCTTGCCAAGGTCATGGCGAGCCCCGGCAACCCGCCCTATGACACGCTGCTGATGTCGCCCGGCCAGATGGCCATCGCCGTCGAGAATGACCTGATCCAGAAGATCGATCCGTCGAAGCTGAAGAACTGGAGCCTGCTCGATCCGGCCTTCCAGGGCGAATACGGCCCGACCGTCACCGTCGAGGTGAATGGCATCGCCTACAATCCGGATCTGGTGCCGGCACCAAAGGGCTATCGCGACCTGTTCGAAAATCCCGCCTACCAGGGCCTTGTGTCGTGGACGGGTTTTGCCTCCAACACAGGCGTCATGGCCTATTCAGAGATCGCCAAGATCTTCGGCTCCGGCCCGACCGACATGGATGCCGTGTTCAAGCTGTTCAAGGAGCACCCGGAGCATCTGAAGGGTGTCGTTGCCAGCACCAACCACCAGATGACCCTGTTCCAGCAGGGCGAAATCGCTGTCTTCATGTGTTCGACGGGCAATGTTGCAAAGCTGAAGGCCCTGGGCCTGAAGGCCGAGTTCGTCCAGCCGGAAACCGGCTCTCCGGCAGCCCCGGTCAACATCCACCTGACCAAGGGCGCCAAGAACCCGGATGCGGCCTATGCCTATATGGACGCCGCCATCTCCAAGGCGGCGCAGGACAAGCTGAAAATGCCGCCGACCGAGATGTTCCCGACCAACAAGCAAGTCGAGCTGACGCCCGGCATCGAGGCCTATGTGACGCGCGAACAGCTCGCCTCGCTGGTCTATCCGGACTGGGCGGCGATCAACAAGAACCGTGCTGAATGGATCCGCCAGTTCGACGCTCTCGTCGCCGGTTGAGGGGCACACAATGAAAGCGAGCGGCTTCCCATACGTTCTTCCGATGCTCCTGCTGTCGGTGGCGTTCTTTGCGACGCCGCTCGCCGTTCTCGTCGGATTCAGCTTCATCGGCCCCGACGGTCTGTCCCTTCACAACTACGCACGCTTCCTAGGCGATGCATTCAACTACCGCGTGCTGGTCAATACTGCCACGCTCGGTGTCCAGACGATTGCCAGCACGACTTTGCTCGGTATTCCGATTGCACTTCTCTACTGGCACAGTGGCAAGACGGCGCGGCAGATCATCATTTTTCTGACGCTCATCCCGATGCTGACCAGCAATGTCGTGCGCACCTTCGCCTGGATCGTCATCCTCGGGCGACAGGGCCCGATCAGCGAAGCCTTCGTCGCGCTCGGACTGGCCGAGCGTCCGTTCACGCTGATGTCCACCGAACTCGGCCTCGTTTTGGCCATGTGCCAGATCGACCTGCCGCTGATCATCCTGCCGCTGATCGCCATCCTGTCGCGCACCCCGGTCCAGTTCACCGAGGCAGCCCAGGTCTCGGGTGCTGGACCTTGGAGGATCCTGGTGACCGTTCTCTTGCCGATGATGTTGCCGGGCCTGCTGGCGGGCTGGATTCTCGTTTTTGCCAGCACGAGCGCCTCCTTCGTCACCCAGGCCGTCATCGGTGGTGCGCGCAATGTCTATGTGCCGCAGCTCATTTACCGCGAGGTCGGCACGCTGTTCGACTGGCCGATGGCCTCGGCAATTGCCGTTGTCCTGCTTCTGTCGACAGGCATCCTGCTCGTCGCCATGACCATGATTTCCCGCCACAGGAGGCTTGTCGGCCATGCGTAGTCGTCGTGACAATCCGTTGCCGGTCTTTCTCTACAAGGCGTTCGTCTTCGGCTTCGGTACTCTCAGCTTGCTCTACCTCGTGGCGCCAATTGTCATTGCGATCACCATGTCGTTTACGGCGGGCCAGACGCTCAAATACCCGCCGGAGGGATTTTCGCTCCGCTGGTACGAGGCGCTCCTCGATCCCGTCCGCTCCGGAACCGAACATATCGCAGCCGGCAATTCGCTGAAGATCGCAGCCCTTGCGGTGCTCGGATCACTGCTGTTTGCCGTTCCGGCCACCATCGGCATGGCGCGGATGCGTCGCAGCACGGTCAATGCGCTGGAGCCGTTTCTTCTGGCGCCACTTGTCCTGCCGAGCCTCGTCTATGGTCTTGCGGCGCTGATCGTGGCGAACTTCGTCGGTTTCCAACCGTCGCTCTGGCTCACGGTAATAGGCCATATCGTCGTTTTCGGGCCGCTGATGTATCGGGCCGCATCGGTCGTCGCGCAAGGCATCAACCCGTCGCTGGCGGAAGCCTCCACCGTGATGGGCGCGACCTGGTACACAACGCTCCGGCGGGTGATCCTGCCGCTCCTGGCGCCCGGTATTCTTGCCGGTGCCTTCCTCGTATTCATCCAGTCGCTCGACAACGTCTCCGTCTCGCTCTTCCTCGCAGACGCGCAGACGACCGTTCTGCCGCTTCGGATGTTCGCGCTGATCGAGGAGTCGCTCGATGTCCGGGTGGCGGCGATGTCCGGCATCCTGATCGGGCTGACCCTGGTGGTGATGCTGGTTGCCCGAAGGGTGCTGGCCCCCTCCAGGCCTGCCTGATCCATAGAACAATACTTCTGGAAGGAACTCCCATGAACATTCGCCCCGCCAAGGCAGGCGCCTATCGCATCGGATCGCTGCTTGCCGATTTTCAGCCGAATTTCGATTTTGCAGCACCCTTGCCGCTGCCGGTCGAAGAGTTCGAGGACCGTCTCCGGCGCATCCGCCGTCAGGCTGTCGAGGCCGGCCATGACGCACTGCTCGTGCACACGGGAGGCGTCGGCTGGTTCCACACGTCCAACCACTACCTGCGCTACATTTGCGACTGGATGCGCGAAGGCGTGCTGATCATCCCGACCGACAGCGACAAGCCGTTGACGCTTTTGTCCTTCTTCACCCAATCCGTATTGCTGCCGCCGGGCGGCGAGCCGGTTCTCGTCGAGGACATCTGGCAGATCGGCCCGATCGGCCGTGAATATGCCGACCGTCCTGGCGACAGCGTCATCAAGACGGCGGAGAAATGCGCCGAACTTCTGGCCGGCATGGGCCTGGCGAAGGCGCAGATTGGTCGTATCGGCGACCGCACATCACTGACCTTCTGGGCAGGACTCGACGAGCTGATGCCCAAGAGCAAGTTCGTCGCCGACAATGCCATTCTCGACCGGATGCAGAAAGTTCGCTCGCCGCGCGAAATCGAGATGTTCCGGGCCGCAGCCCAGCTTGTGGGCATTGCCACGCAGGCGGCCTACCACGTGGCGAAGCCCGGTGTGACGGACCACGAGATCTACGCCGCCTTCACGCAAGCACAACTCTCCTTCGGCGGCGAGACCGGCGACGGTTACCAGATCGGCATCAACGAGTTCGGCACCCATTGCGGCAAGCCATACGGCCATGTCGTCCGCCCGGGCGATCTCATCAATCTATACGTTTCCAACATCACCTATCGGGGCTACACGGCCCAGACGGCCCGCATGATTGCCGTCGGCGAGATCACCAAGCGGCAGGAAGAAGTGCTGGCGGCCTGTACCGAGGGCGTCAAACGCGCCGAAAAGCTGATCCGGCCTGGCGCGCTGATGCGCGATGTCAACAATGCCGCCTTCGAACCGATGATCGAGCGCGGCATGCTGTCCTCGCCGGAAGCCCGCACCATGCCTTACAACTGGGCGCCGATGGATGATGGCAGCGCGCGGCTAATCCCGCGCCAATACGTCAAGAACATCGACTGGGAGGCCCAGGGCCGCACGCTGATGCATGTCTACCCAGCAACCCACGGGCCGCATAATCCCAATCTCGGCCATTCGGTCGGCATGGCGGGCGGGCAGAACAGCTTCAACATTTCCTCGCACAATTGCGACCGAATGGAGGAGGGCATGGTGTTCGTGCTGCACACGCAGTGGCTCGAGCCACTGTCGGCCGGCTGCAATGTCGGCGACATGTATGTCGTCACAAAGGACGGATTCGAGAACCTCTCCCGCCATACACCGCTTGAAACACACCGCATCGCAGCCGAGGCCTGACATGACCGAGCACACCCATTTCGACTTCGCCAAGCTCAATGAGCGTGAACGTTACAAACTCCTCATCGGCACCGTGATCCCGCGCCCGATCGCCCTAGTGACGACAGTGAGCAAGGATGGGCACCCTAATGCTGGGCCCTTCAGCTTCTTCAACGTCCTAACCCATGATCCGGCGATCGTCGCAATCGGCGTCGAGAACTATTCCGACATGCGCTTCAAGGATACCGCCCGCAATATCCGGGAGACCGGCGAATTCACCGTGCACATCTGCGATAATGCGCTGGTCGACCAGATGGAAATCTGTGCCATCAAGTTCGGCCCCGAGGTCGACGAGATGGAAGAGGCGGGTCTTGCGACCTTTCCCGGCCAGATGGTGAAAAGCCCCCGCATTCTGGCCGCGCCCGCCGCTCTGGAATGCCGCCGCCACACGACCCTTCAGGTTGGCCCGGCCCGCGAGATCATTCTGGGCGAAGTGCTCGGCGTCTATGTCCGCAGCGATGCGGTCAACCCGTCGAACCTGCATATCGACCAGCAGCTCATGGATGCCGTCGGACGCATGGGCGGACACACCTACACGAGGACGCGTGATCAGTTCGATATCAAGACGCTGACGCCGCAGGAATGGGAGAGCCGGAAAGCGGCTGAAACCTTGCCACGAGAATGAGCAGCAATCCGTATTTCTCGCAGGTTGGTGGCCTTCCGCCGCAGACCCAGACCCTCTCCAGCAAGGCCGTCTTCAAGACAGCCTATGCGGTGATCCCGAAGACGGTGATGAGCGACATCGTCACCAGCGTCCTGCCGCATTAGGAGGAAACAAGGGGGTGGATCATCGCGCGACCACTGAGCGGCTTTGCCGAGACCTTCGCCCGGTACATCATGGAGGTGAAGCCCGATGGCGGCAGCGTTAGGCCCGAGCCTGATGCACGGGCCTCGACTGCGATCTTCGTGGTCGAAGGCGAGGGCAAGATCACCAATGACGGCCGCGACTATCCGCTGCGCACCGGGTCGTTCGCCTATCTGCCCGCGGGCGCAAAATCGGTCTTGCGCAACGAAAGTGCTGTACCGATCCAGTTTCATTGGGTCCGCAAGGCGTTCAAAGTCGTGGACGGCCTGGAGCTGCCTCCGGCCATCGTCAGCCACGAAGATGATTGCGTGATGCACGCTATGCCCGATACCGAGGGGCGCTGGGCAGCCACCCGCTTCATCGATCCGTCCGACATACGCTACGAAATGCATCTCAACATCGTCACTTTGAGCCCGGCGCCATCATTCCCTTCATGGAAACGCACGTCATGGAGCACGGGCTCTATGTGCTCGAGGGCAAGGCCGTCTATCGGTTGAATGAGGGCTGGGTGGAAGTCGAGGCTGGCGATTACATGTGGTTGCGCGCCTTCTGCCCCCAGGCGTGCTGCGCCGGAGGTCCGGGGCGCTTCCGCTACCTTCTCTATAAGGACGTCAATCGTCATCCGGATTTGTGAGGGAGCCGGGCATCAGGTGACAAAGAGAAGGGTACGTGTGTTCCTGACAAACTGCGTGGGAACGAACATGACAGAGCCGATCCATCACAGGTTACTCGAATGCTCGGTTGTTGTCCTGGACACTACAAGAGCGGACATTTTTCCTTCCTAGCCTATTCGATATTTGATCGCGGGGTCCCCAGCCAATTTTCCTAGCCACTTTCTAAAACGGTGGATGGCGCAAGGAACTGCTGCCGAAATCGCTCAACTTATTGAGAAGACGCCACTTTTCGGTACGGGAAATATTCGCCAGTTTGGAGCGAGAAATCGGTCACAAACGACTTTCCTGGAAGACCTGGATTCTCACATGATTTCAATGACTTAGTGTAAAATTCTCGAAATTCCCTCTGTTTTCCCATCGTGAGCGACCGTGGATGCCATCCTTGTGCCCTGACTTTGGGCATCAGTCAACAGGGCGGGCCAGCGGCAATAATTTCCGCTTGCGGACCTCAATTTTTGCGGTGAGACGGCCATAAAGTGCCCGGCACTTTATGGCTTCATTTCAGCCGTTCGAGGCGGCGACTTACATCCCGAAACCTTTCCTTGCCAGGTTTCGCCGTCATTGTCTCGACTTCGCGTCGCCGCCCCTTGATGTGCTGCCTGGGTTCGGGTCAGGGCAGAAGGCGCTCTTGGGCGAAAGGTCCAGGCTCGCGGATCCACCGACATTGATTGGTTCACGACCCCTCTTCGGACTTGATGCAGTTGCCATGCGGCAGTGCTGTCAGGCGGCTTCCGGCCCTTCGCGTCCGGGCCATGCGCGCCGCTGAGCTAAGCACGTTCGTCAACTCAGAGCCGCCTCCGGATTTTCGCCGCGCTGGTGTTCGAGCTCCAAAAGGGTTCGGCCTATCATCGGCGCTGTGCCGTACCCTCACTCAGAGCGCGGAAGCGACGCGCCCTCAAGTCTGTGGTTCGCACCGTTCACTGGAGCTTCTGAAAGCGCCGTAGCTTCACAGATATTGCCACGTCCGTAGCGCGGACAAAATAGGCCCTGACTAAGCCGAGGGATTGACAGTCCAAGCAACGAAAGAGTTTGCCCGATCATCCGACTCCCCCGCCAGTTCGAGTTGTATCCCCCTTCAATTGCATGCCACTGCTTTAGGTGGTTGTATGGAATCGCTGACGTCAACTGAGTTCGCTGAGGGTCTTATGCATATTGAGAGTTTGAGGCTTCGGAATTTCCGTTGCTTTGGAGATGAAGCGCAGACCATTTCATTCGATCCTGCACTCACCGCGGTAGTCGGCGCAAACGGGGCCGGAAAGACGGCGATAATTGCCGCCCTACAGAAGCTGTTTGCAACCCGTGCGGAAGACCGTCGTTTGACGCGTGAGGACGTCCATTTCGGCCCAGATGAAACACCTGGTACGGTCGAGGATGCTAATGCAAGCTCGGAATACGAGCTTGACGATCGGTCGGGCGAGCTTGGCCTGCCGGATGATCAGATTCGATCCGTCGACAGGAGAGAGATTGAGATCGAAGTCATACTGGCATTTCCCGAACTGAGCGATGGAATTGATGAGGACAAGGCGGATTCAGTGCCCGAAATCTTTCGGGCGATGTCATCATCCGGCCCCGGCCAACCTCTCAAAGCAAGGATTCGATTGGAGGCGCGTTGGATCTACGGCATGGACGAGGACGATATTAGCTCGCAAATGTTCTGGATCACCAGCCTGGATGACGTGCCGTTCGGAGAACGTGACATTGCCAAGCTTCCCTTCTCTGCTAACGATCGCCGGCGCTTCCAGATCCGATACCTTCCCGCGACACGAGACAGTAATGCGATACTGAAGCTCGCTCTTCGAGAAATGCTCAACTGGCTTGAACGTCATGGGGACTGGGAAGGCGGTCGAGCGTCGATGGCCAAGCAGTGGGAAACCCTGCAGAACATGTTTGACGCCATGCCCGCCATCAAAAAGATCAGCGAAGAACTTTCAATAAACTGGGGCCGGCTTTTTGAAGGTCGTCACCTTCGATCTCCTCGCTTAACTGTCCTCGCTCGGGAGCTTCAGCGGGCGCTTCGCGAGCTTTCATTAACGCTCGGACCGGGACCTGGTGGGCGACACAGGTCTGTGCAAGAACTTAGCGAGGGGCAAGCATCACTGTTCTACATCGCGATCGTTGTGACGCTTTTCAAGCTTGATGACGAACTTACCCGCATGAAGCCAGAGGGATTCCTCGCCGTTGAAGTCGCGCGGCCCTGGCTCACGGTTATTGCGCTTGAGGAACCTGAAAACCACTTGGCACCTTTCTACCTCTCGCGAATGGTCAACCTGATGCGGGAGCAGGCACAGAGCGAATCCGTCATGGCGATTCTTACGACGCATTCAGCCAGCGCTTTGCGTAGGGTGGATCCCAACCAGGTGCGCTATGTACGTCAGGATCCACTCACGCTTACGTCTCGCGTGAAGGAGATTCCATTGCCTGGAGCCGACTCTGACGCCAGAAAATTTATCCAGGAAGCGGTCGCGAGCCATCCCGAACTCTATTTTGCCCGCTTGGTGATACTGGGCGAGGGGCGCTCTGAAGAAATTGTGCTACCACGACTCGCGCGATCACTCGATCCCGAGATGGATCTGGATCCAGCTTTTGTTGCCTTCGTTCCACTGGGAGGCAGACATGTCAATCATTTCTGGCGTTTGCTGGACGGTCTAAAGATCCCTTATGTAACCCTTCTTGACTACGATCTCGGACGTTCAGGAGCTGGGCCGAGGCGATTGAAATACGCGGCAGACCAGCTCGAGAAGATCGGTGTGAATGCACCGCCACTTCCTCGCCCCCGAAAAGCTGGGGAATGGGACTCTCTTACAGGGATCGAAGTTGGTTTCTGGATGTCATGGCTTCGCTTCAACAATGTCTTCTACTCGAGCCAACTCGACCTAGACATGATGATGATCAAATCTTACCCGGACAGCTATGGTAAGGTCGCGTCGATTGATACGCCGGATGACGCCGACAGCTACAAGAAATCCGTTTTCGGCAAAGATGGTTCTGGCCTGGACGCCTATCAGGCTGCGGATCGCTTCTCTGCCTTAGAACTGGCGCAGTATGACGCCTTGTTCAAGTCGAACAGTAAGCCGGTCTCCCACGTCGAGGCTCTATCGAATATCTCTAGTGATAAGATGAAAGCCGATTGCCCCGAGCCGCTAGTAGCCATGTTTGGACGTTGCCAAGATCTGCTTTCTCCATACATCCGGGGAGATTTCTAGTGTCGATTATCGAGCGAGCCCGATGGCATCCGGGAAATGGTATCAACCTAGACTCTGCAGCCCTGGACGTTGTTAAGAGTGATAAAAGCGCAGCCATTGTTGCAGGTCCCGGTGCGGGAAAGACTGAGCTTCTGGCACAACGCGCCAGCTATCTTCTCGAAACGAACACCTGCAAGGCACCCCGAAGGATTCTCGCGATCAGCTTCAAGCGTGATGCCGCAAAAAACCTGAAGGACCGTGTGACTGCACGGGCGGGTGAAGATCTTGGGCTGCGTCTGGAGAGCTACACCTTCGACGCCTTTGCCAAGAGCATCGTCGACCGATTCCGTTCGGCGCTTCCGGAATGGTGCCGGCCGGAGCGGAACTATGAAGTAATAATGCCACGTTGGCAGGACTGGGATGATTTCGCTGGCCGCCTTCGACGAGATGCCAATATCTCAATAAGCGCAACGGGGCTCGAGCGTGGTCACGCGACACTAACCGCCGAAGCGGGACCGCTGCCGCTCAATCCCAAGAAAGATGATTTCTCTAATCAAGCGGGCCTTCATTACTGGGCAGCGCGTCTGAGAAGGGACCGAACCCACCAGCTAACGTTCGGAATGATTTCCACCCTGGCAATGACGATCCTGGCTCATAATCCTAATGTGCAGTCTGCACTGCGTCTGACCTATTCTCATTTGTTTCTCGACGAATTCCAGGACACGACCGGACTGCAGTATGCGTTGCTGAAGCAAGCTTTCCTGGGATCTGACGCGGTGATCACGGCCGTCGGTGACAGCAAGCAGCGAATCATGACTTTTGCAGGAGCCAGATCCGGCATCTTCCAGGAATTTGCACAAGATTTTAGCGCGGATGTCATCGCTCTGACCGCGAATTTCAGGTCAAATCCAAGGATTGTTGCGATCGTAAATGCGATGGCAACTGACATAGAACCTGACGCAGTCCCGGTAACTTCTGCACGCGGTGAAGCTGACGTTCCACGCCTCACAGATGGCGCAATTCATTTCCCGAACGCAAGGGAAGAGGCCACTGCTATCGCCAAGTCCATCGCAGCGGCGGTCGGTTCCGGCCGGTACAAACCTGAGGACTTCATGCTTCTCGCGCGGCAAAGAGCAGACAAGCTGGAGGAAAAACTTGCGTTCGCCTTTGTCGAAGAAGGCCTCACGCTTCGCAACGAAGCGCGATCCCTAGGAGAAATTCAAATCCAGGAACTGATGACCGAGCCGCTACCAGATGTTGTGATCTGTGCGCTCCAGATGGCAATCGATGACCGGAGTGGCGCTCCGTTCCATAGGCTGCGCAACATGATCGGTCCGATCTTTGGTAACCAGGACGACAGGCCGGCTGCCGAACTAAAGGTGGAGCAGAAAATCAGAGAGGCAGTTAAGCTCGCTAGAGCCGCTACGGCCAACGCTCCGTCAGGCACCACGGCCGAGAGCGTTGCAACGGCCATCTTCGATTCCCTCGAGACGACTACGCTTTCACAACTGGCGCCAGATTATTCAAATCCTGCTAGGTTCGCCGCCATACACTCCGCAACCATCAAGTTTCTGCAGGAGTGTGCAGACTTGGCAGAGACTTGGCAGGAGGCGATCACGCAGTTCCAGGGCAGAAATCAAGTAAAGCTCATGACTGTTCATAAGAGCAAGGGGCTAGAGGCGCACACAGTATTCTTTCTTCATCTTCAGAACGACGGATTTTTCTCAAGTGCGGACATGGATGAGGAAGCCTTGGCCTTTTTCGTGGCAGCTTCTCGCGCTCGAGATCGCTTTTTTGTAACGACGACGAGCCATGAAATCGGCCGGGTCGCGCGGCTATGGGAGATGGTGACGGCCGCGGAAATTCCTGAACTTGAGGCCAGTGCGCTTGATCGACTCGTGGACTGACAAGCGGTAGTGGGTGCCCACCGAGCAGAACGTAATAGCGGCACCTGAAACACATTGGTAGGCGATGCGACTGCCTAATCGCAAATGTTGCGCGGACGTATTGAGGAAATAATTTCCGCCTTACACTGCGTAAAGCGGACATTTGGCGGCGCATCGATTGCACCCTTTGCTAACCTTTCCATCGACGCAGGTGCGTGTGGCAGCGCGCCGCTCAGTTATTGCCAGATCTTCATCGATCGCTCCGAGCATCTCTATGTCGATCACGTGGGCGGCTATAGCCGCAGCCCTAACTGCTTCGATTGTCGAGGGAATTGTCGGGATATTCCCCGTGTGTTCTTCTCGGGTGACGGCAGCCAATATGTGAGCGGCGCCTTTCAAGCCCATGAGTGTAGCTCCAATGGCGGACGAAACATGATCTTGCCCTACGGCAACGTCTGTGGGGATTGGTCCTAAGGGCATAATTGGGACACCACTTGATGAAAGTGCGTCCGCGATTAACGCAATCGAACTGGGCCGCGCATGACCAGGCGACTCGATGATGACCCCAACCCCTTCACGCTTTATCTGTTGGGCTAGTTCGAGCTGTAGTCTGATCTCGGACATCTGTGCAGCATCGGCGCTATCGAAGATGTTGGCAGACCGGAACGAAGCTCCAAGGCTGATCGTGGTTTTATACTTCAGGCAGATAGCAATGATGTCAGGCAATATGCGCACATAAACGTTTTCCCGGCGTCGCGAGACCGCAAGGTCTTTGATGACAATGCCTCCGCCTCTGGAAGTAAATGGCACTAATCGAGACTGTGCCTGAGTAATGATTTTCTGGGTAGGGGTAGGATGAATGGTGATGATGCCAACCCCACCTTCGGCCTGTTCCCTGACTCGATCTAGTAGTTCTAGTTCGTCAATGCCCTGTTGACGAGGTTCGACCGTGTAAATCGGTAACGTCGCAGCGAAGTACCCAAAATCTAGTATTGCTTTCCAAATGGAAGGGTTGTTTTGGACAATGCTCAAATCGGAAACGATCTGGCATGGCGCGGCTGTTGCACGCAATGCCTCGAGTTTGCGAAGCTGGTCAGAAACGTTGCGACGATGGCTGGCACCGATCAACGCGTTGACGCGTGTTGGCTTTCCGGGACCAACGTCTAATGCAGCACCATCTGGACGAAAAACAAGCGTCACCAACTTTTCCACTGAGGCATTTTTGCTAACACAAGGTCGATTATTTCTGCAGGCTGCATCGGAGTTCCGCTGTCTGTGGAGCTTAGGTACTCGTGGTCATCTGGAAGGAGTTTCCGGATATGCGCGATCTGGGCCAGACCAGCAGACGAACCCGCGCTGTTTTCTGCGCACAGCAAGATGTTGCACCCGAGATCAGCAGCAAGCTCGACCTCGGCCCGAGTTCCCATTCCTCCGTCGAAGGCTAAGACGGTATTAGCCGATCGAAGCATCTCAGCCCGCCATTCCTTGAGGCGAGGCAAGAGTTCGGGATCATTTGAGAGAGCGGGAACTTGTGCATAAGGATTGGGAAAGTACCGAATCCGCTCTCGGAAATCGATCCTATCCTTGGCTGCCTGATCTACAAACGCCTGTATAAAGCTCCTGCTTGCGCCTGTGGACTGTCCATCAAACAAGACAACTGAAACATCGGTTCGCTTGGCTAGCTCTCTGCCGACTTCTTCAGCCAATTTGCTGTTTGCGGTATGACCACCGGTAACATACATCGTTGGGCCTCTGGACCTGAGTGCAATGCTATCCAAAGCATCCGCGTACTCATCGAAGTTGTTTACGATGGCGCAGTCAATTCCTATTCGCCGCAGGTCCATGGCCCACTGTTGTTGCCTTTGAATGGCATCTGGAGCTTTGCTCGGGTCAGCCTTCCGTTGAAGCATGTAACGCTGTTTCGGCACCTTGTGCGCCAGCCTTCGCGCCTCGACCAAAATGCTTGCTATGTTAGGATCACCATAGCCGTAGCCTGCGAACAGAAATGTTTTTCGCTGAAGATCGCTTCTCAGTCGCTCCGCCATCAGTGGATGTTTCACGAAATAATCTTCGAAATCTTCACGCGTAATGACGAGCTCATCCGCAGAGGAGCGATTTATGCATCCGTGCGCCTTAATAATCTCGCGTCGCCCCGGTTCATGGTGGTGCGCTATGTCTGTGTCTCTCGAATGGACAACAGGAGCGCCAACCGGGTAGGCCGTTTCCAAAAGATCGTCGTAGTTAGTAGTCCAGACCAAATCGATCGCGCTCCGGGCGAGCGACTGATGGTAGTGATTTGGTTTTGACTTCGACTGTTTGATTGCGGTTTGTATTCTAGCGAACAACGAAGTGCGAGATCCAGCAGACATGTTGACGATATATTGGGCGATCCCTGGAAGGTCGTCATCCTCCGTGATCTGCAGCCCCATAGGTTCCGCTAACGGACGCAACAGATCCATCCAGTTCGGAAGCTTTGAAGGAGTGGAGATGCCCGCGCCGACAAACGCGGCAGCATTTCCGGTGAATGCCGCCTTACTTATTTCTTCAACAAGCGTTTCTGTTGATATCGTCGGATTCATCAAATGCCTTTCCGCTCAGTAATATTCCCGAATGTAACCATAGGCTCGCTCGAATAGCTCTTGATCCTGGTGAAGCTTGTAACGGAACAGCGTCTGCCGCAAAGCCTTTCGCACCTCGCGCTCGCCAGCGTGCGTTACCTGCCATCCATCAAAGCGGACTGCCCGCACGATCTCGTCGATGTCATCCACGACCCGTTTGACCATTACAGGCGTATCGCCGTTTCGGGCGTCTTCGAAGAGCTCCGTCAATGCCGCCTTTCCGCGATCAAGCTCCTCCTCCTCGGGCGTCTCTCGCTCGGTTTGCACGACCTCGCGTGCCAGCGTCAGAAGCTCTTTCAGGAAGTCGATCGACAACAGAAGTCCCTGCTGGTGTCGATTCCTCAGGTCTTCCAAGCGCTCACCCAACGCCTTGAACTTCGGATTTCCTGAATGCTTCCGAAGGCGACCTGCCAACTTGACCGCGATTTCCTTGGCCTTCCTTTCGGGATCAGGATTGCCAAGCACAGTTTCAAGCAATTCGGCATCTAGGACCAGAGTATCGAGATCGTCGCGGACCGCGTCCACATGCACATTTTCATGTATCAGCTCGATGGTCTTGGCGCCCAGTCGATGCCAGAGCAACCGGCCGGTTCCGCTCGACGGCTTCAAGGATTCGTAGACCTGTCCCAGCCACCGGTAGTCACCTTCGTATTTTGAAAGGACTGGATCAGGTGACAGTGCTTCCCAAATGCGAGCCAACACACTGAAGTCCGCTGCAAAAGCGTCACGGAGTTCATTATTGGGGATGCAGTCCTGCGCAGCGATCAGGCCCTCGTAGCCGGTTAAACTGCGGTCCACGCCCGCGAAATAGGCAAGACACTTCTGCAGGGCGGCCGGCAGGGCGTTGATCAGTTCGGCGATGTTCGACACCGCCTTTTGAACGCCTTCCTCGTCGAACTTCAATGCCTGCGCCACATCGTCGAAGATGCCGAGGTAGTCGACGATCAGGCCATGCGTCTTCTGCTCGCCATAGGGGCGGTTCGTACGGCAAATCGCCTGCAAGAGCGTGTGGTCGCGAAGCGGCTTGTCCAGATACATCGTCTGGAGGATAGGCGCATCGAAGCCGGTGAGCAGCTTCGAGGTTACAATAATGATCTTCAACGGGTCCTTCGGATCGCGGAAGCGGTCGAGCAGCTTTTCCTCGGCATCCCGGTCGCGCTTGTAGGGCGCATATTCCGGCTCACCGCTGTTGACGGAGATGACAACGTCAGAAACCTCGGGCGGCAGGAGCTTGTCCAGCTCCTGTTTGTAAAGCAGACAGCTCTCGCGGTCGAAGGTCACCACCTGCGCCCCGAAGCCATTCGGGGAGACCTTCTCATGGAAGTGCTTGGCGATGTCGGCGCAGATAGCGCGGATGCGCTCGGGAGCCTTGACCAGGATCGACATCTTAGCAGCCGCCTTGCCAAGCCGATCCCGGTCCTCGTCGGTGAGGCCCTGCGTTAGTTCGGCATAGGCTTCCTCGATGGCCTTCTGGTCGATGTGCAGATCTACCAATCGCGGCTCGAAATGCAGCTCCTTCGTTGCCCCGTCGCGGATTGAATCGTTCAGGCCATAGCGGCTCATGTAGCCGCCTTCATCTGTGTCGGCACCGAAGGCGTAGAAGGTGTTCTTGTCGGCGCGGTTGATGGGCGTGCCGGTCAGGCCGAACAGGAACGCGTTCGGCAGCGCCTCGCGCATCTTGCGACCAAGATCGCCTTCCTGGGTGCGGTGCGCCTCGTCCACCAGCACGATGATGTTATCGCGGTCGTTCATCACGCCGTCGGCCTCGGCGAACTTATGGATCGTCGTGATCACCACCTTGCGAGCATCCTTGCCCAACAGATCGGCCAGCTCTTTTCTGCTTTCAGTGCGAACCATGTTCGGCATGTCGGCCGCATAGAAGGTGCCGGAAATCTGGCTGTCGAGGTCGATCCGGTCTACCACGATCAGCACCGTGGGGTTCTTCAGCGCCGGGTGCAGCCGCAGCTTGCGCGCGGCGAACAGCATCAGCAACGATTTGCCCGACCCCTGGAAGTGCCAGATCAGCCCCTTGCGCGGCTGGCCCGCCACGACCCGCGCGACGATCTTGTTGACGCCGTCCACCTGCTGATAGCGGGCGATGATCTTGATGCGGTGCTTGCCCTTCTGGGTGGCGAAGGCGGTGAAGCTGTCGAGCATATCCAGCACCATCGCCGGGCGCAGCATCGAGGCGGCGGCCTTTTCCACCGCGCCCATCGTCTGCGGCCCGTCACCGTCGCGCCAAGGGCCCCACATATCCACCGGCATCCGGACCGAGCCGTAGCGAAACTCCTTGCCCTCGGTCGCAACTGAGAAGACGTTGGGCACGAACAGCTCCGGCACGTTCCGCTCATAGTCGTCATGCACCTGCAAGGCGGCGTCGAGCCAGCTTTGGCTGGACCGCACCGGCGTCTTGGCCTCGATCAGCACCAGCGGAATGCCGTTGACCAGCAGCACCAGATCGGCGCGCTTTTCCGTCTTGCCCGCGCGGATGGTGAACTGCTGGGTGACGACAAAGCTGTTCTTCTCGATATCATCGAAGTCGATCAGGCGGATGGTGACGTGTTCGCCATTCGCGCCGAAGGGCATCGAACGTTCGCCCAGTGCCCAAGCGGCAAATTCCTCGTTCGCCTTCACGAGGCCATCCGACCGCGCACCCATGACGATGGCGCGCAGGCGGTAGAGCACGTCATCGGCCCGGCCGGGGTTCGCGGCGATGTCGGGGTTCAGGCGGATCAGGGCGTCGCGCAGATGGGCTTCGACCAGCACCTCTTGCGGCTGGCGGGGAAGGTCGGCCGGGGCGACGTAATGCCAGCCGAGGCCCGCGATCCTGCCGCCCGTGCGGGCGAGGCCGATGGAGAGTTGCGTCGGGCGGGCCGAGGCCGCGCCCGCGAGAAGGTCGCGCAGATGCGCTTCGACGGTGTTGGACTCGTTGAACGCCATCAAGCTATTCCCTTGAAACTAATGCGGTGCCAGCCAAGCTGCGATACAGCTCCTGCTGAGCAGTCAACCTGAGCTTTGCCTTGTCTATTTCGGCCTGAACTGCATGCACCTGCGCAACGGCCCCTAACTGCTGTTCGAGAGATAGCAGCGGAATCGTCAGCTTCGAAATTAGATCGGTGTTCAAGTTGGGCTGGTCGCCGCCGGCAGCAATTGCATTGCGCAGATACTCAGTCATCCCGAAAAGACGGAAATACAGAAACAGAGGGTCTATTCTCGGATCAAGGTCAAGAAATGCTGCAACGCCGTCATTAGCGCAGCCAGTGATGCGCAAAATTTTCGGAACGCCAAGCGTCCAACCACTATTGGACAGAATAACCGTGCCGGAGGGGATTTGGCGGCTGAAGCTGGCCCCAAGTTCGGTCAGTTGTGCCTCGGTAGTCTCCAGATAGACACCGTCATCCTTGGTGATTTCTCCAACGGTGATCCATGGAATGTGGTCGCCACCAAAATAGCGTGGGTCGCCTGCTGGACGTGGGGTTGAACCACGAACGACGTTCGAAATCTCTCCCAGCCGAACCAATTCCGCGCCATCAGAACCATCACCGCCAGTGACAGCAAGAACCACTGAAGCTCGAAGCTCACGCAGCCGAGATAGGAGATTAGCCATCGCTTCGGTGGCGCTACGACCCGCACTCATGACCTCTACCAACCGCGCCTGCTCCTGGATCGGCGGCAGCAGGAACTCCTCCGCCGCCAGCGCTTTCCAGTTGATCGTGGGCGACAGCGACCCGACCGAGATGCTCAACGCCCGTTCCATGAACAGGTCGCTCTGCATGAAGAAGGGCAGAAACTCGGGCAGCACCGCGCCGGACTTGGCGCGCAGCACCATGGCATGTGCCGAACAGATGCCCTCGAAATCCGCCACCGCCACCTTGCGCTGATAGACGCGCCGCTTGCCGAAGATGATGTCGCCCGGCTGGAACCGCAGCTTGGTCGATTCCACATCCGTGGGTTCACCCCAGCGCCGGATGCGCAGGCTGTCGGGATCGAGGTGTTCCAGCCCGACATAGCGATCCACCCCGGCCTCGGCGGGGTTGTCGACCCGGTCGTTGATCTGTGTGGCGATCTGGTCGAACCGCACGCGCGTCCACCCTGCCTTGGAAATCGGCCGCTCAAGCATCGGCATCCTCCCCAGGCGTCAGGCCATCGAGCATGTCCACCAGAGCGTCCATACCCGACCAGAACTCGCGCCCGTCCTCATCAAACGCCGCCCAAGTCGCCGCCAGTGTGGCACCGCCACCCGCCATCGCCCCGTTGGGCCGCTTCACATAGCGGGCAATCGACAGGTTGCCGTCGGCCGCCAGCACATCGGTCACCTCCGCCACCGCGGCAAAGCCGGGCTCATCCGCAAAAGCCTTATAGGCCGACAGGATGCGTGCCTGATGATCCGGGCGCAGAAAGCTTTGCGCCCGTTCGCGCGCAATCTCGGCCACCGCATCGATGAACAGGATGCGCCCCTTGCGCGCTTCGGGTTTCTGCAACCGGCAGATCACCACGCAGGCCTCCATCGGCGAGTTGTAGAACAGCCCGGGCCCAAGCCCCAGCACGCATTCGACCCGGTCGGATTCGACCAGCCTGCGCCGCATCTCGGCCTCTTCGTTGCGAAACAGCACGCCATGCGGAAACAGGATCGCGCAGCGTCCTGTCCTCGGGTGCATCGACGACAGGATGTGCTGGAAGAAAGCGTAATCCGCCCGCCCCTGCGGTGGGGTGCCAAGGAAGTTGCGCCCCCAGGCATCCTGCTCCCACGCACCGCGATTCCATTTCTTTATGGAATAGGGTGGGTTAGCCAGGACCACGTCGAAGCTGCGCAATCGGTCGCCTTGCACGAAGGCCGGCGTGGCCAATGTGTTTCCGCTGGCAATGTGGAAATCGTCTACGCCATGGATGACCAGGTTCATCCGCGCGATGGCGGCGGTGATGGTGATCAGCTCCTGCCCGTAAAGGCCGGTGGTGCGGATGTCGCCGCCACGCCGTTTCACCTCGGCCAAGCAGGAAATAAGCATGCCACCGGTGCCGCAGGTCGGGTCATAGATGCTTTCGCCCGGCTGGGGCTCCAGCATCTGCGCCATCAGATGAACGAGGGTACGGTTGGTGTAGAACTCCTGCGCGGTGTGGCCGCTGTCATCGGCGAATTTCTTGATGAGGTATTCGTAGGCGTTGCCAAGCTCGTCCTCCGGCACGGCAGCGAGGGTCAGGTCATGTTTGGAGAAGTGCTCGATCAGGTTCTTCAGCGTGCTGTCGGGCATCTGGGCCTTGTCGGTCCAATTCGCATTGCCGAAGACACCCTGCAGGCGTTCGGGGTTTGCGGCCTCAATGGCAAGGAAGGCCGACAGCAGAGCCCGCCCAACATCGCGGGATGCAGCGCGCACGTCGTTCCAATGCGCGCCTTCGGGGATCACGAAGCGGTCGTTGGCAGTAGCGGTGGCATAGCCCCCATCGCCAGTTTCGTTGAGCGCCTGTTGGTAATCCTCGTCCCATACGTCGGACAGGCGTTTGAAGAAGAGCAGCGGGAAGATGTACTGCTTATAATCGCTAGCATCGATCAGTCCGCGCAGCAGCGTGGCGGCACCCCAGAGATAGCTTTCGAGATCGCGTTGGGTTAGCCCACTCATTGCAGCCACCCTCCCTCAGTCAGAACCTTGCGCAGGTGGTCTTCAGCGGCTCGCGCATCGGCAAGCGCGGTCTTGAACGCCTCGACGGCCTCCGGTAGCGCCGGAATGTCCTGGCCGATCGGCGGCAGGACGTAGCGTGATATATTCAGCGTCCAGCCTTCCTTTTTGATTTCGTCAAGGGTCGCGACTTTCGCGCGATCCTCCACGTCCTCGAAGGTGCGGTACCAGGCGACGATCTGGTCGCTGTGCTTCTGATCGAGGAAGTTCTGCGCCCGCCCTTTGCGGAACAGACTGGAGGCGTCGATGATCAGGACCTTGTTCTTCCGGGCTTCGGCCTTCTTGCGACGCAGAATGACGACACATCCAGCGAGCTGCGTGCCGTAGAACAGGTTCGGCGCAAGGCCGATGACCGCCTCGACCATGTCCTTTTTCAGCAGGGCCTCGCGGATCGAGCCTTCGGCCGCCTTCCGGAACAATGCGCCTTGCGGCAGGACGACGGCCATGCGGCTATTTCCTGACGATGCCATGGAAGCGATCATGTGCTGAACAAATGCGTAGTCGCCATAGCTCTCCGGGGGGATGCCGTACAAGGCGCGGCCCCAAGGGTCGGTCTCCCATAGATCGCGGCCCCACTCCTTGAGCGAGAACGGCGGATTGGCAATTACACAGTCGAAAGTGGCGAGGCCTCCCGTGCTGGAATCCGTGAAGGCCGGATTGCGCAGCGTGTCTTCACGAGCCACCTGGAAGTCCTCGATCCCGTGCAACACGAGGTTCATCCGCGCGATCGCGGCGGTGGTCAGGTTTTTCTCCTGCCCATATATTTTACCATAGAAGGTGCGGGGATCGCCGCCCTTGCGCGTCACATGCTCAATCGCCCCGAGCAGCATGCCACCTGTCCCACACGCAGGGTCGTAAATACTCTCGCCTTCCTTCGGATCGAGGATCTCGACCATCATGCGGACGACGCTGCGCGGGGTGTAGAATTCACCTGCCTTGTTGCGGCGCGTGACGTCGGCGAATTTCCCGACAAGGTACTCGTAGGCGTCACCCAGAATGTCGGTGCTCACAGCCCTGTTGCCAAGATGGATCGCCGTAAATCCTTCGACCAGGTCCTTCAACAGCTCATCGCTGAACTTTTCCTTATTGCCCCAATCAGCCGATCCAAAGACTCGATAAAGCGTGTCGGGATTCGCGCGTTCTATATCCTGCATTGCTTTTTGAAGTGCAGACCCCACGTTTGTGGCAACCTGTCGAATGTCTTTCCAGTGGCAGGCTTCGGGTAGGACAAATCGGTGCACCTCCGGGAAAAGTGAGGGATCAGCCTCGCCATAAGCTTCACGAGCTTCCTCGGTCTCCTCGTCCCAGACATCCGAGATCCGCTTGAAAAACAGCAGTGGAAGGATGTAGCCCTTCCAATCGGTCCGATCGACAGCCGATCCACGCAGCGTGTTCGCCGCGTCCCAAAGGGCAGATTTCAGTTCCTGTACGCTCACGTTCGCAATACTCATTCGCTCATTTTCGGCTTAGACCGTCGCTTCTATTCGAACGTTCCAGGATTGCCCACAATATTCAACTTTCCTGTCTCGGCAATCCAGAGCTGTCGTCACCGATAGAGCGCCTATGATTTAGTGGCGTTTCATTTACCAGTTCACGATTTCAGACTTGTATATGGGTGCCTGCAAATACAAAAGGTTGTGGCTTGTAGGAAGCGCCGAATTTTAGAAAGAAGCCATTAGAATGCTGGATATCAAGTTTACGTGCCCAAACCCTCGTTGCGAGGGGTTTGAGATCCAAGCAGAAATTGATGATATTCAATACGATATAGCCAAGCAGGAAGATCGCGACTCGGTTCTCACAATGCAAAGCCGCGTCATCTGCGGCTGTGGTGACGAACCGTATATGGTGGAGCTTGTTGCAATGGGCGGTGAGAAAACAGTGAGCGTCCTTGAGCACCCAGACATTCGCGTGAAATTCAATGACAATAGTGGCGACTACACAAGCGAGATGATCGATTTATTTTACGCGCCGCCCGACAAGTGAATTCCGTGCCAGATTTCCGCGGAAATAATTTCCGCTACTTCACCCCTTGAACACCTTCTCGCGGTGATATTGCAGGAACTGCGAATGTGGCCGCTCGTCCGGGCGTGACGGTACAAGCAGGCGCCGCTCGGGATTGATGAGGCGCGTGATGGTATCCGGCACGCCGCCGCTCGCGATCAGCAGGCTGTAGTCGTCATCGACCGAGATCAGGCCGCGGTCGAACATCCAGTGGACGGTGCCGGAGAGTGCGAGGCCGTTTCGTACGCTGTCTGGCCCTCGGTCGGCTACCGGGCGGATGTGTGCAGCCTGGACCTCCGAACGGCCGCCGCCATTGATCAGCTTTAGGCCCGTGACGGCGCAGGTGTCCTGATAGGCCGCCTTGATCGCTGCAGAAAACGCCCTGTCCCGGAACGGACGCTGCACGATCTGAGCTACGATCTGGCGGTCGATGCTGTCGATCTCGTATGGCATCTGCGGATTCTCACCAAAGCCGATCCGCGCCTCCTCGACCGGATCGGGCGCCGGGCGTTCCCGATCCCGTCGCCCGAGCACATGCGCGAAGCCGGCAGCCAGGATGAGGTCGTATTGATCGTCCGGGATGTTGCGGACCGCGCGACCGAATGCGCCCTTGTTCGTGGAGCCATCTTCCTTGCGCAGGCCGCTCTCATAATAGTGGTCCGCCTCCCTGAATGGCACGGCGTGGTCGAAGGGCAGGAAGTCCTCGATCAGTGCATAGAAGTGGTCGGCCTTTGACGGATCCTCGATGACGTCGGAGATCCGGGCCGTCGCGAAGTAAACCTGCTTGCCACCCGACTTCATCAGGTCGCCGCTTGGCCGCCGTGGCTCGTAGTAGACGATCCAGTCGCCGCGGGCGGCTTCGACCTGGCGCAGATAGGTGCGCGGGAAGTGATACCGCTGCTCGGGCAGATCATCATAGGTCGGATCGATCTTGGTCGTCAGAATGGCCTTGGCCATCAGCGCGCTCTTCCATGCAAACGGGTTGCAGACGGTCTGTTCTGGGTACCAGGCGCCGCGGGATGTTGAAAGAGGTGCGCGCCTGCTGAGGGCCGGAAATCGCCCCGAATAGCACACGCATTAAGTGTGGATTTTACTTGCCTCAACGGAAAGCAAGATTCCGGCGCTGGGGCGGTAAAGCGGTCGATTTGGAAGTATCTGTAGTATCGTTTGAAGCATATCTCTTGGTTAGCAATTATTGCAAAACTCCCGGTTGGTTTACTTGCTTGATCGGTGTGCGACAATAGTCTTCGCAAGGTCGCTAGATCTTGCGACTGAAAGCAAACATGGAGAACGACTATGAACGCCATCACAAAAGCGGCCGCATCGGCCCACAGCGCCCGCCCCTTCTACGAGGAGCACGACATCAGCGATGAGTTGAAGAGCGTGCTGGAGGAGGAAGCCAAGCTGCTCATCGGTACGCGGCGCCGATCGACCGAGGATGCCTTCGAGGAAGGGGAGCGGCTTGAGAGGATCGCCACGCTCCTGCCGGAAGGCACCCTGGAGAAATGGGCGGTGGAATGCTGCGGCTACACCGCGCGGCACGTGCGCACCAAGCGCGCGGTCTACCGCAACCTTCAGGCCCATAAGGGTATCCTGGTTGCGCTTGCCGTGGGTCCGACCGTGCTCGGAAAGATGAGTGCGGCAACGCCGGAGCAAGTCGAGGAAATCATCGGCTTTGCCAGCACGCATGATCGGCTGCGTGTTCAGGATGTCACGGCGATTATCGCGCGGTCGACGTCGGATATGGGCGAGACGCCGACCATCGACCCTTACGATGCTGGCGGGCTCGACGGGCTGAAGGCGATCATCGCCATCAAGGTGCGCGATGGGATGAAGGCGTTCGAGGCGCACATCGCGGAAATCCTCACCCATGTGGCTGAGGCGTTGGAGAAGAAGAACATCGTGAAGACGAAGCTCGTCAAAGAGGTTGCACTGACGGCACGTCTTGCACATCAAGAGTTGGGTAGCCTTGCGGAGTTCGTGGCGCCGCACGAAACGGCAGCCTATGTCATCCATCCGACCCCGCTGCCGGCCGGCTCGCGCTGGGCCGCGGTGAGTGCTTCGCTCTACAAGATGGGCAGCGAGACCACGTGGCCTGACAAGACAGAGCTTCGGACCTGGCTGGAAACGGAGGTCGTGCCGACGCTGACCTGGGCGACGGCGAAGAAATCCGTTCCGACGGACCCGGACGCACCGAGCCCTGACGTCGCGGTGCCCGAAGCAGCGGCTGTGGTGGCCGAGACATCCAGGGCTTTCGAGCCGGTGGCATCCGCTGCGCGATCGATCGAAAACGCGGTGACCTCCGTGGCCGCGGCCTTCGGCTCCGACGTCGACGTGTCGATCCCTGAGACGACGCCGGAGGACACGATCCCGACGGTGACCGAAACCCTGGCCGCGCCGACGAAAAAGCTTCGGCGCCCCACGTTCATGGATGCGATCACGCCCGCCGCACCACCTGCCGCCGCGGTTTGAGGCTCGGGCCCGGACGACCAGACTTTGCATGACGATCGAGAGGGCCGCTTGTCGGCCCTTTCTCATGCGCGCCGCAGCCGAAGCTCGACGGCCACGACGTCCGGATCGGGAGGCTTGCTGGATTGGAAGGCGCGACACGCTTCCTGGTGGCCGTGAGCCCGGCGTTAACCTTGTACCGGCTTTGTTCTCTTTTTGCGATCGGGGTCCTTGAGCCCGACCTCGGGTCCTGCCAGGTTAAGGGCGTTCTGGATGGCCGGAACAAGACGGCCCAAGCCGATGCTGGTAACATCGACATGGGCCTGACCGTCAACCTTGTTGTAGAAGGAATCGGGCTATGAGCACGAATACCGTTTCTGTCCCCCATGGGGAAGTTCTCCGTTCTGGCGCCAACCGCAACCCGGATGCCCTGGCAGCGGCTTGCCTCTCCCGCCCGCGGCCGTTCGGCCTCGGCCGCAATACGCCGTCGAACGCATCGGTCCGGCAGCCTGCGGTGTTGCGCCGTCATCCGCATCTGGTGCGCTTCGCCGACGTCGAGGCCGATCTCGATCTGCTGATCGATCGCGCCATCGCCGCCATTGCCGAGGGCGAGCCGACCGAGGATGCGATCCTCGGCCACTACGTCCACATCGCCTCGCTGGTCCGGGCCGTGTCGTTCCGCGAAGGCAAGCTGTTGGAGCAGGCGGTCGAGCGGCTGGCGAAAGCCAACCCGAGTGTGCTGGTCCTGACGCAGTCGCTGAAGCTGCCGCTGGTGAAGGCGGCCATGGAAGCTGTCTCCGGCAACGACTGGGGCTGCC
>NZ_JBHGAP010000015.1:0-24223 GCF_042610495.1 Rhizobium sp. SG2393
CATGGAATCCCTGGCGAGTCAGCTCTCGCCACAACTGTGTGCCATTGCGGTGACCGGCACTCCATTGAGCATCGAGCCATGGGAGATAAACTTCAAGCGAGTTCTCTCGCACGCGGAACACGTCGGAGCGCTGACCGCGTAGCACCTGCCTGACGAGGCCACGACTGTGCCCGGTGCGACGAACGATTTCTTTGATTGCAACACCGGACTTGGCCAAGTCCAAAATGACGGCGTTCGTGTCTTCTCGATGAAGATATCCCTGATATTGGATCCGCTCGGCGGCCGTCAGCAGGTCCGGGTTGATCGTTGCGGACCCGATCGCTGTTCTGATCTGCCGCATGGATTTGCGGACAGCATCGAGGAATGCCCGACTGGCATTCTCCATCAAATGCCATCGATCGGTCACTTGGGTTGCCTCAGGCAGTGCCTTGGCTGCAGCAAGGGCGTAGGCGCCACCACGGTCGCGGGCGACAACACTGATCTGTTGCTGATCCGAAAGCCAGGCCTGAGCGGTTGCCGGCTCTCGGTCCGGCAGAAGTGCAATGGTTTTGCGCCGTTCGAGATCGCAGATGATCGTCCCATAGCGCTGGTTGCGCCGCCACGCCCAGTCGTCGATGCCGATCACCGTCGGCGGAACGAAACGTGGGGTTCCGCGCCGTCGGACGACACGCAGCAAGGTGTCGTTGCTGACCGGCATCATCAGTCTGCGGGCGATAATCGCCGCCGGCCGCCCACCCAACGCAAGTCCGAGATGATGGACGATATGATCAAGTCGCGCAGTACGCCGCGCCCACGGCGCCAGGACATCTGTCTCGAAGCGCTCGGTAAAAATCCTTCGACCACACAGCACAGCATGGCAATAGAAACGGCGGGCAGTAATAACCAATCGCACGGACTTCCCCGCGATGGGCAGATCCGTCAGGCGTCGATGATAACGACTGTGTATCCGCTCCGATCTTGTTCCGCAGCCTGGACAACGGCTGGATATGTCAGTCGATCGGACAGTGAGTATGATCGCGTCGCCAGCAGAAGCTGTCTCATCGATGACAAAGCCTCGAGGCACGAGTGCGGAGGGGCGAAGCGAATGAACCATGGCGCTGATTCCTATGCATAACCAACGCCAGCCGACGCCAAGAATTCATCAAAAGTGAGTCAGAGCCAAGTTCGGACGCCGATAGGGGCAACATTCCGCGCCCGTTGACAGCTCAGTTCCGCGCGGACAGCAACACGTCTTCTCCCCGCCCCTACAAGCTGACACCGCATCAGCGTGACGCCGCCTTTTGAAGTGGTGAGAGGCCAAGATGCGCCGAAAGACAATAAAATATCGGATAATTGCATATATATAAATATATCAAGTCTAAAAAATTGTACATTTTGCGAAAACAAGTCTGTTTAAATCCAGTATACGCAGAGAGTCCATCAATTTTTACGATTTGGTAACCGGAAAAATAATCCTTGAAACTGAATAAGAGGCGATCATAAGACAAAGATAGAAAATGCGAACACTTGGGAAGCGATATAAAGTCTATTGCGATTTTGAGGAGCAACAGCTTGACGACGCTTCGGCCCCTATGCGGTCTTCGATCTGCGATGGGGAACCCTCGGCGGTGGTCCAAGCCGGCCAGGAAACTTCAGGCTGGTGGAAGCGAGCAATCGGCTGTCGGCTGGCGAAGACATCGGCAGTCCGTCGTCTCATCGAGTTCATACGCAGAACTCGCCTTTATCGCTCGCAGCCGCCAAGGCAGGCGCCAACGGTCAAGGTTCTCGACGAGGTACAGAATCGCCTCCTGAGGATGATCGACGACATGCCGGTTGCGGTCATGACCGTCGATCCGCAAACCTTCCGCATCACCTATGTCAATGAAACGTCCAAGAATTTGATCCGGACGATCGAGCATCTTCTGCCACTCAAGGCGGGTGAGTTGCTCGGTGCCTCCATTGACGTCTTTCATCGGCACCCCGAGCACCAGCGCCGCATTCTCGCTGATCCTGAAAACCTGCCGCACAATGCGCGGATTTCGCTGGGCTCCGAAGTGCTTGACCTCAAGGTTTCGGCCATCATCGACGACGATGGCAGCTATCTCGGACCCATGCTGACCTGGGCCATCGTCACGAAGGAGGTTCAAGCCGAGCACCGAATTCGCCATCTTGCACATCATGATCCGCTGACGGGTCTCAATAACAGGACCTCATTCAATCAGAAGCTTGAGGAGGCGCTGGCCGATCGCACGTCGTCCACCGGCTTCATGCTTCTCGACATAGACGGCTTCAAGCTGGTCAATGATACCCTTGGTCACAATGTCGGTGACCGGCTGCTGCAGCAGGTTGCGACACGTCTGCGCGGCCTTTGCGACAGTTCGCACGTCACCATCGGGCGGCTCGGCGGTGATGAATTTGCGATCCTTCTACCGGGGTTTGCGCCGGATGAAATCGCGTTCATCGCAAATCGCGTGATCGCCGGGCTTGCGCCACCCTATGAGCTCGCCAGCAATCAACATGTTCTGATAGGAGCCTCGGCTGGAATAGCCATCGCGCCGCTTGACGGGAGTGATGGAGAGACGCTGGCACGGCGTGCCGACCTGGCGCTTTATGCCGCCAAGCAGGCTGGCAAAGGTGTCTGCCGCACTTTCTCGGCAGCCATGGAGCGCAAGATCCACGAAAAGCAAGAGCTGCAGGCTGCACTTCGCCATGCACTGTGTGAAAACGCAGGTCTCTTCGTCTTTTACCAACCCATCGTCGATGCGGTCACGGGGAAGATCTGCGCCAGGGAAGCCCTCGTCCGGTGGCATTTGGGCGGCAAGGGCTGGATTGCGCCCGACCAATTCATCCCCATCGCCGAAGAAAGCGACCTGATCGATCTGCTTGGCCAGTTCGTTCTGAACACAGCCTGCGCCGACGCGGTCGCATTCCCATTGGGAGAGCGTGTCGCGGTCAATGTATCCGCGGCCCAGCTTGGCAAAGGCAAGATCACCGGAATGGTGCTGGCGGCCTTGGCACATTCCGGGTTGTCTCCCGACCGGCTTGAAATCGAGGTCACCGAAACTGCCATCCTTGCCGACGAGCACGGAGGCCTCAGTGATTTGCGCCGGATCCAAGAAATGGGCGTGAGAATTGCCCTGGATGACTTTGGCACCGGCTACTCGTCGCTGACGCATCTGTGTTCATTCCCGTTCGACAAGATCAAGATCGACGGATCCTTCGTGCGGACAGCGCTCGATCGACCTGCATCGGCAGCGATCGTGAGTGCCATTGCGGACCTTGGCAAACGACTGGGTGTCGAGACCGTTGCAGAAGGCGTCGAAACGACAGCACATTTTGAGTTCGTCCTGAATCAGGGCTGCAACTCCGTCCAAGGATATCTGCTCGGCCAGCCGGCTCCCCTCGCCCGGGATGCCGCACGCTTGGCGCGTGTCAGAGAGACCGCATCCGTGTGTCGCAGCCCATCTTCGCGCCTCCCCAGAGATTGAATGCTTGCTCAACCCCCTCCCGAAAATCAGTGAGAGCTCCGATGAAAGACCTGAAAGCCCCGCATGCCGCACCGGCAAACAGCACGTTCACCGACGACAACCCCATGCAGACCCTGCAATCGCGCCTCGAATTCATGCAGATGTCGGAAGCGAGTTGTGCCGCAATCCGGTCTCTGAAGGCCATGATTGATCGCGAGCTGCCGATCGGCCTGGACAAGTTCTATGCCCAGGTCCGAAACACACCCCAGACGCGGGCGTTCTTCCGCTCCGAGGGGCACATGACGGCTGCCAAGAGTGCCCAGACCGGCCATTGGACCAATATCTCGAACGGCGATTTCTCGCTGGAGTACCTCACCAAGGTCAAAACCATCGGTACCGTGCATGCCCGGATCGGACTCGAGCCGCAATGGTATATCGGCGGCTATGCGGTGGTTCTGGACCATCTCATCCAGAGTGCGATTGAAGAGCACTTTCCCAAGCCGGGCTGGTTCAGGGGCAAAGGGGGCATGTCGTCGGTAGATTTCGGCAAGGCCTTGGGAAGCCTTGCAAAGGCCGTGCTGCTCGACATGGATCTTGCAATCTCCGTCTACCTCGAGGAAGCGGAGAAGGCGAAGAAGCAGGCTCAGGCAGAAGCCATCACCGGGGAGCAGGAACTGGTCAAGGAGAGTTTCGGTCGCGTCATCACCGATCTCTCACGCAAGGATCTGACGAGCGCGGTCGAAGGTGACTTGCCCGACGCCTACCTCTCATTGAAAGACGAGCTCAATGCCTCGATTGCGACACTTCGAGGCGCGCTGCAAACCGTCGGTCAGAATGTTGCGACGATCGACGCGGCGGCAAATGAGATGAGCAGCGCAGCCAATGATCTCTCTCGCAGGACCGAACAGCAGGCGGCTTCCGTGGAGGAGACCGCCGCCGCGCTGGAACAGATCACCTCGACCGTTCATGCGACGGCAAGGCGGGCAGAAGAAGCCGGGCAACTCGTCTCCCAGTCCCGTCGATATGCGGAGCAGTCCGAAAGCATCGTTCGCAAGGCGATTGCAACCATGGGGGAAATTGAGCGGTCTTCCCGCCAGATCGGCAACATCACGGAGTTGATGGATGAAATCGCCTTCCAGACCAATCTCCTTGCTCTGAACGCCGGTGTAGAAGCCGCGCGGGCCGGCGAGGCGGGCAAAGGGTTTGCCGTCGTTGCGCAGGAAGTCCGCGAACTGGCTCAACGCTCGGCTGCCGCTGCCAAGGAGATCAAGGCGCTTATCACGACCTCTGAAGTGCACGTCAAGTCAGGGGTAGAGTTTGTTGGCGAAACCGGCGCAGCACTGAAAAGCATTGTCGAAAACGTGCAGGAACTCAGTCGCCATGTCGTCGCGATCTCCGACGCGGCGCGTGAGCAGGCCTCCGGCTTGCAATCGATCACCGGCGCGGTCTCCGCCATCGACCAGGGAACGCAGCAAAACGCCGCCATGGTAGAGGAAACGTCCGCCGCGAGCTCCAATCTTGCCTCGGAGGCCGAGCGTCTGAAGGCACTGCTTTCCGACTTTATTCTGGAAGGGCGTTCTGCGCCCCAGGCAGGACATTCGGCGCCCCCGCATCCGGCAGCAGCAAGAGCACACAAGCTGTATATCGTTTCTTGAGGTCGTCAGTCCGCCCCTTGCGTCGCGTTAACAACCTCCTTCACGTCCCAACGCTTCCGGTCGCAGCACCGGAAGCGGATTTCTTCAGCCCCGGCGCGACCTCGAGACGCGATGGGACCTGGAGGCAGGGTCATGGCTTCATCGGCCTTTGCCAGCTTGCCACGACGCCAGTCCCTGAGCGATGTGACCATCCACGTCTCGGCCCTCAAGAGGATGCTTGAGGTCGCCCCCGGCGCGGCGACCGGGTCGCAGACGGTGGGATCGCACGCGCTTCTTCGGGATTCAAAGCCTGGCAGCGTCTCCCCGTTTGCCCTGTATGAGCCGTGCCGGCCTTACCGAAGACAGATAATGATTTGCAAAGGATGGCAGCACGTCCCGTTTCGTACGCCATTCGTCCGTGACGAATTGCCCTGCTTTACCGATTACGAATTTATGCTGCGTTTTGAAATGTTTGGCTGGCGCAGGCGATGCGTTGTTGAGATCCGTAGGATCAGCGAAGACGCGTGAGCGAGACACATCCGCCAGGATCTTCGCGACAACCAGTCATGATCCGACATTCCCAGCAGTCATCCGGTCGACCCACTCATCAGCAGGTCAGCGGCCAGCCGAGACGTAGAGCTATGAAACAGACAAGCGCGGACGAATTTCGTTATCTCTTCATGCCCCAGGCGACTTCGGCCGATATTGTCCATGTCTACGGAAAAGCGTCATCCAGCCGTCCGAGCCACCAGAGTGACGGTCAGGCGCTGCTCAGTGAAGTAAGGCAACTGCGCTGGCAGAATTTTGAGTTGCTGAGCGCCACGCACCTCCATGAAACCCGGGTGGCGATGCGCCATTCGGACGATGTCATTGCATTTCTGCTGCCATCAGACGGGCACGTTGAGGTATCACTGAGGTCGCGAAGGACTTTGAGTACGACCGGCGCGGTCGCGGTCCCACGATCGCACTGCCGCACCATAACGCTGGAACCACGCAAGAGGCAGATACGCCTCAGCATTCCCAGCAGTCGATTTCACCAGCACATCAAGGCGATCCACGGGCAGGCGTTCGGAACGCCGATCCTGTTTGAGGAAACGCCGAAGCTCGATGTCCGAATGCTGGACTACCTCGTCAGCCTGATCGACATCCTCTTTCAGGACGTCGAAAACGCTCGTGTGGGTCCGGGCCTCCTGTCCAAGCGGATCGAGGCTCTCGAAATCTGCCTTCTGGCCGTGTGGCCAAACAGTCTGTGGCCTGAAAATGCCGACAGTACCGCCTGCATTGCGCCCCGCCATGTGCGAGCGGCAATCGGGATGATCCGTGCAGATCCCTTCGCCCAACTCAGCATTCCCGCCCTTACCGGGCTCTGCAACGTCAGCGTCCGGACGCTTCAATATGGCTTCCGTCAGTTCACTTCCCTGTCGATCTCGGAGTTCATAACCCAGGCGCGACTAAGTACAATCCATGCGCGAGCGAGCGATCGGAAATATATCGAAGCCATCAAAGGCAGAATTGGCGTGAAGCCTTTCGGTAAACTCAGCCTGGACTACAAAATCAGATATGGACGGTCCATCGGCGGTCGATGATGCATCGGTGAAATACATTTTCGGGAGCCGAATGTGTTGAACTTCGCGCCAGATATTTCAAGAATTTTCACGCCCGATGATGCCGTCTTCAGCGCTTGCGGATCTCAAGACGATACGCACTTCACATTCAATGTCCGTGAAGAGACCGACAGGGAGGCCGCAGCAGACAAAAGCTCACGGATCGTCTTTGCGCGCGACGGACTGGTTTTCCAGTCATCTGGATCGCAGGTCGATCTCACCGTGCCGCACGACATCATGCGCGAAATCTTCTCAGAGGCCCTCAATCGGCGGGTTTTCTCGATAGCGGTCTTTGAAAGGAATATTGGACATCTTTCGCCCCACATCGAACCGGTTGCAGCGATCCTTCGGCATTTGCTTGCCAAGCTCGATAGTGACGATTACGTCAATGTTCTGGCGACCACGATGCTGCATAACCTCGCCCGGCATGTGGCCTATTCCTGGCCCAGCACGCACAGTGCTGAGCTAAGCTTCTGCGTCGCCAAACGGCCACCGCTCCCGTTACGCATCGCCCTGGACTTCATCTATTTCAGGAGAGGTGTTGTTGAGAGTGTTCATGACGTTGCCGCCCACACCAATGTGGGCCTTCGCGCGCTCGAGATCATGTTCAGCGATTGGCTGGGCATCGGTGTAAAACGCTATTGCAAATCCATCATGCTCAGGATGATCTCCGAGCGATTGCAGACAAATAGCCAGAGGCTGACCCGGCTCGCGTTGGAGTTCGGCGTTTCCAATGTCGGAAGACTGCGCAAGGAATTGACGGAATACGCGGCCTCGGAAACGCATACACCCTATCCCTGGGAAATATACGATCCGAGCCGCCGAATTAGCCGCAGGCTTTGACTACCAGGAAGGCAGAGCCAATTTCGGCAAACCGGCAAGCACGTTTTCGCCTCACGTCATGAGCGTGCCGTTTGCTTGATGTGATCGAGCAGATGACCTCGATCATCTATGAACACCGAAAGGTTTTCGGTGTCGAACCGGGCGGCAGGCTTTTCCGGATGGCCCATCAACCAGAAACGAGACCATCGCCGACTGTCAGGATGAGGATCCCGGCATGCGCCGTTCCGGCGACTTGCGACCGGGGCAGACTGCTGGGCGGATCGTTCAACGATCCAGAAACTGTCCCTTGAGACAATCGCCGCAATGAGCGATGATGCGGGTGTCAGCGAGCCCGCAGAGGCCACCTTGTTTGTTCCCGGCCCAAGCCCGAGCACCGAAGCTGCACCATTCCTGTGGACACGGTCCATTGCACTTGGCCGGATACTGACGATTTCTTCGTGAGTTCTACCGGTGAAACCCGCTGAAACGGGAAGGACGAACACTTGCGTTGAGGGGGCTGTCTCCCCCTGCGGAATGCGCCGAAATTGGCTGCGGATTTGCGTGTTTGGCCTGGCGCCACGCCCATTCCAGCGCGCCCGCGACTATTGTTTGGTGCTAAAGTTCGTGATAGCGCGCCGGACGATAGCGGACCTCATGCTGTGCGTTTTGCATGTCATGCCACCGTGCCACCCAAAAATACCCGATCCAACCTCACGCTGACGAGGTCAGGTGATGCAGAAAGACCGACCGCTGAACATGTTTGACGTTACCCTGATGACAGGCAGGGTCATTTGCCTGTCCCGTCATGAAGTGACGCGTATTTTTCTCCACCCTTGGATCCTTCTGACGTATTCCGGCCTGTCACTGATGACAGTGGCGATGAATCAGCAGCCATGGACACTCGGCATGCCGATGTGGCTCCGGACAGCCATTTACTTCCTGTCCAGTGTCTTCGGGCTATCAGTTGCCTGGCTAACACTCATTGCCCTGTCTTGGGCGGTGACGTGGCGCCTCATTCGCCGGGTCCACTCGATCATTTTCGATCTGACCGGCGCTTTCATGAGCCTTTTCACGACATACTGGCTGGTAAGCTTGCACGGTCGACGACCGGAGTTGATGAGCGCGTCGAGTGCATTCCTCTACGCTTTCTACACCGTCATCATTGTGCATGTGAGTATCTTCTTGTGGAGCGTTGTCATCCCACGCATCCTCTTGCAATTGCGCGCGCAAGACGACGTTGCTGCACCACGTCCAATCAATGCGGGAGGGAACGCGCCGGTCGCCGTTCAGGAAGACGTGACCGTCGCATCACCGCCTCCAGCGGAGAATGCCACCGGTCAAAATGACATGGTGGTCATTGGCGCAAAACGTATTCCGGCATCCTCCATCCTGCATATACGCGCGGAGGGAAACTACGTCAGAATTCACGCTGGACACTCAAGCTATTTCGAGGCCGGGACCCTGAAAGCGGTGCTATCGCAGATGCCCGTTCACCGAGGATTGCGCATCCATAGGAGCCACTGGGTATCCTATTCGGCAATTCGAGATGTGGTCAGCAACGGGCGCGAGCTCAAAGTATCGCTCGTTTCGGGGGTCGACGTGCCGGTGTCCCGGAGCAACCTGGATAAAGTCAGAAATCTTGCCTTCCGCGACCTGAGCGGCGCCGATGGTTGAACTGCAACAATAGGCGATGCGAGGTCCGTCAAAACATATCGCTTTCGTTCTATCGTTAAATTCAGATTGGCATGCTGTCGCATCAACCTGCTTCATCTTTTCGGGTAAGTGGTCACAGCGTGAAGAATCCGCTGAACTGAGGGGGTGGCCGGATATTGATCGGGATGCGGGCCGCCTTCACGTCGTGACCGGCAGTGTTTGCTTCCGGTTTGCGAGATCAAGCGTCACATCGAGAAGGGTTGCAGCGCCTTGCACGATATCATCGGCGGCAACGAATTCTGCCTCGTTGTGACTAATGCCGCCGCGGCAGGGAACGAAGATCATGGCGCTCGGCGCGATGCGGTTCACGAACAAAGCGTCGTGAAATGCTCCCGACGTCATTCGCCGGCAGGCGACGCCATGTGTCTGGCAGGCAGTTTCGATCGCAGCCGTCAGCACCGGCTCAAACACGCCGGGCGCCATGTCGAGGCGCGAAGCGATCTCCAGGGAGCAATTCCACCGCTCTGCCGCCATGGCGCATGTGGTGCGCACCTGTTTCTCGATATCCGCAAGCGAGGTTCTTTCCGGATGGCGGATATCGATCGTAAAGGTCACCCGTCGGGGGATGACGTTGATCGAGCCGGGCTCCAGCAAAAGGCGTCCAACGGTCAGCCGCGCCTGCGGGTCGGCCACCATGACAGTGGCCTGCAAGGCCCCAATTGCCTCCGCTGCCGCCGCCATTGCATCCTTGCGGAATTCCCGGGGCGTGGTTCCGGCATGCGCGGCCTCGCCGGTAAAGGTGACCTCCAGCCATTTCGTCCCCTGAACGGCGGTGACCACGCCGATGGGAACACCCTCGCGCTCTAGCACAGGTCCCTGCTCGATATGCAGCTCGATGAAGGCGAAGACCTCCGGTCGCGCGTGCCGCATCATTGCCTCCGGAAGGGCATCGAGCGTGGCCGCGAGATCCTGCTCCAAGTAAGTACCGTCGGGAGCTCTCGCAGCGTTCCATTCACGGATGGCATGCACGCCCGCAAAGACCATGGACCCCATGCATCCGGGAGCAAAACGGCTACCCTCCTCATTGGTGAAGGCCACCACCTCGATGGGTCGTACGGTCGCGATGCCGGCATCCTCGATCGCCTCCAGCACCTCGAAGGCGCTGAGGGTGCCGAGCGCTCCGTCGAAGCGTCCGCCGGTGGGCTGGCTGTCCAGATGGCTGCCGATCAGCACCGCGGGCAGATCGTCATGGCTGCCGCGTCGACGAACAAAGAGATTGGCCGCCTCGTCCTGGAAGATCGAAAAGCCGCGCGCCTGTGCCCGCTCAGCCAGGAGCCTGCGAGCGGCGCGGTCCTCCGGGCTCAGCGCCTGCCGGTTGACGCCCCCGGCCGGCGTGGCACCGATAGCCGCGAACTCGGCAAGCGAGCGCAGAAGCCGGGAGCCGTTGACCGAAGCGGAAAAACTCATCGATGCAGGCCTGCGATGAAGCGGGTCACGCGCTCGGGCTCCACGGCATTCCACCATACACCATCGTATTTCAGCGCACTCGCGATGATGACGCCATCCGCGACGGAGAGGATGTCGTTGGCGTTTTCGTGGGTCACGCCGCTGCCAACCAGAGTCGGAAGGGATGCGGCCTCCCTGATCATGCCGATGTAACCGAGGTCGGCCGCGTGCCCGGTGCGCTGTCCAGTGGCGATGATGACGTCTGCGTCGAAGAAGACGAGATCCTTGACCTGCTCTTCGACTGGTCGGTCTGCGACGATGGCATGGGCCCCGTGTTTAACGTGCGCATCGGCAAAGATGCGGATACCGCGAGCGCGAAGATGGGCACGGTAGCGCATGGCACGGGCCGATTCTCCCTCCACGATGCCCTCGTTGGCGACATAGGCGTTGGCCCACTGATTGACCCGGATGAAGGAGGCGGAAGAGGCCGAGGCGATGGCAAGCGCCGGGATCGCGGCATTGGCCAGCACATTGATGCCGATCGGGCGGCCAAGCTCGCGGCGGATGCGGTCAGCGACGACTGCCATATGCGCCGAGGTCTCGTGACCGATGTCATCAGGTTTCAGGAACGGAACGTCACCGTGATTTTCGACGATCACCGCATCGCAGCCGCCGTGGAGATAGGCCTTCGCATCGGAAAGCCCACGCTCGTAGATCGCCTCCACGCCCTCATCGTCATAGCGCGGCGCGCCCGGAAGCGGCATCAGATGCACGACGCCGATGATCGGCTTGTCGCGGCCGAAGAGGCTCTTCAGCACTGTATTGTCCTGTCGTCCGATGGGGTTGCTCATGGTGTTCACGCGATGTCCGGTTTCAGGGAGAGATCAGGGCGGCGAGTTCAGCCCGCGAGGGAAAAGCAGCCAGTGTTCCGGTGCGGCTGACAGAAAGTGCCGCCGCGGCACTGGCGGCGTCGGCGGCACGCGCCAATGGCAGGCCGCGATGCAGAAGCCCGGCAAGGGTTCCGGCGAAGCAGTCACCGGCGCCGCTCGTATCGACCACGTCGACGGGACGGGACGGGATGTTGAGGGCCGCCGGGCCGTCCAGCACAAGTGCACCGTCGCCGCCGAGCGTGATCACGACCTGGTCGATGCCAAGCGCGCGCAGCCGTTCGGCCGCCGCTCGCGGATCGCCCTCCCCTGTCAGCCTTTCCGCCTCAGGGCGGTTGGCAATGAGAACAGAGACGCTGTCGAGTTCAATGTCGACGGACGGCAGCGGACTGGGGTTGACCACCGTGAAGAGGCCAGCCGCCCGTGCCTGCCGTAGGCAGGAGGCCGTGACCGATGCTTGTAGATTGCCCTGCATCAGCAGCATGTCGCCCTTCTTGAAGGCCTTGGTCAGCATGCCCTCGCGGAGGGGGTCGAAGGCGGTTGCACAGGAGGCAGCCGTCACGATGACGTTTTCGCCCCGCCCATCCACAAGCACGACAGAGCGATCGCTCGGCAGGTCGAGGCGTGACAGGCGAAGGTCCTCGAGTTCGGTCGAGAGCAGATCCTGCATGCGGTCTGCCGCACCATCCCGACCCACCGCAGCCCAGAGGGTAACGGCAGCGCCGGTGCGCGCCGCTGCAACAGCTTGATTTGCGCCCTTCCCGCCCAGTCCCTCGTCGATGGCATCCGCGTTCAACGTCTCGCCCGGCTGCGGAAGGCGCATCAGGTGAAAGCTGCTGTCTACGCAGACATTGCCGACGACGTGGATGGCCATGGCGATAGGCTCAGTCCGTCGCCCAGGCGAGCATCTGCTCGAAAAGGGTCTTGTATCCTGACCAGGCGATGAACTCCGGCGGCAGCCAGTGCGGTCCGACATCCGACGTCCAGACCAGCGTACGACCCTCGCCATAGGTGCCGGTGACCAAAAGCGGCAGCGAGCCGTACTCGGTCGAGACCGTCATGATCTGCTCGGCACCGTCCTTCAGCGTCACTTCGTTGAAACCGAGCAGATAGGGGAACTCGCCGGAAATGCCCTTGAGGATCGGATGGCTGGCATCACCGGAGACGACAGGCGTGAAACCCTCGGGCACCTCGACACGATCGTCGAAGGCGAGGCAGGAGACGGGCAGAACCTCTTCCACGGCCGTGTTGCGGAAGCGCGCACCGCCATTAATGCCCTGGAAGGAGTAGTAGCCGCCGAACATCAGCAGTGCGCCTCCCTTGGCCACATATTCCTTCAAGAGCTTCAGGCGGTTTGGGGTGCGCTTGGAATGGATCCAGGTGTCGGGGTGCAGCAGCAGCGTGTTGGCGCCAATATCCGACAGGACGATTGCGTCATAGGCCTGCAGGCCTTCGAGCGTCATCGGGAAATCGCGCTGCGCCTCATGGGCAGGCATGAAGGTCACGTCGAAGGGGCTGTCCTTCAGCGCCTTCAGAAGTTCGTCCGCGCCAGTGTGGTAGGTGACGGTCGGAAACTGGTCGAAGCCCTTGATATGGGTTGCGGTCGACACCCAGGACTCGCCGGCGAGCAGCACTTTTTTCTTGGTCATGGAAACTCCCTGAAGGATGGCCGGGGCTCAGCGCCCGGCGGAAAAGACGGTTTTGGGATTTTCGACCAGCATGCGGTCGATGGCGGCCTGGTCCACGCCGTGGCGTTTCAGGCGCGGCAGGAAATGCTTGAGGATGTAGCCGTAGCCAAAGCCGCCGTAGCGGGTCAGCATGATCTTCAGGAACACATCCTGCGAGAGCAGCAGCCTGTCGGTAAAACCCTTGTCGACAAGGGTGGCGATGGCGCGCGCATTCTGCTCGTCGGAAGGCGATTGCGCGTCCTGATCGGCGTAATAATAGTCCATGCCGATCATGTCGTATTCGAGGAAGGCACCGCGCCGGGCGAGTGCCATCTGGTAATCGAGATCGTCATGGCTCGGGTTCATGTGGCAGAGCACGGTGTGGCGAAGATCCGCGCCCTCCTCCTCAATGACATCGAGAACGCGATGGGCCAGTCGTTCCCAGCCCGGCAGGTGAATGGAGAGCGGCAGGCCGGTGAGACGCGAGGCGCGGGCCGAGGCGCGCAGAGACTTCTCCTCTTCCGCCGTGAAGTGGCGGCTGACGCCGACCTCGCCGATGATGCCGGCCATGATCTCGGGCTGGGTTTCCCCGCCCCCGACATCGTTGACGATGAAGGCGGTGACCTCGTCCACATCCATCGCCTTCAGCCAGTCGGGATGGGTGTGCTCGAGATAGAAGCCCGTGCCCATGATGATGCGCAGACCCGACATGCGGGCGATGCGGGCAAGGCCTTCGGCATCGCGACCGATACCGAAATTGGTGGTCTCGACGACCGTGCAGCCGCCGAGCGCCTGGAACCGCTTCAGTTCGCTGAGCGCGAGATTGCCATCATCCAGCGAGACATTGTCGCGGTTCATGTAGGGGTTCATGCGCAGCTCGCCGATGATCTCCATGGAGATTTTCTGCTCGGCAATCGCCTTCTCATCCGGATGGCAGGGGCAGATCCAGCTGCGTGCGCCATCGAGAAAGATGTGCTCATGCATCAACGTGATGCCGAGGTCATCGACCGGAACGGGCCCTGTGACCGTCATGGCGCAGCCGGTCGACACTCCGATCGGGTGACGCGGGCGCTGAGCGTCGTCAAACAGGTGATCCAGCATCTCAACGCCCCTTCGCCCCGCCCCGGAACAGGCGGAAATTCAGCCAGATGGCAACGAGAATAATGAAGCCGGTGACGATCGGCGTGAAGAAGGGCGACAGGTGCGACAGGATCAGCCCGTTGGCGAGAACCGCGACGGTCAAGGCGCCGAGGATCGTTCCAGCCAGCGAACCGCGCCCGCCGAAGAGGCTGGTGCCGCCAAGAACCACCGCCGCGATGACGTCCAGCTCGAAGCCCTGTCCTGCATTGGACGAGCCGGACCCGAGACGGGCCGAAAGGATGATGCCGGCCGCGGCCGCAGCCGTACCCGAGAGGACATAGACCCACAGGATGATGCGTTTGGTGTTGACGCCGGCACGGCGCGTGGCTTCGTTGTTGGCCCCGACCCCGGTCACATAGCGGCCGAAATGCGTTTCGTTGAAGACCAGATAGGCGATGGCGAGAACGGCGACCGCGATCAGCGCCGGCGCGGGAATGCCGAACACCCAGGCCCGGCCGATCAGAACGAAGGGGCTCGTCGGCTCGATGGGGATGGAGTAGCCGCCGGTGATCAGCAGCGCGAAGCCGCGAATGACCGAAAGACCGGCGAGCGTCACGATGAAGGCGGGAATGCGCTCATAGGCAATGAAATAGCCCTGGATGACGCCGACCAGCGCGCCAAGCGCCAGCATCAGCAGGATGGCGAAGGGCCAGGGAATGCCGGCCTGCAGCGCGGCCGCCGAGAGCGTGGCCGTCAAGGCAAGGACGGACCCCACCGACAGGTCGATGCCACCCGTGGTGATGACGAAGGTCATGGCAGCCGCCACGATCAGGAGCGGGGCGGACTGCCTGATAATGTTGAGCAGGTTCGGGGCCGTCAGGAAGGCGTCTGTCGTCAGCGAGAAGAAAATGCAGCAGGCGATGAAGAACAGGCCGATCGACATGACGCCGCCATTGGCGATGGCCTTGTCGAGAAGCGTCGCATCGCGCATGCGCGGGGCATGGCCGGCATAGGCATTGGGTTCGGAGCTCATGCGGACAGGCTCCTTTCAGCCTGATGGCCTGCGGACCGGGCAGCGAACTTGCGCCCGACGATGAGATTGACGACCTCTTCGATATTGGTGTCCTCAATCCGCCGCTCGGCGACGTTGCGGCCCTCATACATGACCTGAATGCGATCGCAGACGAGGAAGAGGTCCTGCAGGCGGTGGGTGATGAGGATGACCGAGACACCGCGTTTCGAGACGGTGCGGATCAGGTCCAGCACGGCCTCCACCTCGGCGACCGCGAGCGCGGCCGTGGGCTCGTCCATGATCAGGACAGACGGGTTGAACGAGGCGGCGCGGCCGATCGCGATCGACTGGCGCTGGCCGCCGGACAGGTTCTCCACCTTCATGCGCGTATCAGGAATGACGATGCCGAGGTTGGAGAGCATGTCGCGAGCCCGCTCATGCATCAGCTTTTTGTTCAGCACGGGAAAGCCGCCGATGCGGCGCTTTGGTTCGCGACCAAGGAAGAGATTGCCGGCGACATCGATCGTGTCGCAAAGCGCGAGGTCCTGATAGACCATCTCGATGCGGGCGGCCCGCGCATCCGCGGGCGAGGTGAAGGAGACGACCTTGCCGTCGATCTCGATCGTACCGCTGTCCGGAATGACGGCGCCCGAGAGAACCTTGCTGAGGGTGGATTTGCCCGCGCCATTGTCGCCGACAAGACCGAGGACTTCCCCCGGCTTCAGGTCGAGCGACGCATTGTCGAGCGATTTCAGAGCGCCGTAGCGCTTCGATATGCCGGCCAAGCGGACGCGGCTGACGGCAGTGTCGGTCATATGCGATGCCCTTGCTTGGAATGCGACTGCCCGCCTGCTGCGGGGAAACGGGCAGTCGGCGACAGTCCAGCTTACTTGAACATCTCGCGATACTGGTCGACGTTCGCCTTCGTCACGATGGTGACGGGCACGTTGATGATCTTGTCGATCGTCTCGCCCTTCTTCACCTTCATCAGCGCTTCGACGGCAGCCTTGCCTTCACCGGCCGGATCTTGCTGGATGACGGCGGTGACAAAGCCCTGATCAATGCCGTCGATGGCCGACTTCGTCAGATCCCAGCCGAAGACCTTGATGGAGTCCTGACGCCCCTGGCTGGTGACGGCGGAAACGGCGCCGAGCAGCGCGGGCTCGCCCGTGGCATAGAGCGCGTTCATGTCGGGGTTGGCCGTCATGAGGTTCTCGGCAGCCGAAAGCGCAACATCCTGCACATTCTGGCCATCGACCGTGTCGAGGAAGGTGACCTTCTGACCGCCTTCGGAAACCGCAGCCTTGAAGCCATCGAGGCGCTGGTTCTGGATGAACGAGTTGAGAGCGCCGACGACGCCGACCTTGGCTTCACCGCTCATGTCGCTCTTCACGTAGTCGGAGAAGAACTTGCCGATCTCCTTGCCGGCCGCCGTGTTATCGACACCGACGAAGGCGATGTTGTCGCCGTCGGGGATCTGTGCATCGATGGCGATGACCGGAATGCCGGCATTCTTCGCAGCCGTAATGGCCGGCTTCACGCCGTTAACGTCGATGGCGACGAGGATGATGCCGTCGACCTTCTGCGTGATGTAGTTCTCGATCGCGTCATTCTGCGCGGCCGGAACATTGTTGGCATTGAAGATCACCAGGTCCGCGCCGGCAGCCTTGGCAGCCGCCGTCGCGCCGTCATTGATCTGGTTGAAGAACAGCGCCTGCTGGTTGATGGTCACCAGCGCGAAGGTTTCTGCAAAGGCATGGGAGACGCCCGTGGAAAGCGTCATGGCAACGGCTGCGGCGCAGCCGAGAAGATAGCGAGTCCGACCCATTTTTTGGTTCCCCTTGTAGGATGCCTTTTCCGGCATCGATCTGACGGGGAGGAGTATTCAAGTAACTTGAATTCTTGTCAAGCGCCTTGAATTGACCGCAGGAGGCTGGCGCCGAGGTGGCTTCAGAATGTCGGGGGCGTGTTAACCCAGAAGATGGACGCCCGCTCTGTTCCGACATTGCGGTACCAGTGCGCCAGTTCGGAGTTGAAGACGAAACTGTCTCCTGCAGAGAGACGGAACGTCTTTTCCGCGATCATCAGCTCGATTTCACCCACCAGCACATAACCGACTTCTTCGCCCACATGCTGGATCGGCCCGGCGCTTTCCCCGCCCACGTCGATGTGGTGGATATTGCATTGCAGAAGATGCCCCGGCGAATAAGGAATGACCCGCTCCAGCGAAATGCCTTCGCCGCGACGCAAGGGATCAAGCGAAATCAGCGGGCGCTTTCCGGCCCGGAACACGACACTCTCATCGGCATCGGTTTCCTCGAACATCCAGCCTATGTTGGAATCGAGCGCCTGGACCAGCCGATGCAGCATCGGCAGTGAAGGAGACGCCTTGCCGTTCTCGATCTTCGACAACAGGCTTTCCGAACAGTCCGCCGCCAGCGCCAGCGCCTTCAACGTCAGCCCACGCGTCTGCCGCGCAAGCCGGAGACGGGCACCGAGCCTCTGCGGATTTGAATGGATCTTATCCTCTCGCGCGCTGTCGGCGGCAAGAGTAGGATTGGCGATATTCATCGTTGGGTGTTCGCATCTCTTAATCACGCCATTATAGGGGTGCGCTTGAGGACCTGTCCAGTCGAGCACCAGGGGGGGGTCCGAAGGTCAGCCGTGCATAAGCCAAACGGGTGATGTCACGTTATTGGCGGCTCAACGGTTGGTGGCTAATCGGGCGCCATGAATACGTCGGCCATCAGCTACAAGAGCCACCAACCGTTGAGGACCTCTCAAACTGAGAGCTCCCTCTCCTTCGCGCGCGCAGCGTCATGGGCTTTCAGCAGGGCCTGCTGAGCCGCCAGTTCTGCTTCATCCCAATATCCGATGATGACACCCTGTCGCAGCGTAGGGTCTCCGCCTGCCCGCACGAGATCGTCATCGTCGGAGAACCAACTGTCCGGAACCGTCACGCGGTTCCGCCCCGATCGGTACCAGCGCATGATCGCCGCCCTCAACCGCTCGATGACATCGGCCATCTTCGGTTCGTGGCCAATGTCCGCAAGCTCGTTCGGGTCCCGTTCGAGATCGTAAAGCATCGGGCGGAACCCCTCGATATCGATCATCTTGAATCGGCCGTCGGTGATCATCACCATGCGGCTTTGCTGCACGCTCAGGCCAAGCTCGACCCGCGCGCGGTCGGTAGCGAAATCATACTCGGAGACTGCATGGCGGCGAGGCCAGTCGACGGCGTGCTGCCGCATCAGCGGCAGAAGCGAGACACCCTCGAGAACATGAGGCTTCGCTGACCTACCAAAGAAGTCGAGGAAGGTCGGAGCGAGGTCGATCATTTCGACCAGACGGTCACAGACCGTTCCGCGCGTCGCATCGGCAGCCGCAGACGGATCGTAGACGATCAAAGGCACCTTGGCGGAGACATCGTGAAACAGGTATTTCTCTCCGAGCCAGTGATCGCCCAGGTAGTCGCCGTGATCGGAGGTGAACACGATCATGGTCCTGTCGAACAGGCCCTTGCGCTCGAGAAAGTCGAACAGCAGCCCCAGTTGGTCATCGATCTGGCGGATGAGGCCCATATAGGCCGGGATCACGCGTTGACGGACCTCCTCACGAGAGAAATTGCGAGAGTAGCGCTCCCGCGTGAAGGCGGCGTAGACGGGATGTGCATTGTGCAGTTCGTCTTCCGAGCGGATGGCCGGCTGAACATCCTGCGGTCCGAACATGTCGTGATAGGGCTCAGGCACGATATAGGGCCAATGTGGCTTGATATAGGAAAGATGCGCGCACCAGGGCCGCCCTTGCGTCTCCGCTTCTTCAATGAACTCCATGGCGCGACGGGTCATGTAGGGGGTCTCGGAGTCTTCTTCCCGCACGCGGGCGGGCTTGTCCGCATGTGAAAGCAACCACCCATTGAGATTTTCTCCGTTCGGTCCTTCAGCGGAATTTGCCCAGTATTCCCAAGGGCTTTTCCCGTCGAAGCCCCGTTGCCGCAGGTAATTCTGATAGGCAGCGTCCATGGGACCACCATCATCGGGATGTAGCCCATCGTCACGTTCCCAAGGCTCGAAACCGCATTGCGCACTGTGCACACCGATGATCGAAGCGGGATTGATGCCCAGGCGCTCCATGCCCTCCGTGTCAGCCACCATATGGGTCTTTCCCACGAGTACACAGCGAACGCCTATCTCCCGCAGATGATCGCCGAGCGTCGGTTCGCCGACCCGCAACGGCACGCCGTTCTGCGTGGAGCCGTGCGAGCGGACATAGCGGCCGGTATATGCCGACATGCGGGATGGGCCGCAAATTGTAGACTGGACATAGGCGTTGCTGAACCGCACACCGCGGGCGGCCAGGCGGTCGATATTGGGCGTCTTGAGTGTCGGGTGGCCCGTGCAGCCGAGATAATCGAACCGAAGCTGATCGCACATGATCCAGAGAACGTTCATGGGTTTGCTGTTCATTTCAGATTCTCCTGCGATTGGTAGTGCCAGAACAGCCAGCGCTTCTCGAAAGCGAGGATCAGCGCATTCACGACGAGGCCGGTCAGGGATATGAAGAAGATGCCGGCCAGCCCGCCGGCGATGTGGAAGTTCTCCTGCTGCCTTTGCAGAAAGACGCCGATGCCGTCAGTGGCGAGCAGGATTTCGGAGGTGACGGCCACCAGAAGTGCTGCTGCGACCGCAATGCGCACACCTGTCGCGATCATCGGCAGGGCGGCGGGCAGATCGACCCTGACCATTGTTTCGATCGGCCCGAGATGCAGCGACCTTGCCACTAGGTTTGCCATCTCGTTGCGAAGCCTTGACGCTTCAAACGTGTTCATCAGCATCGGAACTCCGGCCGCAAAAAAGATCATGACGATCTTTGCACCTTCACCGGTGCCGGCAAACAGCATGACAAGTGGCACGATCGCCGGCGGCGGCAGGGTCGCGATCATGTCGATCATCGGCTCGAAAAGTTCGGCGATTGACCGCATCCGTCCCAGAAGAATACCGAACGGAATGGTCACGACTGCCGCAAGCATGAAACCGATGCCTGCGCGTTTCAGCGTGACCATCAATTGAGACAGGATGTCGGGCAGGTTACGCCAGATGGCGATGACCACACTCACTGGCCCCGGGAAGAGCGGCGAGTTCTGCCATGCAGCAGCAAGGGCCCAGAGAAAGACAAGGATCAGCGGCAAGAAGACGGGCGCCATTCTCTTCATGCGCGTTCCCTCATCTGCTTGACATGCCATCCGGTCAGTATGCGGCGGGCGAGATTGACCAGCATGGCGAGCAGCATTCCGTTGAGCATGGTCACGAACATCAGGGCGAATGTCTCAGGAATGCGGATGGAGAAGCTTTTCCTGATCAAGAGGAAGCCGATGCCATCGCGGCCTGCCAGCATCTCCGACACGATGACGCCAATCAGGCTGACGGCCGCCGCATAACGAATCCCGGCAAAGATTTGCGGCATGGCCGACGGAAACTTGACGCGAAAGAGGATGGCCAAGGGGGACAGATTGAGCATCCGCGCCGTGAGAATCTGTTCCCTTGGCACGGCGTTCAGGGCCGTCACACCATTGAGGTAGGGGGACCAGACGGCCACGAGAACGATGATGAAAACATACAGCTCGACGCCAAGTCCAAGCATGAAAATCGCCATCGGTACGACGGCCGCCGGCGGGATGGGCTGAAGGAAGCTGGCCACCACGCGGAAGCCACGATCGAAAAACGGGCTCACATTCGAGAGAATGGCGAGCACAACTCCGATGACTGACGCGAGAACGAGGCCGATGATGGCGCGCCCGAGTGTCAGTGCTTCACCCTGGATCAGTTCTCCGGAGAGGAGCATCTGTGCCGCGCCGTGGGCGATTTCCGGCAAGCCGGGAAAGAATTTCTTGGGCACAAGGTCGCTTGCCGCGATCATCTGCCACAATGCCAGGAGGACTAAGGGGGAGAAGAGGCTGCGGAACGGACGGATCATCTCGCGCATCGACAGCTACTCCACAGATCCGGCGCGGAAAGCGCGAATTCGCTCCAGGACTTCGTGTCGCGCCTTCAGGAAGAGACCGTCTTCCCGTGTCGTGATCTGGTCGCGATCCTTCGGCAGTGGAATGTCGATTTGCGTGGCAACCGTCGTCGGACGGCGACTGAGGACGATCACCTTGTCGGCCATGTAGACGGCTTCATCAACGTCATGCGTCACAAGAAGACAGGTCTGCCTGAACTGCTGAGCCAGTCGAAGGATCAGGTCCTGCATGTCGCTGCGCGTTTGCGCATCGACTGCGGCCAGCGGCTCATCGAGTAGGAGAAGGTCGCTCTCGGAGGCTAGGCCTCGCGCGATGGCCACACGCTGCTGCATGCCGCCGGAAAGCTGCCATGGATATCGGTCCGCGAAGTCCCGCAGCCCGACAGCCGCCAACAGTTCATCCGCTCGGTCGTTCCTCGCCTTTCGGCTTCCGGCCGAGGCGCCGCGAATAGCGAAGACCACATTGTCTCTCGCCGTCTTCCATGGAAAGAGAGAGCGGCTGTAGTCCTGGAACACGACAGCCAACCCGCGCGGTGGCGCGTCAATGACCCGCCCACGAAACCGAACTTCGCCTGAATCAGACGATGCAAGTCCAGCCAGAGCCATCAGCAGTGTCGTCTTGCCGCAACCCGAGGGGCCGACAACCGATACAAACTCCCCTTCCCTGACCGTGAAGCTGATCCCGTCAAGGATCGGCAGCCGCGATTGCCCGTGACTATATGCCTTGCGCAGGTCACATACGTCGAGAAACGTCATGTCGTTCATTGGGGCCTCGCCCTGTCTGGACCGCAGAACCTGCCGGTCTCTGCCGGGTCTCGCCGGCAAAGTCCGTCACGCTCTGCATGTTGCCGCTTAGTTGCCGAGATCGCTGGTCAGGTCTTCCGCCGTGACCGGCGAGGAAAGCATGCCGGCCCGCTTCATGGCGTCGAGCAATCGCTGCACCTCCGTCAGATCCACTGAACTGCTCTCGCGCACCACTGGCAGCACGACAGCTTCGGATGCAGCCGGGGTCAGGCCGTCATATTTCTGGGCCGCGGCAGCCAAGGCTGCATGATCCGCGAGAAGCCGCAAGCGCGAGGCCGCTGTGACCTTGGCAAAGGCCCGAACCGCGTTGGCATGTTTTGCCAGATAGGTCTCGGAGGAATAGACCACGTCGGAAAGTCCGGGCTTGGTGAGGTCGGCCAACATGCCTGCTGCGATGCGTACAGCGCCGATGTCCGGATTATTCATGATCGATGCCTGAAACGGGTTGATCACGCAGGCGGAATCGATGACGCCCTGTTGTAACGCCGCCTCCATTTGTGGAAAGGGGAGGACGACGATGCGCAGATCGGACCAGGCCATACCCGCGGCCGCCAGGTGGTCGCGTAAGGCAAGCTCGCAAAGGCCGCCATTGGCGTTGATGGCCATCGTGTGCCCCTTGAGACCCGCGAGATTGGTAATTCCGGACGCTTTCGATGCCACAAATCCGGTGAGAAGCATGTCAGGCGCTTTTTCGTGACCAAGCGCCAGGACAATCTTGATCGGAATCCCGTTCTGGCGCGCGTTGATAGGCGGGATGGACCCGGAATATCCCAAGTCTGCGGCACCCGAGACGAGCGCGGCGACGACGGCCGGACCACCCTGAGCCTCAATGGCTTCAAGGTCGACGCCGGCCCTCTTGTATTCGCCGGCGTCAAGGGCGACCAGAACCGGCAGCATCATGTCGGCCCTGAGATAGGCCAGACGCAGCTTGGTATTTTCAGCGGCCGCCGGAGCGGCCAGCGAAAGAGCGCCGGCGCAGAATAGGGCCGACAATGCCGCAGCGAGGCGGCGGCTTGAGATGCGGATCATGCGTTCGTTCCTTCTGAAAGCTATTGCTTGGCCAATGACAGCGAAACGGCCTTCTGGCCGGCCATTTAGTTGATAAAGTCAACCATTATAATTGATATTGTCAAGCAAATTGTCTTCGGTCACTATGAGCCAACATAGGCCTTTCAGAAAAAGACGGCATGAAAAGCGATATCCGTGAACTCTTCTCCTACCAGCTCGCCTTGCTTACACGAGCCAATGATCGTGATGCGCAAAGTCAGCTGATGGCCGATTGCGGTCTCACCCTCGGAGAGTGGCGCACGCTCTCCGTGATCCATGCTCTGAGCCCCTGCACTTCACGCGCGCTGGCGACGGAAGGTTTTCTCGACTACGGACAGGTCAGTCGAACCGTAAAAATCCTTTCGGATCGGGGACTTATCTCCACCCAACCATCCAAAGAGGATCGCCGGGCAATTCACCTTTCTCTCACGCCCAAGGGAGAGGAACTTCACGAAGCCGTATTCTGCCGTGTCGTTGAGGCTAATAACAGGACCCTGTCTGTCTTGAGTGATGTCGAAAAAGACCAACTGATGGGGCTGATGCGACGACTGTTTGAGACCTTGCAATAAGCGACAATATGCGTTGGCGCCTCTCAATTTGATCCAATTTGATCGTGTCTCAGGAGATGGTGTAGCTGGCGTGGTGGCCATCAGTGTTTTTCCGGTAGGGTCGGGTTGTTGAAGACCAACCTGATGGAAATATCACCGATGACCGACGAGATGATCGGCTTTGCTGCCGAGAAACTGATGGAATTGGAGGTCTGCGCGAAGACCGGCGCTGCCTACGGCGAGAAAAACGCGTTCCGGCTTGCGCAACGTAACGGCTAGCGCGAGCGAGACTGGGAGACGCGTGCCGGGACCGTCGAGCTGCGCATCCCGAAGCTTCGCACCGGCAGCTATTCCCGAGCTTCCGGGAACCGCGCCGCATGGCGGAGAAGGCTCTTACGGCCGTGATCCAAGACGCCTACACTACATCCAGGGTGTGTTTCGGCGTGGAATATTGGCTCTGACGCAATTTTGGTGGTCAGAGTTCTATCCGGCACCAATGACGCGGGCCTGAAGGAGGTCGATTTTCCCTCGGCCGTACATCTGGCGTTTTACAAG
>NZ_JBHGAP010000016.1:0-2500 GCF_042610495.1 Rhizobium sp. SG2393
TGGTTGCGGGGGCAGGATTTGAACCTGCGGCCTTCAGGTTATGAGCCTGACGAGCTACCGGGCTGCTCCACCCCGCGCCGAGCGCGTTTGGTTTCCCAACGCGCGGATATTTGGCTTGGCCAAAATTGATGTTTTCTGTTTGTCGGTTTTCGTTGTCTGGAACGACGAAGGGCCGCTTTTGGCGGCCCTTGGTGTCGGCCAGGGGCCGTTTGGTTGTATTGAGAAGATTGTGTTGCGTTTTGCAGACCTGGCAGCGACCTACTCTCCCGCGTCTTGAGACGAAGTACCATTGGCGCTGGGGCATTTCACGGCCGTGTTCGGAATGGGAACGGGTGGGGGCTCCCCGCAATGACCACCAGGTCGGCGAAGCGCAACGATGCCGACGGCATCGTTGCTTTCCTGTTTGCTTTGGCAGAACCTTTCTTCCTCACTGACGTTCGGAAGGGTGCCAAAGCGGCCATACGGGAAAGCATGGATGCTGTCGCATTTTTTCGAGAAGCTGGTGAAGGCTAAGCCTTCTTGTCTTAAACACGTCTTCTCTTCTTGAGGGCAACGGAGCCAAGCTCCGCAAGGCCAGAGGCCGTCGGCCATCGTTGGCCGGCCCGTCCGGAGCGAAGCGGCAGAGCCGCGACAGCGTCAGGACAGAAGAGATGGCTCATCGAATTTCATTCGATGAGCATTTTCAATGAGAACGATCAAGCCGATCGAGCGATTAGTACCGGTAAGCTTCATGCATTGCTGCACGTCCACACCCGGCCTATCAACGTGGTCGTCTTCCACGGCTCTGATAGGGAATACTCGTTTTCAGGTGGGTTTCCCGCTTAGATGCCTTCAGCGGTTATCCCTTCCATATATAGCTACCCTGCTATGCCCTTGGCAGGACAACAGGTCCACCAGAGATATGTCCATCCCGGTCCTCTCGTACTAGGGACAGATCCTGTCAATATTCCTACACCCACGGCAGATAGGGACCGAACTGTCTCACGACGTTCTGAACCCAGCTCACGTACCGCTTTAATTGGCGAACAGCCAAACCCTTGGGACCTGCTCCAGCCCCAGGATGCGATGAGCCGACATCGAGGTGCCAAACAACCCCGTCGATATGGACTCTTGGGGGTCATCAGCCTGTTATCCCCGGCGTACCTTTTATCCGTTGAGCGATGGCCCTTCCACGCGGGACCACCGGATCACTATGACCGACTTTCGTCTCTGCTCGACTTGTCAGTCTCGCAGTCAGGCGGGCTTATGCCATTGCACTCGACGAGCGATTTCCGACCGCTCTGAGCCCACCATCGCGCGCCTCCGTTACTCTTTCGGAGGCGACCGCCCCAGTCAAACTACCCACCATACACTGTCCCGGATCCGGATAACGGACCGCGGTTAGACATCCACGAAGATAAGGGTGGTATTTCAAGGATGGCTCCACAAAGACTGGCGTCCCTGCTTCAAAGCCTACCACCTATCCTACACATGCCTTGGCGAATGCCAGTGTAAAGCTATAGTAAAGGTGCACGGGGTCTTTCCGTCTGACCGCAGGAACCCCGCATCTTCACGGGGAATTCAATTTCACTGAGTCTATGCTGGAGACAGCGGGGAAGTCGTTACGCCATTCGTGCAGGTCGGAACTTACCCGACAAGGAATTTCGCTACCTTAGGACCGTTATAGTTACGGCCGCCGTTTACTGGGGCTTCGATTCAGAGCTTGCACCCCTCCTCTTAACCTTCCAGCACCGGGCAGGCGTCAGACCCTATACGTCGTCTTTAGACTTCGCAGAGCCCTGTGTTTTTGATAAACAGTCGCTACCCCCTGGTCTGTGCCACCCCATCATACTTGCGTAAAATGGGGTCACGCTTCTTCCGAAGTTACGCGTGCAATTTGCCGAGTTCCTTCAGCATAGTTCTCTCAAGCGCCTTGGTATACTCTACCTGACCACCTGTGTCGGTTTCGGGTACGGTCTATACGGTGGAGCTATTTCCTGGAACCGCTTCCCCGCCCAGACAATCCAATAAGCCTGAACAAGTTACGCAATCCGTCACTACCACCAGGCCCACGATTATTAACGTGGTTCCCATCGACTACGCATTTCTGCCTCGCCTTAGGGGCCGGCTAACCCTGCTCAGATTAACTTTAAGCAGGAACCCTTGGTCTTTCGGCGAGAGGGTCTCTCACCCTCTTTATCGTTACTCATGTCAACATTCGCACTTCCGATACCTCCAGGACCCCTCACGGGTATCCCTTCGCAGGCTTACGGAACGCTCCGCTACCACATGGTCTTGCGACCACATCCTCAGCTTCGGTGCATGGCTTTAGCCCCGTTACATTTTCGGCGCAAAGACCCTTATTTAGACCAGTGAGCTGTTACGCTTTCTTTAAATGATGGCTGCTTCTAAGCCAACATCCTGGTTGTTTTGGGATCCTCACATCCTTTCCCACTTAGCCATGACTTGGGGACCTTAGCTGGAGGTCAGGGTTGTTGCCCTCTTCACGACGGACGTTAGC
>NZ_JBHGAP010000017.1:0-5093 GCF_042610495.1 Rhizobium sp. SG2393
TTGTCGAGCATGCCCGGCTTCTCGTTGCTCGCGGCCACGCGGATCGTCCAGAAGAGAACAGTTCGCGCGACGTCGTCCCGGTCAGGTCGCTTCGCCGCCGTGTTCCGACGCCGTGCCTCCTGCTGCCGTGTCCGTTGCTTCGCGAGCCGTTCTTCATCCGATTGTCGCGCCATCATCCTTCCTCTCCATTAGGCTTGCGCACATGCTGCGTGAGCCTGCTCACCGGCACAACCGTCTCCTGCGTAGAATCGGAATTCTCAAATTCCGAATCGCTCGCACACAGTTCTGAATCGAACGAACGCAACGTGTCTCAAGGTGCGGGCACTTCAGGATCCATCGAGACACGTTGCCGGGCCGGACGCTGCAAACGGCGTTTGCCAATGAATCGGATGTCCAGACTTCGGAATCGGCTGCCTTCAGTTCGGAATCAGATGAGCGCAACTTGTGTTGATGTGCGGGCACATCGCAACGACGTGCCCGCACTTCGAGAGATCTCATGGTCGGCGATCAGCGCCGAGCACTGAGCAGCCAGCCTGCCATCTAGATACCTCTTCCTCGTCGCGAGGCAGGCGTTCACTCCGTTCCCGGTACGCGACCGTAACCGCGATTGTGCCAAGATGCGCAGGCCTGCCATCATCGACAACTCCCCTTCATTCGACGCCAGCTTCTGCAAACCTGCCTTGTGACACCACGCCAGCCTGATCGAGAATGCGGACGACGTCGGCGCCGTCCAGCGCCTGGGCGTCAACGAGGGCTTCGACCAGGGTATCGAAAGCTCTGCGGTTGTCTGTGATCAGCCGTCCTGCCCTTTCCTCCGCTCGCTCCAGATGGCCATGGACCCGTGCTGCAAGGACAGGGTCCGCATCGAGAACAACCGCTGGCCTGGGATGCGGGCGGTATAGCAACGGGAACTTTTGACCAATGCCGAGCGTGCGCTCGATTGCGAAAGCAATTTCGGTTGCACGAGCAAGATCGCTATCATCGGTTCCACCGGCGCCGGTGCCAGCCTCAAGGAAGATGAGGGCCTCCGCGGCGCGACCGGCGAGCAGCATCGTCAGCATGTCCTCGAACCAGTCGCGGCGCGTGAACTGTCGCGTATCGAAGCCGAGTGACCCATAGCCACCACCGGACGCATCATCGATCGTGACGCCCCTGATCGGCCCGAGGTCGAGCACATGGTGCACGATGAGATGTCCTGCTTCATGGACCGCGGTGTCCCTCAGGCGTTCAGGTGACAACTGCGGTCGATGATGGCGGATACCGGCTTCGAGATCGGCAAGCGCAAGCGGACGCCCGTGACGCCGGGCGGCTGCTTTCGCTTCCTTGACGATCCTTTGGATGTCGGCGCCCGTCAGGCCAAGCGCGCGGGCGGCCAGTCGCTTGAGGACCGCGTTGGTCTCCTGGTTCTGCCCTGTATGGTTCATGACTGCACTCCCTGCTGATGCCGCGCGACGTCCGCTCCTGTCGGAGAACCGACCGATAAGATCGAGGCATGCTTCCCCGTCACCTGAACCGAACGCAGATGCTCGACATCAGCGCCCAAATGGAACGCCAGGATCTCGGCGAGCGCCGGGATGTCCGGGCGCGGGATCTCGATGTGGGTTTCGAGCCGTCCCGAGCGGCGCAGGGCCTCGTCAATCGCGCCGGGGCGGTTGGTGGCGCCAACCACAATGACGCCTTCCGCTTTCATCGCACCATCGAGCAGTTCAAGCGCCTTGTTGACGACAGCATTCCACCAGTCGGCGTGGTCGCGCTCGGCGGGCTGTCGCTTGCCGATCCCGTCGATCTCGTCGACGAAGAGAATCGCAGGCGCATGGTCACGCGCTTCCGCAAACGTCAGTGTCATCTTCCTCAGCACATCGTTGAGATAGCCGCCCTCGAGCCAGGTCGAGACCGACGTCACGACGAGCGGGATCTGCAGGCTGTTGCAAAGGGCGCGGGCGAATGTGGTCTTGCCCGTTCCGGGCGGGCCGGAGAGCAGGAGACGTGTGCTCATGTCGGCCCAGGCCAGGCGGCCGGAGCGGTAGTCGGCGAGATCCGCTTTCAGGTCGAGCGCCCAGTCTCTTGCCTTTCCGTAACCCGACAAGGTCTCGACCTGCAGACGTCCGCCGACGCTTCGCGTATCGCCGGGCTCGACCGGCTCCGGCTGAATGACCTCGGCACCACTTGAGACGTCTCGCCTGCCACGCCCTGACGTCTGCCGGGCGGGATCGACGACAACCAGTCGCTTCTCCTCCTTGGGCTTCTCGGCATTCTTCGATGCGGGGTTATCAGGCTGTTTCCTGACGGCTGTCGTCGATGCGCTCTGTTCCGGAACCAGCGCGCCATCGGTCGCAGTGGTTCCGGCGTCACCATCCCCGTCTTCGTCATCGGCAGCGCCGTTCTCGATCGCGTCCTGTCTGTTCGCAATCGCAAGCGTGGCGAGGATCCTCAGAGCATCGCCAGGCCGCCGCCCCGGACGGAGCGCCAGGATCAGGTCGTCCATGCCGAGCCACCGCGGCCGGAGGCTATCGATGAGAGCGTCGAGGTCAGCAAGGGCGCAAGTGCCGTAGATGATCCCGACGATATCCGCGATCAGCGCCTTGTCGAACCGCGCGACCGTCAGGCACAGATCCGCTGCCAGCCTGACGTCGCCGGGGATCTGATGCGGATCGTCCGCCGTGATCAGGACCGGCAGATCGGACGCCGCCGCGCGAACGAGGCGCCGCCGCACCGAATGACCGACAAGGCTGGCAACATGCTTTCCAACGAGATGGAAGACCGGCCGGCGCTGCTCGTCGTCCTCGAAACGCAGGTCATCGTCGACATACGGCGCCCCACCGGCAATGAACGACATCGGCTCACCGGGAAGAAGCCCTGTTGCCGTCAACAGCCGGACGATCGCCGTTTCGACGCCTTCCACCTCGGACTGAATGGTCACGAAGCTCGTGCGGCTTGACGCTAGACTGACCAGCTCGGCAAGCGTTCGTCCCGAGGCCGTAAGCGCCTCTGCCAGGACGACGGCAGCGATCAGGTGCCCGGACATGGGCGGCGGACCTGCTTCCCCGACGAGACGGATCGCATAGGCGCGGCGCTCCGCGTCAGCCGCGGGCCACGACGCGTGATCGAGCTTACGCGCCAGCAGCCGTCTAAGCCGCTCCGGCACAGGCGGGCGGACGTCCACAGGACCGACGTCGGAGCCGAAGGAATTCTTCGCCGCGTTCACGCTCTTCGCTGGCTCAACCAGCAGGCTCGCAAAATGGCGNTCCGGCACAGGCGGGCGGACGTCCACAGGACCGACGTCGGAGCCGAAGGAATTCTTCGCCGCGTTCACGCTCTTCGCTGGCTCAACCAGCAGGCTCGCAAAATGGCGACGGATCCAGGCGACGTCCTGATCCACGTTGCCGGACAGCTGGCTCATATCGAACGAGGGACTATAGCGCCTGATGATCGCGCCATTCCATTCCACCAGCTTCAGTTCGAGCAGGCCGTTGAGCAAGGCGGCACGCAGTGTCTGCCGACGGGCGTCCTGGCGCAGTCGCTGGACGAGAAGATGCGTCAACTTATCCATGCGACGCCTCCTCGGTCGCGGAAATTGGTTCCGGAGCTACGGCTGACGTCGCCTCGACGGCAACGGGCCAGCGCGGCCGCTTGCGCCCCCGTGGTCGCATGGCTTCAGGCGGAGCTGCGCCGAGCCTTGCCACGATGCGATCGCGAGGGGTCTTGCGCGCACGAGAAACTGATGGCTCGCTCGAGTCCGTGGTGGCCTCGGCAGATTGGTCCGGGACCGAGGCGCCAGTGCGATACCTGTCGAGCCAGGACAGCAACAGGCGGCAGGCGGGATTGCCATGATCGGCATGGGCTTGCAGCCGGGACATGACGACGTCCGGAACCGTACCAGTCAGACCCTTCCCCTGCCGGACATGGGCAAGCGCCAGTCCGATCAGGATTGCCGGATCGTCGGCGAGCGGATCGGCACGGCCGGATCCGGGATGATGCAGAATGGTGCCATGCGACCGATGGCAGGGGACGGACTGTGCGATCGAGGACGACGCAATCGCTTCGCAACGGATGTGACGCGGCACATCCGGGGTGAGGTCGGAGGACATGAGGACTCCTTGGCCGAACCGTTATCGGTCCAGCGCGCATGAGACAGGGGGATGAAGAAGCCGCAGCCTCGGAACCGGATGCTGTGCGGCAATCGCGCCCGGCGTCCGGCGGCTGACGTCCGGCGCAGGGCGGCAAACGTCAGGTCCGGGCTTCAGGCGATCCGGCAGCAGGCATCAATGGCAGTGGGCTGAGGCTTGAGACTCTGGGCTCGAAGCTCGATCAATGCGACCGACGTCGGGCAAAGCCGACGCGCACGAAGACAGGCGCAGACTCGTCATCGTCACACGCTGCGTCAGAAGGGTTGTCGGATCCCGGTTCGTCGTGATCGGCATCATCATCCAAAGCGCGCGCAGCCCGGTCTTCCGCGAAGCTACGGCTATGACCGTTGAGATTGATCCACGGACGGGTCGGCGCCGTTCCCTCGGACGTCACGACCGCCGTGCCTGCCACCGGCAGCCTGTCGAGGCCAAGCGCCTTCAGCGCCTCCGCTTCGAGAAGCTGCTGCACCCGCTGACCGAAGCGACGGCGCAGTTCCGCCATACAGGCCGCCACGCCATCGATCTCCAGGAGGTCGTCGATCTCCGAGAGCGCCCAGACCCCGCTGGCATGATCGCTCGGACGGCTGGCGCCATCGACGATCGCGACTTCCACCGCATCGACCATCAACCGCTTCTGGGTTTTGTAGAGCCAGTCCGGCAGAACCATGGCCGCCGCCATCATCTTCATCTTCAGCTCCTCGAGCCTGCTCGTGTCGCCGTAGGAGGCAAGCGAGCGCTTGAGGTCGAGGATGTAGGCGGTGTGCCGGGCACGGTTCACCACGATCAGGTCGGGCGTGTAGCTGCCCTTTGCCGGGGCCTCGCAATCGAGTTTCACACCCTCGAGGCAGCCCCAGTCGTTGCCGGAGACAGCTTCCATGGCCGCCTTCACCAGCGGCAGCTTCAGCGACTGCGTCAGGACCAGCACACTCGGGTTGGCTTTCGCCAGCCGCTCGACCGCCTGCTCCA
>NZ_JBHGAP010000018.1:0-4989 GCF_042610495.1 Rhizobium sp. SG2393
ACCAAACGCGCTCGGCGCGGGGTGGAGCAGCCCGGTAGCTCGTCAGGCTCATAACCTGAAGGCCGCAGGTTCAAATCCTGCCCCCGCAACCAAATTCCTCACAAACAAAACCCATTCGGGAAAACAAACCAGAAGCTTCTCAGCGTAAGCGCCGAGGAGCTTCTTGCGTTTGCAAACAGGGGCAAGCTCCAATGACCCGCAAGCCGGCTCAGGAGAGCGTTGTGGGCGGCGGCTACGAACTGCTGCCGCATCACGTCGATCACATCCATCGACGCCATGATCATCGCGATGTCGCCATGCGCCTGGATTGATGCCGGCTGATGACCGGGCGTCTGGCCGATCTCCACCGTCTGGATGAGATCGCGCACGACCGGCATCAGGCGGCGCTTGGCCTGCTCGTCGGCGTTGTTGCGGGCGAGGAAGAGGAGCTTGCGGATGGCGATCTCCATGTTCTGCGGATTGGACTGCGCCTTCAGCCTGTCGATCTTCTCCGAGAAATCCTCTGCCGGCGTCTCAAGGCCTGCACGTTCGGCGACCAGCTTCTCTCGTGTGACTTCCAGTTCATCGAGCTGGTCGTCGAGGATGGCGAGGCGCGGCCGGCCTTCGAGGGTCCGCTCCTGGATCTGCTGCATCAGGCTCGCCTGTGTCGCCTTGATACTTGCCAGTTCCGCCGCGACCTCGTCCTTGCGGGAGGGCGCGTTCTTCAGCTTCCCCACCTCATGCGCGATCATCTTCTGCGAAATCCGCTCGAAAATATCGATCGAGTAGAAGGCGATGGGGATGCAGTTCGGCACGCGCTCCTCGAGTTCGTGGCGGGTGATCGTCTTGCTGTTGCCGCAGCAGGCGCCGCCAAGCTCATCGATCGGCAGCCGCTTTTTGCGGTTGGTGCAGCTATGGCGATCCTTGCCGCTGATCGCGTAAGGGCCGCCGCATTCGACGCATTCCAGCATCCGGCTCAACCGATACTCCCAGCGATGCGTCGCGTTGAGCCGGTTGGTGTTCGCCGCGTCGTCGTCCTCGCGTGCTTGTGTCTGCTTCTTCTTGACCCGTTCCCACAGGTTGTCGGACGCGATCCGCAGTTCGGGGCGGTCATGCGGCACCCAATGCTCCTGGTCGTTGGCGCGCGAGATCCGCCTCTCCCTCGTCGGCTCCTTGCGGTCGTTCTGCCTGTTCCAAACGGCCTTGCCGACATAAAGGACGTTGTTCAGGATGCCGGTGCCACGGCCGACATGACCGCGGATCGCCGTATCACGCCATTTGCGGCCACGCGGTCCGAGGATGCTTTCGATGTTCAAGAGCTGCGCGATGACGCGCGGCGACATGCCGTCGGCGTAGAGCTGGCAGATGCGGCGCACGATCTATGCATTCGCAAGGTCAGTACGCCACGGACATATCCAGCGCTTGTAGAACAAACCTCTTGAGCGGTCTCAATTCGGCGCAGAACAGCCACTGTTTTCAGGAAATAATGGTGTCCACGAGAGGATTCGAACCTCCGACCCCAGGATTCATACCACTTCGGCTTTCGCCGCCGCTTCCGCGTTCGTGGTCTGGACTGTCCCTTCACCATGGGTTTGAAGCCGTTAGGTGCCGCCCGTCCAGTCTCTACACACTTCCCCGGATTTCTCCGGGGCTTGGCTCGGGATTGGCATGCTGGAAGCCCAGCGAAGCGTTCCCCGACTTTGAGCAGTTTGATTGTATAGGTTTCCCAGTACAACCCCCAATTAAGGAATCCTGTGCTCTATCCTGCTGAGCTACGTGGACAACGCATCCTCCTTAAAACAGAAGCCCCGGCGGATCAACGGTCAAGAGTCGGTGCGGGGTCGATTGCGGAAGTTTCCGCCACGGGGCGGGACGAAGGGGCTGGTCGGTTGCGTTTCAAGTCGCTATCACCGTCGGGCATCTCAGCAAATGCGTCGATGGCACGGGCGGAAAGGCAGCCGGGAATCCATGCGGATCGGGATAGACTGGGGCGGCACCAAGATCGAGGTCATTGCCCTTGCAGAGGACGGCGCCGTCAGGGCGCGCCATCGCGTTGCGACGCCGAAGACCGGATATGAGGATTGCATCCTGGCCGTGCGGGACCTGGTGGCGTTGGCGGAGGCGACGGCTGGCGAGGCGGGCACGATCGGCATCGGCATTCCCGGCAGTCCCAATCCCCGAACAGGACTGGTCCGCAATTCCAATGCCGTTCTGATCAACGGCAAGCCACTTGGCCGCGACCTTGAGACCGCGCTCTCCCGTCCCGTAAGGATCGCCAACGATGCCAATTGCCTGGCTGTTTCCGAGGCCGTTGACGGCGCGGGGCGGGATGCGCGCGTGGTCTTCGGAATCATTGTCGGGACTGGTCATGGGGGTGGCATTGCCATAGACCGCAAGGTCCATGCCGGCTTTCAGGGCATCGCGGCCGAGATCGGCCACTATCCCTTGCCGTGGATGCGGGCGGAAGAATATCCCGGCCATCGCTGCTGGTGCGGCAAGCATGGCTGCCTTGACATGTATGCCTGCGGAACCGGACTCGAACTCGACTACCTGACAACGACCGGCGTCGAAAAGCGCGGCGCCGATATCGTCGCCGACATGCGTGCCGGCGAGGCAAATGCCCGTGATGTCTTCGACCGTTTTGTCGATCGGCTGGCACGCAGTCTCGCGCTGCTGACCAATATCGTCGACCCCGATGTCTTCGTTCTCGGCGGCGGGCTTTCCAATGTCGATGAGGTTTATGGAGCCCTGCCGGCCCGTATCGAGACCTATCTGTTTGGTGACAGCTTTGCCACACCGATTCGAAAGGCGGAGCATGGCGACAGTTCGGGCGTGCGCGGGGCGGCCTGGTTGTGGCAGGATTGACGGCAATCAACGGATACGCCACTGCGTGGCGGCACCAAGGGGGATGGAATGGCGGTCGATGAGGATCTGGCGAAAATCGCCGAGCAGGAAGCCGAGCTGGTGTTCGACAGTTTCGACCCGCATGTCGCCTTTGCATTGGGAACGTTGACGCGCGACCTGGCGATCGAGCGCAAGCTCGGCATCGTCGTGGATGTCACCCTGTTTTCGATGCCGCTCTTCTATGCGGCGCTGCCGGGATCGCTGCCCGACAATTTCAACTGGGTGCGCCGCAAGCGCAACACGGTGTTCCGGTTCCTGCGGGCGAGCTACGCGACGGGCATGATGCTGTCCAAGCAGCAGGTGACGTTGGCCGGCAAGTTTGGCCTGCTGGAGGTGGATTACGCTGCCCATGGCGGCAGTTTCCCGATCGTGGTGAAAGGGGCGGGCTGCATTGGCGCGCTGACCGTTTCCGGTCTGCCGCAGCGGGAAGACCATCAACTGGCGGTCGAAGCACTCTCGCACCAGCTCGGCAAGGATTTCGCCAGCCTTCGGCTGGCATGAGGTTTTCAGCCGCCGGAGCGGTCGAGCCGTCTCCGGCTTTTTCAGCCTGAAGGGATCTGGCCTGCATGGCGTGGGTCGCTTCGAACATAGTTCTTATCGTTGGAGAGATTGGATGACGACAGTGACGGCCCTTCAGGCTGTTTCCGAGCGCCTGAACACCTGGCTTTTCGAGCGGGCGCTGCCCCTGTGGCGTGAGCGCGGTTTTGGCGGCGTCGATACCGGTTTTGTCGAGACGATCGACATGACAGGCCAACCGACCGAGGCCAACCATCGCGCTCGCGTTCAGCCGCGTCAGGTCTATTGCTTCGCGGAAAGCGGGCATCGCGGATGGTCGGGTGACTGGCGCACGCCTGCCGAGCAGGGCCTTGAGGGCTTCGATCGCATTTTCGGCCGGCCTGACGGCCTCTACGGTGCGCTGGCGGATGCCCGGGGTACGCTCATCAATGACGGCTTCGATCTCTACAACCACGCTTTTGCCTTCCTCGCCTTCTCGCATCTGGCGGATGCCATTCCGCAGCGACGCGCCGAAATGGCTGAGCGCAGCCGGCTCCTGCTGTCGAAAATCGAGGCGCGCTGCCGGCATCCGGAGGCCGGCTTCCATGAGGATGACCCGCCGCGCTTCCCGCTCGGCTCCAATCCGCACATGCATCTTTTCGAGGCCGCGCTGTCCAGCGAGGCAACCGATGGGTTCGACACGGTCACCTGGTCAAACCTGACCGACGAAATCGCCGACCTCTGCCTCACCCGCTTCATCGATGCCGAGACAGGCGCCTTGCGCGAGTTCTTCGACGCGGATTGGGCGCCGTTCGAGGGCGAGAAGGGGCGTGTTGTCGAGCCCGGCCACCAGTTCGAATGGGCCTGGCTGCTGACGCGCTATGGCGAACGCCGCGGCCGCGCCGACGCTCTTGCGGCCGCGCGGCGCCTGTTCGAGATCGCCGTCGGCCCCGGCGTGTGCCCGACGCGCGATGTTGCGGTGATGACGCTGGACGACACGTTCGCCGTCATCGATCCGATCGCGCGCCTGTGGCCGCAGACGGAATGGCTGAAAGCGGCCATTCGCTTTGCGGCCCTGACGGAGGGAGAGGAGCGCGCCGCCTATCTCGCCTCGGCCGAACGTGCGGCTGCCGCACTGGATCGCTTTCTCGCAACGCCGATTGCCGGCCTTTGGTTCGACAAGATGCGTCCGGACGGCAGCTTTGTGGATGAAGCGGCGCCGGCCAGCACATTCTACCACATTGTCTGCTGTATCTTTGAACTCAAGGATTGCCTGGAGCGGATGACAGCGCAGCAAGGATGATCGAGACTTTCGGTTCTCTCGGAATCAGCAACACGACCGGGCAGGGGATGTCCGGTCGTTTGTGTTTTCGGGCGAGGTGAATGCGCCGCGTGGCCGGTCGATGGCTCTGCGTGCTGCATTTCCCTCGATTTCCGCGCTGTTTCCGCCCTTCCTTTTGTTTACCGTTTGGACAAATCCTGATTTTTTTGTTTTCTTACAATGTGTTGTGATTTTCTGTCATTTTTCTGAGATGTTTTCGTTGACAGGTTGGGTGGGTGTGAGTAGAAACCGCTTCACAGAACGAGGGCGGCGGCGCTGCTAGCGACGGA
>NZ_JBHGAP010000019.1:0-2483 GCF_042610495.1 Rhizobium sp. SG2393
TTCGGCATCCGTCCGGAGTTCGTGCGCATCGGCCGCGAGGGGATGCCGGTCCAGGTGACGAAGGTGGAGGATCTCGGCCGGCAGAAGATCGTGCGCGGCGCCTTTGCGGGCCAGCCGATCACGGCGATCGTGGCGGAAGGCGGCGAGGTGCCGGCCGATGCGCGGCTTTCCTTCGACCCGGCCGGCATCAACATCTACGCCGACAGCTGGCGTATAGAACAGCAGGCCTGATGGGTCTGAGGGGGAGAATCCGGGATGGAGAAGACCTTTAACAACAAGGCCTGGTTCATGGTGCTGCCGGTGATGGTGCTGGTGGCCTTCTCGGCGGTGATCCCGCTGATGACGGTGGTGAACTACTCGGTGCAGGACACGTTCGGCAACAACGAGTTCTTCTGGGCGGGGACGGAGTGGTTCAAACAGGTTCTGGACAGCTCGCGCTTCTGGGACGCGCTGTGGCGCAACCTCGCCTTCTCGGCGATCATTCTTTTGATCGAGATCCCGCTCGGCATCCTGATCGCGCTCAACATGCCGCGCCGCGGCATCTGGGTTCCGGTGTGCCTGGTGCTGATGGCGCTGCCGCTTCTGATCCCGTGGAACGTGGTGGGCACGATCTGGCAGTTGCTGTGCCGCGTCGATATCGGGCTTCTGGGCTCGGCGGTGACGGCGCTCGGCTTCTCCTACAATTACGCGGCCGATCCGGTGGATGCCTGGATCACGGTGGTGCTGATGGATGTGTGGCACTGGACGAGCCTCGTGGTTCTGCTCGCCTATGCCGGGCTGGTGTCGATCCCGGAGGCCTATTACCAGGCGGCCCGCATCGACGGCGCCTCGCGCCTTGCCGTCTTCCGCTACATCCAGCTGCCGAAGATGAAGCGGGTGCTTCTGATCGCGGTGCTGCTGCGCTTCATGGATTCGTTCATGATCTACACCGAGCCCTTCGTGGTGACGGGCGGGGGGCCGGGTTCGTCCACCATGTTCCTGTCGATCGACCTCGTGAAGATGGCGGTCGGGCAGTTCGACCTCGGGCCGGCGGCGGCGATGTCGATCATCTACTTCCTGATCGTGCTTTTGCTCTCCTGGGTGTTCTACACGGTGATGACGACGAGCGACGCCAAGGCATGACCATCGGGGCGTGAGCGAAAGCGGACGCAAGCGAAGGGTACGGGCCGATGGCCCGGCCCCCGGAAAGACCAGACGACCACAAGACGACGACACGCAGACGAGACCACGAGACGAGACCGGAGGACCCCATGAGCGTCGAGACCTCTTCCATCGCCCAGGATGCGGCCAGCACGACGGGCACGTCGGCCGCCGCCCATCCGGTGGTCAAGGCGCGGGCCGAGCGCGGCGGCGTCAAGCTCGGCTTCCTCGTGCCGACGCTCTACATCCTGTTCCTGATGGTGCCGATCTACTGGCTGGTGAACCTGAGCTTCAAGAACAATACCGAGATCATGACCTCGGTGACGCTGTGGCCTGCCGCGCCGACCTTGAAGAACTACNTGAACCTGAGCTTCAAGAACAATACCGAGATCATGACCTCGGTGACGCTGTGGCCTGCCGCGCCGACCTTGAAGAACTACCAGGTGATCTTCTCCGATCCCTCCTGGTACCGGGGCTATATCAACTCGATCCTCTATGTGGTGATGAACACGGTGATCTCGATTGCGGTGGCGCTGCCTGCGGCCTATGCCTTCTCGCGCTACCGGTTCCTGGGCGACAAGCACCTGTTCTTCTGGCTCTTGACCAACCGCATGGCGCCGCCGGCGGTGTTTGCGCTGCCCTTCTTCCAGCTCTATTCCGCCTTCGGGTTGATCGACACCCATATTGCGGTGGCGCTCGCCCACTGCCTGTTCAACGTTCCCTTGGCGGTCTGGATCCTCGAGGGCTTCATGTCCGGCGTCCCGAAGGAGATCGACGAGACCGCCTATATCGACGGCTATTCCTTCCCGAAGTTCTTCGCCAAGATCTTCGTGCCGCTGATTGCGTCGGGCATCGGGGTGGCCGCCTTCTTCTGCTTCATGTTCTCCTGGGTCGAGCTCCTGATCGCGCGCACGCTGACGACGACGGATGCCAAGCCGATTGCCGCGACCATGACGCGCACGGTCTCGGCCATGGGGGTGGACTGGGGCCTGCTCGCGGCGGCGGGAACGCTGACGATCATTCCGGGCGCGCTCGTGATCTGGTTCGTCAGGAATTACATCGCCAAGGGTTTTGCGCTCGGTCGTGTGTGACGGGCGCGTGTAAAAAACACGGGTGGGAGGATAGACAATGGACTTTTCCTGGATGGCCTGGACCCTGCCGACGGCGGTGTTCTTCCTGACGATCCTCGGCCTCCTGGTGGGCATGGCCGTGTGGGAATATGCCTCGCCCGGCGGCAATCCGCGCGTCGGCGTGCTCAGGATCGAGACGACGCGGGGCGACCGCCTGTTCATCACGCTTCTGGGTTCGGCCTTCATTCATCTCGGCTTCCTGGGCTTTGTCGA
>NZ_JBHGAP010000002.1:0-443284 GCF_042610495.1 Rhizobium sp. SG2393
GATCGCCTCGACGCGGCGCTTCACCTCCGCCTCCCCCACGCCGCGGTTGCGCAGCGGGAAGGCCAGATTGTCGTAGACCGTCATCGTGTCGTAGACGACCGGGAACTGGAAGACCTGCGCGATATTGCGCGCTTCCGTCGACGCCCGCGTCACGTCGCGCCCATCGAACAGGATGCGACCCTCCGAGGGCGTCACGAGCCCGGAGATGATGTTGAGCAGCGTGGTCTTGCCGCAGCCCGAAGGGCCGAGCAGCGCATAGGCCCCGCCATCCTCCCATTCGTGATGCACTTCCCTCAACGCATAATCCTTCGGTGCCGAGGGACGGATCCCGTAGGCATGGCGGATATGATCCAGCGTGATGCGCGCCATCGTTCCTCCTTGCGAGAGCATGACGGGCCCCTCCAAAGGCTCGCCCGTCCCGCTCCTCCTGCAAACAGCCGGCCCCGAAGACCTGCCGCATGCGCTTCGACGTCTCGTCCGGGCCGGCGTCTTTGCGCGCCATCACCCGTCCCGTTCCCCTATCCCGCCACCAAAACCGTGGCCGGGACATTCCCTCATGCCGCCTGCGCGGTCGTTCTCTTGTCACGCGGCTTTCGCCGGTATTCCCTGTTCACGCGGCCTTCGCCGCTGGCCCAACGACCGCCCGCCCGTCCGGCGCAAAGGCCATGAGGTGGTCGAGATGCACGAAGAGCGTGATCTCCCGGTCCGGCTCGATGTCGTGGATGCCGTGTGCCAGGAGCACCAGGCTCGTGCCGGCAAAGGACACATGCACGAAGCTTTCCGAGCCCGAGATCTCCGAGACCAGCGTGCGGCCCGTGATCGGCGCGGACGCCCGGCCTTCCGGGGCGGCGAGCGACACGTGGTGCGGCTGGAAGCCCAGCGTATAGGATCCGTCCGCGATATGGGCGAGATGTCCCGGCACCGGCAACACCGCCGCCCCGCCCGAGACGAACTGGCCGCCCCGCTTCTCCACCGCGATCGCATTCAGCGGCGGGTCCGAGAAGGTCATGGCGCTGACGAGATCGGCCGGGCGGCGATAGACATCCACCGTCGGCCCGAACTGCGTCACCCGTCCCTCCGACAGCGTCGCCGTGTTGCCGCCCAAAAGAAGCGCCTCCGACGGTTCCGTTGTCGCATAGACGAAGATCGCCCCGGATTCGGAGAAGATCTTCGGCAGTTCCGCCCGCAATTCCTCGCGCAGCTTGTAGTCGAGGTTCGCCAAGGGCTCGTCCAGCAGCACCAGCTTCGCCTTCTTCACGATCGCCCGCGCCAGGGCCGTGCGCTGCTGCTGGCCGCCCGAAAGATTGAGCGGCGTGCGATCGAGGTAGGGCGTCAGCCGCAAAAGCTCCGCCGCCTTCCTCACCTCCCGGTCAAGCGTCGCCGCATCCACGCCCGCGATCCTCAGCGGCGAGGCGATGTTCTCGTAGACCGTCAGCGAGGGGTAGTTGATGAACTGCTGGTACACCATCGCGACCGACCGCTTCTGCACCGCGACACCCGTCACATCCACCCCGTCGAACCACACGCTCCCCGACGTCGGCCGATCCAGCCCCGCCATCAGACGCATCAACGACGTCTTCCCGCTCAGCGTCGGACCCAGCAAAACATTCAAGCTCCCACGCGACAGAATCAAATCCGTCCCGTGAACATGAACATCCCCACCAACAACCTTCCGAACACCACGTAACTCAAGCATGACGTCTCTCCCCTACCGTCCCGGTCCTGCGGCTCAGCTTGCCGCGGCCATCGGCTGCGGGTCGTCCTGGCTTGCAGACCATACGTCGGCGACGGCATCGATGGCGCGCAGGTAGGCGCGGTACTTGCGCTCCAGGATGGCGGCGCGGTCGGCGTGGGGTTCGAGGCGCTGCTCGATCTTCACCATGCGCGCCATGGCCTCGCCCATGTCGGCGTAGCGGCCCGTGGCCACCGCCGCACACATGGCGCCGCCCTTGGCGCCGAACTCGCTGCCATTGGCGATCTCCACCGGCAGGCCGAGGCCGTCGGCAAACATCTGCGCCCAGACGACGCTGCGCGAGGGGCCGCCGGCAAGGCGAATGAGGCCCGGCTTGGCCGCATCCGGGCCGGTCAGCAGGTAATCCATGTCGTAGCGATGGGCGAAGACGACGCCTTCATAGACGGCGCGAACGATATCGGCGAGCTGCGCGCCGGCCTTCAGGCCGAGGAAACCGCCCGGCGTGCCGCGCGGGCCGTCGAACAGGAAGGGAAAGAAGAGAATGTTGTTCTGCCGCGGCAAGACCGCCGCCACGAGATCGTTGCAGATGTCATAGACGCTGCGGCCTTCCAGCAGGGCGCGCTGCGCCTCCGCCGACAACATGGTCTTGCACAGCCATTCGAGATTGCTGGCCGAGGTCGGCGTGGCCGTCGTGGCCATGATGTGGCCACCGAAGGGATAGGGCACCTGGATGTGCGGCAGCGGATCGAGCGCCGGGCGCGCATGCAGCGTCGAATGGATGGAGAAGGTGCCGGCCACCGCGGCCAGCTGATCGCGGGTCGCCACGCCGGACGACAGGGCGCAGCCCACGACATCGTAGACACCGCGCACGACAGGCGTGCCAGCCTTCAGCCCGGTCTCGGCGGCAGCCTTCGCGCTGATATGGCCGGCGATCTCGGTGGAGCCGCCGATCGGAGCGAGCTTGTCCAGCCAGTTCTCGATGCCGGCGGCCTTGAACGCCTCGTGCGCCACGTCGCCCCTGTTGACATTGAGAATGCCGGCGCAACCGGCATCGGTCGGATCGGTGGAGATGTCGCCCGTCAGGCGCAGGCGCAGGAAATCCTTGCAGGACAGGACATGGGCCGTGCGGGCCGCGACCTCCGGCTGGTTCTTCTGGAACCAGGCCATGATCGCCAGCGACTGGCCCGGCCAGATCTGCTGCTGGATATGGCTCTGCACTTCGGCGGCCACGCCGGAGCGGCGCCAGGCATCGATGAGCGGAATGCTGCGCGTATCGGTGGAGACCAGCGCGTTGCGGACCGGCACGCCATCGCGATCGACCAGATAGATGCCGCCGCCATAGCCGGACGGCGTGACGGCGATGATGTCGGCCGGATCGGTCCCGGTCTTCTCAAGCAGGGCCCGGACGCTCTCGCAGGTGGCGCGCCACATGCCGTCGGCATCGCGCTCCGTCCAGCCATCCTGCGGCAACAGCATGACATTCGGCCGGCGTTCGCAAGCCAGCTCATTGCCTTCGAGATCGAACAGCACGACCTTGGTCATCGTGCCGCCGGCGTCGACTCCGACGAGGCGTTCGCGCATGATTGTCCTCCTCAACCGTTCCGCCGGCTCCTCAACCAGCGCACGGGGACTTCAACCCCGCTCGGCTTTTCATTCTGGAAGCTAGGCTATTGGACGGAACCGAATTGTCAATCGGGATTGTAAGAAAGTTTTTTACAAAAATAAGCCAATGAATTTTATGGTGATTTTCACAATCATCAAAAATCGTTCGCGCTTTTCCGCTTCCAAAGGTAATAATCTACCATTATAGCACGAACCGGAAAACAGGTGGACTGGGGGAGACAGGCATGCGCACGAGAGACGAGGCGATCGCGGCAGTCAGGGCAGGGGCGAACGAGCCCGCCATCATCATTGCCGGCGGCGGCATCAATGGTATCGGGCTTTACCGCGACCTCGCCCTTCAAGGTGTTCCCGCCGTCCTGGTCGACAAGGCCGATTTCGCGTCCGGCACGACGGCAGCACCTTCGCGTCTCATCCACGGAGGACTGCGCTATCTCGAAACAGGCGAGTTCGAGCTGGTGCGCGAATCGGTCGTCGAGCGCAACCACCTGATCCGCAACGCGCCGCATCTGGTCAAGCCGCTGCCCGTCTGGGTGCCGGCCTTCAACTGGTTCGGCGGCATTCTGTCGGCCGGGCTGCGTTTCCTGAAACTGAAGAAGACGCCGGGCGCAAAGGGCATCCTCGTCGTCAAGCTTGGCCTCGTCTTCTTCGACCGCTTCGGGCGGAAGAACCGGATGATGCCGGATCACCGGCTGGTCTCGCGGGCCGAGCTGGCGCGACGCATGCCGGGGCTTTCGCCGCGGGTGACGGCCATTGCCGAATATTACGATGCGCGGCTGACGCATCCGGAGCGGCTGGCGCTGGAACTCGTCGGCGACGCCGAGCGCGACTGCCCGCAATCCGTCGCCGTGCCCTACATGGCGTTGGCCGGACATGCCGGCGACACGGTCACGCTGCGCGACGAGATCAGCGGCGAGGAGGTCACTGTCCGCGCGAAGCTCGTCGTCAACTGCACGGGCGCCTGGGCGGACGAGGCTGACGGAAAGCTCGGCATCGACAAACGGCTGATCGGCGGCACGCGCGGCTCGCATCTCGTCATGCGCCGGCCGGACATCGCCCGCCAGCTGGGTGACGGCATGCTCTATTTCGAGACCCGGGACTTCCGGGCCTGCCTTGTCTATGCGCTCGATGACGACCTGATCCTGCTCGGGACCACCGACATCCGCGCGCAAAACCCGGATACGGTCGCCTGCTCGGACGAGGAGATCGACTACCTCTTCGACGTGCTGGACCAGGTGCTGCCGAATTCCAGGGCAAAGCGCGAGGAGATCGTCTTTGCCTATGCCGGCATCCGTCCCCTGCCCTATAGCGGAGAAGGTGCGACGGGCGCGATCAGCCGCGACCATTCGTTGAAGGTCTTCGAGCCGGATGACAAGCGGCGCTTCCCGGTGCTGACGCTGGTCGGCGGCAAGTGGACGACCTATCGCGCCTGCGCCGAACAGATCGCCGACGAGGTGCTGAAGCGGCTGAACCTGACACGGACGCGCTCGACGCTCGATGCCGCGATCGGCGGCGGTGCGGGGCATGCCCGCGAGGCGGCGGCGCGCAACCGGCAGATCGACGAGGTCGCCCGCGCCAACGGGCTTGATACGGCGATCGCCGCCAGGCTCGTCAACCGCTACGGCACGCAGGCCGGCCTCGTCGCGCAGGCGATCGCCGCGCCGGGCGGACGCGAGACGGTGGATGATCGCGGCCTTTATCATGTGGGCGAGATCGGCTGGATTCTCGCCAACGAGCGTGTCACGCGGCTTTCCGACATCGTGCTCAGGCGCACGCTGATGCCCTTTGAAGGTGCGGTCACGCTTGCCGGACTGGAGCGGCTGGCGCAAATCGCCGGCCACCATCTCGGCTGGTCACCGGAGCGGCAGGCGCAGGAGGTGGCGCAGACCGCAGATCGTCTCGCCACACGCCACCGCGTGCCGCTTTCGCCCCTGAAGGCCGCCGCCGCCTGACACCGATTTCATCTTGCGAGGCCGGCGCCCCGCGACAGCACCATCCCTGGCCGGGGATGCGTCTCTCCCATCAAGAGACCCCGGTCCTTTGCAGCCGACACTCCCACCGGAGGTCGGCTGCTTTTTTGCGGCACATTCGGACGCCGCAGCGGCCGGGCCGAAGGTGGAAATCGTCTATCCCGCCAGTGCGATCGAGGTGCGGCGCACCTCCGGCATCACGGACATCCAGGTATCATAGGCCTCGCCATAGGCAGGAACGAGGTTCGCGACGGGGCGGATGACGCGCTTGATGCGCGGTGCGGTGAGCACCGAATCGGGTGCAGCACCGGTTTCGGCGATCATGCCGAGGCGGGCAGCGCCGAAGGCCGCACCGAGCTCGCTTGCTTCGGGCACCTTCAACTCCACATTCAGTGCCGTGGCCAGCATGGAGAGCCAGAGATCGGAGCGCGAGCCGCCGCCGATGGCGAGCAGGCTGTCGAAGCGTGTGCCGGTGGAGCGGAAAGCATCGGCGCATTCCTTCATGGCGAAGGCCACGCCCTGCAGAACAGCGCGGGCCAGCACCTGATCGTCGGAGGCATGCTGCAGGCCGATCAGCGCGCCGCGGATCTCGGCGTCGGCGCGTGGCGACCAGCAGCCGTCGAGGAAGGGGACGAAGAGGACAGGGCTCGGGGCCCCCAGCTCCGTTCCGAGTTCGGCGACCAGATCGGCGGCCGGCTTGCGCACGAGGCGGGAGAGCCAGTTGACGCAGGACGTCGCCGAGAGGATGACGGACATCTGGTGCCACGTGCCGGGCACGGAATGACAGAGCGTTTCGATAGCGTGTTCGAGGCTGGGTCGCGCTTCGTTCATGGCGACGAAAAGCACGCCGGAGGTTCCGAGCGAGATGGTGCCCTCGCCGTCGTGGATGACGCCCGTGCCGCAGGCGCCACAGGCATTGTCGCCGCCGCCGGCCGCGATCACGGGGCGGCCCGCAATGCCCCAGCGGGCGGCCAGTTCGGCGCGCAGCCGGCCCGTGGGGGCTGTGCCTTCGTAGAGGGTCGGCATTTGTTCGCGGCGCATGTCGGTCGCCGAGAGCAGCGTATCCGACCAGTCGCGGCGGGCGACATCCACCCACATGGTGCCGCTGGAATCGGCGAGATCGGACGCCTTGTCACCGGAGAGGCGCAGCCGAACGTAATCCTTCGGCAACAGAACGGTGGCGATGTCGGCGAAGAGGGAAGGTTCGTGATCGCGCACCCAGGCGAGCTTCGGCGCAGTGACACCGGGTGTGGCGCGCCGACCGGCGATGCGGCGCAGATCCGGCGCGCGGCGCTCCAGATCCTCGCATTCGCGCCCCGTGCGCGTATCGTTCCAGAGGATGGCGGGGCGCAGCGGCCTATCCGCCCTGTCCAGCATTGTGGCGCCATACATCTGGCCCGACAGGCCGATGCCCTTCACCGCCGACATTTGGGCCGGATGCGTGCGCGCCAGACCGTCGAGGCTTTCGCAGACGGCGTCCCACCAGAGATCGGGATGCTGTTCCGACCAGCCGCGATGCGGACGCGAAACCTCCAGCGGGCGGGAGGATTGTTCCGCCACAAGACCCTGTGCCGCATCGATCAGGATGGACTTGACCCCCGAGGTGCCGAGGTCGATGCCGAGATACATGCTGTCTCCTCCCACGGGTTTCGGGCACCCGACAGCCCCTGCGGCCGTCGGCCACCTCCTCGTGGCGTCGGCAGCGTCGTCGTTGCCGGAAACTGGCCCGGTGCGAATGCGCACGGCACCGTGGGAACAGGCGTAAGCCTGCACCCCGGCAGCAAAAGGCAAGATGAACCGGCTGTCCTCCCAGACAATGGCGAACAGTGTTCCCGCAGGCCGCAAGCTTGTCAATGACGTTTTCCAGAGTGTCATGGCATACGTCATCATCGCCTCGCCGCCCGGACCGCGATCTGGACTCACCGGGTGAAAACTGCAACATCAGGACCTTGCAGGGAGGATTTCGTAAGCGCCATGGGCGACGGAAAGAAGGACGACAGACAGCCACGCCGGCGCATGCCGCCCATGCAGTTCGGGGCCGATCTGCCGCTGTGGACCGCCTGGCTTTATTACGAGGAACGATTGAAGCAGGACGAAATCGCCGCACGGCTCGGCATTTCCCGCGCTTCGGTTTTCAACCTGCTGCAGAAGGCGCGCGAAGACGGCATCGTCACCATAACCATCGATCCGACGCGGCTCGAACGTGCCGATCTGTCCATGGCCCTCAAGGAGCGCTGCGGTCTCGACGAGTGCTTCGTCCTGCCGGCGAGCGGCACGGGTGCTCCGGTTCATGAAAGGCTCGGGCGCCTCGCCGCTCGCATTCTCGAACAGAAGCTTGCCGACGACGATGTGATCGGGGTGGCGTGGGGCCGCACCGTGATGGCGCTCTCCCAGGCGCTGGCCCCCGCCCATATGCCGGGCGCTACGGTCGCGCAGGTCACGGGCAGTTCGATTGCGACCTACGACTTTTCACCCGAACTGTGCACATCCAACATCGCGGCACGCCTGAATGCGCGCTGCGTTAACCTGCATGCGCCGGGCGTTGTCTCCAATGCCCGGATGAAGGCGCTGCTCATGCAGGAACCGATCGTGGAACAGCATTTCGCGCTGTTGCGGCAATGCACCAAGACGCTCTTCGGCGCGACACCCCTGACAGGCCCGACACTCCTGGAAGACAGCGGCGTGATGACCGACACGGTCCTGCGCGAGTATCTTGACGCGGGCGGCGTGGGCTTTGCTTCCGGCTACGTGTTCGATGAGGCCGGAAGGATCATCCGCACAGGCTTCGACGATCGCCATCTCGTCATGCCGCTCGAGGATTTTCTGTCGGTGCCGGACCGGATCTGCGTGGCCGGCGGACCGGCGAAAATCCCGGCGCTTGAAGCGATGATCCGGGCGCGGATCGCCACCATTCTCATCACCGACCAGGATACGGCCAGGGCACTGGCGGAGCGCTTTCCCGGCTGATCAATGCCCTCAGGAGGCGGCCTTCAGGAGGCGCGCGCCTTGCTCTTCGGCTTGGCCGGAGCGGTGGGGGCCGGATCGTGGTGGATGATCGCCTCGTGCTCTGTCACCACGGGCTGGGCCGCTGTCTCGCGGATCCATTCACGCCAGATGGCAACGAGCAAGGCCATCAGCACCGGGCCGACGAAGAGGCCGAGGAAACCCATGGTTTTCACGCCGCCCACCAGGCCGAAGAACGTCGGCAGGAAGGGCAGCTTGATTGGCCCGCCAACAAGGCGCGGACGCAGCGTCTTGTCGACGATGAAGAGTTCGGTGGAGCCCCAGACGAACAAGGCGAGGCCTTCGATCGCCGAGCCGCTGGCCACGAGATAGATCGACACCAGCGTAAAGGACAGCGGCGCTCCTCCGGGGATCAGCGCCATGATGCCGGTGATGATACCGAGCGTGACGGGAGACGGGACGCCGGCCAGCCAATAGGCAATGCCGAGCACGATGCCTTCGCCGATGGCGATGATGCCCATGCCTGTGACGGTGGAGGAAATGGTCAAGGGCACGACGCGCGACAGGCGCTCCCAGCGCATGGGGAAGATGCGCTCACCAAGCACATCCACCTGACCCGCGAACCGCTCGCCGTCCAGATAGACGAAGAACAGCGAGATCAGCATGAAGAGGAGCGTCAGGAAAGACTGGAAGGCCGAGACGCCGACCGCCAGCACGCCGCGATAGATGTTGCCGATGTTGGAGCCGCTGACGAGCTGGACAAGCTCGCCGAAAGCGCCGGGATGGCCGACATGGCGGACCCACTGCTCGCCGAGCCAGGCGCCGACACCCGGCAATGCCAGAACCCAGGCCGGCACATCCGCCCCTTCTGCATTCGCCCGGATGGCCCAGGTGGCCCAGGTCCGCACCTCATCGACAGCGTAAGCCGCAGCTATCGAAATCGGCACCACGATGAAGGAGACGACGAGCAGGATGGCGATGGTTGCCGCGATCGGCCTGCTGCCGCCGACCAGCGCCAGCAGGCGGCGATAAAGCGGCCACGAAGCAAAGCCGATGACGAGCGCGGCGAGAACAGGAACAAGGAAACCGTGGAAGAAATAGACGCCGGCGAGAATGATGAGGAGCAGCGCCCAGCGCGCGGCGGAAATGGGCAATACCAGCGCGGAGCGCGATGCAGCGCTCTGCTGCCCCAGCAATCGCGGCTCGACGATCCGGGGTTCGTTGTCACGCCTGCTCACACGCTTCTCCTCTTGGGCTGCGCTGCCTTTGCTGCGTCAGCATCTCCTATCCTCATAGCGCCCGCCGCGTGCGGCGACAATGGCCGCCGTCCGTCCTGCGCCAAAGCCGGATCGGCTCGTGCCCGGCGCGCTCTTGCAGCGTTGCACACCGGCTGCCGGATGCTCCTGCCACGCGTCGAGAGACCAACGTACCCGCACAGCATGTCAATGCTTTGGCACCCTCGCGGATTTTTGAAGAACCGCCGAAAGCTGCTTGCGGCTCCCGGATATTGACGTTTACGTCCAAGTTATATAACGCTCTTGCGAACGGAGCGGGGCATGTCGTGCCTTTACTTTCCGGGTGGACATGAGGGAGCATGTCCAGACGAACAAAGCCATCGTGGCCCACGGCGCTTGCCGCGACGACCGGCCAGATGGGAAGGCGGGGAATACCGCCTGGAAACAATGGGAGGAAGAGACATGCCGGACACTCTGATCGACACCGCTTCTGTCACCGCGCCCAAGCCGTGGTCTGCCTCCTATCCGCCGGGCGTGCCGGCGACCATCGCGCCGCTTGCCTATCATTCCATCGGGGACCTCTTCGAGCAATCGGCCGGCCGCTTTGCCGAGCGCCCCGCCTTCACGTGCATGGGCAAGACGATCACCTATGCGGAGCTTTCCCGGCAGAGCCTCGCCGTCGCCACCTGGCTGCAGGCCAGCGGCCTGAAGAAGGGCGACCGCGTGGCGGTCATGATGCCCAACATCCTGCAGAACCCGGTGACGGTTTTCGGCATCCTGCGCGCCGGCTGCACGGTGGTCAATGTCAACCCGCTCTACACGCCGCGCGAACTCGAACACCAGTTGAACGATTCCGGTGCGAAGGCCATCTTCGTGCTCGAGAACTTCGCCCACACGGTGGAGCAGGTGCGCGGGCGCACCGGCCTGCAGCATGTCGTGGTCACCAGCATGGGCGACCTGCTCGGCCTGAAGGGCGTTCTGGTCAATCTTGTGGTGCGAAAGGTCAAGAAGCTGGTCCCGGCCTGGAATCTTCCGGGTCACGTGCCCTTCCGCAGCGTGCTGTCGCGCGGCCGTTCGGCCACCTACAGCCGGCCTGTGGTGACCGCGAGCGATGTCGCTTTCCTGCAATATACTGGCGGCACGACCGGCGTTTCCAAGGGTGCGACGCTCACCCATTCCAACCTTCTGTCGAACCTCGCCCAGATCGAACTCTGGTTGCAATCGGCCTTTATCCGCAAGCCGCGCCCGGAGCACCTGACCTTCATCTGCGCGCTGCCGCTCTACCATATCTTCGCATTGACGGTGAATGCGCTCATGGGTCTGTCGACCGGCGGGCATAATGTTCTCATCCCCAATCCGCGCGACATTCCGGGCTTCGTGAAGGAACTGCAGAAGCTGCATTTCCACATCTTCCCCGGCCTCAACACGCTGTTCAACGCACTAATGAACAATGCCGATTTTGCCCGGCTGGATTTCTCCGGGCTCATCCTGTCGCTCGGCGGCGGTATGGCCGTGCAGAGGCCGGTGGCCGAGCGCTGGAAGGAGATGACGGGTTGCCCGATCGCGGAAGGCTATGGCCTGTCGGAGACATCGCCGGTTGCCACCGCCAATCGCTTTGATTCCGATTCCTTCACCGGCACGATCGGGCTGCCGCTCCCCTCGACGGAAATCGACATTCGCGACGAGGACGACCGCAGCCTGCCGCCGGGCGAGGTCGGCGAGATCTGCATTCGCGGCCCGCAGGTCATGGCCGGCTACTGGCAGCGGCCTGACGAGACGGCGCGCGCCATCGGTCCGGACGGCTTCTTCCGCTCCGGCGACCTCGGCTACATGACGCCGGACGGCTACACGAAGATCGTGGACCGCAAGAAGGACATGATCCTCGTTTCCGGCTTCAACGTCTATCCGAACGAGATCGAGGAAGTGGCGGTCACCCACCCCGGCATTCTCGAGGCTGCCGCCATTGGCGTGCCGGACGAACATTCGGGCGAGGCCGTGAAGCTCTTCGTTGTGCGCCGTGACGAGGCGCTGACGGAAGCGGACGTCAAGGCACACTGCGCCGGCGCGCTCACCAACTACAAGCGCCCGAAGTACGTGGAGTTCCGGACCGAACTTCCGAAATCCAACGTCGGCAAGATCCTGCGCAAGGATCTGCGCGGCTGATCGGGCTCTGTCTGCGCGCCCCGGCTCATCGGCGGGGCGCGGAGATTTGGCAGGCGTGCATGCCTCACCTCGCCGCAGCTGCCAGCGGCCGCTAAACCGATTTAAATTCCTTTCTTGAAATGCCCCTCGCCGGGGTCTTCGGGCTTGATTTGGCGGTGACAAACCGACTAGCTATCGCCATCCGATGTCACGAGAGGACGTGCTCCATGAAAGCCCTTGTCGATCAGTTGAAAGCCACCGCCGCCGAAACCAAGGCAACGGATATCAGAGCTGCCTTTGCGGCCGATGCCGGGCGTTTCGACCGGTTCAGTGCGCGCCTCGACGATCTTCTCCTCGACTACTCCAAATGCGCGGTGAATGACGCGGTGCTCTCCGGGCTGGAAGCGATCGCCGTTGCCGGCAAGGTGGCGGAGAAGCGTGACGCAATGTTTGCGGGCGAGCCGATCAACTTCACCGAAGGCCGCGCCGTGCTGCACACCGCGCTGCGCAATCGCTCCAACACGCCGGTACTCGTCGATGGCAAGGATGTGATGCCCGACGTGAACGGCGTGCTCGCCGCCATGGGCGCCTTTGCCGACAAGGTGCGCTCGGGCGCGCTGACCGGCGCAACGGGCCGGAAGATCACCGATGTCGTCAATATCGGCATCGGCGGCTCGGATCTCGGCCCGGTGATGGCGACGCTGTCGCTTGCGCCCTACCACGATGGTCCGCGTCTGCACTTCGTCTCCAACGTCGACGGCGCGCATATCGCCGACACGCTGAAGCTTCTCTCGCCGGAAACCTCGCTCTTCATCGTCGCGTCGAAGACTTTCACGACCATTGAGACGATGACAAATGCCAAGTCGGCCCGCGCCTTCATCGCCGATGCGCTCGGCGAAGCCGCGGTCAAGGATCACTTCTGCGCCGTCTCCACCGCGCTCGACAAGGTCGCCGCCTTCGGCATCGACACGGCCCGCGCCTTCGGTTTCTGGGACTGGGTCGGCGGTCGCTACTCGATCTGGTCGGCCATCGGCCTGCCGCTGATGATCGCCGTCGGTCCGGACAATTTCGCGGACTTCCTCGCCGGCGGCCACGCGATCGACCAGCACTTCCGTACGGCACCCTTCCGCCAAAACCTTCCGATGCTGCTCGGCCTCATCGGCTACTATCATCGCAATGTGCTGGGATACCCTTCGCGCGCAATCCTGCCCTATGACCAGCGCCTGTCGCGCTTCCCGGCCTATCTCCAGCAGCTCGACATGGAATCGAACGGCAAGGGCGTGACGGTGGACGGCACGCCGGTCGAGGGCGAGAGCGGCCCGGTGGTCTGGGGCGAGCCCGGCACGAACGGCCAGCACGCCTTCTACCAGCTCATCCACCAGGGCACGAGCATCATCCCGGCCGAGTTCATGATCGCGGCCAATGGCCACGAGCCGAAGCTGCGCCACCAGCACGACCTTCTGATCGCCAACTGCCTTGCCCAGTCGGAAGCCCTGATGAAGGGCCGCACCTTCGACGAGGCAAAGGCGCAGCTGACGGCCAAGGGTATGGATGACAGCCAGGCCGATTTCATCGCGCCGCACCGCGTCTTCACCGGCAATCGTCCATCCCTGACGATCGTCTACGACAAGTTGACGCCCTTTGCGCTCGGGCGCCTGATTGCGCTTTATGAACACCGCGTCTTCGTGGAAGGCGCGCTCTTCAACATCAACTCCTTCGACCAGTGGGGCGTGGAGCTTGGCAAGGAACTGGCGACGGGCCTGCTGCCGGTCGTGGAAGGCAAGGAAAGCGCCGAAGGGCATGACGCCTCGACCGCCGGCCTCGTGAAGGCCTTGCTCGCCGCCAAGGCCTGACGGTCTTTGCCCACGATGTCTCCGGCCGGTCCCATACGGGCCGGCCGGTTTTCCCACCCGGCTTGCTTCAACCGGTCGTCGTGATAGCGTCGGCTTCTGTGCATCCTCACGGACGGACCCGCCATGAAGCGCCTCGCCTGCCTCAGCCTGCTCCTGCTCGCCGCGCCGGCGGCGCTTGCCGAAGACCTCTTCGATCATAACGGCTCGATCATGGCGGTTGACTATGCGAGCGGCACCATCGCCTACAAGGTGGTGAAGGCATCGATCAGCAAGACGATCACGCCCGGCGCCATCGTGTTTTCCGGCAGCATCGAGAAGGGCAAGTTTGCTCAAGGGACCGCCTACACCTTCCGCCGCGGCTGCCCGGTGGCGCCCTATGCCGTTTCGGGTCGCTATGACCCGTCCCTGCCCGGCTTCGTGCTGACGGGCGCGGCGCCGCATCGCGGCAAGACGGGTTGCGCGGTGATCAGCTACGAGACGGACAATCCGAATGCCCGGCTGGTCTTCATCGATATCGCCGCGCGCGACGGGACGGCGAGCGCAGCCGTCGAGAACGAGGTCAAGGCCACCGCGAAGACCGGCGGGCCCAACACGGCACCGAAGCCGCTGACGCCCACCGCGACACCCTGAGGGCGCAAGTCAGCGCAGGCTGAGGCGGCGCTGGGCGAAGGTTCCGCGCGGCACGCGGGTGAGGTTCGACAGGAATTCGCGGGCCGAGGCGCGCCAGCTGTAGGTCATGGCGCGGGCGCGCGCCGTCTCGCTGGAGATTTCCAACGCGGCGAGCGCGGCTTCGTGCAGGTCTTCCGAGAGCGCACCGGCTTCGCCCAGAACGTCGCGGGGTGCCGTCACCGGGAAGGCGGCAACGGGAACGCCGCTCGACAGCGCCTCAAGCATCACATTGCCGAAGGTGTCGGTGCGGCTCGGGAAAACAAAGACGTCGGCCGAGGCGAACACGGCTGCCAGTTCCTCGCCGGTCTTGCGGCCGAGAAAATGGGCGTCGGGATAGCGCTGCTTCAGCGAGGCGAGATCCGGGCCATCGCCGACGATGACCTTGCTGCCGGGCAGGTCGAGGCCGAGGAAGGCGGGCAGGTTCTTTTCCACCGCCACGCGGCCGACATTGAGGAAGATCGGGCGCGGCAGGCCGAGATCGCGGCGCTTGGCGGGGTTGAAGAGCGTGGTATCGACACCGCGCGACCAGCGCTTGATGCGCACGAAGCCGCGTGCGGCCATTTCGGCGGCCAGCGTTTTCGTCGCCACCATCATGCCGTCGCCGGAATTGTGGAAGCGGCGCAGCCATGCATAGCTCCAGCTTTCCGGGATCGGCAGGCGGGCGCTGATGAATTCGGGGAAGCGCGTATGGTAGGCCGTGGTGAAGGGCAGGCCGCGATCGATGCAGACCCGGCGTGCCGCCATGCCGAGCGGGCCTTCGGTGGCGATGTGGATGTAGTCGGGCGCAATCGCCTCGAACTCGGCCAGCACCTGACGCTTGGAGGCGATTGCCAGCCGGATCTCCGGATAGGAGGGCAGCGGCACGGTCGTGAATTTCTCCGGCGTCAGGAAGACCACGGAGATCCCGTCATCGGCCAAAAGACGGCTCAGCTCTTCCAGCGTCTGGACCACGCCGTTCAGCTGCGGGCGCCAGGCGTCGGTAACGACGAGAACCACCGGAGCCCCCTCGGCGGGGGCTTCCATTGTCATTGCGCCGGGCTCAAACGCGCCGGTCGCAGTCGATTCGGATGTGATGTGATCGCGCATGGCCCTTTTGACCATGCTGCGATGACAGGCGAATGAACCATGCCGGGGACGACCGGGTTCAGCGCCTGACCCGGGCTCAGGCGAGGCCGATTTCGCTCGCCCAGGGTGGATTGGCGCCGGCGCGGGACACGGTGACGGCGGCGGCCTTGGCACCAAGCGTCAGCGCCTTGGCGATCTGCTCTTCGGTGAGTGCGGCCACCTGCTGCTTGGTCAGCAGGTTCTGCAGCTTCAGCGAGGCCAGCACGCCGGCATCGAAGGTGTCGCCGGCGCCGACCGTATCGGCCACCGTCACCTTCTCGCTGCCGACTTCCACCTTGTGGGTGGCCGTATAGCCGGCCGCGCCATCGGCGCCGCGGGTCACCACCACGAGCTTGGCGCCATGGTGCAGCCAGTGGCGCGCCAGCGTTTCCTCGTCACCCTCCAGCCCGAACCAGGCAAGATCCTCGTCCGAGAACTTGATGATGTCGGACATGCCGGCCATGCGCCGGATGCGGGCGAGATGGGCGTCCTTGTCCTTGATGAAGCCGGGGCGGATGTTCGGGTCGAGCGAGATGACGCGCGTTGCGTGCTCGCGAGCCATCAGCGCCTCGTAGGTCGCGCCGCAGGGCTCCGGGATCAGGCTGATCGCGCCGAAATGCAGCGCCTCGCAATCGGCACCGAGCGCCGGCAGCTCGGCCTCGGTGATCATGCGACCGGCCGTGTTCTCGTCGTAGAAGGCATAGGTGGCGTGGCCATCGACCAGCTTGACGAAGGCGATGGTCGTGGGGCGCGAGAGCGTGGCGCAATAGCTGTAGTCGACATGGCTCTTCTTCAGCGTGTCGCGCAGGATGTCGCCCATCATGTCGTCGGAGAGCCCGGTGAAGAAGGCGGAGGGCACGCCGAGGCGGCCGAGCGCGATCGCCGTGTTGAAGATCGCACCGCCGGCATAGGGCGCATAGGCATCCTCGCCGGCCGTCGATACGCGCGGCAGCATGTCGATCAGGGCTTCACCGCAACACAGGATCATGACTTCCTCCGTTCTTCGCCGCAGCCTGCGGCGTTCTTGTCTTGGACCGCGGCTTGTCAGCTCGTCGGCAGGGATGATGCGCCGCCATGGGCTTCAGACCAAGCCAGCGGGGCGTTGATGAATTCTTCGACCGAGGCGAGCGTGGCATCGTCGAACAGCGCCTTGCGGCGGGCGACGGCGAGCACGTTGCGCCAGGTGGCAATGTGGTGGAACGTGACCTTGTTGTTGGCAAAGCGCTGCTCGGCTTCCGGAAAGAGGCCGTAGAAGAACAGCGCCATGGCATGGTCCACCCGGCCACCGGCGGCGCGGATGGCATCGATGAAGGTGAACATGGAAACGCCCGCCGTCGTCAGGTCCTCGATGACCAGCACGCGCGCGCCTTCGGGCATGTGGCCCTCGATCTGGGCATTGCGGCCATGGCCCTTCGGCTTCTTGCGCACGTAGATCATCGGCAAAGCGAGGCGGTCGGCCAGAAGGGCTGCGAAGGGGATGCCCGCCGTTTCGCCCCCGGCGATCACGTCGAACTGCTCGAAGCCGACCTCCGACAGAAGCGTCGCGCAGGCGAAGTCGATGACGGCGGAGCGGATGCGCGGATAGGAGAGGAGCTTCCGGCCGTCGATATAGACCGGGCTCGCGAGGCCGGAGGCGAGCTTGTAGGGTTCCTCCGGGCGGAAATGCACCGCGCCGATCTCCCACAGCATGCTGCCGAGCAAGTCGCCCATCACGGATTTTTCGGGAAAGCTGTTGGAAAACATCTGCGCGCTCCTCAATGGCCTGACGATGAAAGCCGCATAGCAGCCCGGCCGGAGAACGGCCAGACGGCGCGCTGGCGAATTTCACGCGTCAGGCACATCAGGCAACATCCCAGTGGAGAGGGAACATCGGATCGAAGACAGTCACCGGACCCGCACCCGTCTCGATCTTTGCCGGGAAGGTCACCGGCTCGGCGCGCTTGACGAGGCGGATCGTCTCCTCGTTCGGCTTCAAGCCGTACCAGGCGGGGCCGTTCAGCGAGGCGAAGGCTTCGAGCCTGTCGAGTGCCCCCTCCTCCTCGAAGACATGGGCAAGGCAGTTCATGGTGTTGATGGAGGTGTAGATGCCGGCGCAGCCGCAGGCGCATTCCTTGAGGGGATCGACATGCGGGGCGGAATCGGTGCCGAGGAAGAATCGGGCATCGCCGGAGGTGGCAGCGGCGCGCAGAGCCAGGCGATGGCTTTCCCGCTTGGCAACCGGCAGGCAGTAGTAATGCGGCTTGATCCCGCCAACCAGAATGGCGTTGCGGTTGATGATCAGGTGATGGGTGGTGATCGAGCCAGCGAGATTGCCGGCGGAGGAGCGGATGTAGTCGATGCCATCCTTCGTCGTGACGTGCTCCATCGTCACCTTGAGCTCCGGCAGACGCTTGCGCAGCGGATCGAGCACCGTTTCGATGAAGACGGCTTCGCGGTCGAAAATATCGACCTCCGGCGTCGTGACCTCGCCATGCACGCAGAGCGGCAGGCCGATGGTCGCCATGCGCTCCAGCACCGGCATGACCTTGTCGAGATTGCGCACGCCGCCGTGGGAATTGGTCGTGGCGCCGGCCGGGTAGAGCTTGACCGCCGTGATGAGCCCGGTTTCCTTGCCGCGCGCGACATCGTCGGCCTCGGTGTGTTCGGTGAGGTAGAGCGTCATCAGCGGCTCGAAACGGTCGCCGGCCGGGATGGCCTTGACGATGCGGTCGCGATAGGCGCGCGCATCGGCCGTCGTCACCACCGGCGGCACGAGGTTCGGCATGATGATGGCGCGGGCGAAGTGCCGGCTCGTATCGCCGATCACGCCTTCCAGCATCGCGCCGTCGCGCAGGTGCAGGTGCCAGTCATCTGGGCGGCGGATCACGAGGTCAGACATCGGCAGGCTCCTTGAGAACGAAGAGGGCGGCTTTGCGCCGGCTTCCCCATCCGGGAAAGCGGTGCGGCCGGTTCATCGTCCGCTTATCATTCCGGGCGACGAACGCCAATGTGTGCGTTGGGCTGGCGCCGTGCCGCGTGGCGCAGAGCACGCCGCAGTCCGGCTTGCCAAGGGTCCGGCTTGCCAAGGGTCCGCCTTGCGACCGCCCCCTACGTCCGTCATCCTCGGGCTTGACCCGAGGATCCGCGCCTCAGCCGCAGCGGGTGCCGCATGGATGCTCGGGTCAAGCCCGAGCATGACGGAGAGTGAGGGGCAGCCGCAGCACATGCAGTTGTCGGTGAACACGGGCGACACCGCCGCCCGCGCTCCATTGCGTGTCTGGCCTCAGGCCGCCATCGCTTCGCGCGGCGGCTCCTTGGCGCCCGTCATGAAGGCCACTGCGTCGGACATGGTGTAGTCCTTCGGGTTGATGACGCAGAGGCGCTTGCCGAGACGGTGGATGTGGATGCGGTCGGCCACCTCGAACACATGCGGCATGTTGTGCGAGATGAGCACGATCGGCAGGCCGCGCGAGCGCACGTCCAGGATGAGTTCCAGAACGCGGCGGCTTTCCTTGACGCCAAGGGCTGCCGTCGGTTCGTCGAGGATGACGACCTTGGAGCCGAAGGCGGCGGCGCGGGCCACGGCCACGCCCTGGCGCTGGCCGCCCGAGAGCGTTTCCACCGCCTGGTTGATGTTCTGGATGGTCATCAGGCCCAGTTCGGAGAGCTTGTCGCGGGCAAACTTTTCCATCGCCGCACGGTCGAGCGAGCGGAAGACCGAGCCCATGATGCCGGGTTTGCGGATCTCGCGCCCCAGGAACATGTTGTCGGCGATGGAGAGCGCCGGCGACAGGGCGAGGTTCTGGTAGACCGTCTCGATGCCGGCCTTGCGGGCCTCGATCGGCGAGGAGAACTGCACCGGCTTGCCTTCCAGCCGGATCTCGCCTTCGTCGGGCCTGACTGCGCCCGAGATGGCCTTGATCAGGCTCGACTTGCCGGCACCGTTATCGCCGATGACGGCAAGGATTTCGCCCGGATAGAGGTCGAAATCGGCATTGTCGAGGGCGGTCACGCGGCCGTAGCGCTTGACCAGGTTGCGTGCCATGAGGATGGGTTCGCGGTTCATCAGCCTGCTACCTTTCTGATCCACTGGTCGATTGCGACGGCCGAGATGATGAGGACGCCGATGAGCAGGTAGGTCCACTGCGGATCGGTGCCGACGAGGCGCAGGCCGAGCGAGAAGACGCCGACGATCAGCGCGCCGAACAGCATGCCCATGATCGAGCCGCGACCGCCGAAGAGCGAGAGGCCGCCGATCACCACGGCGGTGATGGATTCGATGTTGGCGAACTGGCCGGCGGTGGGCGAGACCGAGCCGATGCGGCCGATGAGAACCCAGCCGGCGAGCGCGCAGATCAGGCCCGACAGCGTGTAGACGGCGACCAGCATCTTCTTGACGTTGACGCCTGCCAGTTCCGCCGCATCCGGGTCGTCGCCGACGGCATAGAGGTGGCGGCCCCAGGCGGTGCGGTTCAGCACGTACCAGAGCACGGCGACCAAAAGCACCATGACGACGACACCGTAGGTGAGGACGGCACCGCCGACACGCAGGCTTTCACCGAAGAACTGCAGGAGCGGCGCCTGGGCGGAGATATCCTGCGAGCGGATGGTCTCGTTGGCCGAATAGAGGAAGTTCGAGGCCAGAACGATCTGCCACATGCCGAGCGTGACGATGAAGGGCGGCAGCTTCATGCGGGCGACGAGCCAGCCGTTGATGAAGCCGCAGAGCGCGCCAACGCCGAGACCGCAGAGGATCGAGACCGGCGCGGGCAGGCCGTAGCGGAAGGTGAACTGCCCCATGATGACGGAGGAGAGCACCATGATGGCGCCGACCGAGAGGTCGATGCCCGCCGTCAGGATGACCAGCGTCTGGGCCGCGCCGACGATACCGACAATGGCGACCTGCTGGAGAATGAGGGTGAGCGTGAAGGCGGAGAAGAACTTCCCGCCGAGCACGATGCCGAAAACGATCAGCGACAGGATGAGCACGATCAACGGCACGGCAGCAGGGCTGGAGTGCAGGAAGTGCTGGAATTTCTGGAGAAGGGTCTTGTCGTTCGTATCGAAGGAAGCAACCTGCTTCGAGCTCTGCGACAGGACGTTTTCGTATTCAAGATGCGGCTTGGTTGCGGCTTGCGGCTCGCTCATGGCTGTTCCTCCCGACTGATCCCCATTGCGGGGCTTCGTGGCCAGAGACATCGCCGGGCGTCATGCCGGCGACGGGACCGGCTTCGTCAGTGGCGCATGTTTTGCGCGCCATGTCAAAGAGGCCGGCATTTATGCGAAGGGCGGCCGGGGCCGCCCTTCTTCATGTGATTGCTTGGAAGGATGGGGTATCAGCCCCAGCACTTGTCCTTGCCGACCTTGGTGTCGATCGACTCGACGCCGGAAACCGGCTTGTCGGTGACGAGCGAGACGCCGGTGTCGAAGAAGTCCTTGCCTTCCGTCGCCTTCGGCTTTTCGCCGGTGTCGGCGAACTTCTTGATGGCCTCGACGCCGAGGGCAGCCATGGCCAGCGGGTACTGCTGCGAGGTGGCGCCAATCACGCCATCGGCAACGTTCTGCACGCCCGGGCAACCGCCGTCGACGGACACGATCAGCACGTCCTTCTCACGGCCAACGGCCTTCAGCGCTTCGTAAGCGCCGGCAGCAGCCGGTTCGTTGATGGTGTGAACGACGTTGATGGTCGGATCCTTCTGGAGAAGGTTTTCCATGGCCGTGCGGCCGCCTTCTTCGTTGCCGTTGGTGATGTCGTGGCCGACGATGCGCGGATCATCCTCGTCGCCGATCTTGTTCGGGTCCTTGGGGTCGATGCCAAAGCCGATCATGAAGCCCTGGTCGCGCATGACATCGACGGAGGGCTGCGAGGGGGTCAGGTCGAGGAAGGCAACGCGGGCATCCTTGGCGGCATCGCCGAGGGTTGCGGCAGCCCACTGGCCGATCAGCTTGCCGGCGAGCAGGTTGTCGGTGGCGAACGTCATGTCGGCAGCCGAAACCGGCTCCAGGGGGGTGTCGAGCGCGATGACGAGCAGGCCGGCGTCGCGAGCCTTCTGGACCGAGGGAACGATGCCCTTGGTGTCGGAAGCGGCGATCAGGATACCCTTGGCGCCGTCGGCGATGCAGGTTTCGATGGCAGCGACCTGGCTTTCGCTATCGCCATCGACCTTACCGGCATAGGCCTTCAGGTTCACGCCGAGTTCCTTGGCCTTTGCCGTCGCGCCTTCCTTCATCTTGACGAAGAAGGGGTTCGTGTCGGTCTTGGTGATGAGGCAGGCCGAAACGTCGGCAGCAGCAGCCGGCGAAGCGAATGCGACGCCAAGCGCCAGCGCGCCGAGAGCGGCGGAAACAACAGTCTTCTTCATGTAATCCTCCCAAAGGACAAAAGGGGATGGCGCTTTCCAAGCGCTGCATCCGGTCCTGCCTGCGGGTCAGCCTATCTCCTCGGCCCCACCAGGCATTTCCGGGGCAAAAGGAAACATCAAAAAACAGCGCTGTCAATAAATAAATCGAATTGAATTATTAATTAGATGTGCCATTCTGCGGAAAAGCTGAGCGGAAGCCGCCACAGAAGCAGGCAAGTCGCTGAAAGATGAGGCATCCGCGGATCATCTTAGATACGACGGCGGTCGGGAGGAACAGAATGGGGGAGGCAGCGGAGACCGTTCCCGCGTCGGCGGCCGATATCGTCCTGACCGGCGGCGGCTCGAACCAGATGCGCGTGCGCGCCTATAACGAGCGTCTCGTCATGTCGCTCGTCCGGCGCCACGGAGAGCTTTCCAAGGCACAGATTGCCCGGCTCAGCGGCCTTTCGGCCCAGACCGTTTCCGTCATCATGCGGGCGCTGGAGCAGGACGGGTTGCTGGTGCGCGGCGAACCGCAGCGCGGCAAGGTGGGGCAGCCGTCCACGCCGATGCGCCTCAATCCGGACGCCGTCTTCGCCTTCGGCCTGAAGATCGGCCGGCGCAGCGCTACATTGGCGCTCATGGATTTTGTCGGCACCATCCGCTACCAGGAGCACCGGATCTATCCCTATCCGATGCCCGAGCAGATCATGGATTTCGTCACGGACGGCATTGCCTCGATCGAGGCGCGCATGCTGCCGGACGAGCGTGGCCGGATTGCCGGGGTCGGCATCGCCGCTCCGTTCGAACTCTGGAACTGGGCAGCGGAGGTGGGTGCGCCGCAGGCGGAGATGGATCGATGGCGCGACGTCGATCTCGGCCGTGATCTCGAGGCGCGCCTGCCCTACCCCGTCTTCCTGCAGAATGACGCGACGAGCGCCTGCGCGGCCGAACTCGTCTTCGGGCATGGCGCGCGCTATCCGGATTTCATCTACTTTTTCATCGGCTCCTTCATCGGCGGCGGCGTGGTGCTGAACTCGGCGCTCTATTCCGGCCGCACCGGCACGGCGGGCTCCGTCGGCTCCCTGCCAGTGCAGGGCCGCGACGGGCGAGCGGTGCAGCTTCTCAAGATCGCCTCGGTCTTCGTGCTCGAAAACGAGCTGAAGGCGGCCGGCATCGACCCGCGGCCGCTGTGGTATTCCTCGGATGGATGGATCGATTTCGGCGATCCGCTGGCGCGCTGGATCGATGATTGCGCAGCAGCGCTCGCGCAGGCGATCGTCGCCTCCGTCTCGATCATCGATTTCGGCGCGGCGATCATCGATGGCGGCTTTCCGGCCTGGGTCTGCGACAGGATTGTCGCGGCAACCCAGAAGGCCCTCGACGATCTCGATCTCCAGGGCGTGCCCCTGCCCGAAATCGTTGCGGGACAGGTGGGCAACCAGGCCCGCGCCATCGGCGGGGCCAGCCTTCCACTGTTTTCGCGCTATCTTCTCGACACCAACGTTCTCTTCAAGGAGCTTGCCTGATGCTCAAGGGTATCAATCCCATTCTCAGCCCCGAGCTTTTGGCGACGCTGCGCGCCATGGGCCACGGCGACGAAATCGCTCTCGTCGACGGAAACTATCCCGGGCAGGAACATGCCCGCCGCCTGATCCGCATGGATGGCCACGGGCTCATTGCCGTGCTCGATGCCGTGCTCAGCGTCATGCCGATCGATGATTTCGTGCCGGAAGCGATCTTCCGCGCCACGGTGAAAGGCGATCCCGACCTGATCGACCCCGTTCATGCCGACATCATCGAAACCTGCGCGCGCCACGAGCCGAACCAGAAGGTCGTGCCCCTCGTCGGGCCAGACTTCTACAATCGCGTGCGGGCCGCCCACACGATCATCCAGACCAGCGAGCCGCGCCTTTACGGCAATGTGATCCTGAAGAAGGGCGTGATCTATCCCTGATCCGTCGCGTTTTGAGAGATCCGGAATGCGAAGAGGCCCGCCGAGCGATCGGCGGGCCTCTTCGCTTGGGAGGCGAAGGAAATTACGCGCGGCGGGCGTCGATGGAGAAGGCGCCGGGGCCGAAGGCGGAGATCATCAGGAAACCGCCGGCCAGGCCAAAGTTCTTGAAGAAGCTGATCTGGTCGAAGGGGGAGAAGTGAGCGATGAACGCGGTGGCAATGCAGAACAGCGCGAGGACGGCCGCGACCGGACGGGCAAACAGGCCGGCGAGAATGGCGAGGCCACCGAGAAGCTCAACGGCAACGACGAGGGCCGTGGTGACGGTCGGAACCGGCAGGCCGATGCTGGCGAAATAGCCGACCGTATCGCCGAAGCCGGTCAGCTTGCCGTAGCCGGCGAGAATGAAGAGAAGCGAGAGCAGCACGCGGGCTGCAAGGGCGAGGATGTTCTGCATCGGTTGGGTCCTTCAAACCTGCGGAAATTGTCGATGCGCAACTTTTAACAGAAAGTATCGGCAGCAATAGCCGGCTCGGGCGCGACAGATCGTTCAGCAAAAGTGAACGAAAGACCAGTTCTGTCAAACCTCCCGCCAGCGGCCTTCTCTGGTGCGGACGTCGTCTCGAAGGACCCGCAGCCGTCTTTTCGGTTGCAAGCCCGCAGTGGCTGGGCAAAAACTGGCGCATGCCGGCTTTGACGGCGGGGGCACGAGGACGTCGGGGGACGGAACCATGAGCGAAGTCAACAGGAGCCCGGCTTTCTGGCGGTCCTTTCCGATCTTCGAGGAGTTCGACAAGGACACGATCGCCGCCGTCGCGGAGATGGCAAGCTATCGCAAGTGGACGGCCGGCACGGTGATCTTCCAGCGCGGCGATGACGGCGCCTACATGATCGTCGTCGTCTCCGGCCGCATCAAGCTGTCGCTCATCACCCGGCAGGGCAAGGAACTGTCGCTGCGCCACCTCGAGGCCGGCACGATCCTCGGTGAAATGGCGATCCTCGACGGCCAGCCGCGCTCTGCCGATGCCACCGCGACGACGGCGACGGAAGGCTATGTGATCACCAAGCGGGAATTTCTCGACCTGATCACGGCGCGCCCGCAAACCGCAGAGGCCGTCATCCGCTACCTTTGCACGCGCCTGCGCGAGACCACCGAGCAGATGGAGACGATCGCGCTTTACGATCTCGATTCGCGCGTCGCCCGCTTCTTCCTCACCACGCTCCGGCAGATCCATGGCGAGGAGTTGCCCGCCAGCGCCAATCTGCAGCTGGCGCTCAGCCAGTCGGAGATCGCCGGCGTGCTCGGCGCCAGCCGCCCGAAGGTCAACCGCGCGATCCAGGCGCTGGAAGAGGCCGGCGCCATCGACCGCAGCGAAGGCGGCATCATCAGCTGCCATATCGGCCGGCTGCTTCGGCTGGCGGAGCCGGAGGAGGCGTGAGCATGACGCCCGGCTTGCGGCATGGCTTACAGGCGCCTTTCGCCTTGGGCAGTCGGTAACGACGCATGGCCGCCCATCCCCTCCAGACACCCGACAAGAAGCGCAGGCGACGCTTTCGGCTGCCGCGCCCGGCCCTGCTCGCTGGCCTTGCGGCAAGCCTTGCCATCGCTGCCCTCATCGCCTCGCCCATGTCCGACATGCTGGAGCGCCCGCGCGAGGCCTTTTACGACGCTCTGCTCGGGCTGATCGAGGCGCCCGCCGCGCCCGATATCGTGGTGGTCGACATCGACCGAAAGGCGATCCAGTCACTGGCGGATCAGGACTGGAACCGCGCCGACAGTGCCGATCTGCTTGCCCGGATCGCCGCACTGAAGCCGAAGGCGACGGCGCTCGATTTCGTCTTCAGCAGCGGCTGTATCGCTCCGGATTCCAGCAATGGCGCGCTTGGCGATGCGATCGCGGCGGCACCGACGGTGCTGGGGTTCCTGATTTCCGAAACGGTGCGGGAGACCCCGCGCCCCGTGCCGCCGCTCGCCGTGCGCAAGCCGCTCAGCGTGCCGGATCTCTGGTTCATCGACGGGGCGGAGACCTCCTGCGGGCCGCTGATGGAGCGTTCGCGCGCCGCGGCCTCGGCCTTTCTCGTCGGCGACGAGGATGCCCGCATCCGCCGCGTGCAACCCTTTGCCGTGCTCGGGCAATCCGCCTATCCGACGCTCGGCCTGGAAGCTGCCCGGCAGGTGACGGGCGGCACGCCCATTCTCGGCGGACAGCCGCTTTGGCTCAGGTTGAACCGGCAGGTGATCGATCTCGACGCGGATGGCAGCCTGCGGTTTGCGCCCGGCCATGTTGCTGCGCTCGCCGCCCGCACCATCTCGGCCGGCGACGTGCTGTCAGGAACGGTCGATGCGGCGCGGATCGCCGGCAAGCTCGTTTTCGTCGGCAGCAGCCTGCCACATCTGGGGGGCCTGCGGCCCACGGCCTCCATGCCGCTCGAACCCTCCGTGCAGATCCATGCCGACATCGCCAATGCGCTCCTGACCGGCTTCGTGCCGCGCCACCTGCCCTGGCAGACCGGGGCGGAGAGTCTCGGCGCCCTCGTGCTCGGCCTCCTCATGACCTTTGCGGCGCTGCGCCTGCGGCCGCTGACGGCGGCGGCGCTTGGCTTCGGCGGGCTTCTTGCGGTGGCCGGCGGGGCGGCGGCCACCTATGCGGCGAGCGCCGTGCTGATCGATGCCGTCGGCCTGGCACTCGCCGTGGCGCTGCCGCTGGTGCTGACCGGCACGCTGCATTTTGCCCGCGTGCGCCGGCAGGAGGCGAAGGCGCGCTCGAAATTCTCGCAATATCTGCCGAGCTCGGTCGTCAACCGCTTAATGGACGAGGCGGGCGATGGCGGGATCGTCGGCGAGGAACGCGAGGTGACAGCCTTCTTCACCGATATCGAGGGCTTCTCGACGCTTGCCCAGCGGCACGGGCCGCGCGAACTGATCGCCCTGCTCGACATCTACTTCGCCGAGGTGACGGCGATCGTCTCCGCCCATGGCGGCATGGTGGACAAGATCGTCGGCGATGCCGTGCATGCGCTGTTCAATGCGCCGGAAGACCTTGCCGACCATGTGCAGCACGCCCTCGACTGCGCAGCCGAGGTGGAGCGGGTGACGCATGCCATGCGCAGCCGCCCGGAGTTTGCCGCCCGCGGCTTCGGCCGCACGCGCATCGGCATCGAGACGGGCATGGCGGTGCTGGGCGAGGTCGGGGCCGGCGGCAAGCTCGACTATACCGCGCATGGCGATGCCGTGAACCTTGCCGCCCGCCTGCAGGATGCCAACAAGTTTCTCGGGACATCCGTCTGCATCGGCCCGGTCGCGGCCGCCCGCTCAGGCCGACCGCTCGTCTCGCTCGGCCGCCACGAGATCCGCGGCTTCGGCGAGATGGAGCTTTTCACGAACCGGCCGCCGGTGGCTTCCTGACCTGGCTGGCAAAAAGCGCCCATTTCCCCCGTCATGGTCGGGCTTGATCCGACCATCCATAAGCCGCTGATATAAAATGGAAAATGGATTCTCGGGTCAAGCCCGAGAATGACATTGTGGGAAAGCGGCCGCCTCTGGCACCCCGAGGTCATTCCAGCCCGACGCGGCGATAGACTTCCTTGATGCGGGCAGCACCCCACTTCACCACCGTATCAGGAGCGGCACCGGGCCGCGAAATCTGCACCCCCTGCCCCGCGCCGACCAGCTTCGTCACGCCACCGCCGGTGACGGCCACCTGCCCATGCTCGACGAAGACGGCAAAGGCGCCGCGATTGGGGCCAGCGAAGAACTTCGTGCCGCGCACGCCGATCTGGCCGAAGGCGGTGCGCAGCGCGAGATCGATCTTCGGCAGGCCTTCAGGACGGTCGAAGACCATCTGGCCCGTGCCGAGTTCCAGCGTGCCGCCCTGCCCCGCGATGAAGGTGTCGATGAAAAGCTCGGTTTCCGGCCCCAGCAGGATGCGGGTGTCGGAGCCGAGTTCGAGATCGGCGAAGCTCGCGACGCCGGTCTTCACATTGTCCTGGTCGAGAATGTTGGCGCCCGGCTTCAGCCCCTCGACCAGCGTATCCTGCCGGCGATCGACGCGGCCGCGGATGGCGCTGGCCTTGCCGACCACATCGGTGGCGCGCGACGAGGTGGTGACGAGACCCGACGCGCCGAGCGCCAGTCCGCCGAGAAGATGGCGCCGGGTCAGCCAGCCGGCGCGCGGATCGATCTTTGTCTGCATGTCCCTGTCCCCATTGGTTTAACCGCCCACGCGGCGCGCCCTTCATCCCGTTTGCAAGTCTTCGGACCTGTGCAAGTTGGCCCATTCTGCCGGACGCGACCCATCATGGCATGCCGGTCGGGGGCCGTTCCAGCCCCTTCTGCACTGCACCTGTTCTACTCCCGGTCGCGCGTCGCCCCTGTCACCGGCGGTACAGCGCCGCACTCCTCATGGCTCTAAGACGGACGAAACCGAGGAGGCCATGATGACCAGCCCGAAAATGTTTGCTCAATCGTCCCTGATCGCCGCTGCCTGCACCGCGCTTGCGCTTCTTGCGAGCTCACTGCCCTCTCTTGCGTCTGATACGTCGCTTTCGCCGGCCGCGCGCTGCGACCGTGCGGCCGGCAGCGTCTATGACACCACCCGCAACACGGCCTTCGATCCGGTCGAGACCGAAGAGATCGTCATCGGCGTGGCTCTCTCGGCCTGCCGCGAGGCCTATCGCCACGAGCGGTCGCCGCGCATCACCTTCCAGCTGGCCCGCGCCCTGCACCGGGCGGGCGACACGGGCAAGGCCATGGTGCTCCTGGAAGAGGCCGCGCAGGCCGGCCATGCGCTGGCCATGGTCAATTACGGCGTGCTGATCAGCGAGCGTGGCCATGCGAGCGAAGCGGTCGCGCTCTACCGCACGGCGGCGGAGGCCGGCAACGTGCTCGCGCTCTACAATCTCGGCGTCGCCTATCGCGACGGCGCGGGGGTCAGCGCCGACGGCGCCGAGGCGCGTCGCTGGTTCGAGCGGGCCGCCGCAGCCGGCGACGAGATCGCCGCCTTCAACATTGGCGCCATGCTGGACGAGGGCGTGCAGCTCGGCGAAAACGACGTGGAGGCCGCACGCTACTACCGCGTGGCTGTCGATGGCGGCAGCATCGACGCGATGATCAATCTCGCCCTGATGCTGGAGCATGGCGAAGGCGTCGCCCGCGACATTCCCGCCGCGCTCGACCTCTACCGCAAGGCTGCCGAGCGCGGCGACGAACAGGCCAGAGCCCGCTACGAGGCGCTGACCACGCCTGTTCCGGCCGAGACCGCAGAGGCCGGAACCGCCGCCATCAACTAACGGCCGTTTCCCCGCTCAGCGGATACGGCCGGCTTCCGGCCCCCAGGTGTCCGTCATGGCGAAGCCTTCGGCGAGCGGATCGAAGGGATCGAGCGAGACCTGGTGCAGGCCGAAGGTCCAGCCGCGGCCGGTGATGGTGGGGATGATGGCCGTGCGGCCCGCCACCGTCGTTTCGGCAGACAGCCCGACCTCGAACTGCGAGCCGATGATGGAGCGCGACAGGAAGCTGTCGCCGACCTTGGCCTTGCCGCGGGCATGCAGCACGGCGAGGTTGGCGGAGTTGCCGGTGCCGCAGGGCGAGCGGTCGATGCGGCCCGGCCACATGGTGGTGGCGGTGCGCACCGTGCCATCGGGCTCGACATCGCGGAACATGACGTAGGCGACGCCGCGGATCTCCGGAATTTCCGGATGAACGACCGGGATCTGTTTGTTGATCAGATCCTTCAGCACCATGCCGGCATCGACCAGCTTGCGGGCATTGGCCTTCTCGATGGTCGTGCCGATCTGCGCGACATCCACCAGCGCGTAGAAGATGCCGCCATAGCTGATGTCGAAACGGATGCGGCCCCAGTCGGGCGTTTCGATCTCGGCATCCAGCTGCTCCACGAAGCAGGGCACCATGGTGAGCTTCACCTTTTCGCAGCGGCCGTCCCGGCAGGTCGCGGTGGCTTTCACGAGGCCGGCGGCCGTGTCGAGCACCACGACGGTTTCCGGCTCCTTCATCTCCACGATGCCGCTTTCGAGCAGCGCTGTCGTCACGCAGATGGAGTTGGAACCGGAAGACGCATGGGCCTGGTCGGCCTGCAGGATGACGAAGCCCCAGTCCGCCTCGGGACGTTTTGCCGGCAGAAGAAGGTTGACCGACCCCAGCACGGAGGCGCGCGGCTCCAGGCAGAGGAAGCGGCGCAGGCTGTCGTCCTTCGTATTGATGTAGTCGAGTTGCTCGGCAATCGTGTTGCCGGGGATCTTCGGCACGCCGCCGAGCGCGACCTTGCCGATCTCGCCTTCGCAATGCACGTCGAGAAGCTGGATGGTGCGTTTCCACCGCATGGGTCTTGTCCTTCATATGCGGGCGGACGGCCGCCCTGTCTGTTCCGTCAAAGCAAGGTTAGGGCGCGGCCGATCCGCTCGAGCCCATCGCGTTCGGCCTTCAGCGCCGCGATCGCCGCGTCGCGTTCCACCACCTCGAAGCGCAGGCGCGTGCCGACCGGCGCCTGGGCCAGACGCCAGAGATCGGCCTCGATGATCGTCGCGATCTTCGGATAGCCGCCGCAGGTATTGGCTTCTGCAAGCTGGATGATCGGCTGGCCGCCGGGCGGCACCTGCACCACGCCGGGCATGATGCCATGGGAAAAGAGCTCGATCGGTCTTGCCGGCTTCAGCTCCGGGCCGGAGAGGCGATAGCCCATGCGGTTGGCGTCCGGCGTCACGGTCCAGTCGGCCTCGACCAGCGCCTGGCGCTCCGCCGGGCCAAAGGCCTCGTATTCGGCGGCCGGCAGCACGCGCAGGCGCAGCGGCGCGCCGGTGGCGGGCCAGAAGCCGCGCAAGGGCACGGGGTCGATGCCGAAACCCTCGGCAAGCCTTCGGCCGATCGGCGGCGCCTCGCCAAGTGGGAGACGGTCGCCGCGCAGCAGCCCGCGCCCTTCGAGGCCGCCGAAGCCGCTTTTCAGGTCCGTGGCGCGGGCGCCGATCACGACGGGAACGTCGATGCCGCCGGCGAGCGCCAGCAGGGCGCGCGCGCCGCGCCGGGGGATGCCGATGGTCAGCGTTTCGCCGGCTTGCGCCACAGCTGCCCACCAGCTCGGCAGAACGCGGTCCGCCAGCTTCACCTCGCAATCGGCGCCCGTCACGGCAAAGGCGGTCGGCGCGTGGAAGCGGAGGCGGAACGGAAAGAGCGCAATCTCGATGCCGGCCGCATCGCCGGCATTGCCGAGCATGCGGTTGGCGAGGGTGAGCGCGGGGCGGTCCATGGTGCCGCCGCGACCGATGCCGGCATCGAGATAGCCGGGGCGGCCGTGGTCCTGCACGCTGTTCAGCGCGCCGGTGGAGAGGATTTCGATGTCGCGGCGTTGCGTCATCGCGTCAGGCTCCGTGCCACGAAACGGATGCGGTCGCCCGGCCGGCAGAGCACCGGCACCTCGGCGGCGGGGTTGAAGAGCACGCTGTCGGTGTGGCCGAGGATGTGCCATCCCGTCGGCGCCGTCACCGGCATGATGCCGGCCTGCGCCCCGCCGATCATCACCGAGCCGACCGCGGCGCGCATGCGCGGCACGGCCCGGCGGGGCGTTGCGAGCGTCGGATCGAGACCGGAGAGATAGACGAAGCCCGGCATGGCGCCGACGGCGGCGACGGAATAGCTGGGCGCGGTATGGCGGCGCACGACCTCCTCGACGTCGAGGCCGAGGCGGGCGGCAAAATCCGGCAGATCCTCCCCGCCAGCCCCGCCGTAATCCACGGCGATTTCGATCACGCGCCCTTCGATCCTTGCCGTTTCGCCGACGCTCCAACGGTCTAGCAGCGCCTGCTCCACGGTCTCGGGGGCGATCGCCAGGGGATCGAAGACGACCATCAGATTGTTCATGCCCGGCACGGCTTCGCTGACGCCATCCAGCGCCTTAACGCCCGCTGCCAGCGACCAGATGCGGGCCTGCAGAGCGTCGGAAAACACCGCGCCAGCCACATCGAAGAGCACCGCGCCGGCGCCTTCCATGCTCAGTCTCGGCGGGTTTTCGCTCACGCGGCTTGCCTTTCCATCGCATGCGTCTGTGATATATCGGCGTGCCTAGCGCATTTATCATGGCAGCGACAAGAGGCGTTCGGCGCAGGCGAGAGAGGATCACCATGACCGGCAGCACAGGGCTCAGCGTCGATCTCAATTCCGATATGGGCGAGGCCTTCGGCGCCTATCGCATGGGCGACGATGCCGCCATGCTCTCCATCGTCAGCTCCGCCAACATCGCCTGCGGCTTCCATGGCGGCGACCCGGACGTGATGGCCGCGACTTTCACGCTCGCCCGCGAGCGCGGTGTCGATGTCGGCGCGCATCCGGGCTTTGCCGATCTCTGGGGCTTCGGGCGGCGCAACATTCCCCATACGCCGGCTGAAATCGAACGGCTCGTGGCCTACCAGATCGGCGCTGCGCAGGCGATGGCGACCTATGCCGGCCACCGCATCACGCATGTGAAGGCGCATGGCGCGCTCGGCAATCTCACCCAGCAGAATGCCGAGGTCGCCATGGCCGTCAACCGCGCCATCAAGGCCGTCGATCCCTCCCTCATCTGCCTCGTCATCGCGCTCGGCCACCAGCAGCGGCAGGCGGGCGAGATGGGGCTGACGACGGCGTCGGAAATCTTTGCCGACCGTGCCTATACGGACGAGGGCTTCCTGGTCGATCGGCGGCTGGAGGGGGCGGTGATCCATGACGCCGCCAAGGCGGCCGAGCGCGTGGTGCGCATGGTCAAGGCCGGCGCGATCGAGACGATCACCGGCCGCAGCCTTCCGACACCGATCGATTCCATCTGCGTGCACAGCGATACGCCGGAAGCCGTTGCCATTGCACGCGGGGTGCGCGAGGGTCTGGAAGCGGCCGGCATCGCGATCCGCGGTTTCCGCAGCAAGGCATAGGCATCAAGGACGCGAACATGGCGATCGACATCACCCTCATCGAACAGCTCATGCGGCTTCTGGAAGCCTCCGCCGTGCACGAGCTGGAGCTTTCCGAGGATGGCAGCCGCATCCGGCTGTCCAAGGGCGCGAGCCTGCTTGCGCCCACCCCCGCCGCGACACCGGCGGTGAACCCGCCGCAGACCGTTGCCGCGCCGGTCGCGGCTGCGACGCCTGTCTCTTCCCCCGCCCCGGCAGCCGGTCCGGAGCATGTGGTCCGCGCCGGCCTTTCCGGCACCTTCTACCGCGCGCCGCTGCCCGGCGAGGCACCCTTCGTGCAGATCGGCAGCCGGATCGCGGAGGGCGGCAAGCTCGCGATCATCGAGGCGATGAAGATGATGAACCCGGTGGAGGCCGAGGTAGACGGCGTGGTGCGCACGATCCATGTCGAGGACGGCGCGCCGGTCGAGCCCGGCACCGCGCTCTTCACGCTCTCCCTTTCCGCCTGAGGCCGCGATGCGCATCGAACCCGACACCATCGCCCGTCTTGCCGATCTGATGCAGCGTCATGGCATCGCCACGCTCGACTACGATCTCGGCGGCACCGCGCTCTCGCTGCGCATGGCGCCTGGCGCGGCACCTTCCGGGGCGGCGACGACCGCCACCTCTTCCCAGGCTTCGTCCAGCGCCGCGCAAGCGCCCGCCGCCGGTGCCACCCGTACCATCACCTCGCCGCATGTCGGCTTCTTCCGGTTCACCCATCCGGCAACCGCGCCAACGCCATCCCTGCCGCGTGTCATAAAGGCGGGCGAGATTGTCGGCTATGTGGAAGCGCTCGGCCTCGTGCACGCCATCACGGCCGGGGCGGACGGCACGCTGGCAAGGGCGCGCGTGGCGGAAGGAGAACCGGTCGGCTACGGAACGGTGCTCTTCGACATCGCTGACTGACACGGCGCGGCAGAGAAAGACACAGGGAACGGGACAGACAGGACCATACCGGGCACCATGAGCAAGATCATTATTTTCACCGACCTTCACATGCTGCCCGAAGGCGGCCGCATCATCGGGCTCGATCCCTTCCAGCGCCTGAAGGCCGGCATCGACCATGTGAACGCCTACCATGCCGATGCCGATCGCGTGGTCATCACCGGTGACCTCGCCCATCATGGCGACGCGGAATCCTATCGCCGGCTGAAGTCGCTCATCGACACCTTCATCCCGCCCGTTGCCATTACGATCGGCAATCACGATCGCCGCGAGGCCTTCCTCGAGACCTTCAGGGATGTGCCGACCGATCCGAACGGCTTCGTGCAGCAGGTGGTGGACCTGCCGGATTGCCGGCTGGTGTTGCTCGACACGCTCTTCGCGCCGCCCTATGATTATCCGGAGAGCCACAAGGGTCTTCTCTGCGAAAAGCGGCTGGACTGGCTGGACAGCGTGCTCTCCGATACGGGCGGTCGCCCGGCCCTGCTCTTCATGCATCACCCGCCGCATGCGACAGGCTTCTCCGGCATGGACGCCATCCGCCTGATCAACGAGGACGACTTCTACGCCCGCATCCGCAGGCATGGTGCGACGGTGCGGCATATCTTTGCCGGGCACGTGCACCGCACCATCAGTGGCTCCTGCCGCGGGGTTCCCTTCTCCGTCTTCAAGAGCCCGATGCACCAGCAGCCCATGCCCTTCAACACAGACGATACCTCGCTCTCCGTCGATGAGCCCGCCGCCTACGGCATCGCACTCGTCACCGCCGATGGCCTGCTCGTGCATACCGAGGACTACGAAATCGCCAGCCGCAATGCGGTGGTCGCGTGAGCGACCTTCTGACAGCCGGCGACCCTGCCGCCTTCGACTGCCAGAGCTGCGGAGCCTGCTGCGCCTATTCCGAGGACTGGCCGCGCTTCTCACTGGAAACGGACGAGGAACTGGACCGCATTCCCGAAGCGCTCGTCGCCGAGGATCTCGGCGGCATGCGCTGTCCGGACAATCGCTGTGCCGCGCTTTCCGGCGAGATCGGCAAGCATGTGGCCTGCACGATCTACGAGATTCGCCCGATCGTCTGCCGCACCTGCATGCCGGGCGATCCGGAATGCCTGATGGCGCGGGAAACCCTGCCGAAGGCGGCGGATATCTTGGATGATCCGGCCGTGTGATCGCGCTTCCGCATCAATCGCGGTTTTAGCGCGCATGATCCGTACGGTTCACGGCAAAACGGCGAAATCACCGGATGGAGATTCGGCGCGTTCTTTTTTATGATCCGCCCATGACAGCAGGCCCGTCCAGGGGCCCTTTGGGGGATCGTTCATGAACAGCCTTTCCAACCCGTCCGTCGATTTCCCCGCAGAAGCGCCTGCCGCCACCAGCCAGCGCCCCTTCGCCGCGTTTGCCCCGCCGGTCAGCCAGCCGACGCCGCTGCGCGCCGCCATCACGGCTGCCTATCGCCGGCCGGAGACCGAATGCCTGCCGCCGCTGGTGGAGGCCGCACGCCTGCCGGACGAGACGCGCGCCAGGGCTGCCGAAACCGCCCGCACGCTGATCACGGCCCTGCGCGCCAAGCACAAGGGTGCGGGCGTCGAAGGTCTGGTGCATGAATATTCGCTCTCCAGCCAGGAGGGCGTGGCGCTGATGTGCCTGGCAGAAGCGCTGCTGCGCATTCCCGACACGGCGACGCGCGACGCGCTGATCCGCGACAAGATCTCCGATGGCGACTGGCGCTCGCATGTGGGCGGCGACCGCTCGCTCTTCGTCAATGCCGCCACCTGGGGCCTCGTCGTTACCGGCAAGCTGACCGCCACCGTCAACGACCGCAGCCTTTCGGCTGCGCTGACCCGCCTCATCGCGCGCGCCGGCGAGCCGGTGATCCGCCGTGGCGTTGATATGGCGATGCGCATGATGGGTGAGCAGTTCGTGACCGGCGAGACGATCGGCGAGGCGCTGAAGCGCGCCCGCCCGCTGGAGGAACGCGGCTTCCGCTACTCCTACGACATGCTGGGCGAAGCGGCGACCACGGCCGCCGACGCCACCCGCTATTACGCCGATTACGAGCAGGCCATCCACGCCATCGGCAAGGCGGCGGCCGGGCGCGGCATCTACAACGGTCCCGGCATTTCCATCAAGCTCTCGGCGCTGCATCCGCGCTACAGCCGGGCGCAGGCCGCCCGCGTGCTGTCCGAACTGCTGCCGCGCGTGAAGGCGCTCTGTGTCATCGCCAAGGGTTACGACATCGGCCTCAACATCGACGCGGAAGAAGCCGACCGTCTCGAGATCTCACTGGACCTTCTCGAAGCGCTGCGCCTCGATCCGGACCTTTCCGGCTGGGATGGTCTCGGCTTCGTGGTGCAGGCCTATGGCAAGCGCTGCCCGTTCGTCCTCGACTACATCATCGATCTTGCCCGCCGCGCCCGGCACCGCATCATGGTGCGCCTCGTCAAGGGCGCCTACTGGGATGCGGAGATCAAGCGCGCCCAGGTGGAAGGCCTCGACGGCTTCCCGGTCTTCACGCGCAAGATCTACACGGACGTCTCCTACCTTGCCTGCGCCCGCAAACTCCTAGCAGCGCGCGATGTGGTCTTCCCGCAGTTTGCCACCCACAATGCCCAGACGCTCGCCACCATCCACGCCATGGCGGGGCCGGACTTCAGCGTCGGCCAGTACGAATTCCAGTGCCTGCACGGCATGGGCGAGCCGCTTTATGACGAGGTGGTCGGGCCTGAGAAGCTGGATCGTCCCTGCCGCATCTATGCGCCCGTCGGCACGCATGAGACGCTGCTGGCCTATCTCGTGCGCCGTCTTCTCGAAAACGGCGCCAATTCCTCCTTCGTCAACCGGATCGCCGACCCCAAGGTCTCGATCGACGAGCTGGTGGCCGATCCCGTCGAGATCGTCGCATCGATGCCTGTCGTCGGCGTCAAGCACCGCAAGATCGCGCTGCCGGCGGCGCTCTTCGGCGAGGAGCGGAAGAATTCGGCCGGGCTCGACCTTTCGAACGAAAACGTGATCGGTCAGCTTTCGCAAACGCTTGCGGCCTCCGCCGAGCGCCGCTACGACGCCGGCCCTCTGCTGGCAAGCGGAGCGGATACCGGTTCCAGCCGCCCTGTCCTCAATCCCGGTGATCTTCGCGACGTGGTTGGCTCCGTCCGCGAAGCGGGTGAGGCCGAGGCGGCCCGCGCCGTCACGGATGCCGCCGCCCATGCGGCTGGCTGGGCATCCGTGACGGTCGCCGAGCGTGCCGCCATGCTGGAGCGTGCCGCCGACACCATGGAGGCCAGGATCGGCAGCCTGATGGGCCTCATCATGCGCGAGGCCGGCAAATCCGCCGCCAATGCCATTGCCGAGGTGCGGGAAGCCGTCGATTTCCTGCGCTATTACGCCGTGCAGGCCCGGCGGACGCTGACGGCAAACCATGCGCCGATCGGCCCGGTCGTCTGCATCAGCCCGTGGAACTTTCCGCTGGCGATCTTCACCGGACAGGTGGCGGCGGCGCTGGTTGCCGGCAATCCGGTACTTGCCAAGCCCGCCGAGGAGACGCCGCTGATCGCAGCCGAAGCCGTCGCGCTGCTGCATGCGGCCGGCGTGCCCTTGAGCGCGCTGCAATATGTGCCGGGAGACGGGCGGATCGGCGCTGCGCTGGTCAGCGCTCCGGAAACGGCAGGCGTCATGTTCACGGGCTCGACGGAAGTCGCCCGCCTCATCCAGGCGCAGCTCGCCGACCGGCTTTCGGCCGAGGGCAAGCCCCTGCCGCTGATTGCCGAAACCGGCGGCCAGAACGCCATGATCGTCGATTCCTCGGCACTGGCCGAACAGGTGGTCGGCGACGTGATCGCGTCGGCCTTCGACAGCGCCGGCCAGCGCTGCTCGGCGCTGCGCGTGCTCTGCCTGCAGGAAGACGTGGCCGAGCGCGTGCTGACCATGCTCAAGGGTGCGCTGAAGGAACTGTCAATCGGCGCCACGGACCGGCTTTCAACCGATATCGGCCCGGTCATCACGGTCGAAGCCAAGGGCATCATCGAGCGCCATGTGGAGGCCATGCGGGCCCGTGGCCGCAAGGTGGAGCAGATCGCGCCCGGCGCTGACGCCGCCCACGGCACCTTCGTCGCCCCCACCATCATCGAGATCGACAGCCTGCGCGATCTGGAGCGCGAGGTGTTCGGCCCTGTGCTGCACGTGCTGCGCTATCGCCGCGAGGACATGGACCGGCTGATCGACGACATCAACGCCACCGGCTACGGCCTGACGGGGGGCCTGCACACGCGCCTCGACGAGACGATCGAGCATGTGATGGCCCGCGCCAAGGTCGGCAATCTCTACATCAACCGCAACATCATCGGCGCGGTCGTCGGCGTGCAGCCCTTCGGCGGGCGCGGGCTTTCCGGCACCGGGCCGAAGGCGGGCGGGCCGCTCTATCTCGGCCGCCTCGTCTCGGGCGCGCCGATCGAGCCGCCGGCCGCCTCGCACCACACCGACCCGGCGGTGGAGCCGCTGGCCCGCTGGATGGAGGGGCGCGGCGCCTATACCTCGGCGGAGACGGCGCGCGACGACGGCTCCATCTCCGCACTCGGCCTGTCCCTGGATCTGCCGGGGCCGGTCGGCGAGACCAACACCTACCATCTGCACCCGCGCGGACGCATCCTGCTGAAGCCGGAAACGAAGGTCGGGCTCTACCGCCAGCTTTCGGCCGTCATCGCCACGGGCAACACGGCCGTGGTTGACCTGCCGGCCGACCTCGCCGGTGCGCTGGACGGGCTGCCGCCGATCGTTGCCGCGCGCGTCTCGGCGGAAGCCGACTGGGCGAAGGCTGCGCCCTTTGCCGGCGCGCTGATCGAGGGCGACGGCGAGCGGGTGCGTGCCGCCGCCAAGGCGATCGCCGCGCTTCCCGGTCCGCTGACGCTGGTGCAGGCCGCGACCGGCGAGGCGGTGCTGCGCAACCCGGATGCCTATTGCCTGCACTGGCTGCTGGAAGAAGTCTCGATCAGCGTCAACACGGCAGCGGCCGGCGGCAATGCCAGCCTGATGACGATCGGCTGACAAAGGGAAGGCCGGGCGCGTCCGGTGGCTGGCTGACCGGCTTCAGGCGCGTTCGGCCACATCGGCCGCCCACGGAATGGCCGGCTGGGCGCCGGGCTTCAGGCAGGCAAGCGAGCCGGCAACGGCGGCGCGGCGCAGCGCCGCCTCGAAATCCATGCCGGCATCGAGGGACGCGGCGAGATAGCCGCAGAAGGTGTCACCGGCACCGACGGTATCGACCGGCTCGATCACGAGACCCTTTGCCCGGCGAACGATACCGTCCCGGATGGCGATGACGCCGTCCGCGCCGAGCGTGACGATCAGCGTCTGGCCGGTTTCGCCGTGCAGCTTGCGCATCTCGGCTTCCCGGCGCTCGGCGTCCATGCCCTCAACACCGGCGAGACGCTCGAACTCGGTCTCGTTTGCCACAACGATATCGGCAAGGCGGCCGAGGCGGGCCGCATCGGATGTCAGCGGGGCGATGTTGATGACGGAGCGCACGCCCTTTTCGCGGGCGGCGGCGATGGCCGCCTCGACGCTTGCCGCCGGAATTTCGAGTTGCAGCATCAGCGTGTCGCCGGCCTCCATCGCGGCCACGGCGGCACGGGCGTCATCGACGCTCACAGTGCCGTTGGCGCTGGCGACGACGACGATGACGTTCTCGCCATCACCGCCGACAAGGATATGGGCGGTGCCGGTCGGGAGATCGGATGTCCTGACGGCTGAGAGATCGGCACCGGCTTCACGCATCAGCGCCAGCGCCGGCTCGGCGAAATTGTCGGAGCCGACGGCACCGGCCATGCGCACCGCGGCACCGGCCCGGCGGGCAGCCAGCGCCTGATTGGCGCCCTTGCCGCCGGCGGCCGTAGAAAAGCCGGAACCGGCAACCGTCTCGCCCGGCTTCGGCAGGCGCTCGGTGGTGGCGATAAGGTCCATGTTGATGGAGCCGAAGACGGTGATCATGGGTGCTGGGTCCTGCCGTTCGTGTCGAACACGGGACAGATCCCGCCGTGCCCATGCCTCCGAAGGAGAGCCGGACGCCGGCCGCGATCGCCTCCCGTGCAATCGGCCGGACACTGCCCGAGAGGATCAGTCCTCGTCAACCACCCGCAACCGGAGCGCCCCGAGCCGGCTTTCGACGGGTTGGGCTGCATCACTCGAAGGCTTCGCTGGCGCGGCATCGGAGGCCAGCTCCAACGCCTCGATCCGGTCGCCACGCCGTTTGAGCTTTTCGGTGGAGGTGACGATCTCCTCGACATCGCGCTGGGTCAGGGCGAAGTGACCGCGCAGTTTCTGGACACGCTCGTCGAGGCGCGCGAGATCCGCCATCAGGTGGCGCACCTCACCCTGGATCAGATGCGCCTCTTCCCGCAGCCGCTGGTCGCGCAGGATCGACTGGATCAGCTGGATCGACAGCATCATCAGCGAGGGCGAGACGATGACGATGCGCTGGTGCTGGGCGCGCTCCACCACCTGCTCGAAACGTTCGTGGATATCGGCGAAGATCGCTTCGGAAGGCACGAAGAGGAAGGCGGTATCCTGCGTTTCGCCCGGCAGCAGATATTTCTGGGCGATATCGCGGATATGCACCTCCACATCGCGGCGAAAGCGCTGGGCGGCAATGCGGGCGGCCTCGGGGTCGCTCGCCGCGCGAAAACTGTTCCACGCTTCCAGCGGAAACTTCGCGTCGATGACCAGCGGCGGCTGGCCGTTCGGCATGCGGATGGCGCAGTCCGGCCGCGCGCCATTCGAGAGCGTTGCCTGGAAGGCATAGGCACCGCTCGGCAGGCCATCGGCGACGATCGCTTCCATGCGCGCCTGCCCGAAGGCACCGCGCGTCTGCTTGTTGGCGAGAATGGCCTGCAGGCCCGCCATGTCTTTCGCCAGCGTCTGGATATTGGCCTGGGCCGTATCGATCACCGCCAGCCGCTCCTGCAGGCGGCGCAGATTGTCATGCGTGGCGCGGGTCTGTTCGCCGAGTGTCGCGCCGATCCGGTCGCTCATGCAATCGAGCCGTTCGCCGATCGCCCGGTTCATCTCCGCCTGCCGCGTGCCGAAGACATCGGCGAGCGCGGCGATCCGCCCCTGCATCTCCGCCTGCGTCGCCAGCAGCACAGCCAGGCGCTCGTCATCCGCACCCTCCCCGCGACGCGCAAGCCGCCAGACGACGAGGAGAACCACGGCGAGCGGCAGGACAACGGCAAGCAGGAGCCCGGCGCTGACCGGCTGGCCGGCGATGACGAAAAGCGGCGCATGAAGCGAAAGGGACTGTTCCATAAGCGGAGCCTAGCAGATCCCGTGGCAGGATCCAGATCAAAACGTGAACATACTGATGAAACCGCGCGGCCTGCCGGTCGGGCCCGCAAATTTTGCCGTGAGGCGAATTCCATCCGCAAAAAAGATGAGCTATGGGAGCGCCATGACCATCAAGCCGATCATCATCCTGCCCGATCCCCTGCTGAAGCAGGTGTCCGAACCCGTCGCCACCGTGGACGATGCGGTGCGCAAGCTTGCCGACGACATGCTGGAAACCATGTATGATGCACCCGGCATCGGCCTTGCGGCCATCCAGATCGGCGTGCCGCGCCGGCTCCTGGTCATCGACGTCTCCAAGGAGGGCGAGGAGAAGCAGCCGCTGGTGGTGATCAACCCGACGATCCTCAAATCGTCGGATGAGCGATCCGTGTACGAGGAAGGCTGCCTCTCGATTCCGGACTACTACGCCGAGGTCGAGCGCCCCGCCACGCTCACCGTCGAATTCGTCAATCGCGACGGCAAGATGCAGACCATCGATGCCGACGGCCTGCTCGCCACCTGCCTGCAGCACGAGATCGACCACCTCAACGGCACGCTCTTCATCGACCACATCTCGAAACTGAAGCGCGACATGGTGATCCGCAAGTTCACCAAGGCCTCCAAGACTCGCGGCACCAAGGCGATCTGAGGACGTCCTCGTCCTTCTGCGCCCTTACAGGGCTTGCCCCGTCACCGGATCGTCGCGTGAACCATGTCGCCGCGGATTTCGACGGCGGGCTTGGCGCCCGGGGTATTGGGCAGTTTGCTGTCGATGTAAGAGGCGGTCGCTTCCACGAGGTAGGCGATGGCGGTGCCCGGCGGGAAGGTGAGGCCGGCCTCCATCATCGCGCCCATCAGCCGGATCGTCTCGTTGTTGCGCACCGTATCGAAGGCGATGCGGGCGCGCAGCGCGGCGCCGGAAAGCGAGATGAGGTCGGCATGGCCATCGACGCGGACATCGCCCGCATCGGAACGGATGTCGAGGCTGGAGAAATCGCCGGCGAGCGTGATGGCCGCGGCCTTCTGGTCAATCATGACGGCGGCCTCGGGGCGGACATTGGCCGACAGCGTCAGCGTGCAATCGTCCAGGCCGAAGTCGTAAGGCGCTCGGCCGGTATCGACGTCCAGCGTGCCGGCATTGACGACAAGGCTGGCGCCGGGCGTGCAGTCATGGGCGAACCAGGCCGAACGCCAGGCCGCGCCCCAGCCGGAACGCTCGCCCGTCAGGCGCGCCTCGAAGGGTCTGGACGGGTCGGCGGTGATCGTGATGCGGCTTGCCGCACCCTTGACGGCGATGCGTTCGACCGCAGTGGTGTCGAGGGGGCCGGCGGCGAGCGTCTTGCGAGTGAAGAGGCCATTGCCGGCATCGAGCAGGATGATGGCGAGCACGATGCCGGCGGGAATGGTGAAGGCCTTGCGCTTCAGCAGGCGACGGAGGAAGGACGGCCGGGGCGCGGCGTGGGGCTTCGGATCGGGGTCGGTCATGGCAGTGCCTTTCAGGCTCGGTTGAACACCGCTTCCTTTTCCCGCCACACCGAAAAACCGGCGACCTCGAACGTGTTTCAGGTCGCGCCGGATCGCGATAAAGGTCAGACCACGCCTGATGCCTGATGAAAGACCTGCCGCGTGCTGTTGATCCCCCTCCCCTTCGTCATTGTGGTGCTGCTCTTCGTCTTTGCCGTGCGGCTGGTGCGCGGGGCGGCCGAACGGGGTGACGATGCGACCACCTTTCTGCTGCTCTACGGCGTCTATGGCCTGCAATCGCTGCTCGTCGGCGCGCGCTGGGGCTATGGCATGACAGAGCTTCTGCCGCTGATGGCGGTGGTCGGCACCGCGGTGCCGCCGCTCGCCTATATCGCCTTCCGCGGGCTGGCGAACGGTCGCGGGCGACCCGGCCTTTCCGACTGGCCGCATCTTGGCTTTCCGTTTGCCGTCATCCTGCTCCTGCTGTTCTGGCGCGATGGCGTGGGGCTGCTGATCATCATCGAATTCGCCGCCTATGGCGCGGCTGTCCTTCTCTTGGCGCGCGGCGGACCGGACCGGCTGGCGACGGCCCGCCTCGACGGCGTCGGCCCCTCGCACCGCGCCATGACCGTCACCGGTTGGACGCTGGTCGCCTCGGCGCTGTCGGACATCGTCATCAACATCGACTTCGCCGTCTCGGGCGGGCGCTACAGCGGGCTTGTCGTCTCCACGGGCACGACGATCGGCCTTGCGCTCTTCTCGCTCGCCGCCGCCTTTGCCGATCCCGGCGGGCAGGAGCGCACGGAAACGGCACTGGCGGAACCGGAAGATGAGACGCCCGAGCAGGCGGGCGGCGATGCCAGCAGCGAGGACACGGCCATTGCCGCCGAGGTGGACCGGCTGATGCGCGAGACAGAGCTTTACCGCGACGTGGATCTCAACCTCATGCGGCTTGCCCGGCGGCTAAAGCGGCCGGCCCGCGCGGTCTCGCAGGCCATCAACCGCGTCCACGGCGTCTCCGTATCCGGCTATGTGAACGGGCTGCGCGTGCGGCAAGCGCAGCGGCTCCTTTCCGAAACCGACATGGCGGTGACTCAGGTCGCCTTCGAGGCCGGCTTCATGACCAAGTCCAACTTCAACCGGGAATTCCTGCGCGGCACCGGCATGAGCCCCAGCGCCTACAGACGCGAGAAAAAAGGCTTGATCTCAGGGGCGGAAGGGGTTTGAACGGGGCAAACACGGGATTGCCGATGCCGCTCAAGATCATTTTCATGGGAACGCCTGCCTTTTCGGTGCCGACGCTGGCGGCTCTGAAGGAAGCGGGGCACGAGATCGTCGCCTGCTATTCGCAGCCGCCGCGTCCGGCCGGACGGCGGGGGCTGGAGACGGTGAAGTCACCGGTGCATCAGGCCGCCGAGCTCCTGGGCATCCCCGTTCTCACACCGCTCAATTTCCGCGCCGAGGAAGACCGCGCCACCTTCCGCGCCTTCGATGCGGATGTGGCGGTCGTCGTTGCCTACGGGCTCTTGCTGCCGGAAGCGATCCTCTCCGGCACGCGGCTCGGCTGCTACAACGGCCATGCCTCGCTCCTGCCGCGCTGGCGGGGCGCGGCACCCCTGCAACGGGCGATCATGGCCGGCGATGCCGAGACGGGCATGATGATCATGAAGATGGACAAGGGACTGGACACCGGCCCCGTGGCGCTGACCGAGCGCGTGACGATTGCCCCGGACATGACGGGCGGCGAGCTGCACGACAGGATGATGCAGGTGGGCGGGCGGCTGATGCGCGAGGCGATGGGACGGCTCGACGCCAACGACCTGCCGCTGACGCCGCAGGCCGAAGAGGGTGTCGTCTACGCCCAGAAGATATCGAAGGCCGAAACCGAGATCGATTTCAGCCAGCCGGCCGAAACCGTTCACAACCATATTCGCGGGCTTGCCCCCTTCCCTGGCGCCTGGCTCGAGGCCGTGATCGGCGGCAAGCCGGAGCGCATCAAGGTGCTGGGCTCGACGCTCGGCGAGGGCAGCGGTGCGCCGGGCACCGTCGTTTCCGAGAAGCTTGACATTGCCTGCGGCAGCGGCGCGGTGCGGCTGACGCGGTTGCAGAAGGCGGGCGGCAAGGCGCTGGCGGCGGAGGACTTCCTGCGCGGCACCGCCCTTCCCGTCGGCACGCTCATCGCGCGGTCGGCCGGCTGATGGCGCGTTTCAAGCTCACCGTAGAATATGACGGCACCCGTTTCGTCGGCTGGCAGCGGCAGGACAATGGCCGCTCCGTGCAGGGCGCGCTGGAGGCGGCCGTTCTGGCGGCATCCCAGGAGACCGTCTCGATCCGCGGCGCGGGGCGCACCGATAGCGGCGTGCATGCGCGCGGCCAGGTTGCCCATGTCGATCTCGTCAGGCCGTGGTCGGCCTTCAAGCTCGCCAATGCGCTGAATGCGCATCTCAGGCTTGCCGGCGATGCCGTCTCGGTGCTGGAGGCCGAAGCGGTGCCGGACAGTTTCGACGCCCGCTTCTCCGCCATCCGCCGGCATTATCTCTACCGTATCCTCTGCCGGCGCGGGCAGCCGGCGCTGGAGGCCAACCGCGTCTGGTGGGTGGCCAAACCGCTCGATGCGGCGGCGATGCAGGCCGCGGCCGACCGGCTCGTCGGCCGGCACGATTTCACAACCTTCCGCTCTGCCCACTGCCAGGCAACGAGCCCGGTGCGCACGCTGGACCTTCTCTCCGTGACGGTAGCGGGCGAGGAAATCCATATTCGCGCCAGCGCGCAGAGCTTCCTGCACAACCAGATCCGGTCGCTCGCCGGCACGTTGAAGCTGGTGGGCGAAGGGCGCTGGACGCCTGACGACGTCGAGCGCGCGCTGAAGGCCGCGGACCGCAAGGCCTGCGGGCCGGTCGCGCCGCCGGAAGGTCTCTATTTCATGCAGGTGGACTACCGCGATGCGGATGCGCCGCAGGAAACCGCCGAAGACGATGCCGAGTAGCGCTCTCAGCCGAGCCCGAAAGCGTGCTGCAAAAGCTGGGCGATGATGACGGCCGGCAGGATGAAGAGCGTCGTGAGCGCCATCGCCAGCAGGGTCTGGTCGCCGGTAATGGCCCGGATGATGCGGAACAGCGCAAAAATCGAGGCCAGGAGCACGACGAGCATCAGGAAAGAGGCGATGCCGATCGACCCGGGCAGGATGAGTTCCAGCGCGATCGGCACGGCGCCGAAATAAAGCGCCGGCAGCGAGAACCAGTTCGACGCGACGATCAGCGGGCCGATCATGTCGGAAAAGCCGAGCGGCTTCGACAGAATGGCGATGATCAGAAGCGGTCCGACCCAGGACATCACGTCGATGATCAGAAGTTTGACGAAAAAGCCTGCACCGACCGATGTGCCGGCCGGAAAAGCTGCGAGGAAGGACAGGCGGAAGGAGGCCCAGCCAATCGCCAGCGCCGGCAGGCTCCAGACAATCGCGTAGAAGGATCGCCAGACGCCGCCGGCGCTGACATCGAGCCAGGACAGGCCCTCGCGCCGGCCCATCACCAGGGCGAAGATGCCGCGCAGGTAGACGGAGATTTCCTCAAAGCCCGGCATCGGCAAACCAGCGCTCGATGAAGGCTTCGTAGATGCGGGTCAGCGTCTCCAGATCGGCAACCGGCACGCGCTCGTCCACCATATGCATGGTCTGGCCGACAAGGCCGAACTCCACGACGGGGCAGTAATCCTTGATGAAGCGCGCATCGGAGGTGCCGCCGGTGGTCGACAGCGCCGGCGCCCGGCCGATGGTCGCCTCGACAGCGGCCGACAGCGAGCCGATCAGCGCATTGTTGCGGGTGAGGAAGACATGGCTCGGCCGCTCGCGCCAGGCGAGCGTGTAGCGCACGGGCGGGCGGCCTTCGCGCAAGGGCGAGGCCTCGGCCGCCCGCGCCAGCCGCGCCTCGATCTCGGCCATCAGGCTGTCGGCGGTCCAGCAATCGTTGAAGCGGATGTTGAAGCTTGCCGTCGCTTTTGCCGGGATCACATTGACGGCGGGGTTGCCGACATCGATGGAGGTCACTTCGAGGTTGGAGGCCGGAAACTCCGCCGTCCCGGTATCGAAGGGCGGGTCCATCAGGGCCTCAGCCAGCGACAGCACGCCGCGCACGGGGTTGTCGGCCAGATGCGGATAGGCGGCATGGCCCTGCACACCGTGCACGGTCACGGTGCCGGAGAGCGAGCCGCGCCGGCCGATCTTGATCATGTCGCCGAGGCGATCAGGATTGGTGGGCTCGCCCACAAGGCAGGCATCCCAGCGCTCGCCGCGGGCCTTTGCCCATTCGAGCAGCTTCACCGTGCCGTTGATGGCCGGGCCTTCCTCGTCGCCGGTGATCAGCAGCGAGACGGAACCGGGGAGCGCGCCCAGGCGGGCCTTGATGCGGGCGACGGCGGCGACGAAGCAGGCGATGCCGCCCTTCATGTCCACCGCGCCGCGTCCGTACATTTCGCCGCCGGCAATTTCGGCGGAAAAGGGAGGATGGGTCCAGCTCGCCGCATCGCCAACCGGCACGACATCCGTATGGCCGGCAAACATCAGATGCGGGCCATCGCTGCCAAGCCGGGCATAGAGGTTCTCGATGTCGGGCGTGCCCTCCTCGGTCATGGTGACGCGATCAACGGCAAAGCCCAGCGGCGCGAGCATGGCTTCGAGCGCGCTCAGCGCGCCGCCTTCGGCCGGGGTCACGGAGGCACAGCGGATGAGGCTTGCGAGATTGGCGACGGGATCGGTGGAGACGGCAGGCGTGGCGGAGGACTGGGGGATCGACATGGGGCATTCCTGTTGGAGCCCGCGTTTTAGACCATCGCCCACGGCCTGTCACGGCGCTTCGATGTCGCGGCGTGCGGAGAAACGGTCAGCTCCGCGGCCTGTCCGTGGCCGGGCCGTAGGGATTTGGGCCGGGCGTTCCCGGCAGCCAGCAGAGAGCGGCAAAGGCAAAGATGCTGAGCGCCGGAATGAAGAGGCAGATGGCCAGCGGCGCCGGCTGGTTCAGGTCGTGCAGCCGCTTGATGGCGAGCATGACCAGCGAGACGACGGAAACGGCGGCAACGAGGATGAAGACCACGCTCCAGACCATCGGCGTGCCGACCTCGGCACGATGGGCCACAATCTGCGCCACCGGCACCCCGGCGACCGCCAGCCAGAAGAGCCAGGCGAGAAAGAAGGCAAGGCGCCCCAGCCGGCCGGCCGGGCTGAAGAACAGCCAGCCCATGCCGGCCGGAGACGCCTCGACCTGCATCGGATCAATCCCGCAGCAGTTCGTTGATGCCGGTCTTGGAACGGGTCTTCTCATCCACCGTCTTGACGATGACGGCGCAGTAGAGATTGGGGGCCGGCTGGCCGTTCGGCATGGTAGCGCCGGTCGGCAGCGAGCCGGCGACGACGACCGAATAGGGCGGCACTTCGCCATAGGTGATCTCGCCGGTGGCGCGGTTGACGATCTTGGTGGACTTGCCGATGAAGACGCCCATGCCGAGCACGGAGCCTTCGCGCACGATGCAGCCTTCGACGACTTCGGAGCGGGCGCCGATGAAGCAGTTGTCCTCGATGATGGTCGGGCCGGCCTGCATGGGCTCCAGAACGCCGCCGATGCCGACGCCGCCGGACAGGTGCACATGCTTGCCGATCTGTGCGCAGGAGCCGACGGTGGCCCAGGTATCGACCATGGTGCCCTCGCCGACATAGGCGCCGAGGTTGACGAAGGAGGGCATCAGGATGGCGTTCGGCGCGATATAGGCGGAACGGCGCACGACGCAGTTCGGCACGGCGCGGAAGCCGGCGCGTTCGAATTCGTTGACGCTCCAGCCGTCGAACTTGGAGGGCACCTTGTCCCACCAGACCGATTCGCCCGGACCGCCGCGCACGATTTCCATCGGGTTGAGGCGGAAGGAGAGAAGCACGGCCTTCTTCAGCCACTGGTTCACCGTCCAGGTGCCGTCTTCGCCGCGCACGGCGACGCGGGCCTTGCCGCTGTCGAGCAGGTTCAGCGCTTCGTCCACGGCGTCGCGGACTTCGCCGCGGGTGCTGGTGGAGATCGTATCGCGGGCCTCGAAGGCGTCTTCGACGATGCGCGACAGGGTGGCGGTGTCATGGGCGGTCATCGGAATTCCTTAAGCTTCGACGGATAGTCTGTTTGGATGGTGAAACCCCTCTAGAACATGCACCCGAAAAGATGAAGTGCTTTTCGGGCCGCGGCCAAAGAGGGTCTTGCCGCGACCTGCGAACGATTGCGTGCCATATGCCGCCGGCACGCGCCCGGGCAAAGGCCGAAGACCGCCGCGACCGTGACGGGCGCGATGGCCCTCATCCCGCCCCAATGTGCGAGAAAGCACCCGAAGCGTCATGACGGACGCACGAGGAAACCCCTGGAAGAGACGACATGGCACGCATGAAAAAGGCAAACCTTCGCCGCAAGGACGGCGTCTGGGACGCGCTGGCCGACAGCCAGCAGGACAAGCACCGCGCCCGCGCCGTGCCGGAAACGCCGCAGACGATGTCGCCGACCTACCGGCTCGCCTATACCGACGACGACTTTCTCTGCCGGGAGGAGTTGCGGCCGATCCGCCTGCAGCTGGAACTCCTGAAGCCCGAGATGGTGCTGGCCGAGCACGGCATCAAATCCACCGTCGTGCTGTTCGGCGGCGCGCGCATTCCCGAACCCGGCGGCGATGCCTGGGCGGCGAAGAACGAGACGCAGCGGGCCAACCTGACGGCGGCCTCGGTCTATTACGATGAAGCGCGCAAATTCGCCCGGCTGTGCTCCGAACATGCCGCCCTTTCCGGCTACCGCGAATTCGTGGTGGTGACGGGCGGCGGGCCGGGCGTGATGGAGGCCGGCAACCGCGGTGCGGCCGATGTCGGCGCGCCCTCGATCGGCCTCAACATCGTGCTGCCGCACGAGCAGGCGCCGAACCCCTATGTCACGCCGGACCTCTCCTTCAATTTCCACTATTTCGCGATCCGGAAGATGCACTTCCTGGTGCGCGCCAAGGCCGTGACGGTGTTTCCGGGCGGCTTCGGCACCATGGACGAGCTCTTCGAGACGATTACGCTGATGCAGACCGGCCGCATGGCACTGGTGCCGCTGATCCTCTTCGGCGAGGCCTTCTGGCGCAAGATCATCGATTTCCAGGCGCTGGCCGATTTCGGCACCATTGCGCCCAACGATCTCGATCTCGTGCACTTCGTGGAGACGGCCGACGAGGCCTGGGAGATCATCTCGCGCTTCTACGCCAAGGTCGACCCGCTGGTGGACGGCATTCCGCTCGCCTCCGGCCAGCGATAAGGACACCCGACAGACGAGCGGCCCGGACGGCAAGAGCGCCTTCCGGGCCGATCCTTATCCGGGGCTACCGGTCCGGTCAGATCTTGCGCGTGAAGTCGGCGGCATCGATGAAGCCGTCGCCGTTCTTGTCCAGGCGCTTGAAGCGGGCGCTGACGAGCGCATCGACTTCGGCCCGGCTCAGGCTGCCATTGCCATCGACATCGGCGCGCTTGAAGGCGCCCTTGCGCATGCCGGGCACCATGGCGAGACGGGCCTGCTGGACCTTCTCCCGCGCTTCCCGGCGCGCCTCCTCGTTCTTCTGGCCTTTCTCACCCCGGCGCTCTTCGCGCAGCGCGTGGCGGGCGTCCTTCACGGCCTTGCGCACGCTCTTCATTTCGTCGCGGCTGATCTCGCCATTGCCGTCCTTGTCGGCAACGCTGAAGCGCTTGGCCGTATCGGCCTGAAGTTCCGCAAGCGAGATCTTGCCGTCCTTGTTGGTATCGAGCCGCTTCAGCATCCATTCGAAGCGCTGCCCGGGATCACGGCGGTCGTTGCCGGCATTGTCCTTGGCCGCGAAGGCCGGAAGGGTGGCGGTGGAGAGAAGCGCCACGGCAAGGCCTGCGGCAGCGATGGATCGGATCGTCATGGGGATGGTCCTTTCTCTAAGTCCCTGCGGACGGAGAATAGGGATGACGGTGGCGGAATCCAGTTACAGTTTCGTAATGCAAATCCTTGGAAAAAATCAGCTTTTCGACACAACTTTGCGCCAGCTTCGACACTGTCCCTCCACATTTCCGAAAAGCGACCGAACAAACGCAAACGCCCCCACCGGGCTTTATCCGGCAGGGGCGTGCGAGAAAGGACTGTCCCGATGGCTTACTGGCGCCAGGGGTCCATGGTCGAAGGGGTGGCCGTGCGGATGGCGTCGCTGTGATACCAGCAGGTATCCAGCGCTTCGACGCAGATATTGTCGGACACCTTTGCGTCCGAACCGATCTGCGCCTGCCGAAGGAAGCCGCGCCGTCCACCCGCCGGGAATGCGATAATCTGTGCGCTTTCGCGATGCGGGGTGGTCAACATGACTGAACTCCTTTCGATGACCTTTGACAGGGATCATACCAAAAGCCGCGGTCAAATGCACATAAATTGTTCTTTCTGATTACTTTTTTTGCATTTGCCGCCTAAATTTCGAGCCGAGCGCCGAAAACTTAAAAAATAGGCGGTCAAAGCCAATTTTTTGTGCAGTCCTGCCGAGGGCCTTGTGTGCGAAATACGAATCGAGCTGGGCGGGTTCCGGTCAATTGCAGCTTTTTAGTGCGATTTTGCCGCAGCGCTAAAAAAAGCGGCTAATCACGCCTGACGTCAAAAGGTCAGGGGCGCTGACCTATCCGCCGGATTCTGTTCCGGTTTTTGCCGTCCGCTTGCGCTGTTTCGCACCCTGGCGCACCCGATTCGTCCCGATCCTGCGACTCGCCCAGAACTCGCCCGCTCGAATCTGGCACGCGATATGCATTTCCTTTTGCGAAGGCCACGACCGGCTTGGACCTGCTTCTGCGGGCCCTCTGCGAAAGGCCCGCTTTCACCTCGACGGGTAACTTAAAGAGAGAGTTGAAATGACCAAATACAAGCTCGAGTACATCTGGCTCGACGGCTACAAGCCGACGCCGAACCTTCGTGGCAAGACGCAGATCAAGGAATTCGATTCCTTCCCGACGCTCGAGCAGCTGCCGCTCTGGGGCTTTGACGGTTCCTCGACCCAGCAGGCCGAAGGCCGCTCGTCGGACTGCGTGCTGAAGCCGGTCGCCCTCTACCCGGATCCGGCCCGCACCAACGGCGTTCTCGTCATGTGCGAAGTCATGATGCCCGATGGCGTCACGCCGCACCCGTCGAACGCCCGCGCCACCATTCTCGACGATGAAGGCGCCTGGTTCGGCTTCGAACAGGAATACTTCTTCTACCAGGACGGCCGCCCGCTCGGCTTCCCGGAATCCGGCTACCCGGCTCCGCAGGGTCCGTACTACACCGGCGTCGGCTACAAGAACGTCGGTGACGTCGCCCGCGAAATCGTCGAGGAGCATCTCGACCTCTGCCTCGCCGCCGGCATCAACCACGAAGGCATCAACGCCGAAGTGGCCAAGGGCCAGTGGGAATTCCAGGTGTTCGGCAAGGGCTCCAAGCGCGCCGCCGACGAAGTCTGGATGGCCCGCTACCTGCTGCTCCGCCTGACGGAAAAGTACGGCATCGACATCGAGTTCCACTGCAAGCCGCTCGGCGACACCGACTGGAACGGCTCGGGCATGCACTGCAACTTCTCCACCAAGTTCATGCGCGAAGTCGGCGGCAAGGACTATTTCGAAGCGCTCATGGCGCAGTTCGAAAAGAACCTGCAGGCCCACATCGATGTCTACGGCCCGGACAACCATCTGCGCCTGACCGGCAAGCACGAAACGGCTCCGTGGAACAAGTTCTCCTACGGCGTTGCCGACCGTGGCGCCTCGATCCGCGTTCCCCACTCGTTCGTCAAGAACGACTACAAGGGCTACCTCGAAGACCGCCGTCCGAACTCCCAGGGCGACCCCTACCAGATCGCTTCCCAGGTTCTGAAGACGATCTCGGAAGTGCCGCTGCCGGGCCAGGCAACGGCCGCCGCCTGATCAGAACAGCATCCTCCCAGAACTGGGCGTCGGCTTCGGCCGGCGCCTTTTTCGTTTTGGGGCGTGGTTGGGGTGTGGCGTGGAACAGGCCAAGACGAGGGCTCTGGGTGGGTGACACCTCTCCAGTGTCATGCGCGGGCTTGACCCGAGCATCGACTTTCCTTCCAGCGGCTGTGGCGTGGATCCTGGCTCGGAGGCAGAGGATGACGGAGTGTGTGGTTCAGGTCGGCGTCCTGAAACCGTGTCAGCTCCGCCTTGCGCGCCAGATCATACCCGGCCCAGGTCGTGCGAAGACCGACAGCCACCTCATGACAGCACGATTCGTCCCTCACACGAGATGCGAGAGGAACGTCGTCAGGTTCTCGGTGATGAAATCGATCTGGTCGGCGGTCTCATCGGCGCGTTCCCAGGCTTCGGCAACGTCGTATTCGAGGTTGCGGGGCACCAGAAGCACGGTCTTCATGCCGAGTGCGCGGGGCACGACGAGGTTGCGGGGCAGATCCTCGAACATGGCGGCGCGTTTGGTATCGACGCGGTGCAGGCTCATGAACTTGTCGTAGGTCTCGCCGGCGGGCTTCGGCGTGTAGCCGGCGGCGACGATGTCGAAGATGTCGTCGAAATGCTCGAGAATACCGAGCGCGCGGGCCGTCATTTCCGCATGGCGCACGCTGCCATTGGTGAAGATGAACTTGCGCCCCGGCAGGGCTTTGATCATCTCGCCCAGCTCCGGATCGGCCGGCACGACGCCGTAGTCGATCGCATGGGCTTTTTCGAGGAAGTCGTCGGGGTCCACGCCGTGATGCAGCATCAGGCCCTGCAGCGTGGTGCCATGATCGCGGTAATACTGTTTCTGGAGAACGCGCGCCTCTTCCGGCGACAGGGTCAGCAGGGTCGCCACATAGGCGGTCATGTTGCGGTCGATCTGCGCGAAGAGATCGACGTGATGGGGATAGAGCGTGTTGTCGAGGTCGAAGACCCAGTCGGTGACATGGGCGAATTCGGCCTTGGTCGGGGCGCGGCGATAATCGGTCATGGGCGACCTTATGGCATGGTGCGCGCCCGCCGCGAAGAGGCTTCTTCGGCGCGCCGGGCCATGATGCGGATTTTCCGCTTCTCCCGTGCCGGGGTGCATGGTACCGCCATAACATCATGGACGCCTGGATCCCCATCACCATCGCAGCCGCCTTCCTGCAGAACCTGCGCTCGGCCCTGCAGAAGCATCTGCGCAGCTCGCTCGGCACGACGGGGGCGAGCTTTGCCCGCTTCGGCTACGGCTTTCCCGTCGCCATCCTCTATGTTGCGGCACTGGCCGCCTTCGCCGGCTACCGGATGCCGCAGCCGAACCTTACCTTCGCGGTCTGGGGCATCATCGGGGGACTTGCGCAGATCTACGCGACGATCCTCCTCGTCCATCTCTTCTCGCTGCGCAATTTCGCCGTCGGTACCGCCTATTCCAAGACGGAGCCGGTGCAGGCAGCCTTGTTCGGCCTCATCATCCTCGGCGAGCGGCTGACGGCGGGCGCGGTGGCGGCGATTATCGTCGGCGTCATCGGCGTCATGCTGATTTCGGTGGCGCGCCAGCGGCTCTCCCCCGGCAACCTGGTGCGGGCCATGACGAGCCGCGAGGCGCTGATCGGCATCGCGTCGGGCGCCGTCTTCGGCATTTCCGCCGTCGCCTATCGCTCCGCCTCGCTTTCGCTGGGCGGCGACCAGCCGATCATGCAGGCGGCTTTCACGCTCGCCTGCGTCACGGGCTTCCAGACCGTCTACATGCTGGTCTGGATGGCGATCACGGATCGGGCCGAGATCGGCCGCGTGGCGCGCTCCTGGCGCTCCTCCAGCCTTGTGGGGCTCGCCGGCGTCACGGGCTCGGCCTGCTGGTTCACGGCCATGACGCTGCAGCAGGTGGCCTATGTGCGGGCGCTCGGCCAGATCGAGCTGGTCTTCACCTTTATCTCCTCGGTCTTCATCTTCCGGGAGCGCATCAACCGGATCGAGGTGACGGGCTGCCTGCTGATCGTTTCCGGCATCCTGCTGCTGCTTGCCTGGAAATAGGGTGCGTCAAGACAGAGCACGCCGCCGAAAGGCGATGCAGGCGCGCCGTCCACGTGGTAAAAGCGGCTCGGAAGACAGCGAAACGAACGGAAACGGAATGATGAACGGCTTTCTCGACGGCGCCTTGCTTTTCGGCGGCATTCTGGCCGCCCTCTATGCCGTGACGGTTGCCGTCTATTTCATCCTGGGCTTCGGCATCAGCTGGATGAATGACCGCAACCCGGAACGCCGCATCCAGAAGGGGCGGTTCGGGGAGAAGCGCCGGCAGGCGGAAATCCGCCAGAGCATGGCGTCGATCCTCGTCACCTGCCTGTCGGTTGCCATCGGCATCTTCGCCCAGCTTCAGGGCTGGACGATCACGCCCTGGGATTTCAGCTGGTGGACGGCGCTGCCGCTCTTCCTGCTCACCATGGTGCTCTTCGACGCCTGGTTCTATTTCGCCCACCGGGCGCTGCACACCAAGCCGCTCTACAAATATCACGCCCTGCACCACAAGAGCGTGGCGCCGACCGCCTGGAGCAATGATTCCATCGGGCTCGTCGATACGGCGCTTTCGCAGGGCTTTTATGCCGTGGTCGTCTTCATCGTGCCGATCCCGCCCGTCATTCTCCTCGCGCACCGGGCCTTCGACCAGATCAACGGCACCTTCGGCCATGCGGGGTTCGAATATTTCGCGTCGAAGACGGCGCGCTACCCCTCGCCCATGCTGTGCACGACCTATCACGACCAGCACCATGCCGAGTTCCGCTTCAATTACGCGAACTACTTCTCCTTCTGGGACCGCGTGATGGGCACGATCTCGCCGGTCTACGACCAGCGGGTGGAGAGTTTCGAGGCGACGCAGGCGCCGCTATCGCTCAAGCGTCCTGCCGAGGCGGCAAAGGAAAAGGCGGCCAGCTGACGCCGCCGCCTTTTTCACATGCCACCGGTCAAAGACGCGCTCAGGGAACGATGAGCGTTCCCGCGCCGTGCTCGGTGAAGATTTCGAGCAGCACCGAGTGGGCCGTCTTGCCGTTGAGGATGACGACGCCCTGCACGCCGGCCTGGATGGCCTCGATGCAGGTTTCGACCTTGGGGATCATGCCGCCGGAAATCGTGCCGTCGGCGATCAGCGCATGGGCCTCGGCGACCGAGAGTTCCTTGATCAGTTCGCCGTTCTTGTTGAGCACGCCGGGAACGTCGGTGAGGAAGAGCAGGCGCGTGGCGTTCAGCGCACCGGCGATGGCGCCGGCAAAGGTGTCGGCATTGATGTTGTAGGTGTGGCCGTCGCGGCCGGGCGCCACCGGCGCGATGACCGGAATCATCTCGGAGCGGGCGAGCAGATCGAGCAGCGTGCGGTCGACTTCCACGACATCGCCGACAAAGCCGAGATCGAGCACGCGCTCGATGTTGCTGTCGGGGTCGCGCACCTTCTTCTCCGCCTTTTCGGCGAAGACCATGTTGCCGTCCTTGCCGCAGAGCCCGATCGCCCATTCGCCGGTCTGGTTGATGAGGGCGACGATCTCCTTGTTGATGGAGCCGGCCAGAACCATCTCGACGATCTCGACCGTCTTCTGGTCGGTGACGCGCAGGCCACCCTCAAACTTCGATTCGATGCCCATCTTGGTCAGCATGGCGCCGATCTGCGGGCCGCCGCCATGGACGACGATCGGGTTGACGCCCGACTGCTTGAGCAGCGCGATATCCTCGGCGAAGGCCTTGCCGAGCTCGGCATTGCCCATGGCGTGGCCGCCATATTTCACGACGATTGTCTTGTTTTCATAGCGCTGCATATAGGGCAGAGCCTGGGCCAGAAGACGGGCCTGCGTTTCGCTTTCGGTTGCGGACATGGTATACCCCTGCAAATGATCGCCCACCGCTCTAGAACATGACGGAGCGAAAGAAAATGCCGGATGCGGAGCAAATGACGGGAGGCAGCGCATTTCCGGCGGAACATGATCCGCGCACGACGTGACGGCGTAGTGACAGCCGGTTTGCAAAGCCGAGCTGGCGAGGAGTGACGCGGCCATGACCGATCTTTCAGCAGCCGACAGCAGGGCATCCGCCGTCAGCAAGACGCGGCGGGGCGCCGGCCTGCACATGACCATGCAAACGGGACGGGTGATATCCATGACTGATGCCGAGACGATTTCCGACCTGATCGGTCGCGTCGCCTTGAAGGACAGGAAAGCCTTTTCCGTTCTCTACCAGCAGACCAGCCCGAAACTTTTCGCGATCTGCGTGCGTATTCTGAGGGACAGGAACGAGGCGGAAGAAGCGCTCCAGGAAATCTACGTGAAGATCTGGCAGCGCGCCGACCGTTTTGCGACGGGCTCGGCCACGCCGCTTTCCTGGCTTGCGGCGATTGCGCGCAATCACGCCATCGACGTGATTCGGGCCCGCAAGCCCGTAGGAGACACGATTGACGAGGCCTATGATTTGGCCGATTCTGCGCCGAATCCGGAAATGCAGGTGGAGCTGCGCGCCGAGGGGCGCCGGATCGACAGTTGCATGGAACGGCTGGGCGAAGACAGGGCGACGGCGGTACGCCGCGCCTATGTGGAGGGCCTGAGCTATCAGGAACTTGCGGAGATGTTTTCCGTGCCCCTGAATACGATGAGAACGTGGCTGCGGCGCAGCCTGTTGAAGCTGAGAGAGTGCATGGAGCAATGACCAGCAAGGGTACCAAGGGTGGCGACTCGACGCGTGACGAGGTGATTGCAGGCGAATACGTGCTGGGCGTGCTCTCGGCCGAGGACCGCCGCAAGGTGGAATCGCGCCTTGCGACCGACCGCACGTTTGCCGCCATGGTGGACCGCTGGCAGAGCAACCTTTCGAGCTTCGACGAGGACTACGAGCCGATCGCACCGCCCAAGAGCACCTATGCGGCGATCGAAAAGCGCCTGTTTGCCGAAGCGGTTGCTTCGGAGGCACGCGCCCCGCGCGGCATCTGGAATTCCATCGGCTTCTGGCGCGGTTTTTCCCTCGCCTCCGTCGCTGGCATTGCCGGGCTTCTTGCCTTTGGCAATGGCAACATCCTGACGCCGCGCACCGCGCGCACGCCGCTGGTGGCCGAGATGAAGGGCAAGGACGCGCCGATCGACCTCGTCGCGCATTATGACGCGGCGAGCGGCACGCTGGATGTCACGCCCGTTGCGGCTGGCGCAGCCGAGCAGAAGTCGCTGGAGCTGTGGCTGGTCAAGCCGGATGGCAAGACCGTGTCCCTCGGCGTCCTGCCGCAGACGGGCGAGGGTTCGCTCACCGTTTCGCCCGCCCTGCGCACCGGCATCACCAAGGGCGCGACCCTTGCGGTCAGCGTGGAACCCTTCGGCGGCTCGCCGACGGGCGTGGCGACGGGTCCGGTCATCCTCGTGGGTGCGATGGCGGAGTAGAAGCCGGGCACCTCGTCACCATCGAAAAAAGGTCGGCCGCAGCGCCGGCCTTTTTCTTTTTCGGCGCCTCGGCGATTTTTCTTTGACCAGCCTGAAACTTCCTTCCCGACCCTCCCGTAGATGGCAGCGTTCCCAAGGAGGAATGGCGCCTGGAGTGACGGGATGACGCCCGCGCAGCGCCACCAACAACTGGAAGGAAGACCCATGCTGAAGACCATGATCCGCACCCTGACCGTGGCCACGATGCTTGCTGCCGGCACGATGGCAGCGCATGCCGAGAACCCGATGGTTGGCGGTGCCGCCATGTATGAAAACAAGAATATCGTCGAAAACGCCGTCAACTCGAAGGACCACACCACGCTGGTCGCTGCCGTGAAGGCCGCAGGCCTCGTCGAGACGCTCTCCGGCGCCGGCCCGTTCACCGTGTTCGCACCGACCAACGAAGCCTTCGAGGCGCTTCCGGCCGGCACGGTCGATACGCTTCTGAAGCCGGAAAACAAGGAACAGCTGACGAAGGTGCTGACCTGCCACGTGGTGGCCGCTGACGTGATGTCCGCAGCCCTTGCCAAGATGATCGCCGATGACGGCGGCACCCACGACGTCAAGACCGTCGGCGGCTGCGTGCTCAAGGCCAAGGCCGATGGCGGCAAGGTGACGCTGACCGATGAAACCGGCGGCGTGGCCAATGTCACGATTGCCGACGTCAAGCAGTCCAACGGCGTGATCCACGTGATCGACAAGGTTCTGCTGCCGAAGAGCTAAGTGGTTCTCCCAGGATCGGCACGGCGAGGCGGCGGCACTTCGGGTCCAGTCGCCGTCTTCCTCGATCCTCGCGCCGCGTCTGCCCCACGGCAGGCGCGGCGTCGCTGTTTCTTGAGGGCGTGCCAGTCGGGTCGTGACAATCAGGTCGTGACAGTCAGGTGGTAACAGTCTTGACGATGGCGGCGCGCAGTTCGTCGAGGCCCCTGCCCTTTTCGGAAGACGTCGAGAGGATTTCCGGATAGGCGGCCGGGCGCTTCCTGATGCGCTCCAGGCTTTCGGCAATAAGCCGGGGCACGCCGGCTTCCTTGATCTTGTCGGTCTTGGTCAGCACCAGCTGGTAGGACATGGCCGCCTTGTCGAGCAGGGCCATGACCTCCTCGTCGTTCTTCTTGATGCCGTGGCGGCTGTCGATCAGCACATAGACGCGCTTCAGCGTGGCACGGCCGCGCAGATAGTCGAAGACAAGTTTCGTCCAGTTGTCGACCGTCTCCTTCGGCGCCTCGGCATAGCCGTAGCCGGGCATATCGACCAGCGCCATGGGCGGCAGGTCGCCGTCCGCGCCGCTATAGCCGTCTGGCACGAAGTAGTTCAGCTCCTGCGTTCGGCCCGGCGTGTTGGAGGTGCGGGCAAGGCCCTTCTGCCCCGTCAGCGCATTGATCAGCGAAGACTTGCCGACATTGGAGCGGCCGGCAAAGGCGATCTCCGGCGGCCCTTCCGGCGGCAAGAACTTGAGCGCCGGCACGCCGCGGATAAACACCCAGGGCTTGCCGAAGAGCGGCCGTTCTTCGTCGGGCGCGGGTGTGTTCATCGTTCGTCTGCTCCGGGTGGGACGTTATCTCCCCGGCTTTCGGGATTTGGACGCGAAAGTCAAGGCTTGGGCACAGGCTTCACGTCGGCGGCGGCGGGCCGGCGCTGCTGGCGCAGCATCTCCACCGTCAGGTAACCGAAGAGCGCGACGAGCATCACGGCCCCGCCGATCATGGTGGATGCCGCCGGTATCTCGCCGTGGACGATCGCCACCCAGAGCGGCTGGAGCACGGTTTCGGCGGTGCCCAGCAGGGCTGCCAGCGCCGAGGGAATGAGGCGGGCGCCGGTGACGAAAAGCGCAAGGCCAAGGCCAAAATTGAGGGCGCCGAGCGCGATCAGCACCAGCATTTCCTGGGCGGTGACGGCAAAGGCGGGCGTCTGCGTGGCGGCCATGGTTGCGGCCATCAGCGTTCCCAGGCACACGGCGGGCGTCATGCGCACATGGGCGAAGCGGCGCGTGATGACGGTGGCGCTGGCAAAGGCAAGCGCCACGAGCACGGCCAGCGCATCGCCCAGCGGCGAGACGGAGCCCGTCATGCTGTCGGAGACCATGATGCCAACCCCGGCAATCACCAGCGCAATGGCGATCCAGGTGGTCAGGGACACGCGCTCGCGGAAGATCAGCCAGCTCATCAAGGCCGCAATCAGCGGTACGGCCGCGCCAATCAGCACGACATTGGCGACCGTCGTGTAGGAGAGCGCCAGAACGAAGGAGGTGGAGGCCGTGGCAAAACACGCCCCGACCGCGACACCCGGCAGGCCCATGGCCGGGAAGAGCCGCAGCATGGTGCGCGGACCATCCCTCAGCGCCATGAAGCCCAGCAGAAAGAGCGCCGCGAAGACCGACCGCCAGAACACGATGGTCCAGCTGTCGGCATCCGGCAGAAACCGCACCAGCATACCGCCGAAACTCCAGACCACGGCGGAACCGAACACCAGCACGGCACCGATGCGCTGGTCGTTTGCAGGCGCTGCGGCTTGCGGCATGGCGGCAGTCATGGCGTTGTCCTCTGTTGCAGGGGCTTTGGCACCCGCAGTCTCCGTGAGCGAGCTTAGCGCGATGACTTCCCACCGGAAGCTGCGCCAACGACGCGGCTGGTCGCATGTTCTGCGGGAAAAGGGAAGCGGGGTGGTGCGGGGGTCGAGATGCGGCGGCGATGGGATACCCCCCTCTGCCCTGCCGGGCATCTCCCCCGCAAGGGGGGAGATTGGCAAGCCGCGCGGCCTTCCTGCGACGTGACCGCTTCCACAAGGTGAACCGGCCCCGATGGAACACGGCGTGGCCGCGAGTAGATCTCCCCCCTTGCGGGGGAGATGCCCGGCAGGGCAGAGGGGGGTGCCGCCCAGAACCACCGCATCAACGAAAAAGGGCGCCTACCCTTCCGGATACGCGCCCCTGACCATTCTCATCGTCCCGCCGGCTATTTCGCCGGCGCCGATTTCTTTTTGAACAGGCCCTTGAGATTGTCGAAGAGCTCCACCTTTACGCCGTGGCGCTTCATGATGATCGACTGCTGGATGATCGAGAGCGTGTTGTTCCAGGCCCAGTAGATCACGAGACCGGCCGGGAAGCTCGCCAGCATGAAGGTGAAGACCAGCGGCATCCAGGTGAAGATCATCGCCTGGGCCGGATCCGGCGGCGTCGGGTTCATGCGCATTTGCAGGAACATGGTGATGCCCATGAGGATCGGCCACACTCCGATCATCAGCATATGCGGCATTTCGATCGGGATCAGGCCGAAGAGATTGAAGATCGAGGTCGGGTCCGGCGCCGAGAGGTCGCGGATCCAGCCGAAGAACGGCGCGTGCCGCATTTCGATCGTGACGTAGATGACCTTGTAAAGGGCGAAGAAGACCGGGATCTGGACCACGATCGGCCAGCAGCCGGCGAGCGGGTTGATCTTCTCTTCCTTGTAGAGCTGCATCATGGCCTGCTGCAGGCCCATCCGGTCGTCGCCGAACTTGGCCTTCAGTTCCTCCATCTTCGGCTGAACCTTCTTCATGTTCGCCATCGATGCATACTGCTTGTTGGCGAGCGGGAAGAAGAGAAGCTTGACGACGATGGTGGTGAGCAGGATCGCCACGCCGAAATTGCCGAAGAGATGGAAGAAATAGTCCATCAGCTTGAACATCGGCTTGGTGAAGAAATAGAACCAGCCCCAGTCGATCATCAGGTCGAACTGCGGAATGGCATAGGTCGTCTCGTAGCTGTCGATGACCGGAACCTGCTTGGCGCCGGCGAACAGCAGCGTCTTGAAGTCCGACTTCTGGCCGGGCGCGATCGTGACCGTGTCCTGCTTGTAATCGGCCTGATAGCGGGCGCGACCATCGGTGAAGTGCGAGAAGCGGGTGTCGTAGGGCGTCGCCTGCGGCGGGATGAGCGCCGAGGCCCAATATTTGTCGGTGATGCCGAGCCAGCCGCCCGTTGCCTTGCCGGGCGAGAGCGTGCCGTCCTTTTCGGACGCCTTGTACGTCTCTTCCTGCAGGCCGTGTTCACCGATAACGCCGATGAAGCCTTCGTGCAGGACATAGGCCGCAGGCGTCAGCGGCTTGGAAAAGCGCGTGACGCGACCGTAGGTGGACAGATCGATCGGCGCGCCGGAACCGTTGCTGACGCTGTCGGTCATCTGGAACATGTACTTGTCGTCAACGGAGATGGTGCGGGTGAAGACCACGCCCTTCTCGTTGGTGTATGTCAGCGTGACCGGCGTCGACGGCGTCAGCTTTTCGCCAGAAGCGAGCGTCCAGACCGTGTTGGCGGAGGGCACCGCGCCCACATCCGCACCGGCTACGAAGCCGGTTTCGGCAAAGTAGCCATCCTGAGTGTCGGCGGGGCTGAAGAGCGTGATGATCGGGCTCGAGGGGTCCACGGTCTCGTGGTAGGCCTTGAGCTTCAGGTCGTCGAAGCGCGCGCCGGTGAGGCTGATGGAACCGAGGAGCGCGGGCGTGTCGATCTGCACGCGGGCGGCCTTGGCAAGCGCTTCGTCGCGATTTTCGACGCCGCCTGGCACGGTGCCTGCGGCAGAGCCGGCCGTCGGCTGCGCGGCGCCATTGGTCGCGGTCGTGGCGTTCCCCGTCGTCTGGGTCTGGGCGGCCTGGCGCTGTTCTGCTGCCAGGCGTTCCTTTTCCATCTTGGGATTGATGTAGAGGAACTGCCAGGCAATCAGGATGAGCACGGAGAGCCCGATCGCCACGAAATAATTGCGGTTTTTTTCCATCACTCGTTCCTGGAGCCGGCCGGCGGCCGCTTCGGTTTCGGCTTAGACTGGATGCGGTCGCCAAGGGCTTTCGAGAGCGCTTCGAACGAGGCGCCGAGCACCTCGCGGCGGGCGACAACGACATAGTCGTGTCCGGGCTGCATTGCAAATGCTGCGGAGAGGCGCACGGCTTCTTTCAGGCGGCGGCGCATGCGATTGCGCTCCACCGCGTTGCCGTGCTTCTTCGTGACGGTGAAGCCGACACGGGCCGGGTCTTCCGGCGCCTTGCGATCGAGAACTTCCAGCTGGAAGAACGGGCCCTTGCGGCGCTCGCCCTCTCGAACCGCGAGAAACTGCGGCCGGCTTTTCAGCCGCCCGACAGTTGGTTTGTCCGCCGGCGTCTTGTCGTCGGCCACGGAAGGCCCGCGATCAGGACGCCGGGCGCTCACGGCGATCAGGCCGACAGGCGCTTGCGGCCACGGGCGCGGCGAGCCTTGATGACCAGACGGCCGCCCTTGGTGGCGATACGAGCACGGAAGCCGTGCCGGCGCTTGCGAACAAGCTTGGAGGGTTGGTAGGTACGCTTCATTTTTTTAAATACCGCGGTGTGCGGCCCTTCTTGGGTTTGCAGTTTTGCAAGAGCGTTTACGATCCGGGCACGGCGAGACAAGGCCTGTCTGCGCCCAGCCCAGGCGTGGCCGGCTTATAAGTGTAAAGAACGCGCAAAGTCAATGAGCGCCGGGCTTTGATCTCGCGATGACCGGCGCGACGCCGGACTTTGCCCGGCCCGAAAGAAACGCGGCCTCCTTTTGAAGGGCCTCTTCCATGCCGTCTCGTTTCGAGACCTTTCCGGCCATGCAGAATCGGTTCCTTAACTATCGTTGCTTAGTTTCGAAGCGTCGACGATTTGGGTGGTCGATGTCGGGAGCTTGGTGTTGCATGAAAATTCGAGGAAAAATCTATCTGGTCGTCGGGATGATGGCACTGGTCTGCCTCATGATGGGCGCCGTCGCCATCGGGGTGGTCGAGCGCTACAACGATCAGTTCCACGCCTTCGAGAATGCTGCAGACCGGGCCTATAAGGGCGAGCGCCTCAACCGTCTTGTCACCGCCGTGGTGATGGAGGCGCGCGGCGTCTATGCAGCGGCGACGACCGCGAAGGCAGAGCCCTTTGCCGAGGGCATCGTGAAGAACCTCGACAAGATCGACGAGGTGCTGACGAGCTGGACGCCGCTCGTGCCGGCAGAACAGCGGCCGGCCTTCGATGCATTGGTCAAGCGCGCTGCCGAGTTCCGGACGTTCCGGCTGGAAACGGCGCGGCTGGGACGCGAGGAGTCGCCCCAGGCGGCCAATGCACAGGGCAATACGGATGCCAACCGCGCCAACCGGAAAGCCTTCCAGGCGGAGATCGACGCGGTCGTCGACACCGACAAGGCTGTGCTCGAGACGGTGCGCAACGATGTCTATGCCTTCCGCGGCACGATGCTGATGGTGGTGGTGCTCACCTCAGTCGCCGGTCTTGCCGTCGGCCTGACAGCGGCCTTCATGATCGCCACCCACCATATCAGCCGTCCGATTACCCGTCTGACCGGCCACATGAAGGCGATCGCCGGCGGGAAATATGACGAGCCGATCCCGCTCGCCGGCCGCAAGGACGAGATTGGCGAGATGGCGCAGGCGGTCGAGGTCTTCAAGCGCAACGGCGCGGAAGTCATGCAGCTCAACGCGCATGAGCGCGTCCTCAGGGACCGGACCGCCGCCCTCCAGACCGGCATCGCCGACGTGGTCTCGGCAGCCTCGCGCGGTGATTTTACCGCCCGAATCGACAGGGACTATGAAGACGCAAGCCTCAATCGCTTTGCGGAGAGCATCAACACGCTTCTCTCGACGGTTGATCAGGGGATTGGCGAGACACGGCGCGCCGTCGCGAGCCTCGCCAGCGGAGACCTGACGGGCCGTATGTCCGGCTCGTTCGAGGGCGCCTTCGCGGACCTCCAGAAGAACGTCAACGAGGCGCTGCGCACGCTGCAGACGACGATGCAGGAGGTGCACGGGGCGACCGACCAGATCGCGGGCAATGCCGGCGAACTGCGCAGTGCCGCCGACGACCTTTCCAAACGGACCGAACAGCAGGCAGCCGCGCTCGAAGAAACCTCGGCCGCCCTGGAGGAGATCACCACCGCCGTGCGCCAGTCGACGGATCGTGCCCAGCTCGCCAGTGAGATGGTCAGGGAAGCCACGACCAATGCCGAGCAGTCCGCCTCGATCGTGCGCGACGCCGTGCATGCCATGGGGCGGATCGAACAGGCATCGCGCGAGATCGGCCAGATCACCAATGTGATCGACGAGATCGCCTTCCAGACGAACCTGCTGGCGCTCAATGCCGGTGTGGAAGCGGCCCGGGCCGGAGATGCGGGCAAGGGCTTTGCCGTCGTGGCACAGGAAGTGCGGGAGCTGGCGCAGCGTGCCGCCAGTGCGGCCAAGGACATCAAGGGGCTGATCGCCAAGTCCGGCGACGAGGTGTCGACGGGCGTGCAGCTGGTCCAGGCCACGGGCACCGCCCTTGCCGCGATCCAGACGAGCGTCGTGCAGATCAACGATCACATCCACTCGATCGCCACGGCCGCGCGCGAACAGTCGACGGGACTGGGCGAGGTCAGCCACGCCATCAACCAGATGGACCAGGTGACGCAGCAGAATGCGGCCATGGTGGAAGAAGCCAATGCCGCCGCCCACAAGCTTTCGGGCGAGACCGGCACGCTGAAGCAGCTGATGGGCCAGTTTCGGATCGGGGGCACGGATCACGGACGTCCGGCGCTGACGGCGGCCGGCCCGGCAAGCGCGCCGGTGGCCTCACCGGCCCGTCGGATCATGAGCAGCGTCTCCAAGGCATTCGCGCCAGGCCGTACGGCCGCAGCCGGTGGCAGCGGCGGCGGAAGCTGGGAAGAGTTCTGAGCCATCCGGCACGCGCGCCCCTCAGGGCGCCATGCCCTCAGGCACAACGAGAGATCGCCGGGAAAACCCTGCGATCTCTTCGTTTGCGGGGTTCGAACAAGCAGAATGCTTCGACCTGCCCTAATTTCGCACCCCGAATCTGGCCCCTGCAGGGTCCGCCCCGATCGCAGGGACCAGCCATTCAATCTTCCGTGGAAGTGCTCTAGAATGCGAGCACAGCGTTGCACGGGCGATGGCGACAGGTCCGGTGACCGGATCTTGACGTAGAGGCGGGCAGCAGGGCGTCTTTGGAGGAACGGAAGCGCGTGGCGAGCGAGGAGATCAAGCCTGATGTGAAGCCGGCAATTGCCGAGCCGGGCTTTTTCCGTGGCCTGTCCGGGCGGCTCCTGCTCCTGACCGTCATCTTCGTCATGGTGGCGGAAGTGATGATCTTCGTTCCATCGGTGGCGACGATGCGGCTTCGCTGGCTGAGCGACCGGCTGAACACCGCCGCCGCCGCCGCCGTCACCGTGGCCGGCCTCGACAATATCGAGCTGCCGCGGGCCGTGCAGGACGAGACGCTGATGGCGACCGGCACCAAGACGATCGCGCTGCGTCGCCAGGACGCGTCCCGCCTGATCGCCACCGTCGAGGATCCCGTCGATATCTATGCACAGTACGACATGGCGGACGTCAGCTCCTTCGACGCCATCCGCGACGCGCTCGACACGCTGATCTTCGGCGGCAACCGCACGATCCGGGTGTACGGCCCGATCGGCGAGAGTGACCAGACGATCGACGTCGTCATGCGTGACAGGAACCTGCGCAAGGCCATGCTCACCTATGCGCGCAACGTCTTCATCCTGTCCTTCTTCATCTCGCTGATCACTGCCACGCTGATCTTCGTCGCGGTCAACCGGCTGACGATCGTTCCCCTTCGCCGAATCATCGGCAGCATGCAGGACTTCGCCAGCCATCCCTCCGATCCCGACCGGGTTCTGGTCCCGACCGATGGTCGCGACGAGATCTCCATTGCCGGCCAGCACCTTGCCGCCATGCAGACGCAACTGCAGCGCACGCTGCGCGAACAGAAGAACCTCGCCGAGCTCGGTCTCGCCGTGTCGAAGATCAATCACGACATGCGCAACATCCTGTCCTCGGCGCAGCTGATCTCCGACCGTCTGAACGACGTGGACGACCCGATCGTCAAGCGATTCGCGCCGAAGCTCCTGCGGACCATCGACCGGGCCGTGGGCTACACGACCGACGTGCTGGCCTATGGCGGGACCAGGGAAGAGCCGCCAAACCGGCGCAAGCTGCAGCTTCAGCCGCTCGTCGCCGATGTCTCCGACATGCTGGGCCTCGACGGCCAGAGCGACATCACCTTTGCGATCGAGGTGGACGAGACGATCGAGATCGATGCGGATGGCGAACAGATCTTCCGCGTCATCCACAATCTCTGCCGCAACGCCATGCAGGCGCTGACGGCCGACGAAACGCTGGTGCAGCGCAAGATCACGGTCTCGGCGTTGCGTATCGGATCCGTCGTCTCCATTTCCGTCGACGATACGGGTCCCGGTATGCCGCAGAAGGCGCGCGAGCACCTCTTCACCGCCTTTCGCGGGTCGGTGCGCTCGGGCGGAACCGGTCTCGGCCTTGCCATTGCCCGCGAAATCGTGCTTGCCCATGGCGGCACCATCGCGCTTGTGGAAAAGCCCACTTCCGGCACCCTGTTCCGCATCGAACTGCCTGACCAGCCTGTTTCCCTCGACACCTTCCGCAACCGCCTGCGACACTGACCGCCACGACCTCCGGGACAGTTTGTCATCGCCGCGTCACACTTTTTTTCGCAACGGCGCTTGCATTCCCCGGAAGGACGTTTTAGAGGATCGCCACGCCGACGCGATCAGCGCGGCAGACGCACCCGTAGCTCAGCTGGATAGAGCACCAGACTACGAATCTGGGGGTCAGGAGTTCGAATCTCTTCGGGTGCGCCATTCTTTTCCAAAGCCTCCTTCTTTACATCACTGGTGATCGAGCGCGGCAGTTTGCGTTGTGATGCCGTAGGCCGCGTCGAGGCGCAGGCCTGACGGTCAGCGCGCAGGCGCCTGCACGGTGCCACCAAGATGTCGCAACGCCCCCTTCCGCTCCTTTTCGCCCTTTCGCGCTGTGGTGGAGGAGGCTTCACCGTATGACAATTGTGCGACGCAATATCTGAGGGCGAAGTTTCATTAGAAATTTAACATTTGTCAGGGATGGTCGGTGCCAGTTCACCCTTCAACCACATCCGTGATGCAAGGCGCGCGATGTGGCACTTCATGGAGTTTACATGCCGTCCCTGATCCCGAAGACCCTGGCAGCCAAGCTGATGGCCGTCACCGCTGGAACCATTGCGGCTGTCTTGCTTGCCTCCAATGTGGTTCTCATCTCGCAGACGCAGGAGCGCGTCACGACGCTGGTGTCGGATCAGGCGGGCTCCGAGGCAAAGGCGATTGCCGCAGAAATCGCGGCGAGCGTCGGCGAGCTCGCGAGCGCTGCCCGCACCATGACCGGCGTCATCGGACGCGCACACCAGGACGGGAAGATCGACCGCGAAGGTGCGATCACCATGCTGAAGGCCAATCTGGAGCAGCATGCCTTTGCCTTCGGAAGCTGGTTTGCCGAAGCGCCGCAGGCCTTCGACGGCAAGGTCATCAAGGACGATCCTGCCAAGGGCGGCAACAAGGACGGCGCCTTCACGCCCTACTGGTCGAAGAACAAGATGGGCGAGGCCCAGTTCTCGACGTTCGCCGCCAATTATGCGGCCGAATGGTATGATGCGGCGGCCAAGAGCGGCAAGGGCGCGATCACCAAGCCCTATCTCGCGGAAGGCACGGATGTGCCGACCACGATGAGCTCGATTGCCTATCCGGTTTTCTCCAACGGCAAGTTGATCGGGGTCGGCGGCGCGGACATCTCGCTCGGCTCCCTCAGCGAACGCGTCTCCGGCATGCGCCCCTTCGGCACAGGAAGCGTCATGCTGGTTTCCCAGGACATGAAGTGGCTTGTCGGCCCCAGCCCGGACGTGATGATGAAGGATGTCGATGGCGCCGGCACCGATGCCATCAAGGCGGCCCTTGCAAGCGGGACGACGACGGAGCTTGCACATATTGCCGGGCGCGACGGGCAGGATGCGCACCGGCTCGTGATGCCCTTCCAGCTACCGGGTCTCAATGCCCGCTGGGTGCTGCTCATCGATGTCCCGACCGCCGTCATCAGCGCACCGGTCAACCAGCAGACCTACATGATGATCGCCGGCGGCGTCGCCGTCCTCCTCGTCGTGCTGCTCGCGCTTTATCTTACCGCCCGGCAGTTGATCCAGCGCCCGCTGGCAAGCCTGGTGCGGGACGTCGCGCAGCTGAGCGGCGGCAACTACAACGAGCCGGTTGGCGGTCAAGCCAAGTCGGATGAAACCGGCGCCGTCGCCAGGGCGCTCGAAGGCTTCCGCCACAAGCTTGCCGATACGCATCGGCTGGAAGCGGAGACGGAACGCCAGCGCGGCGTGGCCGAGAGCGAGCGCCAGCGCAACGAGCGGGAGCGTGCAGCCAGTGCCGCCCTGCAGCGCGACATCGTCACGAAGCTTGCCGCCGGCCTTTCCGAACTCTCGTCGGGCAACCTCACCTACCGCATCACCGACGAGTTCCCCGGCGAATACGCGCAGATCAGGACCGATTTCAACTCCGCGATCGGCAGCCTCGAACAGACGATCGCCACGGTCAACGCCGCGGTCGCCAATATCGGCACCGGCACGGGCGAGATCAGCGCTGCATCCGGCCACCTCTCGCAGCGCACCGAGCAGCAGGCCGCAAGCCTGGAAGAGACCGCCGCCGCCCTCGACGAACTGACCTCGCAGGTCAATGCCAGTGCCGACAATGCCCGCACGGCCGCAACCTCGGTGCAGGCCGCCAGCGGCGATGCCGAACAGTCCGGCGATGTCGTGCAGCAGGCCATCACCGCCATGCAGGGCATTGCCCAGTCCTCCGGCGAGATGAGCCGCATCATCGGCGTCATCGATGACATCGCCTTCCAGACCAATCTTCTCGCGCTCAATGCCGGCGTGGAAGCGGCACGCGCCGGGGAGGCCGGCAAGGGCTTCGCGGTGGTCGCCCAGGAAGTGCGCGAACTTGCCCAGCGTTCGGCCAATGCGGCCAAGGAGATCAAGGGGCTCATCAATGCCTCCGCCGGCCAGGTCCGCGAGGGCGTGGATCTCGTCGGCCGGGCCGGGGATGCGCTGGAAAAGATCTCCACGCAGGTCATGCAGATCAACGGGCTGATCCGCCAGATCTCGAATTCCGCCGGTGAACAGGCCGTCGGCCTCAAGGAGATCAACGCGGCCGTCAACCAGATGGATCAGGTGACCCAGCAGAACGCGGCCATGGTGGAAGAAACCACCGCGTCCAGCATGGCGCTCAACGAGGAAGCCAGCCGGCTGGCCGAGCTTGTCGCCCGCTTCCGCATCTCCGCCGCGCAGGGCCGCATGGAGACGAGCCCGGCGGCACGCCTGCGCCAGACGGCGCAGACCATGCGCGCCGCAGCCACGCCGGCCCGGGAGCAGGCGGCACCGCGCCGCGCCAGCGCACCGAAGGTCGCCGCCGCCGGTGGCGGTGGTGGCAGTGGCGCCGACAGCTCCTGGGAAGAATTCTGAGCCGGTGCGCTGACACCAGCTTGAAAGACCGACGGCCCGGAGATCGCTCTCCGGGCCGCTTCATTTTCGTTGGCGGGACGGCGCCTCAAAGACGCGCGACGCGCTCCGTCAGCAGTTCAAAGAAGGCCTCGTCATCGATGAAGCGCATGACATGGGCATTGTGCGGACGCTTCGTCACCTGCCACCAGTCCACGACGGTCATGCCGACCGTCAGCGCGGAGTCCGTCTCGATCTCCACATTGCAGTCGCGGCCGCGGAACAGCTCCGGGCGGATGAGATAGGCAATGACCGTCGGGTCGTGCAGCGGACCGCCATCGCTGCCATATTTCTCGACATCGAAGCGCTCGAAGAAATCGAGCATTTCGGCGAGCGCGATGGCCGGCGCGGTGCCGAGTGCGCGGATCTTCTCCACCCGGCGGCGCAGCGTCAGCACGCGGTGGGTGACGTCGAGCGGCATCATGACGATCGGGATGCCGGCGGCAAAGACGATCTTTGCCGCGTCCGGATCGACATAGATGTTGAATTCGGCGGCGGGCGTGATGTTGCCGCCCTCGAAATAGCCGCCGCCCATCATCACCAGCTGGCGGACGCGCGGGGCGATGTCGGGGGCACGCTGGAGGGCAGTGGCGATGTTGGTGAGGGCGCCCAGCGTGCAGAGCGTGATGGTGCCTTCCGGCTCGGCGCGCAGCGTGTCGATGATGAAATCGACGGCATGCTTGTCCTGAAGGGGCATGGTCGGGTCCGGCAGATCGGGCTGCGGCCCGTCGATGCCGGTGCGGCCATGCACATGCTCGGCGGTGACGAGCTGGCGGACCAGCGGACGCTCGGCCCCGGCAAAGACGGGAATGTCGGTGCGGCCGCACAGTTCGCAGATGACGCGGGCATTGCGGGACGTCCACTCGAGCGGCACATTGCCGGCGACCGCGGTGATGCCGATCACCTCGATTTCGTCCGGGCTTCCCAGCGCCAGCATGATCGCGGCGGCATCGTCCTGGCCGGGGTCGGTGTCGATGATGATCTTGCGGCGCTCGGCCATGGCTCAACTCCTCGAATGCGTGTCGGTATCCGTCTCAACGATGCGAATGGTTCTAGCGCGGATTTTCCTGCGTGTCCCTCCCGTCTCCATCGCCCGGCCGGATGTTAACCACTTGAATTGCGCATGATGATTTGCGTGGGAGGGGGTGGCCATGCGCCTTGCGTTCGCGGGCGGCACTTCCCATATTGCGCCGCATGGATGCCTCAGGGGTCCATCGAACGGCCGCTGCGCGTCACGCGTGCGCGGCGCCAAGTCGCTTGAACGCCAAGGGCTTTGACATGAGCAGGATGACGACCTTTACCAGCCCTCTCCTTCTGGGCTTCGATGCCATGGAGAAGACGCTGGAGCGCGTTGCCAAGGGCAATGACGGCTATCCCCCCTACAATATCGAGCGGCTGGCCCGCGACGTGGCCGCCGACATGCCGGAGCGGCTGCGCATCACGCTCGCCGTCGCCGGCTTTTCCGAAGACGAACTCGACGTCACAACGGAAGAAAACCAGTTGGTGATCCGTGGCCGGCAGACGGAGACGCAGGAGCGCGATTACCTCTACCGGGGCATTGCAGCGCGTCAGTTCCAGCGCATCTTCGTGCTGGCCGACGGCATGCAGGTGCTCGGCGCGGACTTGCGCAACGGGCTTCTCTCCATCGATCTCGTTCGTCCGGAACCCGCCCGCATGGTGCGGAAAATTAACATTTCCGTTTCAGACTGAGGCTCAAGCGAAGGTCGGCATCTCCTGCCCTCGCCGACGACGGAGCAGAGCCTATGGGACTGAAAAGTCTGAACACGTCCATGTCCAAGAATGACCTCGCCCGCTTTGGCGCCGGCGAATTCGGGTATATCCGCAAAATCCGGTCCGAAGATGTCTCGCGTTGCTTCCCGGAAGCGCCTGACATGGATCCCGGCATCGATCTCTGGGCGCTGTTCGGCGCCGACGGCACGCCGATCCTCCTGACCGACAACCGCTCCAGCACCTTCTACAAGGCGGCCGAAGACGAGCTGAAGACGGTCAGCCTGCACTGATGGCGACGCGATCGGGCGGTCGGGGAACCGACCGCTCCCGCAACACTCCTATTTCCGGATGAAGGTGAGGTAGGCAGAGCTTCTGCCTTCCCGCTTCGCCTTGGCCTCATAGCGCGTGCTCGGCCAGGTCGGATAGGGTGTCAGCCAGTCGGCCGGGCCTTCCGCCGGCCAGTCGAAGGCGCCGTGCGCGCGCGTCTTCAGAAGCGTCCAGTTGACATAGGTATCGATGTCGGAGGCAAAGCAGAAGCGGCCGCCGGGCTTCAGCACGCGCGCGAAGCGGTCGAGATTGACCGCGGAGACGAAGCGGCGCTTCCAGTGTTTGCGCTTCGGCCAGGGATCGGGATAGAGCAGGTCGATCTGGTCGAGGCTTGCGGCCGGCAGCCAGTCGAGCACGACGGTGGCGTCGTCATCGTGCAGGCGGATGTTGGAAAGCCCCCGCTCCTCCACCTGCGCCACCAGCTTCGCCATGGAATTGACGAAGGGCTCGACGCCGATGAAGCCGGTCTGCGGGTTCTCCACGGCGCGGTGGATGAGATGCTCGCCACCCCCGAAGCCGATTTCCAGCCTCAGACGCTCGATGCCGGCGGGGAAGAGATCCCTGAGATCGGCAGGCGCGGGATTGGCGAGGTCGAGCCTGAGGCGCGGCAGGATCGTGTCCAGCTGCTCGGCCTGGCGGCTGCGCAGCGGCTTGCCCTTGCGACGGCCGAAGAAGGCTTCGCTGGCGCGGCTGGCGCGGGGCTCGTCGGTCATCGGCTCTGTCCTCTGGGCAATCGATCGTCTTGGCGCCACGCGGGGCGCCGGATGTGAAAACGGGTGCCCCCTTCCGGAAGCACCCGCCCTCATAATGCCAGTTTGCGCGCGTGTCAGCCCTTCAGCGCATCCTTCAGCGGCTTCACCAGATCGAGCTTCTCCCAGGAGAAGGAGCCGTCGCGGCCGGCCTTGCGGCCGAAGTGGCCGTAGGAGGCCGTCTTGGCGTAGATCGGCTTGTTCAGGTTCAGGTGCCGGCGGATGCCCGACGGCGAAAGGTCGATCACCTTGCGGATGGCGGCCTCAACCTCATCCTCGGTCACCGTGCCGGTGCCGTGCAGATCGACATAGATCGACAGCGGCTGGGCGACGCCGATGGCGTAGGAGAGCTGGATCGTGCAGCGATCGGCAAGGCCGGCGGCCACGACGTTCTTGGCGATGTAGCGGGCGGCGTAGGCAGCGGAGCGGTCGACCTTCGTCGTGTCCTTGCCGGAGAAGGCACCGCCGCCGTGCGGGGCGGCACCGCCATAGGTGTCCACGATGATCTTGCGGCCGGTGAGGCCGGCATCGCCGTCCGGACCGCCGATGACGAACTTGCCCGTCGGATTGATATACCAGGCGCAGTCGTCGGCGATCTTCAGGTCGGCCAGCGCTTCGCGGATATAGGGCTCGACGACCGTGCGGACCTTGGCCGAATCCCAGCTTTCGTCCAGATGCTGGGTGGAGAGCACGATGGAGGTCGCTTCGGTCGGCTTGCCGTCCACGTAGCGTACCGTCACCTGGCTCTTGGCATCGGGCCCGAGCTTGCCGGCGTCGCCCTCGCCCTTCTTGCGGGCGGCGGCGAGCAGGTCGAGAATGCGGTGCGAGTAGTAGATCGGCGCCGGCATGAGCTCGGCGGTCTCGCGGCAGGCGTAGCCGAACATGATGCCCTGGTCGCCGGCACCTTCGTCGCCCTGCTTGTCGGCGGCATTGTCGACGCCCTGGGCGATGTCGGCAGACTGCGAGTGCAGGAGCACGTCGATGCGTGCCGTCTTCCAGTGGAAGCCGTCCTGCTCGTAGCCGATCTCGCGGATCGCCTTGCGGGCGGCGGACTTGAACTTGGAGGGGTTGATGACGTCCTTGCCGTCCTTGTCCTTCTTCATCAGGCTCGGCGGCAGGCGCACTTCACCGGCAATGACGACGCGGTTGGTGGTTGCCAGCGTTTCGCAGGCGATGCGAACCGTCCAGGGATCGACGCCGGTCTTGGCGGCTTCGCGATAGACGAGATCGACGATTTCGTCGGAGATCCGGTCGCAGACCTTGTCCGGATGGCCTTCCGCCACGGACTCGCTGGTGAAGAGGTAGTTGGCACGCATCGGGAATTCCCCTCAAAGAAAGTTTGGCTCGGTTGAACGACTCTGCTGCGATAACACAAAGGCAGAAGGATATAAATATATCCTTATGTGACACGGATACGAAAAAAGCGGCACTCTGGCCGCTTTTCGTGAACCCACAGGCTTGTCCGAAGCTAGTCGGTCTCCGCGTCGGCGGCGATTGCCTTGACGAGATCGACGATCTTGCGACGCACCTTGGGGTCGGCAATCTTCACGAAGGCGCGGTTGAGCTGAAGACCTTCGGAGGAGGACAGGAAATCCACCACGTAGTTGGAGCTCGACGCCTCCGAAAAGCCCGACTGCGTCACGCCGGCTTCGCCCGGCGCATCCTCGAAGAAGAAGGAGACGGGAACGTTGAGAATGCCGGAGATGTTCTGCAGGCGGCTGGCACCGACGCGGTTGGTGCCTTTTTCGTATTTCTGGATCTGCTGGAAGGTGATGCCGAGTTGTTCGCCGAGCTTTTCCTGGCTCATGCCGAGCATCGTTCGGCGAAGCCTGATCCGGCTGCCGACGTGAATGTCGATCGGATTGGGCTTCTTCTTGTTCTCAATCATCGTCATCATCCTAAGAAACCTGTTCGTGTGAATTCAACCCGGCACGTTAAGCCACTGCCAGCCCTTAAAGACAAATGCTGACAGCGTCTCCGTTTCAACGTGGTTGAAGATTGCCCCCGCGGCACTATGCAATTTTAGGGATTTCCGGTCAATTCACCGGTCAAGTGCTTTGTTTACGCGTGTAAAGTGCGATCAGCAGCATGAGCGCGCAACCAATGAGAAAACCACGCGTCTGCCACGGATGCGGGATCGGACGCGGCTCCTTGGCGGGCAGATCGACATCGACAAAACCCTTGGCATCGAGTTGCAGGCCATCCACGACATCGCCACGCGCCGTCACCACGGCCGACACGCCCGTATTGGCGACACGGATGAGCGGCAAACCCGTCTCCACCGCGCGCAACTGCGCCTGATGGAAATGCTGGAATGGGCCGGGCGTCTTGCCGAACCAGCCGTCATTGGTGATGTTGAGCAGCGCGTCCGTGGTCGCCGTTGTCGCCTCGATCTCGTCGGGGAAGATCGCCTCGTAGCAGATCAGGGGATAGAAGACCTTGCCGCCGGGAAGTGTCAGGGGCTGGTGGGCCGGCGCCGACGAATAGCCGCCCGGCATGGAGGCGGCGAGCGCCTGAAGACCGGCCTCCTGCAGCAGGCTTTCGAAGGGCAGGTATTCGCCGAAGGGCACGAGATGCACCTTGTCGGCGGCCGCAACGATCTGGCCGCGATCGTCGATCACGTAGACGGAATTGTAATAGCGCGGCGGCAGGCCCGGGCCCGCATCCTCCGAGCGCACGGCGCCGGCGATCAGCACCTGCCCGTCTTCCAGAACATCGGCGATGCGCACCAGCGCATCCGGGTTCAGCGTCAGGATGAAAGGGATGGAGGTCTCCGGCCAGACGATGATCTTGGGCTTGGGGCGGCCCTCGGCGGGTGCGGCGGCACTCAGCGCCAGATGCTCCTCGAAGATCCGGCCACGCTCGGCATCGTCGAGCTTCTTGGCCTGGTCGATCACCGGCTGGACGATGCGGATCGGCAGTGCCGGATCGAGCGCTGCGGGCGCCGGGCGGCTCAAGACGAACGCGCCGTAGCCGACATGGGCAGCCGCGAGCACGAGCGCGAAGGCGACACCCGGCACGAGGCCCCGGCGCGTGCCGAACAGCGCGGGCGTGGCGAAGACGAAGACGGCAAGGGTGGTGACCGCCCACAGGCCGATGGCGCCGGCCGACTGCATGAGCAACGGCACGGGCATGACCGCATAGCCGATCGCATTCCACGGAAAGCCGGTGAACAGAAAGGCGCGCAGCCATTCGAAGAGGCCGAAAGACGCGGCCAACGCGCAGATGCGCCCCGCCCCTTCCGACCAGAAAAGCCGGGCAACGAGCGTCGCGAAGCCGAAGTAGACGGCGAGGAAGGCCGGCAGGCCGATGATGCCGAGCGGCATCAGCCAGGCGAATTCGTCGGCTTCCACGAGAAAGGCCGCCCCCAGCCACCAGAGGCCGGCCAGGAAATAGCCGAAGCCGAACCACCAGCCGATCATGAAGGCCGGCAGACGGCGGCGGATCATGCCGGCGCCGGCCCTGCCCGTCGCGCCGTCGATCAGCCAGACGAGCAGGGTGAAGGAAACGAAGGGGGCAAGAATGACGAAGAACGGTGCCTGCGCGAGCACGGCCAGCGCGCCGGCCAGCATGGCCAGGAACACCCGCCCGATCCCCGATGACAGGATCACGCGGCTTGCCAGTCGTTCCATTGAGCTTCCCCTCCGCAACGCATCCATCGGCAGCGGCGCCGGTCTCGCGCGGGCGCCCGCCCCCAAGACGGGGCGCCGGCCGAATCACGCTGCAGTCTTCCAAAAAAGTCGGAGCTTGTCGTCCCATGGCTGGGATGCGCGGGGCTGGCCGGCGCGGCCGACCGGATTCTCTTCAGTCGAAGGGGAGACAGCCGGCGTTGGCCGGCTGCGGGGGTATCAGTTGCGCGTATCGCCGGCCGAGGGACCGTCCGCAGACAGGACGGGGTCAGCGATCGGTGAGCCCGTCGGCTCTCCCGGTGAGGCATCTTCCTTGAGACGGCGGCGCACGGCGGGCGCACGGCGGCGCATGATGCGCACGCGCTTGACCCTCCGCGGATCGGCATCGAGCACCTGGAACTCGAAGCCTGGAATGGCCTGCACCACCTCGCCACGGGCCGGAATACGGCCAAGCGCCGCGAAGATCAGGCCGCCCAGCGTATCGACATCCTCGATCTGCTCGGTGACATCGAAATCCGGGCCGATCGCCTTGGCGATCTCCTCGAGTTCCACGCGCCCATCGGCCACGAAAATGTCGTCGGAGGTGCGGGCAAACATCACCTCCTCGTCGTCATGCTCGTCCTCGATATCGCCGACGACCATTTCGACGATGTCCTCCAGCGAGGCGAGACCGTCGGTGCCGCCATATTCGTCGATAACGAGCGCCATCTGGATACGGGCGGCCTGCATGCGCTGCATGAGATCGAGCGCCGGCATGGAAGGCGGAACGAAGAGCAGCTTGCGGATGATCCCGGCTTCCTCGACCGTCTTCGTCAGGTCGACGCGGCCGAGGTCGAATTCGGCGCGGGGCTGGCGCGTCGGCTTTTCCGGCTTCTCGGCCGCAACGGGCCGCGCGCCGTTGCGGCGCTTGTTGCGGGCCTGCTTCGTCACATAGGCGAGAAGGTCGCGGATGTGGACCATGCCGCGGGGGTCATCGAGGCTTTCGCTGTAGACCGGCATGCGCGAACGGCCGGACTCCTCGAAGAGAACCATGAGTTCGCCGAGCGTGATGCTCTGGTCCACCGCCTCGATATCGGCGCGCGGCACCATGACGTCCTCGACCCGGATTTCCCGGAAGCGCAGGATGTTGTTGAGCATGGCGCGCTCGGCGGGGGAGAAGGCATCGTCGCTGCCGCCCTCGGTCATCAGGGCATCGGCAAGGTCTTCTCGCAGATTCGCTGAACTGCCTGCCCGGAAAATGCGGGCTGCCCGTTGCCAGAAGGAGCTGTGCGATCGCCCGCTCTCGCTTCGCGAGGCGGCGCCTGTACTGCCAGCCTCGTCCGAAGACGAGGCGTCCGCCTCGTCCTTGTCGACCGTCAAAGGTCCTGTCTTGAAATCGTTCATCGTTCCAAACTGTCAAACCGGGTCAAAGTCACACCGGATCGGTGTCCCCGTAGGGATCAGATAGCCCAAGACCGGCCAAAATGCGAGTCTCAAGCCCTTCCATCTCTTCGGCGTCGTCCTCTTCAACGTGGTCGTAGCCAAAAAGATGCAGGAAACCGTGCACCATCAGGTGGGTCAGATGGGCCGCGAACGGCTTGTCCTGCTCGATGGCCTCACGGGCCACCGTCTCCTGCGCGATGATGATATCGCCCAGCATCGGCCCCGGCATGTCACCGGGCTCGGTCGGAAAGGCGGGAAAGGAAAGCACATTGGTCGGCTTGTCGAAACCGCGCCATTCGGCATTGATCTTGCGGATTTCGGCATCGCTCGTGAAGACCAGCGACAGCTCGACCGGCTGGATCGCGAAGGGCTGTTCTTCCTCGACCGCCAGGAAACCGGCGGCGAATTCGAGCACGCGGGAGGCCTCGGCGAACAGTGCCTCCTCGTCGGCCCAATCGCCTTCCTCGCGGGAAATCTGGATATCGAGACGTGTCATGTCGTCAGATCACCGCCTCAGCGGTCACCGCTGCTCGCTTTCGTCCGGAACCGCCGTCTGGGCCTCGTAGGCCTTGACGATGCGTGCAACCATGGGATGGCGCACGACGTCCACATCCTTGAAGCGCACGACCGAGACGCCCTCGACATCGCGCAGGATCTGCAGCGCCTCGACCAGGCCGGACTTGACGCCGCGCGGCAGGTCCACCTGGCTCGGGTCGCCCGTCACGATCATGCGGCCGTTTTCACCCAGACGCGTCAGGAACATCTTCATCTGCATGGATGTCGTATTCTGCGCTTCGTCGAGGATGACGGCGGCGTTTGCCAGCGTGCGGCCACGCATGAAGGCCAGCGGCGCGATTTCGATGACGCCGGCCTGGATGGCGCGTTCCACCTTGTCGCCGGGCATCATGTCGTAGAGCGCGTCATAGAGCGGGCGCAGGTAGGGATCGACCTTTTCCTTCATGTCGCCGGGCAGGAAGCCGAGGCGTTCGCCCGCCTCGACGGCCGGGCGCGAGAGGACGATGCGATCGACCGCGCCGCGCTCCAGAAGCTGGGCTGCGTGCGCCACGGCGAGATAGGTCTTGCCGGTGCCGGCGGGTCCGACGCCGAAGACGAGTTCGGAACGCTCCAGCGCGCGCATGTAGACGTCCTGCGTCGGGGTGCGGGCGGCGATGGTCTTCTTGCGGGTCGAGATCTGCGCGAGGTTCAACTTGGCTTTCCGCTCCATGGTCGGCAGCTGCAACTGGTCGTCGGCGGCCTGGACCATGCGGATGGCGCCCTCCACGTCGGATTTCTCGATCGTACCGCCCTTCAGCAGGCGATCATAGAGATAGTCGAGCGCGTTGCGGGCCTGATTGGTGGCGACGATATCGCCGGAGATGGAGACCGAATTGCCGCGCGGGCGCGCATCGATGTGCAGCCGTTCCTCGATCAGCTTCAGGTTCTGGTCGAACTGGCCGAAGAGTTCGCTGGCGTAGCGGTTGTTCTCGAAGGTGAGCACGAAGTGATTGGCACCGGCCGCAGAGGCTTTCGACTGGCGCGATGGCGACGTCATCAATTCGTGTCCGTTCAAGCGGTCAGGCTCCATCGATTGGCAGTCCGGACCTCACGCGACCTCGGCATGGAGGCTGTTGGTGCCGGCTGCGGTGATTCGTACCCTGATAATGTCACCGATTTGCGATGTCTTTGCATCAACAATCACAGGCTGGAGCCAGGGCGAGCGTCCCACGACCTGTCCCGGCAGCCGGCCGGGCTTTTCGATCAAAAGGTCGATCTCGCGCCCGACACAGGCCCTCTGGAAGGCCGTCTGCTGGGAAAACAGCAGCGCCTGCAGGCGTTCCAGCCGCTCGGACTTCACATCCTCCGGCACCTGATCGGTGAGATCGGCACCGGGCGTGCCGGGGCGGGTCGAGTATTTGAACGAATAGGACTGTGCATAACCCACGGTCTCGATGAGCCGCAGCGTGTCCTCGAAGTCCTCATCCGTCTCGCCGGGGAAGCCGACGATGAAATCGCCCGAGAGCGCCAGATCCGGCTGGACGGCGCGGATGCGCGCGATCAGCGCCACGTAGTCGGCCGCCTTGTGGCGCCGGTTCATGGCTTTCAGGATGCGGTCGGAGCCCGACTGCACGGGCAGGTGCAGATAGGGCATCAGCTTTGGCAGGTCGCGGTGCGCCGCAATCAGCGCGTCGTCCATGTCGCGCGGGTGGCTGGTCGTGTAGCGCAGCCGGGCGAGGCCCTCGATGTCGCTGAGATGTGCAAGGAGATGGCCGAGCGTCCATTCGGTGCCGTCGGGGCCCAGGCCATGCCAGGCATTGACGTTCTGGCCGAGCAGCGTCAGTTCGCGCACGCCCGCCTCCACCAGCCGGCGGGCTTCCGCCTCGATCTGGGAAACGGGACGGGAGACTTCCGAGCCGCGCGTATAGGGCACCACGCAAAAGGTGCAGAACTTGTCGCAGCCTTCCTGCACGGTCAGGAAGGCGGTGACGCCACGGGCGCGGGTGCGGGCCTTGTCCGGCATCGGCAGATGCTCGAACTTGTCCTCGATCGCGTATTCGGTCTCGATGACGCGCTCGCCGGCACGGGCGCGCTCCAGAAACTGCGGCAGGCGGTGATAGGTCTGCGGTCCGACGACGAGATCGACGGCGGGCGAACGGCGAATGATCTCAGCCCCTTCCGCCTGCGCCACGCAGCCGGCCACGCCGATCACCATTTCGCGGCCATCGGCGGCGCGCGCCTTCTTCATGTCGCGCAGGCGCCCGAGCTCGGAATAGACCTTCTCGGCCGCCTTCTCGCGGATATGGCAGGTGTTGAGCAGCACGAGATCGGCATCCTCGACGCTGTCGGTCGAGATATAGCCGTCCTTTGCCAGCGCATCCGACATGCGGTCGGAATCATAGACGTTCATCTGGCAGCCGTAGGTCTTCAGGAAGACCTTCTTCTGGACAGGGGTCTGAACGGGGGCCGTCTCAGCGGCCGACGGGGCGGCGATCTCGGTGCTCATGGCCGTCTCTGTAGTCGAAGGGCGCGGTAAAATGAAGGCCCGACATTCGCGCCGTGCCCTCTCAACGGCCGCGCAGGCGGCGGATCAGCATGGAGCGGATGCGGCTGCCGATCTCGCGGCTGACCAGTTTGCGGTTGCTGCTGGCCTCGTAGACGACGGGTTCGCCGAAAACCACGTCCACATCGATGGCGCCGGCCCGCAACAGGCCCATCAGGCTCGGCACCAGCCCGATATCGCCCGGCCAGCCGGCAATGGTGCGGTGAAAGCGGCCCATGGGCATGCCGTAGATCCCGGTGTAACAGAGCGCGACGGGCTGCACATGCACGACACCGGTCGGCGAGAGCGGCACCGCGGAGGCGGCCGCGCCGAAGAGCGAGGTCTTGATCTCCAGCAGGCGGTTGCCGTCCGATGTCGTGCCCTCCGGAAAGAGGACGACAATCTCGCTCGCCGCCAGCCGCTGGCCGATTTCATTGACCTGCTCGCCGGTGCTGCGCTTCTGGTCGCGCTCGATGAAGATGGTGGCCTGCAGGCGGGCGAGAAGGCCGAAGACGGGCCAGGCCTTCACCTCCGACTTGGCGATGAAGACGACATCGGCGACGGAGCCGAGCACCACGATGTCCTTCCACGACACATGGTTGGAGGCGAGCATCAGCGGGCGGTGCGCATTCAGCTCGCCATGCACGCGGACGCGGATGCCGAGCGCCAGGCAGGCGGCCCTGTGCCAGAAGCGGGGGAGAACGCGGCGCGGCCTGAAATCGAAGCGCAGGCAGACAAGCTGCACCGGCAAAAGAACCAGCGTGAAAAGGATCAGCAGGATCGCCGCAAGCGCCGTCCGCAGCCACTGGATCATCGGGCGGCTCCGGGCGTCCTGCCCATGCTCACGCCTCGTCCTTCTTCAGCGGTACGCCGTACAGTTCCAGCCGGTGATCGACGAGCCGGAAGCCGTGTTCGCGGGCGATCTTTTCCTGCAGCGCCTCGATTTCCGGTGAATGAAATTCGATGACGACGCCGGTCTTCAGGTCGATCAGGTGGTCGTGGTGCTCTTCCGGCACCGTCTCGTAGCGCGAGCGGCCGTCGCGGAAATCATGGCGCTCGATGATGCCGGCATCCTCGAAGAGCTTGACGGTGCGGTAGACGGTGGAGATCGAGATGCGGGAATCGACCTTCACCGCGCGGCGGTAAAGCTCTTCCACGTCCGGATGGTCGGCGGAGCCTTCCAGCACGCGCGCGATGATGCGGCGCTGCTCGGTCATGCGCATGCCGCGCTCGACGCAGAGCTCTTCCAGCGATGTGTCCGGTTCCGCCATGGGCCGCAATTTTCTCGAGGTCATCAGAGCGGAACTAGCGAAGATCACGCCGCATGACAAGCGCCGCCGTCCGCCGGCCCTGGGCATCCTGATAATAGGCGCGTCTTTCCCCGACCTTCTCGAAGCCGAGCTTTCGATAAAGGCCGTGGGCGGCGACATTGGTCTCGTCCACCTCGAGGAACATGGAGGCTGCCCCGCGCGCCAGGGCTTCCCGCTTGGCCGCCTGCATGAGCCGCCAGCCGAGACCCGTGCGGCCAAAGCGCGGATCGACGCAGATCGTCAGGATTTCCGCCTCGTCCGCCACGGCCCGTGCCAGCACGAAGCCGCCCGTCACGCCCTTCAGCGCGGCATTCGACTGGCGCGCCACGAGGCCGAAGACGGGTTCCTGCACCAGAAGCCCGTGAATGTCGCCATCCGACCAGGGCGCGGGGAAGCGCTGCCGGTGCAGCTCGGCCGCCGGCGGGCAATCGATCTTCTCCATCGCGAAGATATCGAATTCGGGCTTGCGGCTGAAATAGTCCGTCAGGCTCAAGGGCTTTTCCCTTCTTCAGGCACGCGCCAGCGCAAAGCCGAGCTGCGGCTTGGCGTCGGGGCCGCGCAGGTAGAGCGGGCGCGGCTTTTCCCCGACAGCGGCAAGGACGCCGAGCCGGGCCATGACGCCGATATCGGCGGGGCCGATCTCCTCGACCGGCAGGCCGAGGGCGGCGCCGGCCGTGCCGACGAGACGGCCGCCGAAACCTGCCGCAAGGGCGCGCGCCTCGTCCAGCGGCAGCAGGAAGGCGCCACCGGCCGGCTGGCCATCGGAGCCGAACGGCTGGCCGTAGACCTCGTCGCGCTTGGCATCGAGCAGCACCATGACCGGCTCGCCGCGGCCCTGGTCAGCCATGGCGGCGAGCGTTGCGAAGGTGGTGATGCCGACGGCGGGCTTGCCGCAGGCGAGCGCCAGACCACGGGCCGCCGCAACGCCGACGCGGATGCCGGTGAAGGAGCCGGGGCCCACGCAGACTGCGAAACGATCCACAGCCGACAGGGAAAGTCCGGCCCGCTCCAGCGCGTCCGTCAGGAAACCCATCAGCTGCTCGGCATGGCCACGCCCGATCTCGGCGCCGGCCCGCGCCAGTTCCCGCCCGGCCGTGGCGTCATAGACCGCCGCGTAACAGCCGCTTGCCGCCGTATCCAGCGCCAGCACGATCATGGCATGCATCCCTCGTTTCGCCTCGCGATGCATCAATTGATGCATCGCGGATCAGGTGCGGATAGCCGGTATCGCGCTGCAACGACAAGAGAAATCGTGTGGTTTTCGGGTAGGTTCACGGAGGGTTGCCCGGAGAGAGCCGAAAGCCAAGAACGTCTTCGCCCTCATCCTCGGGCTTGACCCGAGGATCCACTGCCAAGGTTGCGGAGGGCCGCGTGGATGCTCGGGTCAAGCCCGAGCATGACGGGGAGTGGAATCGACTACGTCCAAGCCGTCCAGCCCATTCCCGCCTCAGACGGCCTCGACGGCCTGCACTTCCGGGATGAAGTGGTGCAGCAGGTTCTGCACGCCATGCTTCAACGTTGCCGTCGAAGACGGGCAGCCGGAGCAGGCGCCCTTCATGTTGAGGAAGACGGTGCCGTCGCGGAAGCCCTTGAAGGTGATGTCGCCGCCATCCTGGGCAACGGCCGGGCGCACGCGGGTTTCCAGCAGCTCCTTGATGGTCGCGACGATCGTCTCGTCACCGGCCTCGAAGAACTCGCCATCCTCATCGGCCTGCGCGTGATTGGCGCCTGCGGTTGCCATGACCGGCGTGCCGGACATGAAGTGTTCCATGATCGTGCCGAGAATGGCCGGCTTCAGATGCTGCCACTCCGGACCGTCCTTGGTGATGGTCACGAAATCGTAGCCGAAGAAGACGCCGGTGACGCCGGGCACGTCGAACAGGCGGGCGGCGAGCGGCGAGGCTGCTTCGGCCTCGGCAGCGGAGCGGAACTCGGCCGTGCCCTGCGCCATCACCACCTTGCCCGGCAGGAACTTCAGGGTCGCCGGGTTCGGCGTTGCTTCGGTCTGGATGAACATGATCTTGCTCCGTCTGCCGGCGGGCGGGTCGCCGCGGCCGGTCTCGATCTTTAGAATTATTCCAAAATATAGCCAGTCGGGAAGCCCGCTTCAAGAGCGCGGGCCCGCAAAGGCATCAGGCCAGCGCGTCGATTTCCTCATCCGTCAGCGCATCGGGAATGACGGTGACGGGGATCGGGAAGGCAGCCGCCTTGCCCGCGATCGACGAAACGAGCGGACCCGGCCCATCCTTGGCGGAACCGGCGGCCAGCACGAGGATCGCGATATCGCGGTCTTCCTCGATCAGCCCATGGATTTCCTCGGTGGCGCTGCCCTCGCGAATGACCGCTTCGGGCTCGATGCCCACGGTCTCGCGCACCTCCTGGGCGATCTTCGCCAGCGTCGTCTCCGCTTCCTCGCGCGCCTCGGCACGCATGATCTCCTCGACACCCAGCCAGTGCTGGAAGTCGCCATTGGCGATCACGTAGAGCAGCACGAGGCCGCCATTGGAGTTCTTCGCACGCATGCCGGCATAGTGGACGGCGCGCATGCATTCGGGCGTATCATCGATGACCGCCATGAACTTGCGGCGGTGACCTTCGAGGCGGGAAAGGCGACGTGAAACCATGGCCGGGAGATTACACGGGACAATCCGGCCCGCAAGGGCCGAATTGTTGCCGTGATCTCGTCATGCTGGGACCGACCCCGCCTATTGCAGGAAGCCGACGATGTCGCGCACGTCGTGCATGACCTTGTCGGCCCGGGCGCGCGCCCGCTCGCCGCCGTCGCGCAGGATGGCGTCGATATGGGTCGTGTCGTCCATCAGGCGGCGCATCTCGCCGGTGATCGGCGAGAGAACGCTGACGGCGAGATCGATCAGCGCCGGCTTGAAGACTGAGAACTGCTGGCCGCCATATTCGTTGAGCACGTCGAGCTTGGTACGGTCGGAGAGTGCCGCATAGATGCCGACGAGATTGTCGGCTTCGGGCCGGCCCTTCAGGCCCTCCACTTCGCTTGGCAGTGCGTCCGGATCGGTCTTGGCCTTCTTGATCTTCTTGGAGATCTGGTCGGCATCGTCCATCAGGTTGATGCGCGAGAGATCGGAGGCATCCGACTTCGACATCTTCTTGGTGCCGTCGCGCAGGCTCATGACGCGGGGCGCCGGGCCGTCGATCAGCGGCTCCACCATCGGGAAGAAGGCATGCACCGGCTCGTCGCCGACCTTGATGTCGATGCCCGTGCCGGCGTCGCGGATCTGCTTTGAAAAGTCCAGGTTGAACTTCATGGCGATGTCGCGGGCAAGCTCCAGATGCTGCTTCTGGTCGTCGCCGACGGGCACGTGGGTGGCGCGATAGACGAGGATGTCGGCCGCCATCAGGCTCGGATAGGCCAGCAGGCCGAGCGAGACCTGCTCGGCATTCTTGGAACCGGACTTGTCCTTGAACTGCGTCATGCGCTCCATCCAGCCGATGCGGGCGACGCAATTGAAGATCCAGGCGAGCTCGGCATGCTGCGGCACGGCCGACTGGTTGAAGACGATATGCTTCTTCGGATCGATGCCTGACGCGATGAAGGCCGCCGCGATCGAGCGGATCTGGCCGCGCATGTCGTCATGCACGAGCTGGGCGGTGATGGCGTGGAGATCGACGACGCAGTAGATGCAATCGTTGTTTTCCTGCAACGCCACGAACTTCCTGATCGCGCCGAGATAATTTCCGAGGTGAAGATTGCCGGTGGGCTGCACGCCCGAGAAGACAAGGGGCTGAAACTCTGCCATGGTGATCCCGTTCAGGCTGGTGGAGGGCCGTCGCACGGGAACCGGTGCGGCCCCGACGAAGTTGGCCGAGCTTATGCACCGAGCGACAGCGGCGATCAAGAGAGACGCACCGGAAGGTGCTAGGCTCCGGCGGTCGCGCCGGGCGTGAGCGGGACAGGGAGGCTTCAACCCAGAAATGGGCGAAAAATCTTCGCTTACATTGCGCGAAACTTGCACTAAGACCGCATGATTATTAAAAAATCTTGAAAATACGACCAATTGTGTTAGGAATTGGTTATTCTTTCCGGGGAGACACATATGGAGCCGATTGCGTTCCTCAAAGCTTTCATGAAAAATGAAAAGCAGGGCCAGACGCCAATTGAGGCTGACCAGAGCGAAGTAAAGGTCTCCAGTCATCCCGCCATCCAGAAGCTGATCGACTTCGAATCTACGCTGGAACGTCTGCAAGACATTCCGAAAGCGTTCGGCCGTTTCATTCCGGAGTTCGAGGAAATTCTTGAGGACCTCGCGGATTATCGCGAGCGCTGCGGCCAGCTCGAGGATAACCTGAACGAGGAACGGCAGCGCGGGTCGGAGATGACGGCCCGCATCGAGACGATGAAGGCCGAGACCGAGCGGCTGGAATACGGCCTGCAGCGCGAGGCGGCCGCCCACACGGCCCAGCGCCAGAAGACGATCGAACTCGAAGCCTCCGTCGCCGACCTCCGGCTTGCCAATGCCGATCTCAATTCGCGCCTGTCGCGTCTCGATCCCATGGTGCGCGAGCTGAAGATCACCAAGGAGACGCTGGTTGGCGAACTCGAAAAAGCGCAGGATCTCAAGGAGCGCTCCGAGCGCGAGGTAACGGAGTTCAAGAGCGAGGTGGTGCGCCTGCGCGAGCAGACCGCCAAGCTCATCGAGAGCAACAACAACCTGACGGCCGACAAGCTCAGCCTGACGGAGCGCGTCGATACCGCCATGAAGGCGCTGGCCGAGCGCGACAACATGATGAATGCGGCGAAGGACCAGATCGCCTCGCTCGTCGCCAAGCTGAAGCGCGAGACCATGGTGTCGCGTTCGCTGAAAAACGAGAACGACCAGCTGATCAAGGAGCGCGAGGACATTCGCCTGCAGACGGAGAGCCAGCTGGAAGCTGCGCGCGGCCGCTACCGCGTTCTGGAGCGTCTGCTGGAAGAATCGCGCATGCGCTACCAGGCCGAGGCCCATACGCTGAATTCGGTTCGCCGCGAGAAGAGCCAGCGCGAATACGAGCTGTCGCAGCTCAATTCGAACCTCAACTCTTCCAAGGAAGAGGTGATGGACCTGCGTCGTCAGCTTCTGACCAATACGGAAATGGTCGCCGCCCTCAAGGAGGAGATGTCGTCGGAGGCCGAAAAGCGCCGCAAGCTCGAAATCGAGCTCGACATCGCGCGCGAGGAAAACACCCGTCTGGACAGCGCGCTCAAGTCCAACACCGCGCTCATGGAGAACAACGATCTCCAGCACGCCACCAAGTTCGCCGAACTGGTCGGCGTGATCGAGGCCGTGCGTGCCGAGAACGACCGCCTGCGCGAGGAAGTCGAGGGCTACCGCTTCGTCGACAACAAGGATGAAGACGAGGATGGCCCGAGCGGCACGGTGATCAGCCTGACGCGGTGATCACCGCGACGATCGATCTTGCAAGGGGCTCGCCGGTGGCGGGCCTTTTTGCTTTTGGGGGTATACTGGTGCTGGAGGCGTTGCTGGCTTTGGGCACCCCCCTCTGCCCTGCCGGGCATCTCCCCCCGCAAGGGGGAGATTGGCTGGGGGCGCCAGCTCCGCGACCCGCAGGCGTCTCAACGAGGCGATAGGGTGAGCATGTCCGAGCGGACGCTCCGGGTGGATCTCCCCCCTTGCGGGGGAGATGTCCGGCAGGACAGAGGGGGGTGTGCACCTCGCCCGCCGATGACGCTTACCGTCTACTCGACGCTCTCCGTGCCCTTCGCCGCCTTCCGCTTCATGTTCCGCCGGAGCATGCCGAGGTCGGCGCCGCCGGTGGCGAAGGCGAGGCCGAAATAGACGATCATCGAGAGCGCGATGAGGATGGCAAGTGCTGCAAGCTGGGTCAGCACGCCCTGCCCGGAATCCAGCCAGCCCGACATCTGCCGCGAGGCATATTCCAGCACGCCGGCCATGACGAATGTCGAGGCAAGGAGACGCAGGACGCGGCTGACAAGGGCGCCTTCCCAGACCCAGTGGCCGCGGCGGACCAGGATGACGAAGAGCATGATGGCCGTCAGCCAGCCGGAGACGGCTTCCGCCGTGGCGATGCCGCGTTCGTGGAAGAAGGGGAAGAGCGAGACGGCGAGCGCGCAGTTGACGGCGACCGAGATGCCGGAGATGCGCATGGGCGTGCGCGTATCCTCGCGGGCGAAAAAGCCGGGGTTGAGCGCCTTGATCATCACGAAGGCGGGCAGGCCGAGGCCGTAGATGCCGAGGATGCCGGCAACGACGGAGGTGGTTTCGGGCGAAAAGGCGCCGCGCTCGTAGAGCACGCGGACGATCTCGTCGGAGATGACCCAGAGCGCGCCGGCCGCCGGCAGGGTCAGGAACAGCACGAATTCGGCCGAGCGGTTCTGCAGGTTCTGCGCCTCGATGTGGTGGCCGCCCTTCAGCGCGCGGGCCAGCTCCGGCAGGAGAACGACGCCGACGGCGATGCCGACGACGCCGAGCGGCAGCTGGTAGACGCGGTCGGCATATTGAAGTGCCGCGATCGCGCCGTCCTTGGTGGAGGCGATCATCTGGCCGATGACCTGGTTGATCTGGGTGATGCCGCCGGTAACGGCGGCCGGCAGCGCCAGCCACAGCAGCCGCTTGACGTTCGGCGTCATGCGCGGGCGGCTCAAGCCGAAGCGCATGCCGGCATAGCGCACGCCGACATAGAGCACGGCCATCTGCAACAGGCCGGCGGCGAGCACGCCCCAGGAGAGATACCAGGCGGTCGTCAGCGGATCGGCACCGGTCCACAGGCCATAGCCCAGCGCCGCGATGAGCACGAGATTGAGGAAGATCGGGGCGACGGCGGCGGCGAAGTAATGGTGCAGCGAGTTCAGCATGCCGGACAGCATCGCCGTCAGCGACATGCACATGAGATAGGGGAACATGACCATGGAAAGTTGCACGGTCACGTCGAACTTTTCCCCGTCGCCCACGAAGCCGGGGGCGATGATGGTGGCGACGATCCAGGGCATCGCCAGTTCCATGACGATGGTGATCAGGAGCAGCACGGTGAAGAGGACGCCCAGCACCTCTTCCGAGAAGCGCTTGGCACCATCAAGGCCGTTCGCCTCGATCTCCTTGGCAAAGAGCGGCACGAAGGCGGCGTTGAAGGCGCCTTCGGCAAAGAGGCGCCGGAAGAGATTGGGGAAGCGGAAGGCGGCGTAGAAGGCATCGGCATAGGGGCCGGTGCCCAGCGCCGCTGCCATCAGCGTTTCGCGGGTGAAACCGAGGACGCGGCTGCCGAGCGTAGCGCCGCCGACGGTGATGAATTTGCGGACGAGACTCATTGATCGGCCTTGGGACGACGCGGGGAGCGGGGAATGGCGGGCGGCGCGATGATGCCGGAGGGCATGCGCTCGCGCGCCTCGTCGGCCTCCTCGGCGATGACGGCGCGAATGCGCGCCGAGATGTTCATCTGGCGGTTCTCGCTGGTGATCTTCTCGCCGACGAGATCGGTAACGTAGAAGGTGTCGATGACCTTCTCGCCGAAGGTGGTGATGTGGGCCGAGGCGATGTCGAGGGACAGATCCGACATCATGGAGGTGACTTCGGAGAGCAGGCCGGGCCTGTCCAGGCACTCCATCTCGATGACGGTGAACTTGTTCGAGAGACCGTTGGAGATCGTGACGCTCGGCGTGACGGTAAAGGCCTTGCTGCGCTTCCTGCCTTTGGTGCGGGCGGCGATCACCTCCGGCAGCCGCTTGGTGCCCGACAGCACTTCCTCGATCATCCGGCCGATGCTGGTGGCGCGGCGCATCTCATCGCCATCGACTGCAAATTCACGGCTGACGAGGATGGTATCGAGGGCGCGGCCGTCGGAGGTCGTGAAGATCTGCGCGTCCACGATGTTGGCGCCCGCCGCCGCGCAGGCGCCGGCGATGACGGCGAGCAGGCGCGGATGGTCGGGGGCCAGCACCGTGATTTCAGTGATGCCATGGAACTGGTGGGTGCGCACCATGGTGGCCAGCGTGCGACCGGCCTGGTCCGCCTCGCGGATGAAGGCGGCGTGTCGCACCTGGTCTTCCAGCGGCACGGTCAGCAGGTAGGGCTGGTAGTGCAGCTTCGTATAGGCCTGGCGTTCGGCCTCGCTCCAGCCGGTCAGCGCCCTTTCCAGCATGTCGGCGGCATACTGGGCGCGCTCCTTGCGCGGCATTTCGGAGAAGCCGCCGGAAATCAGCAGTTCGGTCTCGTAGTAGAGCGTGCGCAGGAGCTGGCCCTTCCAGCCGTTCCACACGCCCGGGCCGACGGCGCGGATGTCGCAGACCGTCAGCACCAGCAGCATCTTCAGCCGTTCGAGCGACTGCACCTTTTCGGCGAAGTCGATGATCGTCTTGCGGTCGTTGAGGTCACGGGTCTGGGCGACCATGGACATGGTCAGATGTTCCTGGATCAGCCAGGCGACCGTTTCCGTCTGCTTCGGCGTCAGGCCAAAGCGCGGGCAGAGCTTTCGGGCCACACGGGCGCCGGCAACGGAGTGATCCTCCGGGCGGCCCTTGGCGATGTCGTGCAGGAGCACGGCGACATAGAGCGCCTCGCGGTCCTCGATGCTCTGGATGAGCTTGCCGGCCAGCGGATGGGCATCCTCTTCCTTGCCCTGCTCGACGCGCGAGAGAACACGCACCGTGCGCAGCAGGTGCTCGTCCACCGTATAGTGGTGATACATGTTGAACTGCATCATCGAGACGATCTTGCCGAACTCGGGAATGAAGCGGGCAAGAACGCCCGACTCGTTCATGCGGCGCAGGATGAGTTCCGGGTCGCGCCGCGAGGTCAGGATCGACAGGAAAAGGCGGTTGGCCTCCTCATTGTCGCGCAGGTGCGGCGTGATCAGCGACAGCGAGCGTGTCACCTGCTTCAGCGCAGCCGGGTGGAATTCGAGACCGGCAATGTCGGCGATGTGGAAGAGCCGCATCAGGTTGACCGGATCGCGCTTGAAGACATCCGGGCCTGCAATGGTGATGCGGCCGCCATCATCGAGGAAATCCGTGGTGCCGGCGATCTTGCGGCTGCGATTGGCAAAGCGGGTGATGACGCCCGTGAGCCCCGGCTGCTGCTTGGCCTGCTGGTCCTCCAGCGCCGCGCAGATGATGCGGGTGAGGTCGCCGACATTCTTCGCAACGAGGAAATAGTGCTTCATGAAGCGTTCGACGGCGCTGAGGCCCGGATGGTCCTGATAGCCGAGACATTCGGCGATTTCGCGCTGGATGTCGAAGGACAGGCGCTCTTCCGCCTTGTTGGTGAGGAAGTGCATGTGGCAGCGCACTGCCCAGAGGAAGTCGTCGGACTTCTCGAACAGCTTCAGTTCCTGCTTCGAGAGAACGCCGAGCTTCACCAGTTCGGCCGAGTCCTTCACCCGGTAGAAGTATTTGGCGATCCAGAAGAGCGTGTGGATGTCGCGAAGACCGCCCTTGCCTTCCTTCACGTTCGGCTCGACCAGGTAGCGCGTGTCGCCGGCCTTGCGGTGGCGCTCGTCGCGCTCGGCGAGCTTGGCGGCGATGAAATCCGGACCGGTGTTCTTGACGATCTCTCGGTCGAAGCGGGTTTCGAGATCAGCGGCGAGCGGCTGCGAACCGCAGATGTAGCGGAATTCGAGGATGGCGGTGCGGATCGTCATGTCGCTGCGCGACAGGCGGATGCATTCCTCCACCGTGCGGGTGGCGTGGCCGACCTTGAAGCCGAGATCCCAGAGGATGTAGAGCATGAACTCGATGGCCGGCTCTGCCCAGACCTGCTTCTTCTGCGGCAGCAGGAAGAGCAGGTCGATGTCGGAGCCCGGCGCCAGCGTGCCGCGGCCATAGCCGCCGACGGCTGCCACGGTGATGCGCATGCTCTCCGGCGTCTGGCCGGCATTGAAGATTTCGGCAAGCACGAAATCATGCAGGATGGAGATCAGCTGGTCCTGCAGCCAGGAGATCCGCCGGGCGCAGGCAAGACCGCTGCCATCGGCGAAAAGCAGCTCGCGCGCCTTGGCCCGTCCCGCCAGATTGGCCTCCTTGAAGGCGGCCAGAAGCGCGCGGCGCATGGGGTCGCGCTGCTCGGCATGGGCCGAGGCGATAAAGCGGCATTTGGCGCGAAGAGCTGCCGGATCGAAGATTTCGGGATGGGCGTGAAGGTCTGTGGCCATCGGGTCGCCGTCGCGCTCCTGTCTGTCGCGTCCTGCGAGCGGCTGCGTCTGCGTTTGCATGCGCTATAATCCCTTTGCCCGGCACTGCACAGAAAAAATTGGTCCTGCCTCGCAGCCGAGAACCGATACCGGATTTCCTTATAGAGGGCCGGCCTTGCCAAGTTCTTTCCGGCCGGCACCGCTGCGCATCGGTCAGGAAAGCTGCTTTTTCAGGGCATAGAGCGCGTCGAGCGCCTGGCGCGGCGTCATGTCGTCCAGTTCGAGCGCTTTAAGGGATTCCTCCACCTTCGAAGGCGCGGCCTTTGCCGCCTGCTCGCGGCGCACGGCCACCTGGAAAAGGGGGAGATCGTCGATCAGCTGGCTTGCCGGGTTCTTGCGGTCGGCATCCTCCAGCCGTGCCAGCACGTCGCGCGCACGGGTGACGACGGCTGCCGGCAGGCCGGCCAGGCGGGCGACCTGGATACCGTAGCTGCGGTCGGCGAAACCGGGACCAACCTCGTGGAGAAAGATCACCTCGCCGTCCCACTCCTTCACCTTCAGCGTGGCGTTGGAGAGCCGCGCCAGCTTTTCGGAGAGCACCGTCAGCTCGTGGAAATGGGTGGCGAAGAGGCCACGGCAGCGGTTGACCTCGTGCAGGTGTTCCACCGCCGCCCAGGCGATGGACAGGCCATCGAAGGTCGCCGTGCCGCGGCCGATCTCGTCGAGGATGACCAGCGAGCGGTCCGTCGCCTGGTTGAGGATGGCGGCGGTCTCGACCATCTCGACCATGAAGGTGGAGCGGCCGCGCGCCAGATCGTCCGAGGCGCCGACGCGCGAGAAGAGCCGATCGACCACACCGATATGGGCGGCGGTCGCCGGCACGAAGGAGCCCATCTGCGCCATGATGGCAATCAGCGCGTTCTGGCGCAGGAAGGTCGATTTACCGCCCATATTGGGGCCGGTCAGCAGCCAGAGCGCGCCATAGTCACCGCCATCGCCCGGCGAGAGATCGCAGCCATTGGCGACGAAGACATCGGAGGCCTGCCTGCGCAGGGCCTGCTCGACCACCGGATGGCGGCCGGCCTCGATGCGGAACATGCGGGAGCGGTCGACCACCGGGCGGCGGTAATCCTGCTCGTCAGCGAGAATGGCGAGACCTAGCGAAACATCGATGACGGCAAGCGCCGCCGCGCCCGCCTTGATGGCCTCCTGCGCCTCCACCACGGCGGCGACCATATCGTCGAAGAGGCCGAGTTCGAGGGTGAGCGCCTTGTCGGCGGCGTTGGCGATCTTGCTTTCGAGATCGGCCAGTTCCGTCGTGGTGAAGCGCATGGCATTCGCCATGGTCTGGCGGTGGATGAAGCGCGCCTTGGCGGCATCGGTCTCCGTCAGTGGCCCGGCATTGCCGGCGGTCACCTCGATGAAGTAGCCGAGCACGTTGTTGTGCTTGATCTTCAGCGAGCGGATGCCGGTTTCCTCGGCATAGGAAAGCTGCAACCCGGCGATGACGCGGCGGGACTGGTCGCGCAGCGCACGCAGTTCGTCGAGTTCGGCCCGGGCGCCCGCACGCACGAAGCCGCCGTCGCGCTTCAGGAGCGGGAGTTCCTCCGCCAGAATGTCCGCAAGGTGATCGGCGAGCGACTGCGGCAGGCGGCTGAGCGCGGCTGAGGCAGCGGCAAGCTCGGCCGGCAGGTCCATGCGGGTGAGGATGTCGCGGATGCGGACCGCGCCCTCCAGCCCGGCCTTCAGGGCGCCCAGATCGCGCGGGCCGCCACGGCCGAGCGCGAGACGGGACAGCGCACGCGGCATGTCCGGCACGCGGCGCAGGCAGTCGCGCGCATCCTGCGCCACCAGCGGCGCGGCCAGCAGGGCCGTGACGGCGTCGAGGCGGGCGGCGATCGCTTCGGGGTCCGTCAGCGGCGACATCAGCCGTTCGGCGAGCAGCCGGGCGCCACCACTCGTCACCGTCCGGTCGATGGCGCGCATCAGCGTGCCGGAGCGTTCGCCCGACAGCGTGCGGGTCAGCTCCAGATTGGCGCGGGTGGCGGGATCGATGAAGAGCGTGGAGGCGACGCTTTCGCGCTCGGGCGTGCCGAGCGGCGGGCGGGCGCCGATCTGCGTCTTCTCGATATAGGAAACGGCGGCGGCGGCAGCCGCGATCTCGGCGCGGGAGAAGCTGCCGAAGCCGTCGAGCGTCTTGACGCCGTAGTAGCGGGCGACACGCGCCTCGGCCGTCGCACTGTCGAAGAGCACCGCCGGCTGCGGCACGGCGACCCGGCCGAGCACGTCCATGACGGGCTTCATCTCGGGATCGTAGAAGACGGCATCGGCGAGGATGAGTTCGCGCGGCTCGATGCGCAGGATGTCGGCAAGCAGCCGCCCCTCCCCGCTTTCGGCAACGCGAAAGACGCCGGTGGAGATGTCGATCCAGGCCAGCGCGAAGGCGGGCTCGGAGCCGCCGCGGATGCGGGCAAGCGCCATCAGGTAGTTGGATTCCGATGGCTGGAGCAGCTTGTCCTCGGTGATGGTGCCGGGCGTGACGAGGCGCACGACATCGCGTTTCACCACGGATTTCGAGCCGCGCTTCTTGGCTTCGGCGGGATCTTCCACCTGTTCGCAGACCGCGACGCGGAAGCCGAGCGCTATCAGCTTCTGGAGATAGTCGTCGGCCGCATGCACGGGCACGCCGCACATAGGAATGTCCTGGCCCATGTGCTGGCCGCGCCGGGTGAGCGTGATGCCCAGCGCGCGCGATGCATCCAGCGCATCCTGGAAGAACAACTCGTAGAAATCGCCCATGCGGTAGAAGAGCAACGAGTCAGGGTTGTTGGCCTTGATCTCGATATACTGCTCCATCATCGGCGTGGCGGAGGCACGGCTTTCCCCGGCCGCGAGTTCCGCTGCCGAAAAGACCTCGTCGCGCGTCAGTCCCAATTCATTCACGAGCTTGAATTCCGTCAAAAAAGTGCGTGCACAGTATTCGCTGGGGGTTATAGAAGACAACCGGAAACAGAAGCCAACCGCTGGCCACCCACAACGCAGGAGGACCCCGATGCCCGCGCCCACGATCCCCGCAAAGCCCCAGCCCGACCGGGCGACGACGACGGTGACGGAACAGGAAGCCCTCGACTTCCACAGCCAGGGCCGCCCGGGCAAGCTGGAGATCACGCCGACCAAGGCGATGGCGACCCAGCGCGACCTCTCGCTCGCCTATTCCCCCGGCGTCGCGGTTCCCGTGAAGGCGATCGCGGCCGATCCGGCCACGGCCTACGATTACACGACGCGCGGTAACATGGTGGCCGTCATTTCCAACGGCACGGCGATTCTCGGCCTCGGCAATCTGGGGGCGCTCGCCTCCAAGCCGGTCATGGAGGGCAAGTCCGTGCTCTTCAAGCGCTTCGCCGACGTCGATTCCATCGACCTCGAAGTCGATACGGAAAATGTCGATGAGTTCATCAACTGCGTGCGCTATCTCGGCCCCTCCTTCGGCGGCATCAATCTGGAAGACATCAAGGCGCCGGACTGTTTCATCATCGAGCAGCGCCTGCGCGAGCTCATGCACATCCCCGTTTTCCACGACGACCAGCACGGCACGGCGATCATTGCGGCGGCTGGCCTCATCAACGCGCTGGCGCTGACGGGCCGTGACTTCAAGACGACGCGGCTTGTCTGCAATGGCGCGGGCGCGGCGGCGATCGCCTGTATCGAGCTCATCAAGGCCATGGGGTTTGCGCCGGAGAACATCACGCTCTGCGACACCAAGGGCGTGATCTACAAGGGCCGCAGCGAGGGCATGAACCAGTGGAAGTCCGCCCATGCGGTGGAGACGGAGCACCGCACGCTGGCCGAAGCCCTGGCCGGCGCCGATGTCGTCTTCGGTCTCTCCCAGAAGGGCGCCTTCTCGGCCGAGATGATCCAGTCGATGGCCGCACGCCCGATCATCTTCGCCATGGCCAATCCGGACCCGGAAATCACGCCGGAAGAGGTGGCGCGCATCCGCGACGACGCGATCGTCGCCACCGGGCGCTCGGACTATCCAAACCAGGTCAACAACGTGCTGGGCTTCCCCTACATCTTCCGCGGCGCGCTGGACGTGCGGGCCTCCACCATCAACGACGCCATGAAGATCGCGGCCGCCCAGGCGCTGGCGAGCCTTGCCAAGGAAGACGTGCCGGACGATGTCGCGGCCGCCTATCAGGGCAACCGGCCGCGCTTCGGGCCGCAGTACATCATTCCGGTGCCCTTCGATCCGCGCCTGATCTCCTCCATCCCGATCGCGGTCGCCAAGGCCGCCATGGAGACGGGCGTGGCGCGCAAGCCGATCCCGGACCTTGACGCCTATGCGCGCCAGCTCTCGGCGCGGCGCGATCCCATCGCTTCCACGACGCAGCGCATTTTCGAGCGCGTGCGGCGCCACCCGAAGCGCATCGTCTTTGCGGAAGGCGAGGAAGTGCTCGTCATGCGCGCTGCCGTCTCCTACGCCAACCAGCAGCTCGGCACGGCCATCCTGCTCGGGCGCGAGGACCGGATCCGCGAGGCGGCCGAGCGCGAGGGTATCGAGCTCAACCGGCCCGGCATCGAGATCGTCAATGCGCGCATCTCATCCAAGCGCATCGGCGCCTATACGGACTATCTCTACGCCCGCCTGCAGCGCAACGGCTACCTCTTCCGCGATGCCCAGCGCCTCATCAACCACGACCGCAACCATTTCGCCGCCTGCATGGTGGCGCTGGGCGATGCGGACGGCATGGTGACGGGTGTGACGCGCAACTATTCGACCGCGCTCGAAGACGTTCGCCGCTGCCTCGACCCCAAGCCCGGCCACCGCATCATCGGCGTGTCCATCGCGCTCTGCCGCGGCCGCACCGTTCTCGTTGCCGACACGGCCGTGCACGACATGCCCTCCTCCGAGGAACTGGCCGATATCGCCGAGGAGGCGGCCGGCCTCGCCAAGCGGCTCGGCTATGTGCCGCGCGTGGCCATGCTCGCCTACTCCACCTTCGGCCATCCCTCGGGTGAACGCTCCGAGCGGGTGCGCGAGGCGGTGCACATTCTCGACAAGCGCCGTGTCGATTTCGAATATGACGGCGAGATGGCGGCAGATGTCGCGCTGAACGGCAAGCTGATGGAGCAATATCCCTTCTGCCGCCTCTCGGGCACGGCGAACGTGCTCGTCATGCCCGCCTTCCACTCTGCCTCGATCTCGACCAAGATGTTGCAGGAACTCGGCGGCTCGACCGTCATCGGCCCGCTGCTCGTCGGCCTCGACAAGTCGGTGCAGATCGTTTCCATGGCGGCAAAGGACAGCGACATCGTGAACATGGCCGCGATTGCGGCCTACAATGCCGGGGCGTGAGCCCCGGCTGTTACCCGTCCGGACCGGCGCATAAAAAACCCGCCTTCGAGAGAAGGCGGGTTTATCGTTTTGAAAACACTACTGAAACACGCTCGGCATTCGGGAAATTGCGTCTTTGGGAGAACCGAAAGCCTGAAAAGTCTATGCAGTTGAAACTTCGTGATGAAAAATTGATCTGGTTTCTTTTATGCCTGAATTTCGCTCAGAGTCAAGCGCATTTGCTGCACCGCAACAAAATTGGTTGCTTCATGCAAACCGCCCCGCATCGGCCCCGTAATAATTCAGGTAACGGCCAGCGATGTTGGTGATCGGCAGGACGACAAGAACGTCGGTGGTGTTGAAGGCGGCATCGATGACACCCCCGTCGCCGATCATGGCGCCGAGCCGCAGATAACCCTTGATGAGCGGCGGCAGGGCGGCGAGCGCCTTGCGCTGGTTGATGGCTTCGGCCGGCATCAGATCCATGATGCGGTAGAGCTCCGGCCGCGCCTTGACGTACCAGTCCGGCTGGACCAGCGCGTTGTGATGCAGGAAGGACAGCGCCAGCGCATGCTCCTCCGGTACGATGCCGGGGAAGGAACCGCAGCCGAACATGGCGTCCACGCCATGGCGCAGCGCATAGGCCCAGTTGCCCTGCCACAGCAGCTCGACCGTGCGGCGCGTGCGGTAGGCGGGCAGGACGCAGGAGCGACCGAGCTCCATGAAGCGCTTGTCGGGGTGACGCGCGATGAGCCCATCCACCTCGAACTCGGATTTCGAATAGAAGCCGCCCCTTGCGGCCGCCACGTCCTGGCGCAGCAGCCTGTAGGTGCCGACGACGCGGTCTTCCAGGTCGCCGTCGATGGCGTTGTCGATGACGAGCAGATGATCGCAGATCGCGTCGAAGGCATCCGTTTCCTTACGGCGGCGATGGCACTCGGCGGAAACCTCCGCCTTCATCTCCTCAACGAAAACCTTGTAGCGCAGGGCAAGTGCTGCCTCGACCTCGGCACTGGTGCGCGCCAGCCGCGTTTCCAGATTGCCGATCCGGCCGAACACATCCTGGTTCGCGCGATCGAATTCAGACTTCAGCAGGGCCGGAGCTACCGCCGGCTTCAGCCCGGATTCGAGGAGGTCGATCGTCATGGCGCGTGCCCTGTGTCGCGTGTCGTCAATGGAGGCCATAAACCACCATTCTGCGACATGAAAGTGACAAGCAACGCAAAAAACTGGCCCCTCACATCTTCCCAGCAGAGGGCAATCGCTCAGTCAATCACGAGACGGGCGATTTCCGAAAGAAGAGCGACGGGATCGGCAGGCTTTGCCAGCACGACATCGGCACCGGCGGCCCGCAGGGCAAAACCGGTTGCGGGCGAGGTATCCGCCGAGAGCACGAGCACGGGCAGATGCCGCCCGCCATCCGTTTCCCGGGCGCGAATTGCCTGGACCAGCGAGACGGCATCGCCACCGGGCATGTTCACATCCGTGATCAGCAGGGCGGGATCGAGGCGCGCCTGTTCCGGGCCTTCGTAGAGAGCGGCCGTCACGGCCGGGAAGCTGCCGACGACGCGGACCGCAAATCCGGCCTTTTCCAGCACCGAGCGGACCAGCATGGCGTTGACGGGATCGTCCTCGGCCAGGAGCACGCTGCGCTGCGGTGCCGCAAGGCGCCGGGCAGTGACGTCGAGGGACGCCCCGACCGGCGGCGCGTCCCGCAGCACGGGTCGATTGTCGTTGATGGCATCACGCGTCTCGATGCCCTTCATGCGTCCCTTGAGGACATCGACAAGGGTCCGCTCGCGCAAGGGACGGATGAGCCAGGTCTGGTAGCCTTCGGCTTGATGAAGCGGATGGACGAGGCGTTCTTCGGGATTGAGAAGGCAGGTCTTGCGCAGCTGCGGGCCGGCCAGATGCGGATGGCGCGCCAGCAGCTGGCGAAACTCTGGTGCATGGCGATGATCGACGATGACGTCGGTCAGAACGGCCACACCTGCCGCCGTGCTGCTGACCGCCGCCTCGGCCTCGCCGATGCAGGTGGCCACGATGGCCGTGCCACCGAGCGAGGAGATGGTGCCGGACAGCGCCCGCGCAACGGGGCCGGCAGGGGCGAGAATGAGGGCGACCGTGCCCGAAAGCACCCGCGACGGCGTTTCGGCCGGGGCCACTGACGCCTTGTCGAGCGGGAAGCGGATGGTGAAGCAGCTGCCTCGCCCCGGCCGGCTGGCCGCCGTCAGCGATCCGCCGAAGGCCGTCATGATGCGGCGGGATATGGACAGGCCCAGACCGGTGCCGCCCGATTTCTGTGCCGTGGCACCGGCTTGTTCGAAGGCGTCGAAGACCCGTGCCAGCTCGGCCTCCGTCATGCCGTCACCGCTGTCTTCCACATGGATGACGAGATCGTGGGCGTCGAGCGCGGCGGAGACGAGCACGCCGCCTTTCGCTGTAAATTTCACGGCATTTCCAATCACATTGAAAAGCACCTGCCTGAGGCGCGGTGCATCGAATGTCAGCGTCGGCGGAATGGCGGCCGACACGGTCGAGGCGATTTCGATGCCCTTGTCATGGGCACGGCTGGACAGCATCTCGACCACGCTTTCAATCAGCTCGCGCAGCGGATGCGGGCCGGGGCGCAGTTCGAAACGGCCGGCCTCGATGCTGGAAAAGTCCAGCAGGTCCTCCACGAGTTGAACGAGCGCGTGGCCGGACTGGCTGATGCCCGCGAGATAATTGCCCTGTTCGGGCGTGAGGCGGGTCTGGGCCAAGAGGTTGCTCATGCCCAGAATGCCGGCCAGCGGGGTGCGGATTTCATGGCTGACGGTCGCCAGCAGCTGCGACTTTGCCTGGCTCGTCTGCTCGGCGGCCCGACGCGCGGCCTCGTTGGCACGCATGACGCGCTCCTCGCGCGTCATGTCGCGGCCGATCGAGTGCATGGTCAGCTGGCCGGTCTCGGCATCGCGCACCATGACATTGTGCCAGTCGTAGACGCGCAGGCCATCCAGACCCGGCACACGCACGCGGTGGTGATCGTGCCCCTCGGCCGCTTCGCAAAGAAAGCCCAGCTCGTCACAGGTCCGGCCGATCGGATCGACGGTGCCGGCAAGATGGCGCACCACGGCATTGGCCGCCACGATGCGACCGAGCGGATCGCGCGTCATCGCGATGTCACCCAGGGCGTCATGGATGCTGAAGAGAAGTTCGCGGGTTTCAGCCCGCTCCCAGCGTCGGTCGCCGCGCCGTTCGGCCGCTTCCTGACGACGCGATGTGCGGCGGAGGAACGAGAGCGCACCGACAACGCCGGCGGCGGCCACGCCGGCGGCGAGCACGCCAAGGCCGACGCCGAAGCCGGCTCCGAAGACGAAGGCGGAAGACAGAAGCCCCGTCGCCGCCACCAGCACATTGCCCAGCGGCACCGTGTCAGCCCGGTCTTTCTCCACGAGACTGCCGGCGGGACCGCCCGCAAGGCGACTGCTGCGCTCGGGTGCTACGGGCTTGGTCTCTGCGCGACGGTCGCGGGCACGCCGCCTCTCATGGCGGGAGGCCGTGAAAGCGGAGCGGACGCGATCCTGGAGCCGGAATGGTTCTATCATGCGTGCCGGATTAGCACGCCACCCGTTCCCATTCGCTTCAGGTGGTCGCTCGCATTTTAACGATCGGCCTTCCGGCGCGGCAGAAGCTCGTCGAGGATGATCGCGCCGGCGCCAAGCGTGATGTAGCTGTCGGCGAGATTGAAGACGGCAAAGGACCAGCTCTGTGTGTGAACGAGCACATAGTCCACGACATAGCCGAAGATCAGCTTGTCGATGAGATTGCCGATCGCACCGGCGATGATCATGGCATAGCCGAGATGGGCAAGGCCGCGATGCTTCGGCGTCTTCTTCCAGAGCCACAGCACGAAGGCGACGACGGCAAGCCGGAGTGCAATGATGAATTCCGTCTCCATGCCCGACAGCATGGAAAAGGCCACGCCGTAATTGTGGGTGAGGTAGAGCGCCAGCACCGGCAGCAGCGACACGGATTGCTCGAAAGGCAGGATGTCGCTCAGTACCACCTTGATGACCTGGTCGAGCGCCACGGCCAGCAGGATGAAGGCCGCGATCGGCAGCGGGCGGGAAAAGAGCGCGGGGCGCGGGGCGTCCGGTTCGGCGGTCATATCATCCTGCATATCAGCGGGCATCCAGGGTCAGGAGATGGCGGCGGGCCTCGAAGAGCATGATGCCGGTGGCGATGGCGAGGTTCAGCGAATCGGCCCGGCCGGCCTGCGGAATGCGGGCGAGCGCATCGGCCTGCCGCGCCAGTTCGTCCGGAAGGCCGGACTGTTCGTTGCCCATCAGCAGCACGACGGGGGCGGCCTTGTAATCAATGGTGCGGTAGTCGACGGCGCCGGCGAGATGGGTCGCGACCACCCGTGCCCTCGCCTGCTTCTTCCAGGCGATGAACTCTTCGGGCGTTGCACGGCTGACGGGCATGGCGAAGACAGAGCCCATGGTGGCGCGTACCGTTTCCATGGCAAACGGGTCCGTCGTATCGCCGACGAGGATGACGCCGGAGGCTCCGGCAGCGTCCGCCGTGCGGATTACCGTGCCGAGATTGCCGGGGTCGCGCACGCGGTCGAGGGCGACATAGGTCTCGCCATCCGCCGGGCGGATGTCAGAGAGGCGGCGATACTGCTGGTCGAAGATGCCGACCACCATCTGCGGATTGTCGCGCCTCGTGATGGCGGACAGCACCTTCTCGCTGACTTCGAGCACGAGGCCGCCGCGCGACACGGTCTTCAGCGCCGCCTGCTCCACTGCCGGCTTGCCCTTGACGTTCTTGGCATAGACCAGCGTGCGGATGGTCCAGCCGAGGTCGAGCGCATCGATGACGAGCTTCAGGCCCTCGGCCATGAAGGTGCCGGTCTCGTCGCGGTGCTTCTTCAGCGCAAGCGCCTTGATGTCCTTGATGATGGGATTGGCAAGGCTGGTGACGTCCTTGATCTGCCCGACCTTCGAAGGCCCTTCGTTGCGTCTGTCTTGCGTCATGCGGGCACCCAGCGGCTGAAAAGCGAGGTCGAGAGCGCGCGGCCCGGCGTTGCCGCGTCGAGCCCCGCCTCGCGAATGATGAGTTCGCCGGATTCGACGACGCCGCCACGGCCGCGCATCACCTCGCGCAGGAGCTCGTGGATCGAATAGAAGCTAGCCCGGATCGAATAGGCCGTCAGGACGAGGCCGCGGGCATCATCCGAGAGGATGGCCCGGCAGGTGTCGAGCATGGCCGGCAGGTGGTCGAAGAGGTGCCAGACCTCGCCGTTCGGGCCACGGCCGAATTTCGGCGGGTCGGTGAGGATGATGTCGTAGCGGCTGCCGCGGCGCTCCTCGCGCTGCACGAATTTCATGGCGTCCTCGCAGATCCAGCGGATCGGCAGGTCGGTGAGCCGCCCGATCGTCTGGTTCTCGCGCGCCCAGCCGATCGCCTTCTTCGAGGCATCGACATGGGTGACCTCGCAGCCGGCACGCGCCGCGATCAGCGAGGCGACGCCGGTATAGCCGAAGAGGTTCAGCACCTTCAGCGGGCGCCCTGCCTTTTGTGCTTCGCCGGCCAGCCAGCGCCAGTGGGCGAGCTGCTCGGGAAAGACGCCGACATGGCGGAAGGCGGTGAAACGGCCGAGGAAATCCGTGTCGAGAAGACGCATGGGCCAGGTCTCGCCGAGCGGCAGGCCGGGAAAGCGCCAGCGGCCCATGCCTTCCTCATCCGTGTCGCCGGTAAAGACCGCATCGGCTTTCTCCCAGACGGAGGCGGGAAGCGAACGCGGCCAGAGCGCCTGCGCCTCGGGGCGCACGATGCGGTAGGGGCCGTACTGTTCCAGCTTTTCGCCGTCGCCGCTGTCGATGAGATGATAATCGCCGCCGGCGACGGTTTCGAGGATCAGCGGCACGCGCTCGGCCGGCTTCTCGCCGCTGCGCGCCACCATGACGTAACGGGGCGCGGCCTCCGTCGCGGCGCCCGGTTCGCGGGCCGGAGTACGCTCGCGCTTCGGCTGGGCAGAGGGCGCGGCCGACCTCGGCTGCTCCGCATCGCGCTTGCGGTCGGGCGACAGGCGTTCGGACGCCTGCGGACGCGCGGCGCGCGGCGATGCGGCCTTGCCGCCGGCAGCGGCCGGACGCTTGTCTGCCCCTTTCGGGCCTGGCTTGCCAGAGGGCTTACCAGAGAGCTTGCCCTTGGCCGGGCCTCCGGCGGGGCGCTTCTGCCTATCCTTCACGTGGACGTTCCCGTGCGATCAACTGACTGTTCTTGGTCTGGTCGCTGCCCATAGAGCATTTTTCACGCGATGGGAAACGCCCACCGCCCGTTTACGCATCGAGAGCCGGCGATTGGGCTCAATTCTTGACGGGGACGATGGCCTGGGAGGCGGCCTCGGCGCGCTGGCGCTGGCGTTCCGCCTCGCTCTGCCACTTCACGGCATCGGTCGCACCGGCGCGGGCCCGCTTGCGATGCTTGCCCTGACCGAGCCAGGTGGCGAAGGAGCCGATGATCATGCCGAGGATCGTTGCGGCAAAGAGGAAGACGAAGAAGGGCGCGGAAACCGACAAAACGGCGTCGGACGGCTCGAAGGGATTGAGCGCCAGCGTCACGGCCTGACGGTTGGCGACGGACAGGACGATCAGCACGATGGCGATCGGCACGAGCACGACGATGTTGACGGTCTTCCTGAACATTTCTTTCTCACGCCTCCGGTGCGGGTGCCGACACCGATGCCGGGTCACTCCGGCATAAACAGGGCGGCCGCGCCGGAAGGCAAGAGGCCGTCACCGACCGGGATGCCTGAGCCGGGTCTGTCGACCCAGGCGCATCCCGATCATCGGGCTCAGTCGTCGTCCTTGTCGGCCATGCCGGGGTTCAGGCGCTCGCGCAGTTCCTTGCCGGTCTTGAAGAAGGGAACCCACTTTTCCTCGACGAACACGCTGTCGCCGGTGCGCGGGTTGCGGCCGGAGCGCGACGGGCGGTTCTTGACGGAGAAGGCGCCGAAACCGCGCAGTTCCACGCGGTTGCCGGCGGCCAGCGCGTCGGTGATTTCGTCCAGAACGGCATTGACGATGTTCTCGACGTCGCGGTGATAGAGGTGCGGATTGCGCGCCGCGACGATCTGTACCAGTTCCGACTTGATCACTGTCGCCCCTCGCCTTGTTCCCAAAAATGACATCAACCGGGGAGTCTTGACCCATGCGGTGCCGCAAGCGCCCTCACTGGGCGCCGGCCGGCCTTGCGCTCCCTCTTAGCGTGGCTCAACCTGCCAAACGGAAACCATACCGTCAAGAAACAACTTGTCGGTGATGTGCTTTTCTATGCCCTGAAAAGATTGAAAAAACTGGCTTCCCGCGCGTTCGGCAAGGGCATTGGCAAGCGAACCGAGACCGAAGGGCAGGCCGGTCGATGGCGCACGCCACTCAATCAGGGGAAGTTCCTTGTCGATTTTGCGCGTTTCCAGATAGGCCTTGATTTCCGGATCGCCGCCGAGGTCGTCGACAAGCCCCGCAGCCTTGGCCTGCCGGCCGGTCAGGATGCGGCCGTCAGCGAGCTGTCGGGCGGCGGCCGGGTCCATGCCGCGGCGCTCGGCGACGCGATCGACGAACCAGCCGAAACTGTCGTCGATCATCGCCTTGATCATGGCCTGTGCTTCGGGCGAGGCCGGATGGAAGGGCGACGGCTCCGCCTTCAGCGGGGCGGACTTGATCTCTTCGAGCGAGACACCGAGCTTGTCGAGCAACGGCTTGATCTGCGGATACTGGAAGATGACGCCGATCGAGCCGGTGATGGAGGTTTCGCCTGCAACGATATGGTCGGCGCCGATCGCGATCATGTAGCCGGCGGAGGCAGCCAGCGTGCGGATATCGGCGACGACGGGCTTCTTGGCCGAGATGCGGCGCAGCGCCTTGTAGATCGCCTCGCCGCCATAGGTGGTGCCGCCGGGCGAGGAGATGGAGACGACGAGCGCCTTGACCGCATCGCTCTTTTCGATCGCGTCGAGGCGCTCCAGCAGTTCGCGGTCATCCTGGATGAGGCCGGAAATGGTGACCCGTGCGACATGCGGCACGGCCTGGCGGCTGCTGCTGCTGCCAAGCAGGAGGACGGCGGCGAGCACCGCAATCAGCGCGATTGCGATGGCGGCAAAGCGCCAGAAAGCCAGTCGCGAACGCAGGCGGCGGCGGTCGAGAAGCGCGAGATCGTCCATTCCCTATCCTTCCGGTTTGCGCAGAATCGAACGGGCGATGCGCTGGGTTGGCAAACAATTAAGCGCTTCCATTGTAGCCTGCCAGAAAAATCGCCATATTCGCTGCGTTCAACGCCACCTACCAAACGCGCCCCGCAAGCGGGCCCCCGCGAGGAAGTCGAAAGCCCGCTTCATGCTCGACGCAGTTTCACCCCCTGGCAGCGCCCGGCTCGATACCGGCGATGCGGCCTACCGCAAGGCGCGCCAGCATTCAGCGCGCGTGCGGCGGCTGCGCATCCTGTTGCCGGTCATTGCGGGCCTGATCGGCGCTGCCTTCATCGGTGTTTCCGTGGTGAAGACCTTCCTGCCGGAAGAGCTGGACATCGAGTCCGCCACCATCGAGGACGGCAAGATCGTCATGCAGAATCCGGCGATCGCCGGTCGCAACAAGGATGGCATCTCCTATTCCATGAAGGCCGTGCGCGCGCTGCAGGACATCGCCAATCCCGACATGATCACGCTGCAGACGATCCGTGCGCAGATGCCGATGAAAGACAGCATGATCGCCACCGTCGAGGCCCAGAGCGGCATCTACGACCGGGGCAAGAACACGCTCGAGATGGACAAGCCCTTTTCCATCTCGATCAACAACGGCACCAATGCCGACTTCCAGTCCGCCTTCCTCGACATCAATTCCGGCGAGATGAAAAGCGACAAACCGATCGCCATCAGCATGAGCGGCGGTTCCATTGTTGCGCAGACGCTGAGAATGACGGATAAGGGTCGAAATGTGACCTTCGAGGGCAATGTCCGGGTGAACGTCGATCCGGCAGCCATCCGCAAGATTGACAACTAGGAACCCGTCGTCGCCATGCTTGCCCTTTCGCACGCACCCACTCATCGTTTCACGGCCCGCCTTCTCGCCCTCCTGTCCCTCGTCGTCCTTGCCGCCGGCCCCGCAGCCGCGCAGAGCACGACCAGCAACATGAAGGGCCTGAAGCTCTCCAACGACCAGCCGATCCAGATCGAGAGCGACAAGCTCGAGATCAAGGATCCCGAAAGCAAGGCGATCTTCACCGGCAACGTGAAGGTGGTACAGGGCACGACGACGCTGCAGGGCGGCGCCATGACCGTGTTCTACAAGTCCGGCGGCGGCTCGATTTCCAGCGGCAATGCCGACATCGACCGCATCGAGGTGAACGACAAGGTGTTCCTCTCCTCCGGCACGCAGCAGGCGACCGCCGACAAGGGCACCTTCGACATGACGCGCCAGACCTTCGTGCTCGAGGGCAAGAAGGTCGTTCTGTCGGAAGGCAAGAACGTGTTCGTCGGCTGCCGGCTGAACGTGCAGATGGACAGCGGCGAGGCGCAGCTTGAAAGCTGTGGCGGTCGTGTCCAGATTCAGCTGGACCCGCAATCCCGCAAGCCGCAGCAGAACTGATCCGACACCCGTGCAGATCCCCTTTTTCAAGAGCAGCAGCGCCAAGGGCGCCAGCCCGCAGGTGCAGGATGATGCCGCGCGCGCCGAAAAGGCGCGTTACGAAGGCACGCTGATTGCACGCGGGCTGACCAAGGCCTACCGGTCGCGCCGCGTGGTCAACGGCGTGTCGCTCGTCGTGCGCCGTGGCGAGGCCGTCGGCCTGCTCGGCCCCAACGGCGCGGGCAAGACGACCTGCTTCTACATGATCACCGGGCTGGTGCCGGTCGATGAAGGCTCGATCGAGATCAACGGCAATGTCGTCACGACCATGCCGATGTATCGCCGCGCCCGGCTTGGCGTCGGCTATCTGCCGCAGGAGGCCTCGATCTTCCGCGGCCTGTCGGTCGAGGACAATATCCGCGCCGTGCTCGAGGTTCACGACAAGAACCGCGACCGGCGCGAGGCCAAGCTCGACGAGCTGCTCGGCGAATTCTCGATCGGGCACCTGCGCAAGGCGGCGGCCATATCGCTGTCGGGCGGCGAGCGGCGGCGCCTCGAAATTGCCCGGGCGCTGGCCACCGACCCGACCTTCATGCTGCTCGACGAACCCTTCGCGGGCGTCGATCCCATCTCGGTCGCCGACATCCAGGCGCTGGTGCGCCATCTCACGCAGCGTGGCATCGGCGTGCTCATCACCGACCACAATGTGCGCGAGACGCTCGGCCTCATCGACCGCGCCTATATCATCCATGCCGGTGAAGTGCTGACCCACGGCCGCGCCAACGACATCGTCAACAATCCCGATGTCCGCCGCCTCTATCTCGGCGACAATTTCAGCCTCTGAGCCATCGCCTGCCCGCTCTGTCGCAGCCCTGCGCCAGACGGGCCGGGCAGCGGTGCGGCCTCACGCGCATTTTCCTTGACCGGGGGCCACGATTACGCAATTTTCGGGCCAGTAGGTTCCAGACCTAGCCGTCGCCTTCACGGAGGCAGCCGGCTATCGGGCGTGCGCCCCCTTTGCCTTTATGAAAGGCAGCCTGCCCACGCAGCGGGCGGGGCGCTTCTTCAAAAGCCGCGGAAATCCGAGCTTTTGCGGCCGGCACTTGACCGGAAGAGCATAATAAGCAATTTTCAGGCCAGTCCGAGACGCGGCGTGGAAAAGAACGTGAACAAACGCGGACCGCTCCGGAATTGAGGGGGTTTCGCGTTCTCATGGCACTCTCCGCCAGCCTATATCTGCGTCAGAGCCAGTCACTGGTCATGACCCCGCAACTGATGCAGTCGATCCAGCTGCTGCAGATGACGCATGTCGAACTCAACCAGTTCATCGAACAGGAAGTGGAAAAGAACCCGCTTCTGGAACTGGTGGCGAATGATGACCAGCCGGGCGGCGAACGTAGCCTGCGCGGCGAGACGTCCGATGCGGGCGAGATGCGCGATCACGAGGGCGATGCACCCGCCCCGCACGGCTCGACCACCGACCTTTATGACAGCACGCTCGCCACCGATGGCCGGCGGATGACCGAACAGCTCGACACCGATTTCGAGAACGTCTTTCCCGATGACCGCGAACCCGGCCGCGCCGAGGCGCCGGGCCTGCTCGACCAGTGGAAGTCGATGCCCGGCGGCAATGGCGAGGGCGCCGATACCTATGATCTCGACGATTTCGTCGCCGAGCGGACGACGCTGCGCAGCTTCGTGGAACGGCAGATCCCGCTTGCCGTGACGGCGCCGGCCGACCGATTGATCGCCGGCCATCTCGTCGATCATCTCGACGAGGCCGGCTACCTGCAGGCGGACCTTGCCGAGATTGCCGACAGGCTGGGCGCGACGCGGGACGATGTCGAGCGCGTCCTGGCGATCCTGCAGCAGTTTGATCCGCCGGGCGTCTTTGCCCGCAATCTCGCCGAATGTCTCGCCATCCAGCTCAAGGCTCGCGACCGGCTGGATCCGGCCATGACGGCGCTGCTTGCCCATCTCGATCTTCTGGCCCGGCGGGACTTTTCCAGCCTGCGCAGGCTCTGCGGCGTCGATGACGAGGACCTGCTCGACATGCTGGCCGAGATCCGCGGCCTGGACCCGAAGCCGGGCACCAGCTTCGAGACGGATGTCAGCGAGGCGATCACGCCCGATATCGTCATGCGGCCGGCCCCCGATGGATGGGGCATCGAGCTCAATCCGGAGGCCCTGCCCCGCGTTCTCGTCAATCACGACTATTATGTTTCGGTGTCGCGCACGGCGCAGAAGAATTCCGCCGACCATGCCTTCCTGACCGAGTGCCTGCAGACCGCCAACTGGCTGACCCGCAGCCTGGACCAGCGGGCCAAGACGATCCTCAAGGTCGCAAGCGAGATCGTGCGCCAGCAGGATGCCTTCTTCCGGCTCGGCGTCGATCACCTGAGGCCGCTGAACCTCAAGACGGTGGCTGACGCGATCAAGATGCACGAATCGACGGTGAGCCGCGTCACCTCCAACAAATACATGATGACGCCGCGCGGGCTGTTCGAGCTCAAATATTTCTTCACGGTCTCGATCGGTTCGGCAGAAGGTGGCGACGCGCACTCGGCCGAGTCGGTCCGCCACCGGATCCGCAGCCTGATCGCGCAGGAGACGGCCGATGCGGTGCTGTCCGACGACGATATTGTGGACATGCTGAAAACCGGCGGCATCGACATCGCCCGCCGGACGGTGGCGAAATACCGCGAAGCGATGAATATCGCGTCATCCGTGCAGCGCCGGCGCGAAAAGCGGGCGATGGCGAAGCTCCAGACGTGCTGATCCGCTCCTGTCAGGCACAATTTTGCCACGGATGATCACGGCCGATCTCCCCAGGATGCGATTTGACTCCGGCGCTTCAAAGCGTTAATGCCCCGCCACACATGCGCCGGCCCCGGAAAACAAGGCCTCTGGCGCAGCACCCGGCCGCACGGTTTAAAGATGCGATACATGCTTGAAAAGCTTGGATGCGGAGGGCGCTTGGAATAGACTGGACACGCAGACCACAACAAAGAGAGGAAACTCCATGAGTGTGCGTGTATCCGGGAAACATATGGACATCGGTGAATCGTTCCGCCTCCGAATCGAGGAGCAGATCGAGCAGGCCGTAACCAAGTACTTTGACGGAGGCTATTCAGGTCAGGTCACTGTGGACAAGTCCGGATCGCGGTTCAGTGCGGACTGCAAGCTTCACCTGGACACGGGCATCGTGCTGCAGGCGAACGGTCAGGCCAACGAGCCGCAGGCCGCTTTCGATGGCGCGGCAGAGCGTATTGAAAAGCGCCTGCGCCGCTACAAGCGGAAGCTCAAGGATCACCACAACGGCAATGGCCATGCCAGCGCATTCGAGGAAATCTCCTATACGGTGATGGATCCGGTGCCGGACGAGGAGGACGAAGTTCCCGAAGACTTCGCGCCGACCATCGTGGCGGAAAGCTCCAAGCAACTGCGGACGATGTCGGTCGCCGGCGCCGTGATGGCGCTCGACATGACCGACGAGCCGGTCCTGATGTTCAAGACGCCCAACGGGACGGGGCTGAACATCGTCTACCGGCGCAATGATGGCAATATCGGCTGGATCGACGCCGCCAGCATCAAGGGCTGAGACGAACTACGGCGGGGGGGTGACCCCATCCCCCGCCGTCCTGCCAGTCGACAGCCCCAACGAGACGAGAGCGAAGGAACGGAAAGCCCTTCGCTCGTGGACGAGGAAAAGACAATGGCATTGGCAGGCTTGCTGCAGCAGAATGCGATCATCCCCGCGATGCGCGCCAATTCAAAGAAGCAGCTACTCCAGGAACTCGCCAGCAAGGCTTCGAAGCTCACCGGCCTCCCCGAGCGCGAGATTTTCGACGTCATCCTGCAGCGCGAACGCCTCGGTTCCACCGGGGTCGGAAACGGTATCGCCATTCCCCACGGCAAGCTTCAGGGCCTCAGCCAGATCACCGGCCTCTTCGCCCGGCTGGAAGCGCCGGTCGATTTCGAGGCGCTGGACGACCAGCCGGTCGATCTCGCCTTTCTGCTGCTCGCACCCGAGGGCGCGGGGGCGGATCACCTGAAGGCGCTGTCGCGCATTGCCCGCGTGCTGCGCGACCAGGACATGGTCGCGAAGCTCCGCGCCACGGATTCCGCCACCGCGATCTACGCCTTCCTCAATGAAGACCCGGCGTCGAACGCAGCCTGACGTCTAAAGCGCGTCGCGATCTCTCACATTCGCGCCTGACGCTTTAACGCCTTGTCTTATCGCATGTCGTGACCGCAAAACCGCTGCACACCTTTGCGCGACATGCTTTAGAGACAACCCGATTTCGGCAAAGATAAGGCCCGGTCCGCAGATGCGGCCGGGCCTTTTGTCTTTCGCAGGCGAGAGGCTGGAAAGCCGTAACGATCAGGTCGCGGGTGCCTCGGCCTCGGGGCTTGCCACCTTCGGACCGCCCTTGGCGACGCCGACCATGGCCGGGCGCAGCACGCGTTCACCGATCGTGTAGCCATCCTGCACGACCTGGACGACCGTGTTGTTCGGCACCTCGGCGTTCGGGATTTCGAACATCGCCTGATGGAAATTCGGATCGAACTTCTGGCCGACCGGCTCGAGCTTCTTCACGCCGTGGCGCTCCAGGGCACCGAGCATGGCGCGCTCGGTCATCTCCACGCCTTCGGCCAGCGTGTTCAGACCCTGGTCGCCGGCCGCGCGGGCATCGGCGGGAATGGCGTCGAGCGCACGGCGCAGATTGTCGGAGACCGAGAGCATGTCGCGGGCGAAACCTGCGACGGCATAGGTCTTGGCGTCCTTGATCTCGCGCTCGGTGCGGCGACGCAGATTGTCCATCTCGGCGGCAAGGCGCAGGTAGCGATCCTTCAGCTCGGCGTTTTCGGCACGCAGCGCCTCTGCCGGATCGGGTTCGGACGGGGTTTCGGCTGCTGCGCCCGCAAAGGCTGCGGCGTCCACGGCCTCGGCCGAGCCATGGCCGGCGCTCGCCTCGGCATGTTCGGCTTCGTGCTTGTTGGTGTCGTCGGTCATGACGGTCTCCGCTTTTCGTCCATTTCGAGGAAGTAGCGCCGATATCGAGGTTTGATCGGCAAAAATCAAGGCCTCGCGGCCTTTCGGGTCGCGCGCCGGCTAGCGCCTCAGCCGCGACATCAGCTGCGCGGTGTAGTCCACCATCGGGACGATGCGCGCATAGTTCAGCCGCGTCGGCCCGATGACGCCGACGGCGCCGATGATGCGGTCCTCGCCGTCCCGGTAGGGCGCGACGATCAGCGAGGAGCCGGAGAGCGAGAAGAGCTTGTTCTCCGAGCCGATGAAGATGCGCACGCCCGATCCCGCTTCCGCAAGGGACAGGATCTCGATCAGGCTCTCGTTCTTTTCGAGATCGTCGAAGAGCAGGCGCAGACGATCGACATCGTCCATGCCGGCCACGCCTTCGAGCAGATTGGCGCGGCCGCGCACGATGAGCTGGGCGGCCTTGTCCTCCGCATCCGTGCCGGACCAGACCGCAATGCCGCGCTCGACCAGATCCTGCGAGAGCCCGTCCAGCTCGCGGCGCACGGTTTCCTGCAGCCGCTCGATCTCGCCACGCAACTCGTTCAGCGTCTGGCCGGCGAGGTGCGCATTGAGGAAATTGGCGGCTTCCGTCAGCTGCGAACTGGTGACGCCGGCTGGCAGCTCGATGATGCGGTTTTCCACCTGGTCGTGCTCGCCGACCAGCACGGCCAGCGCCTTTGTCGGGCCGAGGCGGATGAATTCGACGTGCTTGAGAACGGGGTCGTTCTTCTGGGTGATGACGAGGCCGGCGCCGCGCGACATGCCAGAGAGCATCTGGCTGGCATCGGCGAGCAGGCCTTCGACCGACTGGTCGCGGTCGCCAGCGCGCACCTGCCGGTCGATCGAGGCACGGTCTTCCGGCGAGAGATCGCCGACCTGCATGAAGGCATCGACGAAGAAGCGCAGGCCCCGCTGGGTGGGCAGGCGTCCCGCGCTGACATGGGGGGAATAGACGAGGCCCAGATGCTCGAGGTCGCTCATCACATTGCGAACCGAGGCCGGCGAGAGCGACATGGGCAGGATGCGCGAGAGATTGCGCGAGCCCAGCGGCTCGCCGCTTTCCAGATAGCTTTCGACGATCCGGCGGAAGATCTCGCCGGATCGCTCGTCGAGCTGAACGGCCCCTTCGTGTCCGAGCGTCCTGGTGATGGGCATTCCCTGATGATTTCCCGACTATTGGTTCACGCCTACCAATATAGTGCTGTTGTTTTCTTTCGCAAAAGCCTTTCGCACCGCGAGAGCCCGGCGCGCACGCTTTCCCCGCCCGACAAGTTCGGCTAGAAGGGCGCCAACGGACGAAAGGAATATCCGATGCGGCCATCCGGCAGAAAAACCGACCAAATGCGCAAAGTCAGCTTCGAGCGCGGCATTTCCAAGCATGCCGAGGGGTCCTGCCTCGTGAAGTTCGGCGATACGCATGTGCTCTGCACGGCAAGCCTCGAGGACAAGACGCCGCCGTGGCTGCGCAATTCCGGCAAGGGTTGGGTGACGGCCGAATACGGCATGCTGCCGCGCGCCACCGGCGAACGCATGAAGCGCGAGGCCGCCTCCGGCAAGCAGAGCGGCCGCACGCAGGAAATCCAGCGGCTCATCGGCCGTTCGCTGCGCGCCGTGGTCGATCTGCAGGCACTCGGCGAACGCCAGATCTCGATCGACTGCGACGTCATCCAGGCCGATGGCGGCACGCGCACGGCCTCGATTACCGGCGCCTGGATCGCGCTGCGCGACTGCCTCGCCTGGATGGAAGCGCGCAACATGGTCAAGGTCGAGAAGGTCCTGAAGGACCATGTCGCGGCCATCTCCTGCGGCATCTTCGCCGACCAGCCGGTCATCGACCTCGACTATATCGAGGACTCGGCAGCCGAGACCGACGCCAACTTTGTCATGACCGGCAGCGGCGGCATCGTCGAGATCCAGGGCACGGCCGAGGGCAAGCCCTTCTCCGAAGCCGAATTCCTGACGCTGATGGGTCTGGCCCGCAACGGCATCTCGGACCTCGTGTCGATGCAGAAGCAGGCGATCGGCGGCTGAACGACTGAGGAGGCGGGCGGCCAATGGCCGCTTGCCATGCTGACAATGGCACCGCGCTGCCCGTCATCCTCGGGCTTGACCCGAGGATCCATTCCACGAACTCTATCCGTGGCGATGGATGGTCGGGTCAAGCCCGACCATGACGGCGGAGGGATGGCGCGACTGCCGAAAGACAATGAGCCGCTCGCTGCGTGCTTGCTTTTGAAACCCGGACTGGACTTACCCATGCGCACGCTCGACACCCGCACCATCGTCGTTGCCAGCCACAATGCCGGCAAGATCGCCGAGATCCGCGATCTCATCGGCCCCTTCGGCTTTTCGGCGAAGTCAGCGGCCGAGCTTTCTTTCGTGGAGCCCGACGAGACAGGCACGACCTTCGAGGAGAACGCCGCGATCAAGGCGCTCGCCTCGGCAAAGGCGTCCGGGCTGCCGTCTCTGTCGGATGATTCCGGCATTGTGGTGGATGCGCTCGATGGCGCGCCCGGCGTCTACACCGCCAACTGGGCGGAAACGGCTGAGGGCACGCGCGATTTCCAGATGGCCATGCAGAAGGTCGAGGATGCGCTTGCCGAAAAAGGGGCGACCGACCCGGCGCAGCGCACCGCCCGTTTCGTCTCCGTGCTCTGCCTCGCCTGGCCCGACGGGCACACGGAAACCTTCCGCGGCGAAGTGGAGGGCACCGTCGTCTGGCCGCCGCGCGGCACCCAGGGCTTCGGCTATGATCCGATCTTCAAGCCAGAGGGCCATGAGCGCACCTTCGGCGAGATGAGCGCCGAGGAAAAGCATGGCTGGAAGCCCGGCGATGCCGAGGCACTCTCGCACCGGGCGCGCGCCTTCAAGCTCTTCGTCGAAACCTGTCTGACGGCATGACCATGCAGCCGGCCCGTATTTCCGCGCTTTCCGATGGCCAGGATCCGGGCTTCGGCGTCTATCTGCACTGGCCCTTCTGCGCGGCCAAATGCCCTTACTGCGACTTCAACAGCCATGTGCGCCACCAGCCGGTGGATCAGGCCCGCTTCATCTCCGCGTTTCTCAAGGAGATGGATGCGGCCTTCGCCCTGAGCGGCCCGCGCACCGTCACCTCCATCTTCATCGGCGGCGGCACGCCCTCGCTGATGGCGCCGGAAACGGTCGGTGCGCTTCTCGATGGCATCGCGGCGCGCTGGAGCGTGCGTGATGGCATCGAGGTGACGATCGAGGCCAATCCTTCCAGCGTCGAGGCCGACCGCTTCCGTGGCTACCGCGCCGCCGGCGTCAACCGCGTGTCGATGGGCGTGCAGGCCTTGAACGACCGCGACCTGAAATTCCTCGGCCGCCTCCACAACGTGGAAGAGGCGCTGACAGCCATCCGGCTGGCGCGCGAGATCTTCCCGCGCATGTCCTTCGACCTCATCTATGCCCGTCCCGGCCAGACGGTCGAAGAGTGGGATGCGGAACTGAAGCAGGCGATTTCCTATGCCGTCGATCACCTCTCGCTCTACCAGCTGACGATCGAGGAGGGCACGCCCTTCTTCGGCCTGCACAAGGCCGGCAAGCTCCTGGTGCCCGATGGCGAGCAATCCGCCATTCTTTATGAGGCAACACAGGAGATCACCGCACGCGAGGGCATGCCGGCCTATGAGGTGTCCAATCACGCCCGGCCCGGCGCCGAGAGCCGCCACAACCTCACCTACTGGCGCTATGGCGATTATGCCGGCATCGGTCCCGGCGCCCATGGCCGCCTCACATCCGGCCACCGCAAGCTCGCCACCGCCACCGAACGGCATCCGGAAACCTGGCTGCAGGCGGTGGAGCGCGACGGTCACGGCATGATCGAGATCGAGCCGCTCGGTCTTGAGGAACAGGCCGATGAGCTGCTCCTGATGGGGCTGAGGCTCAAGGAAGGCGTCGATCTCGCCCGCTGGCAGGCACTTTCCGGCCGCGAGCCCGATCCGGTGCGCGAACAGGATCTGATCGACCACGGCTTCATCGAACGCATCGGCAATTCGCGCCTGCGCTGCACGCCGCAGGGCATGCTGATCCTCGATGCCGTGGTGGCGGATCTCGCCTGCTGAGCGCGCGGCGAGATCCGGATCCCTCCTCCGCCTACCCGCCCAGCGTCGCGGCAAGCGCCGCCAACTGGTCGGTTGCCTTGCCCCAGCCTTCGTGGAAGCCCATCTCCTCGTGGGTCTTGCGATCCTCGGCGTTCCAGTGGCGCACGGTGGCGGTGTAGCGCGTGCCGCCGGCCTCGTCCGCGAAGGTGATGATGCCGACCATGAAGGCCTTGTTCGAGGGCTGCCAGGCTGCCGTGAAGGCATCGGTGAAGACGAGCTTTTCGTTCTCCACCACCTCCAGATAAAGACCTTCGCTGGGGAAACGGTCGCCATCGGGCGATTCCATCACGATGCGGCTGCGTCCACCGGCGCGCACGTCGAGTTCGGCTTCCACCGTCTTCCACGGCGCCGGCGTGAACCAGCGGGTGATGAGCGCCGGGTCCGTCCAGCAGCGATAGAGCGCGGCCCGCGGCACCGGAATGAGGCGGCTCAGCATCAGCGCGCGCTGATCCTCGTTGGTCTGTCCATCGTCGGCCATGTCGTCCTCCCTGTCGTGCGGGGCTTCGGCGCCTCTCCGGCTCCGGACCCGCCTCGTCGCTGTTGGAGAGCGATCATGCCAAATGCGGGCGCGCAAGGCAAAGCTCAGTGCCCCCGTCAAATCTGACAGGCGATGCCTGGGTGGGGAGCCTGTTTCCGGCGGAACAGCGGGCGGGCGGAAGAGATGCGATTGTCGGGTCACTGGATGAGACGGGCTCATCCAAACCAGATCAAGGGACCTCACATCATGCGCAAGATCGTTCTCTCCGCCGCCATCGCCGCCGTCGCAGCCCTCTCCTTTGCCGCCCCCTCGCAGGCCGGGTACTACAGCTACGATTACCAGCCGGTCTGCCACATCAAGAAGATCAAGACCTGGGACTACTACGGCAACCTGGTGATCAAGAAGATCAAGGTCTGCAAGTAACGAGCGGCCAAAGCAAAGAGCGCGGGCGGACACCGGTCCACCCGCGCTCTTTGTGCGTTGAAGGGGCCGGAAGCGGCCTATTCGTTGATGAGGCGCTTCAAGAGCTCGATCTCGTGGCCGAGCTTGGTATCGGCGGAGATCAATTCCTCGATCTTGCGCACGGCGTGCAGAACGGTCGTGTGGTCGCGCCCGCCGAAGCGGCGGCCGATCTCCGGGAAGGAACGCGGCGTCAGCGTCTTCGACAGATACATGGCGATCTGGCGCGGCTTGACGATGACGCGGGTGCGGCGGTTCGACACCAGCTCCTGGCGCGAGACATTGTAGTGCTTGGCGACGACGCGCTGGATGTCCTCGATGCGCACGCGGCGGGGCTCGCCGGTGTTGACGAGGTGGCCGAGCAGTTCATCGACGCGTTCCAGCGACAGCTGCGGCTCGAAGGAGCGGCGGAAGAGCAGCTGGTTGAAGGCGCCTTCCAGCTCGCGGCCGCTGGCCGTCACCTGCCGGGCGACGTGGCTCAGGATCTCGACGGGGATATCGAGGCTCGCATCGTCCTGGCGGGCGGCGTCGAGGCGGCGCTGCAGGATTTCCAGACGCATCTCGTAATCGGGCCCTTCCAGCTCGATCGCCACGCCGCCCTGCAGGCGGGAGCGCACGCGGCTGTCGAGGGATTCCAGCTCCCAGGGCGCGCGGTCGGCGGCGACGACCACCTGGCGGGCGCTGTCGAGCAGCATGTTGAGCAGATGGCAGAACTCGTTCTGGATCGACTTGCCCTGCAGGAACTGCATGTCGTCGATGATCAGGAGATCGATATTGCGCAGCGATTCCTTCAGCGACAGGGCGTCATTGTCGCGGATGGCGGTGGCAAAGCGCCACATGAAATATTCGGCCGTCAGATAGACCACGCGGGGGGCGCGCGGCGACCGGATCGCTTCCGCGGCGATCGCCTGCAGAAGGTGCGTCTTGCCGAGGCCGACACTCGAATGGACGAAGAGCGGGTTGAAGCGCACGGCACCGGCGCCGGCTTCCGCGATGGTGCGGGCAGCGGCAAGGGCAACACGGTTGGAGGAGCCTTCGACGAAGCTCTCAAAGGTGTAGCGCGGATCGAGCGGCGAGCCGAAGAGCGGGGTTGCCGGCGCCTGCGGCTTTGCGGCCTGGGGCAGGCTTGCGGCGGCAACGGCGCCGACGGTCTGCGGCAGGGGGCGGCGCGCCGGCTGCTGGGCCGTGTCCTGGCCGGCTGCGGCCGTGTTTTCCTCGCGTTCCGGCACACGGCCACGGGTCGCCGAGCGGACGAGGATTTCGACCTTCAGGATTTCGGCATCTTCCTGCTGGAAGAGGCTGGTGATGATGTCGAGGTAGCGGTTGTTGATCCACGACTTCAGGAAGGTCGTGGGCACCGTGAGACGCACCACGCTCTTGGAGACCGAATGCAGCTTCAACCGCGCAAACCAGCTCGCATACACATCGGGACCGACCTGGGCCTTCAGGCGGGCGCTCACACGCTCGAACATTGCGTTGTGCGCCGCCATACCGTCATTGTCCCCTGTCGTCGTGTCACACCGCGCCTGTGACCGTTCATCCGCGTGGAAGTGAGCCGCGCCCTTTTTGGACACGTCTTCCGCTGCCGCCATCGTCATTCGCATTCTGCCGCCTTCCAAGTCTGTCGCAGAAGCAGGAGCCTGCCTCTGTTGTCCGCCGAAGTCCTAGGCCCGCCCGGCTCATCCGGACGGTGGTGCCAGGGACCACCTGTGTCTTTGCTGACGTGCCAGCCCCTCATCTGCTGGACCGTCCTGGTGCGCACCGGCCTTGGCGACCTCTCCCTCGCCGTGGCCTGCCAGGTACGCTCCGGTCAATCCGCCTGTCCGCAGATCCCCCGGCCTTCACCCGGCCTCAACTCTCCTTCGTCATCCGAGCCATCCAACGCATTACATACTCACTCGATCCATGTTCATGCGGGGCAGCCGCCGCCCGGACCGGCCGCCCTCATGCGCCCGGTTCTCCGCTCCATGCCAATCGCCATCGTCATGCCACCCCAGTTTCGAGCCGGCATTGAAACGAAAGACGCCATTCCGACGCCGCTGCGGCGCAGGAGGTCACGTCACACAATTGTCGATGGAACGGTGCGTCACCACTCCGATCAGAAAGCAGTCGGTGCGAACAGCATCCTGCAAGGTCTCATAGAAAGGCCTGTGGAAGCCGCTCTCCGTCGTCTCTGATGGAGGCATTTAGGCAGGAGTGCCGGGCAAGATCAATTAGGATTTTTACCGGTGCGGACGTGGGGAGGCGTTGACTCTTGCACCGGATTTCGACCCACGTCCTCTGCAAAAAAGAGAATCGCAGGAGAATCAAAGGCTTTGATTTTCGACTTTTTCGCGCAGGGCCGGAGAAGCAAAAAAATAAAAAATCGCTTGACTCGAATGCATAGCCGGCTGCTGTCACATTCACGGGGTCATGTAAGCAAACACTACCGCAAGCCCCTGAAATCCTTTAGGAATTTTCAGCATGTGGAAAACATGACGTGTTGCTCATGTAGAGATTTTGCGTCTATTCCAGAGGCATGAATCCGAAAAGCCCGGCACAGGGGCCGGGCTTTTCAGCAATCGATTTCGGTCGATATCAGGCCGACAGGGCCTTCACGCGGCTCGCCAGACGCGAGACCTTGCGGGATGCCGTGTTGGCATGCAGGACGCCCTTGCTGGCGGCGCGTGCGAGTTCCGGCTGGGCAGCCTTGAGGGCGGCGGCAGCAGCGGCTGCATCACCCGATGCAATCGCTTCTTCGACCTTGCGGACGTAGGTGCGAACACGCGAACGACGAGCCTTGTTCACTTCAGTGCGGCGAGCGATCTTGCGGGTCGCCTTCTTCGCCGAGGACGTATTGGCCATAGATGCCTCTCTTCGAAATCTGACACGAACTCCACCTTCGCGGCGTGGGTCACGGCGACCTGTCACATCCAAGCAATTCGGGAGCTTGACCGGAACCCCCAGGCGGGCGTTCCAAACTGAGGGCGGCGTATACCGGCAAAAGTCCGGCCCGTCAACGCGCTATTTTCAGATTCCGCTTGCCCACAGCCTTTGCCGGCGCCTTTGCCGGGCGTCTGGCAGCGGCCTTTCCGGGCGGCTGGCAGACCGGGCAATGGAAAGTGGAACGGCCGGCCTGCACGGCGCGCGCCACGATTCCGGTGCAGCCATCCCGCCGGCAGGGCTCGCCCTCGCGGTCGTAGACGGAGAAGGCGTGCTGGAAGTAGCCGAGCGATCCGTCGGTGCGGATATGGTCGCGCAGCGACGAGCCGCCGGCCTCGATCGCCTCGGCGATCACGGCGCGGACATGGTCGACGAGCGCCAGAAGCTCAGGGCGCGGACGGCCCTTGCCGTCGACCAGCGTGCCGGCCGCCTGTTCCGGCGCCAGTCCCGAACGCCACAGCGCCTCGCAGACATAGATGTTGCCGAGGCCGGCGATGACCTTCTGGTCGAGCAGCGCGGTCTTCAGCGGCTGGGCCTTGCCGTCAAAGCGGGTGGCGAGATAGGCGGCGTCCAGCCAGTTGCCGGTCGGTTCCGGGCCGAGACCGCGCAGATAGGCGTTCTCCTCGCGCCCGCCGGCGGCGATCAGGTCCATGAAGCCGAAACGACGCGGGTCGTTATAGACGACGCGCGCACGCCGGCCTTCCCGCTGCAGGTGGAAGACCACGTGGTCGTGGCGCGCATCTTTCGAGCGCGCCATGTGGAAGACGCCCGGCGTATCGGCGCCCTCCCCCTCCTCCTCGATGCGGAAGGAGCCGGACATGCCGAGATGGGAGAGAAGTGCCGCCCCGCCCTCCAGCTCGATCAGCAGATATTTGGCGCGGCGGGACAGCGCCTCGATCCGGCGGCCGGTGGCGGCGTGTGCGAGGCCGGCGGGAAAGGGAAAGCGCAGGTCCGGGCGGCGCAGCTCGAGCCTTTCGATCACCGCGCCTTCCATGACGGGGGCAAGCCCGCGCCGGACGGTCTCCACTTCGGGCAGTTCAGGCATTTTCGTCCTTTCCGCGTGGCCGTCGCTTCGGAAGCGTTTGCCTCGGCACGCGTTTCACCTATATCGGGGCCTGACATCGGGCGGGTATGCCGCAGGCGGCCCCGTTTGCTTCAGATAGCGTGTGCAAAGACAATTCGCTATGGTCGCGCCGATTTTGCGGAACGGGTTTGGAGAGAAGACGGATGACGAAGGCACGCACCTCTGCGGACGGCGGGATGGAAACCTCCTACGGCTTCCGCAATGTCGGCAAGGGCGAAAAGCAGGCCCTCGTCAACGATGTCTTCCACAAGGTCGCCAAGCGCTACGACATCATGAACGACGTGATGTCGGCGGGCCTGCACCGGGCCTGGAAGGATGCGATGGTGGCCGCGCTCAATCCGCGCTCCAGCACCGGCTTCAAGGTATTGGACGTTGCCGGCGGCACGGGTGACATCGCGTTTCGCATCGTGGAAGCGTCCGGCCGGACCGCGCAGGCGACCGTGCTCGATATCAACGGCTCCATGCTCGCCGTCGGCGCCGAGCGGGCCGAGAAGAAGGGGCTTTCCGGCAACCTGACCTTCGTGGAAGCCAATGCCGAGGACCTGCCCTTCGAGGACGCCTCCTTCGATGCCTATACGATCGCCTTCGGCATCCGCAATGTGCCGCGCATCGAGGTGGCGCTGTCGGAGGCCTTTCGCGTGCTGAAGCGCGGCGGGCGGCTGCTGGTTCTGGAATTTTCCGAAGTCGAGCTGCCACTGCTCGACCGTTTCTATGATGCGTGGTCCTTCAACGCGATCCCGCAGTTCGGCAAGATGATCACCGGCGAGTCCGAGCCCTACCAGTATCTCGTCGAATCCATCCGCAAGTTCCCGAACCAGGAGAATTTCGCGGCGATGATCCGCACCGCCGGCTTCTCCCGCGTCGGCTACACCAATTACACCGGCGGCATTGCGGCGCTGCACTCCGGCTGGAAGCTGTGAGCCGATGAGCACGCCCGGCGCCTACTACCGCCTCGCGCGCATCGGCATCGTGCTGATCCGCGCCGGCGTCTTCTCCGCCATCCCTGCCGAGAACCTGCCGCCGGCGCTGCGCGTCGTGCAGTCCGTCGCCGGCCTCTTCGAACGCCGCACCCGGCAAGGCGAGGACCGGCGTGAACGCGTGGCCCGCGCCATCGAGCGGCTCGGCCCTTCCTACGTCAAGATGGGCCAGTTCCTCTCGACGCGACCCGACGTGGTCGGCGCGCAGTTTGCCACCGACCTCGCGCTCCTGCAGGACCGCATGGCGACCTTCCCGCAGGCCGAGGCCGAGGCGATCATTTCCGGCTCGCTTGGGCGCAGCATCACCGATCTCTACGCCCGTTTCGATCCGCCGATCGCGGCCGCCTCGATCGCGCAGGTGCACCCGGCCGAAGTCGCCGACGGCAGCCAGCGCCGCAAGGTGGCGGTGAAGGTCGTGCGTCCCGGCGTGCGCCAGCGCTTCGCGCAGGATCTCGAGGCCATGTATCTCGTGGCGCGGCTGCAGGAGCGCTATGTGCGCAATGCGCGCCGCCTGCGTCCCGTCGAGGTCACCCGCACGCTCGAGCAGACCACCCGCATCGAGATGGACCTGCGGCTTGAAGCGGCCGCGCTCTCCGAGATCGCCGAGAACACCGCCAGCGACCAGGGCTTCCGCGTTCCCAAGGTCGACTGGGAGCGGACGGGCCGCGATGTCGTCACCATGGAGTGGATCGACGGCACCCGCATGTCGGATCTGGAAGCCCTGCGCCGGGCCGGCCACGATCTCAATCGTCTGGCCGACACGCTGATCCAGTCCTTCCTGCGGCATACGCTGCGCGACGGCTTCTTCCATGCCGACATGCACCAGGGCAACCTGATGGTGGATGCGGCGGGAACGATCGTCGCGGTCGATTTCGGCATTGTCGGGCGGCTCGGCAAGAAGGAGCGCCGTTTCCTCGCCGAAATCCTCTACGGCTTCATCCAGCGCGACTATGCGCGCGTGGCGGCGGTGCATTTCGAAGCCGGCTATGTGCCGGGCCATCACGACGTGGCGAGCTTCGCGCAGGCGATCCGCGCCATCGGCGAGCCGATCCACGGCCAGCCGGCCGAGACCATCTCCATGGCGCGGCTTCTGACGCTGCTCTTCGAGATCACCGAACTCTTCGACATGCAGACGCAGCCGCAGCTCGTCATGCTCCAGAAGACCATGGTCGTGGTGGAGGGCGTGGCACGCACGCTCAATCCGCGCTTCAACATGTGGAAGGCGGCCGAGCCGGTCGTTTCCGACTGGATCCGCGACAATCTCGGGCCGAAGCGCATCCTTGTCGATGTTCGCGAAGGCCTTTCCGCCGCCATGCGGCTGGCCGAAGCCGCGCCGGAAATCGCGACCAAGACCGAGCAGTTCAGCCGCGACCTGACCTCCATGGCCGAACACGGCCTGCGCTTCGATATCGCCACGGCCGAGGCGATCGGCGAGGCGGAAGCGCGCCACAGCCGTTCCGGCCGCATCGCGCTCTGGGTGATCGCGATCGCCGCCGTCGTCATCGCCTGGCACGTCGTCTGAGGCGGCGAGCCCCTGTGCCTCAGGGAACGCCACAGCCGGTCCTTGAGGGTGTAGTCTCGTGAACGGGTGGGATGGTCCTGCCCGAAACGGCGCTCACTCAGGGAGTTGGTTCCATGCGCAAGGTCATCATTGCAGGCATCGTCGCGCTTGGCGCGATGGTCGCTTCGGCCGCACCGTCGGCCGCTGGCGGCTTCACGCTCAGCATCGGCACCGGCTATCATGACGCCGAGGTGCTGCCGGTCGGCCACTACTACGGTCACCGCAAGCACTATTACAAGCAGTACTGCTTCATCAAGAAGATCCGCAAGTACGACTACTACGGCAATCTCGTGGTGAAGCGCATCCGCGTCTGCCGTTGACGGGCACGATCCGTCACCGGCCTTCGGGCATCTGCGACAGCCAGCCCGGCACCTTCGCGCCGGGCTGGTTTCCGGCGTGAACCGCTCCTGCTTCACCGCGATGTGAGGGCTGCGGCAAAATTCCATGCGCATGAAGCCTTGGCAGGGCGTGAACGGAACACAATCTCCGGATAAGACTGCAGGCCTGCCGGATGTCCGGCCGTGCCGCACACCCCGGAGTTTCCCCTCGTCCATGGCTTCCCTTCGCGATCCGCAACCGGCAACCCCGCAGACGGCTGCGCCAGCCTCTCCCGCAGCGACGCCGGTGCGGCCGAAGCGACGCGGCAAGCGCGGGCGCTGGCTGATCGCGCTTGTCATCCTCGCGCTTGCCGGCGGCGCGGGCGCCTACCGCTACCTGTCGACCGAGAGCAAGACCGAGGCGAATGTGCTGACGGACACGGTGTCGCGCGGGGACATCGAAAGCCTCGTGACGGCCACCGGCGTCGTGAAACCTTTCAAGGATGTGGATGTGGGCGCGCAGGTCTCCGGCCAGTTGCTGCGCATTCCCGTCGAGATCGGGGATCAGGTGAAGCAGGGCGACCTGATCGCGGAAATCGATCCCGCCTCGATCAAGACGCAGATCGAGATCGCCGAAGCCGAGCTCGCCAATCTGAAGGCGCAACTGGCCGGCCGGCAGGCGCAGGCGACGCTGGCCGCCCGCACGCTGGCGCGCCAGCAGGCGCTGGTGAAGGCCAACGGCGCCGCGCAGGCCGCGCTCGACGAGGCCGAGGCGACGGAGGCCGGGGCACGCGCCGACATCGACGCGCTGAATGCGCAGATCCGCAAGCAGGAGGCGGCTCTTAAGGATGCCGGCATCAGCCTTGGCCACACCCAGATCTATGCCCCCATGGCCGGCACGGTGGTCGATATCGCCGCCACCGAGGGCCAGACGCTGAACGCCAACCAGACGACGCCGACCATCGCCACGCTCGCCGACCTCTCGACCATGACGATCGAGGCCGATGTCTCGGAAGCCGATGTGAGCCGGCTCAAGGTCGGCATGCCCGTCTATTTCACCCTGCTCGGCGCACCGGACCTGCGCATCGAAGGCAAGCTCCGGCAGGTGAAGCCGAAGCCGTCCACGGAAAACAATGTCGTGCTCTACTCCGCCCTCTTCGACGTGCCGAATACGCAAGGGCGGCTGATGATCGACATGACGGCGGAGGTGTTCTTCGTCGAGGCCTCCGCGAAGAACGTGCTGAAGGTTCCGGTGACGGCGCTTTCGCGCGACCGCAACGGCAAGGCGGAGGTGACCGTGACGACGGCGGGCGGCGGGCGCGAGACGCGCACGATCGAAACGGGCCTGCGCGACCGCCTCTCCGTCGAGGTGCGCTCCGGGCTTTCGGAAGGCGACACGGTGGTGACCGGACAGGCCTCCGAGCGATCCGGCCAGCAGCGTCGCCGCGGCGGCATGCCGCCGATGTTCTGAGGTTTCCCCATGGCCCTTCTTTCGCTCCGGAACCTCAGGCGCAGCTTTATCAACGGCGAGGCCGAGGTGGAGGTGCTGAAGGGCATCACGCTCGACATCGAGGAGGGCGAGTTCGTCGCCATCGTCGGCGCGTCGGGCTCCGGCAAATCGACCCTGATGAACATTCTCGGCTGCCTCGACCGGCCGACCTCCGGCACCTATAGCGTGGCGGGCGAGGATGTCGCGGATCTCGATACGGACCAGCTGTCTGCGCTGCGGCGCCGGCTCTTCGGCTTCGTCTTCCAGAGCTACAATCTGGTTCCCACCCTCAATGCGCTCGAAAATGTCGAGCTGCCGGCCGTCTATGCCGGGCTTCCGGCCAGCGAGCGCAAGAGCCGGGCGGCGGCCCTGCTCGGCTCGCTCGGCCTTTCGGAACGCCTGCACCACCGCCCAGGCCAGCTTTCCGGCGGCCAGCAGCAGCGCGTGTCGATCGCGCGTGCCCTGATGAATGGCGGACGCATTATCCTCGCCGACGAGCCGACCGGGGCGCTCGACAGCGCGTCCGGCCGCGACGTGATGGCCAGGCTTTCCGAGATGCACCGGGCGGGGCACACGGTCATCATCATCACCCACGCAGCGGAGGTGGCGGAAGCCGCCGAGCGGATCATCGAGATCAGCGATGGCGAGATCGTCGCCGACCGGCCGAGCCCGGCGCGGGACCCGCGCATTGCCCGGCTGCCACGCCGCAAGGTGGCGGATGCGATGCCGGAGACCGGGGACGGCGCCTCGATTGCCGGCGATCTTCCGGAAGCCGCACGCATGTCGCTGCGCTCGCTTGCGGCCAATCTGTTGCGCACCGCGCTCACCCTGCTCGGCATCGTCATCGGCGTCTCATCGGTCGTCGCCATGCTCGCCATTGGCACCGGCGCGCAGAACCAGGTGCTCGGGCGCATCGCCTCGCTCGGCTCCGACCTCCTCATCGTCAGGCCCAACATGCAGAATTTCCGCGGAGGCGACGGCGGCAGCGTGGTGACGCTGGTGCCGGCCGATGCCGATGCGATCCGCGAATTGCCCAACATCGCCTCTGCCGTGCCGGAAATGAGCGCGAACCTCACCGTGCGCGCGGGGCGGCAGGACACGCAGACCAGCGTCAACGGCACGACGCCCGATTTCATCGATGCCAAGGCCTGGCCGCTGGAAGAGGGCAGCTTCATCTCCGCCGACGACATGGCGCATTACCGGCCTGTCGCCGTGCTCGGCCAGACGGCGGCGACCGCGCTCTTCGGCGACGGCACGGACCCGATCGGCCGCTACATCATCGTGCGCGACATCCCCTTCCAGGTGATCGGCCTGCTCTCGAAGAAGGGCGCGACGGCCGGCGGCAACGACCAGGACGACACGATCCTCGTGCCGCTCACCACCGGCAGCCTGCGCCTCTTCGGCCAGCGCAATGTGCGCACCATCACCGTGAAGGTGGAGGACAGCAGCGCCATCGCCATTTCCGAAAGCCAGATCCTCGATCTCCTCAACAAGCGCCACGGGCGCGAAGATACGCAGATCACCAACCTTGCCTCGATCCGCGACACGATCGAGGAGACCTCGGGCATCCTGAAGATCTTCTTGGGCTCGGTCGCGGCCATCTCGCTGCTCGTCGGCGGCATCGGCGTCATGAACATCATGCTGGTCAGCGTCACCGAGCGCACCCGCGAGATCGGCATCCGCATGGCGACGGGGGCACGGCCGCGTGACATTCTCGCCCAGTTCATCGTCGAAGCGCTCGTCGTCTCCTCCATCGGCGGCCTTGTCGGCATCGGGCTCGGGCTCGGCATCGCCCTTCTCGCCAGCCAGTTCGCCGTGCCGGTCAGCTTCTCCGTCGGGCCGGTCGTACTCGCCTTTACCTCCGCCTTCCTCACCGGCCTTGTCTTCGGCTTCCTGCCGGCGCGCAATGCAGCCAGGCTCGATCCGGCGATCGCGCTTGCCGCCAAGTAACCATCCAATGAGGCCGCGCATTCCCACGGCAGCGCGATTGCGCTAAGTCCTTGCCGATGTTCCCAATCGCTTTCGAAACCTCAGGGGCGAACGCATGGCACTTGGCGGCAAACGCATCCTTCTCATCATTGCGGGCGGCATCGCGGCCTATAAGAGCCTCGACCTCATCCGCCGCCTGAAGGAGCGGGGCGCCGAGGTGGTGCCGGTGATGACGGCGGGCGCGCAGCAGTTCATCACGCCGCTTGCCGTCGGCGCGCTCTCGGGCGGGCACGTCTTCACCGAGATCTTCTCCCGCGAGGACGAGCAGGATGTCGGCCATATCCGGCTGGCGCGCGAGGCCGATGCCATCGTGATTGCGCCTGCCACCGCCGACCTGATGGCGAAGATGGCGAACGGCCTTGCCGACGATCTCGCCAGCACCGTGCTGCTCGCAACCGACCGGCCGGTGCTCGCGGCCCCCGCCATGAACCCGAAGATGTGGAGCCATCCGGCCACGCGCCGCAACGTCGCGACGCTGGCGAAGGATGGCATCCGCTTCGTTGGTCCCGCCGCCGGCGAGATGGCGGAGCGCGGCGAGGCGGGAACGGGCCGCATGGTGGAGCCGCTGGAGATCGTCGCGGCGCTGGAGGCGCTTTTCTCCGAGGCCGCCGACAAGCCGCTCGCCGGCCGCCGCGCCATCGTCACGTCAGGCCCGACCCATGAGCCGATTGACCCGGTGCGCTACATCGCCAACCGCTCCTCCGGCCGGCAGGGCCATGCGATTGCCGCTGCCCTGGCGCGGCTCGGGGCCGACGTCACGCTCGTCAGCGGGCCCGTCTCCATCCCGGACCCGACCGGCGTGACGATGGTGCATGTGGAGCGGGCCGAGGAGATGCTGGCGGCCGTTCTTAGCGCCCTGCCCGCCGATATCGCCGTCATGGTGGCGGCCGTGGCCGACTGGCGGGTGGCGACCAGCGCGGAGGAGAAGATCAAGAAGACGCCCGGCGAGGGTCCGCCGACCCTGTCGCTTGCCGAAAACCCCGACATCCTCAGCACCGTCGGCCACCATGCGGAGCGCCCCCGCATCGTCGTCGGCTTTGCGGCGGAGACGCAGACGCTGATCGAAAACGCCACCCGCAAGCTCGAGCGCAAAGGCGCGGATTTCATCGTCGCCAACGATGTCTCGCCGGAAACCGGCATCATGGGCGGCACGCGCAACGAGGTGCGCCTTGTGAGCCGCGATGGTGTCGAGGATTGGCCCGACATGGACAAGGATGCGGTCGCCGACAAGCTCGCCCGGCGGATCGCCGAGATGCTGGCAAAAGCCTGATCAGAAGGTGCGCGCGGACGGACGGACCGGCATCGGTGCCGGCTCGTTGCCGGCAACGGGATTGAAGACGCGCATGTCGATGCCGTTTTCGCCGACGATCACCGCCGTGCCGTCAGGGATTTCCACCCAGGCCTCGTCGTCGTCGTTCAGCGGTTCGGATACGAGGCAGTAGCCGCCGGCCCGGCCCATGGGCGCGGCGTAGAGTGTCGGCGCGCGCCAGTCGGTGGCATAGCGCACGGCGTAGAGCCCGCGACCATCGGAGAAGGCCGCTGTGAAGCGGATCAGCGGCGGCGTGCCCATATGGTCCGACAGGCGCTCGACGAAGGCAATCGTCTCGGCCATGGCCGCCAGCGGATCGCGGTCAAGGCCGAATTGCAGGGCCAGCAGGAAGAGCAGTTCGGAATCCGTCGTGCCGGTGCGGGCGGCGTAGAGATCGTTGTCGAGCATGCTTTCCATGGGCCGGCGCAACTGCTCGAAACCGTTGATCTGGCCATTGTGCATGAAGGACCAGCGGCCGAAGACGAAGGGGTGGCAGTTGTCGCGCCGCGTGCCGCCGCCGGTCGCGGCGCGCACATGGGCGAGGAAGAGCGGCGAGCGGATCTGCCGGGCGATGCTTTTCAGGTTGCAGTCCGACCAGGCCGGCAGGATATCGCGGTAGCGCCCCGGCTCCGGCCGGTCGCCATACCAGGCGATGCCGAAGCCGTCGCCGTTGGTGGCCGTCTTGGCGCGGGTGGCGCAATGCGACTGCTCGATCAGCGAATGGGCCGGCGAGGACACGATGTCCTCCAGGAAAAGCGGTTCTCCGCGATAGGCTGCCCAACGGCACATGATGCTCACTCCACGGCCCGGTGCCTGCCTCCCTACGCGCGGAAACACGCCGACTCGCCGTTCTCATTGAAACTGTTAACCATGCGGAAGAGCCACTTTCCAACGCAAATTGGTAAAAATGCGTTAACGATGATGCGACATCCGTCATTTGCGATCATGGCCCGCGCCCGTGGCCGGCGCGGTTTCCCCGGAAACACGCGGTCTCGACGATGCCATGCCTTGCTCTTGCGCGGCCGCTCAATAGAATGGGCGTTCCGCTTTTCGAATTCCTGATCCATTTCGGTCGATGCGAGGGGCGATGGATTGCAGGGGTAGGGGCATGACGGAGCAGAAGACGGCGGTGCAGGCGCCGGAGGATTTCGAGGGGCTGAAGAGCCTGATCCTCGAGCGCAAGACGAGCCTGCCGAAGCGGCTGAAGCAGGTGGCGGCCTTCACGCTCGATCATCCCGAGGAGGTGGCCTTCGGCACGGCGGCGAGCATTGCGGCGGCGGCGCAGGTGCAGCCCTCCACCCTCGTCCGCTTCGCGCAGCATTTCGGCTATGACGGCTTCTCGGCCCTGCAGCAGGTGTTCCAGGCACGGCTGAAGGAGCGGGCGCCGGGCTATGAGGACCGGCTGAAGGCGCTTGGCGAAAACGGCCACAGCGGCCGCGAAAGCGGTTCGATCTTCAACGGTTTCGTCGCGGCCGCCCATCGCTCGCTCGACAATGCGGCCCGCGCCATCGATCCCGCCGCCTTCGAGCAGGCGGTGGAGATCCTCGGCTCGGCCGAGACGATCCTGCTCATCGCCAAGCGCCGCTCCTACCCGCTGACCAGCTACATGGCCTATGCCTTCGGCAAGCTGAAGGTGCCCTATCGCCTGGTGGGCAGCGCCGCCGGCATCGATGACGACCTGATCGCCATGGCCGGCCCGCGCGATGCGGGCTTTGCCGTGTCGTTTTCGCCCTATGCCTCGGAAAGCGTCACCCAGGCCCGCAGCCTTTCGGGCCGTGGCGTGCCGGTGGTGTCGCTGACGGATTCGGCCTTTTCACCGCTGGCGGAATCCTCCGCCGTCTGGTTCGAGCTGGCGGAGGCAGATCATGCCGGCTTCCGCTCGCTTTCGGCCAGCATGGCCTTCGTCATGGCGCTGACGGTGGCGGTGGCGGAGAAGCGGCAGCGGGGCGCATGAGCGCAGCCGACGAAGCCGCCCCGCGCCCTTGTCCCATCACGCCGCCTTGGCGACATGATATTCCTTGATCGCGGCCATCTTGATGGCGGGATAGCGTTCGGCCTCGTAGCGCAGCGAGAAGCTGTCCTGGGCGAGGAAGACCGGGTCGCCATCGAGGTCGCGGGCAATATCGCCGCGGCGCACGGTGACGAATTTTTCCAGATCCTCCGCCTTCTCCGCCGAGATCCAGCGGCAGACGGAAAAGCGCGACATTTCGAAGGAGACCGGCAGGCCGTATTCCTGCTGCAGGCGTTCCTTGAGCACGTCGAGCTGCAGGGCGCCGACGACGCCGACGATGGCGGGCGAGCCGTCTTCCGGCGAGAAAAGCTGCACGACGCCTTCTTCGGCCATCTGCTGCAGGGCTTCCTTCAGCTTCTTGGCCTTCATCGCATCTTCCAGCCGCACGCGACGCAGGATTTCCGGCGAGAAGTTCGGCACGCCCTGGAAGACCAGCGCCTCGCCTTCCGTCAGCGTGTCCCCGATGCGCAGCGTGCCGTGGTTGGGAATGCCCACCACGTCGCCGGCATAGGCGGTGTCGGCCAGTTGGCGCTGCGAAGCGAAGAAGAACTGCGGCGCGGTGAGCCCAAGCTGCTTGCCGGTGCGGGCCAGCCGCGCCTTCATGCCGCGCTCCAGCTTGCCGGAGCAGATCCGGGCAAAGGCGATGCGGTCGCGGTGGTTCGGGTCCATGTTCGCCTGGATCTTGAAGACGAAGGCCGTCATCTTCTCCTCGGCCGCATGCACGGTGCGCACATCGGCCACCTGGTCGCGCGGCGGCGGGGCGAAATCGCCGAGCGCGTTGATGAGGTCACGCACGCCGAAATTCCGGAGCGCCGAGCCGAAGAAGACCGGCGTCATGTGGCCTTCGAGGAAGCTCTGGCGATCGAAGGGGCGGCAGGCTTCACGGGCCAGCTCCACCTCCGCGATGAAGGCCTCGCGCTCGTTTTCCGGCAGGCGGCTCGCCACGGCCTGCGGACCGTTGACCTTGGTCGGGACGACCTCGGTATCGGAACCGCGCACGGTGTTTTCAGCGAGCGTATAGGAGCCGCAGAAGGTCTTGGATCGGCCGATCGGCCAGGTCACCGGCGCCGTGTCCAGCGCCAGCTTCTCCTCCACCTCGTCCAGGATCTCGAAGGGATCGCGGCTTTCGCGGTCCATCTTGTTGATGAAGGTGATGATCGGAATGTCCCGCATGCGGCAGACTTCGAAGAGCTTCAGCGTGCGCGGCTCGATGCCCTTGGCGGCGTCGATGACCATGACGGCCGCATCCACCGCCGTCAGCGTGCGATAGGTGTCGTCGGCGAAGTCTTCGTGGCCGGGCGTGTCGAGAATGTTGAAGACGTTGCCGTCATATTCGAAGGTCATCACCGAGGTCACGACGGAGATGCCGCGCTCGCGCTCGATCTTCATCCAGTCGGAGCGTGTCTGGATGCGGTCCTTCTTGGCCTTCACCTCGCCGGCGAGCTGGATGGCGCCGCCGAACAGCAAGAGCTTTTCCGTCAGCGTGGTCTTGCCGGCGTCCGGGTGCGCGATGATCGCGAAGGTGCGGCGGCGGGAGACCGCCTCGGCGAGTGTTTCCGTCATGGTGGCTTCAAATCCTGTGAGTTGGGCGCGTCTTTACAGGCTCGGGGGCCAAGATGCAATTGACGGCCCGCCACCCGGCCCGGCTTATGGCGGCATGACAAACGCCCTTTCCCCACCGCGCCTTGCCCTGAAACGCCTGCCGCATGGCGAGGGCATCGCCCTGCCGCGCTATGAGACGTCGGGTGCGGCCGGCATGGACCTTGCCGCCGCCGTGCCGGCCGGCGAGCCGATGGTGCTTTTGCCCGGAGAACGCATGCTGGTGCCGACCGGCTTCATCTTCGAGGTGCCGGATGGTTTCGAGATGCAGGTCCGCCCGCGCTCCGGCCTTGCCTTCAAGCACGGCATCACGTGCCTCAACACGCCCGGCACCATCGACAGCGACTATCGTGGCGAGGTGAAGGTTCTGCTGATCAATCTCGGCGCCGAGCCCTTCACGGTGGAGCGCGGCATGCGCATTGCGCAGGCGGTGATAGCGCCTGTTACGCAAGCAACGGTCACCGAGATCGACGATGTCAGCGAGACCGCGCGCGGCACCGGCGGCTTTGGCTCGACAGGCACCGGCGTCTAGGACACCTTCAACGCCCCCTTCGGCGCCACCGCGAATTCCAGATCGCCGCAGCGCACGAGGCGCACCGTATGCGCGCCGGCCGAGAAGCCTTCGAGAATGCGATTATGGTGGCCGATGACCTGGGTGTAGGACCAGCCGCCCATGTCGACCGACATCTGGCCGTCGGACAGCAGCGTCACGTCGAAGCCGTGGGAGACGGCGCGGCGCACGGTGGTGTCGATGCAGAACGGCGTCAGCGCCCCGCCGATCACCAGATGCGAAATGTCGAGCGTGCGCAGCGCATCGAGCAGCGTCGTTTCGTGAAAGGCATCGCAGGCAGCCTTTGCGACGATGTGGTCCCGGTCTTCGGGCGCGAATTCCGCGCGCAACTGCCAGCCGGGGCTGCCGGCCGTCAAGTGCGGGTCGGCGGCATCCTCGTGCTGGACGAAGAGGACGGGAACCTCAGCCTCGCGGGCCTTGCGCGTCACGGTGCCGAGACGGGCCGCGACCGTATCATAGGCGCGGTCGAGCGTGCGCTGGCGGCGCGGCTGCGCCTGACCCGCGACGATTCCCACCTGCATGTCGATCAGGACGAGCGCTGTCGTCATGGCTGTCTCCCTGTCTGGCGGCCCCGATGGGGCGGATGACCTTTGCGGGAACGCACGGGCGCCGGATGGGTTGCATGCGGCCATCTTTGCAAAGACGCCGCGCGGGCGTAAGACAGGACACCATCCTTCCAACCGGTTCGGGAACGCCGATGAGCATCACCACGCTGCTGGCCTACAGTCTTGCCCTCTTCATCGCCGCCGCCATTCCCGGGCCGGGCATGACGGCGATCGTGGCGCGCGCGCTCGGCACCGGCTTTCGCGAGACCTTCTTCATGGGGCTCGGCCTCATTCTCGGCGATCTCGTCTATCTCACCGCAGCCGTGCTCGGCCTTGCCGTGATTGCGGAAACCTTTGCCGGCGTCTTCCTCGCCATCAAGATCATCGGCGCGCTCTATCTCGCCTATGTCGGCTGGAAGCTCTGGACCGCCGGCATCCTGCCGCAGGAGGTGGCGGCACGCGCGCCGTCCAGCCCGGCCGCGGCCTTCCTCTCCGGCCTGCTCGTCACGCTCGGCAATCCCAAGACCATGCTGTTCTATCTGGCGCTGACGCCGACGCTGATCGACATCGCCCATGTGACGGCCGTCGATTACGCCATCCTGATCATTGCGACCGCACTGGTGCTGCTGGCCGTTCTCCTGCCCTATATCCTGCTTGCCAGCCGGGCGCGCCTGCTGCTGGCCCGCCCGCAGGCCCTGAAGATCCTGAACCGCACGGCGGGCAGCATTCTGGCCGGCACCGCGGCCTATATGATCGCCAAGGCCGCCTGAAACGGTTGTTCGCCAAAGCGTCGTTTGCTAGGCGAAAATTCTCGTGAGCGGCGGCTTCCATGCCGGCGCGGCACTGGCATGGGGGCCGGCGAGCCCCTATTCTCCTGTCACCTCAACAGGATCAACAGGGGAGACTTCCATGTCGGAGACACGCAAGCCGGGCCGCGGGCGCATCTACAATTCGATCACCGAGACCATTGGCGACACGCCGATCGTTCGACTGGACAAGCTGGCCGCCGAGAAGGGCGTGAAGGCGCATCTGCTCGCCAAGCTCGAATTCTTCAACCCGATCGCCTCCGTCAAGGACCGTATCGGCGTCGCCATGATCGAGACGCTGGAAGCGCAGGGCAAGATCACCCCTGGCAAGACGACGCTGGTCGAGCCGACCTCGGGCAATACCGGTATCGCGCTCGCCTTCGTTGCCGCCGCCAAGGGCTACAAGCTCATCCTCACCATGCCCGAGACCATGTCGATCGAGCGGCGCAAGATGCTGGCCCTTCTGGGTGCCGAGCTGGTGCTGACCGAAGGCGCCAAGGGCATGAAGGGCGCGATCGCCAAGGCGCAGGAACTGGTCGAGACGCTGCCGGACGCCATCATTCCCCAGCAGTTCGAAAATCCGGCAAACCCGGAAATCCACCGCAAGACGACGGCGCTGGAAATCTGGAACGACACGGATGGCGCCGTCGATATCCTCGTCTCCGGCATCGGCACGGGCGGCACGATCACCGGCGCCGGGCAGGTGCTGAAGCAGCACAAGGCCTCGCTGAAGGTCGTCGCCGTCGAGCCGGCGGAATCACCCGTGCTCTCCGGCGGCCAGCCGGGCCCCCACAAGATCCAGGGGATCGGCGCCGGCTTTGCGCCCGCGATCCTCGACACGGGCATCTATGACGAAGTGGTCACCGTTGCCAGCGCCGATGCTGTCGCAACGGCCCGCGAAGTCGCCCGCCTCGAAGGCGTTCCGGTCGGCATTTCCTCCGGTGCTGCGCTGACGGCTGCCATCGCCATCGGCCAGCGGCCGGAGAACGAGGGAAAGACGATCGTCGTCATCATCCCCTCCTTTGCCGAGCGCTACCTCTCGACCGTGCTTTTCGAAGGCCTCGGCGCCTGAGGAAAAGGCCGGCGGGCCGCGCCTGTGGCCCGCCCCTTCCCTGTTGCGCCGGTTGAGACGAGACCGGTGCATGATATCGCCTTTCGTTCACTCACACGGTGCATCGGTCACCCCTTTATCGCTCCTCGCGGCTCTCCGGCCGGATTGAACTGCCGGCCGCGGGCGCGCCTATTCCTGAGCGCCTTTCAGGGAGGCGCATGGCCCCCGTTGGCCGCCGCGGGCTCGGGGTCATCGACGGGCGCCCGTTTCCTGATATGCCTGCCTATCCCCATGAAACCGTGAGAGCATTTCCACCTCCCGAAAGCCGAACGAAACCCTTGACGAACAGAAGAAGCGGCATACTTTAGGCATCGCGGTTGGAAGGCGTAGCGGCCTTTCCGGAGGCATCACCTGGCAGACCCGACGGCAGGCACGGTTCAATCTCGCATCATCTGTCTGCGCCCGGAGTTCGAGTTTTTTCATGACCCTGAAGACGGCGTGGTTCAGCCGCTTTGCCAATTTCGATCGCCGGCCGGAGCGCCGTACGCCGATGCGGATTGCCGGCCATTACCTTGTGGCGATCGGCATGGCGGGGATCGCCTGCCTGATCCGCTACATTGCCAATCCCTATCTGCCGCCCGGCTTTCCCTTTGTGACCTTTTTTCCGGCCGTTATCCTCACGGGCTTCATCCTGGGCATCGGTCCTGGGGCCGTCACGGCGGCACTGTGTGGCCTTGTCGCGTGGCTGTTTTTCATTCCCCCGGTCGGCAGTTTCGGCATGTCGCCCTCGGCGCTGCTGGCCATGACCTTCTATGCCGGGATCGTTTCCATCGATCTGTGGCTGATCCATCTGCTCGCAAAGGCGTTCCGGGCGGAGCGCAAGGAGCGGACGGAGAAGGAACGGCTGGCCGAGCAGCAGGATGTGCTGGCCCGCGAACTCGACCATCGCCTGAAGAACATCTTTGCAACCATGGGCGCCGTCATCGGCCTGTCGCAGCGCTACGCCCAGACGCCGAAGGAACTCGCTGCCATGCTGCGCGAGCGGCTGGATGCCATGGGCCGCTCCAACCTGCTCCTGCGCGGTGTCGGCGGGCTCGAGCAGGCGACACTGGGGGCCGTCGTCCAGCAGTCTTTGGCGCCCTTTGCAGAACCGGGCAGTGGCCGCATCGCTCTTGACGGGCCCGCCGTGCCGCTTGTCTCGCAGGCGGTGCTCTCGCTCAGCCTCATCCTGCACGAACTCGCGACCAATGCGGCCAAATACGGCGCCCTGTCGAACCAGAGCGGACATTTGACGGTCAGCTGGTCGTTAACCACCATCGACGGCCGCGAGCAGGTCTCCATCGACTGGATCGAACGCGGCGGCCCTCCCCCGGCGCCCGCGGAAAAGCAGGGCTTCGGCACCACGCTCCAGCAGCGTGTGATTGCCGGCATGGGCGGCAGCCAGCATACCCGCCTGCCGCCGGAGGGCGCGGAGGTGCGCCTGAGCCTTCCCCTCAGCGCCATCACGCCGCGCAGCGACGAGGCCTGACATCGGTTGCCAAGCGGTCCGCGCGTACCCGTCGGCGCGTCCACCAACCGCCGGGAACGAGGACCGTGTCCTTGCCGGACCGGATTTCGCCGGACCTTGCTGTCAGCCTCCCGCATTGCTGGCCATGCGCCCAGCCGGCCGGCACGGAACGAAGGCCGACACGCCTTCTCCAGACAAAGGTCTCTTCAGTGCCAATCTGCATCCGTTCCATCGCGCAGCGCTTTTCTCATGATCGGCGCGACACCCCAAAGGGGTCATGCGGGCGCCAGACGGTGCAGGGCGATTACTGACGCCATCGACCGGGGATCTCCGCGCCCCGCGACGGCCGACCTTCTGGCCGGCGCTTCTGGCCCGGTCACCTCAGGCCCGGTCGCCCCGGGCCCCGCCATCGACATCGGGGATCAGGCGGCTGCCGGCATGCGGTCGCCGACGATGCGGTAGGAGATCGCCTCGGCAATGTGAAGGCGGCCGACCGTCGGGCAGGCGTCGAGATCGGCGAGCGTGCGCGCCACTTTCAGCACGCGGTGATAGGCGCGCGCCGACAGCCGCATCTTCTCCGCCGCGTCGCGCAGCAGGTGCAGCGCGCCGGGATCGGGTTCCGCCACCGTCTCGATCAGGGCCGAACTGCAGCGCGCATTGCTGGTCACGCGGCCGGCCGACAGCGCCCGGAAGCGATCCTCCTGCAGCAGGCGCGCCTCGGCGACGCGCGCGGCGACCGTGGCGCTGGTTTCGGCCGGGGCGGGGCGCAGGAGATCGGCGGCGGCAACGGCGGGCACGTCGATGCGGATGTCGATGCGATCGAGCAGCGGGCCGGAGATGCGGGCCTGGTAGTCGGCCACGCAGCGCGGGCCGCGCGCGCACTGGTGGCCGGGCTCGCCCGCCATGCCGCAGCGGCAAGGATTCATGGCCGCGACGAGCTGGAAGGCGGCGGGATAGGAGACGCGGTGATTGGCCCGCGCGATCACGCATTCGGCCGTTTCCAGCGGCTGGCGCAGGGCATCGAGCACCTGTGGGGAAAATTCGGGAAACTCGTCGAGGAACAGAACGCCGTGATGGGCGAGCGAGGCTTCGCCCGGCCGGGCCCTGAGCCCGCCGCCGACCATCGCCGCCATGGTGGCGGAATGGTGCGGGGTGCGGAAGGGGCGGCGGTCGGAGAGCTTGCCACCCGGCAGTTGCCCCGCCACCGAATGGATCATCGAGACATCCAGAAGCTCGGCCGGCGACAAGGGCGGCAGGATGGAGGGCAGGCGCGCGGCCAGCATCGACTTGCCGGAACCGGGCGGCCCGACCATCAGCAGATTGTGGTTTCCGGCAGCCGCCACCTCCAGCGCCCGCTTGGCGCTTTCCTGGCCCTTGATGTCGGCGAGGTCGGGCAGGTTGGCGGCCAGCGCGCGGATCGCCGGCACGGGGCGCGACAGGACCTGCGTTCCCCGGAAATGGTTGGCCAGCGCAATCAGGCTGCGGGGTGCGAGAATGTCGATCTCGGCGCCCGCCCAGGCCGCTTCGGCGCCGCTGTCGGCCGGGCAGATGAGGCCGCGATCCAGCGCATGGGCGCTGATGGCCGCCGGCAGCGCACCGGCGACGGCTGCGATCGTGCCATCGAGGTTCAGTTCGCCGATGACGACATAGGACGACAGCGCATCGGCCGGGATGGCACCCAGCGCCGCCATCAGGCCGAGCGCGATGGCGAGGTCGAAATGCGAGCCCTCCTTCGGCAGGTCGGCGGGCGCGAGATTGACGGTGACCTTCTTGGCGGGGAGCGCGAGGCCCGAGGCATGCAGCGCGGCCTGCACCCGCTCGCGGCTCTCGGCAACCGCCTTGTCCGGCAGGCCGACGATCTGCATGCCGACGCGGCCCGGCGCGACCATGACCTGCACGTCGACGGCCACGCCCTCGATCCCCTGAAAGGCAACCGTCTGAACCCGCGCGACCATGCCCTGCCCTCACCCGTTCTGCCCGGCCCGGCGCCCAGGATGGTTTCCCCAGCAGCCCTGCACCGTTACAACCCATGACGGCAAATCTTGCACGCCATGCGATTGTTGACAAGAACATTATGCGAACAAACCGCAGGATTCCATCGCAAGGATTGCATGCGGTTGAATCAGCAGAGCAAAATAGAGGTCGCTCCGGCGTCTCAGCCGCGCTTGCGTTCGATGGCGTCCCACAGAAGGGCTGCGATGTCGGCGCCGCCGAACTTCTTCACCTCGCGGATGCCTGTCGGCGACGTCACGTTGATCTCGGTCATGTAATCGCCGATGACGTCGATGCCGACGAGCAGGAAGCCGCGGTCACGAAGGGCCGGACCGATGCGGGCGCAGATTTCCTTTTCGCGGGTCGTCAGCTCGGTCGCCTCGGCGCGGCCGCCGACATGCATGTTGGAGCGACTGTCATGCTCGGCCGGCACGCGGTTGATTGCACCCACGGGCTCGCCATCCACCAGCAGGATGCGCTTGTCGCCCTTGCGCACGGCCGGCAGATATTGCTGGGCGATGAAGGGCTCGCGGAACATCTGGCCGAACATTTCGAGAAGCGAGGACATGTTGCGGTCGTCGCGGGTGGAATGGAACACGCCGGCGCCGCCATTGCCGTAGAGCGGCTTCAGGATGATGTCGCCCATCTCCTCGCGGAAGCGGGCGATCTCGGCCGGATCGCGGGTGATCAGCGTCTTCGGCATGAGGTCGGCAAACTCGGTGACGAAGATCTTCTCGGGCGAATTGCGCACCCAGGCCGGATCGTTCACCACCAGCGTCTTCGGGTGGATGCGCTCCAGCAGATGCGTCGAGGTGATGTAGGCCATGTCGAAGGGCGGGTCCTGGCGCAGCAGCACCACATCCATCGTCGCAAGATCGATGCGCTCGGGCTCGCCCAGCGTGAAGTGATCGCCCTTCACGTCGCGCAGTTCCATCGGCTGCACGGTGGCATAGACCGTGCCGTCGCGCAGCGAGAGCTTGTCGGGCGTGTAGTGGAACAGGCGGTGCCCGCGCAGCTGCGCCTCAAGGCTCATCGCAAAAGTGGAGTCGCCTGCGATGTTGATGCCGGACACATGGTCCATCTGCACGCCGACGTTCAGGATCTTGGCCATCTCGTTTCCCCGGGAATGAAAGCCCTGACGATGTAGAGGGCCGGACGACGCCTGACAAGGCGGCGATCGTGCCTCCGCGGCGCCTCAGGCGAAGCCGTCGATGCGGCAGACGATCATGTCGTGGTCGGAGAGCGGCCGGCCGCTGGTGTCGAGCGAGGGAACGATGGTGGTCTCGCCGATAACCAGGCCGCGCGCGAGGAACCAGTCGAGCTTCATGGCGCGGTCCGGCCAGCGGGTGATGAGGCTCGGGCGCGTGGTCATCACGTCGAGCGGGCCGCCATGCCGCTCGTAACCCCGCCCGGCCGCAACCCGGAACAGGCCCTCGGCTTCGAAATCGCCGCCGGCATGATTGCCCGTGTTGAGGTCGCCGCCGATCAGCGTCGGGATGCCGGGAAAGGCTGCGTCCAGCGCATCCAGCATCTCCGTCACCTGGCGTTCGCGATAGGCGGCGGTGGTGGCGCTTTCGAGATGCACGGAGACGGCGAGCATCGGGCCCGTTTCGGTGGCGATGACGGCGCCGATGGCGCAGCGGTCGCCAAGCCGCGGCTGGTCGCCCTCGCGGGTGAACCACGGGCGCTCGCCCCACAGGCGCAGCAGGAAGGGCCGCGCGAGCGTGACAGACGCCGCCAGCGCATTGCCGTGGAAGCCGCGGGCATTGTGGGGGTCCGTCGCAAAGCTCGCCTCGATCTCGGAGCCGAGGCCGAGTTCGATGAATTCGACGCCATAGGCATAGGCCATGGAGAGCATCGACGCGAGCCGCGCGGTGGTGTGGCGCTGGCCGGTGCGGGCCATGCCATTGTCCATCTCCGACAGCAGTACGAGGGACGCGCCGGTGGCGGCGAGGTGGTCAGCCGAGAGCTCCGGAAACAGGCAGCGTTCGAGGTTCCAGGCGATGGCGGTGAAGGGAAAGGCGAGCGGCCCGCTGCGGCCTGGCCGGCCGCCAAGCTCCAGCGTGTTCAGCGCGGAAATGCCGGCCGCCTCGGCTTCATGGGCAACGATTGTGCGCTCAAGGCTTTTCCAGCGCTCGATTTCCAGCGCGGAGGGAACGGCAAGCTCGGCAACCAGATCGGTGATCATCAATAGGCTCCCGCCGTCGCGTTTTCAGCCGGGGCGAAGGGCCTTGCAAGGACGGGCGCGGCCTGCGGCACGCCTTCGATGCGCTTTCCGGTTGCCGCGTCAAACCAGTGCAGGCGGCCGGCCGGCGGCAGGATCGACAGCGTGTCCCTCAGCACAATATCCGGCGAGGCGGCAACGGTGAGGGGCTGACCGGCGACGGCCCCATGCAGCAGGCGCTGCGCGCCCAGCTCTTCGGTATAATCGAGCCGGAAGGGCAGCGCACCGGGTGTTCCGGCCTCGACGATCTGGATGTCCTCGGCCCGCAGACCGAGCGTCACGGCGCCGTTTTCCATCGCCGGCATGGATCCCACAACCGGGTATGCGCCGATCGACGCGGCGCCGTTTTCGACATGGGCGGTCACGAGGTTCATGGCGGGCGAGCCGATGAAGCTTGCGACGAAGGTGGAGGCCGGGCGGTGGTAGACGTCGAGGGGATGGCCGATCTGCTCGATCTGGCCGCCCGAGAGCACAACGAGGCGGTCGGCGAGCGTCATGGCCTCCAGCTGGTCGTGGGTGACGTAGAGGGATGTGGTGCCGAGCCGCTTCTGCAGCCGCTTGATCTCGCCGCGCATGGAGACGCGCAGCTTGGCATCGAGGTTCGACAGCGGCTCGTCGAAGAGGAAGGCGGCGGGCTTGCGCACGATGGCGCGGCCCATGGCGACGCGCTGGCGCTGGCCGCCGGAAAGCGCGCGCGGCTTGCGGTCGAGATATTGTTCGATCTCCAGCATGCGGGCGGCTTCGGCGACGCGCGCGGCGATCTCGGCCTTCGGCGTCTTGCGGTTCTTCAGGCCGTAGGCGAGGTTCTCGAAGACGGTCATGTGCGGGTAGAGCGCATAGTTCTGGAAGACCATGGCGATGTCGCGGTCGGCGGGGTCGGTATTGTTGACCACGCGGTCGCCGATCATCACCGTGCCCTTCGAGATGGTTTCCAGCCCCGCCACCATGCGCAGCAGGGTGGATTTGCCGCAGCCGGAGGGGCCGACGAGCACGATGAACTCGCCGTCGGCAATGTCGATCGAGACGGATTTCACCGCCTCGACGCCACCCTGATAGATCTTCGAGACACCGGCGATGGTGATATCGGCCATGGCGTTTTTCCTTACTTGTCGCTTTCGGTGAGGCCCTTGATGAACCAGGACTGGAACAGGACGACGATGATGACGGGCGGCAGCATGGCGAGCACGGCGAGCGCGAAGGCCTCGTTGTAATCGGGGATCTGCGAGCCCACCCAGACCTGCAGGATCTGCTTGATGCCGCGCATCAGCGTGTAGAAGCGCTCGTCGGTGGTCATCAGCATGGGCCAGAGATACTGGTTCCAGCCATAGACGAACATGATGATGAAGACGGCCGCGATCATGGTGCGCGACAGGGGCACGAGAATGTCGATGAAGAACTTCACCGGCCCTGCGCCATCGATGCGGGCGGCCTCGAGCAGCTCCTCGGGCACGGATTTGAAGAACTGGCGGAAGAAGAAGGTGCCTGTCGCCGACGCCAGCAGCGGCAGGATGAGGCCCTGATAGGTGTTGAGCATGTGGAGATCGCTCATCACCTGATAGGAGGGCATGATGCGCACTTCGAGCGGCAAAAGCAGCGTGGTGAAGATCAGCCAGAAGGCGATGGTCGCGAAGCGGAAGCGGAAATAGACGATGGCATAGGCCGCCAGCATCGACAGCACGATCTTGCCGACGGCAAAGCCGATGCCGAGGATCAGCGAGTTCATGGTCATGGAGAGGCCGGTGACGGCGCCGGTGAAGCCGCTGCCGCGGAACAGGACCTTGTCATAGGTCGAAAGGCCGTCATTGCCGATCGACAGCATCAGCCCGTTGGAATGGATGTCGGCGGCCGAATGGGTGGATGTCGTGAAGGCCACGACCAGCGGCCCCACCATGAAGAAGACGCCGAGGAGGAGGATCAGGTGATCGAAAAATCCGGTGCGGTGCATGGCGCTCTCCTCAGCCGTAGTGAACGCGGCGTTCGATGAAGCGGAACTGGATCATCGTCAGAACGAGCACGACCAGCATGAGGATGACGGATTGCGCCGAGGACGAGCCGAGATCATTGCCCCGGAAGCCGTCGAGATAGACCTTGTAGACCAGCGTGATCGGATTGTCGGCCGGCTTGTCCTTCGAGATGACGTCGATGACGCCGAAGGTGTCGAAGAGCGAATAGGTCATGTTGATGACCAGGAGGAAGAAGGCCGTCGGCGTCAGCAGCGGCAGGATGACGGTCCAGAAACGGCGCGTGCCGGACTTGCAGTCGATGGCGGCGGCCTCGCGGACGGAGACGGGAATACCCTGCAGGCCGGAGAGGAAGACGATGAAATTGTAGGGAATCTGGTTCCAGACCGCCACCACGATCATCGCGAAGGCCGTGTCGAAATAGTTGAGCCCCACCTTCATGTCCCAGCCGAAGAGGGCGACGAATTTGACGAAGGGGCCGATGTGCTGGTCGAAGAACATCATGCCGATCAGCCCGGCGACCGGCGGGGCGATGGCGTAGACCACGATCAGCAGCGTCTTGTAGGCGGACTGGCCGCGAATGACGGCATCGGCCTTCAGGGCCAGCAGCAGGCCGAGCGAGAGGACGAGAAAGGTCACGAGTATGCAGAAGACCAGCGTGAAGAGCGCGATCTTGCGGTACTCGGCCGACAACAGCACGTCCGTATAGTTGGAAAGGCCGACGAAGGTGGAGCCGAAGCCGAAGGGATCCTCGATGTAGAAGGACGAGGTGATGGCCTGGGCGGCCGGCCAGTAGAAGAAGATCGAGATGATCACGAACTGCGGCAGGAGCAGCAGATACGGCAGATATCGCGACTGGAACTGGACGCGTTTCATCGGAGCCCTTTCAGGAATGCACCCGGAAGCGCGGGGCTTCCGGGTGTTTCAGGCATGTCAGGGGGGATCGATCAGCCGGCCGTCTTGGCGAAGCGGGCCAGAAGCTCGTCGGCTTCCTTCTTGATCGTTTCCATCGCGGCCTTCGGGGTCGTTTCACCGGCGAAGATGCGGTTGTATTCGCGTTCCATGATGGCGCGGATCTGCGGGTAGAAGCCGAGGCGGTAGCCCTTGTTCCACTCGGCAGACGGCAGCTGCAGCTGCTTGATGCCGACTTCGGCGGCCGGCTTTTCCTTGTAGTAGCCTTCCGACTTCGCCAGCTCGTAGGCGGCGTTGGTGATGGCCACGTAGCCGGTGGCCTCGTGGTAGAACTTCTGGATCTCGGTCGAGGTCAGGAAGTTGAAGAAGGCGGCCGTGCACTTGTTTTCCTCAGCCGGCTTGCCTGCCATGGCGAAGAGGGCGGCGCCGCCGATGAAGGAATGCACGCCGGCACCCTTGATGGAGCCCCAATAGGGCAGGAAGGTTGCGGAGAAGGGCATCTTGGCGGTCTTCTGCAGGCCGCCGAAGGAGCCGGACGAACCGATCCAGAGCGCGGCCTTGCCTTCCTCGAACATCTTCTGGTTATCGTTCCAGGCGGCGCCGTAATAGCCGAACAGGCCCTGATCGTACCAGGCCTTCAGCTTCTCATACATCATGACGTGGTTCGGGTCGGTGACGTTGATCGTGGTGTCGACGACGCTGTCATAGCCGTTGTTGTTGGAGGCGAACTGGATGTTGTTGCGCGAGAAGAAGTTCTCGGTGAACTGCCAGGTCAGCTGCGACTGGACGAGCGGAATGTAGCCGGCTTCCTTGAGCTTCGGGGCGATCGCCTCGAACTCCTCCCAGGTCTTGGGGGCCTCGACGCCGGCCTTTTTCAGGGCTTCGTCGTTGAGATACATGATCGGGGCCGAGGAATTGAAGGGCATGCCGACGAACTTGCCGCTGGCATCGGCGTAGAAATAGCGCACGCCTTCGATGAAGGCATCGCGGTCGAGCGTGTAGCCGTTGTCCTTCAGGAGGTCTTCGGCGGCGATCGTCGCGCCCTTGGCATTGATGATGGTGGCGGCACCGGCATCGAAGACCTGCAGGATGTTGGGCTGCTCGCCCGAACGGAAGGCGGCGATGCCGGCCGAGAGAGCCTCTTCATACGTGCCCTTGGAAACCGGGTTCAGCGCGCATTCGGACTGCGATGCATTGAACTTCTGGGCAAGCTCGTTGATGACTTCGCCGTTGCGGCCGCCCATGCCGTGCCACCAGGTGATGGTGGTGGCGGCGTAGCTGTTGGTTACCGAAAAGGCCAGCGCGAGGCCGGCAAACGCGATTTTCTTGCTCATGGTCCTGTCCTCTCCACCGCAGTGGTCGTTGGGGATGGCAGGCACCTAAGCCTTCCGGATGAAGACCGAGCGACAGTTCTGTTTCATTTCCACGACACGGCGCCGATGCGCTCCCCCAAAAAATCGCAGGGTGGGCAGGCGGTCAGAAGGCGTCCGTGAAATGGCGCGGCCAGGACCAGCCCGAGACGACGACGATGTCGAACCGCAGCGACAGGCGGGCGGCGTCAGTGCGGCGCGACAGCCAGAGGTCGGCGGCGGCCCGGATGCGGCGGCGCGCGGCAAGCGTCACGGCATCGACGCCGGCGGCGAGATCGCGGCGCGCCTTGACCTCGACGATGGCGACGAGATCGCCGCGCCGGGCGATCAGGTCGATTTCGCCAAGCGGGGTGCGGACCCTCAGACCGATGATGCGGTAGCCCTTCAGTGTGAGCGCGATGGCGGCGCGGATCTCGGCGAGCGCGCCGCGTCGGAGCGCCTTGCGGCGGGCGGGATCGGGTGTCGATGGCCGCCCGCCCCGTGTCATGCGCCGGTCTTGAGGGCGAGGAGCCGCTGATAGAGATCGCTGCGGGCAAGGCCGGTCTGGCGCGCGGCCTCGGTCGCCGCCTTGCCGGCCGGAAGCTCTGCGGCGAGCCTCACCAGCAGCGCATCGACATCGGCCGCATCCGGGGCGGCGGCCTCGCCCGGCGGGCCGACGAGGAACACGATCTCGCCCTTGACCGGGCCCGCCTCGCCGTAATGGGCGGCGAGCTCCCCCAGCGTGCCGCGGCGGAATTCCTCGAAGGTCTTCGTCAGTTCGCGGCAGACGACGCCGGCGCGCTCCGGCCCCAGCACTTCCGATGCGATGCGCACCGTATCGGCGATACGGTGCGGGGATTCGAAGAAGATCAGGGTGGCGGCGACATCGGCGAAGGCCGCCAGCCGCTCGCGGCGCGCCTTGTCCTTCACGGGCAGGAAGCCGGCGAACAGAAACGCGTCGTTGGGCAGGCCGGCACCGACCAGCGCGGCCAGCGGCGCGGAGGGACCGGGGATCGGCACGACGCGGATGCCGGCGGCGATCGCCGCCTCCGCCAGCCGGAAGCCGGGATCGGAGACGAGCGGCGTGCCGGCATCGGAGACGAGCGCGACGGACTTGCCCGCCTCCAGCGCCTCGATCAGGCGCGGGCCGACCTCGGCGGCATTGTGTTCGTGATAGGCATAGGGACGGTTGACGATGCCGTAGCGGTCGAGGAGCACGCGGGTGACGCGGGTGTCCTCGCAGGCCAGCACATCCGCACCGGCCAGCGTTTCCAGCGCGCGCAGCGTGATGTCGGAAAGATTGCCGATGGGTGTCGCGACGAGGTAGAGCGCGCCCTCCAGCGGCCGGGCCGTGATCTCGGTTGCGTGGACCCGGTAGGTCTTCGGTCGATCCTGCATGCACCCCATCCTGACGCGGGCGGGGCGCCGCGCGCTTGCCCGTCCCTGCCCGCCCCTTATGCGGGAGGCGGGCGGCGAGAGCAAGGCGCGCCGGGGGTCACAATGCCCCGCGCCCCGGCCACGGTAAGGTTACTGCGGGATAAGGCCGGCGGCCGGCAAAAGCGCTTGCATCCGCTGCGGGATATCTGCCATTTTGCGCCTCCACGTCTGAGGGCGGACTTTGCCGCCACGCCAGTCACACATCATGCGCGTGCCGCGGCCTGCGGCATGCCGGTCCAAAGCGGTAGCATCATGCGTATCACCATCGAGCGGTCGAACCTTCTCAAAACGCTGAACCACGTTCACCGGGTGGTGGAACGGCGCACCACGATCCCGATTCTCTCCAACATCCTGCTGCGCGCCGAAGGCACCAGCCTCGATATGAAGGCGACCGACCTCGACCTCGAAGTGACGGAAGCGACCCCGGCCGAGATCCAGCAGGCCGGCGCCACGACCGTGCCGGCGCATCTGCTCTACGATATCGTACGCAAGCTGCCGGACGGCTCGGAAGTGATGCTCGCCACCGCGCCCGACGGCGCCACCATGACGGTCGCCTCCGGCCGCTCGAAATTCTCGCTGCAGTGCCTGCCGCAAAGCGACTTTCCGGACCTGACCACCGGCGCCTTCTCCCACACGTTCCGTCTCAAGGCGAGCGAGCTGAAGATGCTGATCGACCGCACCCAGTTCGCCATCTCCACGGAAGAGACGCGCTATTACCTCAACGGCATCTTCATCCATACGGTGGAAAGCCAGGGCAAGCTCAAGCTGCGCTCCGTTGCGACCGATGGCCACCGCCTGGCCCGCGCCGACGTGGAAGCGCCCTCGGGCTCGGAAGGCATGCCGGGCATCATCATTCCGCGCAAGACGGTCGGCGAACTCCAGAAGCTCGTGGACAATCCCGATCTCACGGTCACCGTCGAAGTCTCCGATGCGAAGATCCGCTTCACCATCGGCTCCATCGTCATGACCTCGAAGCTGATCGACGGCACCTTCCCGGACTACCAGCGCGTCATCCCGACGGCCAACGACAAGGAACTGCGCATCGACTGCGCCTCCTTCGCCTCCGCCGTCGATCGCGTCTCCACCATCTCGTCGGAACGCGGCCGGGCGGTGAAGCTCGCGCTGGTCGATGGACAGCTGACGCTGACCGTCAACAACCCGGATTCCGGCAGCGCCACGGAAGAACTGCCGGTCGGCTATGACGGCGATCCGCTGGAAATCGGCTTCAATGCCAAATATTTGCTCGACATCACCTCTCAGCTTTCGGGCGAGGAGGCGGTGTTCATGCTGGCCGATCCGGGCTCGCCGACGCTGGTGCGCGATCTCGCCGGCGACGATGCGCTCTACGTGCTGATGCCGATGCGCGTCTAAGAACGCGCCGGCGTCCCCGACGCCTCAGCGGCACCGCGAGAATCGAAACGGGCTTGCCGGACCGGCGGGCCCGTTTTCCATAAGCGTAAGGAAAACCTCGCACCTTGCGCAGAAATGCCGCAATGAGACTTGTTTTTGACGCAAATACCGTCACATTCTCGTCAACAAGATGCGGACATGAGGCCGCAGCAACGAAGCCGGGCGGGCTCAACCGCCGGCGACAGACGGGTGTATCCCTGGGGGCGTGCATGAAGCTCGGCGTGAAGGTCAAGGAACGGCTCGGTCGCAAGTTCGACGAGGAAATCCGCTTCTTCAAGGGATTCCGCAGCAACATGAAGGCCGTCGGCTCCATCGTGCCGACATCCGGCTTCACCGCCCGGCGCATGGCGAGCGTCATCGACCACACCTCCGGCCTGCCGGTCCTCGAGCTTGGCCCCGGCACCGGCGTCATCACCAAGGCGATCCTGCAGAGCGGCGTCGCGCCGGAAAAGCTCGTCTCCGTCGAGTATTCCGAAAGCTTCTTCGAGCATCTGGTCTCGACCTATCCCGGCGTGAATTTCGTCCATGGCGATGCGTTCAATCTCGATGAAACGCTGGGCGCCCTTTCCGGCACCACCTTCGACTGCGTCATCTCCGCCGTCCCGCTTCTGAATTTCCCGATGGAGCGCCGTGTCGCGCTCGTCGAGGACCTGCTCGACCGGCTGCCGGCCGGCCGGCCCGTGATGCAGATCTCCTACGGCCCGCTGTCGCCGGTCGTCGCCATGCCGGGCCGCTACCAGATCAGCCATTACGACTTCGTGGTCCGCAACATTCCGCCGGCGCAGCTTTGGGTCTACCGGCGCGGCTGAGCCGGCCACGCGCGCCCTGCATTCTCGTTGCCGATCATTTCCGCTTGCCGATCGACGGCTTGCATGCGAGTGGACGCCTGTCGAATTCTGGCAGGGAGCGTGATGCGATGGACACCCGTGACCGACTGATCGTCGGCCTTGATCTTCCCACGGTGGACGAGGCGGAGCGCATGGTGGAAACGCTCGGCGATACCGTCGGCTTCTACAAGATCGGTTACCAGCTGGTCTTTGCGGGCGGCCTTCCCTTCGCACAGGCGCTCGCCCGCGCCGGCAAGAAGGTCTTCCTCGACGTGAAGCTCCTCGACATCGACAACACGATCGCCCATGGCGTCGAAAACATCGCCAAGATGGGGATGACCATGATGACGCTGCATGCCTATCCCAAGGCGATGCGCGCGGCAGTCAAGGCCGCCGAGGGCTCTGGCCTCTGCCTGCTCGGCGTCACCGTTCTCACCTCGATGGACCAGGCCGACCTCACCGAAGCCGGCTACGCCACCGACCCGCAATCGCTGGTCAAGCTGCGCGCCGAGCAGGCCCGTGATGCTGGCATGGGCGGCATCGTCTGCTCGGCCGAGGAATCGGCGATGGTCCGCGAGATCGTGGGCGAGCGCCTTTCGATCGTCACCCCCGGCATCCGTCCTGTCGGCGCCGAGGCAGGCGACCAGAAGCGGGTCGTGACGCCGGGAGACGCGCTGAAGGCCGGATCCAGCCATCTCGTCGTTGCCCGCCCCATCGTCAAGGCAGAAGACCCGAAGGCGGCGGCAGAGGCTATTCTCGAGGAAATGCACAGGGCGCTCTGGCCTGCCAACGCCTGAGCCTGACCGCAAACGAAGGAGGAGAGACCATGGCCAAGGGATACTGGATCGCCCGCGTCGATATTCGCGACCCGGAAGGCTACAAGGACTACGTTTCGGCAGCGAAGGTCGCCTTCGAGAAATACGGCGCGACCTTCCTCGCGCGCGGCGGCGCCTATCACAAGCTGGAGGGCGAGGTCCGGGCCCGCAACGTGGTGATCGAGTTCCCCTCGATGCAGGCCGCGATCGACTGCTACAACTCGCCGGAATACCAGATCGCCGCCGGCATCCGCCAGAAAGTTGCGGATGCGGAAATGGTGGTCGTCGAAGGGCTTTGATCCCGCCTTGCCGCAGTGCACACTGCGGCACTCGGCCCACCTTCACCTTGTCATCGTCTTGGGGTAGAACCGCAGGCGATTTCATCCTCATCGACCAGGAGTAACGCCCCCATGACCCTCGCCAATCTTCCGCCGCTCGTCACCGTCTTCGGCGGCTCGGGGTTTGTTGGACGTCATGTCGTCAGGGCACTGGCGCGCCGCGGCTATCGCATCCGCGTCGCCGTGCGCCGGCCGGATCTCGCAGGCTTCCTGCAGCCGCTCGGCAATGTCGGCCAGATCTCCTTCGTGCAGGCGAACCTGCGCTTCCGCAAATCGGTGGACCGCGCCGTCGAAGGCTCCGACCACGTCGTCAACTGCGTCGGCATCCTCTTCGAAAGCGGCCGCAACACCTTCGATTCCGTGCAGGAATTCGGTGCCCGCGCCATCGCGGAAGCAACCCGCGCGGCCGGCGCGACGCTGACGCATGTGTCGGCCATCGGCGCCGATGCCAATTCCCAGTCGATCTATGCCCGCACCAAGGGCCGTGCCGAGCAGGCGATCCTGTCGACCGTTCCCTCGGCCGTCATCCTGCGCCCCTCCATCGTCTTCGGTCCCGAGGACGGCTTCTTCAACAAGTTCGCGGATATGTCGCGCTTCTTCCCGGCCCTGCCGCTGGTCGGCGGCGGGCACACGAAGTTCCAGCCCGTCTATGTGACGGATGTGGCGGAAGCCGTCGCCAACGCCGTTGACGGCAAGCTTTCGGCCGGCAGCGTCTACGAGCTCGGCGGCCCGGAAGTCATGAGCTTCCGCGACTGTCTCGAAACCATGCTGGCGGTCATCGACCGCAAGCGCCCGCTGGTCTCCCTGCCCTTCGGCATCGCCTCGCTGATGGGCTCGGTCGCTTCGCTGGTGCCGTTCATCACGCCGCCGATCACGCCGGATCAGGTCACCCTGCTGAAGTCGGACAATGTCGTGTCCGCCGATGCCATCGCCCACGGGCGCACGCTGGACGGCATGGGCATCAAGCCGACGGCGCTGGAGGCGATCCTGCCGTCCTATCTCGTGCGCTACCGCCCGCAGGGCCAGTACACGCGTTCGGGCCGCGCCGCCTGAGCACCCGGCGCGAAGCCGCCATCCACAGCACAAGCGTTGCATGAAAGCCGCAGCCAAATGCGGCTTTTTCATTTACCGGGGATTCAGCATGATCCCTTATTGATCAGCCTGTCAGCTCCGACTATCAGCGCATCACGAGCGCCGCAGCGGGGCACCCCGGGGCATCACATTCTTTCGAGAGGCTTTAACGTCAATGGGCAAGTCGATTGCTGCTTTCTTTGCTTGCGCAGCGCTGGTCATCATCGCCGGTTCCTTCGTTGCACCGCGCACCACCGTCGCCGACAGCCGCGGCGCCTGCACGCCGGCCTACGGCGTCGATCCTTGCACGACAGCTTCCATTCCGGGCGCCGGAAACTGATACGCGATTGGAACACGCCGGCTGCGGCCTGTTCCGGAATGAGACTGAGGGCAAGGCCGCACGACCGGGACAGACCGGCGGAGCGGCCTTTTTCTTTGGCGGGCTGCGACCCGTCTAGGACATGCCTTCGGCAGATCCGCAACACCTTTCGGGATTTTGCGGCGCAGCATTAACAAATGCCTAACGAACCATCTTTAAGACAAACGGGAATAGCGTAACCATCGTCGGACGCGACGACGCCGGGCCGGCTGCGTTGCCGAAGCGCGCCCCTCCCCGCGCTCGATCCATGCCGCTGGCCGACGGATTGCAGATCGCCGAACCCGGAGAGATCAATGGATTATATCAACGTCATCCTGCTGGGCATCATCGAGGGAATCACCGAATTCCTGCCGATTTCCAGCACGGGCCACCTTCTCATTGCCGAACAGTGGCTCGGCGCCCGCTCCGATACGTTCAACATCGTCATCCAGGCCGGCGCCATCCTCGCCGTCACCATCATCTACTGGCGCCGTCTCATGGATCTCATCCTCGGCTGGCGCGAACCGAAGAACCGCGACTACGGCCTGAAGCTTCTGCTCGCCTTCGGCATCACCGCCGTCCTCGGCCTCATCGTCAAGAAGCTCGGCTTCGAGCTGCCCGAAAGCGCCATCCCGATCGCCTGGGCGCTGATCCTTGGCGGTTTCTGGATGATCTATGCCGAATGGGCCGCGGCCAAGAAGCCGCCCTACAAGCAGATCACCTGGCTCGTCGCCATTCTCGTCGGCATCGCGCAGGTCGTGGCCGGCATTTTTCCCGGCACCTCGCGCTCGGGCGCGACGATCTTCGTCGCCATGCTCGCCGGCACGGCCAACCGCCCCGCCGCGACCGAATTCGCCTTCCTCGTCGGCATTCCCACCATGTATGCGGCCAGCGCCTACCAGATCGTCAAGACGCTGAAGGACGGTGGCCTGGCCGGTGAAGACTGGGGCGCGCTCGGCCTCGGTTTCGTCGTCTCCACCATCGTCGCCTTCATCGCGGTGAAGTGGCTGCTCGCCTATATCCAGAGCAACCGTTTCACCGTCTTTGCGATCTACCGCATTATCCTCGGGATCGCCCTGCTCGGCATGGGCTATTTCGGTATCGTCAGCTGACGGGACGACATCGCGCCTCGGGCCGCATCTTTTCGCGGCCCGGCGGCATCTTCCGCGCCGAATCGCCGGAGAAATTAATTTTCCCTGAAGATTTCCGCTCTATTTAGGAGAGACGTCGTTTCCTTGCGTTCGTCGTGCCTTGCTCCTATAGCTTCCCCTTCAGGGAAGGCAGGGCCCGCCAGACAGCCGGCCACGATTGACAAGAAGCGCCCTGCAAATCAGAAGCTCCCGATGCCCATTCTGTACCACCACCCGATGTCTGCCGCCTCCCGCTTCGTTCGGCTGATCCTGTCCGAATACGGCTACCAGCCCGATCTCGCGGAGGAGCAGCCCTGGGACAAGCGCAAGGACTTCCTGGCGCTCAATCCGGCCGGCACGCTTCCCGTCTACGTGGATGACAGCATGCGCGCGCTCTGTGGCGCCGGCGTCATCTGCGAGTTTCTCGACGAAACGGATGGCGTGCTGAAGCGCGACCGCCGGCTTCTGGCGGAAGACCCGTTCCAGCGCGCCGAAATCCGCCGGCTGACGGAATGGTTCATGCAGAAGATGGAAGCGGACGTCACGCGGCCGCTGGTGCGCGAGCGGGTCTTCAAGCTGCAGATGCGGGCCGATCAGGGCGGCGGCGCACCCGATTCCAAGGTCCTGCGCACCTCGCGCGCCAATATCCGCCAGCACCTCAAATATCTGTCATGGCTGGCGGGCTCGCGCACCTATCTGGCCGGCGAGCGGCTTTCCTATGCCGATCTCGCCGCGGCTGCGTCCGTCTCGGTCCTCGACTATCTCGGCGAGATCGACTGGAACGAGGCGCCTGCCGCCAAGGACTGGTATCAGCGCATCAAGTCGCGCCCCTCCTTCCGCCCGCTCTTGGCCGAGCGCGTGCGCGGCATCCTGCCGGTCTCGCACTATGCGGACCTGGATTTCTGAGCCCGACACCGATGGAACCGACCGCGGCAGGACAGGCGCAGGCAGACAAGCGGCGCCGCAGCCTGACGCAGTTCGTGACCGCTGAGGCAGCCGCCCAAGGCTTCGATCTCTGCCGCATCACCACGCCCGGGCGCATCCCCGATCTCCGGCCGGTCCTGAGAGCCTTTGTCGGCGAAGGCTATCACGGCAGCATGGCGTGGATGGAGGAAACGCTGGAGCGTCGCGGCCATCCGACCGGGCTGTGGCCGGAGGTGCGCTCGCTCGTCATGGTCGCCATGAATTACGGGCCGGAAGACGATCCGCGTCACCTTCGCGACGCCCCCGATCGCGGCGCGATCTCGGTCTATGCCCGACACCGCGACTATCACGGCGTGATGAAGGGCAAGCTGAAGGCGCTCGCCACGCGCTTTGCGGCGCGGGCCGGCAGCGACGTGAAGGTCTTCGTCGATACCGCACCCGTCATGGAAAAGCCGCTCGCCGCCGCCGCCGGGCTCGGCTGGCAGGGCAAGCACACCAATCTCGTCAGCCGCAGCCATGGCTCCTGGCTCTTCCTGGGCTCGATGTTCACCACGGCCGACCTTGCCCCCGATGAGGGCGAGCGCGACCATTGCGGCTCCTGCCGGGCCTGCCTCGATGCCTGCCCGACCGAGGCGTTTCCGGCCCCCTACCGGATCGATGCGCGGCGCTGCATTTCCTATCTGACCATCGAGAACAAGGGGCCGATCCCGCGCGCCCTGCGGCCGATGCTGGGAAACCGCATCTACGGCTGCGACGACTGTCTCGCCGCCTGTCCGTGGAACAAGTACGCGCAGGCCGCGTCCGAAATCCGCCTCAAGGCCCGCGACGACCTGAAGGCGCCGGCGCTCGGCGATTTGCTGGCGCTCGACGATGCCGCCTTCCGCACGCTGTTCTCCGGCTCGCCCGTCAAGCGCATCGGACGCGACCGGTTCCTGCGCAATGTGCTGGTGGCGGCGGGCAACAGCGGGGATCACGCCCTTGCCGCGCCCTGTCGCCCGCATCTCGACGATCCCTCGCCGCTGGTGCGCGGGGCGGCCGTCTGGGCCCTGTCGCGGCTTCTCCAGCCTGCGGCGTTCGCGACCCTTGCGCACGGGGCACTGCCGGGCGAAGACGACGAGACGGTGCGCGGCGAATGGCAGGCGGCGCTGACGGGCCAGGAAGAAGGCCAGGAAGAAGGAAGGACGCCATGAAACTCACCATCCTCGGAGCCGGCTTTTCCGGACAGGCGATCGCGGAGGCCTTCCGCACTGTAACCGGCGACATTGTCGGCACGACCCGCTCGGCCGAAAAGGCGGAGCAGCTCCGCCAGCAGGGCATCCGCCCGCTGATCTTCGACGGACAGGCGATCGACGCTGCGCTCTCGGCGCGTCTTGCCGAAACGACGCATCTCGTGCAGTCGATCGCGCCCGGCCAGGCCGGCGATCCGCTGCTGCGGGCGGGAGTTCCTCCCCTTGCCACGCTTTGCCCGCGTCTCGCATGGGCCGGCTATCTCTCCACCGTCGGCGTCTATGGCGATCATGGCGGCGCCTGGGTGGACGAGGATACGGTGCTGAACCCCGTCTCCGTGCGCTCGCGCGAGCGGGTGGAGGCCGAAGACGGCTGGCTGACGGCGGGAGACGTGGCGGGGGTGCCGGTTGCCGTGCTGCGGCTCGCCGGCATCTATGGCCCGGGCCGCAACACCTTCTGGAACTTCGAGGAAGGCACCGCGCGCCGCCTCATCAAGCCCGGCCAGGTTTTCAACCGCATCCGCGTCGAGGATATCGGGGCATCGGCGCTCTTCCTCGCCGAGCGGAAAATGGGCGGCATCTTCAACATCACCGATGACGAGCCCGCCCCGCCGCAGGATGTCGTCACCGAAGCCGCCCGCTTGATGGGGGTCGCGCCGCCACCGGAAATTCCGTTCGAGACGGCCCAGCTGTCGCCCATGGCGCGCTCCTTCTACGGCGAGAACAAGCGCGTCTCGAATGCCAAGCTGAAGGCGCTCGGCTTCTCCTTCGCCTATCCGAACTATCGGGTCTCGCTGGCCGACCTCTGGCGCGATGGCCGGTGGCGGGGGCGTCGCAGCGGGGAGTGAACCCTTCCGACAGTCGTTCCCCGGACGCTTTATGTAAGTCGTCAATATAGGGTTAATACTTTCTTACGCTTCAGAGTCCATCGTCTGCACAGCAGGCGATGGACTTTTTCGTTGTGCAATATCCATTGCGATATCCTGCAACCTTCGGGTTATCAGGCCGCGAAATTCAGTCGCTTGAATCGCCAGATTCGCGTCTTCTAAAAATTTTAGACAAATTTGATTCACAGGGCCGAACTTCGACCCACCGTTTTCGCCATGAAATAGGAATCATTCTGATTCCAAACGGATTCATGGAATTCGAGCACGAATTCAAACGGCAATACAATCACCTGAAACGGCACAGGATAGAACATCCGATCCAATACTGTGGTCGGTTGCGGCACTTTTTTGCCACTTTTCACCCGGTAATGCGCCGCAACAAAGCTGATCCCGCCGTTATCCACGAAGGACTGACCGATTGACTGTTAAGACTGTGACCCTGGCTGCTGCCGCTCTCGCCCTCTCCGCTGCCGCGTTTTTTGTGCAGCCGACCGAAAGCCAGGCAGCCGGCACCGGCTGCGGCGGCGCCTCCTGGTATGCCCTGTCGTCGCGCACCGCCTCCGGCGAACGCATGAACGCCGCCCACATGACGGCCGCCCACCGCAACCTCGCCTTCGGCACCAAGGTCCAGGTGACCAACAAGCGCAACGGCAAGTCCGTCGTTGTCCGCATCAACGATCGGGGCCCCTTCATCCGCGGCCGCATTCTCGATCTCTCCAAGGCAGCCGCCAGCACGATCGGCATGGTCAGCTCCGGCCACGCCAGCGTCTGCTACCGCGTCATCTCGTAACCGGCCGTCCCGTCACGCGCCCCGCGTCTTTGGCCTTGCCCCGGCCGGACATCGCCGTTACCACGGCCTTTCAATCTGGATTGGGACAGGCGATGCGACTTGGCGGAAGGCTCTCCGGAGCCATCGACGTATTGACGGACATTGAAACGCGGCGCCGGCCGGTGGCCGATGCGCTGAAGGACTGGGGCCTTTCGCACCGTTTCGCCGGTTCCGGCGATCGCGCCGCGATCGGCAACATCGTCTATGATGCGCTGCGCATGCGGCTGTCCCACGCCTTTCTGATGGACAGCGACGCCCCGGAGGCACTTGCCTTCGCGGTTCTCCTGCGCCAGTGGGGCCTGACGGCAGAGTCGCTGGCCGCCGAATTCGACGGCGACCGTTTCGCCCCGACGCTTCCCGCTGCCGAGACACTGGCCGCCTTTGCCGGCCGCGATCTCTCCCAGGCACCCGACCATGTGCAGGCCGACATTCCCGAATGGCTGACCGCCTCCTTCTCGCGCTCCTTTGGCGCGCGCTGGATTGCCGAGGCGCAGGCGCTGACCGGGCGCCCGGCGCTCGACCTGCGCGCCAATACGCTGAAGGCCAGCCGCGAGAAGGTGGTGAAGGCGCTGGATCGCTCCGGTGCCGAGGCGGCCCGCATCGCGCGCCAGGGTGTGCGCATTCCCGCCGGCGACGGCGCCGCGCGCCTGCCGAACGTGACCGCCGAACTCAGCTTCCAGAAAGGCTGGTTCGAGGTGCAGGACGAGGGATCGCAGATCGTGGCCGATCTCGTGCTTGCCAAGGGCGGCGAGCAGATCCTCGACTATTGCGCCGGCGGCGGCGGCAAGACGCTGGCGCTTTCCGCCAGCATGGACAATCGCGGCCAGGTGCATGCCTATGACAGCGACCGCAAGCGGCTCGCCCCGATCATCGAGCGGCTGAAGCGCGCCGGCACGCGCAATGTGCAGGTCCATGAAAGTCTTGCGAGCCTGTCTGCCCATCAGGGCCGGTTCGACCGCGTGCTGATCGATGCGCCCTGCACCGGCACCGGCACCTGGCGGCGACGCCCGGACACCAAGTGGCGCCTGACCCAGAAGAACCTCGAGGAACGGCTGGAGCAGCAGCGCGAGGTTCTCGCCAATGCCTCGGCCTATGTGCGTCCCGGCGGTTACCTCGCCTACGTCACCTGCTCCATGCTGCCGGAAGAAAACGAGGAACAGGTGGCCCGCTTCGCCGCCGAAAACCCCGGCTTCGTCATCGAGGACGCAACGGCTGACTGGACGGCGCTGTTCGGCGCGGAAGCCCCCAGGCCGCACTCGCCCGATGGCCGCAGCGTCACGCTCACGCCGGCGACGACCGAAACCGACGGCTTCTTCTTCTGCCGCTTCCGTCGCGACGGGTGAGAGCCGTGCGGTAGCGCCCGGGATCGGCCATCGGTTCCTTTTTTCCTTCATGCCCCGGCTTGAGCCGAGCATCCATGCGGCAATCGCCGGGCCAGCGGGTGGATCTTCGGGTCAAGCCCGGGGATGACGGTAGGGGGATTGCCGGCTTACCCGATCGCACGTGGCTGACGCAGCTCAAGCCGCCGACACCCCGTCATCCCGCCCTCAAACGCCCCCCGTTTCACTCCACCGGCGCGGGGCTTTCCTCGATGCGGATCGGGTACTGCTGACGGGGCGGGATCAGGTGGTGCAGGGTGGCGATGGCAACGAGCAGCGCGCTGCCGATCATCACGACTTCCAGCAGAACCGCGCCATTCATCTGTCCGGCGATCGCCACCAGCGGCACGGCTCCGGCCGGGGGATGCGTCACGCGCAAAGCCAGCATCAGCGCGATGGCAAGGCCCACGCCCACGGCGCCGGCCAGCCAGATGCCCGGAAAGAACATGGTGACGCCGAGCGCCAGCAGGGCGGCGACGAAATAGCCGCCGATTACGTTTGCAGGCTGCGCCAGCGGGCTTTTCGGCTGGCCGAAGAGCAAGACGGCGCTTGCCCCGAAGGGCGCGATCAGCAGCGGCAGATGCGTGACCGTGGCAAGCGCGCCCACCGCCGACATGGCAAGGATCGCGCCAATGCACGACTTCAGATGCAGGTGGACATGCCCCTTCGGCTCATGGCGCCGGAAGTAGTGCTTGACGTGGTGCCGCATGGGTAACCCAAATTCGGTGACGGTGCAGTTGTTGATATCGCGCCGGGGTTAAGCGGTAAATGCCGATTTTCGCGTCATATGCCTGAAAATCATTCATATACGAGCAGTGCGACGGGCTGTCACACGCCTGTCACTTTAACTTTACTCTTTGACACCAGTTTAAATTTGCGCAAAGAGATGGCGCCCGGACGCCGCCAGATGCGCGTTCGTGGCCTGCCAGTGTCGGCCTTCCGGGGGAAACGGGATCGCGCCGGCCGTCGAGATAGGAGAGATCATGTCCAGGACATCGTTGAGGGCCGCCGTCTTCGCGCTTGCCGCCTCTGTCGCCTTCGTGCCGCTGACATCAGCCTTTGCGGCAACGCCGGATGCCGCCGCCGTCGTGAAGCATTATGCCGATGTGGCCCATGCCAAGTTCGAGGATGCGCTGGTCACGGCCAAGGCGCTGGACGCCGCCGTCGATCAGCTGATCGCCAATCCGAGCGAGGCGACGCTGAAAGCCGCGCGCGACGCCTGGCTCAAGGCGCGCAATCCTTACCTGGAAAGCGAAGTCTACCGTTTCGGCAATGCGATCGTCGATGACTGGGAAGGAAAGGTGAATTCCTGGCCGCTCGACGAAGGCCTGATCGATTACGTCGATCCCTCCTATGGCAGCGAGAGCGACGAGAACGCGCTCTTTACCGCCAATGTCATTGCCAATCCGAAGCTGACCATCGACGGCAAGGAGGTCGACGCCTCGAAGATCACGCCGGAATTCCTTGCGGGTACGCTGCAGGAAGCCGGCGGCGTGGAGGCCAATGTGGCGACCGGCTATCACGCCATCGAATTCCTGCTCTGGGGGCAGGACCTGAACGGCACCGGCCCGGGTGCCGGTAATCGCCCCTATACGGACTACGACACCAAGGCCTGCACCAACGGCAACTGCGACCGGCGCGCCCAGTATCTGAAGGCTGCGACGACGCTTCTCGTGTCGGACCTTCAGGAAATGACCAACGACTGGACGCCGGATGGCCCCGCCACGAAGACGGTCGAGGCCGATCCGAAGGCGGGTCTTGCCACGATCCTGACCGGCATGGGCTCTCTCTCCTATGGCGAGCTTGCCGGCGAGCGCATGAAGCTCGGCCTGCTTCTCCACGATCCTGAAGAGGAGCAGGATTGCTTCTCCGACAACACCTACAATTCGCACCTGCATGATGCGATCGGCATTCGCGGCGCCTATACGGGGGAATATACCCGGGTGGACGGTACGAAGATGACCGGGCCTTCGCTTTCCGAACTCGTGGCCGCAAAGGATCCCGCACTCGACAAGGAGATGCGCGACAAGCTCGACACCACCGTTGCCGCCATGGAAAAGATGGCCGAGCGCGGCCGGACCGTGGAAGCCTACGACCAGATGATCGCCGAGGGCAACACCGAGGGCAACGCCATCGTGCAGGCACCGATCGACGGGCTGATCGCCCAGTCGAAGACGGTAGAGCGCGTTATTGCCGCACTCGATCTCGGAACGATCAAGCTTGAAGGTTCCGACAGTCTGGATAATCCTAACGCCGTCTTCAAGTAAGAGGCCGTCGGCGGATCGCGCCAGCCGGCGCGGTTCGCCTGCTTCAAACAAAGCCCGCCCAGATGATGTTTCGCCCGGCCCTCCCGTTCGTGCTGCTTGCCCTGATGGCCGGATCAGCCGTTGCGCTGGCCGAGGAAACGGGGCTTCTCGCCACCCGCACTGATCTTTCCGCCGAAGACCTTGCCCGCGTCGTGGACGTCACGCGGCCGACGACGGATTTTTCAAAAGCCGAGGCCTTCGAGGCGATGAGTGGCGGGGCCGGCACGTCGATTGCCACCATCAATGCCGACATCTTCTCGCACGGCTCGGAAAACCTGTCCTCCGAGGCGGAAGAGCGCTTCAAGCTCGGCAATGCGCTGTTTCGCAAACTGTGGGTGTCCGCCCCCTCCTCCACCCAGGCCTCCGACGGTCTCGGACCGCTCTTCAACGCGCGCTCCTGCCAGGAATGTCACCTGAAGGACGGGCGCGGCCATCCGCCGGGGGCGGACGGCAACGCGACCTCCATGTTCCTGCGCCTTGCGCGGCCCGCCCGAACGCCCGAAGAGGCTGCGGCGATCGCACGACATGCGGCACCGAACGTTCCCGATCCCGTCTATGGCACGCAGCTTCAGGACCGCGCCGTGCCCGGCCTTGCCGCCGAGGGGCGCATGGTGGTGCGCTATACGGAAGAGCCGGTCACGCTGTCCGGCGGTGAAACCGTGTCGCTGCGCCGGCCGGTCTATGGCATCGCGGATCTCGCCTATGGTCCGCTCGACAAGGAGACGACGCTTTCGCCGCGCGTCACGCCGCAGATGATCGGGCTCGGGCTGATCGAGGCCATCCACCCCGCCGATATCCTCGCCGGCGCCGACCCTGACGACCGCGATGGGGACGGGATCAGCGGGCGGGTGTCGCTCGCCCGCGAGCCGGAGAGCGACCGCCTCTTGCTCGGCCGCTTCGGCTGGAAGGCGCAGGTGCCGACGATCCGTCAGCAGGCCGCGGATGCGCTGTCCGGCGACATCGGCATTTCCTCGCCCGCCGCCCGGCGCGACCATGGCGACTGTACGCCCGCCGAGGTCGCGTGCCTGGCGCTGCCGACCGGCGTGCAGCCGCGGCTCGGCGATACGGAAGCGCCGGATCCGGTGCTTGATCTCCTCTCCTTCTACTCCCGCCATCTGGCGGTGCCGGCGCGGCGCAAGGCGAGCCTGCCCGAGACGCTCGCCGGCAAGAAGATCTTCTACGAGACCGGCTGCACGGCCTGTCACCGCCCGAAATTCGTGACCCGGCGGGACACCGACGATCCGGCGCTTTCCTTCCAGCTCATCTGGCCCTATTCCGACCTCCTCCTTCACGACATGGGCGACGGCCTTGCCGACGGGCAGGCGGTGGGCAGCGCCGACGGGCGCGAGTGGCGCACGCCGCCGCTCTGGGGCATCGGTCTCACGCCGACCGTGAGCGGGCACACGTTCTTTCTGCATGACGGCCGGGCGCGCAGCCTGACCGAGGCCATTCTGTGGCATGGCGGCGAAGCGAAAGCCGCCCGTGACAGGTTCGCGGCGCTTGCCGCCGCCGACCGCAAAGCCCTTCTGACCTTCCTGGAGTCCCTCTGACATGATCCGGACATTCTCCCTCGGTCTTGCCACCACGCTTGCCCTCACCGCCTTCGCCGTCCCGACCCTGCGGGCGCAGGACGCCAATCCGGTCACGCCGGCGCTCAACGAAGCGGCCCTTCCCGGCGTCATGCAGAAGGCGGTCACCGACTTCATCCGGCCGGGCTATGCCGCCCTTTCCGCCTCCACCGCGACGCTCGGCACCGCCACGAAGGCGCTCTGCGCCACCCCCTCGGAGGCGACGCTTGCTGCGACGCGCACGGCGTTTGACGATGTCGCGGCCAAATGGTCGCGGGTGGAAATCCTGCGCGTCGGCCCGGCGCTTGCCGAAAACCGCTTCGAACGCTTCCTCTTCTTTCCCGACCGCAAGGGTCTTGCGCTGAAACAGTTGCAGGCGATCCTGACCACGAAGGATGAAACGGCCCTGACCGCCTCCGGCCTCAAGGGCAAGAGCGTGGCGGTGCAGGGTCTCGGCCCGCTCGAGTATCTGCTCTACGGCACCGGCAACGAAACGCTGGTTACCGGCGACGATTTCCGCTGCCGCTATGCCGTGGCGATTGCCGAAAACCTCAACGATATCGCCGGCGAATTCCAGGCCGCCTGGACCGCACCCGGCGGCATCGGCGATGCCTGGATGAAGCCCGGGCCCGACAATGCCGTGTTCCGCACCCCGCAGGAGGCCGCGACCGGCCTGCTCGGCATTCTCGTGCATGGTGTCGAGACCGTGAAGGACCAGCGCATCCGTCCGTTCTTCGCCGGTGGCGCCGCGCCGGCGGCCGCAGCGGATGCCAACACCGACACTGCGCGCGACAAGCCGAAATCCGCGCTCTTCTGGCGCTCGGCCAACACCTTCCCATCCCTTGCCGCCAACCTGACCGGCCTTTCGGACCTCTTCACCCACTCGGGCATGGAAAGCCTCCTGCCTGCCGGAGACGAATCCGTCGCAGGCTCCATCGCCTTCGTCTTCAAGTCGACGATCACGGCGGCGCACGCCATCGACAAGCCGGTCGATCAGGCGCTTGCCGATCCCGTCCTGCGCAGCAAGATCGCCTTCCTCGCGCTCAACGTCGACGACCTCCTGGAACGGCTCAGCAATGATTACGGCGGCGCGGTCGGGCTCGGCGCCGGCTTTTCCTTCTCCGACGGCGACTGAGGGCGGGGCACGGGCATGATTGCCGGCAAGAACCGTATTGCGCCCATCGAGCGGCGCAGCTTCCTGAAGATGGCGGGCGCTGCCTGGGCGCTCGGGCTCTCGGCCACCGGCAGCGAGGCGCTGGCGCGTGCGGAGGCGGTCTATGCCTCCGCCTTCATGGACCGCAGCGGCGCCTATGGCATCGCCACCGTCAGCGAGCGCGGCGAGATCATCGAGCGTGTCGCGCTGCCGGCTCGCGCCCACGGGCTTGCGGCAACAGCTGACGGCAGCCGTGCCGTCGCCTTCGCCCGCCGTCCCGGCACCTTCGCGCTCGTCTTCAGCCCGCAGCAGCGGTTCGAACCCGTGACGATCCGTGCGGCGGACGGCCGGCATTTCTTCGGCCATGGCTGCTTTTCCGCCGATGGCCGGCTGCTGTATGCGACCGAGAACGACTTCGACGCCAATCGCGGCATGATCGGCATCTATGACGGAACGGACGGCTATCGGCGCGTCGGCGAATTCGAGACCTATGGCATCGGCCCGCACGACATGACGCTCTCGGCCGACGGCACGCTGATGGCCGTTGCCAATGGCGGCATCGAGACCCACCCGGATTTCGGCCGCACCAAGCTCAATCTCGATCATATGGAGCCGTCGCTGGCGCTGATCGATGCGGCGACCGGCGCGCTCGTCGAGCGCCACACCCTGTCTGCGGCCCTGAAGCCCCTTTCCACCCGCCATCTCGATATCGATGCGGCCGGGCGTATCTGGTTTGCCTGCCAGTGGGAGGGCGCGCGCGATGCCGTCCCGCCGCTTGCCGGCTCCTTCCGCCGCGGCGAGGATCTCGCTTTCCTCACGCTGCCCGAGGAGACGACGGCGCGGCTGGCCAATTATGTCGGCGCCGTCGCCATCGATCGGGCCCGCGATCTCGTCGGCCTGACCTCGCCGGTCGGCAACAGCCTCGTCGTGGTGGATGCGAAGAGCGGCCGGGTGCTCAGCGAAAAGACCGTCGACCAGGTCGCCGGCATCGCCGCCGGCGGCAGGGATTTCGCCGTTTCGGACTATCGCGGCGGCTTCAACGGGCTCTCGAGCCCGGTCGCCTGGGACCAGCATATCGTCAGGCTCTGAGACGGCTGGAAGCAGGGCCGGCGCGCGCTATATGCGGACATCATGAAAAGAACCTTCGTCACTCTCCTCTTCGTCGCCGGCGTCGTCGTCATCGGCAGCCTTGTCGGCCTCTTCAACCTGCCGGGCCCTTGGTATCAGGGCCTCGTCAAGCCGCCCTTCAATCCGCCGAACTGGATCTTCGGTCCGGTCTGGACCGTGCTCTATGCGCTGATCGGGGTCGCGGGCGCGCGCACCTTCCTCGATCACCGTCACAGCCAGGCCATGCGGCTGTGGGTAGCGCAGATGGTGCTGAATTTCGCGTGGTCGCCGATGTTCTTCGGGGCCGAGCAGATCCTTGGCGCCTTCATCGTCGTCATGGCCATGCTGATCGCCATCCTGCTCTTCATCCGCGCCAGTTGGCATCAGGACCGGCTGTCCGCCCTGCTCTTCCTGCCCTATGCGGCCTGGGTGGCCTTTGCGAGCCTGCTCAACGGATCGATCCTCGCCCTCAATTGAGGGGCGGGGCCGGCTCGCGGCATGCGGGGTCTGGCTTTTGCTTGTTTCAGGCGCGCGGGCGTGCGACTGTCTCGGAGTGCGCTGCAGCATCCGGCCCGGCGCCAGTCCTTTTCCGTGACAGAACCGACCCGAACCCATGACAGAGCATGCCCCGGCGGATTTCCGCGATCGTATCCAGAAGAGCTTCGCACGCCAGGCGGCGATGCGCACCATCGGCGCCGAGCTGACGCAGGTGAACCAGGGCACGGTGGAAATCGAGCTGCCCTTCAACGAGATACTGACCCAGCAGCACGGCTTCCTGCATGCCGGCGTGATCTCCGCCGCGCTCGACTGCGCCGGCACCTATGCCGCCTATTCGCTGATCGATCCCGACGCCTCGATCCTGACCATCGAGTTCAAGGTGAACCTCATGTCGCCCGGCCGCGGCGAGCGCTTCCTGTTTCGCGGCGAAGTCACCAAGCCCGGCTCCACCATCATCGTCTCCGATGGGCGCGCCTACTCCATCTCGCCTGATGGCCCGGCCAAGCTGATCGCCTCGATGACGGCGACGATGATGGTTATCCGCGGACGCGAGGGGATCGAGGGATGACGATCGAGACGAAGACCATCGGCACCACGCGCGTGCTCTACGTGATGGCTGCGGATGCCGAATATGGCACGCATCTGCGCGCCCGTATCACGCCCCTGATGACGGGCGTCGGCCCGGTCGAGGCCGCCGTGGTGCTCACACGGGCGCTGGCGCAGCTGGAGGCTGCCGGCCGCCTGCCGCACCTCGTCGTTTCCCTCGGATCGGCCGGCTCGGCGACGCTCGAGCAGACCGGCGTCTACCAGGCCTCCTCCCTCTCCTACCGCGATATGGATGCATCGGCGTTCGGCTTTGAGAAGGGCGTCACGCCCTTCCTCGACTTGCCCGCCACCGTGCCGCTTTCGATCCGCATTCCGGACGTGCCCGCCGCGCGGCTTTCGACCGGCGCCAACGTCGTCTCGGGGGCCGCCTATGCCGGCATCGATGCAGACATGGTGGACATGGAGAGCTTTGCCGTGCTGCGCGCCTGCCAGGCCTTCGGCGTTGCGCTCATCGGCCTGCGCGGCATCTCGGATGGCGCGGCGGAGGTCAAGCATGTCAGCGACTGGACCGAATATCTTGACGTCATCGACGAGAAGCTGGCCGCGGTCGTCGATCGCATCGAGGCGGAACTTGCCGCCGGCACGCTTCCCGGTTTTGCAGGCTGAGGGCAGCGCCCTGGATTGTCTGGATGCAATTCAACCGTTGCGTCCGCGAGTTCCATTGATTAAAGCCACGCCAACCCGCAGCGCCACGGGCCTTGTCCCCGTCCGTCGATGCTGCCGCCCCTCCCGTCTAGAATAGGTCCGGCATGACACAGGCAGCGCATACCGATACGGTTCTCATCGTCGATTTCGGCAGCCAGGTGACGCAGCTCATCGCACGGCGCGTGCGCGAGGCCGGCGTCTATTGCGAGATCGTGCCCTTCCAGTCGGCCGAGGAAGGCTTTCACCGGCTGAAGCCGAAGGCGATCATCCTCTCCGGCAGCCCGGCCTCCACGCTGGATGAAGGCAGCCCCCGTGCACCCCAGGTGCTGTTCGACAGCGGCCTGCCGATCTTCGGCATCTGCTACGGCCAGCAGACCATGTGCGCCCAGCTCGGCGGCAAGGTCGAGGGCGGCCATCACCGCGAGTTCGGCCGCGCCTTCCTTGATGTCGAGAAGGATTGCGAGCTGTTCAGCGGGCTGTGGTCGGTCGGCTCGCGCCATCAGGTCTGGATGTCCCATGGCGACCGCGTCACCGCGATCCCGCCGGGCTTCTCGGTGCTGGCCACCTCCGCCAACGCGCCCTTCGCCTTCATCGCCGACGAGGCGCGCAAGTATTACGCCGTGCAGTTCCATCCGGAGGTCGTGCATACGCCCGACGGCGCCAAGCTGATCCAGAACTTCGTGCAGAATGTCGCGGGTGTGAAGGGCGACTGGACCATGCAGGCCTACCGCCAGAAGGCGGTGGAGCAGATCCGCGCCCAGGTCGGTGACAAGCGCGTCATCTGCGCGCTCTCCGGCGGCGTCGATTCCTCGGTTGCCGCGCTCCTCATCCACGAGGCGGTCGGCGATCAGCTGACCTGCATCCTCGTCGACCACGGCCTGATGCGCAAGAACGAGGCGGCCGACGTCGTCGCCATGTTCCAGGAGCATTACAATCTCCACCTCATCCATGTGGATGCGGTCGACAGGTTCGTCGGCGAGCTGGAAGGCGTTGCCGACCCCGAGACCAAGCGCAAGATCATCGGCCGCCTGTTCATCGAGACCTTCGAGGAAGAGGCGAAGAAGCTCGGCGGCGCCGATTTCCTCGGCCAGGGCACGCTCTATCCCGACGTCATCGAAAGCGTCTCCTTCACCGGCGGCCCTTCGGTCACCATCAAGAGCCACCACAATGTCGGCGGCCTGCCCGAGCGCATGAACATGCAGCTCGTCGAACCGCTGCGCGAACTCTTCAAGGACGAGGTGCGCGTGCTCGGCCGGGAGCTTGGCCTGCCCGACAGCTTCATCGGCCGCCACCCCTTCCCCGGCCCCGGCCTTGCCATCCGCTGCCCCGGCGGCGTGACGCGCGAAAAGCTCGACATCCTGCGCGAGGCGGACGCCATCTATCTCGACGAGATCCGCAAGGCCGGTCTTTACGACGCCATCTGGCAGGCCTTCGCCGTGCTGCTGCCCGTGCAGACGGTCGGCGTCATGGGCGACGGCCGCACCTATGAATTCGTCTGCGCGCTGCGCGCCGTGACCTCGGTGGACGGCATGACGGCCGACTTCTATCACTACGACATGGAATTCCTCGGCCGCGCCGCCACCCGCATCATCAACGAGGTGCGCGGCATCAACCGCGTCGTCTACGACGTGACGTCGAAGCCGCCGGGCACGATCGAGTGGGAATGAGCCCCGCGCTCTGCCATTTCAACCCAGGGCCGTCAACGAAGGTGTTTTAAGCCGAGGCGTAATCGCTTCGGCGCCGGACAATCCGGTGATCCTGCCACCACCTGAAGATATCCACAGGCGCTCCACCACGGGGCGCCTTTTTTTCGGCCACCCGTCTGATGCCGATTACCGGATGCTTTTGGGTCGCCCGCGGGGTGATTCGGGTCGCCAGCATAACGTCTAATCACGATCTGCTGATCAAAGTTGACGATCGCTATTTTATTTGTTTCTCGATTGTTTCTGCATATCTTTCAAATGTAAAAATTTTGAACAACACTGACTATATCATCAACAATCATTATGAAATTCGTCGATTACGCATATTATTTCATAAGCTGATGCGACCTTAAACGTAAAGGCCGGGGGGATGCGTATTGCCTTGCTGCGGACGCCGGTTATTATCGCCTTATTGAAATGGTTCGATATGCTGAAATGCAGCACATCCACACAACCAGGGCATGAAATCTTGAATACAATTAGTATATATGGAGGCTGGGAATGAACAGCCCGCAGGAAAAGCTCGAGAAATCAGTTGATCACGCGTGTGATCTCTTGAAGGCGATGGCAAACCGGCACCGCCTGCTTATTCTCAACGAATTGAGCAAGGAAGAGCGCTCCGTCGGCCAGCTTGCCGATTTCCTGGGGATCCGTGACTCCACCGTCTCGCAGCATCTGGCAGTTCTGCGTCGCGACCGGATCATTGTCGGCCGGCGCGACGGGCAGACGATCTGGTACAGGCTGGAAAGCGATCTGGCACGCACGGTGGTGAGCCTGCTGGCCGCGTCCTTCTCGCATTCGCTGGCCTCCTGACAGACTTCGGCCGCCGGGCAGACCCCGGCGGCGGAGCTTACGGCAAACGGCCCGTCCTCATCACGGATGTGTCGATGAGAATGGTGGAGCGCAGCGTCTTCACCTCCGTAATGCGGTCAAACCCCTCCCACAGAAGCCGCTTGTAGTCGGCGACATCCCGGACGGCGATCTTCAGCAGGAAATCGAAGTCGCCCGCCACCGTATGGCACTCGATCACCTCCGGCATGCGCGATACCGTCTCGATGAAGCGTTCGCCCACCATGGTGACGGATCTCTCCAGCGTGACCTCCAGAAAGGCCTGGAGACCGATGCCGGCCTTGCGCGGATCGATGACCACCGTCTGGCGGATGAGGCCGCTGTCATAGAGACGCTGCAGACGGCGCGACAGCGGCGCGGGCGAAAGGCCCACGCGCTCGGCCAGCGCATTGTTGCTGAGCCCGGCATCCTCCTGCAGCAGCCGCACGATGCGGCGGTCCACCGCATCCAGCGTGATCTCGTCACCCGCGCTCATTGCCCTCTCCCCGCAAATTTCTGCGCCAACCATTGGACAGGCCGCAAAATCCTTCAAGGGAATTTGGTCACCGACGCAAGTTTGCGGATGAATTTGCGCCATTGCAGGCGTAAATCGGAGGACACCTTACCCTTCCCCCGTGAACAGGACCGAGAACCCGCCCATGTTCGACACGCTCCAGCCCCTGCCCGACGATCCGCTCCTTGCCCTGATCGGGCTCTACCGCAACGATCCGCGCGCCGACACGGTGGATCTCGGTGTCGGCGTCTATCGCGACGAGGCGGGCCGGACCCCCGTCATGCGGGCGGTGAAGGAGGCCGAGCGCCGGCTTGTCGAGGGGCAGGAGAGCAAGTCCTATCTGGGGCTTGAAGGCGACCTCGTCTTCCTCGACCATCTCTGGGCGCTGGTGGCGGGCGATCAGGCGACCGTCCGGGCCTCGGCCGGTGTGCAGACGCCCGGCGGCTCCGGCGCGCTGCGCCTTTCCGCCGATCTCGCCGCCCGGCTCGGAAGCCGGCGCGTGCATCTCGGCCTTCCCGGCTGGCCCAACCATGCGGCGATCTTCAAGGCCGCCGGCCTCGATGTCGTCACCTATCCCTTCTTCGACATCCCCACCCAGCGCGTGCTGATCGAGGACATGCTGGCCGCCTTCGAAAAGGCGGAGAAGGGCGATGCGGTGCTGCTGCATGCCAGCTGCCACAATCCCTCCGGCGCGGCGCTGTCCGATGCCGACTGGAAGGCGGTTGCCGAGGTGGTGGCGCGTCGCGGCCTGCTGCCCATCATCGACATCGCCTACCAGGGTTTTGGACGCGGCCTCGAGGAGGATGCGGCGGGACTGCGCACCATGATCGCAACCGTCGAGGAAGCGCTCATCTGCGTCTCCTGCTCCAAGAGCTTCGGCATCTACCGGGACCGGACGGGCGGCGCCTTCGCGGTCGGCCGCTCGGCGCAGGCGGTCGCGATTGCCCGCATGCATCTCGGCGCGCTCGCCCGCACCAGCTATTCCATGCCGCCGGACCATGGCGCGGCCGTGGTGCGCACCATCCTCGCCGACGCCGCGCTGACGGCGGACTGGAAGGCGGAGCTGGAGGAGATGCGCCAGCGCATTCTCGGCCTGCGCCGTATCCTCGCCGATGGCCTGCGCGGCCGCTGGCAGGCGCTCGGCGCCATCGCGGAGCAGGAGGGCATGTTCTCGCTCCTGCCGCTGACGGAGGCGCAGGTGCTCGCCGCCCGCCACGACCACGGCATCTACATGCCGGCCTCCGGGCGCATCAACATTGCGGGTCTGGCAACGGCGCGGGCGGCGGATGTCGTCCAGCGCATCGCGTCCCTCTGAGGCGGGCGCAGCATGGCGATCTCCTCTCCCGATGCGGCGGCCGAGGTGGCCGACACCCGGCCGCTGCGCCACCGGCTTTATGAAGACGCGATCGCCATGCTGGTCGGCACGCTCTTCGTCTCGCTCGGCATGACGCTTTACTCCAAGGCCATGCTGCTGGTCGGCAGCACGGCGGGCCTGTCCCTGCTGCTGCAATATCTGAGCGGTTACGGCTTCTGGGTGATCTTCTCGGTCGTCAACCTGCCCTTCTACATTCTCGCCGTGAAGCGCATGGGCTGGCGCTTTGCGCTGCGCACCTTTGCGGCCGTCAGCCTCGTCTCGCTGTTTTCGGCCTTCACGCCGCACTGGATCGACGTGGCGCGGCTCGACCCGCTCTATGCCACCATCATCGGCGGGTGCCTCTCTGGTACGGGGCTTCTCATCCTCTTTCGCCACCGCACCGGGCTTGGCGGCATCAATATCCTCGCGCTCTACCTGCAGGACCATTTCGGCATCCGTGCCGGCTATTTCCAGCTCGCCGTCGATCTCGCCATCCTCTCCGCCTCCATGCTGGTGCTCTCGCCGCAAAACATCGCGCTCTCCGTGCTGGGCGCAGCCATCGTCAACATGACGCTCGCCATCAACCACCGTCCCGAGCGCTATATCGGCATCACCTGAGCCTTCCCGCCGGTCGCGTCTTTCCCCGCGCGCCCGGCGCGGCTATTCCTGTCGTCGGACAGCATGAAGGAGTGTGCGATGACGGTGACCATCTACGGGATCAAGGCCTGCGACACGATGAAGAAGGCGCGGGCCTGGCTGGACGGGCACGGCGTCGCCTACCGCTTCCATGACTACAAGGCGGAAGGCATTTCCGAGGCCGCGCTGTCCCGCTTCGTCACGTCGCTCGGCTGGGAAACGGTTCTGAACCGCGCCGGCACCACGTTCCGCAATCTGGACGAGGCCGACAAGCAGGATCTGACTGCGGAGAAGGCGATCCGCCTGATGGCCGCGCAGCCCTCGATGATCAAACGGCCGATCCTCGAGCGCGACGGCACGCTCACCGCAGGCTTCAAGCCGGAGGTCTATGCCGGCCTCTTCGGCAAGGCCTGACCCATGTCGAAGAGCACGCGCGCCACGCTTGCGCTCACCGCCGCCGGGGTCAGCTTTACCGTGCTGGCCTATGACTACGATCCGGATGTCAGCCGCATCGGCCTTGCGGCGGCCGAGGCCATCGGCGAGCACCCGTCGCGCGTGCTGAAGACCCTCATGGCGGAGGTGGACGGCAAGCCGGTCTGCGTCGTCGTTCCCTCCGACCGCGAGGTCAGCATGAAGAAGCTCGCCAGCGCCTTCAACGGCAAGTCGGCCGCGATGATGAAGCCGGCAGCGGCGGAGAAGCTCACCGGCTATGTCGTCGGCGGCATCAGCCCCTTCGGCCAGAAGAAGAAGGTGCCGACGGCCATCGAGGCCGAAGCCATGGCGCACGGGAGCGTGTGCATGAATGGCGGCCAGCGCGGGCTGCAGGTCCGGCTTTCGCCGCAGGATGCCGTGACGGTGCTCGCTGCCGTGGTGGCGCCGCTCGTCGCGTGAGCGGGCCGAGCTTCATTTTCGCCGCAAAGCGCTCTACATCTCCTTCCCAACAGTCAATCCGCAAGGGGCAAGCCATGACCATCCAGTCGCAGATCAAATCCGCCGTCGATCCCGTCAAGCTCGAGAAACTCGCGGAAGTGGCGGTCAAGGTGGGCCTTGGCCTCAAGCGCGGGCAGGATCTCGTCATGACCGCGCCCATTGCCGCCCTGCCGCTTGCCCGCCTCATCACCAAGCACGCCTATCTCGCCGGCGCCGGCCTCGTCACCACCTTTTATGCCGACGAGGATGCGACGCTTGCCCGCTACGCCCATGCGCCGGACGAAAGCTTCGACCGTGCCAGCGCCTGGCTCTACGAGGGCATGGCGAAGGCCTATGCGGATGGCGCCGCGCGCCTTGCCATTTCCGGCGACAATCCGATGATGCTGGCCGCGCAGGATCCGGCCAAGGTCGCCCGCGCCAACCGCGCCATGTCGGTCGCCTACAAGCCGGCACTCGAAAAGATCTCCAACTTCGACATCAACTGGAACATCTGCTCCTATCCGAACCCGACCTGGGCCAAGCTCGTCTTCCCGAACGACCCGGAAGATGTGGCGGTCACCAAGCTGGCCGAAGCCATCTTCGCGGCCTCGCGCGTCGATCGCGACGATCCGGTCGCGGCCTGGGCGGAGCACAATGGCGAACTGGCCAAGCGCTCCGCCTGGCTGAACGAGAAGCGCTTCGATGCCCTTCACTTCACCGGCCCCGGCACCGATCTGACGGTAGGGCTTGCCGATGGCCACGAGTGGCATGGCGGCGCCTCCACCGCCAAGAACGGCATTACCTGCAACCCGAACATTCCGACCGAAGAGGTCTTCACCACGCCGCATGCGCTGAAGGTCGAGGGCCATGTCTCCTCCACCAAGCCGCTCTCCCACCAGGGCACGCTGATCGACAATATCCAGGTCCGCTTCGAAGGCGGCCGGATCGTGGAAGCCAAGGCCAGCAAGGGCGAGGAAGTCCTGAACAAGGTGCTCGACACGGACGAGGGCGCGCGGCGCCTCGGCGAAGTGGCGCTGGTGCCGCATTCCTCGCCGATCTCGGCTTCGGGCGTGCTCTTCTACAACACGCTCTTCGACGAAAACGCCTCCTGCCACATCGCGCTCGGCCAGTGCTATTCCAAGTGCTTCCTCGATGGCGCCAACCTCTCGCAGGACCAGATCACCGCGCAGGGCGGCAATTCCTCCCTGATCCACATCGACTGGATGATCGGCTCCGACAAGGTCGACATCGACGGCGTCGCCGCCGACGGCAGCCGCGTGCCGGTCATGCGCAAGGGCGAGTGGGCGTAACATCGCCGGAGGGAGCGAAAACCCCCACCACGACCGATGGGGTGGACCTCATGGAAGGCGACCTTAACCGCCTCCGTCATCAACTCTGTCTGTGGGACACGGTTGATTGAAGCCATGCTCCACTCCTGCGTCATCCTCGGGCTTGACCCGAGGATCCACGCGGCGTCCGCATGCGTGGCTGTGGATCCTCGGGTCAAGCCCGAGGATGACGGCAGTCGGGATTGCCGGACTGCCCCACCGCGAAGCGACAGGCGCCGTTGACCGGTATTGCCGCGCCGGGCACAGCTACCCCTGCCAAACCCCGTCCACCCCGGACGGGGTTTTCTTTTATCCCGAGCACGCGCCCGCATTCAGCGGGGAGTCAGCCTTGGTCGGCAGAAACGCACCATCAACCGCCCCACAGAAAGGCACAGACTCATGAAACGGATTGCAATCCTGACGCTCGCCGCCGCGCTCGCCGCTGTCGCCGCCCCGGCCTTTGCCGCGGGCACGATGATCAACGTCGTCGAAACCGGCGAAGGCGGCCAGCCCATGGGCCTGAAGCTCGAGCCCGCGACCGTGAAGGCCGGCCCCGCCACCTTCCACGTCCACAATGATGCGATGACGGAAGAGCACGAGATGATCGTCGTGAAGCTGAAGTCGCCGGACGACAAGATCCCGCTCAACACCGCCAAGCACCGCGTGGACGAGAAGAAGCTGAAGAGCCTCGGCGAAGTCGCCGACCTCAAGCCCGGCAAGGACGGCGAGCTCAGCGTCGACCTGAAGCCCGGCACCTACCTCGTCTTCTGCAACATCAAGGGCCATTACGAAGCCGGCATGCAGAACAAGCTGACGGTCACGAAGTAAGGCGCTCGGCATCACTTAGCCCCCCGGGAAGATGAGTTTTTTCTGGGGGGCTTCCGAGAACGAAGCTCAGGCTCGCACGCGGCCTGCTTCAGCGCGTCGCCACGAAACACTTTTTAATTGATGTTTTCCTCAATAGACGCGATGGTTGCATCGCTAAAATGGGGGATATGTCATGCCGCAACTGCCAAATCCGCAATCGACACTGAGAGAACTGCTGAAGGTCGATCACACGACTGCCATCTTCCTGATGGCCACAATGACCATCCTCGCGATTGTAGGCGCTTTCGCCGCATTCAACATCGACGCCTGGACATTGCTTCTCTACGGTCTTGTAAGTCTTATTCTGACTTTCCTTTTCACGGTCATCGCTGCGATCGTTGCATCGAGGGCGACGCGTCAGATTTTAGGCTGGATCGTCTTGGCCCTTGCCCTTGCCTGGCTTTTCCTGACCGCAGCCGGCGGCCTCTTCAATCCAGTAACCGGACTGATTGCATCCATTTTCGAAAGCAGGACACCACCTGTCTGGCTGAAGGGAATTGAATGCTGGGTGCGTCCGCTTGAGAACTGCACCAAGGTGCAGGATACGATTGCAACCTCGGATGCCGCCCCAGCCATCAAACCGGTCGATGAGGCTGAAGCTCCTGCAACGACACCCGCCGCCGCAGTCGACAAGTCAAAATACACAATCTACGTCCAGTTTGCCGGCTACCAGCGCCAAACGGTGATCGATGCGGCAAAAGCGCTTCAGGCTGCCGGCTGGAAGGTTCAGGGGGCTGCGCAAGGCGGCCAGCGCCTTGCCGCGGCGGCCGGCCTGTCGCAGGTGCGCTATTCTGCCGATGCCGACAAGGCGGCCGCCGAGCTGCTGGCCAGTGACATCAACCAGACCGGCATCAAGGGCGGCGTCGCGGCAACGCAGAACCCGGTGATCGTCCCCGGCGTTCTGGAAATCTGGATCGGACAGTAAAGGCCGGCATGGCTCAGTCGGGAGAGCGCTGACGCGGGATGGCCGGCGCTCTCTTCCCCTGCCGCATCAAATGCGGGAGAGCATGGCCCGCACGCGGGCAAGGTGCGCTGTGCGCTTTTCCGCGCTGGCGCGGTCCATGTCGTGCAGGGTCAGCATGCGGAAGCGCGCATTCTTCATGCAGGCCATGGCCAGGCCCCGTTTCAGCAGGCGGCGGACGGGATTGCCCATATGGAGGTGGACGATCCACCAGGGCGAGCCGGTCGTCGTCAGCACATGGAAGAAGCGGATATGGTCGAGTTTCGGGCGAATGCGGCCCGCCTCCGGGTCGGGATCGAAGGCGACACCGGGCACGAAGAGCCGGTCGATGAAGCCTTTCAGGATCGCTGGCAGATTGAACCACCATTGCGGAAAGACGAAAATCAGCCCTTCGGCGGCCTGCAGCCGCGCGATCAGCTCTTCCGTCCCGTCCGGTCTGTAGGTCGGCGTCATGTAGCTTGCGCGCTCGCTGCAGGAGAGGCGTGGGTCGAAGGCCTCGCCATGGAGATCAAGGAAATCCACCGTATGGCCGCCGGCCACCAGCGCCGCGCGGGCTTCCGCTGCCACGGCAGCCGCGAAGCTGTCTGGCAGCGGATGGGCCAGCACGATCAGGACCCGCATCAGAAAAGACTGCCCTGATCGGTCGGCGTTGCCGTCTTCGGCTTCTTCGGCCGGGTTGATGCCGGCGTGGGTACGCTGGCGGTGCCCTGGGCAGAGGGGGCGCCGGACACGGGATCGGCACTGCCTTCGCCGGCCACCGCCTCCACCGTGCCGTCATGGAAGACGATGGCGAGCCGGTCTCCGGCGGTCACGGTGGCGGCGGCCTTCACCGGCTGGCCGGCCGCGTCGCGCACCAGCGCATAGCCGCGCTTCAGCACATTCTTGTAGGAAAGCGATTCCAGCATGCGCAGTTGCGCCTTCACGCGGTCGCTTCGCCGGCTCAGGAAGGCTGCCATCGCGGTCTGGCCGCGCGCATCGAGGCTGCGCAGCCGATCGTGCTGGCGGCCGATCTGGCCTTCGAGGCGCGGCGGAAAGGCGCGCAGCGCGGCGGCAGAGCCGGCAAGGCGCGTGCCGAGCCGGGTCACCAGCCGTTCCGTGGAGCGATCCGCCCGCGTGACCGCGTCGGCGACGCGCTGGCGGCGGCGCACGAGGTGTGTCTCGAGGATTTCCGGCCGCACATGGCCGGCCACCCGCTCGAAGCTGCGGCGCTTGTTCAGCGTATTCAGCGACAGGCCGCGCCCGAGGCCTGCGGCGGCCTCGTCGAAGCGGCGGCGCGGCAGGGCGAGCAACTGGTCGAGCGAGGGAAGCGCACGGGCAAGCGCCCGCACCGCCTGCCGGCGCATCTCCATCTGCCGGAGGCCTGCCGCCTGCAGCCGCGCGCCGAGCGCCGCAACCTCGGCTTCCAGCTCCGCCTTCACCGGCACGGCCATTTCGGCCGCGCCCGTCGGCGTCGGCGCGCGGCGGTCGGCGGCGTGGTCGATCAGCGTCCAGTCCGTTTCATGGCCGACGGCGGAGATCAGCGGAATGGCGGAGGCTGCGGCGGCCCGCACCACGGCCTCGTCGTTGAACCCCCAGAGATCTTCCAGGCTGCCGCCGCCGCGCGCCACGATCAGCACATCCGGCCGCGGCAGGCCGGTGGTGCCATCGAGCGCATTGAAGCCGGCGATGGCATTGGCCACTTCGTCGCCCGAGCCCTCGCCCTGCACCCGCACCGGCCAGACCATCACATGCACGGGGAAGCGATCGGCGATGCGGTGCAGGATATCGCGGATAACGGCGCCGGTCGGCGATGTCACGACGCCGATCACGCGCGGCAGGAAGGGCAACGGCTTCTTGGCAGCCGCATCGAACAGGCCCTCGGCGGCGAGCTTGCGGCGGCGCTCTTCGAGCAGCGCCATCAGCGCGCCCGCACCGGCCGGCTCCAGGGTCTCGATGACGATCTGGTATTTGGAGGAACCGGGGAAGGTCGTGACCTTGCCGGTGGCGATCACCTCCATGCCCTCTTCCGGGCGGAAGCGCAGGCGCGAGAACGTGCCCTTCCAGATCACCGCATCGATCCGGGCGCGATCGTCCTTCAGCGCGAAATAGGCGTGTCCGGAGGAATGCGGGCCGCGATAGCCGGAGATTTCGCCGCGCACGCGCACCTGGTCGAACGCCTGCTCCACGGTCCGCTTGATGGAACCGGAAAGCTCGGAGACCGAGTATTCCGCAAGGTTGGTCGGCGAATCAGCATCGAAGAGCGCACTCATGGGTCCAATGTGGCGCTCCCGACGCCGGGAAACCAGTGCGCAGGCTGCGGGTCAACAGAGGTTTTTATGCCCCTCGGTCCACCGCCCGTCGAGGCCGGCCAGACTGGAGGCCCAACCGAGAGGATCTTTCCATGCCTGACCGCTTTTCCGCCAATGCGTCTTCGCTCACCGCCCCCGCCAGTCACGGCTTCGCCATCACGCCCGGCGACACGGCCGACCTGCCCGAAACGACCCGCGCCATCTATGTCGGAGCCGGCGGAACGGTCACGGTCCGGCTTGCCTCCGGCGCGACGGTGACGCTGGCCGATGTTCCGGCCGGCAGCCTGCTGCCGCTGCGTGCCGACCGCGTGCTCTCCACCGGCACCACGGCGGCGAGCCTGGTTGGCCTTTCCTGAGCCGGCACCGGAGACACGCCAAAAGTGTGCGCTGCAATCTCAGATATTGCAGCGCAGCGAATCACTGGCGTTACCGGGCGTTGTCTCCCTGCTGCCCGCGCAAGGGCCAGATTTAACCTCTGCGACTTCAGTCGATCTGCATCAGAACCCCCTAATAATAGGGGTTTCTGATGGCGGAATGCACCGCATTTTCGTCAAACTGTGACTTTAATGTCGCCAAGCCGTCTTTTTCGACTATGTTTGTCGTCGGAGGAGACAGACGGCATGCTCGCATTCATTGTTGCCTATTCGATCGGCGTTTCGGCCGCCCAGTTGCGGTCTGTGACAGCCTGTGCGCTCAGCGGCATTCTCGTGCTGCTCACGGTGACGCTTGGCGTCGGCCTCAGCAACGGGGCGTTCGGCTGGGCCACTGTCGTGCTGGCCGTGCTGTCCTACAATGCCGGCATCATGACGATGCTGGGCCTCGCCATGGCATCCGAGCACGCCTGATCCATCTCTGGCGCGCCCGTCCTGGCGGTGCGGATGCGGCCGCTCAGACCGTTTCCCATCCATCCTTCTGCCCGGCACGGTAGATCGCATCGATCAGCGCCTGGTTCTTCTTCGAGCTTTCCAGCGACACGATATCGGCATGGTCGCCGCTGACCGCAGCCTTCGCGAAGGCTTCCGCCTCGCGGCGATACTGGCGCGAATCCTGGAAGCGGAAATGCTGAGACTGGCTGTGGTTCTGGTTGGTCAGCTCCACTTCCTCCGCGCCGTAGCGGTCGGCATTGAAGGGCGACTTCACCTCGATGAAGCCCTTGTCGCCGTGGAACACCATCACCTGGCGCGCCGCCATCTGGGTGGAGATGTAGAAGCTCAGCTCGAAGCCGCCGAAATCGGCGCGCACGCTCGAATAGATGTCGGTGCCGAAATCCGTGTCGCGCTCCACCGTCGCCTGCACCCGCACCGGCTCGGCGCCCGTGACGAAGCGCGTCGAGATGGTCGGGTAGACGCCGATATCCGGCAGGCCGCCGCCGCCGAGCGCGGGAATGTTGCGCATGTTGTTCGGGTCGCGGTTGAAGTAGGTGAAGGCGCCCTGGACATGCTTCAGCGTGCCGATCGCCCCGTCCGCCAGCAGTTCCCGCACCTTCCGCCAGACCGGCGCATAGGTCACCATATAGGCTTCCGACACCAGCACCTTGTTGCGGTCGCGCGCGGCGATCAGCTGGTCGATCTCGGCGGCCTTCAGCGCGATCGGCTTTTCGCACAGCACGTGCTTGCCGGCGTCCGCCGCCTTCAGTGTCCATTCCACATGCTGGGCGGTCGGCAGCGGAATGTAGACGGCGTCGATCGTGTCGGAGGCCAGCATCTCCTCGTAGGAGCCGAAGGCGTGCGGCACGGAGAAGCGGTCGGCCATCTGCCGCGCGCGGGCCTGATCGCGGCTGGCGATGGCGGTGACGACGCAATTATCCGCATCCTGGATGGCGGGCACGACGAGTTCGCGGCCGATCTTGGCCGTCGACAGAATTCCGAAACGAAGCATGGCATCCTCCTGATGAGGGCCGGACACTATCCCACTCGTGTGCGGACTGGAATTGCGGAATGGAAGATTCTACGACGAGGGACGACCGATGAAGCGCGAGGCCGCCCATGACCCTTGAGATCCGTTTTGCCGAAGCCGCCGACGAGGCTGAGTGGCGCCCGCTCTGGCAGGGCTACCTGACCTTCTACAAGGCGGACGTGCCCGAAGAGGTGACCCGCCACACGCTTGCCCGCATCCTTGATCCCGCCGAGCGGGTCTCCATGCGGGTCGCCCTTCTCGACGGAAAGATGGTCGGCTTTGCCACCCACCACCACCACGACAGCACCTGGGACATCGCCCACGACTGCTACCTCGAAGACCTCTACGTGGATGAGGCCGCCCGCGGCCACGGCGTCGGCCGCGCCCTGATCGACGATCTCAAGGCGCTGTGCAAGGCGCGCGGCTGGAAGCGGCTCTACTGGCACACCAACGAAACCAACACCCGCGCCCGCGCCCTCTACGACAGCTACGGCCCGGCCGACGGCTTCGTGCGCTATACGGTCACGCTCGAGGGGTAGCGGACGCCGCCACGACGGGTGGGTCCGGCCTTTTCCCGAGGCGGCCACACGGATCGCCTGCTTCGCGCAGACAGCGCTGCGCCCCGGCAAGACGTCAATCCCGGGAGAGCGCCCGGGTCTTCCCGCAGTGCGTGCCTGAACCACAGGATGAGAAATCGCTGCAAAACCGTTCGCTCTCCACGATCGTACGGCGGGTGACCATTGAAAATCCATCACAATTATTGGTAGATTACGCAATCGTTAAGTTAGAAAGACCTTTAGGGACCGGTGATGGCCAATTTGAAATCGCTTCGCAAGAAATTGCGGTACTTCTTGAGAATCGATCCCACCACTGCGACCGAAGCGCAGGCCAAGAAGTTTTTCCTGAAGGAAAAGAAAAACAATTCTACGATTGCCGGAGCCATCAGGCATCGCCTGAAGAATGCGAAGACGGTCTTTGACGTTGGCGCCAATTCGGGCTTCTTCTCGCGCGAAATTCTCGAAGGGGGCTATACCGGGACAGTGGTCCTGTTCGAGCCGATACCCAACCTCCTGTCGATTGCGACGAAGACGATCGCACAATTCAATGTCCAGAAGATCTTCGTGAATGCGGCCCTCGGCGAAGAGTCTGGCGAAGCGAATATCTACCTGCCCCACAATCGCAATCTTGGCTGGGTCACACTGGTCAACGAGAAAAGGCAGACGAACAATGCGATCCCGATCAAGCTTGAAGATGCCCGGAATTTCATCCGCATTTTCAAACCTGACTTCGTGAAGATTGACGTGGAAGGCTACGAGCTCTTTGTCCTGCGGCCGTTTCTGGATTTCATTGACCAGACCTACCGGCCGGAGTTCCTTGTCGAGCTGGGGTGGGGCAAGTCCAATCCCAACTGGCCGGATTTCATGTCCGTCGCCGCAGAGCTGGTCGCGAGAGGCTATCGCTTCCTCAACGCACGCGACACCACCGCGGAGCTCAGCCTGAGTGACCTTGCCGCGCTCAACAGGACGGTAGACGTGCTGATCACGCCGACGACAGAGCGGATTTAGGGAACGCCCAGCAAAGCCACGTCAGCGGCTTTACGTCCGCACCGGCGCGGCAGGCCTTCCCCCGCTTGCGCTATACGGTCACGGTCTCGGAATAGCGGAAGAAATCCAAGAAGGCCCTGAGCGCCGGGCGCATCTGCCGGCGGGAGGGGTAGTAGATGTGGAAGCCGTCGAAGGCGGGGCACCAATCTTCCAGCACGGGCACAAGCCGGCCGGCGGCGATGTCATCGGCCACCCGGTGCTCGAAGAGGAAGGCGAGGCCGACGCCGTCGAGCGCGGCGCGGTGCATCAGCCCCTGATCGGCGAGGATGAGCCGCCCCGTCACGTCGACGGAGAGCGCCCGGCCGTCCTTTTCCAGCTCCCAGCGATAGAGCCGGCCCGAGGCAAAGCGACGGCGGATGCAGTCATGGCCCGTCAGCGCGCGCGGATGGGCGGGCGTTGCATGCCGCTCGAAATAGGCGGGCGCGCCGACGATGAGGCTGCGCCAGGGGCCGCTCGCGCGCACCGCGATCATGTCGGCGTGAAGGTTTTCGCCGAGCCTCAGGCCTGCATCCAGCCCCGCCTCCACGATATCCTCGAAGCGGTCGTCGATCCGGAGGTCGAATTCGATATCCGGGTAAGCATCGAGAAAGGCGGGGAGCCGCGGGGCAATCACGTCTTCCGCCGCCATCATCGGCATGGTCACGCGCAAGGGGCCGGACGGCTTCTGCCGCCGTTCGCGCAGGTCCTCCAGGACGCCGGCAATGTCGGCGAGCGCCGGCGAGAGGGTCGCGAGCAGCAGGCGTCCCTCCTCCGTCGGCGCCACGGCGCGGGTGGTGCGCGCCATCAGCCGCACGCCGAGGCTTGCCTCCAGCGCCTGCACGGCATGGCTGACGGCGGATGGCGCGATGGCGAGATCGGTGGCCGCCTGGCGAAAGCTGCCGGCGCGGGCCACGGCGGCGAAAACGGCGAGCTGGGCGAGTTGGGTGCGGTTCATTGTTCTATCATTTAGAACACCGGATGCCGCATTTCGTCAATTCCCGAACGGCCCCGCTCCGCCCTATGATGCCCCATCGACGTCAGAAGCGACGCCGGCAGCACAGGAGACCCCGCATGGACACCCGCACACTCGGCCCCCTCACCGTTTCCGCCCTCGGCCTCGGCTGCATGGGCATGAGCCATGCCTATGGCACGCCGCTTGCGGAAAAGGATGCCTTCGCGCTTCTCGACCGCGCCGTGGAGCTTGGCGTCACGCTTTTCGATACGGCCGAGGTCTACGGCCCCTTCACCAATGAAGAGCTGGTCGGCAAGGGCCTGAAGCGGCATCGCGGCCGCGTGCAGATCGCCACCAAGTTCGGCTTCACCATCGGGGAAGACGCCACCGCCGCCCGCCCCTCCGGCGTCGACAGCCGGCCGGAGCATGTGCGGGCCGTGGCTGAAGCCTCGCTGAAGCGGCTCGGCGTCGAGGTCATCGATCTCTTCTACCAGCACAGGGTGGATCCCGCCGTGCCGATCGAGGAGACCGTCGGCGCCATGGCGGATCTCGTCAAAGAAGGCAAGGTGCGGGCGCTCGGCCTCTCCGAAGCCGGCGCCGAAACGCTACGCCGCGCCCACGCCACCCACCCCATCGCCGCCATCCAGAGCGAATATTCGCTGTGGACCCGCGACCCCGAGACCAATGGCGTCATCGACACCTGCCGGGCGCTTGGCATCGGCTTCGTGCCCTTCTCGCCGCTTGGCCGCGGCATGCTGACCGGCGCGCTCACGGACATCGCGACACTCGGCGAAAAAGACTTCCGCCGCGGCCTGCCCCGCTTCGACGCCGAGAACTTCAACGCCAACCGCGCGCTCGTCACCCTCCTCGAACAGCGCGCCCGCGAGCGCGGCATCACCGCCGGCCAGCTCGCGCTCGCCTGGGTGCTGGCGCAAGCCCCCTTCATCGTCCCCATCCCCGGCACCACCAAGATCCCCAACCTCGAAACCAACCTCGCCGCCGCCGATATCCGCCTGACCCCGGAAGAGGCGGCGGAGCTGGGCGCGCTGCTGGCACCGGAGAAGGTGGCGGGTGGGCGGTATACGGCGGCGCAGGAGGGGTTGACGGGACGGTAGAGGCTGGGCGCGGGAGGGGGTCGGATGTCGTGCTGTTTAGCGCCTCCTCCAAGCCATCAACACCATGGAAATTGATAGCCACACAGCAGCGCGCGCAACCCAAGCGAGTTGCCGATTCGAGGATTTTAAGGCAGAGTCTTATAATATGACCAAGAGCAGCGTGCTAAATGTCGAATCCTTACGAAATCGCCCCCAAATGCATCCTAACTCGACTTACAGAATCTATTGAACATTTGGGATGCTATTGTGCAGGCTTCGAGCTGAGTCAGTGGCGCTGCGCTGGTTTCGCGGACAATCTGATAGAATGGATTATCGACTACGCTTTAAAATCTGACGAACTTCGCAATACAAATCACACCAACACTTTTGTTCGTCTCAAGCAGGCAGCTTCTAGAGTATACATTACAAAGAAATATGAACGTCGAGGCGAAATTGCTGAAATTGCTGCTCATGCTGTTTGCCGAACTTATTTCAATACAATTCCCGTCGCAGCTAGAGTCAACTATCTCAGCGCATCAAACGATCCGATAAAGGCATTTGACCTGGTCCATGTGCGGTACGTCGGAGATGATCGTTTTGAGATGTGGCTGGGGGAGGCGAAGTTTTTCAAAGACCGTAACGATGCGATTAAGGATGCAGTCGCATCCATCAAAGGGCACATCACCGCGGGTTTCCTCAAGAACGAGAAGTTGCTCCTTGGACCACAGGTATCCAGTGATATTCCACACAGCGCAAGGATCAAGGACCTTCTGTCTGCCGAAGCTTCTTTAGACGATCTAATTGCCAACGCAGTTTTCCCTGTTCTGATTGCCGCGAATAGCGATGCGACAGCGAGTCACGTGTCGGCATGCGATGACTACAGTGCGGAGGTCGATGCTGAGATGAAAGATTTATGGGAGAAACTGAAGGCATCAGGGCTGACTGAAAAAATAAAAATTAAACTCATTTACGTCCCGCTGGCTGACAAGGATGCGCTCAGCAAAGCCTTCAATGAGCGCCTTAAGGGGCTGCAAATTGAATAAGGTGCATTTAATGCCTGCTCTAGATATCAACTGGAATTACCTGAATAAGCTTTCCGGCTCTGATCTGAAGCGCGAAACGTTTCAGGTTATACAGGCTGCGTCCTTTGCTATTCAATCGGCCGATCCTGAAGATCCGAACTTGCTTGAGGTTGTGCCCAGACTCGCTAACCTCTTAGCCACACACCCCGAAGAACTCCAAAGTTTTCGGCCCCTTGTAAGCTCTTTGGCCCGGTCAACAGGCCTCTGGAACTACATCGAAACAGAGTGGGCTGACGAGACAGATGCTTTTGTTGCCGAAGCCGTAACCTCTCCCGAATTGGGAGGGGTTACGTTTCACCGCGAACAGATCAAAGCACTGGATGCTCTTCTTGCGGGACGCAACCTCATTTTGAGCGCCCCCACCAGTTTTGGAAAGAGTCTTCTGATCGACGCTCTACTCTCGACTGAACGCTATCGACGGGTGGCTGTCGTGCTTCCGACGATTGCGCTACTCGATGAATTCCGAAGGCGCTTTCGAGATCGTTTCGCAGAAAAATTCAGATTGGTGATGCATCAGAGCGAAGCATCGACTGATGAACCAACCATTTTCCTTGGGACCCAAGAGCGACTTATATATCGAGAAGACTTGGGAGATCTAGATCTGACCGTTGTTGACGAGTTTTACAAACTTGATCCGGGCAGGCGCGACGAGCGAAGCAACACACTTAACGCTGCGGTATATCGTTTGCTCAAGCGATCCAAGCAGTTTTTCTTTCTCGGACCCAATATCGACAAGATCTCTGCTGCACCAGATTCTCGCTGGAATTTTGAGTTCTTAAGGACTCGCTTTTCTACGGTTGCCGTAGAGACCTTGGACCTTCGGGCGGCACCAGACAAGCGCGAACGCCTGATCGAAGAAATCGGAGAAGATCGGAACTGGCCTGCATTAGTCTTCATCTCGTCACCGGGCAGGGCGAACAAACTGGCAATCGAGCTCTCTGAGAAGATGGCCGTTGCGGAGGAGACTAGCGACTTCGCCATTTGGCTAAAAGAAAATATAGGATCGAACAATTTTCTATCCTTAGCCGTTAAGTTTGGCTTCGGCGTTCACCATGGCAGAATTCCAAGAGCAATTGCCGCGAAGATGGTTCGATTATTCAATGAAGGCAAGCTTCCGATACTGCTTTGCACTTCAACTCTTATTGAGGGTGTCAACACTGCGGCGAAGACAGTAATGATATTCGACAAAGATATCAATCGGGATTCGTATGACTTCTTCACCTACTCAAATATCAAAGGGCGCGCTGGGCGACTGGGACAGCACCACGTCGGCCAAGTTATGCTTTTCAATGACATCCCTGAGCATACCGAACTGGAAGTCAGCCCAACATTGTTTTCAGACGACGACGAGCTACCCGACGAGTACATCGTACATATCGACAAACCGGATAGGTCAAAGCGGTCAGATGATAGATTTCGTTACTACCGTGACAGGTTAGGCCTTGAAGGCGACGAGCTTAAATTGGCATCTTCGATTGGGCTGGAAACAGCTATCGCTATAAAGAAAAGGGTAGAATTTTCTCTTGACGAAAGCGATCGATTGATTTGGGCAAATTGGCCAAAATGGCCTGAGATCCTCGAAGTATGTAATGTTTTCTGTTCTGAGCAGAAAATTGATTCTTTCGGGGCTTTCAGCACAAGACAACTTGCGACGCTTATTGACAAGCTTAGAAAATCTAAAAATATTGTAGATTTTCTTCTTAATCAAGACCGAAGCTATAAAGGAAAACCTGAGAGTCAAGACAGTATATTCAAATTCTTGCGATCTTGCGAATATGGACTTCCGCAAAATTTTGCCTTAGTAGAGATTTTTGTTCGTACACACTCACCACAAGTAGACTACAGTTTGTTCATTGGCAGTATTGCGAGCTGGTTTCAGCCGGAAATTCTAAAGGAACTGGACGAGGAAGGGGTGCCGATTCAGATCTCTCAGCTATTCTATGTTGAGGGTGACACCAAAACAACCTTGAAGAACCGCATGTATGAAGCCATTCAGAATCCGATGGGAAGGCTTTCAAAGTTTGAGCGTGAGTGGTTGCAGCAAGCTTTGTGAAAGTGATTCGGCTGGTAGCATAGTCAATTGATGGGCCAGTTCTTGAATTTTCGGCGGAAGCCAATTCCCAGCCAATTCTCGAATTTGTGGTGTCGCGAACAGCAGCTTTCGGGATACTAGACACAGAGAACGACATCCGAGCTGGCGGCGCGCAGGCGATATTGCGCTGTCAGGGCGCTATGGCTGCTTTCGTCGCCTTACAAGTTGGCCTTTTGGTCCGACAGGACGGAGCACGGCAGCTGCACTCTTGCGAGAAAATCCCCATCCCCCCATTTCCCCCTCCCCCGAATCCCTGCCTACACTGCCCTCGTCCCGCAGCGGATACACCGGCAGGCGTGCCGGCGATGCGGGGCCGGTTCGGGGTTTGGGGAAAGGACGCAAGGCCCCAGGCTCCGGGTCCGTTAACGGGTCTCCCTCCGGCGACGGGGGCGGGTCGGTCGGGCGTTCGGACGTCTGCCTGCCGGTCCATCCCATGAGCGCGCCGGATTCACCTGTGCGGTGTGCACGGGGACGGCGACTGCCGGGCCGCATCGCCCGTTGTCCGTCCGCAGGCGTGCCTCCTCTCGGGGGCCCGGATGCGGGGCGGGCGATGAGAGACGGACGGCGGTGGTCTTCCCTCCAGAGGGACCGACCTGCGGGCAGAAACGACCGAACGGGGCGCTGAGAGGTGCTATCCTTAGACTATCCTGCGAGGCAGCTTTCAGCGCCCCGGCCGACAGATTTGCATGCCACGGGCAGATGCTGCCGCGTGCGCGCGCCCGCATGCCCGCTCTTTGACGACTGCGCTCTTTGACGGGCCCGCTTTTTGACAAGACCATCTGTCCGGCGCGCCGGCGGTGCCGGTCAGGGGGCCGCGGCCCGGCCGGCGGCGGCGGGCGGCGGAAAGCCGGCATAGTGCGCCGCATGGCTGCCTTCGTGGTTTGCCATGCCCGGCCGCGTGAGGATGCCGCGCGGGGTGGCGAAGCTCGAGATGATGCGCCTGGGGCGCTCGTGCCAGGTAATGTTGACCGCCCAGAGCTTCGGGAAGAATTCGAGGCTGGCATAGGGCAGGTGATCGTGGATCCACCAGGCGAGCCGCCGCCAGTCGCCCTCTTCGCGAAAACGATCCGCCACCCAGGGCACGACCACGCAGGCCGTGGCCCCCATGCAGCCCTCGGCGTCCCTCATGTCCCAGATGTGGCCGGCGGCACTGGCTTCGTTGGAGGCGCAGTTGAGGCCGTGTTCGTTGCCGAAGGCGTTGACCTGCGGCGAGCGATAGGCGGAGCGGATGGCGAGCCGCCCGAAGGTGGCCTGCAGCGGCTCCAGCAGGTCTTCGCAGAGCCTTCGGCCGGCGGCAATGGCAAGGTCGGGATCGTCGGGGATGTTGCGGAGGCCATAAAAGGCGGCGATTTCGGAATGAAGGAAATCGCGCAGGAAGAAATTCTCCGAAAGCCTGGCGCGGCCGAGCTCTTCCAGGCCCTTCATGCTGGCGGGTTTGCGCATCGCCTTTCCTCCCCGTTGACTTCAGGGAGGAGAGTAGGCGGCGCAGCGGGGCCGCGCCACCCGGTTTCGTCGTCATCGGGGGACGGGGCGCGCTCAGGCGCGCAGCGTGCCGCCGGTGGTCTTTTCGACATTGGCGACGATCTTCTTCGTCAGCGCGTCGAAATCCTCATCCGTCAGCGTCTTGTCCACCGGCTGGATCGTTACCTCGATCGCCACGGACTTGCGGCCCTCGCCGAGCGCGGCACCTTCGAAGACGTCGAAGACGCTGACGCCGGTGATGAGCTTGCGGTCGGCGCCGGTCGCGGCGCGCTGGATGGCGCCGGCTTCGACGGCCCTATCGACCACGAAGGCGAAGTCGCGCTTCACGGCCTGGAAGGCGGAGAGGTCGAGCGCCGGCTTGGTGCGGGTCGCCTTCTTCTTCGGCTCCGGCATGGCATCGAGGTAGATCTCGAAGCCGGCGAGCGCGCCGGAGACGTCGAGCGCATCGAGCGTCTTGGGGTGGAACTCGCCGAAATGGCCGAGCACCACCTTCGGCCCGAGCTTGATGGTGCCGGAGCGGCCCGGATGATACCAGGCGGGGCCGCCGGCCTCGAACTGCACATTGGCCATGGGCAGGCCGCAGGCTTCGAGGACGGCGATGGCATCGGCCTTGGCGTCGAAGACATCGACCGGCTTGCCGCCGCCCTTCGTCGCATTCGACCAGAGGCGGCCGGCACCGGCGAGGGTCGCGGTGCCACGGCGGACGCCACCCGCCACCCGGCGCTGGCCGGAGGGCAGGTCGCTCTCATAGGTGCCGGAGACCTCGAAGAGCGCGACGTCGCCATAGCCCTTGTCGGCATTGCGCTGCGCGGCCGTCAAGAGGCCCGGCAGCAGCGAGGGGCGCATGTCCGACATGTCGGCCGCAATCGGGTTTGCGAGCGCCAGCTGCGGCGAACCGCCGCCGAACAGCTCGGCCTCAGCCTTCGGGATGAAGGACCAGGTGACGGCTTCCAGCATGCCGCGCGACGCCAAGGCGCGCTTGGCGGCGCGGGTGCGGATCTGCAGCGTCGTGAGGATGCGGCCATTGACCGAACCCTTGGCCGGCAGGGGCTTGGCCTTGATCGCGTCCACGCCATGGATGCGCATCACCTCCTCCACGAGGTCGGCCTTGCCATCCACATCGGGCCGCCAGGAGGGCACGGAGACCTGCACCCGCTCGCCCGTGCCGGAGATGACGAAGCCGAGGCGCGTCAGGATCTCGCGGCTCTCCTGCGTGGAGACCTCGAGGCCCGTCAGGCGCTTTACCTCCGCGAAGGGGAAGTCGACGACCTTGGGCGTGTAGCCGGCATAGCCGACCACATCCGCCTTCGCCGCCGTGCCGCCGCAGAGCTCCAGCACCAGTTCGGTGGCGCGCTCCAGGCCGGGCACCATGTATTCGGGGTCGATGCCGCGCTCGAAGCGGTAGCGGGCGTCCGTGATGATGCCGAGGCCGCGGCCGGACTTGGCAATGTTCATGGGGTCCCAGAGGGCGGATTCGATGAGCACGTCGGTCGTGTTCGCGTCGCAGCCGGAATGCTCGCCGCCCATGATGCCGCCGATGGATTCCACGCCGTTGTCATCGGCAATGACAACATTGGCCGGCGAGAGCGTGTATTCGCGCGTGTCGAGCGCCAGCACCGTCTCGCCTTCCGCCGCGCGGCGCACCGTGAGGTTGCCCGCAACCTTGGCGGCATCGAAGACGTGCAGCGGCCGGCCCTGGTCGAAGGTCATGTAGTTGGTGATGTCGACCAGCGCATTGATGGGGCGCAGGCCAATCGCCAGCAGGCGCTGCTGCATCCAGCGCGGGCTCGGCCCGTTCTTGACGCCGCGCACCAGGCGGAGCGCAAAGCCGGGGCAGAGATGGGTATCGGCGCCGAGATCAAGCGTCACCTTCACCGGCGTCTCGCCTTCGACCGCGAAGGACGGCGCGGGGCGGGTCTTGAGCGTGCCGAGGCCGGAGGCGGCGAGATCGCGGGCGATGCCGTAGACGCTGGTGCAGTCCGGCCGGTTCGGCGTGAGATTGATCTCGATGACGGGATCATCGAGGCCGGCGTAGGACGCGAAGCTGGTGCCGACGGGCGCGTCTTCCGGCAGATCGATGATGCCGTTGTGATCGTCGGAGATGTTGAGTTCCTTCTCCGAGCACATCATGCCGTGGCTTTCGACACCGCGGATGGTGCCGACGCCGAGCGTCACATCGATGCCGGGGACATACATGCCCGGCCGCGCGAAGGCGCCGACAAGGCCGGCGCGCGCATTCGGCGCGCCGCAGACGACCTGCACCGGCTTGCCGTCGCCGGCATCGACCGACAGCACCTTCAACTTGTCGGCCTGCGGGTGCTTCTCGGCGGTCAGGATCTTGGCGATGACGAAGGGCTTGTAGGCCGCCTTGTCATCGACATCCTCGACCTCGAGGCCGATCGACGTGAGGCGCTCGCAGATGGCCTCGAGCGTGGCGTCGGTTTCCAGGTGCTCCTTGAGCCAGGAGAGGGTGAATTTCATGATGCCAATCTCTTCTTACACTTGGGCCTCAGCCCCGATCCCGTTCAAATCGGCCTACGAGGCGAAATCGCTCGCACACCAGTTGCATGTCCAGCGCAAAACCGCCATTGCGCCGGAAGTAGCGCTCATGTTCCCGCCGCCAGTGGGCAAGCGAGCGATCCCCCTCGCCCTCGGCATGGGCAAATTCCGCATCGACGTCATCGAAGCGACGGATCGTCACCTCGATCGTCTCGATGACGGCTGCGGGACGGCCGCTGCCATCCAGCACCACATCCTGCCGGCCGACCTCGGGAAGCGGCTCGCCGCCCGCGCCAAAATGAGCGAGCGCACCGCAGGTCGCCGTCTTCGTGCCCGCCAGGACGAGCGCGAGCAGTTCGTCGGCCAGCGCGGGCGAGTCGCCGAACGCAAACCGGTTGGCCTGCGCATAGTCATCCGGCTGCAGAAGGATGCCGGTCCCGCTCATGCCGCTTTTTCGGGTGACTTGGCGCCGGGGGCTTTGACTCCCAGGAACATGCTCTTTACCGAGATGCCCTCATCGACGGCAGGCCACCAGATGCCTTCGTACATCAACTCGATGTCGTTCAGCTCCTCCGCGGTGAGCTTTGACAGGAAGGGATACCACCACAGAGGAGTCGCGATGACACGACCGTCGGCGAGCGCGACATGGACATCACCGCCTTCGCACCAGGCGCGAACGGGACGCATCTGATCCGTTTCAAAGGCCAAAGAAGTCATTCCAAGCACCTATCCAGTCATCGCGATGTTCCAGGGCCACTTTGAGCAGTCTTGCGACTTCCTGGTCGCTATATCCCTTGTTGTGGGCCACTTCCAAACTGTTGAGCCAGACTTTCAGCGACTTTCCGTCCTTCACGATATGGACATGCGGCGGCTCGCCGACATCCAAGGCGTAAAACCGGAACTTATAGCCGTGCCAGATCAGCAGTGTCGGCATGGCCTCAAGCAGCCTTCTCCGGCACCTTGGCCTGCGGATATTTCCAGCCAGCCAGCATGCCCCGGATCGACAGGTCCTCATCGACGTCAGGCCAATGAACCCCGGCCAGCATCAATTCGATGTTGTTGCGCTGCGCCGGCGTGGCCTGAAAGAGGGTTGGATACCACCACAGGGGGGTGATAACTTCCCGCCCGTCCGCAAGCCGCACATGAACGTTATGGAGATCACACCATGCTTCCACGGGGCGCTCGTTTTCAGGATACAAACTCGGCGAATTCATCCCATGCCTCCACAAACTGATCCTGATGCTCTTTCACGACGTTCATGATACGCCGCACCTCGGCTGCATTAAACCCTTTCGCTTCCACAAGTCCGATCGGATCTAGCCAAATATTGGCCGTTCCTCCGTGACCAGTGACATGGATATGCCGCGGCTCGCCCATGCCGTAGCCGTAAAAGTGGAAACGGAACCCGTATTTGCGAAGGACCGTCGGCATCCTCCCTTTTCCCTAAGCGCTCAACCCGCCAAAGAGCGTGGGCATGTCGAGCGGGCGGAAGCCGTAGTGGCTGAGCCAGCGCACGTCGGCGTCGAAGAAGTTTCTGAGATCCGGCATGCCGTATTTCAGCATGGCGATGCGGTCGAGGCCCATGCCCCAGGCAAAGCCCTGGTAGACATCCGGGTCGAGACCGCCCGCGCGCAGAACATTCGGGTGCACCATGCCGCAGCCGAGGATTTCCATCCAGTCCGTGCCCTCGCCGAACTTGACGATCGGGCCGGAGGAGCGGTCGCACTGGATGTCCACCTCGAAGGAGGGCTCGGTGAAGGGGAAGAAGGACGGGCGGAAGCGCATCGTCACATCATCGACCTCGAAGAAGGCCTTGCAGAACTCTTCCAGGATCCAGCGCATGTTGGCGACGTTGGAATGGGTATCGACCACAAGGCCTTCCACCTGGTGGAACATCGGCGAATGGGTGGCATCCGAGTCCTGGCGGTAGGTCTTTCCGGGAATGATGATGCGGATCGGGGGCTTCTGCGCTTCCATGGTGCGCACCTGCACCGGCGAGGTGTGCGTGCGCAGCACCTTTCGTTCCCCTTTTTCATCGGGCTGGAAGAAGAAGGTATCATGCATCTCGCGGGCCGGATGTCCCTCGGGGAAGTTGAGCGCCGTGAAGTTGTAGTAATCGGTCTCGATATCGGGACCTTCCGCAATGGAGAAGCCCATGTCCGCGAAGATGGCGGTGATTTCGTCGATGATCTGGCTGATCGGATGGATGCGGCCGCGCTCGGCCGGAGAGGTGCGCACGGGCAGCGAGATATCCACCGTCTCGCGCGCCAGCCGCTCGGCGATCGCCTTGTCCTTCAGCGCGGTCTTGCGGGCCGCGATCGCCTCGCCGACCGTGTTTTTCAGCGCGTTGATCGCCGCGCCGCGGGTCTGGCGCTCTTCCGCAGACATGGCGCCGAGCGTCTTCAGGAGTTCGGAGATCGAGCCCTTCTTGCCGAGTGCGGCGACGCGCACCGCTTCGATCGCCGCCTCGTCGGCCGCCGCTTCGATGTCGGCAAGCAGGGTCTGTTGAAGATGAGAGAGATCGTCGCTCATGGGGTCTTTGCCTTGTTGGGTGAAGAGTTCGCACGGTCCTCGCCGGACCGGTGGGCAGCGCCGGTGGAGGTGCCCGTCAATTGTTGAAGGGTTTCGACAGCTGCAATGAAGCGTGCCACGTCCTGACCGGGCCGAATGCGCTGCACGGCACGGACCGGGACCAGCAGGGGCGCCAGTCTCGCAACGATGCGTGACAGCTCCGCGACGGCCGCAGGCGTCGCCTGGGCCGCCCAGGCGGCATAGGCGCGCTCCGGCGTTTCCGGCAGCAGGCTGCGGGTGGCGATCTGCAGGAAGAGCAGCAGGACGTCGCGCGCCTGGGCGCTCGCCAGCGGCATCACGGCCTCCGGGTCTTCTTCGAAATCCAGAAAGGCGAAGGCATCGTCTGCGGTGATGACGAAATCGCGGGGATGGGGGCGGCCGTGACAAAGCCCGGCGCGGTGCAGGCGACCGATCTCCGTCGCGCAGCGCACCAGAAGCGCGTCGTGCGAAACAGGCTCGCCACGCGCATCGCGCATATCGCCGCCAAGGTTGCGGCCGAGGTTTTCGAGCACCAGGGCCCGCGGCCCGCGATAGACGATCCCGGCAGTGCGGAAGCCGGCAGCCTTGAAAGCCGCCATCTTGCCCGTCTCGCGACCGATCATGCGGTCCGGGGAGAGAACCGGCGACGGCCGCAGCATGGGTTCTCCCAGCAGGCGGGCGAGAAGTGACTGCGCGCGCACCCGCATCAGGCCCTCACGGCCGGCGTAGCGCTTGATCCAGACGGTGCGATCGGCCAGTTCCAGGCGCTCGACACGGGAACGGCCGGCCACCAGCGCTGCCAGCAACCGCTCCATGTCTTGTTCCGGAAGGGTGGAAACCGAAGTTTCCGGCTCATCATGTTGCACGTCTGATATCCACGAAACGAAAAAACCCGCGCCAGCCCTGCCAGCGCGGGTTTCCCAATTCAATTGTCAGAAAGCTTGGGAAGCGCTGGCTTAACGAACCGCGCTTTCAAACTCATTGGCCGTGCCGGCATCCTTGAGGTAGGCAAGCGCCTTCTTGGCGGCTTCGACGAGCGCACCGAAAGCAGCCGTCTCATGGATGGCCATGTCCGACAGAACCTTGCGGTCGACTTCGATGCCAGCCTTGTTCAGGCCGTCGATGAACCGGCCGTAGGTCAGGCCATGCTCGCGGACGGCAGCGTTGATGCGCTGGATCCACAGGGCGCGGAAATTGCGCTTCTTGGCGCGGCGGTCGGCCGTTGCCATCTGACGCGAACGGTCGACGGCAGCCTTGGCGGCGCGGATGGTATTCTTGCGGCGGCCGTAGAAACCCTTGGCGGCCTTGAGCGTCTTCTTATGCTTGGCGTGAGCGGTTACACCGCGCTTTACACGTGCCATGTCATGATCTCCTTAAATCCAACAGCGCCGGGTCTTACAGACCGTTCGGCAGGTAGTTCTTGATGACCTTCTTGCCATCGGGCTCGGCGAGAACCATGGTTCCACGCGCGTCGCGGATGAACTTGTTGGACCGCTTGATCATGCCGTGGCGCTTGCCGGCGGCAGCTGCCAGGACCTTGCCGGAAGCGGTGATCTTGAACCGCTTCTTGGCAGACGACTTCGTCTTCATCTTGGGCATTTTGCTACTCCGTTTTTTCTTGGGGGACGCGATTGACGAGATCGCTTCCAGCTTAAAGAACGGCCACGGCATGCCCTGCCGGACCGTTCGGACGGCGGCTTTTAACCGAAGCGCACCCAAAGTGCAACGACTGAATCAGCGCGTCGCCCACTTCCGGCAAAACAAAAGCCGCCAGGCGATGGCGGCTTTTGCAAGACGGGCGAGCGGCCCGCTTTGATCTCTAACCCGATCGATCAGACAGGCTGCCTTACTTCGGCGCCAGAACCATCATCATCTGGCGTCCTTCGAGCTTCGGCTCAGCTTCCACCTTGGCAATGCCAAGCGTGTCTTCCTTGACCTGCAGCAGGAGCTTGAGGCCAAGTTCCTGGTGGGCCATTTCGCGACCGCGGAACTTCAGCGTCACCTTGACCTTGTCGCCTTCCTCGAAGAAGCGGTTCATCGCCTTCATCTTCACCTCGTAATCATGGGTGTCGATGTTGGGGCGCATCTTGATCTCTTTGATCTCGATGATCTTCTGCTTCTTGCGGGCCTCGGCGGCCTTTTTCTGGGTCGCATATTTCAGCTTGCCCAGATCCAGGATCTTGCAGACGGGCGGCTCGGCATTGGGCGAGATTTCAACCAGATCGAGGCCGGCTTCTTCCGCCATGCGGAGCGCCTGGTCCGTGGGCACGATGCCCTGGTTGCCGCCTTCTGCGTCGATGAGCTGCACCCGGGGAACTCGGATTTCCTTGTTGGAACGGGGGCCGTCCCTGGTCGGGGCCTCCGATTTGAATGGCCTGCGAATGGTCGTTGTCTCCTCGAGCTGTTGCAGAGCATATGGTGCGATGTGACTGGCATTTGCGCCTCTTCAGAGGCGGAAACAACAGGCACGAAGCATATGTGGGATGTTCAATGGATGAGTCCATAGCACAGCTCCCACGGAAAATCACCACCTGTCACGCACGTTCCGAATCGGTTTTACAGGCAAACGCGGCAAAAACATGCAAACACCAGCCAAGGAAATGAGCCCATGAGCACTGCGACCATCGAAAGCCCGGCGGCAACGCTGACGGTCGGCACGGGCAGCGAGGCACGGGAAATCGCGGCACGCATTCTGGCGCCATCGCGGCCGGACACGCCCTTTCTTGTCTGGCTCGGTGGCTACCGCTCCGACATGAGCGGCACCAAGGCCATCGAGCTCGAGCGTTTCGCCCATGAGCGCGGCCTGGGCTGCCTGCGGTTCGACTATTCCGGACACGGCATCTCGGGGGGCGAATTCCGAGATGGTACGATCTCGCGATGGCTGGAAGAGAGCCAGGCTGCGTTGGCGTTGACGGGGACAGCTCCCGTAATCCTGGTCGGCTCCTCCATGGGCGGCTGGATCGCACTTCGCTTGATTCAGGAATTGCGTGCGGCGGAGAACGGCCAGCGCGTGCGCGGCCTCGTGCTGATTGCACCGGCACCGGATTTCACCTCGGAACTCATCGAGCCAGCCCTGACTGATGCTGAAAAGGTATCCCTCATCGAGCGCGGCTATTTCGAGGAGCCGACGCCCTACGGACCCGATCCGAACATCTTCACGGCCGCTCTCATCGAGGACGGGCGACGGAACCGCGTTCTTGCCGGCGTGATAGAAGCGGGCTGTCCGGTGCATATTCTTCAAGGCATGAAGGATCCGGATGTGCCCTACGAGCACGCGCTGCGCCTCGTCAGCCATCTGCCGACCGACAACGTGGTTCTGACGCTGATTGCCGACGGCGATCATCGCCTGTCGCGGCCGGAGGATATCGCGCGGCTGCGGAGCGCCTTGGAGGGAATCATCGACGCCTGAGCAAATCGGCGGCATTTTAACCATATGCGCCAATCGCGAATTCCTTGGATTGACTTGCCCTGCGCCTGACGATTAACCTTTTGTTAACGATCAGAGCTGGGGACGAGGCAAAACGCCCGATCCCTGCCGGAAGCCAGCAGGGACAAGAGCGGAATGAAAGAGGCATGAAGCCTCCGACCGCGGCGACAGGGGAATGCGGATGAAAAAGGCTGCGGGGGTTTGGGGACTGGCAGGTGCATTCTGCGCCATGCTGATGACGGCTTCGCACGCCATCCCGGCACAGGCTGGCCCCTCGCTCTGGATGCAGACCGGCGCGATCACGTCGCAGCCGATCGGCCACTACGAATTCTGCCAGAAGTACAAGGACGAGTGCGAAGTGAAGTCGCGCTCAGTGATGCCGGCGAAGGTGACGGAACACGGTTGGGCCGTGATCCGCGAGGTCAACGACGCCGTCAACCGCAACATCACGCCGATGACCGATCTCGAGCTTTACGGCAAGGACGAAGTCTGGGCCTACCCGACGACGGCCGGCGACTGCGAAGACATGGCTCTTCTGAAGCGCAAGATGCTGCTGGAGCGCGGTTTTTCCGCCAGCGACCTGCTGATGACCGTCGTCCGCAAGCCGGATGGCGAAGGCCACGCCGTGCTCACGGTCCGCACCGCCCAAGGCGACTTCATCCTCGACAATCTCGAGGACAAGGTGAAACTTTGGACCGACACGCCCTACCGTTTCCTGAAGCGTCAGGCCTCGTTCCATTCGGGACGCTGGGTCACGATCGAGAATGGCGGCGAAGTCCTCGTCGGTTCGGTCGGCAACTAAGCCTCAGGGTCTTGTGAATACGGAAAGGCGGCCGGGCGATCGGCCGCCTTTTTCGCGTTCCGACATGGCTCATGCCCGTCAGGCATTGCCGATCAGGATACCGGCAGCCAGCACCAGCCCACCGCCGAGCACCACCTGGAAGGCGGCACGCAGGAAGGGCGTTTCCATGTAGCGGTTCTGGATGAAGGCGATGGCCCAGAGTTCGAAGAACACCACGGCGACCGCCACGGCCGTCGCCGTCCAGAAATGCGGAATGAGGTAGGGAAGAGCGTGGCCGAGACCGCCGAGCGCCGTCATGATGCCGGAGGCAAGGCCGCGCTTGACGGGTGATCCGCGCCCCGAAAGCTTGCCGTCGTCGTGGGCCGCTTCGGTGAAGCCCATGGAAATGCCGGCACCGACGGAGGCCGAAAGGCCGACGAGGAAGGTCTGCCAGGTGTCCTGCGTGGCAAAGGCGGCGGCAAAGATCGGCGCGAGCGTGGAGACAGAGCCATCCATGAGGCCGGCAAGGCCCGGCTGCACATAGGTCAGCACGAACTGGCGACGGGCGCCCTCGTCTTCCTCTGCCCGCACATCCTCCGGCAGATTGTCTTCCTTCAGACGGCGGGCAATGGTTTCATGGCCTTTCTCAGCCATGGCGAGATCGCCAAGCAGGCGGCGGGTCGACGCATCCTCGCTGCGCTTCGCAGCTTCGAGATAGAAGCGGTGGGCGGCGTTCTCCATGGCCTCCGCCTCCTCGCGCGCCTTCTCGATGGGCATGTTGGCCACCAGCCAGTCCGGCTTGCGCGGCGCGAATTCGCGCACATGCTCGCGGCGGATCAGCGGTATGCGCTCGCCAAAACGCTTCTGAAACTGCTCGATCAGCACGCGACGGTGCTCGCTCTCCTCCTCCGCCATCGCCTCGAAGACTTTCGCGGATGCCGGATACTGTGCGCGCAGCGCATCGGCATAGGAAAGGTAGATGCGACCATCGTCTTCCTCCGATGAAATGGCGAGAGCCAGGACTTCCTCTTCGCTGAGGGACGAGAAGGGACGGCGCGTGGAGGAGCGGAACAGTTGCATGGCATCACCTAGTTTAGAATAATTCTAAAAATAGGATGATTGGCGTTGCTGTCAACAGGCTGAACGCGGAGCTGCCATGCAAGAGAAAACGGGCGCCCCGAGGGACGCCCGTATCAATGCGAAGCTTGCGAACAGACCGGATCAGTCCTTGGCGCGCTCGACGTAGGACGTATCTTCCGTGGCGATGACAACGCGCGTGCCGGCCTGGATATGCGGCGGCACGAGGGTGCGAAGACCGTTGGAGAGAATGGCGGGCTTGTAGGAGGACGATGCTGTCTGGCCCTTGGTGACCGGCTCGGTCTCGGTGATTTCGAGCGTCACGTGACGCGGCAGTTCGATCGCGATGGCGACGCCTTCGTGGATCGACAGGATAACGGCCATGCCTTCCTGCAGGTAGGCCTTGCCGTCGCCGATGTCTTCGGCAGACATGACGACCTGGTCGTAGCTTTCCGGGTTCATGAAGTGGAAGCCTTCGCCATCTTCATAAAGGAAGGTGTGTTCGCGGTCTTCGACGAAGGCGCGCTCGACCTGCTCGGTCGTGCGGTAGCGCTCGGAAACCTTCACGCCGTCGGAGATGCGGCGCATATCGACCTGCGTCACCGGCGTGCCCTTGCCCGGGTGAAAGTTCTGCGCGGTGAGCACGACATAGAGCTTGCCGTCGACATCGAGCACATTGCCCTTGCGCACGGAAGAAGCGATGACCTTGACCATGGAACGTCCTTGTAACAGAGGTAGCGCAACAGCATCGGGCCGGCAGACGGCCCGTCGTGGCGCGCGAAAACGGGATTTCGCGCCGCCGATACCGCAATTTCGCGCAAATAGCCAGCCTTACGGCGGCCGGCAGCGCAGATAGATCGGGAACGAACCCCTGATGACACGCCCTTCGCCCTGGTGGACGCCGCATGTGCATGACGACCGGCGCCCTTTTCTTCTCCTGCGCAACCGCATCCGCAGCGCCATCACGCGCCATTTCGAGGCGCGCGACTTCGTCGAGGTCGATCCCTGCCTCTTGCAGATCTCGCCCGGAAACGAGGCGCATCTGCATGCCTTTGCCACCGAGGCCATCGGCACGGATGGCGCCCGCCAGCCGCTCTACCTGCACACCTCGCCCGAATTTGCCTGCAAGAAGCTGCTGGCGGCCGGAGAGCAGAGGCTCTTCTCCTTCTCGCATGTCTTCCGCAACCGGGAGCGCGGCCCGCTGCATCATCCCGAATTCACCATGCTGGAGTGGTATCGCGCGGGTGAAGGCTACGAGACCCTGATGGACGACGCCGCCGCCCTCCTGGCGCTGGCGGCGGAGACAGCAGGTCAGTCAACGCTTACCTTTGGCAGCCTTTCCGTGGATCCGTTCGCGGAGCCCGAGCGCCTCTCCGTTGCAGACGCGTTCCTTCGCCATGCCGGTATCGATCTTCTGGCCACCGTCACGGAAGACGGTGAAACGGATCGCGACGGCCTTGCAGCACAAATGCGCCTGTCCGGGCTTCGCGTCGCCGAAGACGACCGCTGGGCCGATCTCTACAGCCGCGTGCTGGTGGAGCGGATCGAGCCGCATCTCGGCATCGGGCGCGCCACGATCCTCGATCGCTATCCCGTCAGCGAAGCGGCACTCGCGCGGCCGGCAGGTGACGATGCCCGGGTGGCGGAGCGCTTCGAGTTCTATGCCTGCGGCGTCGAGCTTGCCAATGCCTTCGGCGAGTTGACCAATCCGGAGGAACAGCGCCGGCGCTTCGAGATGGAGATGGCCGAGAAGGCGCGTGTCTATGGCGAGACCTATCCGATCGACGCGGATTTCCTGGCGGCGCTCGCCATCATGCCCGAAGCGAGCGGCATCGCGCTCGGCTTCGAGCGGCTGGTGATGCTGGCAACGGGCGCAAGCCGGATCGAGCAGGTTCTCTGGGCTCCCGTGGCCCAAACGGAGGGCGCGGCATGAGTGGCGCGCGCATGCTGCGCAGCGCGGACGAACTGGTTTCCGCCGGTCTTGTTGCCGAGGACCAGCGGGATGCGTTGTCTGCCGTCGGCGCGCGCTATGCGATCGGAATCACGCCGGCCATGCAGGCGCTGATCGACCCGGCCGATCCGGCCGACCCGATTGCGCTGCAGTTCGTGCCCGATCCGCGCGAGCTCGACACCACGCCCGAGGAGCAGGACGACCCGATCGGCGATCTCGCGCACAGTCCGGTGGAGGGCATCGTGCATCGCTATCCCGACCGGGTTCTGCTGAAGGTCGTGCATGTCTGCCCGGTCTATTGCCGCTTCTGCTTCCGGCGCGAAATGGTCGGGCCGGAGGGCCTTGGGACGCTGGCGGGCACGCCCCTTGAGAAAGCCATGAATTACATTTCCGATCATCCCGAGATCTGGGAAGTGATCCTGACAGGGGGCGATCCGCTGGTGCTGTCGCCGCGCAGGCTGGCGGCGATCATGGAGAAACTGGCGGCCATCGGCCATGTGAAGATCGTGCGCCTGCACAGCCGCGTTCCCGTCGTCGATCCCGGCCATATCGATCCCGCGCTGATTGCTGCGCTGAAGGCGAGCGGCAAGACGATCTATCTCGCCATCCACGCCAATCACCAACGGGAATTCACGCCGCAGGCGGAACAGGCCATCGCCGATCTCGCCGATGCAGGGATCGTGCTGGTCAGCCAGACGGTCTTGCTGCGGGGCATCAACAACGACGCTGAAACGCTTGCAGCGCTGATGCGGCGCTTCGTAGAGCTGCGCATCAAGCCCTACTACCTGCATCATCCGGACCTTGCGCCCGGCACCGCGCACTTCCGTCTCTCGCTGGCCGAAGGCCGCGATGTCGTTGAAGCCCTGCGCCGACGGGTGTCCGGATTGTGCGTTCCTACTTACGTTTTGGATATTCCAGGTGGGTTTGGAAAAGTACAAGCATCGGCAGGGCCGATCCGAGATCTTGGTGAAGGCAATTACGAGATCCGCGACCGGAATAACGTTGTGCACGCCTATCCTCCAGCGCCACCTCCGGAGAGGTGAGTGCGAGGCGGCAATGTTGCCACCTCGCATTATGTAATTATTAACTTACTCTTGAATTGGCGCGATGGAGATCTCGACGCGGCGGTTCTGGGCGCGGCCGGCCTCTGTCGCGTTAGAAGCGACCGGACGGTCCGGTCCGTAACCCATGGCCGACATTCTGCGTGTCTCGACGCCCTGCGACGCGAGGTAATTGGCCACCGATGCGGCGCGGCGTTCGGAGAGCGCCTGGTTGTAGCCGGGGCTGCCGGTGGAATCGGTGTGGCCGTCCACGTCGATCAGCGTCTTGTTGAACTTGCGCAGCACGATCGCGACCGAATTCAGCGTCGGGTAGAAGCCCGGCAGCACCTGGTCCTGATCCGTCGGGAAGGTGATGTTGGAGGGCATGTTGAGGATGATGCGGTCGCCGGCACGCGTCACGGAAACGCCGGTGCCCTGCAACTGGGCGCGCAGCTCCGATTCCTGCTGATCCATGTAGTTGCCGGCCAGACCGCCGCCGAGCGCGCCGATACCCGCACCGATCAGGGCGGCGTTGCGGCGCTCCTTCGCATTGCCACCGATCAGCAGGCCCGTGGCCGCGCCAAGGCCGGCGCCGATCAGCGCACCGCCTGTCGTGTTGGAGACCTTCTGCTCACCGGTATAGGGATCGGTGGTGGTGCAGCCGGCCAGATAGACGGCCGCAAGGCCGATAAGCGCGCATTTTTTCAGCATGAGTCGTATTCCCCTTGGGTTCATCCGGCCTATGATCATGGATTGCGGCGGGAAGATGAACAACGTCAACCGGTCGTGGTCGCGTCATTTTCTGCCTGCTTGCGCGCTGCCGCGGCGCCTCCTGCCCGTGGCCGGATGGTCCCGATCCAGGCCCTGGCCAATGCGAGGCCGGCACGCTCCGCATCGCCGGCATGGGCGCGGACCTCGTCATCGTAGTGTTCCAGCCAGCCGGGTGCCTTGTCGGCAATCGTGGCCGCGGAGCGGGTTCGCCAGGCATCGACCACATCCAGCCCCGCCTCGAAGTGAAACTGGGTTCCGTAAGCGGCACGACCGATGCGGAATGCCTGGTTGTCGATCGAGCCGGTTGCCAGATGCACGGCGCCTTCCGGCAGGGTGAAGCTGTCATCGTGCCACTCGAAGATTCGAAAGCAATCGCCGGCCGCGGAGAGAACCGGATCTTCCTGCCCGGCCGGCAGGAGCGTCACGGGGCACCAGCCGAATTCGCGATGGCCGCCGACGCGGTTTTCGCCGCCATAGGCACGGGCCAGAAGCTGGCTGCCGAGGCAGATGCCCAGCACGGATTTGTCGGCATCGCCAAAGGCCCGCATCAGCCTGGTGAGCGGCAGGAGATGGGGATAGTCCGCATCCGAAACCGCCGACTGTTCGCCGCCCATCACCGCGAGCGCATCGTGATCGTCATGGGTCTCCGGCAGGGGATCCCCCAAATACGGGCGGCGGACATCGAGGCTGGCGCCGGCTTCGGCGAGGGCCCGACCGAGGAGGCCAAGATCCGTTCCCTCGTAGTTCTCAACGACCAGAATGTGCATGCCCGTCAGGGTCTCCCTCTTCGCTCGACGGAATTGAGCATGCCGAATCGCTGTCATCAAGTCCCTGACATCCGTCAGACCTGGCGACGAAGCCGGGCGTCGATTCCATAGGCAGTGGCGCCGCGCATGGAGAAGAACAGGAGGATCATCATCCACAGCAGAGATTTTTCCATACCCGTCAATCCTTCGTCCATGACCATGCCATGGAAATAGACCGTGACGGCGAGAACAAGCGCACCGGCGAGCGCAGCGGGCCGCGTCAGAAATCCAAAGGCGATCAGGAGACCACCAAAGAACTCTGTGATGGCCAGCAGCGGCGACCAGAATTCGCCTGGCTGGAAGCCCAGGCTCTCAACCATGGCGACCATGGCGAAAGGATCGAAAATCTTGCCGCTGCCATGGACGGCGAGCAGCAGGCCGGCGAGGATGCGCAACAGCGCCTCCATCAGAGGCGTCATGCGACGGTAGACAGGGCCGAGCGCTGGCACCACCAGACCCTTCGCCGCATCAGCGGGTGCCGGCCTTTGATCTTGCGTCTTGGCAACCATTGGTGAAGTCCTTTCTCTGGCATGACACACGTGCTCGTGGGCCGTCGTTTTCGGCGACCGGGCAGGCCCGGACAAGCATGGCATCAAGAAAACATGATAATTCGGGTTAACAATTCCGTGAGGGGCGGCTATGGCTGAAGGCGAGACTGACATGCCGAAGGAGCCTTATTCATGACGGACACTCCCAATGACGTCAGCCCGGCCGCAACGAAGCCGCGCGTCACCATCCTCTACTGCACCCAGTGCAACTGGCTGCTGCGTGCCGGGTGGATGGCGCAGGAACTGCTGCAGAGCTTTCCCGACAGTCTTTCGGAGGTGGCGCTCATTCCCGGCACGGGCGGGAACTTCGAAATCCGCGTCGATGGCGCATTGCTCTGGGAGCGCAAACGCGATGGGGGTTTTCCCGGCCCCAAGGATCTGAAGCAGCGCCTGCGCGACATCATCGACCCTGATCGTGATCTCGGCCATACGGACCGCGCAGTCCGTGCGGACACAGTCGATAGCGGCACGGCAGGCTGACCCGCCGCCGCCACAGAAATGGAATGGGCGGGGACAGGATGACCCCAGTTTTGCCTTTGCGACGGTTTTTCAACATCCGGCGCAAAAATCCAATTTTCCGTGTTGACACTTCCGCCTCGGGACCGTACACCCCGCTCCGTCGCCCAGATGGCGGAATTGGTAGACGCGCAGGTTTCAGGTACCTGTGCCGCGAGGCGTGGAGGTTCGAGTCCTCTTCTGGGCACCAAATTCCGGTTTCAGATCATCCAAGGTGGTCTAGAAGTATCAAAGAAAGCCCGGATCTCCGGGCTTTTTTGTTGTCTGGCGTCCAGTGACGTCCCGTTGCATCCGAAAGTTTTGTTGGTAGCATCGTTGGTACTTGGCAGAGAATGCCAACTGCGGCTTGGCCCGATGCCAACATTTTTCGGCTGGATACCAACATGGCGCTCACGGATACCGCCCTAAAGGCCTTGAAGCCAACAGAAAGACCAACAAAACACAGCGATGGTGGCGGGCTGCATGTCCTGGTGTCCCCTCACGGTTCGAAACTGTGGCGACTGTCCTATCGCTTTGACGGCAAACAGCAGACGATGGCGCTGGGCGCTTACCCCGCCGTTTCGCTTGCCGATGCCCGACGCCAGCGGGAAAGCGTCAAGGAACTGCTGGCCAAGGGCGTAAACCCGGCACAGCATGCGAAGCTGGAGCGCATCGCGAAACAGGCCAGCAACGCCGTCACGTTCAAAGTGGTGGCGGAAGAGTATCTTCGGAAGATTGCAAAGGAAGGCAAAGCCGACGCAACGCAAAACAAAAAAGAATGGCTGCTTGGCCTTGCCATGGCAGACATTGGCGCGCGACCTGTCCGCGACATCACCGCTGCCGAAGTTCTTGTTCCATTGCGCAGGATCGAAGCCAAAGGCAATTATGAAACGGCGAGGCGGGTTCGGTCGGCCATCGGTCAAGTTTTCCGCTATGCCATCGCCACAGCGCGGACCGAAAACGACCCGACCTTCGGCCTGAAAGGCGCATTGACCGCACCGACTGTGGCGCATCGTGCTGCTGTTACGGACAAGAGGGCATTCGGGGGCTTGCTTCGCGCGATCTGGGCTTATGAAGGCATGCCCGAAACGCGGATGGCACTGCAATTGATGGCACTGCTTTATCCCCGACCGGGCGAGCTTCGCCAAGCGCAGTGGAGCGAGATCGACTTCGGTAAGTCAATCTGGACGCTGCCGGCTGTACGCATGAAGATGCGCCGGGAGCATCGCAAGCCGCTTAGCAAGCAGGCTCTGTCGATCCTAGAAGACCTTCGCGCGCTGACGGGTCATGGTAAGTTCTTGTTCCCCGCCGTGACGTCACCCATGCGCACCATGAGCGAGAACACCATGAACAGCGCACTTAGGCGGATGGGTTTCTCGCAACAAGAAGCGACGTCCCACGGCTTCCGCGCAAGCGCTTCCTCCTTGCTCAACGAAAGTGGCAAGTGGTCCCCTGATGCAATCGAAGCAGAACTAGCACATGTCGGCGCGGACGAGGTCCGCAAAGCTTATCACCGCGCCTTGTATTGGGACGAGCGCGTGAAGATGGCCGAGTGGTGGGCGGATGAAACGCGCCTATTGCGTGAAAACACGGGATAACTCCCAATCCCTAGTGGCCGGACTCGCCCGACTTTGCCTTCCCATTGATAATCCTGAAGGCAGAGAATCAGGACCGCAGGATGGACACACAATTACCTCCTTGGGAGGTCGACCCTATCGCCTTTGTCGTGGATCGACTGTTTCCGGATCAGCGGATTTTTGCCAACAAGGAGTATTGGGACACCTATCCCGAACATAAAGAGCGCTACGAGGCGGCCAGTAACGCGGCAAGTCGGTTTACCGAAAGCATTGGGCATGGCCTTTCCGTTGAACAGTTCGATGCGATTCTAGAGAGTGAGATCAATCGATTTCTCGAAGAGCGCTTTGAAATGGCTGCGGCTTTGGATGCGAAGCGCTTCTTCAATACCCGTCTTGCAGAGACCAATTGGGACTACTGGTCGAAGATCTCCTACTGGACGCCAGAGGAAGCAACGGCAATCTCGTTTGGCAAGGACCCCAAAGTGGTCAATATCCAGACCCTGGAGCCTTATGCCAGCAACTCTGTTTTCGTGGGTGCCTTTCATGCACAGTTGCAGCTTGTCAGCCGCGCCATCGAAACCGGCCAGCTTCTGAACAAGAACACCCCTGCTTTCTTCCTAGCATGGGCGCTCAGAACGGGGTTCCACGTGCCTGCGAAGGCGCTGGAAGCCGTTACATCGCGGGGCGTGCAGATCGCCGATTGGAAAACGGAATTCGACACGCTTGCGCAATTTCTGAACAGTTTAATTATCGAGCACGGAAGGACCGAAGCGGAGCTCCGCACCCAAGCGGAACGGGCGCAACAGGAACTAAAAACGCTTCGCGACGCGGCAATCGCATTCTTGGAAGAGAATATCGAGCTTCACGCCAAGTTGGCCGAGCTTTCGTCCGACACTGCGAACCAAAAGCCAGTTCCGCCACGCGAGCGCGAAAGCATGCTGAAAATGATTCTGGCTATGGCGATGAAGAAATATCGTTTCGATCCGACCAAGGCAAAAAATGACGCCACCGCCCACATTGCAGGTGCCGTTACCGAAATTGGTTTGCGGCTCGATGATGATACCGTCCGGAAATATCTCAATGAAGCCAAGCTCTTGCTTCAAGACAAACCCGATTAGCCACATGCTGAAACCGAAATCGGTTTGACATTCCCGAATTCGGCCACTGCCTTATCGGCCGATCTAGAACGACCTCGTTTCAACCAAGACGAGGTGGCACCATGCCAGACAACACTCCTTTCCCGACGACCGGCTTTCTGCGGCTTTCCGCGATCATTGCGCCGCACGGGCCAATTCCAGTCAGTAAGTCGACCTGGTGGGCCGGCATCAAGGACGGCCGTTTTCCAAAGCCGGTCAAGCTTGGGCCGCGCATCACCGCCTGGCGGGTGGAAGACATCCGTTCGCTGATCGACAGCGGGGGCCGGTGAATGGCCGGGCGTCGCCCGAACCGACGGGCGATAAAGCAGCACTTCAGTTACACGACCGAAGAGGCGGCTCTTCTGCTTGGCGTGGCGAAGGGCAGCGTGCGGCGATGGCTGAAGTCGGGCTTGCCACATATGGCCGACCAACGGCCCTTTCTTATCCTGGGCGGCGATCTGCGGGACTTTCTCGACAAGCGGGGCCGAACAAAGCAGCGATGCGCGCTGCACGAATTCTACTGCTTTCGCTGCCGAGAACCGAAAGCCGCTGCCGGGGGAATGATCGACTACACCCCACACACAGCTCTTAGCGGGCAGCTCAGCGCGATCTGCCAGACCTGCGAGACCATCATGCATAGGAGCTTTAGCGCCTCAAAGCTCGCTCTTCTGGAGCGGCAAGCGGCGGTTTCATTTCCGAAGGGTGATCCACGCCTAAACGAGATGGGCAATGCCAGTCGCAATGATCACTTGGGAAAGGAGCCAAAACGGTGAAGACACACCACCCGAAGAACGAGCGAATCAAGCGCCGCTATTTTGACTACCTGAAAGAAGCCAAGAGAATGGACACCAGCAGCGTTGACCTCGTCGCGGCGTCGATCGCGGGTTTCGAGCAATGGTCACACTATCGCGACTTCGCGAACTTTCGTATCGATCAGGCCAAGAGCTTCAAGGCTCACCTGGCAAAGCAGCGAAACGCCAAGACGGGGGCACCGCTCTCCAAGGCGACGATCTATTCGCGGCTCATGGCGCTCAAAGCCTTCGTCTTCTGGCTTGCCGGACAGCCTGGCTACAAGTCGCGGATTTCCTACGCCGATGCGGAGTACTTCAATCCGAACGCCAACGACAGCCGGATTGCCACAGCGCGGCGCGACAAGAAGGTGCCGACGGTCGAGCAGGTCACGCACGTGCTTTCACGCATGCCCGTCGCCAGCGACATAGAGAAGCGCGATCGGGCGATCATTGCCTTCACGCTTTTGACGGGTGCACGGGACAATGCCGTTGCGTCCTTTAAGCTGAAGCATGTCGATCTTGCCGCTCGAAGTGTGTTTCAGGATGCGCGCGACGTACGGACAAAAAACCGTAAGAGCTTCACCACCTTCTTTTTCCCTATCGGCGACGAAGCCGATGCGATCGTTAAGGAGTGGATCGGTTATCTTAAGGACACACTTCTGTTCGGTCCTGATGATCCGCTGTTTCCGGCAACAAGGGTCGCATTGACCAATGCAGGCCTCTTTGGGGCTGCCGGTCTTTCGCGCGAACACTGGAAGGACGCGTCGGCCATCCGGCGCATCTTCAGATCGGCCTTCGAGGCGGCGGGCTTGCCCTATGCCAATCCGCACAGCCTGCGCGACACAATTGCGATGTTGGGGGAACAGCGCTGCCGTACCCCAGAGGAGTTCAAGGCCTGGAGCCAAAACCTGGGGGCATGAGCAAGTGCTGACGACATTCACCAGTTACGGCACGGTCGCAATCAACCGGCAGGCGGATATCATCGCCGCGTTGCGGCAACGGGATGAGCAAAGCAGCATGTCATCCGAAGCCGTTGCGGCGATCACCGCTATCTTGGATAGGGAGCGCAAGAAGGCGTGACAGCCCCAATTCGGGTCACTACAAAGCATGTCATCGACCAATGACAGATTGCAGGACCTGGGATGCCCACACTCGACTGGATCGGCAAGAAGGCCGTTGTGAACCATCATCGTGAGGTTCCGTATCGGCTGATCCATTGCGACAAAGACATGAGCCATGGCGATCCGGATGCCGGCAATCTTCTTGTGCAGGGCGACAATCTCGAAGCGCTGAAGGCGCTACTGCCCTACTACGCCGGCAAGGTGAAGTGCATCTATATCGACCCGCCCTACAACACCGGCAATGAGAGTTGGGTTTACAACGACAATGTGAACTCGCCGGAAATCCGCGCTTGGCTGGGTAGTGTTGTCGGTAAGGAAGCGGAAGACCTGTCCCGCCACGATAAATGGCTTTGCATGATGTATCCGCGCTTGCGGTTGCTGAAGGAGTTCTTGAGTGACGATGGGTCAATTTGGGTATCTGTAGACGATAATGAATCCCACTACATGAAGGTGATTCTGGATGAAATATTCGGACGCAAGAATTTTATTGCGAACGTAGTCTGGCAGAAATCCTACACCGCGAACCAGACAGCAAAACATATATCTGACAACCATGATCATTTGCTTGCTTATGCGAAGGATGAAGACCTGCTGGTGATTGGCAAGATCGCAAGGACGCCCGAACAGGAGAAGACGTTTAAAAATCCAGATAATGATCCTCGCGGTGACTGGAAGGCCGAGAATTTATCGGCGGGAAAATTCTACAGTGAAGGGCAATTCCCGATCATTGGACCAACCGGCAAGAGTTTCCTTCCTCCCAAAGGCCGTTATTGGCGTTGCAACCAAAGTCAGTATGAGAACTGGCTAAATGATGGACGCATAACTTTTGGCCTAAAAGGCACGGGCAGACCGATGCTCAAGAAATACCTTCGGGAAATGGACGAAGGACTAAAACTTAGCTCTTGGTGGCCCCACAATGAAAACGGAAGCAATAAAGAAGCCAGCATTCACCTTAAGAGCATTATTAGTGAAGGGAACGTTTTTCAAACACCCAAGCCCGAGAAACTTCTGAAAAATATTATTCAAGTATCTACATCAGCGGGTGATATGATTCTGGATTCCTTTGCAGGCTCTGGAACTTCCGCGTCCGCAGCGCACAAACTAAACCGAAAATGGATTGCTATCGAAATGGGCGAGCATGCCCGTAATCACATTGCGCCGCGTATCGAAAAGGTGATCGAAAACTCCGATGATGGTGGTGTCACTTCAGAGGTAAATTGGAGCGGCGGCGGCGGCTTCCGCTTCTGCACTCTGGGCGAACCTTTGTTCGATGCCGATGGCAATGTTTCGCCTGCCGTAACCTTTCCCAATCTTGCCGCGCATGTGTTCTTCTGCGAAACCGGATCGCCAATCCCCAAGCGTGCCGATGGCGCGTCGCCGCTGATCGGCACGTTCCAGAACCGGGCAATCTATCTACTGCATTCGGCGGAAGCTGTAGGCGTTGCGCGTGAACAGGCGGGCAATGTGCTGACAGGTGCGGTGCTGGAAGCGCTGCCGTTGCCGGACAAGGATTTTGCCGGTGCGCGGATCGTCTATGCGGAGGGCTGCACAGTCCCGGATGACCGCTTGTCCGCCCTTGGCGTCACCTTCAAGCAGATCCCCTATCAGATTGAGGGGATTTGATGATGGCATTGCCCGTATTCTCCCTGAAGACCTATCAGCTTCAGACGCTTGCCAGCCTTCGGCGCTTTCTGGAAAAGACAGTGGAGTTCGGCAAGGCGTCAACCGGCTTCATCGATATGACGAACCGGCCTTATTACGAACTTTCGCAGTTGCCGGGCCTGCCTTACGTGTGCCTTCGCGTGCCGACCGGCGGCGGCAAGACGATCCTTGCCGCCCATAGCGTCGCCATAGCCGCCGACACGTTCCTTCGTTGCGACAATCCAACAGTGCTTTGGCTGGTGCCGTCTGACCCGATCCGTGAACAGACGCTGGCGACGTTATCTGATAGAGCGCACCCGAACCGGCGAGCGCTCGCGGATCGGTTTGGCGAGAATGTCCGCGTCATGACTATTCAAGATGCGCTCTATGCAAAACGTGCCGATTATGACGGCGGCGCTGTGGTCATCGTCGCGACGATCCAAGCCTTCCGCGTAGAGAAGACAGAAGGCCGTAAGGTTTATGAGGCAAATGGCGAGCTGATGGACCATTTCAGCGGCTTGGCCAATGAACAGCGGGCCATTCTCGAAGCAGGGCCCTCCGGCGATCCGCTGCCGTCGCTTGCCAATGTGCTGCGCATGCGCCGGCCTATGGTGATCGTGGATGAGGCGCACAATGCCCGCACCGACCTTTCCTTCGACACGTTGGGCCGGCTTTCCCCCTCATTGATTGTGGAGTTCACCGCAACGCCCGTTACGCCGGAGGAGCACAAGCCAGACAACGGCATTTACGCTTCAAACGTCCTGCACCATGTCTCGGCAGCGGAGTTGAAGGCGGAAGAGATGATCAAGCTGCCCGTCATTCTTCGCGGGCGGGCCGATCCACGTGATACGATCAGCGACGCCATGGCTTGGCTGGACGAATTATCTGCCACGGCGCGGGCGGAAGAGAACCTGACAGGCGAATTCGTTCGCCCGGTTATGCTGGTGCAGGCCGAACCGAAATCGAAAGATAAGCCGACGCTTCACGCCGACGAGGTGAAAAAGCTCCTGGTCGACGATTTCCGTGTGCTGGAAGAGCATATTGTGATCGCGACTGGCGACAGCAAAGGTCTTAAGGGCGTCGACCTGTTTGACCGCGATTGCAAGGTGCGCTTCATCATCACCCAACAGGCGCTGAAAGAGGGTTGGGATTGCTCTTTCGCCTACGTGTTGTGTTCTGTGGCCGAGCAGAAATCGGCGCGGGCGGTTGAGCAGCTTCTTGGCCGCGTACTGCGACTTCCGCATGCAAAGCGCAAGCACCATGAAGACCTGAACCGCGCTTTTGCATTTGCGACAACCACCAGCTTTCAGAACGCTGCCAATACCCTGCGCGACGGGCTTGTGAACAACGGCTTCGAGCGGGTGGAAGCGCAAGCGCTGGTGCGCGCGGTTGCCGAGCCGATTCAGGGGCTGGAGCCGGGCGGGATTGCTTTTGCCCATGAAGAGGCTGTGCCCTTCGAACTGGATTTCCAAGCTTTTGAAAAGAACATCCACACATTGACGGGCGGCCGTGTCGAATTCGATGCGGACAAGCAGGTCATCCGGGCGCGCGGTGCGCTCACAGATTACGATAAGAGGGCACTCCTTCTCGCCCTTCCACCTGCGGCCGCCGGCATGGTGGAAGCGCTGGTCCACAAGTCGCGCGGCGCACGGCTGAAATCGATTGGCGAGGAACAGGAAGCCATCCGATTTGCGGTGCCGCGCCTTGCAGTCAAGACCTCGCACGGATTGCAACTCTTTGATCGCGGGCACTTCCTGGATATTCCGTGGAAGCTGGAAAGCGACGACCCGGCGCCGATCATGGATTACTTCGTCCCGCCCAAACAGGCACGCGACGAAGCGCATGTCGACGTGGATCAGACGGGCCATGTGAATGTGCAGTTCGTGACGGATCTGCACGAGCAATTGATGCTCAACCTTCAGGAACGCGGCTGGACAAAGAATGCGCTGGTGAACTGGCTTGACCGGCGGCTTCCTTTCACCGCCCGGCGAGACATCACCCGCGTCTCTTCTACGCTCTTCATATCGAAGGCGCTTGATCACATCACATCAAACGCGGGTATGTCGCTTGAAGCGTTGGCGAGGGCAAAGTTCCGACTGGTCGACGCGCTGGTGAAGGTGATCGCGAAGCATCGCGATCGTCGCGAAGGTGAGGCGTTTCAGATGGCGCTCATTCCGCAAAGCGGCTTGGAATTTGAGACGAGCGCTGACCTTGAACTCACCTTCGATGAAAACCGCTACGGATATCGCGAGCCCTACAAGGGTCGGGTTGACTTCAGGAAGCACTTGTTCCGCGTCATCGGCGATCTGGAGCCGTCGGGCGAAGAACATGATTGTGCGGTCTATCTGGAGCGGATGCCAGAGGTGAAAGCCTGGGTCCGCAACACGTCGCAACAGCCAAACTCGTTCTGGCTTCAGACGGCAACGGACAAGTTCTATCCCGATTTCATTGCGCTCCTCACAGACGGGCGCTATCTGGTCCTGGAGTACAAGGGCGCACCTTACATCACCAATGACGACTCGAAGGAGAAACGTCTTGTCGGCGAGCTGTGGGCAGATCGATCAGGCGGATCGTGCGTGTTCCTTATGATCGGCGACCGCGACTTCAGCCGGGTTGATGCGACGATCGGTAGGCCAGCCTGACCTTTTTTGGGGATAAGCCAGATCAGGGGACGGGTAAGCGTGATAGGCACGACGACTTTCGATTTGTTGGTACATGTGTTGGTATTCCGATCAAAACACGTCTTTTAAGCTGATATAATTCAAAGACTTGGAATTATCTTTCGAGTCCTCTTCTGGCACCATTTCCCTTTGAAGATCTCCGTTTCGTGCAGATCTTCTTTTATTTCACTTTCTTGCATATAATTTGCGTAACAACGCAGCTTGGTGGGCGATAACTGCCCATTGCAGGCAGGGCTTGTTCTGGCCGCATGCTTTTCCCAAGGTTGTCTTTCTGATCGCGGAAATTACCCTTGGATGTCCCGACTGTCGTTACTTCGAATAATTTGGACAGCTCCTGCTTTTTGCTTTTGAGGCGGCAGTACGTACCGTATTTGAGTTTTGATATTCACTAATATTTAAAGGCGCTTCGGTAAGTTCCCAGTGTCATGATGATGCACCGGCATGAGGCTGGAGCGATGTCGGCGACGCCTGTTGGCGCCGGCGTTCGTCTGACATGCGACACCCTGTTCACAATGTGCTCAGGCGCAGAGCTGATTTCCGGAGCCTTCCATGTCGTTCCTCAAGCGAGCGCTGCTCGCAACGTTGCTTGTCGCCCCCTTCTCCTCGCACGCCTTTGCGCTGGATAAGCCAACGGGCGAGGTCATCCTGACCGTGACAGGACCCAATCTCCAGCATCCGAATGCCGGCGCCGCCGCCGAGTTCGACCTCGCCATGCTCGAAGCCCTCAAAGGCCGCACCGGAACGATGGAAACGCCGTGGACTGAGGGCAAGGTCACCTTCAGCGGTCCGCTTCTGCACGAGGTTCTGGCTGCCGCAGGTGCGCAAGGCACGACGATCAAGGTGCGCGCACTCAATGATTACGCCGCGGAAATTCCGATGGAGGATGCAACCGACCTCGATACCATCCTCGCGACCCGCATGAACGGGGAGACGATGTCGATCCGCAGCAAGGGGCCGCTCTTCCTGATCTATCCCTTCGATCAGGACAAGAATCTCTACAATGAGAAGTATTTCTCGCGCTCGGTCTGGCAGATCAAGGCAATCGAGGTCACGCCGTGAGAGACTCAGCGCGGCGCAGTGGCGATGTCATCCGCCAGGTCAGCACGTCAACGGTGTTGCTCCAGGGATTTGCCGCGTTCCTGCTGTTGCTGCTCGGCCTGATGCTTTACGAGATTTCCAGCCGCTACGCCTCCCTGGAGGACGGCATACGAGAAAACTCGCTCTGGTCGGTTTTCCAGCTCGACCGGGAAACGCGTCAACTGAACGAACTGATTTCCGATACGCTGCACCATCCGGCCACCTGGCGTGCCAGCCAAAGGGATCTGTCGCGCCGGTTCGATATTCTCTATTCGCGCATGACGATCCTTGAACAGGCGAGCTTCGAGCAGAGCTTTGCGCGGAATGCGAGGATCCTCGAGAAGATCGACGGCATCCAGAAATCGGTAGAGGTCCTGACGCCGTTTTTCGATCGCCTGTCAGCCGGCAAGGCGATTCAATATGCCGAGTTGAACAGCGTCGCACAGACGACAAAGCGGATGGTGCTGCAGACCGAAGATCTGCTGACCTTTGCCAATACAACGGTTTCGACTGCCCGTGCGGATGCGCGCAACGGCCTTATGGATATCCAGATCAAGACGGGCGGCATCATCCTGCTGCTTGTCGTGTGCGTGCTGTTCCTGATCTTCACCCTCCGGCGACAGCTGAAATCCGTACGCGCGGCTGGGCTCAGCCTCGAGACGATGGCGAATGCGCTGAATTCCGCCTATATGGACGCGCAGGCAGGCAACAGCGCCAAGTCGCAGTTTCTGGCCACGATCGGCCATGAAGTCCGCACGCCGCTGAATGCGATCCTCGGGACGGCAGAACTGCTCGAACTCTCTGCACTGCCGGACGACGTTCGGCCGAACGTGCAGACGATCCGCCGCTCCGGCCAGGCGCTGCTCGAGATCATCAATGAAATTCTCGATTTCGCAAAGATCGAGAATGGCAAGATGGATATCGATCTGCATCCGGTGAATGTCCTCGCCTTGGCGAGCGACGTTGCCGACATGATCCGCGACCGCGCCGCGGAAAATGGCAACACGATGCGCTTTCTGGCCCCGGAGGCGCTGTCCGCCCCCTGGGTGCTTTCGGATGCCACGCGGCTGAGACAGGTTCTGCTGAACCTTCTCAGCAACGCCGTGAAGTTCACGAAGAACGGGAACGTCACGCTGGAAATCCGCGAGTTCACCGAAAACGGCCGTCTGTGGTTTGGTGCCGATATCTCCGACACCGGCATCGGCATCGATCCGGAAGGCCTCACAAAGCTCTTCCAGCCCTTCTCGCAGGTCGATGCCAGCATCACACGTCGCTTTGGCGGCACAGGTCTCGGCCTGACGATCTGCAAGGAGATCATCGAGGCCCTCGGCGGGCGTATCGGGGTACGCTCCACGAAGGACGTGGGGAGCACGTTCTGGTTCGAACTGCCGGTGAACGAGACCGAGGCTACGGCCAAGCCTCCGGCAGAGGACGCACAGCGGGCATCTGCACCCCGGATAAAGCCCATGCATGTGCTCCTCGTCGAAGACAATGCCGTCAACCAGGACGTGGCCATGCGCTATATCAAGCATATGGGCCACTCCGTCACGGTGGCGAAGGACGGGCTGGAAGCGCTCGCCCTGACGGGTGAGCAACGCTTCGATCTCATCCTCATGGACATGCACATGCCAAGAATGGACGGGATCGAAGCGACACGTCGCATTCGCGAGGCAGAAGAAGCCAGCAGATACGTGCGCACGCCGATCGTCGCCATGACAGCCAATGCCTCGGATACCGACCGCGATCTCTGCACGCAGGCCGGCATGGACGATTTCCAGTCCAAGCCGATTTCGCTGAAGACAATAACGGCCGTGTTCCAGCGCTACGGAACTGTTGTTGCGGGCGAACCTGAGACGGTGCCGCAGACCGACGCCGAAGATGCCGCCGCCGCCCCCGATATCCGCTCCGACACGGATGCTGTCATCGCGGATGAACTTGATCCCGTCTTCGCCGCGCGACGGGCGGAGATGATCTCGGTGCTGGGCGAAGATGATTTTGCCGAGCTTGTCGCCTCCTTCTTCGAGGATGCGCATAGCCTGTTGTCGCAGCTTGAGCGGATGGATCTGCTGGACGCCAGCACGCGGGACCACCTCCTTCACACGCTGAAGGGAGCGGCCGGCAGTGTCGGACTTGACCGGATTGCTGACCATTGCCAGCGGCTGCGAAACCAGGCCGTGCAAAGAGATGACATCGTAAAACTATCGGAGGAGATAGTCAAAATGAAACAAAGGCTTGCGGCATAAATGGACTTATGTTCCGATTTTCTTCAGGACTTTCGGAGCAGATGAAAGCCTGTAGGTACATGAACTGAAAACCAGGAAGACGGTGACGAAGCAAGGCGGGAAGACAACCGGCTTCGTCTTGCGGAGAGAGGAAGACCATGCGCATTTTGCTGGTGGACGACAACAAGACCAACCTCGGCTTCCTCACCAAGATGGTCGAGAAGCTGCCCGGGTGCGTCGCCCTTCCCTACCAGGCGCCGGAAAAGGTTCTGGCAGACATGCCGGGCCTGGAATTCGACATCGCGATCATCGATTTTCAGATGCCCGTTTACAATGGCATCGAGCTGCTGACGGAGATCGTGCACTTCGAAAAATATCGGGACAAGCCGATCGTCTTCGTGACCGCTGACACGGATACGGCGACACGCATGGCTGCGCTGAACGCCGGCGCCATCGACTTCCTGACCAAGCCCGTCAATCCGCTCGAGTTTCAGGCCCGCGTGCGCAATCTGATCGCACTGGTCGAGGCGCGCAACAAACTCGCCGACCGCGCCGACTGGCTGCGCACCGAGGTGGACAAGGCAGTACGCGAAATCCGCGAGCGCGAAGAGGAAATCATCGAGCGCCTGATGATTGCGGCGAGTTACAAGGATACCGAGACGGCGCGCCACACGAAGCGGGTTGCGGCCTATTCCGAGGCGATCGCGCTCGAGTGCGGGCTCAGCAAGGATTACGCCAAGGATATCCGTCTTGCTTCACCCATGCACGATATCGGCAAGGTTGCCATTCCCGATGCAGTTCTCCTGAAGAAGGGGAAGCTCACGGAGCAGGAATTTGCGGCCATGCAGACGCACACCATCGTCGGCTGCGATATCCTGAAGGAATCTAAGTCCAGCCTGCTGCGCCTGGCCGCCGAGATCGCCGGCAGCCATCACGAGCGCTGGGATGGACAGGGCTATCCGCGTCGTATCGCCGGCCACGACATTCCTCTGGTCGGACGGATCGTCGCGATCGCGGACAACTTCGATGCGCTGACGACGTCGCGTCCCTACAAGGAAGCCTGGAGCGTCGAGCGCACCGTCCAGCACATTCAGGAACGCGCCGGCTCGCAGTTCGACCCGCACTGTGTCGAGGCCTTCATGCGCGCGCTGCCAGCCATCCTGCGCATCATGCTGACCAATCTGGAGCGTGACGTGATGGCCGAGCCGACGCCGGAGACCATCGAACTCGCAACAAAGACCGCGGCCGCCTGACGGCCGCTGTCTGCGGTCCTCGTCTGGCGTTTCAGTTGACGGTAACGGGCTTCGATCGCATGCGCGAAACGGTCTCGCGCTCGGCACGCCTGCAACGCATGGGCGGCAGGCCGCGATCCATAAGGTCCAAATCCTCCAGCACCATGTCCCCCATCTTGAAGAAGGCGCTGTCGAGCGCGCCTGCACGATGGGCCGAGCGCAGGAAGCCGTTCAAGGTTCGGACGGGATGGTCAAGCGGCAACGGCTCTTCGGGGAAGACGTCGCTGGCCGCAACAATATGGCCGGAGGCAACAGCCGCCATCAGCGCGTCGAAATCGACGACCCCGGCGCGGCTGAGCAGGATGAAGGCTGCCCCTTCACGCATGGCCGCGAAGGCGTCGGCGTTGAGGAAACCCTGATTTTCCGAGGTCACGGAAGCGACGACAAAGATGAAGTCAGACTGGGCAAGAACCGTCTGGAGATCGGCCGGCTCCACGCCCTGGTCGATCAGAAGCGAGCGAGGCTGCCAGGGATCGAAGACGCGCGTACGGCAACGGAAGCCGGCGAGAACACGGTTCAGCGCCTTGCCGAGGTCACCGAAGCCGATAATGCCCACTTCTGCTCCGGAGAGAAGCCGTGCGGAGCGATTGCCATCTCCACCCCACCGCTCCCGTCCTTCCCGGAAATCGAGATCGGCGTCGACGATGCCGCGGGCCAAATTGAGCGCCAGGGCGAGCCCGAGTTCTGCGACCGGCTCGGCGAAAACCTGGCCTGTGGTCACCACATGAATGCCCCGCGCAAAGAGCACATCATAGGGCATGTTGTTGATGAGATTGCTTTCCACGTTGAGAATGCAGCGAAGCGACGTCATGGCGTCAAGCGCCGCATGGTCCAGCGGCGGCTGGCCGATGATGTAGCGCACATTCTTCAGTACGGCCGGGTCAAGAGCGGCGACCGCATCGGCGGCGACTTCCAGGATCTCGTAGCGCGCGTGCAGCTCGGCCCGCGCCGCGGGCGTAAAAATCAAATCGAGTGTGCGCGGTTCCGGTGCGCTGATAACCAGCGGACGTCCTCTTTCGGTCATGCCATTCCTCCGCAGCCCTACGGGCCTGTCTGCCTTGCATGCGCCTCAGGCGCGGTGCCTCTTCCGCCTTCGGCTTATCGCGTTCGGCGCCATCGGGGAAGATGTCGCTACCAGGGCAGCCCGCGTTGAATGCGCTCACGATTGCGCGGCAGATGATCGCTCTCGAAGGTGACGCCATCCTTCTCGCAGCGATACCGCAATTCGGTGCGCGGTGCGCGCGTGGGCTCAAAGGGAAAGTCACGCTCCACAAAGACCTGCTGGCAAACTGGCGGGTCGTCTTCGGGCGGCAGATCTGCGGGCGGGCGTACACCGGGAAGATCGCGAAAGGCTTCGGCAGGCGGCTGGCTCGGCATGGCCTGACCGGCAGCCAATCCGGCGACGGGGGAACCGGCACAGACGATCAGGATCAGGATCGCCCATCGGCAACTGACATATCCATAGCGCACGATCTTCATTCCGCCTTCACCCTCACGACGCCAACCGGAGGTCGGCTTGCGTTTCATATATCCCGCTGCGTGCAATTGCGGTATAGGCGGGGCCTTCACGATAGACGGAACGAGGATTTTCATGAGCGCGACCATCCGGTACCACGAAGGCGATATTCCGGCGGCCGATGCGGCCCGCTACACCGGCGCGATCGCCATCGACACCGAAACGCTGGGTCTGGTGCCGCGCCGCGACCGCCTGTGCGTGGTGCAACTGTCGCCGGGCGACGGCACGGCGGATGTGATCCGCATCGCCGCGGGCCAGACGGCGGCACCCAACCTCGTCGCCATGCTCGCCGATCCCGCGCGCCAGAAGATCTTCCACTTCGGCCGCTTCGACATCGCCGTTCTCTTCCACACCTTCGGCGTGACGACGGCGTCGGTGTTCTGCACCAAGATCGCCTCTCGCCTGACGCGCACCTATACCGACCGGCACGGGCTGAAGGACAATCTGAAGGAATTGCTGGAGATCGATATTTCCAAGCAGCAGCAGTCCTCCGACTGGGCCGCCGAAACGCTGTCGCCTGCCCAGCTCGAATATGCCGCCTCCGACGTGCTGCATCTTCATGCACTGCGCGACAAGCTCGCCTATCGCCTCGCCCGCGACGGCCGTGAGGCGATGGCCGAGGCCTGCTTCGCCTTCCTTCCGACACGCGCCAAGCTCGACCTGCTGGGTTGGGAAGAAACGGACATTTTCGCGCACAGCTGAGCGCGGCTGCTGCTGTTGCCGCTCAGGCGGTCCTGACCGTCAGCTCGATCACGCGCTTGCCGCGCGACGTCTCCAGCTTTTGCGCGTCATGCCCCGCGACAAGCTGGTCGACGGCCTGGAAAAGCCATGACCAGAACAGAAGCGACGAGAGTGCCGCGATGAGAAGATACTGGATTCGCATTGGTCCACTCTAGGCGGATTTGCTGAGCTCGGGTGTTCACGCTCACTCACGATTCGTTGTCAGCCGCTTTTCACGCAAGGCGCTGTCGCGGTGGGCGGCACCGCATCAAGAGGGATTGGCAAGCAGTCTTTTGCACTGCACCATGACGTCATGTCCGATTCTCTCAATGCCTTCAGCCTCGCCATCGGCCTGCTTGCCAGTGATCCCACCGTCAATCCGGGAGAGTGGCGCGACTATGTCTGGACGGCGCAGCCGATCGGGACATGCCTGCAGGATGGACGTTGCCCAGTCACCAGGACACGCTGGGACTGGAAGCGTGACCAGCGCGTCGAGATCCGAATCGCGCCCGGCAGCAAGGGCATCACCGTCACGAACCGGCTCATCAACAACGACCCAAGCGACGATGACGATGTCTGCGTGACCGTGCTCTTTCGGGACAAGGCCGGAAAGTCGATCACGGTCTTCCACGAGAATCGTCACGCCTTCCCGCGAACGGACACCGCGACGACGAGTGTGGTTCGAAAAGCGGCGCTGAAATCCATTACGTCGATTGCGGTTGGCACAAAACAGTGCCGCAGGGGTGCCCACGAAGACGATGACGTCTACCGCAGGGCGCAGAAGAGGACGCGTTAGCCGATCCGGCGCGCCTGAGTCCTGTAAACCGAAAGGGGAAACCGACTCAGCATCCAAGTTTTCCTGGCATAAGACTGCTAAACGTCGCCGTCTTCACATCAGTCGACCAAACAGAGGGTTGCCTAGAAAAAATTTGGTGGAGCTAAGCGGGATCGAACCGCTGACCTCTTGCATGCCATGCAAGCGCTCTCCCAGCTGAGCTATAGCCCCATCAGGGTGCCGGTTTTTCTCCGGCCCGGGTGACTTCCGAAGCGTTCGCCTCGGGAAGTGCGGTCTCATTAAAGCCGGCGATCGGCCTTGGCAAGTCGAAAAACTCCGTCTTGCCGATTTTTTTCACTGCCGCCCTCTTTTTTAGCCGGGCAGGGACTGGCATGCGGCCAATCCCCTTGTCCATGAAGGACTTAGACGTCGTCGTCGTCGTCGGAAACGCCGATGATGCCGCTCATGTCGTCGTCATCTTCGTCTTCGTCGGCTTCGAGGAAGGTGTCGTCGTCGTCACCGTCGATCTCGACATCGTCGTCGCCGAGATCCGGCAGGTCGTCGCCGCCCGATGCATCGTCGTCGGCCTCTTCCAGGGAGACGAGTTCGACTTCCGTGTTTTCGGTGTCGACTTCCGTGACGTCCTCTTCCTCTTCCTTCTCCAGAACCTTGGCGACGGAGGTCTCCTCGAAGAAGGAGAGCGGGTAGGACTTGCCCGTATAGGGCGACACGATCGGGTCGCGGTTCAGGTCATAGAACTTCTTGCCCGTTTCCGGGTCGATGCGCTTTGTTCCAAGTTCCGGTTTTACCACGGTGCAGCCTCGTCTATAGCCGGAAAGTCCGGTGCGGCCGGTTTCCCGGCATGTCAGGGATTGAATGAATAGCGGCCCCATATATCGTCTTGCCCGCATCTGTCAAAGCTTAACTTGGGCGCGCAAGCCCTGCCGCGCCTTGCCCGCCAGCCCGTTTTGCGGCAAAGCGGCGGCAAAGCAGAAGGGGACCGGCATGCTGACCATCGCCATCGACGGACCGGCCGCGGCCGGCAAGGGAACGCTCTCGCGAAAGATCGCCGAGACCTACGGCTTCTACCATCTCGATACGGGGCTCACCTATCGCGCCACGGCGAAGGCGCTCGTTGATGCCGGACTGCCGCTGGACGACGAGGCGGTGGCGGCAGAGGCGGCGCGGCGCGTGGAGCTTGCCGGCCTCGATCGCACCGTGCTCTCGCGCCACGAAATCGGCGAGGCGGCGTCAAAGATCGCCGTGATGCCGGCCGTGCGGCGGGCGCTGGTGGAAGCCCAGCGCGCCTTTGCGAAGCGCGCGCCCGGCACCGTGCTCGACGGACGCGATATCGGCACGGTGGTCTGCCCGGATGCGGCGGTGAAACTCTATGTCACCGCATCGGCCGAAGTCCGCGCCCGGCGCCGTTACGACGAGATCATCGCCGGCGGCGGTGTGGCCGATTACGATGGCGTGCTGGCCGATGTCATCACGCGCGATCAGCGCGACATGGGCCGCGCCGACAGCCCGCTGAAGCCGGCCGACGACGCGCACTTGCTCGACACGTCGGAAATGAGTATAGAGGCCGCGTTTTCGGCCGCGCGCGCCATCATCGATGCAGCGCTCGGACGTTGACGGAGCGCTTCGGCCTCCACAGACAGCCAAGATAGACTGAAGACCGTTCGAGGAGCGCGTCCCCGCGCCGGATTTGCCTTTCCGCGAGACACGTGGAAAGGCGGACACCTCCCCGGACTTGATCAACACCAACCCCCGGCGCCGATGCCGCATGCGGCATCCATCAGGAGTTTCCATGTCTCAAGCCAATCCCACCCGCGACGATTTCGCAGCCCTGCTGCAGGAATCCTTCGCCAAGACCGATCTTGCCGAAGGCTATGTCGCCAAGGGCATCATCACGGCCATCGAGAAGGACGTCGCCATCGTTGACGTCGGCCTCAAGGTCGAAGGCCGCGTGCCGCTGAAGGAATTCGGCGCCCGCGCCAAGGACGGTTCGCTGAAGGTCGGCGACGAAGTCGAAGTCTATGTCGAGCGCATCGAAAACGCTCTCGGCGAAGCCGTTCTGTCGCGCGAGAAGGCTCGCCGCGAAGAAAGCTGGATCAAGCTCGAAGCCAAGTTCGAAGCCGGCGAGCGCGTCGAAGGCGTCATCTTCAACCAGGTCAAGGGTGGCTTCACGGTCGACCTCGACGGCGCCGTGGCCTTCCTGCCGCGTTCGCAGGTGGACATCCGCCCGATCCGCGACGTCACGCCGCTCATGCACAACCCGCAGCCCTTCGAAATCCTCAAGATGGACAAGCGTCGCGGCAACATCGTCGTTTCGCGCCGTACGGTCCTCGAAGAGTCCCGCGCCGAGCAGCGTTCGGAAATCGTTCAGAACCTCGAAGAAGGCCAGGTTGTTGACGGCGTCGTCAAGAACATCACCGATTACGGTGCGTTCGTTGACCTCGGCGGCATCGACGGCCTGCTGCACGTCACCGACATGGCATGGCGCCGCGTCAACCATCCGTCGGAAATCCTGAACATCGGCCAGTCGGTCAAGGTTCAGATCATCCGCATCAACCAGGAAACCCACCGCATCTCGCTCGGCATGAAGCAGCTCGAGTCGGATCCGTGGGATGGCATCGGCACGAAGTACCCGGTCGGCAAGAAGATCTCCGGCACCGTCACGAACATCACCGACTACGGTGCGTTCGTCGAGCTGGAGCCGGGCATCGAAGGCCTGATCCACATCTCCGAAATGTCCTGGACGAAGAAGAACGTTCACCCCGGCAAGATCCTGTCCACGAGCCAGGAAGTCGATGTGGTCGTTCTCGAAGTCGATCCGACCAAGCGCCGCATCTCGCTCGGCCTCAAGCAGACGCTCGAGAACCCGTGGCAGGCCTTCGCGCACAGCCATCCGGCTGGCACGGAAGTTGAAGGCGAAGTCAAGAACAAGACCGAATTCGGCCTGTTCATCGGCCTCGACGGCGACGTGGACGGCATGGTTCACCTCTCCGACCTCGACTGGAACCGTCCGGGCGAACAGGTCATCGAAGAGTACAACAAGGGCGACGTCGTCAAGGCTGTCGTTCTCGATGTGGACGTCGACAAGGAGCGCATCTCGCTCGGCATCAAGCAGCTCGGCCGCGACTCGGTCGGCGAAGCTGCCGCTTCCGGCGACCTGCGCAAGAACGCCGTCGTTTCGGCTGAAGTCACCGCGGTGAACGATGGCGGCATCGAAGTCCGTCTCGTGAACCACGAAGACATCACGGCCTTCATCCGCCGTGGCGACCTGTCGCGCGACCGTGACGAGCAGCGCCCCGAGCGCTTCTCGGTCGGCCAGACCGTCGATGCCCGCGTCACCAACTTCTCGAAGAAGGATCGCAAGATCCAGCTCTCGATCAAGGCGCTGGAAATTGCCGAAGAGAAGGAAGCCGTCGCACAGTTCGGCTCTTCCGACTCGGGCGCTTCGCTCGGCGACATCCTCGGCGCGGCCCTGAAGAACCGCAACAACGACTAATCCTTCGACATCGTCGAACGATTGCGATCCGCGGGAGCCATCCGGTTCCCGCGGATTTTTCATGCCATCACGGCAGACCAGGTCTCAGCTTGCGTCACCCAGGAGGTGGTAGAGATGGTAGGCGCCCGACGCATCGACGGCATCGGCATGCGTGTCGTCTTCCTTCTTTGCGGAATGCTCGCCACGCTCCTGCTGCTGATCGGGATCTTCGGAGTTTTGCTCCCGCGGCGGCTTTTCACCGGAGGCATCGCTGTCCACGGGGTCGATCGTTTGCGTATGCGAAGGGCCGCCACGGCCGTTTGCCACGCCCGGAAAAGACAAAGCGCCAGGGAATGGGATGGGAATGGTTCCGGCCGGGAGTGACGCAAGCGCGCGCTGGCTTTCAGCCCTGCCCTCGACCCATGCTTCGGCAGCCCCTTGCGATGGGTCGCGATAGGTACGGCGCGCTTCGTCCGAACGCATGTCGGCACGGTAGCTCCCAGCATCGCCCGTGGGCGCCGCGGCTCGCTCGGCTTCATCGAGCAACGTCCGATCGTGATCGGAAAGAGAGCCCGCCTGCCGATCGTCGTGTAATGGTGTCGACCCGTCAGCAGGGAGCGATTCGTCATCGCCTGGCAACTGCGCGCCGGTCGTCGCATCTGCGCCTCTGGCGATCTCCGCTGCATCGCTTTCGCTTCGGAAGAGTTCGGCGAGACCCGTTTCGGCCAACATCTCTTCCGTCGGATTGGTGATGCGATAGGTACCGTCGGAATCGATTTCGGCGCGGTCACCAGCCCGCTGGTTGGTAAAAGCGTTGTCGTCACCTTCAGCCGGAGCCTGCTCCGTGTCGCCGGTCACCTCATAGGGTGCGGCTTCTGCTGAATCGGCAGCGACGACATCGGCGCCACCATGCCGGCCTTGCTCGGGATCGGCGGCATCCGAGGCACCACCGCCATCAGACGGATTCTGCAACCTTTCAATGTGAGCAAGTGCGTTCTCGGGCGCCGAGGATGCAGCAAGGGCTTGAAGAAGGCGGCCCGATTGAGCTGAATTCAACGTGGTAGGCTCGATCCGCTCGGCAGGCGTCAGTGGTGCGCCTGTCAGGCGCAGACCTTGCGGATCGGCAGGGACGCCCTGTTGCTGTGGCCGGACAGACAGGTTGGCGGCAGCCGGAATCGGGCGGGGCGTATGACCTCGCGATCCCTCGCGTGCCGATGGCGTCACGCCTTCCTCACCCTCCGTCAATCGGGATGCTGTTCCCTCTTCCTCCTTGCGACGGGGAGCGGACTGCTGCACCGCCTGCATCACGCCGGCATCGGTGGCCCGCGCAGCAACCAGCGCCTGTATCATGACAGGGGTCAGGACAGGCCCTTGCGGCGGAAGGATACGTTGAGGTGTGGCTTCCGCACCGCCGCGCGGCAGCGTCGTCGCCATGGAAACGGAACCCGGGCCCGGGCGGACCGCCCTGCCATCTGCGAAGGGAGGAGAGGCGGTGTCAGGGCGCTGGCGCAACCCCCGATCAAGAGGGTCCGGAGAGGATGAACGGTTTGCCGCTGCTCCGGCGGATATCTCGGGCAATATCGCTTCAAGGGCCCGTGCAATGCGTTGGGTATAAGCGCGAAGGCTCTCGTCCGTTTGCCACGACACACCCGTTACCGCGCCCAGGGACAGGACGAGGCGCAGGAGGTCGCCCCGCGAGAGCGGCTGTTCACCGGAGGCGTGGCGGGCCAGTTTTTCGATCAGAGAGCCGATGATCTCGAGAGGTCGCTGCCCGCCGGCAGAACTCGCCATGTTGCCGCGCATCACGGCAGCGCTGGCCAAGATGTCGTCCTGCGGCGGCAAGCCCGCAGATGTTGCCGGTGCACTGATCGAGAGCATCGTCACATCCATCGTTTGGGTGCGGTAGGCCCGCACAGCCGTGAGTCCGCTCCTCCGCGGCATTCTCCTGTCCGGTTTCCTCAGAGATCGTCTAGCCTGAAGCCGCGTCATGCGTCCGCTCGCCGACAATCTTCTGTCGGATGATGGGCGACGTCCGGTTCAAAGGTCTTTGTCGATGGTCAACATCGTCACCGGGCTTCAGCACCTGTAGGATTCGCATAGTTTTGTTGAAGAGTTGTTAACACGAACCTGCGCAGGCACCTGCCGCAGGCTGCACGCAAGCTCGCCCAAATACCCTCTCCGGTATTGCGCCGAGACGGCGGGAGGCAGGCATGCAGATCGACAACCCCATCCTCAACAGCGACGGCTACAAGTTCGGTCATTTCCTGCAGTATCCGCCGGAAACGACGGCAATTTCCGCCTATGTGGAAACGCGTGGCTCGTCCGACCTTACCGATGTCGTGTTCTTCGGCCTCCAGGCTTTTCTGCTCAGCTACCTGATGCGTCGCGTCACCCGTGCGGACGTGGAAGAGGCGGAAGCCATCGTGACCGCCCAAGGCCAACCGTTCGACAAGACCGGCTGGATGCACATCGTGGATCGCCACAATGGCGTCCTGCCTCTGGAAATCTGGGCACTGCCGGAAGGAAGCCGGGTGCGACGCGGCGTGCCGCTGGTGCAGGTCATCAACACGGACCCCGCGTGCTTCTGGCTACCCGGCTTCATCGAGACCGCATTGCTGCGCGCCATCTGGTACCCTTCGACCGTCGCCAGCCACGGCAGACGCATCAGGCAGGCTCTGCGGCCATACTACGAAAAAACCTGCGACGATCCCGAGACGGTATTGCGTCACGCCGTTCACGATTTCGGCGCACGCGGTGTGGCCTCCTTCGAGCAGGCGGGTCTCGGTGGCGCAGCGCATCTCATCCATTTCGACCGCACGGACACGATGACCGGCATTCTCTTCGCACAGCGCTATTACGCCGCCGAGCTTGCCAATCTCTCCTATCCGGCCTCGGAGCACTCCACCATGATCGCCTGGGGCGGCGACCACGAGGCGGATGCCTATCGCGCCATGATCGATACGTTCGGCCGCGGCACCTATTCCGTCGTGTCAGACAGTTTCGACATCAATTACGCGATCTCGGAAATCTGGGGCAAGCAGCTGAAGGACAAGGTGCGCGCCGCTGGCGGTCGCCTCATCATCCGCCCCGACAGCGGCGATCCGATCGAGAACCCGACGCACGCGGTGCGCCAGCTCGACTATCACTTCGGCTCGCGGCAGAACGCCAAGGGCTACAAGCTGCTCGACGACTGCGTGCGCGTGCTGCAGGGCGACGGTATTTCCCTGAACGACATCGGGCTTGTGCTCTCACGGCTGGAAGCCTTCGGCTTTTCGGCGGAGAACGTGATGTTCGGTCTCGGTGGCAGTCTGCTGCAAAAGCTCAACCGCGACACCTTCTCTTTCGCCATGAAGGCCAATGCGCGCAAGGATGCGGCGGGGCGATGGCACGATCTCTACAAGCGACCGGCGACCATGAGCCTGAAAGCTTCCAAGGCGGGCCGGCAGGCGGTCATCGAAGGGTTCAACGGGCTGGAGGCCGTACGCCTGGAAGAACTCGGCGCGCGGACCAACCGGATGCGGCTCGTCTGGCGCGAGGGGCAGCTCCACGCTCCCGTCACCTTCGCCGAGGTTCGCGCACGCGCGCAGTGACGATCGGCGGCGCGACGGCATCGCTTGCGTGACGGGGGCTGGCGCCCCATCTTCTGTGTCGGATACACGGAGGGTCGTCCATGTCGTTTCGTCCGCCGCAATCGCTTCAGCCGGGCCGCGCCACCGAAACAGGCCTTGGCGTCCTCGAATACGAGCTGATGTCGGAGCGGGCCGATTCGCTCGGGCGACACGGCACCAAGGTGGAGGCGGCGCTGGCCGCCCTTGCGAAGGGACTGGAGGCCGGCGCCACCGGCACATGGCGCGAGGACCTTTTGCAAACGGCGGCCGATGCCGTCTGGTCGTTCTTCATCCAGCGCGAAATCTGCGGCCTACGCAATGGTCGCGACGTGGTGCAGCGGTATGGTATCCCGTCCGAGGTGATGGCCCGTCTCGGCGTTGTCCGCAAGGGCTGAAGACCCTCGCCCCTCACCCGCAGCGCTCGACCATTGCGGGGCGCATCGGGTCAGCCAGTTGTCGAATCCGTAATCGCCGTTAAACTGCCGCGCTGCAAAGGCGGCGGGGGCTGCGCCTGCGGAGGGATATGATGAGCTTTACGGAAACCACCCATACATCGTGGTTCACACGGTTGAAGAACGGCGTGATCGGCATCGTCGTCGGCCTGATCATCGCCGTCGGGATGATCGTGCTGCTGGCCTGGAACGAGGGGCGCTCGGTGAAGACCTATCGCTCGCTCGTGGAGGGCGCCGGCCTCGTCGTTTCCGTGGCGAGCGACACGGTGGACCCGGCCAACGAGGGGAAGCTGATCCATATTTCGGGCAAGGTCGTGCCGGACGGCACGCCGGAGGATTCCGTCTTCGCCGTATCCGCCGAGGGAGCTGCAGGCCTTCGCCGCGACGTGGAAATGTACCAGTGGGTGGAGGAAAGCCGCAGCGAGACGAAGAAGACGCTTGGCGGCGGCGAGGAGACGGTCACCACCTACAGCTACAAGAAGGACTGGCAGAGCCGACCTGTCGATTCCAGCAATTTCCGCGAAGGGGACGGCCATTCCAATCCGCCCATGCCCTTCGAGAGTGAGCGCTTCACGATCTCATCCGCCCATGTCGGCGCCTTCGTGGTCGATGGCGAAACGATCGCCAATCTCGGCACGACCAAGCAGATCGCGGTCTCACCGGATCTGGTGCGCAAGATCGAAGAGACGATCGCCGTGGGCATGCCCGTTTCCAGCGACGGCAAGACGCTGTTCGTCTCCAACAACCGCAATGCGCCTGCCATCGGCGACCTTCGCATCCGCTTCGACCGTATCGACACCGGCGAAGCGAGCCTGATCGCGGCGCAATCCGGCAACGGCCTGAAGCCCTTCAACACCTCGAATGGCCGCAGCCTCTTCCTGTCGCAGGCCGGCATCGTCGGCGCAGCGGAAATGTTCGATGCGGCCCAGAGCGAGAATACGCTGATCACCTGGCTGATCCGCTTGGGCGGGTTGATCGGGCTCTATATCGGCTTTTCGCTGAGCTTCTCCATCCTTGGCGTCATCGCCGATGTCATTCCCTTCGTCGGCTCCATCGTGCGCTTCGGCACAGGGCTGATCGCCTTTGCGCTGACGCTCATCATCGGTCCGACGGTGATTGCGCTCGCCTGGTTCGCCTATCGGCCGCTTCTTTCGCTTGGGCTGATCGCTGGCGGCATCGTGCTGGCCATAGCCGTCCTGAAGCTGCGCGGCTCGAAGAGCGCGGCAGCCACGCCGAAGGCGGCCTGACGCGATGATGGCTGCCGCAAAACGGCCCCAGCTCTTGTGCAAGGGCCGTTGATGTTCCTGATATCGAAGATCGCCTGGCTGATCCTGCAGCCGCTCAGCCTCGTCTTCCTGCTGCTCGTGGCCGGGCTTCTTGCCATGCGGCTTGGCCTGTCCCGCAGCGGGACCGGCATCATCGTCTTCGCAACGCTGACGCTCTTCGTGACGCTGTTCACCACGTCCGGAAGCGTGGCGCTGCAGGTTCTGGAAGACCGCTTTCCCCGCCACGTGCCGCCGGCCACCGGCGAGCGCTGCATCATCGTGCTGGGCGGTGCCTTCGAAAACGAAGTGATCGCGGCGCGCGGCGGCATCGAGCTCAATCAGGCTGGCGACCGCTTCGTTGAGGCCGTCATTCTGGCGCGTGAGAATCCCGATGCGCGCCTCCTCATCTCCGGCGGCGACGGGTCGTTCTCGGGCGCCTATCAGGGCGATGCCGCGGTCGCACGCGACTTCTTTGGCCGCTTCGGAATCGATACGAACCGGCTGATCGAAGAAGGCACCTCGCGTACGACCTCGGAGAACGCAGCCAATACGGCGCAGATCCTCGCCCGCGAGGGCCTCGACAACTGTCTGCTGGTGACCTCGGCCTTCCACATGCCGCGCGCCGTCGGCCTGTTCCGCAAGATGGGCGTTGAGGTCCGGCCGTGGCCGACAGACTACCGCACCACGGGCCGGGCGCGGCTCGGGCTGGATTTCACGCAGCCCTCGCTCAACGCGCAGCTTTCGACCACGGCGGCACGCGAATGGGTCGGGCTCGTCACCTATTATCTGGCTGGGCGCACCCACACGGTCTTTCCGAAGTAGGCCGCGCCCTTGCGGCGCCGCCCGCCGGCATGTCACATGCCGAAGCGGCGGCAGGAGGCGGCCGTGCCGAGGCGGAGGCCGGACGATCCCATGACCATTCTCGACTGGCTCGACTATGCCGGCGTCGCCGTCTTCGCCGCCACCGGTGCGCTTGCCGCGGCGCGCAAGCAGCTCGACATCATCGGCCACATGTTCCTCGCCTCCGTGACCGGCATTGGCGGCGGCACGCTGCGCGATCTCGTGCTGGGCGCAACACCCGTCTTCTGGGTGCGCAATCCGGATTATCTCGTCGTCTGCGGCGTTGTCGGCATCTTCGTGTTCTTTGCCGCACGCCTCCTGGAGTCACGCTACCGCGTGCTCGTCTGGCTGGATGCGGTGGGGCTTGCGGCCTATTGCGTCATGGGCGCGGCCAAAGGGCTCGCAGCCACCGGCTCTTTTGCCGTGGCTGTCGTGACCGGCGTGCTTACGGCCACCTTCGGCGGCATCCTTCGCGACATCATCGCAGGCGAACCCTCCGTGCTGCTGCGGCCGGAGATCTATGTCACGGCCGCTCTTGCAGGCGCCGGCACCTATACGGCGCTGATCGCGCTCGGGGCAACGCAGGAGGCAGCGGGTATTGCCGGAGTTCTGGCCGCCTTCGCGATCCGCGGCGGTGCGTTGCGTTTCGGGTGGACGCTGCCCGTCGGCGATCCGCGGCCGCCGCGCGATCCGGATGACGTGATGTGAGGGATGGTGTGAAGGGGTGTCTGTCCCGTCAGGCGGCGATCAGGCGCGGACTTTCGGCCGCAGGCGGATCACGACGTCGACATGGGCGATTTCCATGCCCTCCGGCGGCTCCGGCAGATTGCCGATCTCGATATTGTTGACGGGAATATCGAGGACTTCTGCCCGGCCTTCCACGAAGAAATGGTGGTGATCGGACACGTTCGTATCGAAGTAGGTGCGCGCACCCTCTACGGCGAGAACGCGGATCAGGCCCGCTTCCGTAAACTGGTGAAGCGTGTTGTAGACGGTCGCGAGCGACACTGGCACGCCGGCGATCTGGGCTTCCTCGTGCAGTTCTTCGACCGTCAGGTGGCGGTCGCCCTTGGCGAAGAGGAGGTCGGCCAGTGCCACGCGCTGACGGGTCGGCCTGAGGCCGCTCAGCCGCAAACGGTCTTCGACGCTAGGAGCGATGTCGCATGTCATGGCGGCGCAAATGTACCCTTCGGCCCGGTTGAACGGGCTCCCTTGACAACCGATATAACTTTTGCGGGTTCCGCTTTCAATAGCGACAGGCCCCGCCGGCCCGTCGGAGGCTGCAATTGTGGGGTCTCAGACCATTGACCCCTAGCCGTTGACGCGACCATCATGTATGCGACGGCGTTGATGAAGACGATGGGACGCGGCCGGGTCAACTTCCGGCCGCTTTCGAACATCGCAAAACGACGAGCACGAAAGCGGGGAAATACCAGCCCATGACGACCAGACAGTCCAGTTACACGTACGAGGAAATCCTCAGCTGCGGACGCGGCGAGCTGTTCGGTCCCGGCAATGCACAACTCCCGCTGCCGCCCATGCTGATGGTGCACCGTATCACCGAGATTTCCGAAACGGGCGGCGCCTTCGACAAGGGCTTCATCCGTGCCGAGTACGATGTGCGTCCGGACGACTGGTACTTCCCGTGCCACTTCCAGGGCAATCCGATCATGCCGGGCTGCCTCGGCCTTGACGGCATGTGGCAGCTGACCGGCTTCTTTCTCGGCTGGCTCGGTGAAGAAGGCCGCGGCATGGCGCTTTCCACCGGCGAGGTGAAGTTCAAGGGCATGGTCCGCCCGCACACCAAGCTTCTCGAATATGGCATCGACTTCAAGCGCGTCATGCGCGGCCGGCTTGTGCTCGGCACGGCCGACGGCTGGCTGAAGGCCGACGGCGAGACGATCTACCAGGCCAGCGACCTGCGCGTCGGCCTCTCCAAGGAAAAGACGGCCTAAAGCTCGCACCGGCACAGGCTGCCTGCGGCGGGACCGCCGCTTCAATGATCAGAAAGGTTCACAAGATGAGACGAGTCGTTGTTACCGGACTTGGTATTGTCTCCTCGATCGGAAGCGACGCGGCGGAAGTCACGGCATCGCTGCGCGAGGCCAAATCCGGCATTACCGCTTCGCCTTCCTTTGCCGAATACGGCTTTCGCTGCCAGGTCTGGGGCGCGCCGACGCTCGACCCGACCGACCTCGTCGATCGCCGCGCCATGCGCTTCCTCTCGCAGGGCGGCGCGTGGAACCATGTGGCCATGAAGCAGGCGATCGCCGATGCCGGTCTCGAGGAGGCCGACTATCAGCGCAACGAACGCGCCGGCATCATCATGGGTTCGGGCGGTCCTTCCACCCGTACGATCATCGAGGCCGCCGACATCACCCGCAAGAACCTGAGCCCGAAGCGCATCGGCCCGTTCGCCGTACCGAAGGCCATGTCGTCCACGGCCTCGGCCACGCTTGCCACCTGGTTCCAGATTCACGGCGTGAACTATTCGATCTCGTCGGCCTGCTCGACCTCGGCGCACTGCATCGGCAATGCGGCCGAAATGATCCAGTGGGGCAAGCAGGACATCATGTTTGCCGGCGGCCACGAGGATCTCGACTGGTCCATGTCGAACCTCTTCGATGCCATGGGCGCGATGTCGTCCAAGTACAATGAGACGCCGTCGGTGGCCTCGCGCGCCTATGATGCCAACCGCGACGGCTTCGTCATTGCCGGCGGTGCGGGCGTTCTCGTGCTTGAGGAACTGGAACACGCCAAGGCACGCGGCGCCAAGATCTATGCCGAACTCGTCGGCTATGGCGCGACCTCGGACGGGTACGACATGGTCGCTCCCTCCGGTGAGGGTGCCGCCCGCTGCATGCGACAGGCGCTTTCCACCGTGAAGACCGAGGTCGACTACATCAACACCCACGGTACATCCACGCCGGTGGGCGACTCGAAGGAAATCGGCGCGATCCGCGAAGTCTTCGGCGACAGGATCCCGCATATCCAGTCCACGAAGTCGCTGACCGGCCACTCCCTGGGTGCGGCCGGCGCGCAGGAATCGATCTACGGCCTGCTGATGATGCAGGCCGGCTTCATCGGCGAAAGCGCCCATATCGAGATGCTGGATCCCGAATTCGAAGGCGTGCCGATCGTGCGCAGCCGCATCGACAATGCCAAGATCGATACGATCCTCTCCAACTCCTTCGGCTTCGGCGGCACCAACGCCACGCTGGTCTTCCAGCGCCACAACGGGTGACATCCATGTCTGGCATCATGCACGGCAAGCGCGGCCTCATCATGGGGCTCGCCAACAATCACTCGATCGCCTGGGGCATTGCCCAGAAGCTCGCTTCTGAAGGTGCGGAGCTCGCCTTCACCTATCAGGGCGAAGCCCTCGGCAAGCGGGTCAAGCCGCTCGCATCCGAGCTCGGCTCGGACTTGGTCGTTCCGGCTGACGTGGAAGACTTGGCTTCGGTCGATCGCACCATGGATGCGATCCGCGAGCGCTGGGGCAAGCTCGACTTCGTGGTGCATGCCATCGGCTTTTCCGACAAGAACGAGCTGAAGGGGCTTTATGCCGATACGACGCGCGAGAATTTCGTGCGCACCATGGTCATCTCCTGCTTCTCCTTCACGGAAATCGCCAAGCGTTCCGCAGAGCTGATGACCGATGGCGGTTCGATGCTGACGCTGACCTATGGCGGCTCCATGCGCGTGATCCCGAACTATAACGTGATGGGCGTCGCCAAAGCCGCGCTCGAAAGCTCCGTGCGCTACCTCGCCAGCGATTACGGCCCGCAGGGCATCCGCGTCAACGCGATCTCGGCCGGGCCTGTGCGTACGCTCGCCGGCGCCGGCATTTCGGATGCCCGTGCGATCCTCTCCTGGAACCAGAAGAACGCGCCGCTGCGCCGCACCCCGACCATCGAAGATCTCGGCGGCTCGGCTCTCTACCTGCTCTCCGACCTTTCCAATGGTGTCACCGGCGAAATCCACTACGTGGACTCCGGCTACAACATCACATCGCTGCCGACACTGGACCGGCTGCGGGGCGCAGATACGGAATGACGACATGCAAAAGGCCGGCGAGATGCCGGCCTTTTCGTTTGTTCGGCTGCGCTCAGGCTTACCGCTTGCCCCACAGCACCTTGTAGCGTGCATTGCGGCAAGTTTCTCCCCATTCCTTGAAGAGTTCCGGCATGACCGTCTCGTAGGTCAGCCCGCGGTTGGCGACGAGCATCAGGCGGCCGCCCTGCTTGAGGCTTTTGGCGGCCATGCGGATCATGGCGACACCGAGGGAGGGTTCCGCGGCGTGGCCTTCGTGGAAGGGCGGGTTCATGACGATAAGGTCGTAATGATCGCGCGGCGCCTCTGACGTGAGGTCGCTCCAGTAGAAGCGGGCCGGCATGTTGGGCGCGTTGGACGCCATGTTGCGGCGCGCAGCTTCCAGCGCCTCGTGATGGGCCTCGAAGAGGTCGATACCCTTGGCGCCCGGCGCGGCCTTCGCCAGCATCACGGAGAGATAACCCCAGCCGGCGCCGAAATCGGCGGCGTGGCCGGCAAAATCGGCCGGGAAGCGACCAGCCAGGAGTTCGGAGCCGGCGTCGACGCGGTCGTGGGAGAACATGCCGGGGGCCGTTTCGAACCGGTCCTCGACGGTCACGCTCTTTCCTTCGAAGGCGGCGAGGAGTTCGGACACGTCTTCCGGCCGCGCAAACCAAAGCACGATGGCATGGTACTTCGGCATGGAATCGGCTGGGATGTTCATCTGCAGCAGGCGCTTGCGCAGCGGCTGGATGCCGTCCTCCTTGGCGCCGGCAACGACGATCAGGCCGCCGACCTCGGTGCGCTTCAGGGCCTCGGCAAGGCGGCTTTCGTTTTCGCCCTTGTGCTTGCCGAGCAGAATGAGGCTTGCAGCATAGTCATCACCCTCCACGAGGGGCGAGACCGCCACGCGCGCGGCCTCCAGCGCCCTGTAGAGCGGGCGGAGCGGCTGGACCGAGGTGATGGCCGCCTCGAAGCCTTCCGGCTTGCGGAAGCCCGCCTCCGCGCCAAGGAACAGCACCTTTTCGTCAGCCGCCGGCGGGGACAGCGTTCCGTTCTCGAAGGGGTAAAACAGGGTCTTCAATGCATCGCGGGCCATGGTGTCTTCCTGGGGAGGGTCGCGCCGTTCAGGTTCAGCCAAACCCATCGCGCGTGTCAAAACAAGAGGTCTTTCGCCGGCCGGCGTCGGCCGCACGCGGGGCCTTGCAGGTCAGTGCGCCCCTATAGAAAAAGGCGCGGGACCCCTCAAAGGCCCCGCGCCCGTGATCAGTAGCCTGCGGCCGATTACTCGGCTGCGTCTTCGGCCTTCTTCTCGCCGACGATTTCCTTGCCGGTCGCCTGGTCGACGACCTTCATGGAGAGGCGAACCTTGCCGCGCTCGTCGAAGCCCATGAGCTTGACCCAGACCTTGTCGCCTTCCTTGATGACGTCGGTCGTCTTGGAAACGCGTTCCTGGGCGAGCTGCGAGATGTGAACGAGACCGTCGCGCGGGCCGAAGAAGTTGACGAAAGCGCCGAAGTCGGCGGTCTTGACGACCGTACCTTCGTAGATCTGGCCGACTTCCGGTTCCGCGACGATGGAGTGGATCCACTTGCGGGCGGCTTCGATTTCCTTGGCGGAAGACGATGCGATCTTGATCGTGCCGTCGTCCTCGATGTTGATCTTGGCGCCGGTCTTTTCGACGATTTCGCGGATGACCTTGCCGCCGGAGCCGATGACTTCGCGGATCTTGTCGACCGGGATGTTCATGACTTCGATGCGCGGAGCGAATTCGCCGAGCTGCGAGCGGCCTTCGGTGATGGCGTTGGCCATCTCGCCGAGGATGTGCTTGCGGCCGCCCTGGGCCTGGCCGAGCGCGACCTTCATGATCTCTTCGGTGATACCGGCGATCTTGATGTCCATCTGCAGCGAGGTGATGCCGTCGGCCGTGCCGGCGACCTTGAAGTCCATGTCGCCGAGGTGGTCTTCGTCACCGAGGATGTCGGAGAGAACCGCAAAGCGGTCGCCTTCCAGGATCAGGCCCATCGCGATACCGGCAACCGGCTTTGCAAGCGGAACGCCGGCATCCATGAGCGCCAGCGAGGTGCCGCAGACGGTGGCCATGGAGGACGAGCCGTTCGACTCGGTGATCTCGGAAACGACACGCAGCGTGTAGGGGAACTGCTCCGCCGACGGCAGCATCGGACGGATGGCGCGCCAGGCAAGCTTGCCGTGGCCGATTTCGCGGCGGCCCGGGGAGCCCATGCGGCCGGTTTCACCGACCGAGTAGGGCGGGAAGTTGTAGTGCAGCAGGAAGCGTTCCTTGTACATGCCGGTGAGGCTGTCGACATACTGCTCGTCTTCGCCGGTGCCGAGCGTGGCAACGACGATGGCCTGGGTTTCACCGCGGGTGAAGAGGGCCGAACCGTGGGTGCGCGGGAGCACGCCGACTTCCGAGACGATCGGGCGGACCGTGACAAGGTCGCGGCCGTCGATGCGGCTCTTGGTGTCGAGGATGTTCCAGCGGACGATCTTGGCCTGCAGGTGCTTGAAGACGGCGCCGATGACTTCGGCCGTGTACTTCGGCTCAACGCCTTCCGGGAAGAAGTGGGCCTTGACCTTTGCCTTCACGGCATCGACGGCGGCGTAGCGGGCAGCCTTCTCGGTGATCTTGTAGGCGGCGCGCAGTTCGGTCTCGGCGATCGAGAGCATTTCGGCTTCGAGGGCGGAATGATCTTCCGGCTCGAATTCGCGCGGCTCCTTGGCAGCGACTTCGGCGAGCTTGATGATCGCGTCGATCACCGGCTGGAAGCCCTTGTGGCCGAACATGACGGCGCCGAGCATGACGTCTTCGTTCAGTTCCTTGGCTTCGGACTCGACCATCAGCACGGCGTCCTGCGTGCCGGCGACGACGAGGTCGAGAGCCGACTCGTTCATCTCGTCGAGATGCGGGTTGAGGACGTACTGGCCGTTGATGTAGCCGACGCGTGCACCACCGACCGGGCCCATGAAGGGAACGCCCGACAGCGTCAGGGCCGCCGAGGTGGCAACCATCGACAGGATGTCCGGGTTGTTTTCGAGGTCATGCTGGAGAACGGTGACGACGACCTGTGTGTCGTTCTTGTAGCCTTCCGGGAAGAGCGGGCGGATGGGGCGGTCGATGAGGCGGGAAACGAGCGTTTCGTTTTCCGACGGACGGCCCTCGCGCTTGAAGTAGCCACCCGGGATCTTGCCGGCGGCATAGGTCTTTTCCTGGTAGTTGACGGTCAGCGGGAAGAAATCCTGGCCCGGCTTCGGCGCCTTGGCGGAAACGACAGTCGCCAGAACGACGGTTTCGCCGTAGGAGGCGATGACGGCGCCGTCGGCCTGACGGGCGACCTTGCCGGTTTCCAGCTTGAGCGGGCGGCCTGCCCACTCGATTTCTACCGTATGGGTTTCGAACATGTCTTGTCCTTCATAGCGGGCCACGGCCGGCGCGCAGGTCTTGCGCTTGTCCGACAGGGCCACTGTCGATGACGCATCACGGGCAAGACAGCGGGGCGCTTGCGGGAAGACCTCTTCCCTGTCGCGACATCCCTCGTCGTTCCCGGCTGGGATCCGGCCGGCGAAGCGTCCTGCAATCCTGCCCCATGACGGGTCATCCGTTGGTCCGCAGCACCGGCCCACCCGGTCTGCTGGGTCCGCCCGTCCGCGCCCGTGACGGGCATCGGAGAGCGGAGGGCGAGCGCAGAAATGGCGCGCTCAGAATGAAAGCCGGCGGGGAAGCCATGAGGACCGCCCCGCCGGAAGGAAGCTTAGCGACGGATGCCGAGCGAAGTGATGAGCTTCGTGTAACGGTCGTCGTCCTTCTTCTTCAGGTAGTCGAGGAGCGAACGGCGGCTGGACACCAGCGCCAGGAGACCCCGGCGGGAATGGTTGTCCTTCTTGTGGCCCTTGAAGTGCTCCGTCAGGTTGTTGATGCGTTCCGTGAGGATGGCAACCTGAACTTCCGGAGAACCGGTGTCGCCTTCCGACGTCGCATATTCCTTGATGAGAGCGGCCTTGCGTTCTGCAGTGATCGACATCGTGTCGTCCTTTCAATTTCGAGGAGTTTGGGTCGCCAGCAGCCGGGATGTCGTCCAGCAGCGGCCGTGAGGCAAAAGGTTCCGGGAACCTCAAGCTGGCGGTGCCTATAGACCATTCGCGGGCAAAAGGAAAGGGTGGCGCAACAGAGCTGCCGGATGCACGCAAAGTGTCAGTTTGCGGGCGAGGGACGCGGCTTCATCGGTGCAGATTTCTGCTGGTCCGGCTCAGGCGCTGTCTCGACGGGGCGACGTTCGGGCACTTTCAGCGTGTTGCCCAGAGTCGTTTTCGTTTTCGGGCAATCGAGATAGGCCGCGAAGGCCCAGCCGGTCGTCCCGCTCGCGGTCTCGATCATCGCCCAGCGCTTGCCCTTGTGGGACCGGCGTTCCAGCACGCTGACAACAACGCCGTTCTCGAGGCGATCGACGATCGTCCCATTCGGCTCGCTGCGCAGGTTGGGCGGGGTTCCGGTGGGATCGGCCACCGTGCAACGCTCGGCAGCCTGGGCGACAGAGGTCAGCAGCACCAGAAGCGCCGCGATGACCGTCACCTTCCCTCCCCTGCCGGACCGCTGCATCCCGTCTCCCTGCCGATTGCTCCACCGCCTGTGGCAGAACAATCGATTTTTCACCCCGATGCAACCCTCATCGCGCGGAGCGCTCAGTTGCCGGCGAAAACGCGCTTCGGGCGGAACTCGCCTTCGCCGATCTCGCCGATGGCAACCAGCTTGCCGCGGGCGGTCGCATAGGCTTCCGGCTCGTTGGCCGGCGCGTCGCGGCCGCGCAGGATGATCGGGTTGCCCATGCGCAGGCGGTGGGCCTGGTCGTCGTTGACGGCGATGTGGGGCAGGTCGGACAGAGCCTCGCCCGTGTCGATCAGGTATTCATCGAGCGCTGCCAGCCGTTCGGCATCGTCCTCGATTTTTTCGAGCGCGACGAGTTCGGACAGCGGCACCATGTCCTCCTCGCCGAAAGGGGCGACGAAGGTGCGGCGGAGCGACGCGATGTGGCCGAAGCAGCCGAGATCGCGCCCCATGTCGCGGGCGATCGAGCGCACATAGGTGCCCTTGCCGCATTCGATCTCGAAATGGGCAAGGTTGGGTGCCGCGCCGATCAGCGTCAGGCGATGCACCTCGACCTCGCGGGCGGGAATGTCGACGGTCTCGCCTTCGCGGGCGAGGTCGTAGGCGCGCTCGCCGTCGATCTTGATGGCGGAGAACTGCGGGGGAACCTGGCTGATGACACCGGTGTAGCGCGGCAGGAGGGCGCGGATCGCCTCTTCCGTCGGGCGGTTGGCGGAGCTTTCCGTCACGGCCCCTTCCAGGTCGTCCGTCGAGCGCTCCTCGCCCCAGGCAACGGCGAATTCGTAGACCTTGCGGCCATCCATGACGTAGGGAACGGTCTTGGTGGCATCGCCGAGCGCAATCGGCAGCATGCCGGAGGCGAGCGGATCGAGGGTTCCGGCATGGCCGGCCTTCTGGGCCTTGAAGAGCCATTTGATCTTGGAGACGGCTTCGGTGGAGCCGTAGTCGAGGGGCTTGTCGAGGATAAGCCAGCCGGAAATCGGCCGGCCCTTCGGCTTGCGGGGCTTGGACATTCGTGTCTCTCGTTCGTGATGGTTCTTGGGCGGTGCGGCGGGCGGGAGCCCGGCCTTACGCCTTGTCGTCGTCGGTCTGATCGAGGTCGCGGGCGACTTCGGGCGAGCGCAGCAGCTCGTCGATCTTCTGGTAATTGTCGAAGCTCGTATCGTCGCGGAAGCGCAGATCCGGCATGTATTTCATCTGCCGGAGCTGCGGGCCGAGGCGGCCGCGGATGAATTTCGCATTGCGGTTCAGCGCCTCGATCACGGTCTCGTGGTCCTTGACGCCGAGCGGCGAGACGAAGGCGGTCGCGTGCTTGAGGTCGGGCGACATGCGCACTTCGGAAATGGCGATCACCGTCGTCTCGATGACGGGATCGCGCACATCGCCGCGCTGGAGAACCTGGGTAATGGCGGCACGCACCTGTTCGGCGACGCGCAGCATGCGCTGGGAGGGCGCGGAGGACGTTGCTTTGCTCATCTCTTCTTCCATTTCGCGGCCGCCATATAGGCGCGCAACGCGTCTTCCCCTTCCGGGGTGTTGAGTGCCCGCTTCGGGACGATGACGGCCTGGGCCTTGTTGATCCACAGGAGGAAATAGGCTTCGGTTTCAGTATAGGCGCTGATTTCGGAGCGGGAAACACGCGACGACAGGCCGCCGGCGTCCAGCGCGATCGCCTCGTCTGCGAAGGTGATCTCGTAGCTTCTGCCTTCAAGATTGAGCCGACGCAGGGCGCTGCGCCAGATCGCAGGAACAAGCAGGAACCGCCAGGCGAGAAGCAGCGCGGCGATCGCCAGGTTGCCAAGGGCGCCGATGTCGAAGGGACGGTCGCCTTGAAGGATCGGCCAGAGGAACCATGCGCTGAGCACCACATTTGCGGCGACCAGCGGCCAGAAGAGCCACTTTCCAACCCAGCGGTCGCGCGGCCCGCGGGCAGCCTCCGCCATCGCGTTGTAATCCGCCTGTGTCAGCACGTAACGGATAACCGGCGGCAAAGCCGCCGGTCTCTCTGCCGTTTCCGACATCATCACACTCCATCGGCCGGTATTGGACCGTTCCGGCTGCAGCCGCTTGCGTTACAATCTCAGAGCGTACGCGTGATGTGTTCGACGCGGAAGCACTCGATCGTGTCGCCGGCGCGGATGTCTTCGTAGTTCTCGAAGGCCATGCCGCATTCCTGACCCATCGGCACGTCGGAGACTTCGTCCTTGAAGCGCTTGAGGGTCTTGAGCTTGCCTTCGTGGATGACGACGTTGTCACGCACCAGACGGACACCCGCACCACGTTCGACCTTGCCTTCGATGACGCGGCAGCCTGCGACCTTGCCGACCTTGGTGATGTTGAACACCTCGAGGATCTCGGCATTGCCGAGGAAGGTTTCGCGCCGCTCGGGCGACAGCAGGCCGGACATGGCCGCCTTCACGTCGTCCGTCAGGTCGTAGATGATGTTGTAGTAGCGGATCTCGATGCCGGCACGCTCGGAGGCGGTCCGGGCCTGCGCATTCGCACGCACGTTGAAGCCGATGATCGCGGCGTTGGAGGCCTCGGCGAGCGAGATATCCGACTCCGTGATGGCGCCAGCACCCGAATGCACGATGCGTGCCTTGACCTCGTCGGTGCCGAGCTTGTCGAGGGCTGCGACGATCGCTTCCACCGAACCCTGCACGTCGGCCTTGATGACCAGCGGGAACTCCTTGAAGCCGGTGTTCTGCAGCTGGCTCATCATCTGTTCCAGCGAACCGCGCTGACCCGACTGGCGGGCAACGGCCTTGTCGCGGGCCAGACGCTGGCGATATTCGGAGATCTCGCGGGCGCGGCTTTCGTTCTCGACCACGGCGAACTTGTCACCGGCCGCCGGCGTGCCGGACAGGCCGAGGATTTCGACCGGCATGGCCGGACCGGCTTCCTTGACGTGCTCGCCCTTGTCGTTAACCAGCGCACGCACACGGCCCCACTGGTCGCCGGCGACAATGATCTGGCCGGGCTTCAGCGTGCCCTTCTGGATGAGAACGGTCGCGACAGAACCACGGCCGCGATCGAGCTGGGCTTCGATGACGGTGCCTTCGGCGGTGCGGGTCGGATCGGCCTTGAGGTCGAGGATTTCGGCCTGCAGGAGCACGGCTTCGAGAAGCTTGTCGAGGTTGACCTTGTTCTTGGCGGAAACTTCGACGTCGAGCACTTCACCGCCGAGCGATTCCACGAAGACTTCGTGCTGCAGCAGCTGCTGGCGCACCTTGTCCGGGTTTGCCTCGTGCTTGTCGATCTTGTTGATCGCCACGATGATCGGCACGTTGGCCGCCTTGGCGTGGTTGATGGACTCGATCGTCTGCGGCATCACGCTGTCGTCGGCGGCAACCACGAGGATCGCGATATCCGTCGCCTGCGCGCCACGGGCACGCATCGCGGTAAAGGCGGCGTGGCCGGGCGTGTCGATGAAGGTGATCTTCTGGCCGTTCTGCTCGACCTGGTAGGCGCCGATATGCTGGGTGATGCCACCGGCTTCGCCCGAGACGACGGAGGTCTTGCGGATGGCGTCGAGCAGCGAGGTCTTGCCGTGGTCGACGTGGCCCATGATGGTCACGACCGGCGGACGCGCCACCAGCTCGCCTTCGTCGTCCTTGATGTTGAAGATGCCTTCTTCAACGTCGGACTCCGACACGCGCTTGACGGTGTGGCCGAATTCGGTCGCAATGATTTCGGCGAGGTCGGCGTCGATAACGTCGCCCGGCTTCATCATCTGGCCTTCCTTCATCAGGTACTTGATGACGTCAACGGCCCGTTCGGACATACGCTGCGCGAGTTCCTGAATGGTGATGGTCTCGGGCAGGATGACCTCGCGCATGACCTTTTCGCGCGTTTCCTGCATCTGCGAGCGGCGGAACTTTTCCTGGCGGCGGCGGGCGGCAGCCAGCGAGCGGCCGCGCGAGGAGTTCTCGTCGTCGAGCGCTGCCGTCAGCGTCAGCTTGCCCTGGCGGCGGCCATCGTCGGTCTTCGGGCGGACGGGCGCCTTGGCCGGCTCCGGACGGGCAACCTTGCCGCGGAACGCGCCGGCCGGACCCTTGCGCTCGTCGTCCTGTTCCACATCCACCTTGCGGCCACGAACCGGAGCGCCCGGAACGGGCGCCGGATCGGCCGGGGTCGCAACGCGCGGCGCCGGACGGCCGGCGGCATCGGGACGGCGCGCGGCGGGCTGGCCAGCGGCGGGGCGCTGCACGACGGCAGGCGCCGGTGCGGCCGCGACGGGCTCTTCCACGACAGGCTCGGGCTCCACGACCTTCGGGCGCGCTGCCTCTTCGGCAGCACGCTTTGCGGCTTCCTCGGCCTCGCGAACGCGGCGCTCTTCTTCCTCGCGGGCCCGGCGGGCTTCCTCGATGGCGCGCAGGCGCGCATCTTCGGCATCGCGGATCTGCGCTTCGGCGAGCGCGCGGCGGCGGGCATCGACTTCTTCCGGCGAGAGCTGGTTCAGCACGACACCAACACGCGGACGCGGCGGGGCTTCCTCGCGGCGGTCCTGCGGCTGCTGGCGCACGGGGTGCTGCTGGCGCACCGGCTGCTGCGGCTGAACAGGCGCCGGACGCGGCTGCTCGACCGGGCGGGCGGGCGCTGCGGCAACGGGTGTAATCGGCTTTTCGTCTTCCGGGCGGTTCAAGCGCGGGCGCTTGCGTGTCTCGACCACGACAGCCTTGGTCCGGCCGCGGCCCATATCCTGGCGCACCGTCCCCTGCTGTACCCCGGATGGCTTCAGCGTCAGCGTCTTCTTGCCAGCCATGCCGAGGGTCTTGTCGTCTTTGTTATCGGTCATTCCGTTCCGTTCCTAGCGATCAGGCCCGGCCACGTCTGACCGATCCTGTCATGAGTTCCTGTGCTCAATGGCGCGAATTTCCGGCATTGCGCCGGTGACCCACGTCATTGACGAGACTGGCCAGCGCCATCACGGGCCCGGACCGGGTCATTTCCACGGTACTTCTCGAGCATGATTGCGCGCTTCACTACACCTTCACCCGCCTGCCCTGCAAGCGCCACGGCATGGATAAAAGCATAACTTCCGAAAAGCTGGTCCAATTCCGCGCCGTCGAAGACGTGGAAGGCCGGGATTTCGGTTTCACCATCGGTCGCAAAGTGCATGGCCTTGCGTGCCTGATCGATTTTGCGCACCCCATCGGGTGCCGCGTCCCTGGAGTGGAAGACGGCGAGCGCTTCGAGAGCGCGCACCGCATTCTCCACCTTGGCCGCCCCGCTGACCAGTTGCCCGGCCTTTCGTGCGAGGTTCATCATGCCGGCGAGCTGCACCTTCAACAGACGCTCCACGTCGTCGGCCAGAGCCGGTTCGGCGATCACGTCAGCCTTCAGCGCCCGGGAAAAGAGCTTGCGCGCCACGGCCTTCTCGACCAGGGCGCGCTCGGCCTTTACCCAGCAGCCGCGACCCGGCAGCTGCCGCTTGAGATCGGGAACGACCCGCCCATCGGGTGACGCGACAAAGCGGATCAGTTCGTCAGCCGATCCGCTCTCGCGCGTCACGATGCAGGTGCGATCGTTCACGTCTTCTCTCCGTCCCCCGGCCTGCCGCTCGGACGAGCGGCCGGCGCCGGGCTCCTCCGGCTCCCGAATGCCTTCGGGGGCCGGCTTTTCGACTGGACCGCTCACGCGTCCTCTTCCGTACCTTCGACAGCCTCGGCCTCATCGGCCTCCGCTTCGGCAGCAATGTCGTCCTCGGTGATCCAGCCGGCCGCCAGACGGGCCTGCACGATCATCGCTTCGGCTTCGGCGCGGGAAACCTCGAACTTCGAGAACAGACCCTCGAAACGCTTGGTTTCGCCGTCCTTGCGCTCCGTCCAGCCGACGAGGTCGTCAGCGGCACAGCCGGCGAAGTCCTCGACGGTCTTGATCCCGTCCTCGCCGAGCGCCACCAGCATCTGGCCGGTCATGCCGTCGATGCCGCGCAGTTCGTCGGCAACGCCGAGTTCGCGGCGCTTGGCATCGAGTTCGGCTTCCAGCTTTTCCAGATATTCGCGGGCACGTGTCTGGATTTCGGTGGCCGTGTCTTCATCGAAGCCGTCGATGGAGGCGATTTCGTCGAGATCGACATAGGCGAGCTCTTCCACCTGGGCAAAGCCTTCGGAGGCGAGAACCTGGCCGACCATTTCATCGACGTCGAGCGCATCCATGAAGAGGTTGCTGCGCTCGTTGAATTCCTTCTGGCGGCGCTCGGACTCTTCGGCTTCCGTGAGGATGTCGATGTCCCAGCCGGTCAGCTGCGAAGCGAGACGCACGTTCTGGCCGCGACGGCCGATGGCCAGCGACAGCTGCTCATCGGGAACGACCACTTCGATGCGCTCTGCGTCTTCATCCAGAACGACCTTGGCGACTTCGGCCGGCTGCAGGGCGTTGACGATGAAGGAGGCCGGATCCTGGCTCCACGGAATGATGTCGATCTTTTCGCCCTGCAGCTCGCCGACGACGGCCTGAACGCGCGAACCGCGCATACCGACGCAGGCGCCGACCGGATCGATCGAGCTATCACGGCTGATGACGGCGATCTTGGCGCGCGAACCCGGATCACGGGCGACCGACTTGATCTCGATGATGCCGTCGTAGATCTCCGGCACTTCCATCGTGAAGAGCTTGACCATGAACTGCGGATGGGTGCGCGACAGGAAGATCTGCGGGCCGCGCTGCTCGCGGCGCACGTCGTAGACATAGGCGCGGACGCGGTCGCCGTAGCGCATGTTTTCGCGCGGGATCATTTCGTCGCGGCGGATGATGCCTTCGCCGCGGCCGAGATCGACAATGACGTTGCCATATTCGACGCGCTTGACGGTGCCGTTGACGATCTCGCCGACGCGGTCCTTGAACTCGTCGAACTGGCGGTCACGCTCGGCTTCGCGCACCTTCTGCACGATGACCTGCTTGGCCGACTGGGCGGCGATGCGGCCGAAATCCATCGGCGGCAGCGGGTCGGCGATGAAGTCGCCGAGCTTGGCGTCCGGGTTGCGGTCGCGGGCCAGCTCCAGCGGGATCTGGGTGGAATAGTCCTCGGCCTTCTCGACCACTTCCAGCAGGCGCTGGAGGCGGATTTCGCCGGTCTTGGAGTTGATGTCGGCGCGAATGTTGGATTCCGAACCGTAGCGCGAGCGCGCGGCCTTCTGGATCGCATCCGCCATGGCGGCAAGAACGATCTCGCGGTCGATGACCTTTTCGCGCGCCACCGCATCTGCAATCTGCAGAAGCTCCAGCCGGTTTGCACTGACTGCCATGTCTTTCCGTCTCCGTTGTTGCTGTGATCGCCTCTACCGGCCGCGCCGCCCGCGCTTCCTGCCGGAGGGGTTTCGATCAGTCTTCGCTCTCGTCTGCGTCTTCGTCGTTCTGGTTGGCCGCCTGGGCGAGCTTCGCCTTCTTGTCGGCCGTCAATGCGTCGCGGATCAGGTCGTCCGTGAGGATCAGCCGCGCATCGGCCAGCGCCGAGAAGGGGATCGTCACGATCGGCTCTTCGCCGTAGCCCAGCTGCTCGCGCTCCAGCGAGAAGCCGTTGTCGTCGGAGGCCACCAGCTTGCCGCGGAACCGCTTGCGGTTTTCCACCAGAACCGAGGTCTCGCACTTCAGCAGGTGACCCTGCCAGCGCGCGAAATCCGAACGGCGCACCATGGGGCGATCGATGCCCGGCGACGAGATTTCCAGATGATACGCCTTATCGACCGGGTCCGCCACATCAAGAACCGGAGAGATGGCCTTGGAGACCTCCTCGCAGTCCTCGACGGTCATGGTGCCGTCGTTGCGCTCCGTCATGATCTGCAGCGTTGCGCCGTTCTGCGAACTCAGCCGGACCCGCACAAGGCGGAAGCCGAGCTGGATCAGCGTCGGTTCGATGATTTCGGCAATGCGCCGGTCGAGCCCGGTCTCTTCGACCAGGCGCGGCTCGTTTGCGGTCTCAACCGTATCTTCCAACGGTGCCACTCCTTCAAAAGGCGAGGCCAATAAAAAAGAGCGGGTCCCGAAGGGCCCACTCTTCATCTGGCGATCAAGAATTTGAATGTCATATACGCGGCTTTTGCCGGGATTGCAAGGTTTGGCCCCAATCGGTCGCGACAGTGCCTGCCGGGAAGGGTTGAGCGGGCACCGGCGCGCGCTACCTTCCCTTCCAACCCCGCCTGCCACAAGCGATCTTCCATGAGCCAGCAATCCTCCCTCCTCCGCCCCTTCCGGCATGCCACTTTCCGCAACATCTGGGTGGCGAGCATCGCGTCGAATTTCGGCGGGCTGATCCAGTCGGTGGGCGCGGGCTGGATGATGGCGTCGATTTCGAACTCGGCCGACATGGTCGCGCTGGTGCAGACATCCACGACGCTGCCGATCATGATCTTCGCGCTCGCTGCCGGAGCGCTCGCCGACAGTTTCGACCGGCGGCGCATCATGCTGTCGGCGCAGGTCTTCATGCTGGTCGTTTCGACGGCGCTTGCCGTTGCCGCCTGGTTCAACGTGCTCAGCCCCTGGCTGCTTCTGACCTTCACCTTCCTGATCGGCTGCGGCACCGCGCTCAACAACCCGTCCTGGCAGGCCTCGGTGGGCGACATGGTGCCACGCGAGGATCTTGCCGCCGCCGTCACGCTGAACAGCATGGGCTTCAACATCACCCGCAGCCTCGGCCCGGCCATCGGCGGCGCCATCGTCGCGGCGGCCGGAGCGGCGGGGGCCTTCGCGGTCAATGCCGTCAGCTACATCGCGATCCTTGCCGCCCTCCTTGTCTGGAAGCGGCCGAAGGACGACCGCACCCTGCCGCGCGAGAGCTTTGCCCGCGCCATCGGAGCCGGCATCCGCTATGTCGGCATGTCGCCGAATATCGGCAAGGTCATGCTGCGCGGCTTCGCCTTCGGTCTTTCGGCCAGTGCGATCCTTGCCCTGCTGCCGCTGGTGGCACGCGATCACGTGCAGGGCGGGCCGCTGACCTACGGCCTTCTGCTCGGCTGTTTCGGCGCGGGCGCCATTGCAGGGGCCATGACCAGCAGCCGGCTGCGCGAAAAGCTCTCCAGCGAATGGATCGTTCGGCTCTCCTTTGCCGGCTTCTTCCTTGCTGCCCTCGTGACCGCGCTCAGCACCAGCGCCACGATCACCGGCGCGGTTCTCCTGATCGCCGGAGCGAGCTGGGTCTGGGCGCTCTCGCTCTTCAACACCACGGTACAGCTTTCCACCCCGCGCTGGGTGGTGGGGCGGGCGCTCTCCATCTACCAGGCCACCACCTTCGGCGGGATGGCGGCGGGAAGCTGGCTCTGGGGCGAGATCGCCGACGCGCAGGACGTCTCCACGTCGCTGATCGTCGCCGCCTTCGCGATGATCGCCGGTGCTGCCCTCGGTCTTCGCTATGCGCTGCCGGAATTCAAGGCGCTCAACCTTGATCCGCTCAACCAGTTCGCCGAACCGAACCTGCCGCTCGACCTCAAGTCCCGCAGCGGACCCATCGTCGTGATGATCGACTACGAGATCGCCGAGCAGGACATTCCCGACTTCCTCGACGCCATGACGGAACGCCGGCGCATCCGAATCCGCGACGGCGCGGGCCAGTGGGCGCTGATGCGCGATCTCGAAAAGCCGCTCATCTGGACGGAAACGTATCACGTACCCACCTGGGTGGAGTATGTGCGCCACAACATGCGCCGCACGAAGGCCGACGCGGAAAACGGCGATCGTCTTCGGGCGCTGCATTCCGGGGAAGAACCGCCGCGCGTGCACCGCATGATCGAGCGCCAGACGATCATCCCCCACGATTACGAGCGCTTCAAGCAGCAGATGGACATGCACTGACGGCGCGGATGCCCCGGAGTGGGCGGGCACGATAAGGGGGCTTCTCACAAAGGCTGCGCTTCCGCCACCAGCTATCCAACTGTTTTTATTGTTTTTTAAGGTTCAGACTCCGGCAATCTTCTGCCATTTATTCGCTGGCAATTCATCCTAAAGATGCTAATTTTCCTCCTGCTGATTTAGGGGGATTCCAGTCATGACAGCGAGCGAATTGAAGCCGGTTTGCGTCGGCCCGGATGGCGGCGAGACGGTTTTTCTCGTCGGCGATACCTACACGACCCTGCTTTCGGGTGCGCAGACGGGCGGGGCCTTCACGCTTCTCGAAGCGCTCGTGCCGCCGGATACCGGCCCGCCGCCGCATCACCACAATGCCGAGGACGAGACCTTCATCCTGCTGGAGGGGCGGGTGACGTTCCAGCTCGGCGAGGAGGTGATCGACGCGCAGCCCGGCACCACTGTCTTCGTGCCGCGCGGGGTGATCCACAGCTTCCGCAACGTCCATACCGGACCGGCCAAGATGCTGTTCATGTACAATCCGCCCGGAATGGAAGGCATGTTTGCCGAAATCGGCCATCCCGGCACGCGCAATGTTCAGGCGCCACCGCTCGACATGGCCGATGTCCACGCCATGATCGCCGTGTCCTCGAAGTACAAATTCACCATCGCGCCGCCCAAGTGACGACCGGCGCGGCGATCCCGGCAGCCTGTCCGCTTCCCGTCATCCTGCGTTCGGGACGGGAAGCGGGCCTGCCACGGGCCGTCTCAGCGGATGCGGCCCTTCAGGCTTTCTGAGGGATAGCAGGTCGGGGCAAGACCGTTCTTCGCCTGCCAGTCGCCGATGGCGCGGCGGGTCTTGTAGCCGGGCAGGCCGTCGCTGCCGCCGACATCGTAGCCCTTCTTCTCCAGCGCCTTCTGCATGGCGGCGACATCGGAGCGCAACAGCGAGCCGACATCGCCCCACGCGCCGCGAAACGCGCCGCCGCCCGAACCGATCCGGTCGGCGAGGTTGCCGATGAAGAGGGCGTAGAGGTCGGAGTTGTTGTATTCCTTGATGACGTAGAAATTCGGGGTCACCACGAATTCCGGGCCGCTGCGGCCGGCCGGCACCAGCATCATGCCGCTGGCTTTCAGCTCGCCTGCAGGAAAGCCCTTGCCGGTCACCCGCGTAATGCCGGTGGACGCCCAGTCCGCGATCGGGCGGGCGAGGTCCGGCCCCTCCTGCGCGCAGGAGACAGAAGCGGGGATCGTGACCTCGAAACCCCAGTCACGACCGCGCTGCCAGCCCTTCTTCGAAAGATAGTTGGCGATGGAAGCGAGTGCGTCGGGCGTCGAGTTCCAGATATCGCGGCGCCCGTCGCCATCGAAATCGACGGCATATTGCAGGAAACTGGAGGGCAGGAACTGCGGCTGACCCATGGCGCCGGCCCAGGAGCCGCGCATGTCCTCCTCGCGCACGTCGCCGCTTTCGAGGATATGGAGGGCGGCGATCAGTTCACGGCGGAAAAGCTCCGGCCGTGTGGACATGAAGGCCTTGGTGGCCAGCACGTCCATGACGTTGTAGGGGATCTTCGCGCGTCCAAAGCCGGACTCCCGTCCCCAGATGGCAAGGACGACCGACCCCGGTACGCCATAGGTCTTTTCGATGCGCGTCAGCACGCCGACATTGGCCGCAGCCAGAGAACGACCGCTGGCCGCGAGCCCCTGCAGGCGCTTTTCGGAGAAGTAGGCGCCGGGGGATGAGAACTCCGCCTGGCTCTGCTTGCGGTCCTTGGACGGCTTCGTGCCCGGCGGCACGAGATCGGGCAGGTCCCAGTTGATGCGGATGCGCGCGGCAGCCTCCTCGAAGGTCTTGCGCCCAATGCCCGATGTCTTCGCCTCCGGCCAGACATCGTTCTGCAGCCAGGCCCGGAACTGCTTTTCCACATCATCGCGCGACTGCGCGCCGGCCGGCAGAGGAACCGCTGCCGCGACCATCAGGGCAAGAACGCCAGCAAGTCTGGCGAGACGGGTGCGGACAGGCTTCATCGGGGCGCTCCTCATACGGCGGTGCGGGCGCGCAGCGCGGCGGTCAGCGTTCCCTCGTCGAGATAGTCCAGCTCGCCGCCGACGGGAACACCATGGGCGAGCCGGGTGATCTTCACCTCGAAACCTTCGAGCCTGTCGGTGATGTAATGGGCCGTCGCCTGTCCCTCCACCGTCGCATTGACGGCAATGATGAGTTCTCGCACCGTCCCGCCCGCCACGCGGTCGACAAGGCCGCGAATGTTGAGATCGTCGGGGCCGACGCCGTCGAGCGGCGAGAGCGTGCCGCCGAGCACGTGATAGGCCGCGCTCATGGCGCCGGCACGCTCCAGCGCCCAGAGGTCTGCGACATCCTCGACGACGATGATGACTGAGGCGTCGCGGCGGGGATCGGTGCAGACCGTGCAGGGATCGACCGTATCCACATTGCCGCAGCAGGAGCAGATGCGCACCTTGTCATAGGCTTCGCCCATGGCGCCGGCGAGCGGCCCCAGCAGTTGCTCCTTCTTCTTGATCAGGTGGAGTGCCGCCCGGCGCGCCGAACGCGGCCCGAGGCCCGGCACCTTCGCCAGAAGCTGGATGAGTTTTTCGATTTCGGGGCCGGTGACTCGTTTTGCCATGGGGCGGGTTTTACCTGATAAGGTGGAGCGAAGGAATCGCCTGCCGGAGCGCACCCATGAAAATCCTCGCTGTCTGTATCGGTCAGGCCCGCAAGCTGCCCGGCAAGAACACCAAGACCGGCATCGCCAAGGCAGCGGTGACGGGTCCGGTCATGGTCGATGCGGAAGGGCTCGTCGGCGACGCGATCATCAACCGCAAGCATCACGGCGGACCGGAACAGGCGGTCTACATCGAGGGTGCGGAAACACTTGCCTGGTGGGCGCAGGAACTGGGCCGACCGCTGGAGCCCGGCACCTTCGGGGAAAACCTCGTGATCTCCGGCCTCGACAATCGCGACGTGGCGATCGGCGACCGCTTCACCATCGGCGACGTGGTGCTGGAGGCGACCTCCGCCCGCAGCCCCTGCGCCACCTTTGCCGCCCACATGGGCGACCCGCTGATGGTGAAGCGCTATCTGAGGGCCGAGCGTCCGGGCATCTACACCCGCGTTATTGCGGGCGGCATGCTGGAAGCGGGGCAGAGCGTGACCTACACGCCCTTTGCCGGCGAGCGCATCGGCATGGCGGAATTCATGGATGACTACGGCCGCATTCCGCCGGAAAAGTTCGCGCGCTATCTGGCGACGCCGGTCAATGCGAAGATCAGGGCGAAGATTTCTTGACTATCGACGGCGAAAGAGAGGCTTGCCTTTCATCGCCGCGATAACGAGAAGATCACATGCCATCTCGATGAAAAGATAAAGGTCTTCGAAAGACGGCGAATGCTTGGTGGAGCAGCTTCCTGCGCCAATCGCTCCAGCGTCGTCCTCGGGCTTGACCCGAGGACCCATGCGGCCCTCCGCGTCCCTGGCCGTGGATCCTCGGCTCTGCGGCCGAGGATGACGGAAGGTGGGGGACGGCTTGCCGCACCACAATGTTGGCTTCCAGAGGAGGCATCGCGTCACGGAAGCGCAAAGCGTGCTTGGAAATACGGACCGCGCCCTGCTTGCAGCGACAGAGTGTCTTAGAACGGGAACTTCATGCCCGGCGGGATCGGCAGGCCGGCGGTGAGTTCGCGCGTCTTTTCGGCGGTCACGGCTTCGGCCTTGTCCTTGGCGTCCTTGTGGGCGGCGACGATCAGGTCTTCGAGGATCTCGACCTCGTCTTCCTTGAAGAGGCTCGGATCGATCTTCAGGCTCTTCAGGTTGCCCTTGCCGTCGATGCGCATCGTGACGAGGCCACCGCCGGCGGAGCCGTCGATCTCGATGGCGGCGATTTCCGCCTGCATCTTCTCCATCTTGGCCTGCATTTCCTTGACCTTGCCCATCATGCCCAAGAGGTCACGCATGTCGTCGTCCTTTCCTAGAGAATATCGAAACCGGCGATGCGTTGCCGGCTAAAAGTCGATGTCGTCGCCGGGCAGGATATCGCCTTCGGCGCTTTCGGCTGCGGCCGGCGGGCGAACGTCATCCTCATCGGCGGCGGCTTCCGCCTCGCTCAGCTTGATGCGCACGTCGGTGATCCTGGCGCCCGGAAAGCGGGCGAGGATCGCGGCGACATCCGGATCCTGCCGGGCGTCGCTGACGCGTTTTTCCTGCGCTTCGCTTTCCTGCTCGGCAGGCGTCGCCTCCCCGGCCTCCCGGCTGACGATGACCATCCAGCGGATGCCGGTCCAGTCTTCCAGCCGCTTCTGCAGCTCGCCGACGAAGGTCTTCGGCGCATCCTCGGCGAGATTGAGCTCAAGGCGCCCGGGCTCGAGCCGCACGAGGCGCAGATAATTGCGCACCAGCGTCTTCATGCGGATGTCGCGGTTGCGGGCGCAGAGATCGACGATATCGGCCGCGGAATTGACGGGAACCGACGGCTGCGGCTTTGCCGCCTGGCGGGGCGCGGCTTCGGCGCGGGTCTCCCCGACGCTGACGAGCGTCGGGCGACCGCCCTCGCCGGCGGCCATCATGGACGGGGCGCCGGACGGGGCAGAATTGGCGGAGGTCATCGCGCTGGCGCGCGCCGAGGCGCCCTGCCCGCTTGCCATGGCGGAGGGCCCACCGCCTGCGGGGCGACCGCCACCGTTTGCGGCCGGCGTGGCACCACCTTCGATCTCCAGCAGGCGACGCACGGCGTCCTCGGGCGAGGGAAGGTTTGCGGCATGCGCCAGACGGATCAGCACCATTTCGGCGGCACCGGCCGGGCGCGCGGCATTTTCCGTCTCGGGAATGCCCTTCAGCAACATCTGCCACATGCGCGAGAGCGCGCTGACCGGAACGGTGGCGGCAAACTCCGCACCGCGGCGGCGCTCGACTTCGCTGAGCGACGGATCTTCCGCGGCATCCGCCACGAATTTCATGCGGGTCACGAGATGGGTGAAATCGGCAAGGTCGGTCAGCACGACGTTCGGCATGGCGCCCGCCTCGTACTGCGCGGCAAATTCGGCAAGGGCGGCGGCGACTTCGCCTTTCGCGACGTGTTCAAAGAGATCGACGATGCGGGCGCGGTCGGCAAGGCCCAGCATGGCGCGCACGGTCAGCGCCTCCACGCGCCCGTTGCCATGGGCGATCGCCTGGTCGAGCAGCGACAGGCCGTCGCGCGCCGAGCCTTCGGCCGCACGGGCGACCATGGCGAGTGCTTCGGCTTCCGCCGGCACGCCTTCCTTTTCGAGAATCGTCGTAAAGAGGCCGACGAGATCGGAGGCCGAGATGCGGCGCAGGTCGAAGCGCTGGCAGCGCGACAGCACCGTGATCGGCACTTTGCGGATTTCGGTGGTGGCGAAGATGAACTTCACATGCTCCGGCGGCTCTTCGAGCGTCTTCAACAGGCCGTTGAAAGCCTGCGTGGAGAGCATGTGCACTTCGTCGATGATGTAGACCTTGTAGCGCGCCGACACCGGACGGTAGCGCACCTGCTCGATGATCTCCCTGATATCGTCGATGCCTGTATGGGAGGCGGCGTCCATCTCGATCACATCGACATGGCGGCCTTCCATGATGGCCTGGCAATGCTCGCCGGGCACGCGCAGGTCGATGGTCGGGCGGTCGATCTCTGATGTCTTGTAGTTCAGGGCACGGGCCAGAATGCGAGCCGTCGTCGTCTTGCCGACACCGCGAACGCCCGTCAGCATGTAGGCCTGCGCGATGCGGCCGGTCTCGAAGGCATTGGTGAGGGTGCGGACCATCGGCTCCTGGCCGACCATGAGGTCCGAAAAGTCCTTTGGGCGATACTTGCGGGCCAGAACGCGATAGCCGCTCTGCCGCGTCTCAGTTGCCAACGCTGCGTCCTGGGGTGCGTCTTCGCTCATCGCCCCTGCCGAATCAATGCCGAGTGGCTGCTTTTCAACTGTCCCGCGACAGGACGGGAACGGGTGGGAGGCTGGCACGGCGACCCGTGCCGGAGCTCGTTGGGGCTGCTTCCTTCCGGACCTGACCCGGTTGGCGAGTGGCTCGTCCACCACCAACCTCCCGCGCTCCATATCGGCAATCTCGCGGGCAAATGCAAGCCGAGCCTTGAAAAAACTGTGAAGGCGGGCGAAGCAGTTGCGACACCGGAGATTGCGGGGAGCGATGGACACCTTCACACTGGACGACCGCCTTGCCGCCGACAGCGTTCCCGTTGCGATGCTGTCGCTGTGCGAGCTGCGCCTGATGCGCGACGGGCGCTGGCCCTGGCTGCTGCTGGTGCCGCGCCGCGCCGGCGTTTCGGAGATCTTCGAGCTTGATGCGGACGACCAGGTCGTGCTGGCCGTCGAGACCGCCCATGTCGCAGCCGCGCTCAAGACCCTGACGGGAGCGACCAAGATCAATGTCGGGGCGCTGGGCAACATCGTGCGCCAGCTCCATATTCATGTCATCGCGCGCAGCGAGGGCGATCCCGCCTGGCCGGGCCCCGTCTGGGGCTTCGGCACGCCGGAGCACAAGGACGCTGCCACCCTCGAAACGCTGAAAACCCATCTTCTGGAGCGGCTATGAGCGCACCTCTTTCCATCTTCGACAGCCGGCATCCGCATCACGAGCCGAGCACGCTGGTCGCCTTTGCGGAAAACAATCTCGACCGCCAGTCCGAGCACCGCGCCGACGACTGTCTCGAAAAGGCGTTTGCGGCGCCCGGTGCCCATGTCTTTGCCTTTTCCGGCGGGCGGCTGGTGGTGAAGCACGACGAGAAGATCGTCGATCCGCTGTTTGCGCCCTACGAGCTTGCCGAGCTGAAGCCCGATCTCGACGCCGCCATCCTGCTCGGCTTCCTGCCGAATGGCGAGCCCCGCCTTGCCGTACCGGTCGGCGTCACGGAGGACGAGCTGCCGAAGGATTTCCGGCTCACGGACGGGCGCACGCTCTACCGCCAGCAGATGATGGCCGACGACGTGCTCGGCCAGTTCGCGCAGGCCTCCAGCCTGATCAGCTGGGCGGCGGCAAACCGCTTCTGCGGCAAGTGCGGCAGCGCCATGGAAGCGAAGGGTGGCGGCTATCGCCGCGCCTGCCCGGCCTGCGGCAACCTTGCCTTCCCGCGCACCGACCCCGTCGTCATCATGCTGACGGTGGATCTTGAGCGCGACCTCTGCCTGCTTGGCCGGGGGGCGCATTTTCCGGAAGGCATGTATTCCTGCCTCGCCGGCTTCCTCGAACCGGGGGAGACGATCGAAAATGCCGTGCGGCGCGAGACGCTGGAGGAATCCGGCATTCACATCGGCCGCGTGCGCTACCACGCCTCGCAGCCCTGGCCGATGCCGCACAGCCTCATGATCGGCTGCTTTGCGGAGGCGAAATCCTTCGACATCAAGCGCGACGAGCAGGAGCTGGAAGACTGCCGCTGGTTCACGCGCGCGGAGACCGCGGCCATGCTGGAGCGCGTCACCGGTGTTGCCGGGACGGAAGGGCAGACCGTCTCGCCGCCGAAAGGCGCCATCGCCCACCGGCTGATGCGCGACTGGCTGGACTGGGGACGCGCCGGCTGAGGCGGCGATCACGCCATGGCACGCTCCGAACGGCTTCTTGCGCTGATCCAGGTCCTGCGCCGGCATCGCATGCCGGTGAGCGGCCGGGCGCTGGCAGAGGAAACCGGCGTCAGCCTGCGCACGCTCTATCGCGACATAGCAAGCCTTCAGGCGCAGGGCGCGCCAATCGAGGGGGAAGCAGGAATCGGCTATGTGCTGCGCCCCGGCTTCCTGTTGCCGCCGATGATGTTTTCCGTCGAGGAGATCGAGGCGCTGGTGCTTGGCTCGCGCTGGGTGGCGCGGCGGGCGGATGCATCGCTTTCGGCTGCCGCCGAAGAAGCGCTTTCGAAGATCGCGGCCGTCCTGCCGGCGGCGCTGCGCGAAGAGCTTGACAGCTCCACCCTTCTGGTCGGGCCGCCACGCGCACGTCAGGACCGGATCGACATCGGCCTGTTCCGCGCCGCAATCCGCAACGAGCAAAAAGTTCAGCTCTCCTATGAGGATCTGTCAGGCCGGCACACGGAGCGGGTCATCTGGCCCTTCGCGCTCGGTTTCTTCGAGGAGGTCCGAGTGGTCGCCGCCTGGTGCGAGCTGCGGCAGGAGCTCCGGCATTTTCGCGCAGACCGCATGGTGGAAGCCGTCATTACAAGCGAGCGCTATCCAAGACGGCGGCAGGTGTTGCTGAAGGAATGGCGCGCGGAACGAGCCCGCATCGATAACAAGACTGCTGACGGAAACTGACACTGGCTCGGCCTAAACCGGGGCTCCCAACCAAGGAGACCCTGACATGACACCGAACCTGATGATCCTCTACGTCGCCGATACCGTCGCCAGCGCCGCCTTCTATGCCGATCTCTTCGGCCAGAAGCCCCGTGCGCTTTCGCCCGGCTATGCGGCTTTTGTCTTCGACAATGGCCTGTCGCTCGGCCTGCTTTCCAAGGCATCCACTGCGCTCATCCATCCGCATGGCGACGACGCCAGCGAACTCGCCTTCATGGTGGCGGGCGATGCGGCCGTGGAGGCCTGCTACCGGGACTGGCAGGACAAGGGGCTCACCTTCGTCCAGCCGCTGACGCGCTTTGAATTCGGCCCGACCTTCGTCGCGCTCGACCCCGACGGTCACCGCCTGCGCGTCTGCCTCATCGACGAGTGACCGCCAGAAACGCAAAAGGCCGGCAAAGCCGGCCAGGAGCGTCTCAGTCCCGATTTGTGCCTTGCGCTGCGATGGGCAGCGCGGGGCATCTATCAGCGGCCGTAAACGGCGCTGCGGATCTGCGAGCGGGAGATGCCGATGTCGGCCAGTTCGTGGTCGCTGAGACGGTTCAGTTCGCGAACGGCGCGGCGCTGGGCAACGAATTCATTGATCTTGGTACGGAAGTTCATGGCTGTTTCCTCGGTCTCTTTTGTATGACCGGAATATAGCCGAACTGCCCAAAAATCAGCAGCGCGATGATTGCAAATTAGGCATGCGTTTGCGGCGTACCGGGTTAACGACCGACATCAAAAAGGCCGCGATCCTTAAGGGTTGCGGCCTTTGTGCGATTGCCGGGAAAGAAGGCAGGGCCGGAGCCCTGCTCAAGAATCGCTCACAGCGTGCCGCGCATGGGATGGGCGGGGTAGGCGCCGAGAATGCGCACCTTCTCGGAGAAGAATTTCAGCTCCTCCAGCGCCCGGCGCACATTGGCATCATCCGGGTGCCCCTCGATATCGGCATAGAACTGGGTGGCGATGAACTTGCCGCCGATCTGGTAGCTTTCGAGCTTGGTCATGTTGATGCCGTTCGTCGCAAAGCCGCCGAGCGCCTTGTAGAGCGCCGCAGGAATATTTCGGACATTGAAGACGAAGGTGGTGACGATCCGATCGTCATCGCTCCTGCGCTCGATCACCGTTTCCTTGCGCGAGAGCACCACGAAGCGGGTCACATTGCTTTCGAGGTCCTCCACATTCTCGGCGATGATCTCCAGACCGTAGAGATCGGCGGCAAGGCGCGGGGCGAGCGCTGCCATGCTGCGGTCGCCGGTCTCGGCGACCAGCTTCGCGGCGCCGGCCGTATCGCCCGCGATCACCGGCTTCCAGCCGTTGGCACGCACGATCTTGCGGCACTGGCCGAGCGCGTGGATGTGGCTGTGCACCGTGCGCACTTCCTCATGACGCACACCCGGCAGCACCATGAGCTGGAAGCGGATCGGCATGAAATATTCGCCGATGATGTGCAGGCGCGATTCCGGCAGCAGGTGGTGGATATCGGCGACGCGGCCGGCGATCGTGTTCTCGATCGGGATCATCGCGATATCCGCCTCGCCGTTCTCGACCGCCAGGAAGGCATCCTCGAAGGTCTGGCAGGGCAGCGGCTCCATGGCGGGAAACATGTCGCGGCTCGCCATGTCGGAGTTGGCGCCGAATTCGCCCTGGAAGGCGATCCTGTTGGTCTTGGCTGTCATGGCAATTGGCCTGCTTGTCAGAGGGGCATGGAAACGGATGGGGGTCAGGGCCTGGCGGCGAGGATGCGGCGCGCCTTCTCAAGGTCATCGGGCGTATCGACACCGAGCGGCACGGCCGCGACGATCTCGACGTCGATGCGCATGCCGGCTTCCAGCGCGCGCAGCTGCTCCAGCGATTCGCGTTTTTCGAGCGGCGACGGGGAAAGTGACACGAACCGCTCCAGCGCAGCGCGGCGATAGGCGTAGAGGCCGATATGGTGGTAGAGAGGCCCCTTGCCGTGCGGGGCAGTGGCGCGGGTGAAATAGAGTGCGCGCAGGCGCGTTTCGGAGAGCGACGAGCCGACGACCTTCACCACGTTCGGATTGGTCTTTTCCGCCTCGTCCGCAATCTCAACGGTCAGGGTGGCAATATCGACCGCGGGCGTCTCGAAGGGCCGCATGACGGCCCGGATCGTCTCCGGCTCGACGGTCGGGAGATCGCCCTGCACATTGATGACGTATTCGGCCCGGTGCCCGGGGTCGACGGCCTCCAGCGCCTCGAAAATGCGGTCGGAACCGGACTGATGGTCGGCGCGCGTCATCACCACCTCGAAGCCTGCGGATTTCACCGTCTCGAAGACGGTCTGATCATCGACGGCCACGATGACGCGCCCCATCTTTGCCTCGGCCGCGCGACGCGCGACCTGCACGATCATCGGTGCGCCACAGATGTCGGCAAGCGGCTTGCCGGGCAGGCGCGTCGAGGCCATCCGCGCGGGAATGAGCACAAGGGTCTTGTCGTGGTCAGCTTGCGGCATGGACAGGCCTTTAGAATCCGGGCAGAAGTGGCAATTGGTCTCAACGGGAGTGGCGCCATTCCTGTTGCAACGCAGAGCCAAAAGACATAGGTTCCGCGCGAATTCAAGATGGGCCGCGTGTTTGCGCCGGGCGGCTGGGAAGGGAGCTTTTTCAGATGAACTCTAAAGTGAACATGGGCCTGGGCGCCCTGCTGGGAACGGTCTTCGTGCTGATGTCCGTCTCCATTGCCTCGGAAGGGCTTTTCCATTCCGAAGCGCCCGAGAAGCCAGGGTTCGCGATTGTCGCCGAGGAAGCACCTGCGGCCGGCGAAACCGCTGGCGGCGAAGCGCCGGAAGTTGCCATCGGCCCGCTGCTGGCCTCTGCCGATGCTGCCGCCGGCGAAACCGTGTTCAAGAAATGCGCAAGCTGTCATGACATCGGCAAGGGCGGCCCGAACAAGGTGGGCCCGAACCTCTATGGCGTCGTGAACCGCCCGATCGCCTCGCATGAGGGCTTCTCCTATTCCGCCGGCATGAAGACCTTCTCCGAAGGCGGCAAGGTGGTCTGGGACTACGATCACCTCAGCTACTTCATCGAAGCGCCGAAGAAGCACGTTCCCGGTACCGCCATGGGCTTTGCCGGCATCAAGAAGCCCGAAGAGCGCGCAAACCTGATCGCCTACCTGCGCACGCAGTCGGACTCTCCGGCTCCGCTGCCGGATGCTTCGGCCGCAGGTGCTGCCCCTGCCGCAACCGAGCAGGCTCCAGCCGCTGCGGAGCAGGCCCCGGCAGCGACGGAACAGGCGCCCGCGACAAACGGTCAGGCTCCCGCCTCGACCGAACAGGCCCCGGCGACCACTGGCCAGGCGCCTGCAACGCAGCCGTAATCGCCAGCCCCGTTTCAATACCGCTTCTGACACCCGGCCTTACCGCCGGGTGTTTTCGTTTCGGCGGGCGAGACGTTGCTAAAGGAGAATATAGGCCCAGGCGGAGACGCTGATGACGCCGAGCGCGGTGGTCAGCGTGATCATCGAGGATGCCATTCCGTGGCCGACATTGAAGTGGTTGGCGATCAGCCAGGCATTGACGCCGGTTGGCACGGAGGCGGTCAGGACAAGCGCCTGCGTCCAGACCGGATCGATGCCGAGGAAGCGGCACGCGAAAAGCACGACGGCCGGAAAGACAATGAGCTTCAACAGGCTGGTCACGCTTGAGAGGGCGAGATGGCCCCGGATGCCGTAGCGGTCGAGCGCCATGCCGATCGAGATCAGCGCGGCCGGGGCGGCCATGCCGGCCAACTGGTCCACCACCGTCTTCATTGGAACCGGCATGGCAAGGCCCAGCGCCTGCATCAGCGCGCCGCAGACGAGGCCGATGACCAGCGGGTTCTTCACGAGATTGCGGCCGATATCGGCCAGCACGGCGACCAGCGGACGCGGGGCTGCACCCGTCACCTTGCGGTCAGCCCGCTCCATCAGGATCGTACCGGCGACCATCATGACCGGCAGATGCACCGAAAGCAGGATGGAGATGGCGACGATGCCGTGATCGCCGACGACGCGCGAGACGAGCGGCAGGCCGATGAAGACGGTGTTTGCAAAGGCTGAGGAGACGCCGGCGAGCACGCCGATTCGCGCATCGCTGCCGAAGCCCAGGGTCGCGACGAGATGGCCGAGCGTCCAGGTGACGAAAACGCCGAAGAAATAGGCCGCCCAGAGCCGCCAGGGCGAACCGTCGCTGAAATCGGCTTCCGCGATCGTGCGGAAGAGGAGCACCGGCACCGCGACACGGAAGACGAAGTCACCCAGGGCCTGACCGACGCTCTCCGACAGGTAGCGAAACCGTACGATGAGCCAACCGGTCAGGATCAACACGAAAAGCGGCACGACATTGAGAAAGATGATCGACATGACTGGCCCGGTTGAACGCCCCTCCCCAGCCTTACCGGATAAGGCGCCCCAAGTGAAACAGACGACCTGAACGGGAAGCGGTCACGGGATGCTCGATCACCGACAATCGACCGCGACGGTCCAAGGCCTTCTGTGAAAGCTCTTCCCCTTGCGAAGAATTCCGTTATGACGGGGACCCGTGCTTCTCTTTGACGGTGACGGATTTCCCTTATGAGCCAATTCGACGTTCTGACGATCGGCAATGCGATCGTGGATATCATTTCCCGCTGCGAAGAGCAGTTCCTGATCGACAATGCCATCATCAAGGGCGCGATGAACCTCATCGATGCCGAGCGAGCCGAACTGCTCTACAGCCGCATGGGACCGGCGCTCGAAGCCTCCGGTGGCAGCGCGGGCAATACGGCCGCCGGCGTGGCGAGCCTGGGCGGCAAGGCTGCCTATTTCGGCAAGGTTGCCAGCGACCAGTTGGGTGAGATCTTCGCCCACGACATCCGCGCGCTCGGCGTACACTTCGAGACCAGGCCACTTGCCAAGACGCCGCCGACGGCACGGTCGATGATCTTCGTGACCGAGGATGGCGAGCGCTCCATGAACACCTATCTCGGTGCCTGCGTCGAGCTGGGCCCGGAGGATGTGGAAGCCGATGTCGTGGCAGCCTCGAAGGTCACCTATTTCGAGGGCTATCTCTGGGATCCGCCGCGCGCCAAGGACGCGATCCGCGCAGCCGCCCGCATCGCGCACCAGAATGGTCGTGAAGTGTCGATGACGCTGTCGGACAGCTTCTGCGTTCATCGCTACCGGGCCGAGTTCCTCGACCTCATGCGCTCCGGCACCGTCGATATCGTCTTCGCCAACCGCGCCGAAGTTCTGGCGCTCTACGAGACCGAAGATTTCGAACTGGCGCTCTCCAAGATCGCCGCCGACTGCAAGCTGGCGCTGGTCACCAAGAGCGAAGAGGGATCGGTGATCCTGAAGGGCGCTGAGCGCATCGAGATCGAAGCCCTGCCCGTCGAGCGCGTCGTCGACACGACCGGGGCCGGCGATCTCTACGCGGCAGGCTTCCTGTTCGGCTATACGGCCGGCTATCCGCTGGAAACCTGCGGCAAGCTCGGCAGTCTCGCGGCTGGCATCGTCATCGGGCAGATCGGCCCGCGTCCCATGCTGCCGCTCGATGTCGAGGCCCGCAAGATCGGCCTGATCTGAGCGCGGCTACTTGAAAGCTTCGCCCGGATAGGCGCCCCAGATCTCGCTCTGGGCGATCCAGCCCTCGACGCCCTGCGTCTCGGCCTGGCACCAGTCGCCATTGCATTCCTTGACGTGGATCATCACACCCGGCTGCAGGCGGGCAAGGATGCTGCTGGTGGTCTGCGGTTCGCGACGCATGTTGACGAAGACGCCTTCCCCCTTGCCGCGCATCCACGGGGCGGCCAGTGCCGTGCGGCTGCCGGAGAGAAGCGCCTGGTTGACCCAGCCTTCCGTGCCGTCGGCATCGCGCACGCGGCGCCAGTTATCGTATTCCTGGATGATCTCCACCGGCACGCCCGGCTTCAGGTAGCGCCAGGAGACGGCATAGTCGACGCTCGGACCGATGCGCAGATTGACGCTCTTGGCCTTCAGGCTGACGAAGCGGGGCAGCGGCAGGCCGCTCGGTCCCTTCGCAGCCTGCGCGAGCGCATCTGCGGCCGGAAGCGCGATCATCACGAGCGAGGCGAGGCACAGCGGAATGAGACGAAGGACGCGACGCATGACGGAACCGTTCTCGATATCGTACAAAGGGTTACGGCCGCAGAACAGAGGCGCTTGGGCGACAGTCACGAGAGGTTCGCGGTGCGAGCCACGAGAAGTGTTTGTCTTCCCCGGCGGGTCTGTTAAAAAATGCGGCTTCCAGGGAGAACGATCACCCATCTTGGTTAAAAACCCGTCAACGGGGCGTGGGGTTTCATGACGAACAAGAAGAGACCGAAGGTCTACATTACCCGCAAGCTACCGGACGCGGTGGAAACGCGCATGCGCGAACTCTTCGACGCCGAGCTCAATATCGACGATACGCCGCGTACCCGCGACGAACTGGTCGATGCCATGCAGCGTGCCGATGTCCTCGTTCCGACCGTGACGGACAGGATCGATTCGAGCCTGATCGAGGCGGCCGGTCCGCAGATGAAGCTGATCGCAAGCTTTTCGAACGGCATCGACCACATCGACATCGAGGCCGCCACGCGCAAGGGCATCACGGTCACCAACACGCCGAACGTGCTGACCGAGGATACCGCCGACATGACCATGGCGCTCATCCTTGCCGTGCCGAGACGGCTGGCGGAAGGCGCGCGCATCCTGACGGACCGCAAGGGCGAATGGGCCGGCTGGTCGCCGACATGGATGCTCGGCCGCCGCATCGCCGGCAAGCGCATCGGCATCATCGGCATGGGCCGCATCGGCACCGCCGTCGCGCGCCGCGCCAAGGCTTTCGGCCTCTCGATCCACTATCACAACCGCAAGCGCGTGCATCCGGATACCGAAGAGAAGCTGGAAGCGACCTACTGGGACAGTCTCGACCAGATGCTGGCGCGCGTCGATATCGTTTCGGTCAACTGCCCCTCGACACCGGCCACCTATCACCTGCTGTCGGCCCGCCGCCTCGCGCTCCTCCAGCCGACGAGTTACATCGTCAACACCGCGCGCGGCGGCATCATCGACGAGGCAGCTCTGGTCAAGTGCCTGAAGGAGGGCAAGATTGCCGGTGCCGGTCTCGACGTGTTCGAAAACGAGCCGGCCGTCAACCCGAAGCTCGTCAAGCTTGCCGGCGAAGGCAAGGTCGTGCTTCTCCCGCACATGAGTTCGGCCACGCTCGAAAGCCGCATCGACATGGGCGACAAGGTGGTGATCAACATCCGCACCTTCATCGACGGTCACCGCCCGCCGGACCGCGTGCTGCCGAACCGGATGTGACGGCCTTTGCCGGCGCGGCGAGGGTCAGTCCTTCGTGCGCCGGCGGTAGCGGATCGTATCGAAACGGGCCGAAAGCGCGTCATAGAGCATCAGGCGGCCGACCAGCGGCTCCCCAGCCCCGGTGATGAGCTTGACGGCCTCCATGGCCATCAGCGTGCCGATGACGCCCGTCAGCGTGCCGATGACGCCGGCTTCGGCGCAGGAGGGCACGACGCCGTCCGGCGGCGGCTCCGGGAAGATGTCGCGATAGCCGGGGTTCCGCCGCCCGTCGGCGTCATTCTCATAAGGCTTCAGCACGGTCAGCGATCCATCGAACCGGCCGACCGCTCCGGTCACCAGCGGAATGCGGGCCGATTCCGCCGCATCGGCCGCCGCATAGCGCGTCGTGAAGTTGTCGGAGCCGTCGATCAGAAGGGTAAAGCGCGGCAGGTACTGCGCGGCGAAGAGGGCATCGAAGCGCTCCTCAAAGGCGATCGTCGTCACATGCGGATTGAGACGCGCGATGGATGCCGCCGCACTCGCCGTCTTTTCCGCGCCGATCGTCCCGGTATCGTGGATGATCTGGCGCTGCAGGTTGGAAACCGAGACGCGGTCGTCGTCAACGATGCCGAGTGTGCCGACGCCGGCAGCCGCGAGATAGGCGAGCACCGGCGCGCCAAGCCCGCCCGCACCGATCACCAGCACGCGCGCCGCTTTCAAGCGCTTCTGGCCGATGCCGCCGATTTCCGGCAGCAGGATATGGCGGCGATAGCGCTCGATTTCCTCGGCGCCGAGCGTCATGTCCGAAGGCGTGGGCAGATTGTCCATCATGGTCTGATTTCAACCTGAAACCGTGCCGTTGGCAACGGCCAGAAAGCGAGCCCGATCGCCGAGTGCTGCAAACATCGCGCTGTCCGTACCCGTCATGAAGGCCTGGCCGCCGATAGCATCGATGAGATCGAAGAGGGCTGCGCGACGGCCTTCGTCGAGGTGGGCGGCGATCTCGTCCAGCAGCAGCAGGGGCGCAAAGCCGGTCATGTCGGCGACAAGCTGGGCATGGGCGAGGATAAGGCCGACCAGCAGGGCCTTCTGCTCGCCCGTCGAGCAGCGCTCGGCCTCCATGGATTTTTCGCGGTGGCGGACCACGAGGTCGCTGCGGTGCGGGCCCTCCAGCGTGCGGCCGGCGGCGGCATCGCGATAACGGCCGCTGCGCAGTGCCTCGAGATAGGCATCTTCCAGCTCGAAGGCCGGGCCGGCATGGGCATCCATGAAGCCGGAGAGAGTCAGGGACGCGGTCGGGAAGGGCGTTTCCTGCGGGCGGCGTTCGATGAGGGCCGCCAGCAGCCCCAGCATTTCGCGCCGTGCGACCGCCATGGCGACGCCGAGCTCGGCCATCTGCTTTTCGAGCCCGGTCAGCCAGACGGGATCGGCACCGGGTTCGGAGAGCAGTCGGTTGCGGCTGCGCATGGCGCGCTCGAAATCCGCCACGCGCCGACCATGCTCGGCATCGAGCGACAGAACGAGGCGATCGAGGAAGCGGCGGCGATCGGAAGAGGTGCCGGTGAAGAGACCGTCCATGGCGGGCGTCAGCCACAGCACGCGGCAGTGGTCGAGCAGTTCCTCGACGGTGCGGGCCTGCGTGCCGTTGAGGCGCAGGCGGCGGCTCTGGCTGTCCTCGCCGGCATCCGTGCCCGTGCCGATCTCGACATTGCCCTCCATGCCCTCCAACTCGGCAAAGACGGTGAAGCCGCCATCCCCGCCGACACGCGAAACATCCCCATAGGCCGCGCGCCTGAGGCCGCGTCCGGGCGAGAGGAAGGAAACGGCTTCCATGAGATTGGTCTTGCCGGAACCGTTGTCACCGGTCAGCACGACATGGCGTGCGTCGAGATCGAGGGCAAGGCTCTCGTAATTGCGGAAATTGCCGAGCTTCAGCCGGCTGAGGCTCACCCTGTTGGCCATGTCGTTCCGGGTCGGGCGGCGTGGGCGGAATGCTCCGCCGGCCGCGTCATCACATGAAAAAGCCGGAGGCGGGCGCCGCCCCCGGCTTTGATCTGCAGCAAGCGATCGAAAGGATCACTCGAAGAATTCCTTCATCCGGCTGAAGAAGCCGGTCGATTCCGGATTGTTCTCCTTGGAGGAGATATCCTCGAATTCCTTCAGCAACTCGCGCTGGCGCTTGGTGAGCTTCTGCGGGGTCTCGATCTGGATCTGGATGTAGAGGTCGCCGGTCTGGGCCGAGCGCAGCACCGGCATGCCCTTGCCCTTCAGACGGAACTGCTTGCCGGCCTGCGTGCCCTCCGGAACCGTGACGCGCGACTTGGTGCCGTCGAGCGTCGTCACGTCGAACTTGCCGCCAAGCGCAGCGGTCGTCATGGAAATCGGCACGCTGCAATAGAGGTCTGCCCCATCGCGCTGGTAGAAGGCGTGCGGCTTGACCGACAGGAAGATGTAGAGGTCGCCGGCCGGGCCGCCGCGCATGCCGGCCTCGCCCTCGCCGGAGAGACGAATGCGGGTGCCATCCTCGATGCCGGCGGGGATGTTGACCGACAGCGAGCGCTCTTCCGTGACCCGGCCATTGCCATGGCACTTGGTGCAGGGATCGGTGATGATCTGGCCGCGGCCATGACAGGTCGGGCAGGTGCGCTCGATGGAGAAGAAGCCCTGCGCGGCGCGCACGCGGCCCGAGCCCTGGCAGGTCGTGCAGGTCTTGGGGCTGGTGCCGGGCTTTGCGCCCGACCCCGTACAGACATCGCAGGTGATGGAGGTGGGAACGCGGATCTGGGCGTTCTTGCCGCTGAAGGCTTCCTCCAGCGTAATTTCCATGTTGTAGCGCAGGTCAGCACCGCGCTCGCGGCCACCGGAGGAACGCCGCTGGCGCCCGCCGCCCATCATCTCGCCGAAGATATCCTCGAAGATGTCGGAGAAGCCGCCGGCGCCGAAGCCCTGTCCACCGCCGGCGCCGCCCATGCCGCCTTCGAAGGCAGCGTGGCCGTAGCGATCGTAGGCGGCCCGCTTCTGCGGGTCCTTCAGCGTCTCGTAGGCCTCGTTGATTTCCTTGAAGGTCTTCTCAGCCTCCGCATCGCCCGGATTCTTGTCCGGATGATACTTCATGGCGAGCTTGCGAAAAGCGCTCTTCAGCTCTTTCTCGTCGGCTGTCTTCGAGACGCCGAGAATTTCGTAAAGGTCACGTTTCATGCTCGTTTGATGATCCTGTCGAGAAGGCAGCCGCACCCGATGCGCCGGCCGCCCTATTATCGTCTCTCAGGATTTAGTGAACCTTGACGCGCGATACCATAGGCAATGCACAGGACATCGTGAATTTTGTGACGAAACGTGCCATTTGGCGGCTTATCCGGCCGCCCGGCGCGGAGAGGCGGACAGCGCAGCCAGCAACCTTTGCGCCACCGGCTTCTCGAACCAGCGGTCGGAGGCCATGGCGACGAGGACGGTGATAGCCATGGGAACCGGCAGGAAGAGATAGAAGTCGACAGGAAGACCGAAGGCCGCCATCTTTCGCCAGACCACGGCAAGAACGATCGTCTCGATCACCGGGTGCAGAAGATAGATCCCGAAGGAGACGGCGCCCACCGGCGCCAGATGGCGCAGCACTGCCGATCCTTCCGGATTGTTGCGCTCCGAGAGGGCGGCGAGGAACATCGCGAGCGCCAGAAGCCCGATGACGATCGCAGATGGCGCCAGGAGAAGCATGGCGGCCACCGACAGGACAAAGACGCCCCAGGCTGGCAGAGGCGAACGCAGAGACCAGCGGGCGCCCTTGACCGCAAGCATCACCGCGCCGCCGAGCGCGAAATCGGCAAACGCCCGATAGGCGCCCCAGGTATCGGCCTCCAGCCAGCTCTCGAACGGCATGAGGCCGATGGCAATGGCCAGCTCCATCAGTGCAATGCCGAGGCATGCCAGGAGAACGAGGCCACGGGCGCCGGCGCGCGCCATGATGAAGACGAAAACCGGCAGCAGCAGGTAACAGAACCATTCCGCCGAAAGCGACCAGCTGACGTAGTTGAAGCTCAGATGATCGGTGACACCCCAGGCCTGGACGAGCAGCAGGTTTTGCGGGATGAGCGCAGGGTCGTAGCGCTCCGGCTGGGTGGAGACCACCAGCCCGAGCTTGACCGCCATGCCGACGATGATGAAAAAGGCAAGGGTTGCGAGATAGAGCGGATAGAACCGCACGAGCCGCTTCAGGAGGAAGATCCGGTAATCGGCCCAGTTCGCCAGCTTGTCGCCATAGCGCAGCAGGATGAGAAAGCCGGAGATCATGAAGAACATGTCGAGCAGCGGCAGCAGACGTTCGAGCATGTTCGACAGCGCCTGCTGGTCTCCCGGCCCATAGCGCAGGAAGTGATAGAACATCACCAGAAGCGCGGCGACCAGGCGCCATGTCTCGAAGATCCTGAAATGCATCGGCCCACCACGTGCAACCGGCCCGCCGAAACGTCGGGCACGACTTTCCAAAGTCCGTGATAGGCGGGAATTCTTAAGCGATAGCGGATCGACCCCACCACCAAATGCGAAAAGGGCCGCTTACGCAGCCCTTTCCATTCACTTGCGCGTGAGACAAGTCGATCAGGCCGACTTCTTGTCGTCCTTGACTTCCTCGTAGTCGGCATCGACGACGTTGTCGTCGCCGGCATCGCGGCGGGCGTCGGCTTCGGCCGTCTGTGCCTGGTTGGCCTCATACATGGCCTGACCGAGCTTCATGGAGGCATCCATGAGGGTCTGGGTCTTGGCCTTCAGGTCTTCCAGATCCGGCTCGGAGGCTTCCGTTGCGGTCTTCAGGGCGGCGATGGCATCCGAGATCGCGTTGCGGTCGGCTTCCGAAACCTTGTCGCCATATTCCTTCAGCGACTTTTCCGAGGAATGAATCAGGCTTTCGGCCTGGTTCTTCGCATCCACCGTCTCGCGGCGCTTCTTGTCGGCCTCGGCGTTGGACTCGGCGTCCTTGATCATCTTCTCGATCTCGGCATCCGACAGACCGCCGGACGCCTGGATGCGGATCTGATGCTCCTTGCCGGTGCCCTTGTCCTTGGCCGAAACCTGTACGATGCCGTTGGCGTCGATATCGAAGGTGACTTCGATCTGCGGAACGCCACGCGGTGCCGGCGGAATGCCGACCAGGTCGAACTGGCCGAGCAGCTTGTTGTCGGCCGCCATTTCGCGCTCGCCCTGGCTGACGCGGATGGTCACGGCGTTCTGGTTGTCTTCGGCCGTCGAGAAGGTCTGCGACTTCTTCGTCGGGATCGTCGTGTTGCGCTCGATGAGGCGGGTGAAGACGCCGCCGAGCGTTTCGATGCCGAGCGAGAGCGGGGTCACGTCGAGGAGCAGAACGTCCTTGACGTCGCCCTGGAGAACGCCGGCCTGGATGGCGGCGCCGAGGGCGACGACTTCATCCGGGTTGACGCCCTTGTGCGGCTCCTTGCCGAACAGCTGCTTGACGACTTCCTGCACCTTCGGCATGCGGCTCATGCCGCCGACGAGCACGACTTCATCGATCTCGGAAGCCGAAACACCGGCATCCTTGAGCGCAGCCTTGCACGGCGCGATGGTGCGCTGGACGAGGTCATCGACCAGGCTTTCGAACTTGGCGCGCGACAGCTTCATCGTCAGGTGCTTCGGACCGGAAGCATCTGCCGTGATGAAGGGCAGGTTGATTTCGGTCTGCTGGGCCGACGACAGCTCGATCTTGGCCTTTTCAGCGGCCTCCTTCAGGCGCTGCAGGGCGAGCTTGTCGTTCTTCAGGTCGATGCCGTTGTCCTTCTTGAACTCGGCTGCGAGATATTCGACGAGACGCATGTCGAAGTCTTCGCCACCGAGGAAGGTGTCGCCGTTGGTGGACTTCACTTCGAAGACGCCGTCGCCGATTTCGAGAACCGAGACGTCGAAGGTGCCGCCGCCAAGGTCGTAGACGGCGATGGTCTTGCCGTCCTTCTTGTCGAGGCCGTAGGCGAGCGCTGCAGCGGTCGGCTCGTTGATGATGCGCAGCACTTCAAGACCGGCGATGCGGCCGGCATCCTTGGTGGCCTGGCGCTGGGCGTCGTTGAAGTAGGCGGGAACGGTGATGACGGCCTGCGTGACCTTCTCGCCGAGATAGGCTTCCGCGGTTTCCTTCATCTTCTGCAGGATCATGGCGGAGATCTGCGAGGGGGACTGGGCCTTGCTGCCGGCCTCGACCCAGGCATCGCCATTGTCGCCCTTGACGATCTTGTAGGGAACGAGGCCCTTGTCCTTGGTGACCGTCGGGTCTTCGTAGCGGCGGCCGATGAGGCGCTTGACGGCGAAGAGGGTGTTTTCCGGGTTGGTGACCGCCTGGCGCTTGGCCGGCTGGCCGACGAGGCGCTCGCCGTCTTCCGTGAAGGCCACCATCGAAGGGGTCGTGCGTGCACCTTCGGCGTTTTCGATCACCTTGGCGTCCTTGCCGTCCATGACGGCGACGCAGGAGTTGGTCGTGCCGAGGTCGATACCGATTACTTTTGCCATTTCAGTCTCTCCTTGAAGCGGACTGTCAGAACCCGGTCAGGCATTCCTGCGACAGCCCCTAACGGGATATCATGCGGGGTGAACGGGCATCGAAGCGCCCGTGGATTGCGGACATATAAGGAGGGCCGTTTGCGACTGCAAGGCGGCTTTTCCTCATCAAAGGCCAAAATTTTCCCGAAATTCCAGCGCTTTCGGGCGATTGTGACAGGCGGGCGGAAAGTCGGGGCGTCAGTTGCCGAGCAGCACGTCGAGAAGCGTGGTGCGGCGCGTGGCGCCCGTGGTCTGGCCGACATCGGCGGGCGGGGCAAGACCGCCCCCCTCCTGCCCGGCCGGCACGGGATCACCGGCGGCGACCGGACCTTCCAGAACGCCACCCCCGGCACCGGGTGCGACGGGATATCCGTCGCTCATCACGTCGCCGGGCGGAAGCTCGCCGCCGGGCAGCGGATCGCCGAATTGCGGCTGTACCTCGGTGGTTCCGAAAATCGGCGAGGGTGACAGACCCTTGTGGGCGGCCGTCATGAATTCCTTCCAGGCCTTGGCCGGCAGCCCGCCGCCCGTGACCTTCTTCATCGACTTGCCGTCGTCATTGCCAAACCACACACCCGTCGTCAGCTGGCTGGTGAACCCGACGAAGAGCGCATCACGGAAGGACTGGGTGGTGCCCGTCTTGCCGGCCGCCGGCCAGCCGTCGAGGCGGGCATGCTTGCCGGTGCCGCGCTCGATGACGCCTTCCATCATCGTGTTCATCTCGGAAACGACGACCGGATCGAGCACGCGGGGCGGATTGTCATAGGTGTTTTCGTAGAGCACCTTTCCCTCTGCCGTGGAAATGCGCCGGATGACATGGGGGGTGGCTTTCAGGCCGCCGTTCATGAAGGCCGCATAGCCCGAGGTCAGCTCGACCAGCGAGACCTCAGAGGTGCCAAGCGCGATCGAGGCATTGTCCTGCAGGTCGGAGCTGATGCCGACGCGGTGGGCGAGCTTGACCACCTGCTTCGGGCCGACTTCCATGACGAGCTGGGCGGCGATCGTGTTCAGCGACTGGGCCAGGGCATCGGCAAGCGTCACCTCGCCACGGTATTTCTGGTCGTAATTCTCCGGTGTCCAGTTGCCGATGCGCACCGGCGCATCGTTGCGGATGGACAGCGGCGTGCGGCCCATCTCCATTGCGGCAGCGTAGACGAAGGGCTTGAAGGCCGAGCCCGGCTGGCGCTTGGCCTTGGAGGCGCGGTCGAACTGGCTTTCGGCATAGTCGCGGCCGCCGACCAGCGCGCGGATGGCGCCCGTGCCATCGACGGACACGAGGGCGGCCTGCGAGACGTTCGCCTTGGCGCCGTCGGCATCCAGCACGTCCTTGATGGCCGCCTCCGCCTTCTTTTCCAGGTCCGGGTCGATGGTGGTATCGACGACGAGGTCTTCCTTGATGTCGCCGATCATGCCGGGCAGCTGGTCCATGACCATGTCGGCGGCATAATGTTCGGCGCCCGACCAGAAGCTCTTGGCCCGCGTCGGGGCCTGGGACATGGCCGTCTTGATCTCGCTGTCGGTGATGAAGCCCGCTTCGCGCATGGCGCCGAGCACCACCTGGGCGCGGGCTTCCGCCGCCTCCGGGTCGCGCGCCGGCGAGAGGCGGGAGGGTGCCTTGAGGAGACCGGCCAGAAGGGCGGCCTCGCCGAGGTTCACGTCGCGCGCCGACTTGTTGAAATAGCGCCGCGATGCCGCCTCGACCCCGTAGGCATTCGAGCCGAAGAAGACGCGGTTGAGATACATCGCAAGGATCTGGTCCTTGGTGTAGTGCTGCTCCAGCCAGAAGGAGAGCAGAACTTCCTGCACCTTGCGTTCCAGCGTGCGCTCCGGCGAGAGGAAGAGGTTCTTCGCGAGCTGCTGCGTCAGCGTCGAGCCACCCTGCACCATGCGCCCCGAGGTGAGGTTGGTGAACATGGCACGCGCCAGGCCCAGCGGATCCACGCCCCAGTGGGAATAGAAGCGCCGGTCCTCGATGGCGATGACGGCGAGCGGGATATAGGGCGACATGTTTTCAAGCGGGATCGCCTCGCCGCCGGTGGCGCCGCGATTGGCGATGATCTCGCCGTTCGCCGCGAGGATCTTCACGTTCGGCGGGCGTTCGGGGATGGCCCAGCTGTTGGCGGCGGGCATGTTCGAGCCGTAATAGACGACGATGCCGGCCAGCGCGATACCGCCCCAGATGCCGAGAACGACGCCCCAGTAGAACAGCCGGCGGAAGAATCCGAAAATCCCGCCCCTGCCGCCACCGCGGGTCTTCTTCTCTCGACGCCTGCGCGGCGCCTTGCCGGACGGCTTTCCGCGGCCCGCACCGGACACGCGGTCGCCGGCGTCGGCGCGCAGGTCGCTGCCGTCGGCGCCGCTGCCGAAGGAAGGTTCGATTCGCCCTTTGTTCTTGCCGCCTGCCATGCTCTCCGGCCGTGCCCCTTGCTGTCGTCCGGGCACTGATGTCGCCGGAATGTCGATGTTGCGGGACGTGGCGGATCATGCCCCGGCCCCGAGCTGCGGTGGGTGGACTCTAAATGCGGCGAATTAACGGGTGGTTAAGCATTCACCCGGCGCTCAGCTTCGGGAAAGGCCTTTCTGTTCCGCCACATAGCGCGACCGCTCGAAACCGATGACGACGGCAAGCGCGATGAAGAAGGGGATCAGCAGGTAGAGCAGCCGGAAAATCACAAGCGCCGCCAGCACGTCGGCGGAGGGGATCTCGGGAAGCGCGGCGATGAAGACGAGCTCGAGGACGCCGATGCCGCCCGGCGCATGGGAAAGAAGGGCTGCCGAGAACGAGGCGAGGAAAACGCCGAGAATGACGAGGAAGCCGGGATTTCCCGCCTCGGGCAGGGCGAAATAGATGATGCCGGCGGCGCCGATCAGCTCGATCGGCGCGATCACGAATTGGCGCAGCACGATGCCGGGACGCGGATATTGCACCGAAAACCAGCGCGTGGTCAGCGGCGGCAGGCGCAGGATGCTCCCTGCAAGATAGAGAAGCAGAACGAGTAGGATGATGACGCCGGTCGTGCGCGAGAGCCCCTTCGGGATGACGTCTGCGAAGCGATCGACAAGATCGGGCGAGACGATCAGCACGAAGGCCGCGAGCATCAGCGTGCCGAGCGCGAAGGTGAAGGAGCAGAAGGCGACGAGGACGCCGATCTCCGACGGGCTCAACCCTTTAGACTGGTAGGCGCGGTAGCGCACCACGGCCCCCGACAGCACGGAAGCGCCGATCGTATGCGACAGCGCGTAGGTGGTGAAGGAACAGACGGTGATGAAGGTCAGCGAAATGCGACGGCCGAGATGGGCAAGCGCCAGATGGTCGTAGGCGGCGAGTGCGGCATAGGCCAGAAGCGTGGAGAAGATCGCCAGCACCCAGCCCTTGAGCGAGACCGCCTTCAGACTGTCCATGAAGGCATGGAAGGACATGTCGCGCAGTTCGAAGTAGAGGCCGTAGAGGGAGAAGCCGATCGCGAGAAAGCCGATGACGGGCCAGAAGGCGCGTTTTACCAGATGCATCGCCGCCCCCGTCCGTTTCCTGCGGCGCGTGAAGAGGCGTGACTGTTGCCGTGCCGCCCGGCATGGCCGGCTGCCGATCCTTGTTCTGCCGTCAAATCCCTGTCCAATGCTCCATCCCACCAGCGCCGGGCCGCGTGCGCCTGTCTCAATGACGCGCAGCCTAGCGGGCGTTCCCTTTCCAATCTCTTCGTAGGAACCACCCCTCATTCCGCAAGGTCAAGAAAAGCGACCACATTTTTGCGTGATCGCCTTTCCGGTTCCGCATCCGGAATGCATGAGGCGGACCGTCGGTTCCCGCCTCAGGCGGAACGGGCGCCCAGCGCCGCAAGGATGCGGACCCAGGAGCGGATTCCCTTGTGGAACGAGTTGAGGTTGTACTTCTCGTTGGGGGAGTGGATGCGGTCGTCGGCAAGTGCAAAGCCGACCAGGAGCGATTCCATGCCGAGCATGTTCTGGAAATCGCCGACGATCGGGATGGAGCCGCCCATGCCGATGACGACGGCGGGCTTCGGCCACTCGTCGGACAGCGCGCCCTTGGCCAGCGTCAGAAGCTCTGAATCATAGGGCAGCTGGATGGCGGGCGATGCGCCGTGCGGATGGAATTCGACCCGGCAGTCGGCGGGAATGCGCGCCTTGACGTAGGTGCGGAAGCTTTCGCGGATCTTCGCCGGATCCTGCTTGCCGACGAGGCGGAAAGAGACCTTGGCGGAGGCCCGGGCGGCGATCACCGTCTTGAAGCCCTCGCCGGTATAGCCGCCGATGATGCCGTTGACCTCCGCCGTCGGGCGCGCCCAGGTGAGTTCCAGCACGGAGCGGCCGCGCTCGCCGGCAGGCTGCGACAGGCCGATGGTCCCGAGAAACTTCTCGGCGGACTGGCCGAGCGTGTCCCACATGGCCTTCACGTCGTCGGGCGTCTCCTCGACGCCATCGTAGAAGCCGGGCAGCGTGACGCTGCCGTCTTCGGCGTGGAGGCCGGCCAGGATATCGGCGAGGATGTGGATGGGATTGGCGGCGGCACCGCCGAAATAGCCGGAATGCAGATCGCGGTCGGCCGCCGTGACGACGACCTCCTCGCCGACGAGGCCGCGCAGGCCCGCCGAGATCGACGGCGTCTCGGCATCCCACATGGAGGTGTCGCAGACGAGCGCGTAATCGGCCTTGAGTTCGTCCGCATGCGCTTCGAGGAAGGGCTTCAGCGATGGCGAGCCGGATTCCTCCTCACCCTCGAACAGGATGGTGACGCTGACGGGCAGGCTGCCATGCACATCGCGATAGGCGCGGCAGGCCTCGACGAAGGTGAGGAGCTGCCCCTTGTCGTCGGAGGTGCCGCGACCGGTGATGACCTTCCGGCCGTCGCGTTCGGTGATCGAGGGCTCGAAGGGTTCGGTGGTCCACTCGTTTAGCGGATCGACCGGCTGCACGTCATAATGGCCGTAAAACAGAACGGAAGGGGCGCCGGCCGGTCCCACCTGATGGGCAACGACCATGGGGTGGCCGGGCGTATCGCGGACGGAGGCTTCGAAGCCGAGCGCGGAAAGTTCCGCGACCAGCCATTCGGCTGCCCGGCGGCATTCCGCCTTGTAGGCCGGATCGGTCGAGATCGACTTGATCCGCACCAGCTCGAACATGCGCTCGAGGCTGCCCTCAAGATTGGCATCGGCGCGGGCGAGCGTGGCGGTGAGGTCGATCGAAGCGGTCGTCGGGGCTGTCATGGGGCGAATCCTTCCTGTTGGCGCGACCCTACACAAGCGCGCGGCAGGAGAAAACCGTTTGGCGAAGAGGGACGAGACGGCGCGAAAACGATCGGTACCTTACGGCGCGATCGGCCGGCGCTCCGCATCCGGGGTCGTCTCACCCTCGGCATTGGCGAGCGCCATGCGCATGTATTGCAGCATCAGCTCGCGCTCAAAACGGCGGAAACCCTTGAAGAGATCATCCTCCACCGCGCGGGCGGCGGCCTTTGCCTCCTCTTCGATGGCGCGGGCCTTGTCGGTGAGGAAGACGAGCTGGGCGCGGCGATCATTCGGGTGCGGGCGGCGTTCGATCAGCCCGTCGCGCTGCATGCGGGCGAGCGTATTGGCCATGGTGGCCTGCTCGATATCGACGCGGTCGAGCAACTGGCGCTGGGTCAGGCCATCCTCCCGCCAAAGCTCCAAAAGCACCGGAAACTGGCCGGGGGCGAAGCCGAGTGCCTGACCCCTTTCATGCAACGCGCGGGCGCTGACCTTGGCCAGAAGACCCGCAAGATGCGTTGCCGATTCGGTGTGTTTGAAGCCCATGTCTATCGGTACGCCCGAAGCCGGTCACAGACAAGATGGATCGCAGGCGATGTAGAAACGAAAAACCGCCATGGCGCGGAGGCGGGGGGCCATGGCGGTTTTCGTCTGATAACGGACAAAGGCCCGGAGAGGGGGGGGATGAGGCCTTTGTCCAGCATCCGGTGCGGCGGGGGACAGGCCGGTCACCAGACGACGGCGGGTTTGCGGCGCCGTTGAGTTATGAAATGTGCGGCCAAATATGGCTTTTCAAGGGAAGAGGACCGCACGGTTCGATTACAAATTCGTAAGGTTTGCGTGAGCGTCGATCCGGGATCGAAATCCGGCAGCATGCCGCCTCGTTCGCGATTCATGCGACGTGCTGCAAGAATCTGTTTTTGCATATCTTTTTCCTGCAAGCGTGACACGCGTTCAGGAGAAATGCCTCAGCGCTGGAGGCGATGGCGGCGCAGAAGGAAAACCGCAGCATTGATGCCACCGATGCCGACGCCCATCGCGAGGAAGATCTCGATCTGCCGGACCAGCGGGATCGGGCCAAACACGCCGACCAGCTGGACAAACGCGGCGATGATCAAGCCTGCCATGACATGAAACTCGATCGTTGCGGCAATTCCGCGCGTTGCATCGAGATGCGGGGGAAAGTGGTGACGAAGCCCGGCGGCGGCCAGAAGGAAGAGCGGCGCGATGAGAACCTTGTGAAAGATGGCGGCGGGTTCGTCGCCGAGCCACCACGCGGACAGGCCGACCAGCGCGGCAAGGACGACTGCCGTTGCGTAGGCGCGTAGCGTGTTCGACATCATCGAAGGAAGCTTCCCTTGGTTGGCGGCGCGCGCGGCAAGAAAAGGCCAGGCGGCACGACAGGAGAATAGACCTTTGACCGTCGCCGCGCTATCCCTTGCCCATGAAAACAGGCGATCATCTCTTCCTCGTCGATGGCTCGGGCTTCATCTTCCGTGCCTTCCACGCCATTCCGGCCCTCACCCGCAAATCCGACGGCCTGCCCGTCAATGCGGTTTCGGGCTTCTGCAACATGCTGTGGAAGCTTCTGACGGATGCGCGCGACACCTCCGTCGGGGTCACGCCGACACATTTCGCCGTCATCTTCGACTTCTCGTCGAAGACCTTCCGAAATACGCTCTATGACCAGTACAAGGCGCACCGGCCCGAGCCGCCGGCCGACCTCATCCCGCAGTTCGGCCTGATCCGCCACGCCACACGCGCCTTCAACCTGCCCTGCATCGAAAAGGAAGGTTTCGAGGCCGACGACCTGATCGCCACCTATGCACGGCTCGCCGAAGCGACCGGGGCGGATGTCACCATCATCTCGTCTGACAAGGACCTGATGCAGCTCGTGACGCCGCGCGTGTCCATGTATGACAGCATGAAGGACAAGCAGATCGGCATCCCCGAAGTCATCGAGAAATGGGGCGTGCCGCCGGAAAAGATGATCGACCTGCAGGCCATGGTCGGCGACAGCGTCGACAACGTGCCCGGCATTCCCGGCATCGGTCCGAAGACGGCGGCGCAGCTTCTGGACGAGTTCGGCGATCTCGATACGCTGCTGTCGCGCGCCGGCGAGATCAAGCAGCAGAAGCGGCGCGAGAACATCATCGCCAATGCCGATCTCGCCCGGCTTTCCCGCGATCTCGTCCGGTTGAAGATCGACACGCCCATTGACGTTCCCCTCGACGATCTGCGGCTTGAGCCGCAGGACGGGCCGAAGCTCGTCGCCTTCCTGAAGGCCATGGAATTCAACACGCTGACCCGCCGTGTCGCCGCTGTCACCGGGACCGATGCGGAGGCTGTCGAGCCCGCACATGTTCCCGTCGAACGCGGCGCAGAGGCGCATGGCCCTGATCTCGACAAGGGAGAAGCCGGCGACACCGCGCCGGTCTCCTCCCCGTCCGCCGCGCCGGTGGCCACGGACAGCCTCCCCGACGCGGGGGACAGCCCGGCAGACCTGGCCGCCGCGCGTGCTCAGACGCTTACCGCCCAGCCGGTGGATCGCAGCGGCTACGCGACGATCCGCGACATCGCCACGCTGGAGGCCTGGATTGCGGCGGCCCGCGAGATCGGCACCGTCGCCTTCGACACCGAGACGACGTCGCTCGATCCGATGCAGGCGGAGCTTGTCGGCTTTTCGCTGGCATTCGCCGAACAGGGCAGCGATCCGCGCGGTCTTGTCACGCGCGCCGCCTATGTGCCGCTCAGCCACCGCAACGGCGTGGGCGATCTTCTCGGCGGCGGCGAACTGGTCGAGGGGCAGATCGCGGTTGCTGCGGCCCTTGCCCGCCTGAAGGATCTTCTGGAAGACCCCTCCGTCCTCAAGGTCGCCCAGAACCTCAAATACGACTATCTCGTCATGAAGCGGTACGGCATCGAGATCGCCGGCTTCGATGATACGATGCTTTTGTCCTACGTGCTCGACGCGGGTGCGACGACGCACGGCATGGACACGCTGTCGGAGCGCTGGCTCGGCCACAAGCCGATCGCTTACAAGGATGTCGCCGGCAGCGGCAAAGGGGCGGTCACCTTCGATCTCGTGGAGATCGACCGCGCGACGGCCTATGCGGCCGAGGATGCGGATGTGACGCTGCGCCTCTGGCATATCCTCAAGCCAAGGCTTGCCGCCAACGGCCTCGTTTCCGTGTACGAGCGTCTGGAGCGGCCGCTGGTGCCGGTTCTGGCCCGCATGGAAGAGCGCGGCATCACGGTCGATCGGCAGATCCTCTCGCGCCTGTCCGGCGAGCTGGCCCAGGGTGCCGCTGCCCTTGAGGCCGAGATCTACGAGCTGGCGGGCGAGACCTTCAACATCGGCTCGCCCAAGCAGCTCGGCGATATCCTGTTCGGCCGCATGGGGCTTCCGGGCGGCTCGAAGACCAAGACCGGGCAATGGTCCACCTCGGCGCAGGTCCTGGAAGACCTTGCGGCGGAAGGCCACCCCCTGCCCCGCAGGATCGTCGACTGGCGGCAGCTGACCAAGCTCAAATCCACCTATACCGACGCGCTGCCCGGCTTCGTGCATCCGGACACGAAGCGCGTCCACACCTCCTACGCGCTGGCCGCAACCACCACCGGGCGCCTCTCCTCCTCCGACCCGAACCTGCAGAACATTCCGGTGCGCACGGCCGAGGGCCGCAAGATCCGCACGGCTTTCGTCTCGACGCCCGGCAACAAGCTGGTCTCGGCCGACTACAGCCAGATCGAGCTGCGCGTTCTTGCCCATGTCGCCGATATCCCGCAGTTGCGGCAGGCCTTTGCCGAGGGTATCGACATTCACGCCATGACGGCATCGGAGATGTTCGGCGTCCCCGTCGAGGGCATGCCGGGCGAGGTGCGCCGGCGCGCCAAGGCGATCAACTTCGGCATCATCTACGGCATTTCCGCCTTCGGGCTTGCCAACCAGCTTTCCATCGAGCGCTCGGAAGCCGGCGATTACATCAAGCGGTATTTCGAGCGCTTCCCCGGCATTCGCGACTATATGGAAACCACCAAGGCGACGGCGCGCGACAAGGGCTATGTGGAGACGATCTTCGGACGGCGCATCCACTATCCGGACATCCGCTCCTCCAATCCCTCGGTGCGCGCCTTCAACGAGCGCGCCGCGATCAACGCGCCCATCCAAGGGTCTGCGGCAGACATCATCCGCCGCGCCATGATCCGCATGGAGCCGGCGCTGGTCGAGGCAAAGCTGTCGGCCCGCATGCTGCTTCAGGTGCATGACGAACTGATCTTCGAAGTCGAGGATGCCGAAGTCGAGCGCACCATTCCCTTCGTGACCGCGGTCATGGAAAACGCCGCCATGCCGGCGCTCGACATGCGCGTGCCGCTGAAGGTGGATGCGCGCGCGGCCACGAACTGGGAAGAGGCGCACTGAGAGGCTGCTTCCCGACAATCTCCGGGCCGCCTCTGCCATCCTCGAGCATAATCCGACCGGAGTGAGACAAGGATCGACAAGATTATGCTTTAAAAAGGAGGGCTTAGAGCGCCGATCTGATCCTGTCAGATCGAACAGCGCTCTATCGTGCGAGCTTCGCCTTCAGCGCGCGCACCGTCTGGCCATCGGTCACGCGCCGTTCGGCGGGCGTGAAGCCGAGGGCGACCGCCTGCGCCTGCTCGCGAAGCGCCGTGCTGCAGGAGGCGTGAACCTCGTTGACATCGACGCGCGACAGGATCGCCTCCACGGTCTCCACGGAAATGCCGGAGCCCGGCAGGATACCGATACGGCCGGCGGCGCGCTCCACGAGCGCGGCGAGCATGTCTGTTCCCTCCGGCGCGGTTCGGGCAAGGCCCGAAGTCAGGATACGGTCGAAACCGAGCTGGATGGCCGTCTCCAGCGCCTCCAGCGGATCGGGCACCAGATCGAAGGCGCGGTGCAGGGTCGCAGCGAGCGGACGAGCCGCCGCGCGCAGGGTCGCCAGCACGGCGGTGTCAAGGCGGCCGTCCGCGGTATTTGCGCCCAGCACGACGCCGGCAAGGCCCGCCATCTTCACGGCCTCGATATCGGCCAGCATCTGCGAGACCTCGTCCGGCGTGAAGACGAAGCTGCCGGCACGCGGGCGGATCATCGCACGCACGGGCACGGGGGCACGGGCGGCGATCGCGATCAGCCCCGGCGAGGGGGTGAGGCCGCCCAGCGCCAGCGCGGAGCAGAGCTCGATGCGATCGGCACCCGCCGTAATGGCGGCGGCAAGGCCGGCCGCATCCTCCACGCAGACTTCCAGACGAATGCTTGTCATCCCTGTCCCTTGCCTTACCGGCCCGCGACGGCATGGCGCTGAAAACCGCCGATACCCGTTCCGACCATCAGGCGCGTGCCATGCCGCGCCTCGCGAAGGGTCTCTTGTTGGCGCGAAACGGCACTGCGCGCAAGGCGGCCCGTCGTTTCGCGCCCTGATCTTGAGCCCGCCGCCGTGCCTTCCTAGATCTCTCCCGGCCGGACCGGCATTTCAGCCGGGAGCCGGACAGGCACGAGATGAAATTTCACACTGTCAGAGCGTCAGTCTGCGTCACAGGCGATGGAAGACGCTCCAAAGGAGCCCCCGATGATCCTTGCCGCCGCGCGGATGTCGCTCAGCAATCTCTTTGCGCCCGAGACCCGCTCGGTGTTCTGGAAGGTGATCGGCCTGACGCTCGTCTGCCTCGTCGCCGTCTGGTTTGCCCTGCGCGGCCTTTTCTACGCCTATGTGCTTCCGTGGATCGCGTCCGTCTGGCCGGCAGCCGGGGCTGAATGGGCGGGGTGGGTCACCTTCTTCGTCGGCATTCTCGCCAGCATCGGGCTGGCGCTCGGCCTTGCGCTGCTGCTCGCGCCGATCAATGCACTGATCGCCGGCCTGTTTCTCGACGATGTCGCAGACGTGATCGAGAAACGCGACTATCCGGCGCTTCCTCCCGGCCGCCCCATGCCGATCGGCGCGGCGATCGTGGAGGGCGCGAAATTCCTGGGCGTCGTCATCGCCGGAAACATCATCGCCCTCTTCCTGCTGCTGGTGCCGGGCGTCAACCTGATCGCCTTCTTCGTTGTCAACGGCTATCTTCTGGGTCGCGAGTTCTTCGAGTTCGCCGCGATGCGCCACCTGTCGCCGGATGCGGCACGTGAACTGCGGGCCCGCCATGCCGGCCGCGTGACGCTGGCCGGTTTTCTCATCGCCGGCTTTCTCGCGATCCCCGTCGTCAACCTTCTGACGCCGCTCTTTGCCGCCGGCCTCATGGTGCATCTCTACAAGGCGATTGCCGCAAACGCGCCGGCCACCTTGCGTCCGGCGGCGTGACGGGCCATCAGGAGCACGAACCCAGGCGGAGCGACCCAGATGAGCGCAGCAGGCGAGACAGAGACGGACGGACAACAGGCGCGGATCATCCGGCTCGAGGAGACGGTGGCGCACCAGACCCATGTGATCGAGGAGCTTTCGGAAGAGATCGCGCGGCAGTGGACCGTGATCGAGCAGACCCGCGCCAAGCTCGACCGGCTGACGGAGCGCTTCCTGACGCTGGAGGAACAGACGGCGGAAGCCATCCCCGTGCAGCGTCCGCCTCACTACTGACCACCCAAACGCAAAAGCCGCCGGGCTCTCACCCGGCGGCTTCTGTTCAGTCAGGCGACATGCCAATCAATAGGGGCAGGCTTCGTCCGTCATGTAGTCGTGGACCTGTACGGTGCCGGCAATGATGTCGGCCTTGGCCTTTTCGACGGCAGCCATCATCTCGGGCGTGATCAGCGCCTTGTTGTTGTCGTCGAGCGCGAAGCCGACGCCATCTTCCTTCAGGCCGAGCACGGAGATGCCGGGCTTGAACGTGTCGTCCTTGGCGCTCTTGAAGGCTTCGTAGACGGCGACATCGACGCGCTTCAGCATCGACGTCAGGACCTTGCCCGGATGCAGGCCGTTCTGGTTGGAATCGACGCCGATGCCGAGCTTGCCGGCGTCGGCAGCCGCCTGGAGAACGCCCACACCCGTGCCGCCGGCGGCGTGGTAGACGACGTCAGAGCCCTGGTCGATCTGCGACTTGGCGATTTCGCCACCCTTGACCGGGTCGTTCCAGGCATCCGGCGTGGTGCCGGTGAAGGCTTCGAGAACCTTCACGTCAGCGCCGGTCGACTTGGCGCCGCCGACATAGCCGCAGGAGAACTTGTGGATGAGCGGGATATCCATGCCGCCGACGAAGCTGACGGTCTTGGACTTGGAAGCAAGGCCGGCGAGAACGCCGACGAGGTAGGAACCTTCCTGCTCCTTGAAGACGACCGACTTCACGTTCGGCTTTTCGACGACCATGTCGATGATGGCGAACTTGGTGTCGGGATACTCGGCGGCGACCTTTTCAAGGGCCGCACCCCAGGAGAAGCCGGCCATCACGATCGGGTTGTTGCCGTCGCCGGCAAAGCGACGCAGCGCCTGTTCGCGCTGGGCGTCGTTGGCGATTTCGAATTCGCGGTATTCGATGCCGCTTTCGGTCTTGAACTTCTCGGCGCCATTGAAGGCCGCCTCGTTGAAGGATTTGTCGAACTTGCCGCCGAGATCGTAAATGATCGCCGGCTTGATGTCTGCCGCATAGGCGGTCGCCGACATCAAGGAGAAGGCAATGAGTCCGAGGAGGGATTTCTTCATCTTGCAGCCCTGTCGTTGCTATTGATCTTGCGGGGTCCTCCCGCAGACCTCTCTTCGGGAGGCCTGTCTGCGGAACTGTCCGACCGGTCGCCCGGGCAGACGCGCGGCATCCTTGCATGGCTCCCGGCAAAATTCACCCGGAATTTTCTCAGGCGGTCAAAAAAACGGAAGGGCCGCGCGGGGGGTGCCGCGCGGCCCTTTCAATGGCGATTTCGCGCCTAACCGATGCAGGCCACACCCGTTCCCTTCAGCCCGCAATAACCGCCGGGGTTCTTCGCGAGATACTGCTGATGGTAGGTTTCGGCATAATAGAACGGTCCGACGGGGGCGATTTCGGTGGTGATCTTCGCACCGAACCCCGCCGCGTCCAACGCCTTCTGATAGCCTGAAGCCGCCGCCCGCGCCGCATCGAGATCGGCATCATCGAGCGTGTAGATGGCGGAGCGATAGGTGCTGCCGACATCATTGCCCTGACGCATGCCCTGGGTCGGGTCGTGCTCCTCGAAGAACACCTTGAAGAGCGTCTCGAGCGACACCTCCGCAGGGTCATAGACCACCATCACCACCTCGGCATGGCCGGTGAGCCCCGTCGTGGTTTCCTGGTAGGTCGGGTTCGGCGTCAGGCCTCCGGAATAGCCGACCGCGGTCACGTAGACGCCGGGCAGCTGCCAGAAGAGACGCTCAGCACCCCAGAAGCATCCAAGACCGAGATAGATGGTCTTCAGGCCTTCGGGAAACGGGCCCTTCAGCGCCCGGCCGTTGACGAAGTGATGTTCGGCCGTCGGAATGGGGTCGGCGCGGCCCGGCAAAGCCGTCTCTGCCGTTGGCATCGCGGTCTTGCGATTGAAAAGGTCAGTCAGAAACATCGTCTTTCCTTCCTGCGCTGCGCGCATGCATCTGGCGGCGTCCGTCCTGCCGGGCGCGTCGCCATGTTTCGTGAATCGTTGTTCAGTCCGGCCGCCCATGGCCGTGCCGGCGACGGCCTGTCCTTGGCCTCAGGCGGCAGGCAGCCCGCTGAAGCGCGCCGATCGACGATAGCCGATGATCCAGAAGACCAAAGCCATCGCGAGCATGACGGCGGCGGCCGGGCGGGCCAGCAGCCACTGCACCGAGGCCGAGCCGAGATTGGCCCCGCTTTCGCCGAAAGCACCGGCCAGAGAGCCCGGCCATGCCGCCAGACGCGTTGCCAACGCGGGATCAAGCCCCGTCAACACATCGGCGAAACGAACGAAAACCGTGGCGCCTGCTGCGACGGACTGGATCGCATCCACGGTTGCCAGCAGAATGGCAGCCACGAGGGCAAGAAAACTGAAAAGCCTGAATAGGACGCGCATTCCGATGCTCCCCCGCATCTCTTGTGAAAGCCGCCGCCTTGCCCGGCAAAGATAGTGTCGCACCGGCCCGACTGCAATGCCTGCCGCACGGCCAGAACACCTGGACCAGCCGCCTGCTGCAACCCCAATCACACCCGCCGGCAACCATCGCCGCAAAACCGTTGCCCGACAACGCAAATTTCTCTCACAAAGCAGTTGATCCGCGCGCGCACCTCGGTATATACCGCGCCGGTCACGCCAACCGTGACAGGCGCAAGACAGCGCCACCCCCGCCTCGCACCAACCGGCGACAGCGGCTCTTCAGACGGACAGGTGGCCGAGTGGTTGAAGGCGCACGCCTGGAACGCGTGTATACGTGAAAGCGTATCGAGGGTTCGAATCCCTCTCTGTCCGCCACTTTCACCATTTGATCATTGCCTTCATCGAACAACGGCGAACACACTGTCGAACCCGGATCATGTGAACGCGACATGCGCGACGTTTCGGTTTGTTTGCGCTATGGATCGGTTGTGAATCGATCCACCACGGGGCGGCATTTTGGAAGCGGGCAAATACATTCCGGATGAGCTGGACCGGCGCATCATCGCGCATTTGCGGGTTGACGGGCGGGCGTCTCTTTCGAAGCTGTCGGAGGCGCTCGGCGTCGCGCGGGGGACGGTGCAGAACCGGCTCGACCGACTGATGGCAACGGGGACGCTGCTGGGTTTCACGGTGCGTGTGCGTGAGGATTACGATGCGCAGACCGTGCAGGCGATCATGATGATCGAGGTGGTCGGCAAGTCTACCAATCAGGTCATACGCCGGCTGCGCGGTCTGCCGGAGATCGTGTCCCTGCACACGACCAATGGCAACTGGGATCTGGTCGCCACGATCCGGGCGGCGAGCCTTGCGGATTTCGACCGGGTGCTGCGGGAAGTCCGGATGATCGACGGTGTTTCCAACAGCGAGACGAGCCTGCTGCTGTCCAGCACCTGACAGGACATTCGGAGCGCTGCCGGCACCGGTCGCGCGGCATTCTGCGCCCGTCTTCCAGACATCTCTCGTCCTTCAGATCTTCGATGCCGGGTCGCCCGCTTCCTGCTCAATCCGCCGTCGTTGTGGCAACCGCATCGGCTCCGCGAACAAAGCGGATGCGGGCTTCGAAGCCGTCCGCGCGGCCGGGCGCGGGCGAGGCAAGGTGCAGTTCGGCACGCATCTGCCGCAGGAGGCGATCGACAATCGAGAGGCCAAGGCCCGACCCTTGCGCCTGCGTGCGGCCGCGGCTGAAGCGGCGGCGGATGAGGGTCAGTTCCTCGGGCGACAGTGGCGGGCAGCCATTGGTAATCGACAGTGCCCCGTCTTCTTCCAGCCGGATCGTGACGGCTTCGTCGGCCGAACCATGGCGGACGGCGTTCTCGATGAGATTGCGCAGCGCTATGGCAAAGGCGTCGGGGTCGGCGGCTTCGAAGAGGCGGGCGCCCGGCGCGCGGCTGACCTCAAGGCGGCCCGGTTCATCGAGGCTGCGGCGAAAGTCGGTGACGACGAGATCGATGACCGGGACGAGGTCGATCGCGCGTTCGGCCGCGCCGATGCCGGCCTCGGCACGGGAAAGCTGGAGCAGCTTTTCCGTCAGGCCCGCAAGCCGGTTCAGTGCGCTTTCCACCTGCCGGGCACGTTCGCGGGCCGGCCCATCCTCCAGGAGCGCCACCAGAACCTCCGTCTGTGCCAGCGCGCCGGCAATCGGCGTGCGCAGCTCATGTGCGCTGTTGGAGGTGAACTCGCGCTCGGCGTCGAGCGCGGTGCGCAGGCGGGCGAGCAGGCCGTTGACGGAGGAGACGATGGGCTGCAACTCGCGTGGCAGACCGTCCGCCTCCATGTCGGCAAGATTGCCGCTGTCTTTCAGACCGATGGCGGCGCGAAGCTCGTCGACCGGCTCCATGACACGTCGCACGATCAGCCAGACCAGCAAAACGCTTCCGGGAACCAGCAGGAAGAGCGGGAGGAGCAGCGCCGCGGCACCTTCTCGCAGGGCCTCGCGACGATGGGAGAGCGGATCGGCAACCTGCACGAAGATGGTGTTGCTGATGGCGGCGAGCGTGTAGACGCGGTGGCCGTCACCATCCCAGAAGCCGCCCGAAAGTGGCGCATTGAAGGGTTTGCGCGCCTGATCGTGGGAGTGCATGAGCACCTTTCCCGTGGCATCGCGGACCTGGTAGGTGAGATATTCCTCTTCGCTGAGCGGCGCTGCCTGCTGGAAATTCAGCGGCCCCTGATCGTCGGGGCGCTGGTAGAGGTCATCGACGACGATCGGCAGCAGGCGCGCAGCGGTTTCCTGAAGCGCGCTGTCGAAAATCTCGCCGAATTCCTCCTGCATGACATGGGCGCCAAGGCCGGCGGCCGCCAGCCAGAAGCCGGTCAGCGTCGCCGTCAGCCAGACGACAAGGCGGCGGGCCATGCTTTTGTCGCTTGCCTTCATGCCTTGCCCATCCTGTAGCCGATGCCGCGCACGGTCTCGACAATATCCTTGCCGAGCTTCTTGCGCAGGCGGCTCACATAGACTTCGACCGTATTGCTTTCCACCTCCTGGCCAAAGGCGTAGAGCGCCTCTTCGATCTGCTGCTTGGAGATGATGGCACCCGGGCGGGCAACCAGCGCATCCAGCACCGCCCATTCGCGGCTGGACAGAACGATATCGGCGCCGGACAGTTGAACCGCGCGGTCCGCCGGGTGGATGGTCAATGCACCGATCACGATGACCGGCCGCGCCTGGCCGGCGTAGCGGCGTGCGACGGCGAGCATGCGCGCCGTCAGCTCGTCCAGATGGAAGGGTTTGACGAGATAGTCGTCCGCGCCGCTGTTCAGCCCTTCGATCCGGTCAGAGATCTGGTCATGCGCGGTCAGGATGATGACCGGGGTCGTCACGCCGCGAGCCCGCAGACCTTTCAACAGGGCGATACCGGAACCATCGGGCAGGCGCAGATCGAGAAGAACGAGGCTGTAGGAGGCCGTGCGGGCAGCAAGCTCTGCATCGGCAACGCCTTTCATCCAGTCGACCGCGTGACCGGCAGCCGCAACGTGGGCACGCACGGCATCCCCCAGGGTTTCATCGTCTTCGACCAGCAGAACGCGCACTGTGACACCTTTTCTCGCCGGCTTCGGATCTTCAACATCGCGCCGGCCGGGCTCGTCTTGTTTCGCGGGATTCTGACGGAGCGCTGAAGGGGCGCCAAGCGCTTTCTTCACGCCGCACACAGCCTTCAGCGGGTCGTCAGGAAGCTGGAGGAGAAAAGCATCATCACGTTCCAACCCCACGGAGACTTGCAATGAAGATCATATTCCCAACCCTTTCGGCTTGCCTTTTGCTCGCCGGCACCGCCGCCGCCTCCGAAAAATGCAGCGTGCCGATGGCAGACTGGCAGCCCCGCGAAGCGCTGCAGACCAAGCTTGAAGGCCAGGGCTGGACGGTCCGCTCGATCCGCAGCGAGGACGGCTGCTACGAAGCGTATGCCTTGAACGCCAAGGGCGAGAAGGTGGAGGCCTATTTCGATCCGAAGACCTTCGTCGCCGTCGACCTGAAGACCGAGGACTGAGCAATGTCCTCAGCATCCTCCACGCCATCGGGCACGATCCGGGTCTGGGATCCGCTGGTTCGGATCTTCCACTGGGGGCTCGCCGGCAGTTTCGCGCTCGCCTATGTGACGGCGGAAGACATCCGCGATGTGCATGAGGTCGCCGGCTATGTTGCCGGCGCCCTCATCGCCAGCCGGATCGTCATGGGCTTTGCGGGCTCGCCCTATGCCCGCTTCCGCCAGTTCGTGCGCAGCCCCGCTCATGTCGTCTCCTATGTCGGCAGCATGATCCGGCGCCGGGACCCCCGCTATATCGGCCACAATCCGCTGGGCGGGCTGATGGTGATGGCGCTCATCCTTGCCATGGCCGGCGTCGCGCTCACCGGCTGGCTACAGACCACGGACGCCTACTGGGGCGTGGAATGGGTGGAAGAGACCCACGAGGCGCTGGCAAACATGATGCTGGCGGCCGTCGCGCTGCATCTCTTCGGCGTCCTTTTCGAAAGCATCCGCCATCACGAGAACCTGGTCGGCGCGATGATTTCGGGGCGCAAGCGGGCGCCACGACCCGGCGACGTGCTGTAGAAACGCCCCTCAAAGACAAGGCAAAGCAGAAAGGCCATCGCTTTCCCCGGGGAGGCGATGGCCTTTTGCTTGCCTGTCACAATCGTTCCGAAGGCGGCACGGCCGGGGACGTGTGAACCGTCCCTCGCCGAGCCTGAACCTCAGGAATTCGCGCCTGTCCGGCAACCCGTCACGAGATCGAGATCCTTGTCTCGCACCGTGGTTTCAACATGCATCATGCCGAGCACGGTGTGGAAGATGTTGTCGTGCGAGATGTCGCCGGCGGCTTCCTTTGCGATGCAGGCCATGTCCATCTGCTTCTTTTCCGCATCACCGAACCACAGCAGGAAAGGCACGTGGGTTTGCTGGCTGGGAGCGATCATGTAGGGCGCGCCGTGGAGATAGACGCCGTATTCGCCAAGCGATTCGCCGTGGTCGGAGGCGTAGATCAGCGCGGGATCGAAGCGATCCTGGACGGCCTTCAGCCGGTCGATGATGCTGGAGATGATGTGGTCGGTGTAGAGGAGCGTATTGTCGTAGGCGTTCACCAGCTCCTCATGGGTGCAGTCGGCAAATTCAGCCGAGCGGCAGTCCGGCTTGAAGCGGCGGAACTCCTCGGGATAGCGGAGATAGTATGAGGGGCCATGGCTGCCGATCTGGTGGACGACGAGAACGGTGTCCTGCGTGATCGTGCCGATCCACTTGTCGATCTCCTTGAGGAACATGCCGTCCTGGCACTCGCCGTCCTTGCAGAAGGCAGGATCGTTCATGGCGGGGAAGCTAATCTCCTCGATGCGGGCGGCAACCTTGTAGCTGCCGGTGTTGTTGTCCCACCAGTTCACGTTCACGCCGGCATGGCGCAGCACATCGACGAGATTTTCCGTCTCGATGCCCTTGCGGTGCGTGTATTCGCTGCGGGTGTAGACGGAGAAGAGGCAGGGGATCGAGACGGCCGTGGACGTGCCGCAGCTCGTGGCATTGGGGAAATAGGTGATGTCCTGCTTCTTGAGCTCAGGCGTGGTTTCCCGGCTATAGCCGCTCATCGACCAGTTCTCGGCCCGCGCCGTTTCGCCGGCGACGATGACGACGAGGCGGGGCTTGCGGGCGGGAACGGCGGCGCCGAGCACCTTCGCATCGGTGCCGATCGGCTTGACGACGATATTGGCTTCCGAGCCCTTGCCGATCGCGAATTTCACCGCCGAGGCGATCGGGGTTACCGGGTTCAGCGTCTCGAACCAGTCGCGATGGATGCGGATCAGCGAGGCATACATGTAGGAATACTGGTAGGCGGCCGCACCGGCCAAGCCCAGGCAGGCGGCGATCGCGAGAAGATTGTGGAGCACCTTGCGCCCAAAGGTCCGGTGCTCGATGCGCACGATCGCGACGAGCAGAGCAGGAACGATGCCGAAGATCAGCATGTGCAGCACAAAGGCCGGCGTGATCAGGTGTCCGGCTTCCGCTGTATTCGTCTCGGCAGCGTTGCGGATCATTTCGGTGTCGACGATGATGCCGAGGTGATCCATGAACCAGGCTGCGGCCGCGCTGGCCAGGATCAGGAATATGAAAATGGGCTTGGTCAGGTATTTGACCGAAACGGCGATGCACGCAGCACTGAAAAGCCCCGCCATGCCAATGCCGAGCACGATCACCGCCAGCGTCTGGTCGGCCATGTAGCTCCAGGCCTTGGACCAGTACGTGTGGTTGGTCACGAACAACAGATAGAGGGCAACGAGAATCGACAGCGGGATGCTGGCGATGCGGGGCCTGAAACCCGAGGTGGTTCGGCCGGCCATGGTGGGCGAATACAAGGCGTCTGTCTCCTGACATGCGACCGGACCCTGCCGATCTGACAGCCCCGAGTCTGAAGCTCGTGCTGATGCGCTCGCTTCCTGACACGAAGCTGAAGAGCAGAAGAGAAGTTTCGGGATCCGGCACATACGGCCATCCGGACAGGATTCAGGTTCGCGTCAGCCTAGCCTTGGAGAAGACAGCCACCTCATCCGGAATGCGTGCCAGGAAATCAACGGTGAAAACCATCCATCTCGGCCCCCTGCTCATCGGCTTCCTGATCCTGTCGGTGCTGGCAATCCCCGCCGTCAGACATGGCGGGGACGGGCCGCAGACGCTACGGGCGGATGTGACGCTGATGCGCCGCTGACCTTCGAGGTGCGGTGCGGGACGCTCTACAAGGGGCTCGTTCCAACGACATCTTCCGCACCGGACATCACCGACAGGGCCCGGCTGGCCGCCTTGAGGGCGGTGACGGCTCCCTCCATGTCGGGAGCATCGGGCACGTTGATCAGTGGAAGATAGGGGATCGTGAGTGCAGCGATCGCCTTGCCATCGGCACCCAGCACAGGGGTCGAAAGATTTGTGACACCAGCGGTCTGGGCGCTCGGCATGCGCTCGTGACCTTCAGCGCGGACCGCCTCCAGCCTGTCGAAGAAGGACGCGTCGATCCCCCACCCGTGGGCGCGATTGCCAAGATGCTCGGCGATCATGCGCTCGCGCTCCCGCTGGGAGCGGAACGCCAGGAGGACATGGCCGGAGCCCGTGTCGAAGAGGCCGATTCGCGAGCCGACGCGGATGGAGATGCCCCAGTAGCCGGGCGCCTCCTGCTGTGCGACCACAACCGGATTTCCTCGATCAAAGACGACAAGCTGGTTGGCCTGACGTGTCGCTTCGGCGAGATCGCGCATGACAGGGACGGCAAAGGAGGTCAGCCGGCGGATCGGCGCATGCCGCTGGGCAAGGCCGAAAAGCTTCAGGGACAGGGCGAATCGATCGCCGTCCATCCGGCTTACGTAACCACGTTTCACCAGCCGGTCGAGCATGCGGTAGAATTCGCTGGCGCCCCTGTCCAGCCGCTTGGCAATTTCGGCCTGGGTGAGGCCGGCCTCCTCCTCCGCCAGCAGTTCGAGGATATCAAGTCCCTTGTCGAGGGCTGGCGCGCGGTAGCGATCGCTGTCGTTTTCGCTCATGGTTCCCTCTCCGCACTTGACTACTGATGAATAAATGTTTTGTATATGAATGAACGGGCGGCACGCAAGAGGCTGCTTAAAGGGAGGAAGATCGGCTGGCGGGGCACGCGGAAACGCGCGCCTGATCGGCACTATCGTCCTTCGTCATTTCCGGAACACGGCGTGCCGCCGGACATTCGCCAGAAGGAGCCTTCCATGTCGATTTCGCTTGCCAACAAGCGTGTGCTTGTCACGGCCGCCGGCCAAGGGATTGGCCGCGCCAGTGCACTGGCCTTTGCCCGCGCCGGCGCATCGGTCGTTGCAACGGACATCAATGCGGCGGCGCTGGCGACGCTGGACGGCGAAGCAGGCATCACGACGCGCATCCTCGATGTTCTCAAGGATGAAGCGGTGACGGCCGTCGTGTCCGAAACCGGCCCCTTCGACGTGCTCTTCAACTGCGCCGGCTTCGTGCATGCCGGCTCGATCCTGGAGATGAGCGACAAGGATCTCGATTTCGCCTTCGATCTCAATGTCCGCGCCATGATCCGCGTCATCCGCGCCGTGCTGCCGGCCATGCTGGAGAAGAAGGACGGGTCGATCATCAACATGGCTTCGGTGGCTTCCAGCGTGAAGGGCGTGCCGAACCGCTGCGCCTATACCGTCACCAAGGCCGCCGTCGTGGGGCTGACCAAATCGGTCGCCGCCGACTATGTCGGCCAGGGCATTCGCTGCAACGCCATCTGCCCGGGCACCGTCGAAAGCCCCTCGCTGCAGGACCGCATGAAGGCGCAGGGCGACTACGATGCGGCACGCGCCGCCTTCATCGCCCGCCAGCCCATGGGCCGCCTCGGCACGCCCGAGGAAATCGCCGACCTTGCCGTCTATCTCGCCGGCGCCACCTATACCTCCGGCCAGGCCTACGCCATCGATGGCGGCTGGACGATCTGATCTTTCTCTTCAAAGGACATTGCCATGAAGCTCACCCGTGTCGGCCTTCCCGGCCAGGAAAAGCCCGCCCTCGTGGACAGGGACGGCAAGCTGCGCGACCTCTCCGCCCATGTCTCCGATATTGGCGGCGCGGCGATCTCGCCTGAAGGCCTTGCCCGCATCGCGGCGCTCGATCCGGCGAGCCTGCCGGAACTTGAGGCCGGCCGTTTCGGCCCCTGCGTTGCCGGCACCGGCAAGTTCATCTGCATCGGCCTCAACTATTCCGACCACGCTGCCGAAAGCGGCATGGCCGTTCCGCCGGAGCCCGTCATCTTCATGAAGGCCACGTCGGCCATTTGCGGTCCGGATGACGATGTGCTGATCCCGCGCGGCTCGGAGAAGACCGACTGGGAAGTCGAGCTCGGCGTCGTCATCGGCAAGACCGCGAAATACGTCTCGGAGGCCGAGGCGCTGGATTATGTTGCCGGCTACTGCGTCGTGCACGATGTCTCCGAGCGCGCCTTCCAGCTCGAGCATGCGGGACAGTGGACCAAGGGCAAGTCCTCCGACACCTTCGGCCCGATCGGCCCCTGGCTGGTGACGAAGGACGAGGTTGCCGACCCGCAGGCGCTCGACATGTGGCTCGCGGTCAATGGCGAGACCATGCAGAACGGCTCCACCAAGACCATGGTCTACGGCGTCGCCTTCCTCGTCTCCTACCTCAGCCGCTTCATGTCGCTGCAGCCGGGCGACATCATCTCCACCGGTACGCCGCCGGGCGTCGGCATGGGCCAGAAGCCGCCGCGCTACCTGAAGGCGGGCGATGTCGTCGCGCTCGGCATTGCGGGCCTTGGACAGCAGAAGCAGACGCTGCGCAACGACGCCTGACGGCGCCAGAAGAAAGCCAGCCCCGGGGGGAGCAGAATGACCGTCATCACGAGCCTCAAGTCCATCGACCTTCGCTTTCCGACATCGGCAAGTCTCGATGGATCGGATGCCATGAATCCGGATCCGGATTACTCGGCAGCCTACGTCATCCTCGGCACGGATGCGCCCGGGCTGGAAGGCCATGGCCTGACCTTCACGATCGGTCGCGGCAACGACATCTGCTGCGCCGCGATCAACGCGATGAAGCATCTCGTGGTGGGGCTCGATCTCGACTGGGTGGCCGAAAATCCCGGTCGCTTCTGGCGGCACGTGACGAGCGACAGCCAGCTGCGGTGGATCGGGCCGGACAAGGGCGCCATGCATCTGGCCACCGGCGCGGTCGTCAATGCCGTCTGGGATCTGCTTGCGAAAAAGGCCGGCAAGCCGGTCTGGCGCCTGGTGGCCGAAATGAGCCCGGAGGAGATCGTCTCGATCGTCGATTTCCGCTACCTCACCGATGCCCTGACGCCGGAGGAGGCGCTTGCCATCCTGCGCAAGGCCGAACCCGGCAAGGCAGAGCGCATGGCGATCCTCGAAAAGGAAGGCTACGCCTGCTACACGACGTCGGCCGGCTGGCTCGGCTATGACGACGAGAAGCTGCGGCGGCTGGCGCAGGAAGCGGTCGACGAGGGCTTCACCCACATCAAGATGAAGGTCGGCCGCGATCTCGAGGACGACAAGCGGCGGCTGCGCATCTGCCGCGAGGTGATCGGCTACGACCGCTTCATGATGATCGATGCCAATCAGGTCTGGGAGGTCAACCAGGCCATCGACTGGGTGAAGGAGCTTGCCGTCTACAAGCCCTTCTTCATCGAGGAGCCGACGAGCCCCGACGACGTCTTCGGCCACCGCAAGATCCGCGAGGCCGTGGCGCCAGTGAAGGTCGCGACCGGCGAAATGTGCCAGAACCGCATCGTCTTCAAGCAGATGATCGCCAATGGCGCCATCGACATCGTGCAGATCGACAGCTGCCGCATGGGCGGGCTGAACGAGGTGCTCGGCGTTCTCCTGATGGCGGCGAAATTCGGCCTGCCGGTCTGGCCGCATGCCGGTGGCGTGGGGCTTTGCGAATATGTGCAGCATCTGTCGATGATCGACTACGTCGCCGTCTCCGGCAGCAAGGAGGGGCGTGTGATCGAGTATGTCGATCACCTGCACGAGCATTTCATCGAACCCTGCCGGATCGAGAATGCCGCCTACATGCCGCCGCGCCTGCCGGGTTTCTCGATCGAGATGAGGCCGGAATCGATCGCCGCCAACCAGTTCAAGGGGTGACGGTTTCGTTCGTGGACGTGCCCGCGCCGCTATCCTCCAGGGGAACGAGCGGCGCGGGCACGTCCACGGTCTTTTCCGGCGACTTGCAGATGTCGGCGATCACGCAGGCCGGACAGTCCGGCTTGCGGGCCTTGCAGACATAGCGGCCGTGCAGGATCAGCCAGTGATGGGCGTGGAAAAGGTAAAGGTCGGGAATGACCTTGAGAAGCGCCTGCTCCACCGCGTCGGGGGTCTTGCCGGGCGCGAGCTTCAGGCGGTTGGCAATGCGGAAGATGTGGGTATCGACCGCCATTGTCGCCTGGCCGAAGGCCATGGAGAGCACGACATTGGCCGTCTTTCGCCCGACACCGGGCAATGTCACCAGTTCCTCGCGCGTCTGCGGCACTTCTCCGCCGAAATCGCGCACCAGCTTCTCGCTCAGGGCGATGACGTTCTTCGCCTTGTTGCGGAAGAGGCCGATGGTCTTGATGTAGTCGCGAACCTGATCTTCCCCGAGCGCCAGCATCTTCTCCGGCGTATCGGCGACGGCAAACAGCGCGCGCGTCGCCTTGTTCACGCCCGCATCGGTCGCCTGCGCCGACAGCGCCACCGCCACGACGAGCGTGAAGGGATTGACGTGTTCCAGCTCGCCCTTCGGCTCCGGCCGCTGGATGGAGAAGCGGCGGAAGATCTCGGCGATCTCCTCCCTGGTGTAGGCGCTGCGAACCCGCCGGCGGGGCGCAGATTGCGACTTTCTGACCGTCGTCAACTTTTCATCTTTCCGTTTTCCCGATGTCACCTATAGTCGTCGGCCATGGACGAGCGCAATGGAGAGATCACCGTCAACGAGGTGCCGGTCTTTCAGGCCGAGCTGACACCCTATCGCTCGCTCGGCAGACGCGGCTACACGGTCTTCTTCGCCATTGCCGGTGCCCTGACCGCAATCCACCTTTTCATCTTCTTCGGGCTCGGCGCCTGGCCGATCATGGTCTTCTTCGGGCTGGATTTCCTGCTGCTCTACGGCGCCTTCTGGCTCTCCTACCGTTCGGCGCGCGCCCGCGAGGAGGTGAGCCTGTCGCGCACGGATCTGTCGATCCGCAAGATCTCGCCGGCGGGCCGCATCACCGAGCACCGCTTCGTTCCCTTCTGGACGCGCTTCAACGTGAACCGCCACACGGAAATCGGCATCGTTTCCATGTGGGTGTCCGGTCAGGGCCGCAGCACCGATATCGGCTCCTTCCTCAATGCCGACGACCGGGAGAGTTTCGCCAAGGCCTTTTCAGGCGCACTCGCCACCGTGAAGCGCTAGACGCTCGCAGGTGCAGGTTTCGGGTGGCATGGCCTCCCGCTTTGGTGTCTGTTCATCCCAGATCCGAGACGAAGCAGAGACCGCCATGACCATCGTTCCCACCATCGAAGCCGAAATCACGCCCGCGGGTGCCGACTACGAGGTCGTGCGCCGGGTGATCGAGCGGCTGACGGAGGACTACCGCACCCAGCCGCAGCTTGACGATCTCGCCGCCGAACTCGGCCTGTCGCCGACGCAATTGCAGAAGACCTTCACGCGCTGGGCTGGCCTGTCGCCCAAGGCCTTCCTGCAGGCGGTGACGCTGGATCATGCCCGGCGGCTGATGCGTGACGAGAACCTGCCGCTGCTCGAAACAAGCCTCGAACTCGGTTTGTCGGGGCCGGGACGCCTGCACGATCTTTTCGTCACCCACGAGGCCATGTCGCCGGGCGAATGGAAGGCGCGCGGCGCAGGTCTCACGATCCGCTACGGCTTCCACGATTCCCCCTTCGGCATTGCCGTCGTCATGGCAACCGATCGCGGGCTGGCGGGTCTTGCCTTTGCCGATCAGGGGGGCGAGCAGGCGGCCTTCGAGGACATGGCCATCCGCTGGCCGAATGCCCGCTTCGAACAGGATCAGGCCGCCACGGCGCCCTATGCGGTGCGCGTCTTCCATCCGGACCGCTGGCGGGCGGAGGCGCCGCTGCGCGTGGTGCTGATCGGTTCGGATTTCCAGATCCGCGTCTGGCAGGCGCTCTTGAAAATCCCCTTCGGCCGTGCCGTCACCTATTCCGACATCGCCTGCGATATCGGCCAGCCGACCGCCTCACGCGCCGTGGGTGCTGCCGTCGGCCGCAACCCCATCTCCTTCGTCGTTCCCTGCCACCGCGCGCTCGGCAAATCCGGGGCGCTGACGGGCTATCACTGGGGGCTGACGCGCAAGCGGGCGATTCTCGGGTGGGAGACGGCACAGGCGGGGTAGGAATACAGCGCGGTCGGAGGGAAGACCCCTCACGCTGCCCTCTCCCGGAGAGGAGATGAGACGAGTGCCTCAAGCATCGGCATCATCAAAGGCGTGCGCTCACGACGTTGGCTCTTCTCCCCTCGGGGAGAAGATGCCGGCAGGCGGATGAGGGGGCGTTCCCCCTCATCTCAATGCGTCATCAGCGCTCAATGCGCGCCGGACATGTCGCCGAGGACTTCCTTGGACGCGACGGTGGAGTCGGCCTTCAGCTTGTAGACCATGGGAACGCCGGTCGCGAGGTTGACCGAGAGGATCTGTTCGCGGTCGAGGCGATCGAGCACCATCAGCAGCGAGCGCAGCGAATTGCCGTGGGCGGCGACCAGCACCTTCTGGCCGGCGAGAACGCGCGGCAGGATTTCGGTCATGTAATAGGGCCAGACGCGGGCGCCGGTGTCCTTGAGGCTTTCGCCGCCCGGGGGCGGAACGTCATAGGAGCGGCGCCAGACATGCACCTGCTCCTCGCCCCACTTGGCGCGGGCGTCGTCCTTGTTGAGGCCGGAGAGATCGCCGTAGTCCCGCTCGTTGAGCGCCTGGTTGCGGATCGTCTCGAGGCCGGACTGGCCGACGCCGTCGAGGATGATCTGGCAGGTGCGCTGGGCGCGCTTCAGGTCGGAGGTAAACGCGATGTCGAACCGGATGCCGTAGTCCGCGAGCGCCTTGGCGCCGGCAGTCGCTTCGGTAACGCCGAGATCGGTCAGATCCGGGTCACGCCAGCCGGTGAAGAGGTTCTTCAGGTTCCAATCACTCTGTCCGTGGCGTACGAGGACAAGGGTTCCGCTCATGTCTGCTTCCTCTGGCTAGGTTGGGTCAGGCGAGCCCGAGCACGTCGAGCATCGAATAGAAACCGGGCTTTGCGCCCCGCGCCCAGAGCGCTGCCGTGACGGCGCCGCGGGCGAAGATGGAACGGTCGGTGGCGCTGTGGGAGAGTGTCACGATCTCGCCCTCGCCGGCCAGCAGAACGGAATGCTCGCCGATGACAGAGCCACCGCGCAGCGTGGCAAAGCCGATCGTGCCGGCTTCGCGCGGGCCCGTATGGCCATCACGCACGCGCACAGAGTGGTCGGCAAGCGCGATGCAGCGCCCCTTTGCGGCGGCTTCACCGAGCAGAAGTGCGGTGCCGGAGGGCGCATCCACCTTGTGGCGATGGTGCATCTCGACGATTTCGATGTCCCAGGCATCGGGCGAGAGCGCGCGCGCCGCCTGCTCGGTCAGCACGCCGAGCAGATTGACCCCGAGACTCATATTGCCGGACTTGACGATGCGGGCATGGCGGGCAGCGGCCTTGAAGGCAGCCTCGTGCTCGGCCCCGCAGCCCGTGGTGCCGATGACATGGACGATGCGGGCCTGGGCCGCGAGTTCGGAGAAGGCGACGGAAGCGGCGGGGGCCGTAAAATCCAGCACGCCTTCGGCGTCCACGAAGGCTTCCAGCGGCCGATCGGTGATGGCGACACCGTTTTCACCGAGGCCGGCCAGCGCACCGGCATCCTTGCCGATGAAAGGAGAGCCCTCGCGCTCCACGGCAGCGTGCAGCGTGACGCCCGGCATGGCGGCAATGGTGCGGATCAGCGTCTGGCCCATGCGGCCGGCGGCACCGACGACGACGAGCTTCATGTCCGGAGCGCTCATGGCGTGATGCTTCCTTCTGACGGGATATCGTCAAGGAGGGACGACTGCCCCTGCAGATTGTTGAGACGAGCGTAAAGACCGCCCGGCTGGCGCGCAAGCTGCTCGTGCGTGCCTTCCTCGACCACCAGGCCGTCGCGCATGACGACGATCTTGTCAGCCTTGACGACGGTGGAGAGACGGTGGGCGATAACGATCACGGTACGGCCCTTCATGGCCGCGTCGAGCGCCTTCTGCACAGCGGCTTCCGATTCGGTGTCGAGCGCCGATGTCGCCTCGTCCAGAAGCAGGATCGGCGCACCGCGGACCAGCGCGCGGGCGATGGACAGGCGCTGGCGCTGGCCGCCCGACAGGGTCGAGCCGTGCTCGCCGACCGGCGTGTCATAGCCCTGCGGCTGGGCAAGGATGAAATCGTGGGCGTAGGCGAGACGGGCGGCTTCTTCCACCTCGGCGTCGGTCGCTTCCGGCCGGCCATAGCGGATATTGTCTCGGATCGTGCCCTCGAAAAGATAGGGCTGCTGCGAGACATAGGCGAGGCCCTGGCGGAGCGACTGCTTCGTGATCGTCGCGATGTCCTGCCCGTCGATGAGGATCTGGCCGCCCATCGGATCGTAAAAACGCGGGATCAGGCTGATGACGGTGGATTTGCCGGCGCCGGAGGGACCGACAAGCGCCGTCGTCTTTCCGCCTTCCGCCACGAAGTTCACGCCGCGCAGAACCTGTTCGCTGTTGGCATAGGAAAATTTGACGTCGCGAAACTCGATTTTGGCCTGTGTGACAGCCAGGTCGCGGGCGTCGTCCTTGTCACGATGGAGGGGCTCGGTGTCGAGAATTTCATAGATCATGCGCGCGTTGACGACAGCGCGCTCCAACTGCACCTGCAGACGGGCCAGACGGCGGGCGGGCTCGTAGGCCATCAGCAGGGCCGTGACGAAGGCAAAGAACGCGCCGGGCTGAACGCCGGCATAGATGGAGCGGAAGGCCGCATATGCGAGCACGCTGGAGATGGCGAGACCGGCAAAGGTTTCCGTCATTGGAGCGGTGCGCTCGCTGAGGCGCGCGATGCGGTTGGCGCGGTTTTCGGCATAGTCGATGATCGAGGAAACCTTGCGACGCAATTCATCTTCCATCGTGAACGCCTTCACGATGGTGATGCCCTGGATCGTTTCCTGCATGGCGCCGAGCACGCGGCTGTTGATCTCGACGGCCTCTCGCGTTGCTGACCGCAGACGACGCGACACGTAACGCAGACCGATGACGAGTGGCGGTGCGATGACGAAGACGATGATCGTCAGCAGCCAGTCCTTGCTGACCATGACGCCGATCAGCGCAACGAGCGTCAGGAGATCGCGGGCAATGGATGTGACTGTCAGGTTCAACACGTCACGAATGCCGGTGACGTTCTGGCTGATCTGGGCGGCAAGCTGGGCCGACCGCGTGTTGTTGTAATAGCCGACGTTCAGCGCCATGAGATGCGTGTAGAGCCGGCTCTGGTAGCGGGCGACGATGTTGTTGCCGATCTTCGACAGTTGCACCGTCTGCGCATAGGTTGCGAAGCCGCGGATCACGAAGGCCAGGAAGATGCCGCCGCAGATCAGCAGCACCATGTCGGCCCGCTTGTTGGCAAAGGCTTCATTGACAACGGATTCCATGATCCAGGCCGTGAAGGCCGTCGAGCCCGCGATGATAATGAGAGCGGCGATGGCATAGACGTAGCCTCGCAGATGATCACGCGCGTTTTCTGCGACGACCCGCTTGAGGATGCTGGTCACCGTATCCGTGTCGAGGTGCTGTTGCTGCATTCTTCCGGTGGCTTTCAACAAATGGTCTTGTGCACGGGCTAAAAATGCCCGTTTTCGACCCTTGCCGCTCTATAGGCCCTCGCTTTCGCCTTGGCGAGTCCTGAGCCCCGCCAGCCCGATCAACTTCTCCAGAAGCGTCCCTCTGTTGCAACACCGAAGTGCTGCGGCGCGCGGGCGAAGGCGGCAAGACCGGCGAGAGCTGCCATGGGATGCGTCACGACGAAGGTCGGAATGGTTGCGAGCAGGGCGGAATGCGGCGCCTTATCCTCGAAGGCGATGCGGAATTCCGGGCGTTTGAGGGCGGGAAGGATCTTTACCGAGATGCCGCCCGCAAGGAACACGCCGCCACGGGCCATGAAGAGAAGCGCCATGTCGCCCGCCAGACGACCGAGATAGGTCGCAAACAGCGAGACGGTCTCCACCGCCTGCGGGTCCTTGCCGGCAAGAGCGGCCGAGGTTACGTCGGCAGGGGTTTCGAGGGTTGCTTCCTTGCGGTCCGCGGCGCAGACGGCATTGTAGATGTGCATGATGCCACGCCCGCACAGCAGCTGCTCGCCGGAGACGCGACCGTCCAGCCGCTCGATATAGGGCCAGATCTGGTAGTCGCGTTCCGTGCGCGGCCCCATGTCCACATGCCCACCCTCGCCCGGCACCGGAAACCAGGTGTGCTGCGCATGCAGGAGGCCGGCGACACCAAGGCCCGTGCCGGGCCCGAGCACGACGCGCGAAGCGGCCGGGCGGATGGCACCGGGGCCGATCTGCTCGCGGTCCTCGGCCGACAGCGAGGCGACGGCGAGCGCCTGCGCCTCGAAATCATTGATGACAAGCACGCTTTCAAAGCCGAGATCGCCGATGAGCGTCTTCGGGCGGATCACCCAGCCGGCATTGGTCAGCGGGATCTCATCGCCCTGAATCGGGCCGGCAATGGCCAGGATGGCCGTGCGCGGCTGAACCGAGGTCTTGTCGAGAACCGTTTCCTGAATGGCCGCGTCGATGGACGGAAAATCGGCGGTCTGCACGACCGGGAATTCGCGCCGCTCGGCAAAGGCATCCGTCAGAAGGGCGAAGCGGGCATTGGTCCCGCCGATATCACCGATCAGGATCGGGAAGGACAGGGTGCTGGAGAGCTCGTTGACCATTTCGGATCTCGCTGGAACCGGCGCCCGGGCGGGAGAGGCGGCGCGCCGACGTTGAACATGGACGGTCTGCCGGCACCATCGATCGCATGGCGCCGCCTTTGCGTGCGATGGTTATAAGGCCTGCTGGAAGACGATCAACTGCTCCGCCGTCGCCTGGTTGAGGGCCATCGGAATATCGTAGACGGTCGCAAGCCGCATCAGCGCCTTCACATCGACATCGTGTGGCATGGCGGTGAGCGGGTCGACGAAGAAAATCAGCATGTCCACCTCGCCGGTGGCAATCAGCGCGCCGATCTGCTGGTCACCACCAAGCGGCCCACTTTTCAGGCGCGTGACATCGAGGCCGGGGCACATTTCCAGAACGCGGCCGCCGGTCGTGCCAGTCGCCACGATCTTCATGCCGGACAGCACCGCTTCATTCCGCTTCGCAAAGGCGGCCAGATCATCTTTCTTCTGGTCGTGGGCAATCAGCGCCACGCATGTCGGACGGGTCATGACGGGTCTCCGCTTTGGCGCCAAACGCTTTCGTCTCGATCTTTCAATCGATTTGAAACCGCTTTAACGCAGGTGGCGCCAATTGGGAAGCCGTCTACTGCAGCGCGGGCCGCGCAAGAGGAACCGGCACGGAGGATGGCTGCTCTTCGGAGGTCGCGCGGATCATCGCACCGACACCGTCGGATGCAGGGGCCGGCGCGGTCACGGCGGTCCGCACAGTCGCTTCCGCCTCGGAGACCGGCGCGCCCGCCAGCACGGCCCGGCAAGCCTTTGGCAGGTCGTCCAGCGTCGTCTGCCGCGGCTTGACCGGCTTCTGGTCCTTCGGCTTGTCGGGCTTTGCCCAGGGCTCGTCGGTGAACCACCAGGCGAGCGATTTGTCGCAGCCGTCGCCTGCCGTCACGGGCTCCTGCTTGCGGCAGTTGGGCGAATCGGCCGGGCAGGAAATGCGGATGTGGAAGTGATAGTCGTGGCCGTAGATGGGCCGCACCTTGCCCATGAAGGTGCGGTCGCCGGTCCAGGTGTCGCAGAGCTTCTTCTTGATCGCCGGATTGACGAAGATGCGCTCGACCTGCGGATAGCTGGCGGCGAGCATGATCAGCTTGGCCTGATTGCCGTTCCAGACCTTGTCGTTGATGGTCAGGAACTTCTTCGGGTCCAGCATGGATGTGGCCGAAATGCTTTCACGCTCGGCGGCCGTCAACGTCCGCTGCGGCATCGGCGTCAGCCAGATGTCGGCATCGAGGCCGATCTGGTGCGATGCGTGACCGGTCAGCATCGGCCCGCCGCGCGGCTGGGAGATGTCGCCGAGCAACAGGCCCGGCCAGTTGGCCTTGGTCACTGCGTCACGCGATAACTGCTCGATCAGGGAGATCATTTTCGGATGTCCCCAACGACGATTGCGGGACAGGCGCATGGCCTGCCAGGTCGGACCATCTGTTGGAATGGCGACGGCGCCGGCAATGCAGCCTTTGGAATAGAAGCCGAAGGAGGTCGGGTTGGCGCGCACCGGCAGCTTCATCGAGCCGAAGAGTTCCTTGGCCGGCGTCTGGTCGGCGGCGTAGACGGTACCGGCGGTCGGCTCCAGAAGACCGACCAGCGTCAGGGCCGAGAAAAGCAGGGCGCCAGCGCGGGCGCCCCATGTCTTGCGTGTCTTGGTCATGTTGTCCTCATCCGCCGCCAACATCCGTCAGCCAGCCGGTGCGGTGCGCCCCGTCTCCGCTTGAGCATGCGGGCGGGGCATTGCGCCGGCCTTGAGCAGAAGGCGTTCACTGAAAATTTGGCCTGTTTTGGGGCGGGAGCGCTGGCAGCAGCCATCAATTCGCCTAGACTGATGCCTCAGTTCCTTGCGCACACGCCTGCGAACGCAGCGTCGAACACGACACGAGAGAGGATATGCCCTGATGCCGAATGCCCGTCTGTGGTCCGCTGCCAGTCTTATGATCTGTCTGTCACTTGCGGCGCCGGCTGCGGCTGCAGAGACGGAGCCGGCCTGGAAGATCGGGACCGCGACCATCGGCGCGCCGAAGTATCAGGAAGGGTTCCAGCGGTTTGACTACGTCAATCCGGACGCGCCGAAGGGCGGCACTCTTCGCCTGACGGGGCTCGGCACCTTCGATACCTACAATCCGCTGGTGGCGCGCGGCGAGCTCGCGTCAGGGATCGGCGCGCCGGCCACGCCCGGCCTGGTCTACGAGACACTGATGAAGCGCTCGATGGACGAGATTTCGGCGACCTACGGGCTGTTGGCGAAAGCCATCGCCTATCCCGAAGACTACAGCTTCGTGAAATTCCGGCTTCGTGCGGAGGCAAAATGGGAGGACGGGCAGCCGGTAACCCCGGACGACGTGATCTTCAGCTTCGAATCCGCTAAGGCCAATGACCCGAAGATCGCGCTTTACTACCAGCATGTGACGAAGGTGGAGAAAACCGGCGAGCGCGAGGTGACCTTCACTTTCGACGAGAAGGGCAATCGCGAACTGCCACAGATCGTCGGCGATCTCATCGTCGTTCCCAAGCACTGGTGGACGGGCAAGGACGCCAAGGGAACGCCCCGTGATATTTCCAAGACCTCGCTTGAACTGCCCCTGGGCTCCGGGCCCTACAAGCTCGTCTCCGCCACGCCCGGCGCCACTCTTCGCTTTGAGCGGCGCGCCGACTACTGGGGCAAGGATCTCCCGGTCAATGTCGGCCAGAACAATGTCGATGTGATCACCTACACCTATTTTGCCGATCTTGATGTCGCCTTCGAAGCCTTCCGCTCGGGCAATGCTGATTACTGGTGGGAGAATTCAGCCAAGCGCTGGGCGACATCCTATGACTTCCCGGCCATCAATGACGGACGGTTGAAGCGGGAAGTGCTGGACAATGACTACCGCGACAGCGGCGTTCTGGTCGGCTTCATCCCCAATCTGCGCCGCGAGAAGTTCCAGGACGAGCGGGTGCGCGAGGCGCTGAACTATGCCTTCGACTTCGAAGAGCTGAAGCGGACGATCTTCTACAACCAGTATGATCGTATCAACAGCTACTTCTTCGGCTCCGAACTTGCCTCCAAGGGCCTTCCGGAGGGCAAGGAGAAGGACGTGCTGGAGAGCATCAGGGATCAGGTGCCGCCGGAGGTCTTCACGACGCCCTACCAGAACCCGGTGGGCGGCACGCCGCAGGCGCAGCGCGACAACCTGCGCAAGGCGATCGCGCTCTTCAAGGAGGCTGGCTACGAGCTGAAGAACAACCGCATGGTCAATGCCAAGACGGGCGAGCCCTTCAGCTTCGAGATCCTGCTGGATGGACCGACCATCGAGCGCGTGGCGCTGCCCTGGTCACAGAACCTGAAGAAGATCGGCGTGGAAGCGCGCATCCGCACCGTCGATTCCTCGCAGTTCACCAATCGCTGGCGCTCGCGCGATTTCGACGTGATGTATAGCGGCTGGGCCCAGTCGTTGAATCCGGGCAACGAGCAGACGGAATACTGGGGCTCGGCCTCGGCCAAGCGCGAGGGCTCGCAGAACTATGCCGGCATTTCCGATCCCGGCATCGACGCCCTGATCAAGCGCATCATCTTCGCCAAGGACCGCGAGGATCTGGTCGCCACCACCAAGGCGCTTGACCGGGTGCTGCTCGCCCATCACTACGTGATCCCGAGCTATACGAGCCGGTCCTCCCGCATCGCCTACACATCGACGCTTCGTTACCCGACCCCTCTCCCTGAGTATTCGACGGGCTTTCCCGGCATCTGGTGGTTCGATCCTGCCGCCAAACCGTGAGCGCCTGCGGCACGGCAATGGAAAAACGCGCCGCCAAAGGCTATTCATGACGAATCAGAGAGGTCTGCCGCCTCCGTGGCGGACCTGGCAGAGCGGGGAACGGATCGGCGTGACATTCTCGACGGTGACGGCCGGAGCAGAACGGCCCGGAGGCGGGCGCTAGATGGCGGCCTATATCCTCAGGCGCCTGCTTTTGATGATCCCGACGCTGATCGGCATCATGGCGATTTCCTTCATCATCGTGCAGTTCGCACCGGGCGGCCCGGTCGAGCAGGTTATTTCCGATCTCACCGGGCAGAATTCCGGCGATCGCCTCGCCGGCACCGGCAACGACATCGGTTTCCAGGAATCCGGCGGCGAGGAAGCCGGCAAGTATCGCGGCGCGCAGGGCCTCGACCCCGAATTCATCAAGCGGCTGGAAAAGCAGTTCGGCTTCGACAAGTCGCCGCTGGAACGCTTCGGCAAGATGATGTGGGATTATGCCCGCTTCGATTTCGGCGAGAGCTTCTTCCGCAATGCCTCGGTGGTGGACCTGATCCTCGAGAAGATGCCGGTGTCCATCTCGCTCGGCGTGTGGATCCTCATCCTGTCCTATGCCATTTCCATTCCGCTCGGCATCCGGAAGGCGGTATCCGACGGTTCGACCTTTGATGTGTGGACCTCCGGCATCATCATCGTCGGCTATGCGGTTCCCGGCTTCCTCTTCGGCATTCTGCTGATCGTGCTGTTTGCCGGCGGCTCCTTCTTCGACTGGTTTCCGCTGCGCGGCCTCGTCTCGGACAATTTCAGCCAGCTCACCTGGTGGCAGAAGATCCTAGACTATTTCTGGCACATGACGCTGCCGCTGATCACGCTGCTCTTGTCTGCCTTCGCCACCACGACGCTTTTGACCAAGAATTCCTTCATCGACGAGATCAAGAAGCAGTATGTCGTCACCGCCCGTGCCAAGGGGCTCGGCGAGCGGCAGGTGCTTTACGGCCATGTGTTCCGCAACGCGATGCTGATCATCATCGCCGGCTTTCCCGGCGCCTTCATCTCGGCCTTCTTTACCGGGTCGCTGCTGGTCGAATACATCTTCTCGCTCGATGGCCTCGGGCGGCTCGGCTATGACGCGGTCGTCAAGCGCGACTATCCGATCGTCTTCGGCACGCTCTACATCTTCTCGCTGATGGGCCTCATCGTGGGGCTGCTCTCCGACCTCGTCTATACCTGGGTCGATCCGCGCATCGATTTCGAGCGGAGGGATGTCTGATGGCCAGCGCCACCGCCTCCGCCCTCTCACCCGCCGACGCTACGCCCGTGCGCCGTGGCCTGCGCTCGCCCGTCAACCAGCGGCGCTGGCAGAACTTCAAGGCGAACCGGCGCGGCTACTGGTCGTTCTGGATCTTCCTCGTCCTCTTCGTGCTCAGCCTCTTTGCCGAGTTCATCGCCAATGACCGGCCGCTTGTCGCTTCCTACAAGGGGGAGATGCTGTTTCCGGTGGTCGTCGACTACCCCGAAGAGAAGTTCGGCGGGTTCCTTGCTCAGACCGACTACCGCTCCGACTTCATCCGCGACGAGATCAACGCCAATGGCTGGATGATCTGGCCGCCGATCCGCTATTCCTACAGCACCGTCAACTCGAACATCCCGCATTCGGCGCCAACGGCCCCCTTCTGGCTGATGAGCAAGGAAGAGCGCTGCTCGGGCTATGCCGGCGGCGTAGAGGATCCGAACTGCGTGCTCGGCAATCTCAACTGGCTCGGCACGGACGACCAGGCGCGCGACGTGATGGCGCGGATGATCTACGGTTTCCGGATTTCGGTTCTCTTCGGCCTCGCGCTCACCATCGCGTCTGCCGTCGTCGGCGTCAGTGCAGGCGCCGTGCAGGGCTATTTCGGCGGCTGGACCGATCTTCTGATGCAGCGCTTCATCGAGATCTGGTCCTCGATGCCGGTGCTCTACATCCTGCTCATCATCGCCGCGATCCTGCCGCCCGGCTTTTTCGTGCTGCTCGGCATCATGCTGCTCTTCTCCTGGGTCGGCTTCGTCGGCGTGGTGCGTGCCGAATTCCTGCGGGCCCGCAATTTCGAGTATGTGAACGCGGCGCGCGCGCTCGGCGTCGGCAACGCCACGATCATGTGGCGCCACCTTCTGCCCAACGCCATGGTCGCGACGCTGACCTTCCTGCCCTTCATTCTCTCCGGCTCGATCACCACGCTGACCTCGCTCGACTTCCTCGGCTTCGGCATGCCGCCCGGCTCGCCGTCGCTCGGTGAAATGATCGCGCAGGGCAAGTCGAACCTGCAGGCCCCCTGGCTCGGCCTCACCGCCTTCGTGGTGATGTCGGTCATGCTGTCGCTGCTGATCTTCGTGGGCGAGGCGACCCGCGATGCCTTCGATCCGAGGAAGACCTTCCGTTGAGCCCAGAACCGTTGAGTGCCGAGACCCCTCTCCTGTCGATCCGGAACCTTCAGGTCGCCTTTCATCAGGGCGGCCACACCTCGACGGCCGTCGATGGCGTCTCCTTCGACATCGCGCGCGGCGAGGTCGTGGCGCTCGTCGGCGAATCGGGCTCCGGCAAGTCGGTCACGGCCAATTCGATCCTCAAGCTCCTGCCCTATCCGGCCGCCAGCCACCCGGCCGGAGAGATCCTCTTCAAGGGCAAAGACCTGCTGAAGGCTTCGGATGCGGACCTGCGCAAGGTGCGCGGCAACGACATCACCATGATCTTCCAGGAGCCGATGACCTCGCTCAATCCGCTGCATCCCATCGAGCGGCAGATCGGCGAAATTCTCGACCTCCACCAGGGCCTGAAGGGCGAGGCGGCGCGCAAACGCGTGCTCGAACTGCTCCATCAGGTCGGCATCCGCGAGCCGGAAAAGCGGCTCACAGCCTATCCGCATGAACTGTCGGGCGGGCAGCGCCAGCGCGTGATGATCGCGATGGCGCTTGCGAACCGGCCGGAGCTGCTGATCGCCGACGAGCCGACCACGGCGCTCGACGTGACCGTGCAGGCGCAGATCCTGACGCTGCTCAAGGCGCTGAAGGACGAGCACGGCATGTCCATGCTGTTCATAACCCATGACCTCGGCATCGTGCGCAAGATCGCCGACCGGGTTTGCGTGATGACCAAGGGCAAGATCGTCGAGACGGGCCCGACAGCGGAGGTCTTCGCCAACCCGCAGCATGCCTATACGAAGCACCTGCTGGCCTCCGAGCCGCGTGGGCGCCCGCCGGCTTCCGATCCGTCCCGCCCAGCAGTGATCGAGGGGCAGGACGTGAAGGTCTGGTTTCCGATCCGGGCCGGCTTCCTTCGCCGCACGGTCGATCACGTCAAGGCGGTGGATGGCATCGACCTGACGCTCCGCGCCGGCCAGACGCTTGGCATCGTCGGCGAGTCCGGCTCCGGCAAGACGACGCTCGGACTGGCGCTGACCCGTCTCATCGGCTCGAAGGGGCGCATCGCCTTTCTCGGTCAGGACATCGCCGGCTTCGGGCATGGCGCAATGCGGTCGCTGCGGCGGCGCATGCAGGTCGTCTTCCAGGATCCTTACGGGTCTCTCAGCCCCCGCATGCCGGTGGCCGACATCATCGGCGAAGGACTTGGCGTGCATGAGCCCGGCCTGTCTTCCGGCGAGCGGGACAGGCGCGTCGCCTCCGCCCTTGAGGAAGTGGGTCTCGATCCCGCAACCCGCTGGCGCTACCCGCACGAATTCTCCGGCGGGCAGCGGCAGCGTATCGCGATTGCCCGGGCCATGGTGCTGAAACCGTCCTTCGTGATGCTGGACGAGCCGACCTCGGCGCTCGACATGAGCGTGCAGGCGCAGGTGGTCGATCTCCTGCGCGACCTGCAGGCGAAGCACGACCTCGCCTATCTCTTCATCAGCCACGATCTCAAGGTGGTGCGCGCGCTTGCCAACGACATCATCGTCATGCGCTTTGGCAAGGTGGTGGAGCAAGGCCCGACCGAGCGTGTCGTGGCGGCGCCGTCGCAAGACTATACCCGCGCGCTGATGGCCGCCGCCTTCAACATCGAGGCCGTGCCGACCAGCCAGATCCAGCAGTAGCCGAGTTCATCCATGCCCCGCAAATCGCCCGTCATCATCGACCTCAAGTTCATTCCCGAAGAGGTCACGGCCGCGCTTGCAACGGCGTTCGCCGACCGGGAGGCGATCAACCTCGCCGACCCCGAAAATGCCGGCCGGGATCTCTCCGGCATCGATTACGCCGTGCTCTGGAAGCCGACGGCGGACCTCTTTTCGCGGGCGCCCGACCTGAAGGTGCTGTTTTCGGGCGGCGCGGGCGTCGATCACGTGCTGACGCTGCCGGGCCTGCCGGAGGTGCCGCTGGTGCGCTTCATCGACCGCAGCCTGACGACGCGCATGAGCGAATGGGTGGTGATGCACTGCCTGATGCACCTGCGCCAGCATGCGACCTATGAGGCCCAGGCGGCGCGCCGCGAATGGCGCGATCTCAGCCAGCCGGAAGCGGCCGATGTCACCGTCGGCGTCATGGGCCTTGGCGTTCTCGGCCAAGATGCCGTCGCCAAGCTCCGCGTCATGGGCTTCAACGTCGTGGGATGGTCGCGCACAAGGAAGACGATCGCGGGCATCGACACCTTCGACGGCGGCGAGATGGATGCGTTTCTTGCCCGCACCGACATTCTCGTCGGCCTGCTGCCGCTGACGGCGGAGACGCGCGGGCTCTACGATCTCGCCCTCTTCCGCAAGCTGAAGCGCGATGGCGCCCTCGGCGGCCCGGTCTTCCTCAATGCCGGCCGCGGCGGCAGCCAGGTGGAGGCCGATATCCTGACGGCGCTTGCGGACGGCACGCTGAAGGCCGCCTCGCTGGATGTGTTCGAGACCGAACCGCTGGCGGCGGACAGCCCCTTCTGGACCCTGCCGAACGTCTATATGACGCCGCATGTGGCGGCGTCGTCGGATGTGAAGGCGCTGTTTGCCCATGTGGAGCGGCAGATCGCCCGCCACGAGGCCGGCGCGCCGCTGGAGGCGCTGGTGGACCGGAAGACCGGCTACTGACCGCCTTTCTTATCGGACGGACGCCAGGACGCGCCGCATGCTTGCGCACCAGAGGTCATGGGCGGCGGTAGCCGGTCGGTTCGGCATAGAGCCAGCGGATGCGCTCGATGGCTGCCGTGAGACCTTCACGGGCCACCGTCATCGTGTGGCCATTGGCGTGCAGGATCGTATCGACATCCTCGACGATCGCGACATGGCCTTTCCAGAAGACGAGATCGCCCCGCATCAGGTCGGCGCGCTCGACCGGCGTGCCTGGACCCTTCGCCTGCATGTCGGAATCGCGTGGCGCGTCCATGCCGGCCATCATCATGGCGAGTTGCACGAGGCCGGAGCAGTCGATGCCGAAGCCGGAACGGCCGCCCCAGAGGTAGGGCGTTTCCAGAAAGCGGGCGGCGATGGCGACGTAATCGCCGGAAAGCGCTGCGGAGAGCGACGTGCAGTGGCCGGCAATGACGGCCTCGCCGTTCGCAAGCAGCAGATAGCGCGTGCCGCGCGTCTCCGCCTCCCCCGTCACCGCAAGGCGCGATCCCATGGAAAGCGCACGGCGCATGGGGAAGCGCAGGTCCGGGCCGGGATAGACGAAGCTGCGCGCGGCGGTGACGATATGGGTCGCGGCCGGCGCGGCGGCCTCAAGGGCGGTCTCCGGAAGATAGCCGACATAGTCATCCAGCCCGGATTTGACCCAGGCCCAGCCGTCGGCGCGGTCGAGCACCCTGACCGGTTCCCCGAGCAGAATCTGGGTGTCGATGCCGGCCGCAAGGTCGGGCCGGGGCCGGAGGTCCGCGACCGGAAGCGCCACGGTGGCCGGCGTGCCGTCCGTGTAGCGCTCGGCTTCCACGACGCCCTTCAGCGCCGTTTCGGCGAGATCGGGACGGTAGGCGTTCAGGCGGCGGTCGGGAAGGCTGGTCATGAGCTACACCGGAAGCTGGCGGCCGCGATCGATGATGCGATCGCCGAGCCGTTCGAGATAGAGCGCGCCCTGGACGGTGCGCTTGATGACGACGTTGCGCCGGTCCCGCTCGTCCCTGACGCGATCGACGAGCCCGAGTGCGCCCATGCTGTCGAGCGCGCGGGTGATGACCGGCTTGGTGACGCCGAGCGTGGCGGCGAGTGCCCGCACCGTGTGGGGCGGCGGCACGAGATAGATATGCAGCAAAATCGCCATCTGGCGCAGGCTGAGATCATTGGCCTCGGCCCGCACCTGTTCCAGCGATACGGCATGCCACAGGCCCAGGGCCTGTGACGGCGTCATCTCCACGGCCATGGCCTGCTTACGCTCCCTGCGAGAACGGCCCCACCCCGGGCCTACCCCATTGAACCTAGGGTGAGATCGTTACGCAAGCGTTTCGATTGCGGGTCAGTGCTTCGCCATGCCGCGAATCACGCGGTAGAGGGCGCGAATCGCCTGCGCCTCGCCGCCGATCGGGGCATGCGGACGCTCGTTCTGCGACCAGGCGAAAATGTCGAAGTGCACCCAATGCTTGGACTGCGTGACGAAGCGCTTCAGGAAAAGTGCCGCGGTGATGGCGCCGGCCATGCCGCCGGAGGGGGCATTGGTCAGATCGGCGATCCGGGCCGTCACGTCCTTCTCGTAGCCGCGATAAAGCGGCATGCGCCACAGGGGATCGTCCACCGCCGTGCTGGCCGCCGCCAGCCGCGACGCGAGATCCTCGTCGTCGGTGAAGAAGGGGGGCAGATCCGGGCCGAGCGCCACGCGGGCAGCGCCCGTCAGCGTTGCCATGTCCACCAGGAGATCGGTCTCCTCCTCGTCGGCATAGGCGAGCGCGTCGGCCAGAATCAGGCGCCCTTCCGCATCCGTGTTGTCGATCTGCACGGTCAGGCCCTTGCGGGAGGTATAGATGTCGCCGGGGCGGAATGCATTGCCGGCGATGGAATTTTCGACGGCGGGAACGAGGACGCGCAGATCAACCTTCAGCTTGGCATCCATGATCATCAGCGCCAGGCCCATGACGTTGGCCGCACCACCCATGTCCTTCTTCATCAGGAGCATGGAGGCGGACGGCTTGATGTCGAGGCCGCCGGTGTCGAAACAGACCCCCTTGCCGACCAGCGTGATCTTCGGGTGGCCCTTCTTGCCCCAGCGCATCTCCAGAAGCCGCGGCAAGCCGGTGCTGGCGCGGCCGACCGTGTGGATCAGCGGGAAGTTCTTCTCCAGCAACGCCTCGCCCGAGACGACGGAGACCTCCGCCTTGTAATGCGCGGCGAGTGCCCGGAAGACGGCCTCGAGGTCGGCGGGGCCCATGTCGTTGGTGGGCGTGTTGATGAGGTCGCGGGCGAGATAAATGCCGGCGATCTGCCGCTTGATGTCGGTGGCATCCGCATTGGGCGGGATGACGAGCGTCGGCGAGGCGATCGTCGCCTTCTTGTATCGCTCGAAGCGGTAGGCGCCGAGACCATAGCCGAGCGCCAGGTGGTCGGCCGAAAGCGGTGCGGTCTCGATATGCCACCGGCCCGCCGGCAGGGCGCGTGCGAGCTTGCCCGCAAGGAAAGGCAGCTCCAGCGGCTGTTCGCCAAGGCCGAGGAGCGCGCCGCCCAGATGGCCGTCGGAGGCCGGAACGGGCAGGACTGCGCCGCTTTCGGCCTTGAAGCCCGCCTTTCGGGCCCAATCGAGTGCGATCGGATCGATATTGCCGGCCTCAATGTCGTGCGGTGTGACTGCAAAGACGGGCAGGGTCCCGGCGCCGCCGGCGTCGAAGGGCGTGGAGCGCTCGATGAACTGGAAAGGGATCATTTTCGGTTTCCTGTGCTGGCTTTCCCGGCGGGAACAGACCTCGGGAGAACGGCCAATTAACGCTCTGTTAGGGTTAACAGATTATTGCTGGAGCGAAGATTGCGCCGATCACGTTCCCTTCCGTGCGGCGCCCGGCGTTTTGCTTCAAGAGGCCCGAACCATGTCCGCACCGGAAATCCGCCCTGCCTTTCTCCGGCAGCTCTCGAAGGGCACGGCAATCGTTCTGATCGCTGTTGCCGTATCGGCATGCTCCACGACCAGGAAGCCGCTGACAACCGGTTCGATCGCATCATCGCCGGCCGTGACGCGCTCGCTGGACGGCATGAGCGCGACGGAACTGGCAGGCGCCGAGCGCACGATTGGCGCGGCCTACGAGAAGAATCCCAAGGATCGCAATACGGGCCTGCAATATGCCAACGTGCTGCGCATGACCGGGCGCAATGACCAGGCTCTGGCCGTGATGCAGCAAGTCGCCATCAACTATCCGACCGACCGCGAGGTGCTCGCCGCCTATGGCAAGGCGCAGGCCGCGGCCGGACAGTTCGAGCAGGCCTTGCAGACCATTGGACGCGCGCAGACGCCTGATCGGCCCGACTGGCGGCTGATGTCGGCCGAAGGCGCCATTCTCGACCAGCTGGGTCGCTCGCAAGAGGCACGCGACCAGTATCGCAAGGCACTCGACATCCAGCCGAACGAGCCTTCCGTCCTGTCCAATCTCGGGATGTCCTACCTGCTCACCAAGGACCTGAAGACGGCGGAGACCTATTTGCGTTCCGCGGCAGAACAGCCGGGCGCCGACAGCGGCGTGCGCCAGAACCTCGCACTTGCCGTCGGCCTGCAGGGGCGTTTTGCCGAAGCCGAAGCCATCGCCCGCAAGGAACTCAGCCCCGATCAGGCGGAGGCGAATGTCGCCTATCTGCGCGGCATGCTCTCCCAGCAGAACTCCTGGCAGAAGCTCGCCGCCAAGGACACGCCCGAGGCCGGCAACACGAACTGAACTGATCCGAGAGGCCTTACCAACAACGAGAAAAACGGGGCGTCGGCAGCGGCGCCCCGTTTTTTCTTCTGATCGATTGCTTTGGTCAATCGGAGACGCGGCGTCCGGCCGTCAGAACTTGTCGGCCACCTGGATACCGGCGGGGCCAAGGATGACGGCGATCAGCACGGGCAGGAAGAACAGGATCATCGGCACCGTCAGCTTGGGCGGCAGGGCTGCGGCTTTCTTCTCAGCCTCGTTCATGCGCTGGTCGCGGCTTTCCTGAGCCAGAACACGCAGCGCAGCAGCAATCGGCGTGCCGAAACGATCGGCCTGGATGAGCGCCTGGGTCACGGCCTTGACCTCTTCCAGGCCGATGCGCTGGGCGAGATTGTCGAGCGCGGTGCGGCGGTCGGGCAGGAACGAGAGCTCGGCCGTCGTCAGAACCATCTCCTCGGCAAGCTCGGTCGACTGGGAAGCGATTTCATCGGCAACGCGACGCATGGCCAGTTCCATGGAAATGCCGGACTCGATGCAGATCAGCATCAGATCCAGGGCATCCGGCCAGGCGCGACGGATCGAGGCCTGGCGCTTGCCCATGGTGTTCATGACAATGATGTTGGGCAGATAGAAGCCGAAATAGCCGAAGCCGAGAACCGCGAGCAGCCGAACGCCGAACGCCTTGTCGGCGAGGTAGCCGAGCACGAAGACGTAGAAGGCGGCAATGGCGAGGAAAAGGAAGGGCAGAGCAAACCGCGCGAACAGGAACGTGTTCGTCGCGCTCTGGGAGCGGTAGCCGGCCGCCTTGAGCTTGTTGGCCATGGAATCGTCGAGGAGAGCCTTTTTGAGGTTCAGCCGTTCGACGATCTGACGGACCGAGCCGTTGCCGGACTGGTTGCGCAGGCTGCCCTTGTTGGCGGTGTGCTCGGCATTGAGGCGCGCGCGCTCGCGGGCACGGATCATCTCGCGTTCGGACGCCACCGCCTTCATGCGCTTGTTGAGGTTGTTGCCGCCGAGCAAGGGAGCGGCAAGCGACAGGACCGTGGCGAGGACCGCAACTGCGACGAAGAGCGCCAGCATGGCCTTCGGATTGAGCATCGATGTGATGAGCGCTTCCATGGTTCCGGCGTCCTCAGATGTCGAAATTGATCATGTTGCGCATGACGAGGATGCCGATGCTCATCCAGACAGCGGAGCAGGCCATGATCACGTGGCCGCGCCAGTCCGTAAACAGGATCGTCATGTAGGCCGGAGACGTCATGTAGACGAGAAAGGCGACGATGAAGGGCAAGGCGCCGATGATGACCGCGGAAGCCTTTGCTTCCATGGACAAGGCCTGCACCTTCGCTTTCATCTTGCGCCGCTCACGAATGACCTTCGCCAGGTTGGAAAGCGCTTCGGAAAGGTTACCGCCGGACTGGCTCTGAATGGCGATCACGATGGCAAAGAAGCTCACCTCCGGCAGCGGCATCGTCTGGTAGATGCGCGCGCAGGCATCCGGCACGCTCATGCCGACCTGCTGCGATTCGACGATCTTGCGGAATTCGGACTTCACGGGCTCGCGGCCCTCGCTGGCAATCAGCTTCAGGGCATCGCTCAGCGGCAGGCCGGACTTGATGGAGCGGACCATGACGTCGAGCGAGTTTGGAAACTCGTCGAGAAATTTCTTGCTGCGGCGCTTGATGAGAAACTTCAGGGCGAACCGCGGCAGTCCGAGCGAACCGACGATGAAGGCACCGAGTGCCACAAAAATATTGCCCGTGAAGATGAAGGCGAACAGAAAGAAGGTAAACCCGAGCCCCACGGAGATCATGTAGAACTTGCCGGGCGTGATCTGGATGCTCGCGCGCTGGAGCGCCGTCTTGAGATCCATCTTTCGGGAGACGGCCTTCTCTTCCTTCTTCTTTTCCAGTTCACGCAGGGAATCCTGCACCGACTTTCGCCGCTTCGAGAGTTCGGCGACACGGTCGCGCGCTGCCTTGATCTTCGTCCGGTCCGTTTCTGCGGTGCTGACGCGGCGCACGCGGTTTTCCGCCTTCTTCTCCACCTCGATGCGGGAGAAGAGGAAGGTGTAGGCGAGGCTCGCCGCGGCGATGGCGGACAGGAGGATGATGGCAAGGACGGCGGGCTCTAGACCGAACATGGCGCTACTTCTTCTCCATGGCATCGAGAACCGACGCCAGGCGCCGGTCCTCATTGAAGTAGCGGGCACGATCCCAGAAATGCGGCTTGCCGATGCCGGTCGAGACATGGCGGCCGATGATGTTTCCAGCCGCGTCTTCGCCTTCCATTTCGTAGCGCATGAGATCCTGCGTGATGATCACGTCGCCTTCCATACCCACGACTTCGGTGACGTGGGTGATGCGGCGGGAACCATCGCGCAGGCGCGAGGCCTGGATGATGACATCGACCGATCCGGCGATGATCTCGCGCACGGTCTTGGCCGGCAGGGAGTAGCCGCCCATGGCGATCATCGATTCGATACGGTTCAGGCATTCGCGCGGGTTGTTCGAGTGGATCGTGCCCATCGATCCGTCGTGACCGGTGTTCATGGCCTGCAGGAGGTCGAAGACCTCCGGGCCGCGCACTTCACCGACGATGATGCGTTCGGGACGCATACGCAGGCAGTTCTTGATCAACTCACGCATGGTGATCTCGCCTTCGCCTTCGATGTTCGGCGGGCGCGTTTCGAGGCGGACCACGTGGGGCTGCTGAAGCTGCAGTTCGGCGGAGTCTTCGCAGGTGATGATGCGTTCGGTGCTGTCGATGTAGCGGGTGAGGCAGTTCAGCAGCGTCGTTTTACCCGAACCCGTGCCGCCGGAGATGATGATGTTGCAGCGGACACGGCCGATGATCTGCAGGAGCTCGGACCCTTCCGGCGTGATCGAGCCAAAGCGGACCAGCTGGTCGAGGGTGAGCTTGTCCTTCTTGAACTTGCGGATGGTGAGCGCGGTGCCATCGATGGCGAGCGGCGGGGCGATGACGTTGACACGCGAACCATCGGGAAGGCGGGCGTCGCAGATCGGGCTCGATTCATCGACGCGGCGGCCGACCTGGCTCACGATGCGCTGGCAGATGGAGAGAAGCTGCGCATTGTCCCGGAAGCGGATTTCGGATTCCACCATCTTGCCGGCGACTTCGATGAAGGTCTGGCCGGCACCGTTGACCATGATATCGGCGATGTCGTCGCGCGCGAGCAGCGGCTCAAGCGGCCCGTAGCCGAGCACGTCGTTGCAGATATCCTCGAGCAGTTCCTCCTGCTCGGAGATCGACATCGCAAAATTCTTGATCGTGATGATGTCGTTGACGATGTCGCGGATTTCCTCGCGCGCGCTCTCCGTATCGAGCTTGGCGAGTTGCGACAGGTCGATCGTATCGATGAGCGCCGAGAAAACCTGCCCCTTGGTTTCGTAGTACTGCTCGTTGCGCGCCTGGCGCCGGCGCGGCTGGGATGCGGACACACCCGACGGGGCAGCGGAGGGTGCGGTCGGCGCCGTCGGCGCGGTGTCACGCGGGGTTTCACGCAGCGAAGGCCCGCTGACCCGTTCCGCAACCTTGGCCGTCGCCAGTGGCACGGCCGCAATGACTGCGGGCGCGGTCTTGACGGAGCTGTCGTTTCCTCGTTTGCCGAACATGATCTTCTTCCAGCTTTCGTTTGTGCCCGGCGTTACTTGCGGGCCAGCATTCCCAGAACCTTGCCCAGACCCGCCCGACGGATCTTCTTGTTGGTCGCCCGCCCGGTGAGCAGATGGGCGAGCTGGGAAAAGGTTTCGGCAGCGGGTGCCTTCTTGTCGACTTCGGCAATCATCCGACCGGAGTTTGCAGCGTTGCCGAAGAGTGCCGCGTCGAATGGCAGGATGGCGGCGGGCTCGACTTCAAGTGACTTGCAGAAGTCTTCGACCGCGATTTCGGGCCGCTTGGGCACGCCGACCTGATTGAGCACCAGATGGGGTGGCTTGTCGTTCTCGCGCAGGCGCTTCAGGGAATCGAAAAGATTCTTGGCATTGCGCAGGTTTGCAAGATCGGGCGTTGCCGTGATGACGATTTCGTCGGCTTCAGACAGCACGCGACGGGTCCATTCCGACCAGACATGCGGCACATCAAGAACGGCGATCGGGGCGGCGCGCTGGAGGATTTCCATGATCGGCGTGAAGGCCTGCGGCTCGATATCGTAGGCCCGGTCGAGCATGGATGGCGCTGCGAGCATGGAAAGATGATCCGAGCAGCGGGCCAGAAGACGATCCAGGAAAACCTCGTCCAGGCGTTCGGGCGAGTAGACCGCTTCTGCGATCCCCTGCGTCGGGTCCTGATCGAAGTCGATATTGGCGGTACCGTAGGGCAGGTCGAGATCGGCCAGAATCACCGCCGTCGAAAAGAGGCTGGAAATGCCCCAGGCGCAGTTGTGCGCGATCGTCGATGAACCGCTGCCACCCTTCGCACCGATGAAGGCGATGGACCGGCCGAGCGGTTCGGTTTCGGGATCAACGAAGATGTTGGAGACGACCTGGAGGATGTCGGCAATCGACACGGGTCCGACCATGTATTCGGAGATGCCGTTCCGGATCAGCTCGCGGTAGAGGCGAATGTCGTTGTGCTTGCCGATGATGATGACCTTGGTCGAGGCATCGCAGACTTCGGCCAGGGGTGCGAGCTCGCTCAGAAGGTTGCGCGGCTCGACGGTCGTTTCCAGGACGATGAGGTTGGGGGTCGGCATCTGCGCGAACATGGCGGCGGCGGCGGCAATCGTGCCCTTGTTGACGCGCAGCGTGACCTTCGCCATGCGCCGGTCCTTGCCGAGCGTGTCGAACAAGGACTGGACGCCATCGCTCTCGCAGAAGGCATGGATCGAGATGCGCGGCAGCGGTCTCACCGTGTCGAGATCGCCGGGGCGCGTCGTGTCGAGGGCCATGTCGTCTGGCCGCCCACCGCTTCCGATCTTGTAATCAAACGTGGTCATCTTCTGTTCCTGCCGTATCCTGCTGCCGTGCGGGTCCCGCGGCGTCCGTTCTGGACGGATGCTGCTATTGCAATCCGCTCGTGCGGTAGTCGTTGATGACGAGGTTGCGTTGTTCGGCGTCGACCGGCGACATGACCCGCGGCCCCAGAAGGTCGGTGGGGCTGACCACCTGGGCGGCCAGGTTGGCCTGCGTCGCGCAGCCGAAATTGTAGTAGTTCTGGTTTGTCGATGTCTTGATCGCCAGGTCTTCCGGCCATTCGCCGCAGGGTGCGGTGCTGGCCTTGATGGCGGTGTAGGACAGGCGAACCGGTGCGGCGTCGCCGGATGCGCCGGCCTCGTAGCGCAATTCAACGATACGGTTTGCCGGGACGCCACCGGAGACCAGCGCGGCGCGGATCTCGCGTCGCAGGCGCTGGACGGCGGCCGAGTTCGGTGCTCCGCTCGGCAGGATCACCTGCACGACGCTCGACGCCGTGGTGTGGTAACGCGATGCAAAACCGCGGATCAGATCGCGCGTCGCAAGCTGAAGTCTGACATCGCCTGAAGAGATCGGCACGTCGACGGTGCTTTCGCCTTCGGCAAGCACGATCGGATGGCGAGCGCGGTAGTCGTCGGGCACGGCGCCGGTGGACAGGCGATCCGGCTTGGGCGCGCAACCGGCAAGCACGCCTGCGGCCATGGCGCAGGCAAGCACGGCGGCCCATGCCGGAGCCCGGACCTTACCGGTGGTCTCGATCGATGAGGTGCTCATGGGTGCGATCCTGTTCACTTGTAGATGAAGCCGACATTGCCGTGATACTGACCGGCCGGTGCGGTCCGCTCCTCGCGGCCATAGAGGCGGTTGACCTGGCCGAGGAAGAAGCCGGCCACATCGTTCGGCGCGCTGAAGTTGTCGTCCGGGCGCGACAGTTCGGACCGTGCGACCGGGCGCACCAGGTACGGCGTGGCAATAATGACCAGCTCGGTCTCGTTGCGGATGAAGTCGCGCGAGCGGAACAGCGTGCCGAAGACCGGGATCTTGCTGACGCCGGGCAGACCCGACATGGCCTGGCGGATATTGTCCTGCACGAGGCCGGCGATGACGATCGAGCCGCCGGAGGGCAGTTCGACGCTGGTCGATGCCTCGCGCTTGCGGATCGAGAGATAGGTCTGGCCGGGCACGTCGCGCTGCGTGTTGCCGTTGACGACGGAGCCTTCAAACGTCGGTTCGGAGACGTTCGTCTCGATATTGAGGCTGATGCGGCCCGGGCCGAGCACAACGGGCTTGAAGTTCAGCTGGATGCCATACTCCACGGTTTCGACACCGCGGCTGAGCTCCTGCTGCCCCGTATCGGCATTGGTGGTGATTTCCTGGCTGCTCGGCAGCCGGTATTCGCCGCCGACGTAGAACTTTGCCTGCTGGCCGGAGATCGCCGTCAGGCTTGGCTCGGCGAGTGTCCGCATGACGCCGGCCTGCTCCATCGCATTGACATAGGTCTCGATGCTGGCGCTGCCGATCGTGCTCAGCACGCGCGATGCGAGCGGGTTGATGGCATTGCCGAGGTTGGTCGGGTTGCGGAACGCGATCTGGTCGTTGCCGCGCCCGAGAACGCCGGAGAAGCCAAGCTGCTTGAGAACCTGGCGACTGACTTCGGCGACGGTCACCTTGAGCGTCACCTGGTCTTCGCCCTGGATCTTCAGCATGTTGACGATCTGGGACTGCTGGCGGCTTTCGGCGAAGATGTCGCCCGTGCCGCCTTCGGAACCGGAAACCGTGATGTTGCGGGTCGTCGCCTCACCGCCCTTGATGAAGGCGCGGGCCAGTGCGACTGCCTGTGCGGCGTCCTGCGGCGTCTGTACCGTGCCGGTCAGGACGATGTTGTCCGAGACGATCTCCACCTTGATGTCGGAATCGGGCAGGAAGCGGCGCAGGTTGGACTCAAGGCCCGTGATGTCGCGCTCGATCTCGATCTCGAGGCTGACGATTTCCTGTCCGCCGGTGCCGAAGACGAAGATATTGGTCTGGCCGACCGTCTTGCCGAACAGGTAGATGCGGCGCGATGTGCGCGTCACGGCATCGGCGAGTGTCGGGTCCGCGACCAGAATATCATGCGCGTCTTCAGGCAAGTCGATAACGACCGCCTTGTTCAGGCCGAGCTTGATGCGCTGACGCGCCCCGGGACCGGATTCGGTGATCCGGATGACGGAATTGGCGGCCTCGGCGAGCCTCACGCCGAAACCCGGCATGGCAACCGGACCGATGCCGGAAAAGCCGATGCAGAAGGAGAGGCTTGCGGCCAAAAGGTTTCGGGCATTTCGTGCGATGATGTTCACGGTCGGCTCCGCAGGCTTACTGCATCGTGGGGGTGGGCGTCGTGGGACGTGCGGCAACGGGCTCCGTCTTCGTGATCGACCCGGACTTGATGACCTGGATGGCAGGGGCGTCCTCGCCGCTCAGGAGGTAATCGGCGGCGGCGGTATCGGGCTCCTGGGCGTCGGCGACACTGCGAAGCACGAGCGACAGGCGGTCGGCCATCTGTTGTGCGACTGTGATGACCTTTGCCTGGGCGGGCGTCAGTTCAAGCGTCGCCGTGGTGCCAACGACGGCCTTCTGGCCATCCTGCTGCTCCTCGATCTGCTGGTCGATGGCCAGCACGCGGACATTGCTCAGGACGGTTTCGGTGGAGAAGGAGGTCATGTCCGCGCCCTTGCGGACCATGATCACATCCACGCGGTCGTTTGGCAGGATGAAGCCACCAGCGCCGGTCGCAACGGTTATCTCCGTGGCGACGGCGCGCTTGCCGGCCGGCAGGAGAGCGGACAGGGTGCGGCCCGCACCGTCCGCAATCTTTTCCGCGCGGATCGGCTCACCTTCGAACATCGGCAGGCGAACGATCACGCCTGCCAGGTCCGTGATGGCCTGCGGGCGCGATTCCTCGGTAATCAGGCCATCGACCAGACCGCCCTTCGGCCACGCAATCCAGTGCATGGCGCCGGCATCCAGACGAGATCCCACCGGAAGGCTTTTGCTGGCCACCAGGACGTTGATGACCGGCTCTTTCTGCACGACCGTCTCGGCGACAACAGGCGCATTGCTCTTGGAAGTGAGGTTCACTGCCAGCAGGCCTGCCATTCCGGCCGAAAGGACGGCTACGGCGAGGATGATGATGCGCACCGGTTTCATGATCTGTTCCTGGCGGGTCCACTGTTCTGTCCCGCAGGTTGATCAGGAATTGGTGTAATTATGGTTAACAACATCCTTAAGCGGATGGTTAACGGATGATTTCACCGCGCTTCGCGCCCATGGCAGGAGCGTAAGCGGAGCGGGACGGCCTAGATCGCGCCGGTCATCAAGGGATGCATGAGCGGCGAGGCGGCGTAGGTCATCAGCCCACCACCGGCAATGGCAATGCCATAGGGGATTTTCTCTGCGTTCAGAAGCATGGCTGGCAGCGGAAGACGCGTGGCTGCGATGAGAAGTCCCTGCGACCGGATGATCAGGATGATGATGGTCAGGAAGCCGCCCAGGAGTGCGGTTGTCGACAGGAACTCGATCAGAGAGGTGTTGTAGCCGTACCAGAGCGCCGCGGCCGTCAGGAGCTTGGCGTCGCCGCCGCCCATCACATTGATCGCAAAGAGCGCGAAACAGCCGGAAAACACGATCAATGCGGCCAGCAGGTGATAGCCGATGTCGGCTGCGCCAAAGCCCGACAAGGGGGCGATGACAAGGAAGGACGCGATCAGGACGAGGCTGATACGGTTGGGGATCGTCATCGTCAGGAGATCGTTGACGGCTGCAAAGGCAAGGCCGAGCGGAAAAATGACGAAAATCGCGGCGGTCAACATGAACCGTAACCCCATCCCTTCAGGAAACCAGTCATCTGGGAACGGCGAGGCCGCCCTCCAGACAGAGAGCGGCCTTGCAAGCCAGGATGCCGACGCCCTGCGTTGCGATGAACACCGGGCGTGTCAGGCGATCGTCTTACGTCTTAGCGGTGACGTTCAGGTAGGTGCTCAGGTTGTTGAACTGCGTGTTCAGCTTGGAGCCGAGCGCCGTTGCACCGGTGATGAGGGCGACCGAGATGAGGGCTGCGATGAGGCCGTATTCGATGGCGGTCGCACCCGACTCGTCCTTCAGGAAACGAGCGAAAATCTTGTTCATGTTCATTCTCCTACCAAGAAAGGTTCTGGTTCAGCACTACCGCCAACTGTTTCCGTTGTTCGGGTGTCGCCAAGGTACAAAGCACCACTTGCCATCGCCTTAAGAAACAGGGTTAGCAAAGGGTGAATATTCGGCGTTGCTTATTTTGGTAAATGAACCGCTACCGTACCGCGCCCCGTGAGCGGGATGCGGGCAGAGACGCGCCGCGGAGGCGCAGGGAGCGCAGGATCGGCTTGGCAGCGGATCAGGCCGGAACAGCGGCTTAACCGTTCATTCACCAAAACCCGTCACAGTATGCAACGTCATTGATCCGGAAAACGCCGATGCCTGTGTCCCGCGCCGCTGCCTTTGTATCCTGCCTTGCCGCCGTGCTCGGGGGTATCGTCGTTGCGGCCAGCCCCGCACTGGCCGGCACCGAAGCCATGCGGGTCTATATGGACCAGGCGCGGGTGCTGAAGCTCGACCGTGCCGTCTCGAAGGTCATCATCGGCAATGCAGAGGTCGCGGATGCGACGGTGGCAGATGCCCGCACCATCGTTCTGACCGGCAAAAGCTTCGGCACGACCAATCTTGTCATTCTCGACAACGACGGCAATGCGCTGGTGGACAAGCGCATCATCGTCTCGATCGACGAGGGGGATACCGTGCGCGTCTATCGCCAGACAGAGCGTTCCGTCCTGTCGTGCGCGCCGATCTGCGAGTCCCATGATGGCTCGAAGGCATCGACCGGCAACGGAAACTAGGGCCAGGGCTCGCCACCTCCCCGGATGGCCGCTTCGGTACAGTCGCCGTCAAATTTAACGATCGTGCATACGAATTCTCAACGAGCCCCCGCTTATCATGGGATCCGTAACGGCACGATGCGATGTGCCGGCTTTGACGACTGACAGGGCGATGTGATGCTGCGGTTCCGGAAAACATCGAGGCAGGCGCAAGGTTCGGGAGACGCTTGCGGTGGCCTCTTCCGCCGCTTCCGGAAAAATCGCGACGGTGCGACAGCACTTGAATTCGCCATTCTCGCCATGCCGTTCTTCGTCATTCTGTTCGCATCCGTGGAAACATTCGTTGCCTTCACAGGCGAACAGCTGATCGCGTCGGCCACCGATACCATGGCCCGCAAGCTGCGCACCGGCCAGATCACCTTTCAGCAGGGCCGACCCAGCGACCTCACGAATGAGGAGTTCCGTACAGCCTTCTGCAAGGAAATCTCGGTCATGATTTCCTGCTCCGGAACCGAAGCTTCAACGCCCGCCAAGCTCTTCATCGACGTGCGCAGCGTGTCGTCCTTCAGCAATCTGCCGGAGACAATGAAGCGCACCGGCGGTGCGGGCTCTGACGTGAGCACCGCAGGTTTCGACTTCAAGCCCGGTGGACCGGGCACCATCAACATGATCCGCGTCTACTATCGCTGGACGGTCATGACCGATCTCGTTCGTCCCTATGTCACCAATCTTCGGCCTGCCGGCTCCAGCATGCCGAACGACTATCTGATGGTGGCGACAAGCACCTATCAGGCGGAAAGCTACTGAGGTCCATGATGCCGACGTCACGGAAAGTCTCTGCCCGCCACTATGGAATAAGCCGCTTTCTTCCACGTATTCTTCGGGATCGTTCGGGAACCGGCGCCATCGAATTTGCCATGGTCGTGCCGGTGATGCTCATCCTCTACATGGGCAGCTTCGAGCTTTCGCTCGGCTTTTCCATGGCCCGAAAGGTGGCGCGCGCCTCCAGCACGATTGCGGACCTCACGGCTCAGCGCAATGCTGTCGACGCGGCAACGCTCGACAGCATGAAAATGGTCGTCCAGCGCGCGCTGGAGCCGCTTGGCGGCGACAGCTTCACCATGAAGATCACCGGGATCACCGTGGCATCCGACGGGACCGCAAAGGTCGCCTGGTCGCGAGACGAAAAGGGAGCGCGCCCCTATGTGGTCGGGTCGCCCGTGACCCTGCCCTCGGGCCTTGCAACCTCGACCACCTTCGTCGTGCGCTCGGAGGTCACCGCGCCCTATACGCTCTGGTTCTATCGGCCGAATTCCACGGAAACCTCCGCCTCGATCACCCTGGCGAAGACCTATTATTTCCGCCAGCGCGTCGGCGACAAGATCGATTGCCAGGGGTGCTGAGGCGGCAAGCCTTGCATCCCGTTCCGTCTGCTCATGATCTCCCGCCAAAGCCTCCTTACGAGCACAATTGCTTCCGGTCACCGGCAGGTCTATGGCTGATCTCCACTGCCCGATAGGCCGGCAGGGCGATTGCGGATGATCCCATGGCGAGAGCCTTTCTTCTTCTCCTTGATTCCTTCGGCATTGGCGGTGCGCGCGATGCAGCCGCCTATGGCGACGACGGCGCCGACACGCTGGGCCATATCGCCGAGTTCTGCGCGGCCGGGGCGGCAGACCGAGACGGGCTGCGCGCGGGACCGCTGAAGCTTCCGATGCTGTCCGCGCTTGGCCTCTTGGAGGCTGCGCGCTTGGCGACAGGGCGCTATCCGGCAGGGATGCCTGTGCCCGACCGAACCTTCGCCATCCATGCGGCGGCCTGCGAAATCTCGCATGGCAAGGATACACCTTCCGGACACTGGGAAATTGCCGGCGTTCCGGTCCTTTTCGACTGGGGACACTTCCCGACGGAAGGCCCGGCATTTCCTTCCGATGTCGTCGAGGCGCTTTGCCGCGAAACCGGCGTGTCGGGCATTCTCGGAAATTGCCATGCATCCGGGACCGACATCATCGCCCGGCTGGGCGAAGAGCATCTGCGGACCGGCTATCCGATCTGCTACACCTCTGCCGACAGTGTTTTTCAGGTGGCCGCCCACGAAGAGCTGTTCGGGCTCGACCGCTTGATGGCCTTCTGTACTGCGGCGCGGCGGCTTCTGGATCCGCTCAATATCGGTCGCGTCATTGCCCGACCCTTTGTGGGCTATGATCCGCAGAGCTTCAGGCGCACCGGCAATCGGCGGGACTTTTCCGTACCGCCACCGGCGCCGACCATTCTCGACCGCCTGAAGGCGGCCGGACGGGAGGTGCACGGGATCGGCAAGGTGGGCGACATCTTCGCCCATCAGGGCGTGACACGGCTCAGCAAGGCCGACGGGAACGCCGCGCTCTTTGACGAAACGATCGCGGCGATTGATACGGCGCCCGAGGGATCGCTGACCTTCGTCAATCTTGTCGATTTCGACATGCTCTACGGCCACCGCCGCGATGTCGCGGGCTATGCTGCCGCGCTCGAGGCTTTCGACCGACGCCTGCCGACCTTCGGCCGCAAGCTCAAGCCCGGTGACCTTGCGATCATCACCGCCGATCACGGTTGCGATCCGACCTGGCGCGGCACGGATCACACGCGCGAACGTGTGCCTGTGCTCGCCTTCGGCCCGGGTTTTACGTCCCGCTCGGCCGGCATCCTGCCAACGTTCTGCGATATCGGCGAAACGATCGCCAAGCACCTCGGCCTGCCGCAGGGACCAAACGGGCGGTCCTTCCTGTAGCCGCTCCTTGATCGACATCCCTGGTTGAAAGGTGCCGCTGACCCTTGCAGGGTCCGGGTCATCCGTGAAAAAAGAGTGGTCAAGACCGGGAAAAGGCAGACAGGAAAGCAGCACCATGGACGGCGTGACAGTCATCAATCATCCCCTCGTGCAGCACAAGCTGACGATCATGCGGAAGAAGGAAACGTCGACGGCGAGCTTCCGCCGGTTGTTGCGAGAGATCTCAACACTGCTCTGCTACGAAGTGACGCGCGACCTGGAACTGACCCAGCAGTGCATCGAGACACCGCTCGAGGAGATCGAGGCACCGATCCTGGAAGGAAAGAAACTGGTTTTCGCCTCCATCCTGCGCGCCGGCAACGGTCTTCTGGAAGGTATGCTGGAACTGGTGCCATCGGCCCGCGTCAGCCATGTCGGCGTCTACCGCGATCACGAGACGCTCGAAGCCGTCGAATATTACTTCAAGGCGCCCGAGAACCTTGCCGAGCGACTGGTGATCGTCGTCGATCCGATGCTGGCGACCGGCAACTCCTCGATCGCTGCCGTTGAAAAGCTGAAAGAGCGGGGTGCGCACAATATCCGTTTCCTGTGCCTGCTGGCCGCGCCCGAAGGGATCCGGAACTTCCAGGAAGCCCACCCTGACGTGCCCATCTTTACCGCCTCGATCGACCGCCACCTGAACGAGAAGGGTTACATCGTGCCCGGTCTCGGCGATGCGGGCGACCGTATGTACGGGACGAAGTAACTAAGCCATAACCACGCCTGCAACCAAAGGCGGTGGAAGCCTGGCGGACTACTGTTTTTCAAGAGATTTCTGAAATAGTGTCTCCGAATATTAAAACGCGAGGAGGCATATCGCGTGATCAGGGGACTAGCCAGCGTTGCTCTTCTGGCCGGAATGGCGGCAATCGCCGTTCCGGAACTCATGACGGCTGTGTTGAAGCGTGCGCCGGAGACTGCCGGGCAACCCGTATCGGCCGAAGCCGCCTCGGCGGTGCCCCCTTTGTCCGCGGCCAGCAAGGTCCGTCTCGACGCAGATGCCTATCATCACTACAGCAGCCGTTTCCGCATCAATGGTCGCTCTACCGATGGCCTGATCGATACCGGGGCGACGCTGGTGGCCCTGAACGAGACGACGGCAAGGCGCCTGGGGATCCTTCCCGTTCACTATCAGGGCAAGATCGCGGTCAACACCGCAAATGGTCCCGTGACAGGTTCCGGCGTCGTTATCGACCGCATCGAAATTGGTTCGATTGCCGTGCGCAACATCAGTGCCGTCGTGCTTCCGGATACGGCGATGGGAACGACGCTCATCGGCATGAGTTTCCTCAGCAAACTTCGCTCCTACAGCGTGTCAGACGACACGATGGAACTCGTCAGGTAATCTCCGACACCAGCACCGGCCTCGTCGCCGGCGCCTCTTCGGCAATGTGGATGTGACCTGCAAGGACTGCAGCAGCCTGCTCGGCGCCAAGCGGACTTGCCGCATGAAGCGTTGCCAGCAGATCGCCCGCTTCAACCCGCGTGCCCACCGGTCTGAGATGCGTCAGGCCGACGCGATGGTCGATCCCATCCTCTGCCCGGAGCCGCCCTCCCCCCATTTCGATGAGGAGCAGACCGATATCGCGCGTCCGATAGCCGGCGATATATCCGCTGCGGGCGGCCACAACAGGCAGGCGCTCGGGCGCAGGCGCCAGATATCTGTCAGGGTGTTCGACGAAATCCGCGGGCCCGCCGAGCGCATGGATCATGCGGCCGAGGCGGTCGAGGGCCTCACCGCTTGCGAGCACGCTCCTTGCTCTCTCGTGGCCCGCCTGCCAGCTGGTCGCGCGACCTGATGCCAGCAGCATGTCGGCGGCCAGAGCCAGCACAACCGTCTCGATGCGTGTGCCTGCCTTTTCGCCCCTCAGGAAGGCAAGTGCATGTTCCACCTCGCGGGCATTGCCGACGCTGTCGGCGAGCGGTTCGCTCATATCCGTCAGGCGGGCGCGGGTCGGCAGGCCCGCGCCGTTGCCGACATCGACGAGCGAGCGTGCCAACGCCTCCGCCTCGTCTTGTCCGGTCATGAAGGCGCCGTTGCCGAGCTTGACGTCGAGCACGAGGGAGCCAAGCCCGGCAGCGAGCTTCTTGGACAAGATGGAGGCGGTGATCAGCGGCACGCTGTCGACCGTAGCCGTGATGTCCCTGACGGCATAGAGGCGACCATCCGCAGGGGCGAGTGCGGCCGTCTGCCCGATGATGGCAGCGCCGGCCGTCTCCACTGTGCGTCGCAGGGTTTCCGCATCCGGCGCGATCTCATAGCCTGGTATGGACTGCAGCTTGTCGAGCGTGCCGCCGGTATGGCCGAGGCCGCGACCGGAGATCATCGGCACGGTGAGGCCGCAGGCGGCTGCGATCGGCGCCAGCATGAGCGAGACATTGTCGCCGACGCCGCCCGTCGAATGCTTGTCGGCCACCGGCCGGTCCGCGCCCGGCCATGACAGCACCGTGCCGCTGTCGCGCATGGCGAGCGTCATCGCTACGGTTTCGGCCGGTGTCATGCCGTTCAGCCTGACCGTCATGGCGAAGGCGGCGATCTGGGCCTCGCCGATCGAGCCGTCGCCGATGCCGGCGATGAAGCCGGCGATCTCGTCCGGCTCCAGGATTTCCCCGTCCCGTTTGCGGCGGATGACCTCCTGCGGCAGCATGGCTCAATATCCGGCAGCCGCCGCCGTGCCCTCGCGCCCCTCGATGACCGAGAGGATGTCATTGAGCAGCGAGGATGCGCCGAAGCGGAAGGTGGAGGGCATGACCCAGTCGGGCCCGTGGATGGTGACGGCGAGATCGAGATAGAGGCGCGCCTGCGCCACGGTCTGCACGCCGCCCGACGGCTTGAAGCCGACCTTGCGTCCGCTCTCGCGAATGGCTGTCAGCATGATGTCGGCCGCTTCTAGCGTTGCGCCCGTCGGCGTCTTGCCGGTGGAGGTCTTGATGAAATCGGCGCCGGCGCGGATGGCCAGATGCGCGGCGCTGCGGATAAGGCCGGTGTCCTTCAGTTCCCCCGTTTCCAGGATCGCCTTCATGGTGATGGCGGGGCCGCAGGCCTCGCGCACCGTCGCCAGCATGTCGATGACGGCCTGTTCGTCGCCGGCCAGCAGGGCGCGATAGGGGATGACCATGTCGATTTCATCGGCGCCATCCGCCAGGGCACCGGCAATCTGTCCGCGCACAGCCTCATGGCTTTCATCGCCGCCTGGGAAGTTGACGACGGTGGCGATCCGGACGGGGCCGCCGCCGAGAATGGCGCGTGCCTGGGCCACGAAACGCGGCCAGATGCAGACAGCCGCCGCATGGCCATAGGGCGTCTGCGCGCGGGCGCAGAGGGTTTCGATCTCCGCGGGCGTGCAGGTTTCGGAGAGATTGGTGAGGTCGAGAAGCGACAAAGCGAGCGTGGCAATCTGCCGGGAGGTGGCTTCGATCATGGTGAGTGTTCCGTAAGCTTGGCGCGCTTGCCGCCGGCAATGCGCGCGTCCTGGCATCGGCGGGACAGGCTGATATCCCGCAGCGAATGGAAGGGACCAGCCGACAGGCGCGGCCGGCGGCCGCCCCCCCCGGTCAGCCCCACTGGCGGCCCCCGGTCAGCCGATGACTTCCGTCTCGAAACTGTGGGGCAACAGGTCCGACAGGGCAAGGGTCTTGCGGATACCCGCCTCGTCGCAGAGATAGATGCGGGTGCTCGCCCCGGAAAATTCGGCGAGCCGCTGGCGGCAGCCGCCGCAGGGCGGGCAGAGCGCCAGCTTCTCAGCAATCACCGCAACGGCCTGGATCTCGCGCTGGCCGGCCATGACCATGTGGCTGATGGCGGTCGTCTCCGCACACCAGCCTTCCGGAAAGGACAGGTTCTCGATATTGGCGCCGGTGTAGATCTTGCCGTCACCGGCGCGGATCGCCGCGCCGACGGGGAACTTCGAATAGGGCGCATGCGCCTTGCCCATGGCCTCGCGGGCAGCCTCGAAAAGCTCGGTGTCCATGTCTCAGCGTTCCTTCACGTAAGGGATGCCGCCGGCCTTCGGCGGGATGGCCTTGCCGATGAAGCCGGCAAGCAGGATGACGGTGAGGATATAGGGCAGTGCCTGCATCAATTGAACCGGCACCTGGCCGATCAGCGGCAGCGGATTGCCCTGCAGGCGGATCGCCAGCGCATCGAGGAAGCCGAACAGCAGGCAGGCGAGCATGATGTTGAAGGGCCGCCACTTGGCGAAGATCAGGGCCGCGAGCGCGATATAGCCCTTGCCCGCCGTCATGCCCTTCACGAAGCCGGCCGTCATGGCAAGCGAGAGATAGGCGCCGGCAAAACCGCAGAGAATGCCGCAGCAGATGACGGCGCGGTAGCGCAGCCAGATCACCGAAATGCCGGCCGTATCCACGGCACCCGGATTTTCCCCGACGGCGCGCAGGCGAAGGCCGAAACGGGTCCGGTAGAGCACCCACCAGCTGGCCGGCACGAGGGCGAAGGCGAGATAGGTCAGCAGGAAATGGCCCGAAAGCAGGTCGGAATAGATCGGCCCGAGGATCGGCACGTCGCGCACGGTGTCAGCGAAGGGCAGGTCGATCGTCGAGAAGCGCGCGCCTTCGGACAGCGCCGGCGTGCGGCCGCCCTGGCGGAACCAGGCTTCGCCGAGAATGACGGTGGATCCGGCCACGACGAAGTTGATGGCGACGCCCGAGACTATCTGGCTGCCGCGCTGGGTGATGGAGGCATAGCCATGCACCAGCGACAGGAGAACCGAAATGAGGACGGCGGCAAGCAGGCCGAGCCAGACCGAACCGGTGACCGCGGCAACGGCACCGGCGGCAAAGGCCCCGCCGAGCATCTTGCCTTCGAGACCGATGTCGAAGACACCGGCGCGCTCGGTGAAGAGGCCGGCAAGGGCTGCAAAAATCAGCGGCACGGAGACGCGCACCGTCGATTCCAGGAGCACGATCAGGGTGTGGAAGAGGTCCATCTCAGGCTCCCTTGCTCTCAGCTACGGTGGCGCGGCGGCCTGCGAAACCCGCCAGGGCGGAGGTGATCGCCGGGCGGAACATGTTTTCGAGCGCGCCGGCAAACAGGATGACGAGACCCTGGATGATGACGATCATGTCGCGGGAAATGGTGGGCATCTCGAAGGCGATTTCTGCGCCGCCCTGATAGAGCATGCCGAAGAGAATCGAGGCCGGGATGATGCCGAGCGGATGAGAACGCCCCATCAGCGCGACCGCGATGCCGACGAAGCCGGCGCCCTGCACGAAATCGAGCTGCATGCGGAACTGTTCGCCCATGATCGGGTTCAGCGCCATCATGCCCGCCAGACCACCGGAAATCATCATGGCGATGATGGTGATGCGGCTTTCGCTGATGCCGGCATAGCGGGCAGCGCCCGGGCTGTGGCCCATGACGCGCATTTCATAGCCGAGTTTGGTGCGCCAGATCAGCACCCACACACCGAAGGCCGCGACAAGCGCCAGCAGGAAAGAGATGTTGAAAGGGGCGTTCCCGATGTTGAGGCCGAAGATGCCGAGCAGCCAGTCGAGCTTCGGCAGTTGGCCGCCCTCCGCAAAGGTGCGCGTCTGCGGCGCCATGGAGCCGAGCGGCTTCAGGACGCGCGTCAGGAGATAGACCATCAGGCTCGAAGCGATGAAATTGAACATGATGGTGGTGATGACGATGTGGCTGCCGCGTTTGGCCTGCAGCCAGCCGGGCAGGAAGGCCCAGGCGGCGCCGAAGGCAATCGAGCCGACGAGCGCGATCGGGAAGACAACGAACCAGGGCAGCGTCTGGTCGAAATAGAGACAGGCGAGCGCGACGCCGATGCCGCCGATATAGGCCTGTCCCTCGCCGCCGATGTTGAAGAGGCCCGCATGGAAGGCGACGGCGACGGCAAGACCCGTGAAGATGAAGGTCGTCGCATAGTAGAGCGTGAAACCGATATATTCGCCGCGACCGAAGGCACCGTTCACAAGGTGGTAGGCCGCTTCCAGCGGATTTTCGCCTACCAGCAGCACGACGAGGCCGGCGACAATGAAGGCGACGACGAGATTGACGAACGGGATCAGGCCATACTCGGCCCAGTTCGGCAGCTTGGCGTAGGGATTGCTCATTCCGCGGCCTCCTTGGAGCCTTCGACACCGGCCATCAGCAGGCCAAGTTCCCCTTCCGTGGCATCGGGCCGACGCTCGCCCACCACGCGTCCGGCGAACATGACGAGAATACGGTCGGAGAGCGCGCGGATTTCGTCCAGTTCCACGGACACCAGCAGCACGGCAACGCCCTGGTCGCGCATTTCGATGATGCGCTTGTGGATGAATTCGATGGCGCCGACATCCACGCCGCGGGTCGGCTGGCCGATGATCAGCACGTCCGGCCCACGCTCCATCTCGCGCGCCAGCACGATCTTCTGCTGGTTGCCGCCGGAGAAATTGGCCGTCTTCAGGCGCGGGTTCGGCGGGCGGATATCATAGCGGGCGATCTTTTCCTCCGCCTCGGCGCGGATGGCGTCCACGTTGAGGAGCACGCCGTTGCGGTATTTCGGATTGTCGTGATAGCCGAGAATGGCGTTTTCGCTTTCGTCGAACTTCAGGACGAGGCCCACATGGTGACGGTCCTCCGGCACATGGGCGAGGCCGCGGCGGCGCAGCTCGGCGGGATCGACCGTTCCCGTCACCTCCACCGGCTTGCCGTTCAGCGTCATCGTGCCGGACACGGCCCGGCGCATGCCGGCAATCGCCTCTAGAAGCTCCGACTGGCCGTTGCCGGCGACACCGGCGATGCCGACGATCTCGCCGGCCCTGAGATCGAGCGAGACGTTGTCGACCATCGTCACGCCGCGGCCGTCCCTGACGGTGAGGTTGCGCAGCGACAGCCGTGTTTCGCCGGGCTTTGCCTCGCCCTTTTCCACACGCAGCAGCACACGGCGGCCGACCATGAGTTCGGCCAGCTCCTCCACGGAGGTCTGGTCCGTTTTCCGGGTCGCGACCATCTCGCCCCGGCGCATGACGGAGACCTCGTCGGTGATCGCCATGATCTCGCGCAGCTTGTGGGTGATGAGCAGCACGGTTTTGCCCTCGGCCTTCAGCTGGGCGAGGATGCGGAACAGGTGATCGGCCTCGGCGGGGGTCAGAACGCCGGTCGGCTCATCGAGGATCAGGATATCGGCCTTGCGATAGAGGGCTTTCAGGATTTCAACACGCTGCTGGATGCCGACAGGCAGCTCCTCGATCAGCGCGTCGGGATCGACTTCCAGCCCGTATTCCTTTTCCAGCCGCTTCAGCTCGACGCGGGCCTTGGCGATGCTGGAGTTGAGGATCTGGCTGTCCTCGGCGCCGAGCATGATGTTTTCGAGCACGGAGAAATTCTCGACCAGCATGAAGTGCTGGTGGACCATGCCGATGCCGGCGGCAATCGCGGCATTGGTGTCGCGGATGGCGACCTGCCTGCCATCGACGATGATCTCGCCCCGGTCGGCCTGGTAGAAGCCGTAGAGGATCGACATCAGCGTCGATTTACCCGCGCCGTTTTCGCCGATAATGCCGTGGATGGAGCCCTTGCGGACTTTCAAATTGATGTCGCGATTGGCATGGACGAGGCCGAAGCTCTTGTCGATGCCCCTGAGCTCGATGGCAAGATCGCTCATGGTGCCGTCTTGATCCCCGTTTATGTTGTCTCCGGATCAGGATTGCAGACCGCGCTCCGCCCGGAATTTTTACCATTTGGTATAACTTTGGCGCCGAATTTCGCAAGCCGAAATCTCCGGCGCCCCGTCCCATGCATCTGTCTTCTCCAGTCTTTCTAATGAAGTGGCCGGAGTAAAGCCCTGATCGCTGCCACGGGCCGGTCAAGCACGGGTGTGAAAACGACGATGCACAGGTCATGCGGCTGTTCTCTGTACGACAAAACCCGTCGTGCAGTTTTGGAAGAATGTCGCAGACAGGCTGCACAGTCTGACGATAAGGCCCTAAGATCACCGGCAAAACAGACATCAGGGGTCGCGTTCCATGGCAGAATTTCCTCAGAAGGCCAAAATCGTCATCATCGGGCTCGGGGGCATTGTCGGCGCCTCCATCGCCCATCACCTCATCGAGCGGGGCTGGGACGACATTGTCGGCATCGACAAGTCGGGCATCCCGACCGATATCGGCTCGACGGCGCATGCGTCGGACTTCTGCTACACCACCAGCCACGACTTTCTCTCGGTCTGGACCACGCAGTATTCCATCGATTTCTACGAGAAGATGGGCCATTACGCCCGCATCGGCGGGCTTGAAGTTGCCCGCACCGGCGATGACGTTTGGATGGAAGAGATCAAGCGCAAGCTGTCTTCCGCCCGCGCCTTCGGCACGCGCGCCCACTATGTCTCGCCGGCCGAGATCAAGGAAAAGTTCCCGCTGATCGAGGAAGATCAGGTGATGGGCGGCATGTTCGACCCCGATGCCGGCCTCGTCATTCCGCGCTCGCAGACGGTTGCCGGCAAGCTGGTGGATGCCGCCGAAAAGACCGGCAAGCTGCAGATGTTCGGCAATACGCCGGCCAAGTCGCTGATCGTTGAGGGCGGCCGCATCAAGGGCGTCGTCACCCACCGCGGCACGATCATGGCCGATCACGTCATCGTCTGCGCCGGCCTGTGGGGCCGCCTGATCGCCGAAATGGTCGGCGAGGACCTGCCTGTCATGCCGGTCGATCACCCGCTGACCTTCTTCGGCCCGTACAACGAATTCGAAGGCACCGGCAAGGAAATCGGCTTCCCGCTTTTGCGCGACCAGGGCAACTCCGCCTATATGCGCGACACGGGCGATCCGAAGACCACCGAAGGCGGCCAGATCGAGTGGGGCTATTACGAGCAGCACAATCCGCGCATGTGCCATCCGCGCGAGCTGCTGGAAAAGCACGAGGCACGCCTCTCACCGTCGCAGCGCGACCTCGATATGGAGCAGATCCTTGAGCCGCTCGAAAAGGCGATGGAGCTGACGCCGATCCTTGGCGAACTCGGCTATAACGAGAGCCATTCCTTCAACGGCCTCCTGCAGGTGTCGGCCGCCGGCGGCCCTTCCTGCGGCGAGAGCCAGAAGGTGCGCGGCCTCTGGTACTGCGTCGCCATCTGGGTCAAGGATGGACCGGGCTATGGCAAGCTGATCGCCGACTGGATCACGGACGGGCGCACCGAGATCGACCACAACTCGATCGACTATGCCCGCTTCTACCCGCACCAGCTGACGGAGGACTTCATCGCCGGCCGCTGCTACGAGGCGGCGCAGAAGATCTACTTCCCGGCCGTGCACACGCGCGAACCCTATGCCTCTGGCCGTGGCGCCAAGCGCTCGCCCATGTATGAGCGCGAGGTGGAACTCGGCGGCTACTTCATGGAGCTCGGCGGCTGGGAGCGTGCCCACGGCTATGCGGCTAACGAGCATCTCCTGGAAAAGTACGGCGATCGTGTTCCCGTGCGCGAGAACGAGTGGGACAACCGCCACTTCTGGCGCGTTTCCAATGCCGAGCATCTGGCGATGAGCGAGGATTGCGGCATCGTCAACCTCTCGCATTTCCACATGGTGGACATCGAGGGACCAGACCACGTCGAACTGCTTGAATGGCTGTGTGCCGCCAAGATCGGCGGCGACGCCAATATTGGCAAGGGGATCTACACCCACTTCCTCGATGACGAGGGCATGGTGCGCGCCGACTTCACCGTGTTCCGCATGGCCGATCGCTGCCGGCTGGTGAACGGTGCGGATGCCGGGCCGCGCGACTTCCACTACATGAAGCGCGTCGCCGAGGATCGCGGTCTCAACGTCACCATCACCGACGTCTCGGAAAAGTTCATCACCATCGGCATCTGGGGCCCGAATGCCCGCGAGACGCTGAAGAAGGTGGTGGCAGACCCCGCCGGTCTCGACATCGAGAACTTCGCCTTTGCCGCCATCAAGCAGATCGAGATCGCCGGCAAGTCCGTCGCCGCCTTCCGCATCTCCTATGTCGGCGAGCAGGGCTGGGAACTGCACATGAAATACGAGGATGGCCTTGCCGTCTGGGACGCGCTGCGCTCCACCGGCGTGATGGCCTTCGGCGTCGAGACCTACGCCAACTCGCGCCGCATGGAAAAGAGCCTGCGCCTGCAGAACGCCGACCTCATCACCCAGTACAATCTCATCGAGGCCGATCTTGCCCGTCCGAAGGTCAAGGAGGCGGATTTCCGCGGCAAGGCGAAGCACCTGGAATACAAGGCGCGCCCGCACCAACCGGCCATGCTCTGCACGCTCGTCATGACGGACAATACCGACAGCAAGGGCGTGAAGCGCTACCCGGTCGGCTCCATGCCGGTGGTCGATCCCGCGACGGGCGAGGTGCTGGTCGACAGCCTCGGCCGCCGCTCCTACACGACCTCGGTCGCCTTCGGTCCGACGATCGGCAAGAACATCGCGCTCGCCTATCTGCCGCACGACTATTGCGAAGTCGGCCGCAAGCTGAACGTCGAATATTTCGCCGAGAGCTTCCCGGTGGAAGTTGCCGCCGTCGGCTACAAGCCGCTCTACGACCCCGAAAACCTCAAGCCGCGCAGCTGATGCGCGGTTGAAAGCCCGGACTTCAGGAAACCCGCCGCCGAAAGGCCGGCGGGTTTCTCTTGAACGCGCCTCTGACATTTTGCGCGAATGCTCCTAGCAAATTGCGCATTTCCCTGCGCAATTCTTACCATCCTTGCTCTTTCGGCCAGAAACCGCTGCAGGCTACTCTTGGAACATATCGCCAGAGGAGAGCCCGCATGTTCATTCCGCCGTCCGAAAAAGCCCTCGTCCCCTTCGTCAGCGTCGAGAACATGATGCGGCTGGTGCATGCGATCGGCATCGAGACGGTGCTTCGGGAACTGACCGACGTGATCGAGGCGGATTTCGCGCGGTGGGAGCTGTTCGACAAGACGCCGCGCGTGGCGTCTCACTCGCGCGAGGGCGTGATTGAGCTGATGCCCACCTCGGATGGCGAGATCTACGCCTTCAAATATGTGAACGGCCATCCCAAGAACATGGCGCAGGGCCTGCAGACCGTAACCGCCTTCGGCCTTCTGGCGGAAGTCTCCACCGGCTATCCGGTTCTGCTGACCGAAATGACGCTGCTGACGGCGCTGCGCACGGCGGCCACCTCGGCCATGGCCGCCCGGCATCTTGCTCCGAGAGGGGCGCGGGTGATGGCGATGATCGGCAATGGCGCGCAGGCGGAATTCCAGGCGCTTGCCATGAAGGCGGTGCTCGGCATCGATACGGTGCGCCTCTACGACATCGACCGCCGTGCCACGGAAAAGACCGTGCGCAACCTCGCCGGCACCGGCATCACGGCCATTGCCTGCGCCTCACCGGAGGCGGCAATCGAGGGTGCGCAGATCATCACGACCTGCACGGCCGACAAGCAATATGCGACGATCCTGACCGACAACATGGTCGGCGCCGGCGTCCACATCAATGCGATCGGTGGCGACTGTCCGGGCAAGACGGAGCTGCACCGCGACATTCTCCTGCGCGCCGACACCTTCGTGGAGTATCCGCCCCAGACCCGTATCGAAGGCGAGATCCAGCAGATGCCGGCTGATTTCCCGGTCACGGAACTCTGGCAGGTGGTGACCGGCAAGATCGCGGGACGGCGAGATGCCGGCCAGATCACGCTGTTCGACAGCGTCGGCTTTGCCATCGAGGATTTCTCGGCGCTGCGCTATATCCGCGACCGCCTCGCCGGCACGGATTTCTACCAGAACCTCGACATCATCGCCGATCCCGACGATCCGCGCGACCTGTTTGGCATGTTCCAGCGCGCCGGCTGACGACGCACGCCATCGGCGGCTCATCCTCCCGTGCGCCTCGTATCAGTTCTTGGCCGGCTCGAAGCGGGCTGTGCAGCGGATGCCACCGGGAACCACGCCGTCGGGATTGGCAAGTTCGAACTGCACCTGGAAGAGGCCACTTGCCGAATCGATCTGGCCGTCCTTGCTGGTGATGGTTGCGGGATAGGCGCCACCGATCGGTGCTTCGGGCGCGATGGTGGCCGCCATGCCGACCTTTACCAGCGGGAAGGCTTCGAGTGGCAAGTAGAGCTCGACACGCAGTACGGCGGTTTCGGCGATCTCCATTGCCATCTGCTGCGGATCGGCGAATTCGCCCGGATCCAGAGCCACTTGCGTGACGACACCATCCACCGGCGCACGCAGGTTGCGGCGCACCAATGCGGCCTCTGCACGCTTCAGGTCGATGCGCGCCAATTGCTGGTCGAGAAGGGCTTGTTCAACATCGGCATTGGCAAGCACATAGTCCATTTCCGCCTTCTGCATCTGCTGAAGCGAAGCCGCGCCCCGCTTGTTCAGCGTCTGCTGGCGATCGAGCGTATCTTTCAGCGTGGCCTTTACCGCTCGCTTCGAGGCAATCAGCGCTTCATTGCCGGCCTTGAGGCGGAGCGATTCCACCTGGGCGGCTTCCACTTCGGAATCGAGGGAGGCCACCACCTGGCCCTTGCGGACGCGATCGCCACGACGGACGGAGACGTCAGACAGGGTTCCCTGTACCTGGCTTGAGAGCTTGATGATCCGGTTCGCCTCGATCAGGCAGGACGCATTGCCCGCGGCGGCATTCAGCACGGCGAGCGTTTCCGGCGTTACCGGCTTCTCCTCGGCAAGGGCAGGCGGGGCGACCAGCAGCGCTGCGGTCACACACCAGCGGCAAACACGTCTCGGCATCAATCCAGCCCTCCGGCAAAGGTCAGCATGCGGCTCAGATTTTCGTCCTGCCGCACCAGAGAGCGACGGGCATCGCGCTGCGCGGTTTCGATGCGCCGCTGGCCCTGACGGAAAGCGACGGTCGAGACGATCGGCAGGTGTGCTAGGGACTGCCAGGGACGCGTGGCGACCGATAGCACACGATCTTCCTTCGACAGATAGACGGCAAAGGCACCCGGATCGCCCTGGCGGCCACAACGGCCGATGAGCTGCCGGTCCGCCCGGCGGGAATCGTTCATCTCGCACATCAGCACGACGAGACCGCCGGCCTCCGCGACGCCGGGCCCGAGGCGGATATCGGTGCCGCGTCCGGCCATGTTGGTCGCAACGGTGACCGCACCGGCCTCCCCGGCCGCCGCGATCGCCTCGGCTTCCTCGCGGTCCTGAGCGGCACTCAGGACGCGGTGCGAGATGGCGCGGGCCGCCAGGGCCTCACTGGCTTGCACTGCCTCCTTGACCGAGGTGACGCCAACCAGCACGGGCTGACCGCGCGCGACGAAGCCGGCAACGGCACCGGCGACATGAGTCCAGAGGCTCTGCCGGTCCGCAAAAATCGACGTGCCAAGCGCCTTGCGCTGCAAGGGGCGGCGGCGCGGGATTCGGGTCAGCGGCAAACGGTAGACACTTGCCAGTTCGGGCGCGGCTTCGGCCACGGTGCCACTCATGCCCGACAGCATGCGGTAGCGACGGAAGAAGCGCTGGAAGCTGATGCTTGCCAGCGACTGGCGCGACGTGGAGAGCGGCACGCCCTCCTTGAACTCGACCATGGGGTGGAGATCGTGGCCCCAGAAGCGGTCGGCCATGGTGCGGCCGGTGTTTTCGTCCACGATCACCACCTTGCCGTCCTTCAGGATGTAATGCCGGTCCCGGCTCAGCACGAAGCGCGCCGTCAGCGCGGCACGGACCAGTTCTTCGCGACGAATGGCGATGAGCCACGGCAGACCCTTGTCGCTCAGGCGCGTTTCCAGATAGCGACGGCCGGCCTCCGTGATCTCGACGGAAATGCCGTGGCGGGAGCGCTCGTAATGCGGGCCCTCGCGCAGCTCGCCAGCCATGGCCCAGGCAAGTTCGGCAATTTCCTGCGTGATGAGGGCCGGTCCCTCGGCAGAGATCAGGAGCGGCGTGCCCGCCTCGTCGATCAGCACGCTGTCGATCTCGTCCACCACGGCGACATCCAGTCCCCGCTGGATCGGCTGCCCGCCCTCACCCGCCGCAATGGCGCGGCGAAAGCGCGACACCATCGGCTGTTCCGTCGGCGAGGCACGCAGCAGCCTGTCGCGCAGGTAGTCGAAGGCCACTTCCTTGTTCGAGATGTAGGTGACGTCGGCGCGATAGGCGACGCGTCTTTCCTCGGGTGTGCGCTCATGCACGATGATGCCGCATGACAGGCCCAGTCCGGCAAGAAGCGGCACGGCATGGGCGCCGTCGCGCTCGGCAAGGTAGTCGTTTGACGTCACTACATGCACGGAGCGACCGGCAAGCCCGTGCAGGGCGGCCGAGGTGGCGGCGACCAGCGTCTTGCCCTCCCCCGTCGCCATTTCGATGACATGGCCGGACATGATGGCAGCGGCAGCGGCCAATTGTTCGCGATAGGGCTCCACCCCCAGCGTTCGACGCGCGACTTCCCGGACCAGTGCCAGGCCCTCCGCGACGAGATCGGATTTCAGCCCGCGGCGGCGGAGCTGGATGGACAGCACGCGGACACGCTCCTGCAACATCTCTTCCGACAGCGTATGGACGCCTGCGCGCAGGCCGTCCGCCGCCCGTGCATGGCTCATCACGCGGCGCTCGCGAAACAGCCGCGTAGCGAGGCTCAGGCGCGTGCGCGCCCAGGTGACGGGATGATCGATCGGGAGATGCTCACCGGCCGCAGCGGCGCTGACTGGTCCGCGCGGCAGGGCAAGAACGGGCGGGATACCGACGTGCTCAGACATTGAACCTCTTCAAGAACATCTGCCGCACGGAGCGATAGGCCTGATCGAAGAGGGAGGCCATGCCATGATCGAAACGGACATAGACCCGCTCGCCCCAGCCTTCCGGCCTGAAAGTCTCAGGAAGCGCGATATCGGCCACGAAGAAGGGCTGCACGGCCACGTCCTTGTCCTTGGCGGCCGGATCCAGCACGAAGGGGCCGCCCGCATTTGCAGCAAGGGCCAGCGAGGGAAGCTTTCGCTCCGCACCGGGCACCAGGCGGGCAAGCCGCGCGTCCGGGACAGGCGTCAGGATCTGGCCCGACAGGCGCACGGCGACCGACTTTGTCTCGCTGCGGACCAGATCAATCTCACCCTCCGGCACGACGGCGCGGACGATCGGGCGTGTATCCGGCATGACGTAGCCCAGCACGGTCCCGCGCGACGCATGGCTGCCGACGAGATCCTGCCAGCGCGGCAGGATCGCCCGGCCGGCCACGGGCGCCTTGAGAATGAGCGCGGCCATGCGGGCCTCAGTGTTGGCAAGCTCACCTCTGGCATATTCCATCTGCTTGCGGATGACGGCAATCGTGGCCGGCGCGATGCTTTCGGCGGCTGTCAGCCGACGATTGAGCTCGTCCAGCCGCGCCTTGGCGAGCCTGTGTTCGCTGCGGATGAAGGGATCCTCCATCTCAACGATCGGCGTGCCGGCGGCAACCACCGTGCCCGGAGCGACGAGGAACCGGCGTACCGTGCCCTGGGTCTCGGCTGTCAGCCGCGCCTCATCCGGCACCCAGAGGACGCCCTGGACAACCGTCCCATGCGGCACCGGGGCATAGCCCACCAGTGCGACAAGCGCCAGCGCACCGCCCAGCGTCACCGCTGTTGCGCGGACCCGGCGGCGCCCGACGGCCGGCGACATCAGCACGAATTGCAGGGCCTTGAGGAGCGGCCAGACGAAGCTCTGGATCATCGTCCAGGCAACGAGCGCCACGCCGATGAAGAAATAGGAGGAGCCGACGACAAGGGCGATCGAGAAGACGACAGTCAGACGGTAGGCCAGCGAGGCTGGCGCATAGATCGCGAACCACACGCTTTCGCCGTGCCCGGTCACGGGACTGACGGCCTCGCGCATGCCGAAGAGGTAGCGCTGGGCCAGCCAATACCACCATTTGGCAGCACGCGTGGCGAGATTGGGTATTTCGACGAGATCGGCGAAGATGTAATAGGCGTCGAAGCGCAGCAGCGGATTGCCGTTGAAGACCAGGGTCGAGACGCTGGCAATCATCATCGTATTGAAGGCTGCCGACCGCAGGAAGCCGGGTTCCGCGTTGATCCAGATTGCCATGGCGCCCGCCGCCAGAAGCATTTCCGCCATCATGCCGGCGGCAGCGACGACGATGCGGCGCCACTTGTCCGAAAAGGCCGCCGATGCCGTCGCATCCACATAGGGCGCGGGCATGAAGACCAGAAACATCAGGCCCACCTCGTGCACTTCGCCGCCGAAGATGCGCGTCGCATAGGCATGGCCGAGTTCGTGGACGAGCTTGATGGCCGGAAAGAGCAGCAGCAGGATGACGAGATTGTCGGGCGCCAGCAGGCGATCGCTGAAATTGCGCGTCAGGGCATCCCAGTGGGTGACGCCCTGCACCACGTACCACCCCATGACGCCGAGCCAGATCAGGAGACCGAGCGGCGAGAAGAAGGGCCGGATTAAATGCGCCGTTACCGTGAGGAAGCGGTGAGGATCGAAGAGCGGGAGCTTGAAGAACAGCGGATTCTGGATCTGCTGCAGCCAGCGCTTGCCACGCATCTGCTCGGCGCGCTGCGCCAGTTCGCGTCCGTCGCCCAGCGTGTCGGCCTGCACGAGATCGAAAGTGCTGAGCTGGCCAAGCATCTGGATGACCTGATCCTGCGAGGGCGCATCCGCCCCGAAGATCTCGACCACTTCCTGCCAGATGCGCGCCACCGTTCTTTCGCCATCCATTCGCATCAGGATGGCATAGACGGGCGCGGACAGGCGATGGCTCGCAGCCGACAGCCGGTCGCGCGTCACGTACCAGATCTCGCCGCGAATAACATGCCGCTCGACGGCGACGCCCGGCTTCATCCGCGGCTTCAGGCCTTCCACCCGATGCCAGAGCGCGCTGTAGAGGGTCAGACCGCCACTCATGGCAACCACGACCAGACGCGGATGCGCAGCCAGTCGAAGAAGCTGTGCGTCCAGATCCACAGGAGCGAAGCTTCACCCGCCGCAATCTTTGCCGTTCCTTCCATGGCCGGACGCACGCGGCTATCCGGATCAACGAGATGGGCAAGAACCTCGAAGCTGTTGACGCCATCGGCAACACGGGCGACCGGCGTGACGGCGATGATCTCGATGGCAAACGGCCGTTCCGGCAGGGCTGTCAGCAAGAGCTGGCCCTGTTGTCCGGGCCGGATCGATCCGATGGCCGTTTCCGGAACATTCAGTGTCACCCGGTAGCGGTCAAGCGGTGCCAGTTCGTAGAGCACATCGCCCCGGCTGACGGGCTTGCCGATCGACTGGGCAAGGTCGCCGCTGACGACCACGGCATCAAAGGGCGCACGGATGCGGGCACGCTCCAGCATTTCATCATCGAGCGCGATTTCCGCATCCTTCTGCTCCAGCGCGGCGCGGGCGATGGCCGCCTGGGCGAGATCACGCTTGGCAAGCGCCTGGTCCCGTTCGGCCTCGGTCTGTCTGCGGGCGGCAAGATTGCGCAGCCGGTTCAGCACAAGGTCGTTGTCCTGCAGTTCCGCAATCACCGTCCCGGCCCGGACAACATCGCCGGCGCGGGCGAACTGGGTCTGGAGATAGCCATCGAACGGCGCGCTCACGGCACGGCGGGCCTCGCCGTTGACAGTCCCCGGCGCGGTGACGCGCACCGTATCCCGGATGAGCGCAAGGGCGACCGTGCCGATGACAAGGGCGAGGATGATGGTCTTGAAGAGCAGGAAGCTCGGGCCGAGTATCACGCTGGCGGCCCGGCGGATGCGGTGGCCCACGAAGCCGATGAAGCTGCGATCCGCCTCATGCCGGGCCGAGAGCGCGCCACCGGCAGAAACGGCAATCGCATCGAGAAGATCCACATCACGCTGCGTAAAGGGGGCGCCATCGCGGCCGAGGACCAGAGCCCCGAAGGCGCCTTTCCCGGTAAAGATGGGAACAGTCAGCACATGATCGACCCCGAGCGCCCTGCGCAGGCCGTCCTGCGCATGGGCGACGAGGCGAATGCCGGCTTCGCCCGAAGGAGACACCAGAACGGTCTCCTGGTCGATCGCCTCGTCCATGGCCGCCTCGAAGGCGCGGGCCGTTTCGGTTCGCCCCTCGAATTCCGCGTTCTCGGACAGCGCCGACAGCCGGCTCTTCAGTCCACGGCGAACGCCGACCGCCACGCGCCCGCAGGCAAACCGGTTGGCGAGAAGACCGGCAAGGGCGCGGGCTGCATCGAGATAGCGCTCGGATGTCGCCACACTCTCGATGGCCTCGACGATGAAGCTTGCCTGCTGCAGGCCGTCCCGACCGGCATACTGGTCCTGACGGTGCAGAAACGCTTCGATCCAGGCGCTCGACCATTGCAGATGGCGCATCAGGCGCCGGCCGCCGGTCGGGCCCTCGAGAACCGCCTCGACCAAGGCCATGGCGGCGATGGATCCATTGATCAGAACGGGAACCGCCGCCGTCGCCGTTTCACCGTCGGCGGCCAATGCGGGTGCGCGCTGTTCGCTGGCAGCGGTCAGCGCGTCGGTTCCGAGCACCTTCAGCCGCTCCAGATCGACAGGCCGGCCGGGAGCCGCCCAGACGGCCAAGGCCTCCATGGCCGCGGCGGGATCAGCACCGCGCAAGAACAACGTTCCCTGCCGGATGGGTGGGAAGGAACGTCCGGTGACGGCCAGCCAACCCCGTGCGAAGACAAGGGGATCATCGCTTGTGAGCGACGTCCAGGCGGATGCATCGTTTTCTCCCGATGCATCGCGCGTGGCGCGCGTACCCTGGCCTTCGCCCGGGTTCAGCTGGACATCGACGATCCCCATGGGTTCAGGTCAGATCAGGGCTCGAGCCGCATCACACCGAAGCGGTCTTCGTAATCCTTGATGTGCTGGCCGAGCAGCGTGTGCAGGCGCTTGGCAGCGTAGGGGGTCAGCACGATGCGGTTGGAGAGCTTGACAGCGAGCGAGTTGCTGCCAACCACGTTCCAGGTCTGGTTGGTCCCGAACAGGAGGGTGAATTCCTCGCGCGAATTGATCACGTTGATCACATTCGCAAACGAGGTCTGCATCTGGCTGTCGTCCCACGTCACACGGGTCGGCATCACGGCTTCAGAGGGCGTTGCGGGGGCGGCAGGCTTGGTTTCAGATGTCATCGCTTTGGCTTTCTCATCGAAGAACAGGCCCTCGGGCCAAGGGTTACGCTTACCGGGGAAGACGGATGCAGTCGCACTTTCGACCGTTTCTCTCCCCAAAAACGGGCGCGGGAGACATCGCAGCCGCCCTGCCCACAATATTACCGTTACGCCGCGTACCGGATGACAATTCCACAGGCCTTGTCTCCGCCACGCGTCAACGTCTTCGCGATCCAGAAGGGGTGGCCGACAGCAATCCTCTCCGTTTCCCTACGCAGAGATCGTGGCCTGAAATCCCCTGTCGTCCTTCCCTCCCGCACCTGAAGCTAATGGATCAAATCACGCCTGTCATCGTCTGCCTGTTCCCAAGGTTACTGCCGACCCGAACAAAACCGTCCTCATCGCCCTCATCCCACAAGGGCATTGGGGCATCCTCTTCCTCATCGGTCGCAAGGAAGGGCGAGAGGAGGGTCTCAGTATCCACCACCCGCCGCTGCGACACCTTCCGGTAGGCCGACAGGTTGACGCCGCCTGCGAGCAGCGCGGCAAGCAGCATGGACTGATCGCGCGTGCTGCTCGCCGCCACGACGCCCGGCGCAACGCTGCCTGCCATCGCCAGATCGGACCCCGTGCCAGTGCCCGGGGGCATGCCCAGGACGGTGGCGGTCGCGGGAAGGACAAGCGCGCGTTGATCGGCGGAAACCATCTGCGAGGGCAGCGCAAAGCCACGATCGGCTTGTTCGATTGAGGGCCCATCGAAAGGCGCCGCAGCGGTCGCAAGCATTTGATCCGACGCGGCCTGCGCAAGCATAGGTCCATTCGGCATGGCACCGGCAACGGCGGCCGCAACGGCCCGCACCGTGAAGCTTGCCTGGGTCCGTCCCGCAACACTCAGATATTCGAACGTCACCACCGTTTCCTGACCGACTTGGGCCAGACTTGAAACCGTGATCCACTGCCGCGAAAGATCGAGCGTTGCCTGGCCGCTGCTCGCGCCGACGACGCGGCCGAAAGAGAACGCCCCGCCATCGACGTCCGTAAACGCCGCCAGAATTGCCTCCACCGAAACGATCAGCGGCTTGCCGATCGTTGCACTGAAGAGGATCGGCGCGGACAAAACGGGCGCGTCATCGACCGGACGGATGTTGACCTGCACCTCGCCTGCGGCCTCGTTGACACCATCGCTCACAACCAGCGTAAAGCTCGCCGCACCCGCGAAGTTCGTGTCACCGCGGAATGTCAGGGTCCGCGCCACGGTATCGACCGTCACAGTGCCGTTCAGTCCGCTTTCTGCCCGGACGAAGGTGAGTGTCCTGCCTTCCGGATCGGCAAACCGCGCTACCGCATCGGCGAAGGACAGAACGAGAGGCGTGTCTTCGAGGACCGACAGGGCAGTTGCGCGGAAGGTCGGCGCCCGGTTTTCCCGAACGGGAACCGAGACAGTGCCGATTGCGATCGCCGCACCATCGGTCACAGTGTAGCGGAAGCTGCCCGTTATCCGTGAGCCTGCATCCGGTGTGAAGCGGATTGTCGTGCCATCCAGAACGACGCTTCCGCCCACTGCATCGCCGACGGAAACCAGGGACAAGGGTTTCGCCGAGGGATGCAGATCATTCGAAAGAAGCGTGGAGACGGGGATATCCACCGCGATGTCGACGGTCGTTGCAAACGCATCGTTGCTTGCAAGGGGAGCATCCTTGGCGACGACCATCACTCTGACAGTGCTCACAGTCTCAGTGGTGCCATCGGACGACACGTAGCGGAAGGAGGCTGTTCCGCGGAAGCCGGTCTCCGGCGTGAAGCGAATGACACCGCTCGCACCGTCAACGACAGCCGTTCCGCGCGTGGCCATTTCCGTCCGCACGATGGTGAGCGGCTGGCCTTGCGGATCATTGGCCAACAGGCGGGCGAAGGGGATCTCGATCGTGGTGCCGGCCAAAGCCGCCAAGAGATCGGCGCGACGATCGACCTGGATGTTGACTTTGCCGATGCTCTGGCGATCGCCATCCGAGACGATGTAGCTGAACGTGGCATAGCCGTTCGTGATGGATGGGACGAAGATCACGTCGCCGGTGACGGCATCAATGGATGCCGTGCCGTTCTGGGCCGAAGTGACCCCGACGAGAGACAGTGCGCTGCCTTCCAGGTCGCTGTCATTGTCGAGGAAAGCCGACTTGGGAAGGCGCAAGGTCTGACCGACCTGGAGCTCAATCGTATCGGCGCGTGCGATCGGCGCATCGTTGACCGGATTGATCTGGATCTCGACAGCGCCGTTTGTCACCCGCTTGCCGTCGCTGACGCCGTAGATCAGCCGGTCCGTGCCGAACACATTTGCTCTCGGCGTATAGGTCACCGTCTGCGCAGTGAAATCGATCACCACCCGCGCCCCGCTATTGGCACTGGCGGACACGAGACGCAGCACGTCACCATCGGCATCACGCGCATTCGCCAGCAGCGAGGCGATCGAGAAGACGATCGGCGTGTCCTCGTCTGTCGTAACGCTGGACGCGGCGACCGTCGGCGCACTGTTGACGCGGACGACAACAGACACGTGCCCGGTAGATTCGGCGCCGGCGTGATCAATGACCTTGTAATCGAAGAACACATGCCCGGTGAAGGAATCTGGTGCGATGTATGCCACGCCGCCGCCGGGCTGTTGGAGAAGCTGACCGACGGCGGGTGCGCTGACGATAACAACGCGCGCTCCGGGTGTTGCCAGGTCCAGGCCCGGGCCCGCCAGTGTGGCGAGCGAAAGGTCGAGCGTGGCACCGGCGCGCATGCTCGTGTCGATCTCGCGATCCGAATGGCCGGCGTTGACCGCATCCACATTGACGGTAATGACACCTTGCGTCGGCACGCCACCGCTGACCACTTCGTAGGTCACGGAGGCCTGCCCTGCAAACCCGTCTGCGGGGATGAAGGTGATCATGCCGGTCGCAAGGTTATAGGTCGCCGTGCCGTGTGTTGCGCCGACCACGCGGCGGAAACTGATGGTTTCCAGATCCGGATCAACCAGACGCTCGACGAGTCCTACGACGGGAACGGACAGCGGCTTGCCCGGGACAGCCTGCAATGTCAGAGCCGGGATGACAGGTACATCATCGACGGGCGTGACACGCACGAGAACTGTGGCCTTCGTCTGATTGACGCCATCGCTGACCGTCACATCGAAGCTGGCACGGCCGTTGAAATTCAACGCCGGCAGGAAGCTGGTCCCACCCGTGACGGCGTCGAAGGTCACGATGCCGTTCACGCCATTATCGACAGACAGGACCCGAAGCGGCAGCCCTTCAGGATCACGGAAGGCTGTGAGCAGTTCGGCCTGGGACAGGTTCAGCACTCTGTCTTCGGCTGTCACGAACTGTCGCCCGACAGCAGATGGTGAACCGTTGTTGGCGACCGTGACACGGACCTGACCCGTTGCCGACGCTCCGCCCGTGCTGACACCATAGGTAAAGGATGCCGTGCCGACGAAGCCGGCCGCCGGTGTGAAGACGATGTTGCCGCCAACGAGCGCGACCGACCCGTTCGTTGCTCCGCCCACGCCGGTCAATGTCAGCGTCGTGCCCGGAGCATGCGCATCATTCTGCAGCAGGATGGCAGGATCAATCGTGACGGGCTGCCCCGCAATCGCCCGAACCGTGTCCGAAAGCGGCGTGGGTGCATCCGGGCGAACGACCTCGACGGCGACCGTGGCCGTCGACTGGACACCGGAGAAAGAGGCCGTGTAGCGGAAGAGGGCGCGTCCGGCAAAACCGTCCCTCGGCGTGAAGGTAATTGTGCCGGCGGCGGCATTATAGGACACCGAGCCGTTGGTCGGAGACGAGACACCGACGAAGGACACGATGTCGCCCGGGGCACCGACGTCATTTGCCAGGAGCGTCGCCGCATCCACGACGATCGGTGTCCCGACCGTGGTGACGACGACATCGCCGACGGCCAGAAGCGGCACGACGACAGACGCCGCCGCGGTGATCGACGTTGTTCCATCGCTGACAGTGAATGAGAAGCCCGTGTTTCCTGTGCCGGTGGCCGTGTAGAGAATGATCCCCGTTCCGGGCTCGATCGATACCGTTCCGCCGGAGCGAGGCGTGACCCCGGTGATGGTCAGCGTATCGCGATCGACATCGGTTACCTTGGCCAGAAGCGTTGCGGGATCGATGCGCAGCGTTTCGCCCAGTCGTCCGGTGAGGCTGACGAGGGACGCTCGCGGCGCGTCGTTGACCGGGGTCACGGTGATATCGACGCGACCTTCCGTCGTGCGCTGGCCGTCGCTGACGCCGTAGAAGAGGCGCGCTGGTCCATTGTAATCGGTTGGCGGCGTGTATGTCACAGTACCGGCCGCGCGATCGATGACAGCAACACCGTTTTCGGCCCGCACGGAAGCGAGGCTCAGCGTATCCCCGTCGGCATCGCCGGCATTGGCGAGCAGGCTCGCAATGGTGAAGACACGCGGCTGGTCTTCTGCCGTGGTCGCCGTGGTTGCGGCGACCGTGGGCGCGCGGTTCGGCTGTGGCCGGATCGTAAGGTTGGCGGTTGCGGTCCCGCCACGACCGTCCTCGATTGTATAGGTCAGCCTTGCATCGGCGGTGTTGAAGGGCGGTGCGTTGAAAATATAGCTGCCATCGGCCTGCGCCGACAGCGTGCCGATGGATGGCGTTCCCAGCGACAGCAGCGTCAGGGCATCGCCGTCCGGATCCGTGTCATTGCCGAGCAGAGTGGCGGCCGTGATGCGCAGGGGCTGTCCGATCCGCTGGAACACGACATCGTCGACGGCAGCCGGCGGCTTGTTCAATTGGGTGACCGTCACCGTCACATGGCTGTTCGCGGTTGCACCGGCACCATCGGAGACGGTGACATCGAAGCCGGCCGTACCGGCAAAGCCTGCGGCCGGCTGGAAGCGGATGACGCCGCCAACCAGTTGCACCGTGCCGTTCAGCGGATTGCTGACCGCCGTGATCGTGAGCGGGTTGCCGTCCGCATCCGTGTCGTTGGCCGTCAAGGTCGCAGGATCGATCTCGACAAGGCTGTTGCCCGTGACCGTCAACGTATCGTCCACCACGCGGGGGACGTCGTTGACGGCCGTCACGGTAACCGTGACATGCGCTACGCTCTGCACACCTGCGGCATCTTCAACCGTGTAGTCGAAGCCGCCAATGCCGTTAAAGTCGGCAAAGGGAACAAAATCCATACGGCCGCAGGGGAAGCAGACCTCGCCGAGACTACCACCGACGACATTCGAAATCGCGACGATCCTCAGCCCGTCTCCATCGACATCGATATCGTTGGCCAGCAGGTTGGAGAAGCGGATCCGGGTCGTCGTATCCTCATCCACCGTCACGGAGTCGTCGGTGGGACGAGGCGCATCGTTCACTGGGGTGACGGTCACGGTCACGTCAGCGGTCGACTTGCCACCATGCCCGTCATCGATCGTATAGCTGAAACCCGCAGCCCCGTTGAAGTTCGCCGTGGGCGTGAAGCGATAGACGCCCGGCGCGGTCTGCGTAATCGTCCCGTTCTGGGCGCTGCCGATCGTGACCGCCAGCGTGTCGCCATCCAGATCGGTGTCATTTGCAAGCAGGCTTGCCTCGGTGAAGGTCAGTGCCTGGTCTTCGTCGGTCTGGAGCGTATCGGCGACGGCGCTCGGCGCGCGGTTGGCCTGGCCAACCGTGATGTTCACCCGGCCATTTGCCGACAGCGTCCCGTCCGTGATGCGGTAGGTGAAGCCGCCGAGACCGACGAAGGCGGCATTGGGCGTGAAGACGAACCGATCGGTGAAAAGCTGAACCGTACCGCCAACGATATTGGTGACGAGATCGGTAACGCTAATGGCAGAGTCCACATCGCTGTCATTGGCAAGAAGCGATGCGCGCGAGATGGTCACCGGCGTCGCATTGTCGGTCGCGAAGCTATCGTCGGTCGCAACCGGCGCGTCATTGACGGCCGCAAGCGTGATGGTGACGCGCGCACTTGCCGTGCCGCCCTGTCCATCGGAGACCGTGTAACGGAAGCTGACGGGACCGCTGACGTTCGAAGCCGGCGTGAAGACGATCTGCGTGCCGTTCAGCACAACCGATCCGCCGATTGCATCGGAGACAGCAGTGACCGTCAGCACATCGCCGTCGACATCGACATCGTTGGCAACGAGACCCCCCGCGCCAATGGTCAGGACAATGTCTTCCGTTCCGGACAGCGTATCGGCCGTGGCGATCGGCGTGTCATTGACGGGCGTGACCGTCACGGTCACACGGCCGGTGGCCTGACCACCGTTGCCGTCACTGACCGTATAGTCGAAGCCGGCAGAGCCCGCGAAATTGGCGGTTGGCGTGAAGGTCACGACACCACCGGCAAGCTGCACGGTACCGGACGTGGCATTGCCGACGCTGAGGAGCGTGCGGCTATCGCCATCGACGTCCGCCGTCGCCGCCAGCAGCGTGGCAGCCTGGATGGTCGCGGCGGTGTCCTCCGTCGTGGTGGCCGATACGGGGCCTGCCGTCGGCACATCATTAGCCGGCGCAAGGCGCACCGTCACGTGGCCGATGTCGGTGCGGCCGCCATCGGAGAGGATATAGTCGAAGCCCTGGTCGCCGTTGACGTTCGCATTCGGGGTGAACACGATACGACCATTGGCGGGATCGAAGGTCACGATGCCGCCCGAGGCCGAGCCCGGCACGATGCCGAGGACGGAAAGCGGCTGCGCTTCCGGATCGACGTCGCCATCCAGAAGTGTCGCGAACGGGATAACGACCTGCAGGTCTTCCGTACCGGTAACGACATCGTCATCGGCCACCGGCGGCGCATTGAACGGCTCGACCGTGATCCTGACCTCGCCGACAGACGTGAACTCGCCGTCCGTGATACGGTACTGGAAGCTGGCCGAGCCGATATGGCCGGGCGCCGGCGTGAAGGTCACGACGCCGTTCAGAAGCGAAACGGTGCCATTCACCGCACCGAAGACAGAGGTCAGCGTCGGCGTCGTTCCATCCGGGTCGCGGTCGTTGGAGAGCAAGATGGCGACCGGTATGGCGAGCGGCACATCGACCGTCGCCGTCAGGTCGTCACGCACCGCCACCGGCGGGTCGTTGGGATTGCTGACGTTGATGGTGATCGTCACCAGATCGCTGTCGGTGGCATTGCCGGGCGTGCCGGCCGGATCGCCGGTGTCGCGCATGCGGAAGGTGAAGCTGTCCGTGCCGGAATAGGTGGGCGAAGCGACATAGCGGACGACATTGCCGGCATCCAGCATCAGCGTGCCATGGGCCGGCCCGGTGACGATGGACGCGACGAGGGCCGCCGGTGCGGTTTCGAGGTCGCCGCCGGTGAGGATGATCGTGCGCTCTTCACCGGCAATGGCGCTGAGCGTCTGCGCGTTGGCGGTCGGGCGATCGTTGACCGGCGTGACGGTGATGGTCACCAGCGCCTCGCTCACACCGAGCTTGCCGTCGCTAACGCGGAAGCGCAGCGTATCGGTGCCGGAGAAATTCGCATCCGGGCGGTAGGTGACGCGGCCGGTCGCCGCTTCGAAGCCGGTCAGGCTGCCGTGCTGCGGCAGGCCGATCAGTTCGTAGGTCAGCGGATCGGAATCCGGATCGGAGGCGCCGAACTGGATCAGCAGGCTGCCATCCTCGCCGACGGTTACGGCCGCCGGTGCGGCGACCGGGGCACGGTTGACGGAGCGATCGACGATGAAGTTGCGGACGAAATCGCCGCCGGCACTGCCATTGCTGTCGCCATCGAGGCGGTTGCCGGCGGTGTCGTAGACGGCCCGGTCGTCCGAGCCGCGCACGATGAGCTGGTAGCGGCCATCGGCCAGGGGTCCATCGACGAGATCGAGCACAAGCGCCGTTTCCGGGAAGGAATAGCTGGGCCGCAGGCGGATCGAGCGATCGTCGGCATCACCGAAGACGCCGTTGGCGCCGGCATAGCGCAGCTCGTAATTGGCCGCCGACAGCGCGCTGATCTGCTCAAGCGCCTCGGAGAAGCCGATGGAGATGCGGTTGAAGGCAGCCGCCGTCGAACCGCCCTCGGCCGGCAGGGCCGGAATGGAGAGTACGCGCGGCGGTGTGACGTCGTTGGAGGCGCCCTGGAACTCGATGGCGCCGATATCGAAGTAATCGAGGCCTTCGGCCACATTCGGCGTGAAGGTCAGCGAGGCTGCATTCTGCAGGGCGCCGCTGCCGCTGTAGCTGGCGGAGACGAAGGTGTAGCCATTGCCGGCCGAAAGGCCGATCGTCGGCGTCATGCCCTGGTTGCCGGAGCCGTAATCGAAGCGGATGCGGCCGTCTGCAAAGAGCGTTGCGGAGAAATTCGCCTGCGGACTGCCGCTCATCGCCGCCGTGGCGTTCCAGCGCACGGTGATCTGGCTGGCGACAGACGTATCCACGAAAACGTCGTTAGCGGAATTGCCGTAGGTGTAGAGCGATTCTTCCCAGAAGGGGGCGATGCGCACCCGGTTCTTCAGCGCATCGGTGCTGTCGTCGGTGACCGGCTGGCGATCGACGAGGTCGATATAGCCGTCCACGCTGACATAGATGGTCGAGTAGGACGTGCCGTAGAAGGTGAAGGCGAAGGGCAGTGTAACCGCCCGCGTGCCAGTCGAGGTGCGGTGGTTGAGCGCCGTTCCGCCGGCCGGATTGAAGCTCGACCCGGCGGCCGCCGTCTCCTCGTACAGCGCGTAGCCCGTGCCGGTATCGGCAACGGACGGGTCGTTGGAGCGCGGCAGGCCGAGGAAATCGGTGCGGCGGTCGGTGAAGCCTTCCCCGGCGTCGATGGCGATCGATCCGCGCTTCAGGCCGAAATTGTCGTCCGCGCCGCCGCCGGTGGCCGTGTCGGCGCCGCCGAGCACGTTGTCGGAGCCGTTGATGTCGATGAAATCGGGATTGCCTTCGAGGCTGCCAGCCATGGCAAGACCGGAGACGGTGCGGAAATTGGCAAGCGAGGCGGCCGCCGTCGCACCCCAGACCGCGACATTCGCCGCACCCGACAGGCCGCGGTAGAACAGGTTGGTGCCGAGCACGAGGCCGGCCTGCGCGGCGGAGGAGATGTTGAGGATGCGGCCGAGATCGTTCCACAGGATGTTGGAGACGATCTGCGCATTCTGCGAGGTGCCGGCCAGGATGATGCCGTCACCCACCGACTGGTAGATGGTGTTGCCGGCGATGATCTTGGTCGCAGTTCCGGTGTTGGAGAAACTGATGCCTGCATCGGCATTGGCGTAGATGAGGTTGGAGAGCACGCTGGCATTCAGCGACGACGTGGTCGAGGCGATGCCGACGAGGTTGGAGTAGATGCGGTTCGCCTGGACGGTGACGTTCTGGCCGTCGATGCGCACGCCGCTCTGCGCGTTGCGGAAGACGCGGTTGCCTTCGATCAGCGCATTGCCGGTCGAGACGATACCGGTCGTGTTGTCGAAGACGGTGTTGTCGGCGATGAGTGCGCGGCCGCCCGCATTGTTGGCGCGGATGCCCACGCTGTAGCTGTAGGAGGCCGTCCCCGAGACGATATTGTCGCGCACCGTGCCGCCGAGGACTTCGAGACCGACATTGCGGTTGTTGGTGAAGCGGTTGCCGCTGATCGTGAATGTTCCATCATTGGCGTAGAGATAGGCGCCGTATTCGTTGTCACGAATGACGGAGTTGAGAATGGCGCTGTCCTGCCCCTGCGTGCCGTAGATGTTCAGCCCGTAGAGATTGCCGAAGATCTCGCTGTCGTGGACGGTGATGTTGCCCGTCGAGAAGTAGGCGTAGATGCCGTAGCCATTGGCATGGTTGAAGATGCGGCTGCCGCCGATTTCGATGTTCCGGTTGAGCTGTGCGCTACTGGAAGAGTCGAAATACATGCCGGCATAGGCATTCGCGTAGATCTGGCTGTTGAGGAAAGAGATGTCGCTCGAGCCAGCCTGATAGTTGAAGAAGACGCCGACGCGCGCGCCGGTCATTTCGAGATCGGACAGTGTGACGAAATCCGCGCCCGTGAAGCGGACGACGGCGCTGTCGATGGCGGTCGCATCGCGGTTCAGCACAGCCTGGGCAGAACCGGTCGGTCCCTGGATGCGGACGCGATCGGCGGCAGCCGTCGAGGAACCGGAATCCTCGGCGCCGAAGACGAGGTCGTAGAGCAGCGTATAATTGCCCGTATCGACATAGACGACATCGCCGGCCTGCAGCGTATAGGCCCGCAGCAGCGCTTCGAGCGAGGCCATGGGGCGGTCGGCCGTCTTGCCGGAGTTCAGGTTGTCGCCGATCGCGCCCGGCGTGTACTGGTCGCCGTCATTGGACGTGTCGTCCACGTAGAAGCTGCGGCCGGCATTGGTCGTCAGGAACGGCTTGTCGGACACATCGCGGCTGTTGGCGACCGTGACGCGGGCGAGAACCGAGTTGGCATTGGTATCGAAGCCGGTCGACCAGACGGTGCTGCCATAGCCATAGCGGTCCATCCCGGCATCGGCGGAGACGAGCGTCCAGGTGGCGCCATTATCCGGCGAAACTTCGACGCGCGCGGTTTGCGGGGCCACGCCCGTGACCTTCGAGATTTCGAAGCCGGCCAGCGTGACCTGATTGCCGGTGCGCGAGATCACCGAGAGATCGAGCTTGCCGCCCGTGACGGCCACATCATAGCTGAGGCTCGTCGTGCGGTTTCGCGCGCCGGTCGCGGCGAAGAGATTGTAGTTATCCGCCCGTGTCGTGCCTTCGATCACGACATCGAGGCCGCCGTGGTCATATCCATAAAGCTCCACGAAATAGAGGCGTACGCGGTAGGTGCCGTCGGGCACATCCACCGAATAGGAAAGCCCGTTGCCGACACCGCCATCTGATAGGGCGAGGGTCCGGAAAATGGCTTCCGGAATGCCGGGCGTTGCCGACAGGTCCACTGCGGTCGTGGAGGAGATCGTCGTGTAGGACCCGACAGCGGTGGTCGGCCGGGTGGCCTTCCAGGCTGCCCAGCTTTGATCGCCGGCAATCACGGTCATCGGATCGGAATAGCGACCGAAATTCGTGGCATAGAGACCGACCAGCTCTTCCTGCGCCAGACCGCTTGTCCGCCAGGTGATCTGCATCGCCTGGTCGCGTTCGAATTTCTCGAGCCCGTTCGGCGACAGAACCTGGACGGATTCCGCCTGTCCTTCCGTCGCGAGTGCCGTGTTTCCGAGATGCCCGATATTGACGCGCGCGCCGTTGCGACCGGGTTCGCGCTGGTAGGGCGAGAGCGGATCACCGCGGTCGATGGCGATGGAACCGGACTGGAGGCGGAAGTCGTTGGCGGCCGCGTTGACGAAGCCCGGCGTGCCGGCGAGGCTGTCCTCGTCAAGACCGGTTGCCAGCGCCCACTGGTCGAGGCTGGTGAAGCTCGTATCGGCGATACGGCCGACTGCGGCAGCACCGCTCAGATCGAAAAGGTTGAAATTCGCCCGGTTGCGGGCGCTGCCGACGGACTGGGTCGCCGAGCGATCCAGCACGATGCCGGCACCGCCCGAAGCCTGCAGGATATTGTTGGCGACATAGACACCCGACGCATTGCCGTTCAGCAGAACGCCGGCGCCGGCACCAATGATCAGCGTGTTGTTGAGAACGAGCGTCGTGTTCGCCGTGCCCGTTATGTTGATCGCGGCCTCGCTCGTGGCGCTGATGAGGTTGTTGGCGACGAGACCGCCCGTCCCGCTGCTCTCGAAACGGATGCCGACCGGGCCACCTGTGATCGTGTTTCCGAGAACCTGCGTGCCGGCCGTCCGCGCGGTGATGCCGGTGACGGTCATGGCCTGGATGCGGTTGTTCTGCACCACGCCGTTGTTGCTCTGGATCCCGTGGTTGCCGCCGGTGATCAGGTTGTTGCGGATGACAAGCTCGCTGCCGCTCGAGGCATTGATGCCGTAGCCCGAGCCGCTGCTTCCATTGGTGTAGCCGGAAATCGTGTTGCCTTCGATGAGGCTCACGGCCACGCTGCTGGAGTTGGACATAGAGATCGCGCCGGCAAGCCGCCCGCCAGCCGCCGAGAGCGTGTTGTTGCGCACGATGGTGGACGCACCCGCGCCATAGCTGCTGATCGCGATGCTGGTCGCGCCGCTGGTGACGTGGGTTGCACGCGAGAAGATCGTGTTCTCCTCGATGAGCAGCGTCGAGGCGCTGTAGGTTCCCGGCAGGTAAAGCGCGTAGTTAGGGATATCGAAGGTGTTGCGGGCGATCGTGAGTGCGCCGGTGTAGTTTTCGGCCCTGACGCCGCTCTGCGCATTCGCCGTGAAACTCTCGAACACCGAGTCCGTGATCGCGATATCCGGATTGCCCTGCTCGATCCAGATACCCTGGTTCGAGATGCCGGTCATGCGCAGGAACTGCAGCGTGGTGTTCGTGCTGCCGCCATTGTTCAGATAGTGAATGCCGGTCGTGACATTGCGCAGCGTCAGATTGCTGAGCTTGAGATAATCGGCACCGGCAAAGTCGAACACGGCGGCATCGCTGCGCGAACTGCTGCGGTCGAGGATCGCCGCATTGCCGTTGGTGGGGCCTTGGAGGGTGACGGCATCGGCCGCCGTGCCGCTGTCGTCGGCGGTCAGTGCGATGTTCTGGAACACCTGATAGACGCCGGTATCGATATAGACGATATCGCCGGGCTTGAGGTCGTAAAGCCGCAGCAGCGCGGCGAGCGAGGCCATGGGGCGCAGAGCCGAGCGGCCGTCATTGGCGTTGTCGCCGATCGCATCCGGCGTGTACTGGTCGCCGTCATTGCTGGCATCATCCACGTAATAGACATTGCCGGCGCCGACGATGGAGAAGGGCCGGTCGGAGAGATCCGTCAGCGTTTCGGTGCCATTGGTGGCGGTGACCCGCATCAGGGCTGTCGAGCCGTTGGTCGCGGTCGTCGGCGTCCAGGTGAAGACGCCATGGCCGAAGCGGTCGAAGGTCTGGGTGGTCGCAACCGTTGTCCAGTTCGTGCCGAGGTCCGTCGATACCTCCAGCGAGGCAAGCCAGGTTCCGGAAGCCGGAACGACTTCGGACACGCCGAGCCCGAAGAGGATGGGCTGCCAACCCTGCGTCGAGCGGTTGACGAGGTCGAGAAGGATGCCCCTGCCGCCGGCGGCCTCAACCGTGAAGGTGCGGGCCACCGCCTTGTTCGCAACGCCACCGGCAGCCGCGAGAATGTCGAAATTGCTCTGGACCGTCGCACCCTGCAGGCGGATATCCATCGGCCGCTGCGCATAGGTGTAGAATTCGGCGAAATAGAGCGTGATCTGGTAGGTGCCATCGGGCACGTCGAGGCTGTAGGAAAGCGCCTCGCCGCGCGTGGACGATCCGTAGGAATAGGTCTGGAAGAGCTCTGCCGGAACGCCCGGGATGCCGGAGACATCGATGGCGGGGTTGTAGGTCGCCGTGTTGCCCACCGTGCGGAAACGCTGGTCCGTCAGCCAGGTGCTCCAGCTTTCCGGACCGGCAACCTGTCCGCCGCCGGCATTGACGAAAAGGCTCGGCCGGTTCGTCGTCAGACCCGAGGAGCGGAAGGCCACGGTCACGGCATCGCCGGCCGTCAGGCGATTGCCGCCGTTCGGCGTCAGGATCTGCACGGTCCGGTCGGGGCTTGCCACCCCGCCGCCGGCCGCACCGCCGAGGCCGATATTGGCGCGCGCGCCGTCATTGCCGGAAGCCTCGCGATAGTAGGAGGTGCGCGGGTCACCGGCATCGCGCAGGATCTGCGGATTGAGGATGGTGAAATCGTCATCCAGGCCGTTATCCGTCGCACCCGTCTGGCCGAGCAGATCGTCCGCGCCATCCACATCGGTGTAGGCGATGGTGCCGGTGAAGGAATTGCCCTCATTGGCAAGCAGCACCTGCCAGTCGGCCAGGCTTGTAAAGGCCGTCGAGCCCCACAGGCCGAGCGTCGCGCCGCTTCTGAGGTCGAACAGGTTGTAATCCGACGAGAAGCCGGACTGGGCATTGTCGGCAACGTTGAACACCCGGCCGCCGAGCTGGGTGAAGACGTTGTTGCGCAGCACGATCTGCGAGGAACTCGTGGCCTGAATGGCGTCGGCGCTGACCTGATAGAACAGGTTGTTGGCAACGAGCATGCGGTTGGTGTTGCCGAAATCGGCGAACTGCAGCCCGGCGACGGCATTGTCGTAGATGATGTTGCCGGCAACGTTCAGACCGCGGCCGCTGCCGCTCACGTAGATGCCGACATCATTGCCGTAGACGAGGTTGCGCAGCACGGCTGACGAGCTGCTGTGGATGCCCCGCACGTTGCCATGGATGCGGTTGTCGGTGACATCGACATTGTCGGTGGCGAAGATACCCGTCGTGCTGCGCGAGACATCGTTGTGATGCACGCTCATGCCGGCGGCGGTGCTTGAGGCGTCGGCGCGAATGGCGGCGTTGGCAGAACTTCTGACCGTGTTGTTGGAGATATCAACCCGATCGGCTGTCGAGGCATAGGCGTAGATGCCGACCGCGCTGCCGGAGGTCTCGGTGATCGTGTTGCCGGAAATCGTCGCATTGTTGGCGTTGCTGTAGATGCCGTAATAATACTGGTTCGAAATCGTGTTGCCGGTGGCGACGAAGTTGCTGCCGTCGTAGTTGTAGATGCCCCAGTAGCCGCCGGTGATGGTGTTGCCGGTGACGGTCAGCGTGCCGGTGCCGTTGGAATGATCGATGCCGGTGTTGCCGCTGATGCCGAGCGAGATGGTGTTGCCGGTCAGGGTGACATTGCCGGTGCGGTCAAGCACGACGCGGGTCGCGGTCGTGCTGGCCGAGATCGTGGAGCCCTGGATCAGGACATCGCTGGTGCCGATACCGAGGTCGATGCCGACGCCGGCCTGATCGAGGAACTGCGTGTTAATGACATTGAGGCCGGTCACACCGGCATTGTCATCCACGACGAGGCCGCGGGCGCCGCGCAGGAAGCGCAGGTTTTCGAGCGTGACGAAATCGGCATTGTCGAGGCGGATCACATCCGCGCCGCTCGACACGTTGCCGCGATCGATGATCGCCTGGCGGGCCGCATCGGTCGGACCCCGGATGATCAGGCGGCCGGTATCGGAGGTGCCGCCGTCATCGGCGGTGATGACGATCGTCGTGGTCGAGGCATAGGAGCCGGTATCGACGAGGATGATGTCACCGGCGCCGAGATCGTACTGCGCCAGCAGCGCCTGGATGGAGGCTTTAGGCGTCAGGGCCGACAGGCCGTCATTGGCATCATTGCCGACGGCATCGGGCGTATATTCGTCATTGGTGTTCGACGCATCGTCCACATAGTAGATGCGGATCGGCAGGGTGACGGTGAAGGGCGTGTCGGATGTGTCGCTGAGGAGCCCGTCGGAGGTGGTGACGCGCAGCTGGTAGCTGCCCGGCACAAAGGTGCCCGGCGCAACCACCCAGTCGAGATGACCGTCATTGGCGCCATCGTCTTCAAGCGAGATCCAGGTAATGCCGTCGCGCGAGACCTCGACATCGACGGTCGCTGCATTGATGCCCGACGAGCGCCAATCGACAGAGACGGTCCGGCCCTGCTGGAAGGTTTCGCCGCCATTGGGGCCGAAGACGCGGATGTAGCGTTCGGGGCTGAGCGATGCCTGCGCGGTGCCGCCATAGGCGCCGACCTCCACGAAGCCGCCATTCGGCTGCTGCTCGGCGCCGACCGGCGTGGCCGGAGAGCCGCGATCGACAGCCGGCGAATTTCCGCCCTGCGGCACGGCAACCGGTGTCGCAAGGCGAACCGGCAGACCGGTGACGAGATCGCGCACGACGGAGAGGTGGCCACCTGCGAAACTGCCATTGCCGCTCTGCACGTGGAAATCGTCGTCCCTGCCGTCGGCAGAGGCAGACGCGTAGCCCAGCACATTGTCGGCGCCATCGGGATCGATGAAGAGCGGATCGGTGTCGATGCTCGTGGCATCCTGCTGGCTGGCGAGGCGCCAGGCGGCAAGCGACTGCCGGTTGGAGCCCTGCCACTGGCCTGCCTGTCCGCCGGGACCGACCTGGAAGATGTTGAAGCCGGAGGCAAAGCCGCCCTGGGCCGAATTGGCAACGACGATGCCCAGCGCATTGAGCGCCACGATGATGTTGTTGGTCAGCACCGTGCCGCTGGTGTTGCCGGTAAGGAAGATCGCCGACCCGGCCAGCTGGTAGACCGTGTTGTTGAGGATGTCGGTGTTCAGCGAGGCATCGACGGTGATGCCGGCGGTGGCATTGCCATAGACCACGTTATTGACGACATCGGCGCCGGAACCGGTGGCGACACGGATGCCGATGGACTGGCCATAGACGGTGTTGGCGCGCACGACCGCGCCGGAGCGCGCGTCGATGCCCACGCCCGATGCATTGGAAGTCCCCGTTCCATAGACGCGGTTGCCGGCAACGAGGCCCGTGGCCGTGATGCCGTTGGCATTGCCGTAGACGAGGTTGTCGACCACACGGCCGGAGCTCGCCTGGATGGCAAACTGCGCGGCGGTTCCGGTAATGGCATTGCCGACGATATCGACATTGCTGCCGGCGCCGATGCCGTAGAGGCCGCTGCCTTCGACGAGGTTGCCCGCGCGGCGCGTCAGGTCGTTGGCGCCGACGGTGACGAGATTGGCGACACCCGCACCGCTGGCGCTCACATAGAGCCCGTAGCGGCCATTGTTGCTGAAGCGGCTGGACTCGATGGTGCTGCCGCCGGACAGCGTCAGATAGGCGCCGAATTGCGTGTTGTCATGGGCATAGACAGTGCGGAAGGAGGCAATGCTGCCGTAGACCTCGAGGCCCGTCGCCGCGCCGTAGACCTCGATATTCTCGATCGAGCCGATGCTGCCGTTGACGAGAACGGCCTGCTGGCGGGCGGTGGCGACGATATCGCTGAGGGATCCCAGCGAGCCGGCGAAGTTGAAGCCGACATTGCCGGTGCCGCGCGCCACCAGATGGCTGAAGCTGCGGTTGGCGGACTGGGTATCGATGGAGAAGCCTTCGGCGGTGAAGCCTTCGACCGTGATGTTGCCGATCGTCAGGTCGTCGCTGCCGCCGCCGGCACGCAGGCCGCGCCTGGCGTTTTCGAGCGTCAGGTGACCGATCGTCATGAAGTCGGCATTCGTGATGTCCACGAGGGCATCGAGCGGAACGGACGCGTTGGCCGAATAGAGCCGTGCCACGGCACCCTCGGCACTCGGGCCGAGGGTCGAGAAGCCCTCCTCGATGCCGATGCCGGCACCGAGATCGGACTGGCCCGATACAGTGATCCCGTAGATCATCGGGTAATCGCCGGTATCGATAAAGAGGGTTGAGCCGGCGACGAGATCATAGGTGCGCAGCACATTGACCGGGTTCGGTTTCGGCGCCGTGGCCAGCTTGCCCGTGTTGCGGTTCGAGCCGATGGCGCCGGGGGTGAACACGTCGCCGTTGTTGGACCCGTCATCGACGTAATAGGTGTTGCCGAGCTCCGGCACGGAGAAGGTTTCGGTCGTGAGGTCGAAGACACCGGGCGCGCCGACGCGCAGCACCTTGATGCGCAGGCCCTTCTCGCCTGCCGCGACGCCGTTCTGCGCCGGCATCCAGATGAATTCGCCGTCGTCCTGGGTCTGCGCGGCGATCACCGACCGGAAGGCCGGACCATCCGGACCGTCCTGCCAGAGTTCGATGCGCACCGGCGTTCCCGTGAGCGGGCCCGTGCTGTCCCAGCGGATGGCCTTCAGGCGATCGACTTCCCAGTCGATGTAAAGATCCGGCGAGCGCAACCTGAGCGTCGATGTGGCCGCATGCACCTGCATTTCGGAGGCGTAGGCGCCCTGCGCCGTCGCCAGCGTGCGCGGCACGACGGCCAGCATCGCATCGTCCAGATAGACGGGATTGGCGGAGCCGAGCCGCGTGGTCGTGAAGCTCCAGTCGATGGAGCGCGTGCCGGCAGGCAGGCGCAGGCGGTCCCACAGGAGGTTCCAGCGCGTTTCGGCGATGGTCTGGCTGATCGTTACGGGATCGCCGATGGCATTGCCGGACGCATCGCGGAAGACAAGCCGGATACCGGCCGCATCCAGCTGATCATTGGCGCTTGCCTGCAACCACAGACGTGCACCAAAGACGACTTCGAGGGCGGCGGTGTCGATCTCGGCTGCCGTGAAGCCGCGCGCAAGCAGATTGATCTGCTGGGCGGCAGAGCCGATCGCCTGCGACAGACCGCCGGAGAAGGCGCGGGCGCCATTGTAAGGCGCGGGATTGCTGGTGGAGACGATGGCTCCGACATTGGTGGTCCAGCCCGTGAGGCCGGCCTCGAAGCCGGGATTTTCGAGCAGGTTCAGCCCGTCGAGCAGGCCGAGGAAGCGGCCGAAGGGATCGCCGCCGAGTGCGGACGGACTCGTGGCCTGCTGGCCGGCGGCCGGCGCGATGATGCGGAAATCGTTGCGGGCGAGATCGGCAAAGGCCGGGCGGGCAAAGCCGGGATCGATGACGGTTCGGCCGACCGAGTGCAGGTCGAAACGTGCGACATCGGCCTGCCAGTCGAGGATATCGACGAAGGAGCGCGTCCAGAAAACCAGCGCGCCGGTCTCCCCGGCATAGAGCGTGTTGTAGTCGGAGAAGAAGCCGGACTGGGCGGTGTTCTCCACGAAGATCGCCGTTCCCGCCTCGGACCAGAGAATATTGCCGACGATCTCGACATTGCTTGCAGAGCCCGCAAGGCGGATCGCATCCGCGCCGGCGTCGCTCGCATAGACCGTGTTGTTGCCGATGCGCACATCCGTCGTGCTGCCGGTCACGAGAATGCCGGCCTGTCCGTTGCGGTAGATCACGTTGTGGAGGATGCGCTGGCCGCCAGAGGCCTGGATGCCGATCGTTTCGCTGTAGCCGATGCGGTTGAAGCTGATCGTGCCCGTGAAGGCGGAGACGCCGACGCCGTTGCGCTCGATGATGTTGGCGCGCGCCGCATCAAGCCCGCCCAGCACGCCGCTTCCCGTCACGCCGGTGGTGTTGCCGACGATGCGCTGGCCCGTCACGGCTGCGCCCTGGAGGCTGAGGCCGACCCCGTTCTGGCTCAGCGTATTGGCAGAGGCGCCGACGCCGTAACCCAGCGCGGCTGCCGGATCGGCCACATCGGAGACGAGGCCGACGGCGTTGTGGTGGATGACGTTGCCATTCAGGCGTGCGGACGCGCGGTAGGAGACGCCCGTGCCGGAATAGCCGATGTCGTTGCCGGTGATCTCGATGACAGAGGCGGCGGTGATAGCGATGCCGACCGTGCCGGTGCGCAACACGTTGCCTTCGATGCGACCGGTAATGGCCCTGTCGATGGCGATGGCGGTGCCGGCAGAGACGGAGGTGAAGCTGTTGCCGACCACCGACAGTCCTGTCGTCGCCGTTCCGGCAAAGCCGAGCGCCGGCTTTGCGGCGGTCGCGACGAGCGCATTGCCGAACAGGCGGTTGCTGCTGCCGCCCTCGATGACGACGGTGGTGATCGTGTTGCCGGTCAGTTCCACGCCGGTCGTGTTGCGCAGCGTTACGCCGGCCGTGATCGTCAGGCCTTGCAGGATGACGTTCGCGGCACCGTCGATGGTGACCGGTCCGGAGATGGTGGCGGTCCGGCTTGCCACGATCGCGACGCCGGAATCAGCCGCCGTGACCGTGAAGCCGGCCAGGGTCGCATTGTCGGCGAGCATGATCACGTCGCCCGCCACCAGCGTCTGGCTGTCGAGGATGGACTGGACGCTGGTTGTGGCATCGGCCGTGAACAGGCGTGCAGCGGCGCTCGGCGATCCCTTGACGAAGATGCCGAAGCGGCCGGCTTCCGCACCCGTCCAGGTGACGAAGGGGCGGCCCGATGCATCGACCGAGAGATCGTAGCCGGCGAAAGAAACCGGCAGGGCCGCAATGCCGGCACCGCCGACATTGCCGGCAAACTGCGGCACGAAGGCCGTGCCCGTCCAGCGCAGCGCATCCAGCGTCAGGCTGCGGGCGGCACCGGCGAGATCCTGCCGGACATAGGTCAGCGTCATGCCGGCTGCGCCGGCGGCAAGCTTCGGCGAGACGGCGCCGAAAACGGCCTGCGACACGCCGCGTCCGCTGGCGCTGCCGGCACCGGCCTCTGCCCAGGCCGAGCCGGTGAAGGCGCGTACATAGATCTGGCTGGCGCGGTCGGTGGAAAGCCGCTCGGTGCCCGGCACCTGCTCTGCCCATGCCGCGTAGAGGTGCCCGCCGAAATAGGCCAGCGACGGCTCGCCCGTCACGCGTTCGGCACCGGCAAGGGCGCCGCCATCGACGGCGGGCAGCGTCGCCCAGACCGTCCCGTTGAATTCGCGAACGGCTATCAGGCGGTCGTCGCCGACCTTCTCGCCATAGGCCACGGCAATCCGCGTGCCATCGGTCGTCACGGCATAGCCGCCCGACAGATCCGTGCTCGTGGCGAGCCCCGTGCCGGAGGCGCTGCCAGTGCCGATTTCGACCCAGGCCGTGCCGTTGAAGCGCTTGGCGAACAGCCGGTCGCTGCCCGAGGTGGAATCGCGCCAGACCGCGACAACGCCGGATGTGGTCGTCACGAGATCGACGCGATCGATGCTGCCCGTACCGCTGATGCCGCCGGCGAACATGGAGCCTGCCAAGGGCAGCCAGTTGTTGGTGGCGCTATCGTATCTTAGGACCCTGACCTCCGTGCGGTTATCGCCGTTGGACTCGATCCAGGCAACGACCGGCGCACCGGTTGAGTCGAGCGCGATCGTCGGCGCAGTCGAGGCGGTCGTCGTGCCCGAAATGCCGCCCGCGAAGGCGCTGAGTCCGACGGCGGTCCATGCACCGCCGGACAGGCGCGCCACATAGATTTCACTGCCGCCGCCACGCGGATCGGACCACGCCACGTACTGCCCGTCGGCACCGGCCACGATCGAGGAAGCGGTGACGATGCCGTCGGCGAAACTCTGGCCGGGGAGCGCGGTGCTGATGCCAGAGGCGGCGACAATCGCGCCATCGCCGGGCCTGGCGGTGCCGTCACCCGGACGGATGGAGCCATCGCCGATGACGGTCGAACCGCGCCCGAGAAGAAGGGCGTAATCGCTCGGAATGACGGAGCCGTCGCCGCGCACCAGCGCACCGCTGGCAAGCTGCACGAAGCCGTCCGCATCGGCCGTCGTCTGGCCGGGTCCGACCAGGGAAAGACCTGCGGGGCCGGCGAGATCGACCCAGAAACCGCGCGTCGGAACGGCCTGCGGCAGGCTGGCCGCGTCCGCCGCGTCGTAGGGGTATGCTTCGACGCGGAGCGGCAGCGCGCTCGCCGTTCCCGCGACGTATGCGGCATTCTCGCCGGTATCGGCCACGTCGGAAACGCCCACTCCGGCGTCGAGGAAATCGGTCCCGCCTTCGCCGAAGAGATGGTCGTTGCCGGCACCGCCGAAGAGGCGGTCATTGCCATCGCCGGCCTGCGCGCCCGATCCCGTGTCACCATAGAGGATGTCGGGTGCAGCATCGCCACCAAGGCCATTGGCTTGGTGCCCGTAGAGCGTGTCGCCGCCGAAGCCACCGATCAGGACATCGCGGCCGAGACCGCCTTCGACGGTGTCGTCGCCTGCGCCGGCATCGACGATATCGTCGTCTGCACCGCCGGCGATCTGGTCATTGCCGGCAAGGCCGAACAGCCGGTCGCGCCCGGCATCGCCGAACAGCAGGTCCGCATCGTCGTCGGCACCGGTGATGATGTCGTCGCCCGCACCGCCGCGGATCGTGCCGCCGCCATAATCGGCAAAGAGCGTATCGTCGCCGTCGTCGCCAAAGATCGTATCGGTGCCGAAGCCGCCATGGACGCGGTCCGCACCGCCGCCGGCACGGATCGTGTCGTTGCCGCGGCCGCCGAAGATGACGTCGTCATCGCCCAGCGTTGCATTGCCATCGCCGAGATCGCCGAAGACGAGGTCATCGCCGGACCCGGCCTCGATACGATCACGGCCGAGGCCGCCGACCACGCGGTCGCTGCCCGCACCGGCGTCGATGAAGTCATAGCCATCGCCGCCATCGATGTCGTCGGCACCGCCATAGGCGTAGATCAGGTCGTGGCCGGCACCGCCGAGCAGCACGTCGCCGAAGCGCAGGGCATCGTCGAAGTCATTTTCAATTAATGCCCCGTCATCCGAGCCGTGGATTTCGTCGTCGCCATCGCCGCCCTCGATGCGGTCCCCAATGCCCCGGTCGGCAAAGAGGCGGTCATTGCCCTCGCCGCCGCGGATCGTGTCGCGGCCTTCGCCGCCCCGCACCAGATCCTGGCCGATACCCGCATCGATCGTGTCGTTGCCGGCACCGCCGAGCACGAGGTCGTCGCCGCTGCCGGCGTCGATCGTGTCGTCGCCCGTGCCGCCGTCGATGTCGTCATCCTCGCTGCCGCCGACGATGCTGTCGGCCCCCGCCTGGCCCCGCAGCACATCAAGGCCGGCGCCGCCATCGATGCTGTCGGCCCCTTCGCCGCCCTCCACGAGATCGTCGCCGTCCTCGCCGAAGAGCGTATCGGTACCGTCATCGCCGAAGACGCGGTCATTGCCGGTGCCGGCGTAGATGATGTCGTTGCCGAGATGGCCGAAGATCAGGTCGTTGCCGCCATTGCCTTCGATCGTGTCGTTGCCGTCCTGGCCGAGCAGGATGTCGTCGAAGCCGCCGACCGTGCGGTCGGGCGTTGCGTCGCCATAGACGAAGTCGTCGCCGGCACCCGCCTCGATCGTGTCCTCGCCCTCTTCGCCGCGCAGGGTGTCGCCGCCGAGATCGCCGAAGATCAGGTCGCGGCCCGTGCCGCCGAAAACGGTGTCGTCGCCGCTCCCGGCCCGGATCTCGTCCTCGCCGGCATCGCCCCAGATCGTGTCGGCATCGTCCTGACCGAAGATCAGGTCGTTGTCGTCGCCGCCGTGAATGGCATCGAGACCGGAACCGCCCTCGATGCGGTCGGTGCCCGCCTCGCCCCAGATCTCGTCATTGCCGGCATCGCCGAACACGCGGTCCGCGCCCGCGCCGGCAAAGATCAGGTCATTTTCGGTGCCGCCATTGATGAGGTCTTCGCCCGCCTCGCCGAAGATGCGGTCATTGCCGGCGTCGCCGCCGATCGTGTCGTTTTCCGTACCGCCCCAGATCTCGTCGGCGCCCGCGCCGCCGGAGATCGTGTCCTCGCCGGAGCGGCCGAAGATCAGGTCGTCGCCATCATTGCCCTCGATGCGATCACGGCCGCCACCGCCGTCGATCTGGTCGTTGCCGCTGCGGCCGTAGAGCGTGTCGTTGCCGAGGTTGCCGAAGATCAGGTCGCGGTCGTTGCCGCCGTCGATCGTGTCGTCGCCGTCATCGCCATAGAGCAGGTCCAGGCCGGCATGGCCGGAGATCAGGTCATTGCCGGTGCCGCCACGGATCGTATCGTCGCCGGACTGGCCAAACAGCGTGTCGTTGCCGGCGTCGCCCCACAGCGCGTCGTTGCCATCACCGCCATCGACGATGTCGTTGCCTTCCTGGCCGTGGATGTCGTCGTTGCCGCTGTCGCCATAGATCGTATCGATGCCCGTGCCACCACGGATCGTATCGGCATCAAGGCCGCCAAAGATCAGGTCGAGGCCGCTCTCGCCGTCGATCGTGTCGAGGCCGGCCTCGCCGCGCAACTCGTCATCGCCGCTGCCGCCGAAGATCGTGTCATTGCCATCGCCGCCGTAGACGAAATCGCGCTGGGAGCCTGTGCGGATCTCGTCATTGCCGGAACCGCCATAGACGGTGTCCAGACCGCGACCGGTATAGACGATGTCGCTGCCGGTGCCGGCATCGACCTGATCGTCACCGTAATCGTCGAAGACGAGGTCAGCGCCGCCATTGGCGTTGATGACGTCGTTGTCGCCGTTTTCGTAGTCGCCGGTATGGGCGCGGACGGCTTCGAACAGGCTGTCGACATCAGAACCCAAGCGTGCCTGGATCTGGGCACTATGGCGCGCGGCATCGCCATCGGGCAGATAGCGATCGCCGAACATGACATCGTCGCCCTCGGAGGCAACGTTCGGCGCGCCGAAAAGCACCGTCGCGGTCGCGTCGTTGAAAGCTTCCTCAAAATCGCCGAAGATCGTGTCGCGGCCACCGCCGCCAACCACGAGATCGTTGCCCGCGCCGCCATAGACGCGGTCATTGCCGACATCGCCGACCACGAGATCGTTTCCGGCACCGCCATAGACGCGGTCATTGCCAGCGCCGCTATTGATGTCGTCGCTGCCAGCGCCACCGAAGATGAGGTCGTTACCTTCGCCCGCGGTGATGCGATCACGGCCGGCCGTGCCATAGATGGTGTCGTCGCCGACGCCGGCATCGATCTCCGTCTCTTCATTCGCATCACCTGCGGTGGTGAAGGAATTGCCGGCGATGCGGTCGTTGCCGCCCTGGCCGAAGATGCGGTCGCGGCCGGCGCCACCCGTCAGGATATCATTGCCTTCCGAGCCCCAGAGCTCGTCATCGCCCGCGCCGCCATCGAGTTCCATCTCGACGGCTTCGCCATCCTTCTTGCGGAGCGACCCTTCCACCACGATCCGGTCGTTGCCGCCACCGCCATGGCCGACGATGCGGCGGATGAGGGGGTCGTCAGACTTCTGGCCGAACGTCTGCTTGATGCCCTGGGATTCCACCTGCACCAGGCCGTTACCCAGCGAACGAACGGTGTAATCGTCGTTGGCATTGTCGTCGGTCGAGCCCGTGCCATGGTTGCGATAGGCAGAGCGATCGCCGATGTTCAGCTTCAGCGTGCCATCGGATTCGAGCGTCGCGAGTTGCGGCGGCGGGCCGCAGAGCTCGGCGCTGAAGGAAACGATCGTCGTATCCGGGATCAAGGGAACGTTCAGCGTCACGCTGAACGGGCCGATGCCGAAGCGCAGGGTCAGGTCGAGATAGAAACCGATTCCACCTTCGGCGTCGAAGATGCAGATCGGACCCTGGTTCAGCAGATCGATGATCTCGTTGCCGCGGAGCTTGCCGTCGGTCTGACCATTGGCATCCGGCACGTCGTGGAGGTTCAGCCCGACGGTGGCGAAAATCCCGCCGGTCACACCAGCTGCGACGATGCCGAAATCGAGAGAAACGGTCAGCGCTGCCCTCACCGTCATGGTAATTTCAGCGGGATCGCCCCCGGTATTGCGCGGGTCGTCGGAAATGTAGAAGCCGAGCAGAAGGTCCGTCAGGTCGCGCGAGGCTTCCGGCTTCGAAAGATAGGTCTTGAGGCCGAAGCTGTCGTAGCCGAAGGCGAGGTCGATGCGGAATTCGAGGCTGCCGGTAAAGGCGAGCGTGATCGGCGGCGACGGATAGACCGGGATGGTGATCGTCGGGAACTGGAAGGGGAAGGAGAAGGTCGGCAGATCGATCTCGATCAGATCCACCGTCTGCCCGAAGAGCAGGCCGATCAGGCTTGCCGGGTTCTGGATGAAGGGGACGCTGATGCCGAAATCATCCTGAATCGGGATCGAGGCCCAGGGCGTCGCATGCAGGCTGGAGGCCATGCTGCTCTGGGCGCTGCTGAGGAACGAGGCGAATTGCGAGGTGGAGGTGCCGGCATTCAGCGGCATGCCACCGGCAACGCCCCGCGGCAGGCTGAGGTTGAAGCCGCCGAAATTGAAATCGCCGATCTCGATGTAGATGTTGTTGCCGACATTGCCGACGAGGCCGGCGATATCGGAGACGACACCCACGGCCTCGATGAATTTCGTGACCGACTGGAGTTCGGGGATCTGCGACGCGAGCGACAGGATGGTGACGGGATCGCCCGAAAAGTCTGAGAGGATCGGGATCGGCGCGCGCAGGAAGTCGATGAGCGGCTTGACCGGCTCCAGCACCTTCTGGATGTCGCGCACGACAGGGCCGAGGAATTCATTGACGAATTCGCCGAAGTTGAGGCGCAGGTCGTTGAGGCCGAAGGAGAAATCGTTCGGCTGCAGCACGTTGAAATGCAGGCGCAGTTCACCCTCAATGCTCGGGAAGAGGCTGCTGTCGCCGAAGCTGCCATTGCTCAGGCGCTCGAAGCCGATGCCGAGACGGGCGTTGAAATCGAGATCGGCCATGAGCGAGCCGGTGACGGCGACATCGAGATCGTCAAGGGCCGTGGCGAGGTAAAGCTTGCCATCCGGGCCGCCGCCGCGCAGGTCGATGCCGAGCGTGCCGCTGACGCCCGATGGCGGTACGTCGTTTCCGGTGTCCTCGGTCAGCGTCAACTGCAGGAAGCCGAGTTCGCCGAGCATGGAGAACTGGTCGCCGACGCCGGCAAAGATCTCCGCGCTCACTTCGTTCTGCTTATCGGTGCGGATGTAGAAGTGCCGGTTGCGGTCGATGCCGAAGGACAGGGCGACGCCCCACTGCAGGCGGAACGCCACGGAGGAGGCCTCGTCCACCTTGAGCCCGAGGCCCGGCAGGCCGATATCGAAGCCGATGCCGCTGTTGATCTCCATGACGGAGCCGAGATCGATATCGACGCGGACATCCTCGACCTGGATCGGATCAACATTCTGGCCGTTGAACTCGGTGTAACCGGCATCGCCCGGCATCTTGAAGAAGATCTTGACCGCGCTGTCGGCCGGTCCCTTCAGCACAGGGCGCAGGGCATTGGTCAGGGTCGTATCGAGTTCGGAAAGGGCGGTTGCAAGGCCGTTGCCGAGCAGGGCGTTGAAATCGCGCTTGAGGTCGCGGATGAAGTTCTGGGCGCCCTGGTTGTTGGTGCCGAAAACGGACTTCAGCGCATCTCCGACCACAGGGATATCCTGGCCGAAGATGCGGCCCGCGAACATGTCTTCCAGCGAGTCCAGGAAGGCGTTCACGCCGCCGACGATCGTCTGCCAGTTCAGCAGGTTGAGGTTGGAGAAGAGATTGCTGAGGTCGGGCACCTGTACGGAGACGTATTGCGTGCTGTTGCCGCCTTGCAGAAGCGCCGTGAAGAAGTTCTGGAGGTTGGTGACATCGAAGATGATGTCACCCTTGTCCTCGCCGCCCACCCAGACCTCGATCGTCGTGTCGATCAGACCGTTGAGCGTGAGCGTGATGGGGCTGCCGCCAATGCCCGAATAGTTGAAATTTCCGAGATCGCCGAGTTCGGTGAAATAGTATCGCGGCTGGACGCTGGAGAAGCCTAGCCGGATTCTCGCAGGCGCGTTGGCATCGGTCGTTGACGACAACCGGATATTGCCGGCCGCGCTCTTCAGTTCGGCGCTGAGCGGGCCGATGTTGGCGCGCACCGAAAGGGCGGCATTGTTGCGCACCAGCAGGCCGAGTTCGATGCCCGTGGCGCTGTCGATATAGGGCTTGGGGATGAAGCCGAGCAGCGGATTGCCGGCATCGGTGCTCGACAGGTTGAAGCCGAAGACGAGGCTGGCATTGACGCTCGGCGTGACCGTGATCGAGCCCGCGCCCTCCACCTGGACCAGCGCACCGACGCCCGGCAGCTGCTGGAGCGCGCCAAGACCGAGCGATTGCAGGTTGAAGGACAGCGGCAGGTTGACCGGCGCGATGGTCGGCGCGAGTGCCACGGTGAAGCGCAGATCCGCTGTCGAGCGGTTGTAGGCGATCGTCACATAGTCCTGCACACCGCCGAAAACGGAGCGCAGCGCATTGTTGAGCAGCGCCTGCAGATCGGCAAGGGCCGCGCCCGGATTGGCGGCGAAGCGTTCTGCCGCTTCCGCCATGTCGTCGATGAAGTCGAAGGCATCGCCGATCTTGACGCCGACGACCGGGATTTCCTCATTGAAGATCGAGCTGTCGGTGCTGTCGGCGAGTTCGCGCAGGAAGGTGGCGACGGAGCGCACGAGCGCGATCCAGTCGGCCGAGTCCAGATTGCGGAAACGCAGGAAATCCTGTGTCGCGGAGAAATCCGTGGTCCAGCCCGAGGGATTGAAGAGATCGGCCGCAACGATGCGGAAGGTGGCATTCGGCACCTGCAGCAGCGTTGCCAGCGGGCCGCGCACGGCGATCGGCAGGGTAAAGTTGCCGGATCCGGTCAGGTTGAGGTCGAAATAGGTGTCGAGGCTCGAGATATTGGCGATGAACTGCCGCAGGGTCAGTTCCGGCGCGGACATGACGAGGCCGGCGGCGCCGGTGACGTTGAGCGAGGCATTGGGAATGGCGACTTCCAGCGGACCAAGCTTGGCCTCGGCGCTGAAGGTGCCGGATATGGTCAGCCCGGTCTGAAGCGCGAAGTCGGCAAGCGCGATGCGGTCGAGAAGATCCGAACCACCCTGCTGGATGGCGCTGCGCGCCCCTGATGTCTGCGAGGCGGCCAGCCCGAGTTCGGTGCGGGCCGTGCCGCTAGCAGGCGTGGTGATCTGGATCGAGGACACCGCCCCGTTGGTCGCCACGAAGACGAGACGGTTGGTGGTGGTGTCGAGATCGGCGCGGATGCCCTTGCCCTGGGCGCCGAGCGTCGTGTTGATCGGCGACAGGGCGGCATTGATGTCGGTGACGAGGTCGGAGGGGCGGACATTGCCCTGGACGATCACATGCCCCTGGGCATCCGTCTGCGGCGCGGCCGTGGCGCTGGCGCGCACGGTGACGGTGCCGAGCGAAACACCATCGACGACGACGTTGAAGCTGGCATCGCCGCTGAGGCGGCCATCGGCCGCGAGCGTGCCGCCGGCCGCCGCCACCCGCACAGGCGCTGCGGTCTGATCGGTAAAGCCGAGCTGCGTCACAGCCGTGTTGGTGAGCGCGGCCTGGAGGCTGAGCGACGGGATGGCCGGATTGCTGGAGGCAAGCACGAACTTGCCGTCCTCGACGGTGACGGCGATGGCGTCGGCAGCCAGCCCGCGCGCCGTGAGCGCGGCGGAGATTGCGGCGCGCAGGTCGCTGGCGAGATCGTTGATGCCGGCATTGCTGGCGGTATCGGCACTGCGCACCGTGACCTGAAGCGTCTGGCTGCCGGCGGCGAGATCAAAGACCGCATCCTGCGTGAGGCGACCGGTGGAGACCGGCGCCCGAACGGCCTGGAGACGCCGACCATTGGCCGACATGTCGAAGGCGATGGTGAGGCCGAACTGGCTGGTGAGCGCGATCGACAGATTGCTGGCACTGGCGCGGATGCCCGCGAAATCGCCGAAGCCGGCGGCGAAGGAAACGCCGACGCCAGCCAGCGGATCGAGCGTGTTGTTGAGCTGCAGGCCGATCGAAAGCACATCGGTGGCGGCGTCGTAGCTGACGGGCAGATTGGCAACGTTGATGCCGAGCAGGGTGGCAAGGCGCGTGCGGAAACCCTCGATGGTCGAGGGGCCGGTCGCGCCGGTGCGGAAGCCGAGGAAGACATCGTCGGCGGCGCTGTTGAGGTCGGCACCCTTGTCGAAGAAGGGATCGATGACGCTTTCGGCGAAGTTGGTCCCGAGATCGAGCAGGCCGCCGAGCGTCTGATCGACGAAGGGAAGCCGGATATCGAGATAGCTGCTGTCGGAGAGCTGGTTCAGCCAGTTCAATGTCTGGCGCAGGACCGACATCAGGTCGGCCGCGTCGAAATCGACGAGGTTGCGCAGATCGTCCGCGGTCGGGCCGGTAAAGTCGAATTGGGTGATACCGCCGTTGAAGGGATCGCCGCCGAAGGTCAGTTGCGCGGCCAGTTGCGCGCCGGTCGGCAGCCGCGTCGTCACGTTGAGCGCACCGGCGATATTCGATGCGGTGACATTGACGGCGATCAGGCCTTCGGCCGTCGAGCCCGTGAGGTCGCCGATGGTCAGCACGCGGGCCGTGGCCCCACGCCCGCCGACCGCGATGGCAACGCCGCCGTCATAGCTCACGGCGCCCGTGGTCTGGGCGCTGCCGAACATGCCGAGCGAGACATCGGCCGAGCCCAGCAGAGCGCCGTTCAGCGCCACCGAGAGATCCTTGACCTTGACGAAGATCGCGTCCTCGGGCGCGATATCCGGGGTCAGGTCGATGCCGAAGGTGATTTCGAGGACGGTGCGGAGGCCGAAGCGCATCGTGCCGCCGAGCGTCAGGCCGGCGAGATCGCTGTCGCCGGTCAGCGAGACGGTCTTGTCCTTTCGCTGGTCGATGGCCACGCGCAGCGAATAGACAAGCCGGTCGCCGGCCGTCGAGAAGCCGAGCCGCGTCGCGTCGGCATCCGTAAGCGCCTGGAAGAGATTGCCGACCGCGCCCGTGACCTGCACGGCCTGTACGTCGGTCAGCTGCCGCAGACGGCTGTCGATGGCGACCTGCGCGCGGCTGCCGAAGCCGGAGGTGAGGCTGCCGGCGGCACCGGCGGCCGACGAGAGGCCCTCGCCGAGTGCCGTCAGCAGCTGGTTTGCGCCGATGAGATCCAGAATGCTTTCATTGACGAGCGGCAGATCGCGCTGCAGCACGTCAATGGACTGCAGGAAATTGCCGAGATCCTGGAACCAGCCCGAAAGCTGCTGCATCAGGGCCGCCTGGGCCGCGTTGATCGCGCCATCCACCAGCGCCGGCAGCGCGCCCTGGACGAAGGTATTGAACGCGCCACTGTCGACCGTCACCTGCGGGGCGCCACCGGCGCCGATGTTCCAGTCGAAGGCGATCGGCAGGGGCGGTGTGCCCTCGCCGAGGAATTCCGCGCCGAGATCGGCACTCACATGGGCGAAGATGTCGGTACTCAGCGGACCGACGATCGCCAGCGGATCGGCGATGAGGTCGTCCAGCGTGATGCGGCCATCGGCCGTGCCGCCGACGCGGTCATCCACGAGACCAATGCGGGCGCGGGCCTGTTTCGTCGTATCGATGGCATTGCCCGTCGAGCCGGCGACCGCGACCTGCCCGTTGGTCAGCGTCAAGCGGGCCGGTCCGAGATTGGCGGAGCCGGCAAAAAGGGTGGGCGTCGTGACGAGAAGGGCAAGTTCGGCCGCCGAATTGGCCCCCTCGACCAGATAGATGCGCTGCGCCGGCGTCAGCGGCGCGCCGGAAATGTCGATGCCGACCTCGACGCCGAGCTTCGCAGACCCCTCGACATGGGCCGTGCCCTCGAAGGTCAGGAGTTGGCCGAGCACGGTCTCCCGGATCGAGACGGGCAGATCGGTAGAGATGCTGCGGGCGAAATCGAAGGCGAAGCGAATTTCATTGGCGGCGAGCACGGCATCGACATCGAGACCGGTGACGGTTTCGAGCGTCGAGATGACCTGCTGCAGCGTCGCGGTCGCGGTGTCGAGGAGCTGGTCGACGGCGGCAATGGCGTCCTGCACCTTGTCTGCGAGATCGTAGAGGCTTGCCAGCGCATCATCGAGAACCGGCAGGTTCTTCGGCAGCGCATCGGCCAGCCGCTCGACGATCTGCGGCAACTGGTCGAAGAAGGAGCGCAGCATCGTCTCGAAGTCGGCCTGATCGAGATGCAGCAGGTTTTGCAGGAGCGAGCCCGGCGCGAAATTCACCGTTGCATTCGAGCCCTGCAATCCGCCCGTCCAGGTGACGCCGAGGGTCTCGGCCGTGGGCAGGAGCGACGAACTGAAGGGGAGCTGCAGATTGGCATTTCCGGTGACGGAGGCCGTCAAAAGGACATCGAGCGGCGTGCCTTCGAGTTCGGCAAGCGTGATGATACCGCGACCATCGGCATTGTCGGGATCGACAAAGGAGCCGCTGGCCTCGGCATGCAGCAGCGCGCTGCCGTCGGTGACCGTGAGGTCGATCGTCTGGAATCGGATCGAAGCGTCAATGTCAGGTGCACCGGCATCGACGCTCGCGCCCAGCGCTGCCGAACCGAGGAAGAAGGTGGAGGTGGCGAGATCAAGGCCGAGGGAGAGATCGAGCCGCGCCGTCGCCGACCCGGCAAGCGCGATGTTGCCGGTGGTGACCAGATCTGCATCGGGGATGCTTCCCGAAAGGTCGAGAATAAGGCCTGCCAACTGCTCCGTGGCCGATAACGAGAGGCCAAGTCGGTGGTCGGAGCCATTGACCGTGTGCGTGACAGGACCCAGCGAACCTGCCAGCGTATCGAGTTCCGCAACCAGACCCTCGACAGTGGCCGTGGCACCGGCGGCGATCCCGGCGAAATAGTCGGACGCCGCGCTTCTGACACCATCAACGATGTCGCGCGCGTGCACCAGCTCGCCCAGCGGCCGATCAATAATCGGCACATTCTGCGAGAGAACCGGCTCCAGAATGAGGTCGTCAAGCCGATCACCGAGCGCGCCCAGCCCCCGCAGGAGCACATCCTGCGCACCCGGCAGAAGATCTGCCGACAGCAGCAGCCGCGGTTCGAGCGGTTCGGCAGACAAAAGCGGCCGCGAAGCAACAGCCCGCGACTTCGCTCCACCTGCCACACCTCCTGCCGGCCGCGGCGGCGCATTATGCCGCCCCAGCGCCTTCAGCAGCGGGACGCCCAGTCCCGTCGCATCCGAAAGCGCCGTCGATCCCAGCATCCATTCCCTGTCACGCCCGCCCCGAAAGACCGTCATGGTCTGCCCCATCGAAGAAATGAATGGAATATGCGTATTCTTACAACTCTTCTTGAGATTGCACGCGGGAGACAGAAGAGTCCACGGGAAGAAGCAGCCATTTTTAGACTTTATTAACGAGGCAGCAGCATATTCTATTGTGCGTAGATATTAGGTATAGGATAACCCTAAGAAAAAGCGGGGAAATTCGAGTATTTCCTGCCGCAGAAGCGTAAGTCGTATCTTCCTTTCCGCAAAGGAAAAGTCTCGGGGAAGAATGCGGATGACGCGACCGTAGACGGAGCGCGGCCTTGATACCCGCCCTGCGCGACGTTCCGAATTCATCATGTCTGCCTGTCATCCCCGCCATCTCTGGCGAAAGTGACGGCGATCTTCGGTACTGCTTAGCATTGTGGAGGGCGCGCCGTATCCGTCGGTTCCCGACGCACGGTGACAGCGTTTCGCCGTCCGGGGCCCCGGGTGCCGGGACGGCGCTCTTGCAGCGGATGAGGTCATGCCTGTCTGGGCGATGATGCTGCGCGGCGGCTCTGCCGCATTGTCCAGCCGCAGCGATCCCGCTTCGGCTGGACATGTCCTAGAGTATTTCCGGTGAAAACGGGAGCACCTGAAATGCTCTATCTATTTGTTTTTACGCAGTCTGGACGCAAAACCGCTAACGCACTTTTGCTGGACGTGCTCTAGAAGATCCCCGTTTCCGTCGCGACACGGCGATAGGCGGCGCCGGCCGTGAAGCCGCCGTCGATGACGAAGTCCTCGCCGGTGATGAAGCCGGCCGCATCCGATGCCAGGAAGGCGACGAGTTCGGCGATCTCTTCCGGCGTGCCCGAGCGCTGCATCGGCGTCATCCCGATCATCGGCTTCAGATGGGGACTGGAGGCGTTCAGCCCGGTGACGACAAGGCCGGGGCAGACCGCGTTGACGCGGATGCTGTTTCCCGCAAACTCCATGGCCGCGCTCCGGGTCAGGCCGCGAAGCCCCCATTTGCTGGCGGTATAGGCCGGGTCGTAATGGCCGGAAAAGCCGCTGTTGGAGGAGATGTTGACGATGGCGCCGCCGCCCGTCTCAGCCATGACGGGCGCGACCGACTGGATGCCGAGGAAGGCGCCCGTCAGGTTCACCTTCATCACGCGCTCCCATGCCTCAAGGCCGGTATTGGCGACCGTCGAGCGGTTGATGATGCCGGCATTGTTGACGAGCACGTCGATGCGGCCCTTCCAGTCGCGGGCAAGCGCGACCGCGCCCTCCCAGCTCTTCGGGTCGGAGACGTCGAGATAGACGAAGCGGGCCGCGCGGCCCTCCGCTTGCAAGGCCTCGGCCAGGGCGCGGCCTTCCTCGGCCAGCACGTCGGCGATGATGACGGCCGCGCCGCGTGCGGCGAAGAGGCGGGATTCGGCCTCCCCCTGCCCGCGCGCGCCGCCGGTGACGATGACCACGCGGCCGGCGAAATCACGCCGTTCCGGATCGCTTCCGGTTTCTTCGCTCATCCTCAGTCCCTCGCTGCAATGGTCGTCTGGCGCTGTTCGCCGAGACCCTCGATGCCGAGCCGCATGGTCTGGCCGACCGTCAGGAAGACCGGCTCCGGCTTGATGCCCATGCCCACACCCGGCGGCGTTCCGGTGGCGATCACGTCGCCGGGCTCCAGCGTCATGAACTGGCTGATGTAGCTGACGAGATGGGCGACGCCGAAGATCATCGTGCTCGTATTGCCCGTCTGCCGGCGCACGCCGTCCACGTCGAGAAAGAGCGCGAGGTTCTGCGGGTCCGCCACCTCGTCGCGCGTGACCAGCCAGGGGCCCGTGGGGCCGAAGGTGTCGTGGCTCTTGCCCTTCGTCCACTGGCCGCCGCGCTCGGACTGGAAGGCGCGTTCGGAGACATCGTTGACGACGCAGTAGCCGGCGACATGCTTCAGGGCCTCGGACTCGGAGACGTATTTCGCCCGCGTGCCGATGACGACGCCAAGCTCGACTTCCCAGTCGGCCTTCAGCGATCCGCGCGGGATCTCGACATCGTCATTCGGACCGATAACGGCGGAGCTCGCCTTCATGAAGAGGATCGGCTCGTCCGGCGGCGCCTTGCCGGTTTCCTTTGCGTGGTCGGCATAGTTGAGGCCGACGCAGATGAACTTGCCCGGACGCGGCACGCAGGCGCCGATGCGATCGACCGTCACCTCCGGCAGCGTGGCGGGATCGATGGCGGCAAGACGCGCGAGGCCGGCATCCGAGAGCACCTCGCCCGAGAGATCGGCGATCACGCCCGAGAGGTCGCGCACCGTGCCGTCTGCGGCAAGAAGGGCGGGCTTTTCGGCGCCCGCCGGGCCATGGCGAAGAAGCTTCATGGTCAGGCCCGCCGGAAGCCCTGGAGGATGCTGTCATCCACATCGGGCAGGTTGACGACGATGTTGTCGGGCGTGCGGGTCGTCAGCCACACCAGTTCTTCGGTCGTGGACATGTTGACCTCGATATGCGGCCAGTGGGGCGGCACGAAGATGAAGTCGCCTTCCTCCATGTCGAGGAATTCCTGCCAGTTCTCGCCGAAATAGATGCGCGCCTTTCCCTTCAGCACATAGCCGCCGGTCTCGGCCTCGCCATGGTGGTGGGGATAGGAGCGGTAGCCGGGATCGTTGGAGACCTTGCCGAACCAGATCTTCGTAGCGGGCGTGTGCTGCGGGCCGACGCCGGAGACGCGCACGCAGCCGCCGGACTGGCCGGTTCCGGTGTCTTCCTGGCCCTTGCGGGTGATGACGGGCATAACCTTGCTGCTCATGGGATTTCCTCCTCTGACGTCTCTTCTCAATCGGGAACGACGGCCAGCGCCTGGATCTCGATCTTGGCGCGGTCTTCCATCAGCGCCACGACCTGCACGGCGGCCATGGGCGGGAAGTGGCGGCCGATGATCTCGCGATAGGCGGCGCCGATTTCCTTCATCTGCGATTTGTAGGCCTCGCGGTCGGTGAAGTACCAGGTCATCTGGATCAGGTGCTCGGGCCTGGCATTGGCCGCCTTCAGCACGCTGACGATGTTGATGAGCGTCTGGCGCACCTGGTCGGCGAAGTGGTCGGAATGGAACTGGCAGTTCTCGTCCCAGCCGATCTGGCCGCCGACCTGAACGATGCGGCCGCGCGCGCTGATACCGTTGGAATAGCCGATCGGCTTGGCCCAGCCGTCGGGCTGGATGATTTCATGCATCATGGGAAGGCTCCAGGTAGCGGGAAAGGCCGGCACGCACGTCGTCCGGCCAGGGGTGGGACTTGTGGTCGATGGTCGATGTCATCACGAGGCGCTGGCGCACCGTCCAGATGACGTCGCCCCTGACGGTGACGACCGTTTCGAGGTCGAGCGAGGCGCGGCCGATGGCGCGCACATGCACGGCAAAATCCAGCACGTCGCCATAGACGGCCGGCTTCTTGAATTCGAGGTTCATGGTCACCACGGGCAGGCCGAGCTTGCGCTCGAACATCAGCTCCTTCCAGGTGACGCCGAAGGAGGCAAACATCGCCTCGTTCACATCGACCAGCATGGAGAGATAGGCCGGGTGATAGGCAATCCCGGTCAGGTCGCAATCGCCGAAGCGCATGGGTTTGGAATGGGTGAAGGGCATGGTCATGCTCCGCTTGATGCTGTGATTGCGGGATCGCACCCGGTGCGCGCACGGAGGTTTCCGGGTGCGCAAGGCCTTGGAGACGGCTGATGCCGTGCGGTGCGGCGATACCCCCCTCTGTCACGTCGTGACATCTCCCCCGCAAGGGGGGAGATCAGAGGGAGCCTGCGGCAGCCGGCAGCACTCACGATCCGAATCCGTCGAGCATCCGGCAAAACCGATGGAGGCGAAGAGGCCAGCCGTTCAGCCGATCTCTCCCCTTGCGGGGGAGATGTCCGGCAGGACAGAGGGGGGTGCCCTGCCTGCATCGCATCCTTGCGAAAAGCACACATGCCGATCATCCCCTCACCCCGCCATGATCTCGCCGCCGGCGACCGCGATCGCCTGGCCGGTGACGGAAGCGGCGCCCGGCGAGGCGAGCCAGAGCACGGTGTCGGCCACCTCCTGCGGCTGAACGAGGCGCCCCTGCGGGTTGGATGTCGTGAACTCGGCCAGCGCTTCATCGGCGCTGCGGCCAGTTTTTTCGACGATGGTGGCGATCGCGCGCCGGATGATCGGCGTATCGGTAAAGCCGGGGCAGACGGCGTTGACCGTCACGCCCTTTTTCGCCAGTTCCAGCGCGAGCGCCCGCGTCAGCCCGATGACGCCGTGCTTGGCGGCGCAGTAGGCCGAGACATAGGCGTAGCCGGTCAGCCCCGCCGTGGAGGCGACATTGACGATGCGCGCGCCCTCGCCCCGCGCCTTCAGGTCCGGCAGCACGGCCTGGGTGACGTTGAAGACGCCCGTCAGGTCCACACCGATCACCTGGGCCCACATCTCCCCCGTGGTCTTCTCGAAGGGCGCGCTCGGCGCCTCGCCGGCATTGTTGACGAGGATGGAGACGGGGCCGAAGGCGGCCCGCGCGGCTTCCAGCCCCACCGCAATCGCCGCCGGACGCGTCACGTCGAAACCGTCGCGCACATGGACGCCCGCACCGATCTCCGCGGCGAGCGTTTCGAGCGGCTCCAGACGCCGGCCGGCCAGCGTCACGCGCGCCCCGGCCGCCGCGAGCGTGCGGGCGATGGCCGCGCCGATGCCGGAACCGGCGCCGGTGACGAGCGCATGGTGGCCTTTCAGGGGAGCCATGAGGGGAGCCACGAGGGGATCGGGGGTCGGCATGGCGGCCTCACCGCGCCTGGGCGGCGCGTTCGAGATTGGCCTCGAACTGGCCCTTGCCGGAGATGTACTGCTTCGGCCAGGGCACGCTCTTCAGCCCGATCTTCGCCGCCTCGTGCAGCACCCAGGCGGGGTCGGCAAGATGCGGGCGCGCCACGGCGCAGAGATCGGCACGCCCGGCGGCGATGATCGAATTGGCGTGGTCGGCCTCCGAAATCGCGCCCACCGCGATGGTCGGAATGCCGATCTCGTTGCGGATCTTGTCGGAGAAGGGCGTCTGGAACAGGCGGCCATAGACCGGCTTCTCCTCCTTCCAGACCTGACCGGACGAGCAGTCGATGAGGTCGGCGCCGGCATCCTTGAACATCTGCGCGAAGATCGCCGCATCCTCCGGCGTGTTTCCGCCTTCGGTCCAGTCGTGGCAGGACAGGCGCACCGAGATCGGCCTGTCCTCGGGCCAGGCGGCGCGCACGGCGGCGAAGACCTCCAGCGGATAGCGCGCCCGGTTTTCGTAGGAGCCGCCATATTCGTCCTCGCGCCGGTTGGTCAGCGGCGAGAGGAAGGAGGACAGCAGATAGCCATGGGCGGCGTGGAATTCCAGCCAGTCGGCGCCCACGGCCGCCGCGCGCTTCGTGGCGGCAACGAAATCGGCCTTGACGCGGTCCATGTCGGCGCGGTCCATCGCCTTCGGCACCGGGCTGTGCTTGAGATAGGGCAGTGCCGAAGCCGAGAGCAGCGACCATCCGCCCGCCTCCAGCGGCTGGTCGATGCCGTCCCAGGCGCGCTTCGTCGATCCCTTGCGGCCGGCATGGCCGAGCTGGATGCCGACCTTTGCGGCGCTGTTGGCATGGACGAAATCCACGAAGCGCTTCCAGCCGGCCATCTGTTCGTCGTTCCACAGCCCCAGGCAACCGGGCGTGATGCGCGCATCCGGCGACACGCAGGTCATCTCGGCGAAGACGAGACCGGCACCGCCCAGCGCGCGGGCACCGAGATGCACCATGTGGAAATCGTCAAAGAGGCCGTCGGTCGCCGAATACATGGCCATGGGCGAGACGACGATGCGGTTGGCAAGCGTCGTGCCGCGCACCGTATAGGGCGTGAACATCGGCGGCAGGCAGCGCGCATTCTCGGTCACGGCAAGACCGGACTGGCGGGCGAACCAGTGCTCGTAGCCTTCCAGCCAGGTCTTGTCGCGCAGGCGCAGGTTTTCGTGGCTGATGCGCTGCGAGCGGGTCAGCATGGAATACATGAACTGCTCGGGCGGCAAGGTATCGGCATAGCGGTCGCCGACCACCTCGAACCATTCCATGGCGTTGCGGGCCGCATTCTGGATGCGGGCGACATCGACGCGGCGGATGTCCTCATAGGTCTTCAGCACGTCGGCGATGGCGTCCTTGCCGTGGCCGGCCTTGTTGAACTGGTTGGCCAGCTCGATCGCATCATCGATGGCGAGCTTGGTGCCGGAGCCGATGGCGAAATGGGCGGTGTGGGCGGCATCGCCCATCAGCACGACATGGGAGTTGCCGTTGAAATGGCTCCACTTGCCGCAGATGAGCCGCGAGAAGTTGAGCCAGGCCGAGCCGACCAGATGCCGGGCATTGGTCATCAGCTCCGCGCCTTCGAGCGTCTCGGCAAAGAGCGACTGGCAGAAATCGATCGATTCCTGCTGGCTCATCTGCCCGAGCCCATGGGCCTCATAGGCCTTCTCGGTGGTCTCGACGATGAAGGTCGAGGTCGTCTCGTCGAACTTGTAGATATGCGCCTGGAACCAGCCGTGATCGGTCTTGCGGAAATCGAAGGTGAAGGCGTCGAAGAGCTTCTTCGTGCCGAGCCAGATGTAGCGGTTCGGGCGCACCACCAGATCGGGCTCGAAGATCTCAGCATATTTGCGGCGGATCTTCGAATTCAGGCCATCGGAGGCGATGACGAGGTCGGCATCCGGGAAATCGAGGTCGCTGTCGACGTCGGTCTCGAATGTCAGCGCGACGCCCAGCGCCTCGCAGCGTGCCTGCAGGATGTTGAGCAGCTTCTTGCGGCCGATGCCCACGAAGCCGTGGCCGGAGGTGCGCTGCCGGGTGCCCTTGAAGAGCACCTCGATATCGTCCCAGTGGTTGAAGGCCTGGCGGATCTCGTCGGCGCTCTCGCGGTCCCAGACCTGCATGGAGGCCATGGTCTGGTCGGAAAAGACCACGCCCCAGCCGAAGGTGTCATAGGGGCGGTTGCGCTCGACAACGGTGATCTCATGCTCCGGATGGAGCTTCTTCATCAGGAGCGCGAAATAGAGGCCGGCCGGGCCGCCACCGATACAGACGATGCGCATGTTCTCGTTCCCTTCAGTCCCAAATTATTTTAAACTTAAAGTATCTGCCGATCCTTTAAGCGTCAAGGAAAAAATGACGCCGCGAACCGGATTTCCTGCGGCACCCGAAACCGCCGACGAGCGCGCCCCGAAAGCAGAAACGGGCCGCGTCGAAACGCGGCCCGCGGGAAAACGCCCGGGAGGATCGGATCAGGCCGCAAGCTTCTCGAGATAGGCGTCGGCCTCCTCCGGCACGGCGAACCAGGGGAAGAAGTCGAGCGGATTGTTGAAGCCGTTGGCGATGCGGCGGGCGAGATCCGGATAGGCCTGGGCCGAGCCCATGATGTTCAGCACATGCGGCGGCGGCGGCAGGAGCAGCGCATTGGTCCAGCCGACGACGAACTGGGCGTAATTCCAGTAGGCCTCGAAGGTCGCCTGCTTGAAGGCATCGTCAAACGGCCGGTCGCCATGGGCGAGGATGGCGTCGAGATAGCATTTGGCCGCCTTCGACGCATTGTTGGAGCCCTGGCCCGTAATGGGATCGTTGAGGCAGACGGCATCGGCAAGACCGAGGACGGTCGCGCCCGACGGCAGCCGGCCGATCGGCTTGCGCACGGTCGGCGCAAAGGCACCGGCCAGACGCCCGTTGTCGTCGGTGAGCGCGATATCGCGGCAGCGCTCGGCTTCCCAAGGCAGGAAGGTGTCGATCACCCACTTCGACTTTTCCAGATGCGCCTCCGGCGTGGTCGCGTCCTTCCAGCAGTCCATGGGACCGCCCGGCAGGCCTTCGAACACCATGATGTCGCAAGGCCCCGTCGTCGTCAGCGCCGGGAAGGTGAAGTACTCGCCGACACCCGGAATGAGGTTGAAGTTGACCGCCGAGTGATCCGGGCGCGCCGCCATGCCCGTCACATAGGTCAGCGCCAGCGCACGCTGCGGCTTGTCGAAGGCGGAGCGTTCGGCGTCGCGCTCGAACATCTTGGCGATCTCGCCCTTGCCGGCCGCGACGATGACGAGGTCGCTCGCCTTCGCATAGCCTTCCAGATCCTCGATGCCGGCATCATGGATGGTCATTCGGCCGCCGCGCCGTTCGAATTCGCCCATCCAGAAGGGGATCTTGACGCGCTGGTCGACGCTCTGGGCCGGCTTGTCGAGCTTGCCGTTCCACTCGATCGCCTTGTTGCCGGAGCCATCGGGCGCCGGAACGGTGAAGTTGATGGAATCGACCGTGGGACACGTCTCGCCCCAGAAATCGAGGCCGAGGTCGCGCTCGTTCTGCAGGGCGATGTCGAACATGCACTGGCTGGACATGACGCGTCCCTTGGCGATGTCCTCGGCCGTGCGGTTCTGCACCACCTCGACCTGATGGCCGGCCGCCAGAAGGCCGCAAGCGAGCTGGAGGCCGGACTGGCCGCCGCCGACAATGGTGAATGTGCGTGTCTTCGTCATTGTGCTTCCCTTCCCTTTTGATGATCAGAACAGTTTCAGCAGTCGCACCTGGGCGACGAAATTCTGCTTGAAGCCGCCCTCGCCGCCGATATCCGTGCCGACCATGCCCTGCAGCTGCACGTCCGGCAGGACGAAGGTGTTGGCGAAGAGGCGCAGCTGGTCGGCGCGGGTTTTCAGCCCGGTCTTCACGCCGTTGACCTCGCCCGCACCGCCGAAGAAGCCGGCATAGCCGAAGGACACCGAGGTCTTCTGGTCGAACTGGTAGCGCAGATAGGCCTGCACCTCGGACGAGGGCTTGCGCGAGATCTCGCGGCCGCTTTCGCTATGGTCGAGCTGGATCGCGACATCGGCGAAGGCATCGAGGAAGAAGCCGTTGCCGAGGCCCTGCTGGAGGCCGACCTGCGGGGTGAAGGTCCAGGTGCCGGAGCCGAGGCTGACGCGGTTCACGTCATAGGCGCCGGTGGGGGCCGTCACGAAGGTGCTGAAGCCGAGCGTCGTGCCGGTCGGGTCGCTGGAATGGATCGGGAAGACTGTGGCGCCGAGCGTCAGGTCGCCGAAGCCGTCGTCGATCGGCTGATCCACGCCGCCGATGCGCGCGTCGATCTTGCCGAAGGGCAGGATGGCATGGAACAGCACCGGCACGCCGCCGATCTCGTCGTAATGAAGGGCGCGCAGCAGGCCGACATGGGTCGTCAGCTCCGAATTCGGAATGTCGCCCACACCATCGACGTTCAGCGTGTCGCTCTTGCCGAAGTTGTAATAGAGCAGGCCGATATTGGTGCCGGCCGGCAGCACGCCGTAGTCACCCGGCGAAACATCGATCGCGGCGGCCGGCTGCGCGGCCAGCAGAGCGCTCCCCAGCGCAAGCCCTGCGGCGACGGAGGCCAGCCGTCCCTTCTTTCCTGTCATCTTCAGTGCGGTCATCGGTTCCCCTCTTTGTTCTCGACCGTCGGAAATCTCAGTCCAGGAGCCGCGGAATGGCGGGCTCGTTGCGCTCCGGCCCCATGGCCGTGTAGCCGCCATCGACGCGGATATCCGTGCCGGTGATGAAGCTGGCGGCATCCGACAGCAGGAAGGCGACGGCCTCGGCCACTTCCTCCGGCCCGCCGGTGCGGCCGAGCAGGTGGAAGTCGGCGGCCACCGAATCGGCCTTGGCGCGGGTGTTCTTCGTCAGCTCGACCATGACATTGCTCCACGTCCAGCCGGGCGAGACGGCGTTGACGCGGATGCCGTCCGGGGCGAGATCCATGGCCTGGTTGCGGGTCAATTGCAGGATCGCCGCCTTGGAGACCGGGTAGACCCAGCGGCCCGTCTGGGCGACGCGCGACGAGATCGAGCCGAAATTGACGATGGCGCCCCTGTTCTTCGAAAGATGCGGGCGGGCGGCCTGCATGAGGGCGATGGAGCCGAGCACGTTGATGTCGAAGGCCTTCAGCCAGTCGGCGCGGGTCGTCTCGGCGCCGTTGTCGAGATAGGTGCAGGCGACGTTGACGAGAAAGTCGAGCCGTCCCGTCGTCTCCACGGTCTTTTCCATGAGCGCTGCGATATCGGCATCGCTCGTCACGTCGGTGCGGATGAAGCTGACGGCGTCCCCGGCCCGGCCGGCAGCGGCCGTGCCCGCCTCTTCGTTGATGTCGGCGATGACGGTCGTCACGCCATAGCCCGCAAGCACGCTCGCAACGGTCTCGCCGATCAGCGTCGCGCCGCCGGAAACGATCGCAGTTTTCCCCTGAAGTCCACGCATGGCGTGTCTCCCTCTCTTGATGTCGATGATGTCGGTTAAGCCTGTCGGCTGTCGGATCGGCCCGAAGACCGGAGCCGGCCTTCGGAACGCACGATGCGCATGCTCATGGGCGTCAGGCAGCGGCCTGCGGCGCGCTCGTCGTCGTCAGGAAGGCGCCGTTGCCGTAGATCAGCGGGCTGTCGTCCTCGGGCGTCACATGCGTCTTCGTCACGCGGCCGATGAGGATCAGATGCGTGCCGAATTCCTTGACCTCGGCCAGCGCGCATTCGAAGGAGACGCAGGTGCCGGCAAGGACCGGCGCGCCGCCGGCGCCGTGCTGCCAGTCGCCGGCCGCGAAGCGGTCCTCGCGGGCAAGGCCGGCGCGGCCGGCAAAGACTTCCGCCACCGCCTGCTGCTCGTGGGCGAGCACATTGACGGCAAAGACGCCGCTGGCTTCGACGACGGCGGCAACCGAGCTTGCCCGGTTGACGCAGGCCACCAGCGACGGCGGATCGGTGGAGAGCGAGCAGACGGCGGTTGCCGTCAGGCCGCAGCGGCGGCCGTCCTGGTCGATGGAGGTTACGATGGTCACACCGCCGGCGAGCTTGCGCATTCCGGCGCGAAATTCTTCGCTGCCCATGTTTTCGTTCCCTTTGCGAATGTACTTGGCATTCGTTTTATGTTTAAACTTTCGGTGATGTTCCGGCGAACAGGACGTTCCGGCAATCCATTTTGCGCAGGGCCTTGTCCATATTCGGCAACAGGCGGTCTGAAACCCCGGTTTTGTCCCTTTCCGGCGAGGGTGCGATGATCGATGACCAGAGCCTGCGGACCACGGCCACCTGCCGTGTCGATACACGCGATCTCGATGTGGCGCGAAAGGCGGTCGGCGAGATCTTCTGTCCGCATTTCCTGACGGCCGAGAAATCCTCGCTCGACCGCTTCCACGCCCGCCACCATGTCAGCACCGGCCAAGGCTATTCGGCCAATCTCGTCTCCTATGGCGCGGCGGTGGAGATCGATCCGGGCGAACTTTCGCGCTTCTTTCTGTTGCAGATCCCGACCAGGGGCGCGGCCGAGGTGCGCTGCGGCGGGACGGATGTGGAGAGCGCCGCCCTTACCAGCGCCTCCCTGCTCTCGCCCACCCTGTCCACCCGCATGCGCTGGGAAGAGGGCTGCGAACAACTGATCCTACTGGTGGAGCGGGCGCCCGTCGAGCACTTCGTGGAGACCATGACGCATGGGGCCGGCGGGCCGGTGGAGTTCGATCCGCGCATCGACCTCACCACCCCGGTCGGCCGGGGCCTCGTCCATCACGCCAGCCTGATGGTTGCGGCCACGCTGCCGGGTGCGGGCTTTGCGCCGGCCTACATGGCCATGCTGCGCGACGGGCTGACGAGCCTGCTGCTCACCGGCTTTCGCCACAACCGCATGGACGCGCTCGCACGCCCGCAGGCCGACAGCGGCCCCGCCGCCGTGCGCAGGGCCGACGACTTCATCCGCGACCATGCCGCCGATGCGATCACCGCCGGCGATATCGCGGCCGCAGCCGGCGTGCCGCTGCGCACGCTGCAGGAAAGCTTTCGCAAGGCGCGCGGCATGACGCTGATCGAAGCCCTTCAGGCCGTCCGGCTGGAAAAGCTGCGCGCCGCCCTCTTGGCGGGCGGGCCGGAAACGAGCGTTTCCGACGCCGTCTTCGCCGCCGGTCTCGGCCATCTCGGCCGCGCGGCGGCGGCCTATCGCGACCGCTACGGCGAAAGCCCGCTTCAGACGCTGCGCCGCGCCCGCGGCTGACCGGTCCGCCCGGCCGAAGGCCCGTCGCCCGCCTCCCCGCCTCCGCCGGGCGGGAGGGGATATCCCCTTTCCGCCTTCCCCCTTTCCCTGCCGCAAACGCCCGGATTTCAGGGACTGCCACGTGTTCCGGAAAGTATTTTAGACTTAAACTTTCATCTTGACAGACGGCAAAATCCAGAAATATGATTTTGCATATAAACCACGCTCAATCACAAGGGGAGCCAACAATGGCAGAGCGGTCGTTTGCACGGGAAGTGGAGGATCTGAAGCTCGGCGCAGGCGAGATCTTCAGCGGCGAAGGCATCCTCGCCATCACCAAGGCCCTGCTTCAATCCGGCGTATCCTATGTCGGCGGCTATCAGGGCTCGCCGATCTCCCACCTCATGGACGTTCTGGCCGACGCCAGGGACGTGATGGAGGATCTGGGCGTTCATTTCGAATCCTCGGCTTCGGAAGCGGCCGCGGCCGCCATGCTGTCGGCCTCCGTCATGTATCCCGTGCGTGGCGCGGTGACGTGGAAATCGACGGCCGGCACCAATGTCGCCTCCGACGCGCTCTCCAACCTCGCATCCGGCGGTGTCACGGGCGGCGCGCTCGTCATCATCGGCGAGGATTACGGCGAGGGCTCCTCCATCATGCAGGAGCGCAGCCACGCCTTTGCGATGAAATCGCAGATGTGGCTGATGACGCCGCGCCCCAATCTGACGGCCATCGTGGATGCGGTCGAAAAGGGCTTCGAACTTTCCGAGGCATCCAACACGCCGGTCATGCTGCAGGTCGGCATCCGCTCCTGCCATGTGCACGGCCAGTTCGTCGCCAAAGACAACAGGCGCCCCGCCTTCACGCTCCGGGAAGCGCTGGAAAACCCGGTGCGCGACCTCAACCGCATCGTGCTGCCGCCCGCCTCCTTCCTGCACGAGAAGGAAAAGCTGGAAAAGCGCTGGCCGGCCGCCGTCCAGTTCGTCAAGGACAACAGGCTCAACGAATATTTCGGCCCGTCCGAAGGCGAGGTCGGGCTGATCCTCCAGGGCGGGCTCTACAACAGCACGCTGCGCGCCCTCCAGCACCTCGGCCTTGCCGATGTCTACGGCAACAGCCGCCTGCCGATCTACGTCATGAACGTCTCCTATCCGCTCATCGATGACGAGATCGTCGCGTTCGCGGCCGGCAAGACGGCGGTGCTGATGATCGAGGAAGGCGCGCCCGAATATATCGAGCAGGCGCTGCACACGCTGATGCGCCGGCGCGACATCCAGACCCGCATTTCGGGCAAGGACGTGCTGCCCATGGGCGGGGAATACACGACCCCCGTGCTCATCAAGGGCCTGACCGGCTTCCTCGAAGCCAATGCCGCCCATCTCCTCGGCAACCGCCCGCCGGTGCCGGACCCCTCCACGGTTCTGGCCGACGAACGCGTCAAGGCGCTGGCCGAGGTGGTGCCGGCGCGGCCCGCCGGCTTCTGCACCGGCTGTCCGGAGCGGCCGATCTTCGCGGCCATGAAGCTGGTCGAAAAGGAACTCGGCCCCCACCACGTTTCCGCCGATATCGGCTGCCACCTCTTCTCCATCCTGCCGCCCTTCAACATTGGCGGCACGACCATGGGCTACGGCCTCGGCCCGGCCTCGGCCTCGGCTTTCAACGTCGATGCGAAGAAGCGCTCGATCTCGGTCATGGGCGATGGCGGCTTCTGGCACAATGGCCTTGCCACCTCCGTCGGCAATGCCGTCTTCAACAAGCAGGACGGTGTCACGATCATCGTCGACAACTTCTATTCCTCCGCCACCGGCGGCCAGGACGTGCTCTCCTCGCGCGCCATCAATCCGCGCCGCAAGACCAACAATTCCATCGTCAATGCCGTGAAGGGCATCGGCGCCACCTGGGTCAGGCAGATCGACCGCACCTATGACGTCGCCCGGATGCGCGACACGCTGAAGGAAGCGCTGACGACGGACGAGAAGGGTCCGAAGATCATCGTCGCCTCCTCCGAATGCATGCTGAACAAGCAGCGCCGCGTGAAGCCGCAATTTGCCAAGGACGTGAAGGCCGGCAAGCGCATGGTGAAGGAGCGTTTCGGCGTGGACGAGGATGTCTGCACCGGCGATCACGCCTGCATTCGCCTCTCCGGCTGTCCCTCGCTCTCCGTCAAGCACACGGATGATCCGCTCAAGGACGATCCGGTGGCGGCCATCGACAATTCCTGCGTCGGCTGCGGCAACTGCGGCGAGGTGTCGGAAGCGGCCGTGCTCTGCCCCTCCTTCTACCGCGCCGATGTCATCCACAATCCGACCCGGCTCGACAGGGCGCTCTACCGCCTGCGCGGCGCCGTGATCGGCTGGCTGCAGACGCGCCGCGCCAGCCGCCGCATCACCTTTGCCGCGTAAGGGGAGACGATCCATGAACATGATGCAGACCTTCCCCGCCGCGACGCTTTCCACCGACAGGCCGCTCTCCATCGCCATTCTCGCCATGGGCGGCCAGGGCGGCGGGGTTCTCGCCGACTGGATCGTGGCGCTCGCCGAAAACCAGGGCTTCGTGGCGCAGACCACCTCCGTGCCGGGCGTCGCCCAGCGCACCGGCGCCACCATCTACTATCTCGAACTCATCAAGGCCCGGCCCGGCGAGACGCCGGTGCTTTCCCTGATGCCGACGCCCGGCGACGTGGACATCGTCATCGCCGCCGAGCTGATGGAGGCCGGCCGCTCGGTGATCCGCGGCCTCGTGACGCCGGAAAAGACGCTGCTGATCGCCTCCACCCACCGCTCCTTTGCCGTGGGCGAGAAGGAAAAGCCGGGCGACGGCATCGGCAACCCCGAAGTCGTGGTCAGCGCCACGGATTTCGCCGCGAAGAAGACCATCGCCTTCGACATGGATACGCTCGCCACCCGCAATGGCAGCGTCGTCTCCTCCGCCCTCTTCGGCGCGCTGGCGGCCTCGAAGGCGCTGCCCTTCTCCCGCGAGGCCTTCGAAGCCACCATCAAGGCCGGCGGCAAGGGCATCGAGGCGAGCCTGAAAGCCTTCGGCGCGGCCTATGACCGGGCCGGCAAGGGCGAGAACGACAGGCTGAGCGCCACGCCGAAGAAGCGGCTGGACGCCCTTCCGGACAAGGCCGGCCATCCCGTGCTCGACCGGCTGCTCTCCCGCATCCGCGCAGAATTCCCGGCCGATGCCCATGCCATGCTGTTTGCCGGCGTGAAGACGCTGACGGAATTCCAGGATCCGGCCTATGCCGACGACTATCTCACCCGCGTCAAGGCGCTGCATGAGGCCGACCGCGCCCATGGCGGAGCGGAGAAGGATTTCGCCTTCACGGTGCAGGCGGCGAAATATGTGGCGATCGCCATGGCCTATGACGACGTGATCCGTGTTGCCGACCTGAAGACGCGCGGCACCCGCTTCGAGCGCGTGAAGAAGGAGGTGGGCGTGAAGGCCGGGCAGCTGCTCTACACGACCGAATACATGCATCCGCGCATGGAGGAGGTCTGCGGCACGCTGCCGAAGGCGCTGGGGCAATGGATCGAGGCAAGCCCCCGCCTCTTCGCCTTCCTCAACCGCCGCATCGACAAGGGCCGGCGTGTTAGAACCAACACGCTCTTCTGGTTTGCCGGCCTCTATACGGTCTCCGCACTGCGCCGCTTCCGCCGCGGCTCGCTGCGCCACCACGTGGAAATGCGCCACATGGAGGCGTGGATCGCTACCGCCCGCACCGTGCTGCCCGACAATTACGACCTCGCCGTGGAAGTGCTCGGCAACCGGCGTCTGGTGAAGGGCTATTCCGACACCCACAGCCGCGGCCTGTCGAAATTCGACCGCGTCATGTCCGCCCTGCCGCTGCTGAAGGGCCGCGAGGACGGTGCCGCCTGGATGAAGCGGCTGCGGCAGGCAGCGCTCCTCGACGAACAGGGCATCGCGCTCGATGGCGCCCTGAAGACGGTCGCGACGCTCTAACCCAGAGGCGGCACAGGCGGGGCGGACACTGCGCCCCCCTGTTGCCTCTCCCATCGAACGAAAAGGGCGGACCTGCCACATGCCGGTCCGCCCTTTTGTGTTCTCAAATCCGGTCTGGCCTCCCTTGCCCTCACGCCGCGCGGCGGCGGGCGTTGCCGGTGTCGTGTCCGGTGCGGAAGGCCTGCAGTTTGCGGGCGATCTCCATCATTTCGTCCATCATGGCGTTAGAGGCGGCGGCTGTTTCCTCGACCATGGCCGCGTTCTTCTGCGTGGCCTGATCGACCTGGGTGATCACCGCATCGATCTCGCGCAGTGCTGCTTCCTGGTCGCTGGCGGAGCGCTCGATGGTGGCGACGGAGCCACCGACATTGGAGATGTGGGCGGAGATCCGGCCGAGCGCCGAGCCGGTCTGGTTGACGAGGCCGACGCCGTTTTCGACGAGCTGGCTGGAGGTGGTGATGAGGGCGCGGATTTCGCGGGCAGCGGCGGCGGAGCGCTGGGCGAGTTCACGCACTTCCTGCGCAACGACGGCAAAGCCCTTGCCCGCCTCGCCGGCACGCGCGGCCTCGACGCCTGCATTCAGTGCCAGAAGGTTGGTCTGGAAGGCGATTTCGTCGATGACGCCGATGATCTTGGCGATCTCGCTCGAGGAGCTGTCGATGGCCTGCATGGCGGAAATCGCCTTTTCCACAATCGCGTGACCTTCGCTGCTATCGGTGCTGGCAAAGTCGATGGTGCGCTTGGCCGCGCGGGCCGCGGAGGTCGTCTCCGTGACCGTGCTGACGATATGGGAGAGCGCGCCGGCAGCCTCCTCGATGCTGGCCGCCTGTCGCTCGGTGCGGCCGGCAAGATCCGACGAGGCAGCGCCGATTTCGCGGCAGCGATGGAGCACGGCGGAAGCTGCGCCCGAGACTTCGCTGACGAGCGTGCGCAACTGCTCGGTGGCCTGATTGAAGTTCTGGCGCAGGCTTTCCGATTTGGCGGAGAACTGCCGTTCGATCTGGAAGGTGAGGTCGCCATCCGCAAGGGTGGTCAGGCCTTTCGCAAGCTCGCCGATGGAGAAGGCGTCTTCTTCAGCCTCGCGCGCACGCTCGCTCTGACGGAGTCTTTCCAGATCGCGCAGGCGCACCATCTCGGTTATATCCTGCCAGACGAAGATCAGAAGGGTCTCGTCCGCCCGGTTCCAGCGCATCAGGGTCACCATCACCGCAAAGCGGCTGTCGTCGGCACGGCGGATTTCCCATTCAAACCGCGAATGCCCGTCCGTCATCGCCGCCTGAATGTATCGCTGCGCCAGTAGATCCGACCGTTCGCCGCCAAACTGAAGTTCGGGCGAGAAATCCGGCGGCGACAGGCCCATCAGCTTTTCCGCCGGCTGGCGCATGATGGTGCTGAAGGCCTTGTTGAAGGCGATCACCCGACCCTCGCGGATCACGCAATACGCATCAGGCGAACTTTCGAAAACGAAAGCGGACAGTTCCTGGCGAAAATCGTCTTTCGGTCGGCTGAATCCGAACATGGCCTTATCTCCAAGCGAAATACGGGCCGAAAGTTAACGTTAATCATTTAAGCGTCGATTAATTGACATCCCCTCAATCGCGGGCCTGCACCCGTTCGAAGGCGGTCTTCAGATCTCGTGCCGGCGGATATTGCGCAGGATCTTGTGCAGGGTGGCGAGAAACGCTTGCTGCTCATCCTCGCCGATGCCGCTGAACATGCGGGTAAGATCGCCATACATGATCGGCCAGATGCCCTCGAACACCGCACGCCCCTCGGCCGTGATCGTCACGTCGCGGACGCGCATGTCGTCAGGGCGCGGCGTGCGCAGGATAAGCCCCTGTTCTTCGAGAGAATCCACCGTTCGGCTCATGGTGGATTGCTCCGTGACCGCGAGCACGGAAAGTTCGTTGATGGTCAGCGAACTGGAAACGTTGAGCACGGCGAGCGCCCGCATCTTGCTCGTCGTCATGTCGCGGGCCTTGAGGTCTTCGGCGAGATTGGCGTTCCAGCGCGCCATGATGCGGTTCATCACATAAGGCGCGAAGCTGTTCAGCCCGATTTCGCCGAGAGCGGGGATGCGCCCGTCCTGCGCATCCGCCGCGGCGGCAGACTCGCCAGCAACACCTTTCTGCATACCGACACTCCTCACTTCAGCGTCGAGCCCAGGAGATAGCCGGAACCACCGGCAAGGCCCGGACCCGGATGGGTCGAGGCGCCGATATGATAGAGCCCGGACACGTGCGTCCTGTGATTAACCGTCGTCTTGAAGGGGCGCCAGACGAAAAACTGATCGAGGCCGCAGAAACCGCCATAGGGGTCGCCACCGACGAGGTTGACGTTCATGGCTGCGAGATCAGCCGGCGAATAGGCGCGGCGCGCCAGCGCGATCTCGTCGAAATTCTCGATGTGCCGCCGCAGCATCGCCTCGACCCGATCGGCAAAGGCCTCGCGCAGCCCCTCCGTCCACCGACCATCGGAGGGGCAGTCGAGGAGGCCGGCGGCATCGCCCTTGATGATGCGGGGCGTATCGGGCAGTTGCAGCCACAAAATGCCTGCGCCTTCCGGCGCCCGGCTCGGATCGAGGGCGGTCGGCTGTCCGACGCAGACGGTGGGCTCGGCAGGCAGCAGGCCGCGTTCGGCCTCGTTGGCCGAGCGGGAGACGCCGTCAAGGCCGGGGGTGAGATGCAGGAGCGCCACCTTTGACAGATCCTCACCGCTGCGCCAGCGCGGCGGTGCCTTCAGCGCATAGTGGATCTGCATGTTGCCCTTGCCGTAGCGGTAGCGCGACAGCCCTTCGATAATGTCGGCCGGCCGGGGCACGGCTGCGCCGGCCAGCAGGCGCTCGTAAAGCTGGTGCGGCGTGACGGAGGCAATGACGCCGCTTGCGGCCGTCAGCCGCCGGCCGGAGGCGAGCGTGACGCCCGTGGCGCGGCCGCCGGCATCGACCGTGATAGCCTCGACATCCGCGCCCGTCAGGATTTCGCCGCCCTGATCGCGGATCAGCCGCTCGAAAGCGGTCAGCAGGTTTGCCGCCCCGCCCTTTACGATCGGGCAGCCGGCCGCCTCGATGGCAAAGCCGATGACGCGCACCATTTCGGCGGAATAGGCGCTTTCCGGACCGAGACCACAATGCAGCGCCCAGGGCGCGAAGAGGGCGCGCACCTCTTCGGAGCGGTAGGTGGCTTCCAGATAGTTGCGGGCCGGCGAAAGCGCCTCGCCGAGGAAGGCAACGAGGCCGCGAAGTCCCTTCTTCCAGGCCTCCCGCGCCATCATCTTCGCCGTTGCAAACGACCAGAGATTGCCGCCGAGAAGGCCGAAGACGAAGCCTGCATTGCCGGCGAAACGGCCCATCTCCCGATCAAAGGCCTGGCCGTCGCCGGCCGAAAGGGTGTCGAAATGCGCGATGTTTCGGGCCCTGTCCATGGCAAGAATCGCGTTGCTGCCATCGGGTCTGAGAACTCCGGTCGGCAGGCCGGCATGGCAGAATTCAAGCCCGCGCGCCTCCAGGTCCTTGCCGATCGCCCCAAAGGCGGGCGAGGTGAGGAAGAGCACCATGGTGGTGGCCATCACATCATGGCGATAGCCGGGAAGCGTGATCTCCTCCGTGCGCAGGCAACCGCCGATCGCGGCATTGCGCTCGAGAAGAACGACCTTCCGTCCCTTCTTGCCGAGAAGGGCGGCGGCGACCAGCGCATTAATGCCGCTGCCGACAATGATGTAGTCCGCATCTGCCATGGATCTCTCCCGCGAGAAAAAGTCTGCCAACGTCCGAACGGCCAAGGGCGGTGACGCCGTGTGTTGAGACATGCGCCACTCTGTCCGCCGTCATGGTCGGCGCGACCCGACCATCCAAGCGCTGTCGATACCGTTCGGAAATGGATACCCGGGTCGGGCCCGAGGATGACGGCCGGGATGGAACGGCGCATCTGCCGGTAAGCGCAGCCATGATCCCATGGCCGCGACCTGCCGGACCTCAGGCGATCAGGGCAAGCGCGCGCACTGGCGAGCCCGTTCCCTTGACGAGCTTGAGCGGTGCGGCGATCAGGATCGCGCCTTTCGCCGGCAGCTTGTCGAGATGGCAAAGGCTGGCGAGGCCATATCTGTTGGCCTTGTGCATGAGGTTATGGGCGGGGAATGGCGGGGTCATGCCGCCGGCCGAACCCGCATCCGTGCCGATCGTCTCCTGGCCCCAGCCGATGATGCCCTTGGACAGCAGATATTCGATTGCTTCTGCGGTCGGCCCCGGCGAATGCGGGCCGTTCTCGTCGGCATTGAGGAAGGTTTCGGTGGAGCCGTTTCGCTTGTACCAGTCAGTGCGAAGCAGAACCCAGGTGCCGGGCTCGATCGCACCATGCTCGGCTTCCCATTCCTTGATGCTCTCGACGGTCAGCAGATAGTCGGGATCGGCCGCAGCCTCCTTGGATCGGTCGATGACGTTGACGGGCGCTACGAAATTCTGCGGCGGGATGGTGTCGGTGGTGTTTTCCGGGTTTTCCTTGCCGGTGATCCAGTGCGAGGGCGCATCGAAATGCGTGCCGGTATGCTCGCCCAGTTCCAGCCAGTTCCACGCCCAGAAGGGACCATCCTTATCATAAGCCGAGATGGTGTGAACCTTCACCTTCGGCGTGTTCTTGCCGAACTGCGGCGGGAGATAGAGCACCGGCGTATCCGGCCCAAGCGGCGCGGTCAGATCCACGACCTTGACCGAACCGGAGAGAAGCCCCTGAGCGAGGCCCGAAATGATAGCTGCGTCTGTCATGCACGTTCCCCTTTTTGTGGCCCCTTGACCGGCAGCAAGATCCTTGCCGGATCGGTTCTGGAGCGTTGAATGATGGAAGCGTAAGAGCAAAAATATGAATGCGCAAGGATTTTCTTTAAGCTTCAATTATATGCTGGAAAGGGCGTGCCTTTGTAAAAAATGCCAGGCATTTCCATCCCTGACGCCCCCCGCCGCTGCTGTCTCCGACAACTTGGCTTGCAGGACGTAACGCCATACAGAAACACAAAAAATGCTATTGCAGATAATCGCAGTTACCCGTCTCGCCAAAAGCACGCTGAGCACATACTGGCCCACGCATTTTCAAACGAAGTCTTATCGACGGCCAGCCTTGGCTTTTCGCGGTCGGGATCGACAGTTGATGGATGAATGGAGAGCCGGCGAAACTGCCAAGCGGTGTACTCACACTCAGAATGTCAGGCCTGACAGCAATCGGACGAGATCCGATTGGCGGGTGACACCGGTTTTCAGGTAGACGCGTTTTAAGTATGTTCGGACGCTTTCCAGCGTCAGGCCCAGATTTCGGCCCGCATCAGCAGGAGAGAAGCCCTTTGCGATCTCGCGTGCGACACGCGCTTCCGATCCAGTGAGATCAAAAAGGCCAGATAGAACGTTAAGGTCCGGCTCGCCAACCTTGCCAACAGGAACAGCGATGATCAGTGCCCGGGAGCGTCCAAAAAGATCGCGCGCCGATCGCCGAACAGGTGCGATGTGAAGGACGTAGGGGGTGTTTCCGGGTGTGCCCGGTATGGGTATCGACAGCACCCCCGGCCCCGCCTGCGTACTCAACGCCTCAAGGCAGGACATCAAAAGCGCCTGTGTGGCAGCATCCTTGAAGGCTGGACGATCAAAAGCACCAATCCGGAATCGGGCGTCGAGACCCTCATATTCGGCATTTGCAGCCAGTACACGACCGTCGTCACCAATCACCGCAGCAGCCAGCTTTAGCGCCGACAGCGCGGCCGTGATGGTCTCAGCCTCCTTGCGAGCCAGTCGGGCAGTCAGGAAGAAGGCGCGTGCCAGATCTCCTCTGAGGCTATTCATCAGCGCCAGGTGATCCTTTTGGAAGGGGCCTTTTTCAGTCTGTCGCGACAGATCGAAAACAAGGGTTTGCCCGGACGGCTCGGCGATGACCTCACCCATGCTCCATTTCAAGCCTAAGTGTTGAGTGATCTGAAGATAGATCGGATCAACCTCGATCTCTGCTTCACTGAGTACATCGATGTCGCGCAGAAAGGCGAACGGTTGGCGCGCGACATGGCGGCGGATTCGCTCGTTGCTCCCCGCAAGTCCAGATACCAGGAAAGCTTCCATCTCCGCCAAGTAAGCCGGCGAGATCATTCGCACATGGCCGAATGTCGACGAAATCGAAGAGATTGCAAAGTAAGCGGCGTCAACAAGGGCCGCGACACGGTCACAAGCGGCGGGCCACAAATGAGGATCAACGGCCGCTTCGTAGATGGCATCGGTGATCTCTTCGAGCATATCCCTTCACTGGAACGGTCGGACGAAATGATAAAAGGCCAGGACAGCGTGTGTAATACGCTATCCTGGCCAATATTCATTAGCAAGTCCTACTGCAATGTCAGCGTGGCTTTTGCCGTGCCCCTGCCCTTGTAGAACGCAGAAGCCGTTTTCGGCCCTGTTCGCGTCAGCGCAACTGAGTAGTCAGAACCAAAGGAGAGCGTTTTGTCCTTCACCTTCGTCGTGCCGGCGCTCTGCGCCGCACCGTTGAAATAATAGGCCACCACCTTGTCATTCTTGATCTTGATCAGCGCTGAGGACTTTCCTCCCCATTTGCCAGACCAACTCCCGTCCCAATCACCAGCATGCGCGGGCTGAACGATTGCAAGCAGAAACGCCGAGGCACAGAGCAATTTTTTCATGAAAACCTCCAGATGAACAGAACCGGTCGTCGGGACACAAAGAACATGCCCTTATGTATTAGATACAGCGTTGGTTCGCATCGCTATCCCAGTTCCGGGACGGTAACATCCCATCAGGATGGTGGTGTTCAAGCAGCCGTGACGGTGTCGGGCATGGCCTGGATGCGCCAGTCCATGCGGCGTTCGAAGGCGATGCCCTCGGCGTCGAAGAGGTGGCAGTCGGCGGCGCGGATGCCGGTGGCCATGGCCTGCTCCACGCGAACGGGCGCCGAGCCGGAGAGCAGCGCGCAATAGGGCTCGCCCGTCGGCAGGTTGGCATAGGCGACCGTGTTGACGCCGAGGCGCTCGATCACCGAGGGCGTGACAACGATCGTCATGTCGCCGTCGCCAAGGATGAGGTGTTCCGGACGGATGCCGAGCGTCAGCGTCTGGCCGACCATGCCGGGGCGGGATGCGACGGGAAGCTGGATCGACTGGCCCTGATAGGAGACCGTGACGCCGTCCGGCGTCTCGGCCACGCAGTTGACGGGAAGGAAATTCATCTTGGGATTGCCGATGAAGCCCGCGACGAACAGGTTCTGCGGCTTGTGATAAAGCTCCAGCGGTGCGCCCACCTGCGCGATGTTGCCGGCATTCAGCACCACGATCCGGTCCGCCATCGTCAGCGCCTCGACCTGGTCGTGGGTGACATAGATCATGGTCGCCTTGAGGTCGCGGTGCAGCTTCGTCAGCTCGATGCGCATGTCGGCGCGCAGCGCGGCGTCGAGGTTGGAAAGCGGCTCGTCGAAGAGGAAGATCTTCGGCTCGCGCACGATGGCCCGGCCGATCGCCACGCGCTGTCGCTGGCCGCCCGAGAGCATGCCGGGGCGCTGCTCGAGACGCTTGTCGAGCTGCAGGATCTTCGCCACGCCCTCGACCTTCTCGCGGATGCGTGCTTCCGGCATCTTTTCCACGCGCAGCGGAAAGGCGATGTTCTCGAAGACGCTCATGTGCGGATAAAGCGCGTAGGACTGGAACACCATGGCGATGCCGCGTTCCACCGGCGGCTTGTCGTTGACCCTGACGCCGTCGATGAGGATGTCGCCGCCCGTCGTCGAATCCAGACCCGCGATCATGCGCAGGAGCGTGGACTTGCCGCAGCCGGACGGGCCGACGAAGACGATGAATTCGCCATTGCCCACGTCGAGCTGGATGTTTTTCAGCACCTGGAAATCGGCATAGGATTTCCGAACGTCTTTGAGAGAGAGCTGTCCCACGGGGGTCTCCGGTCGCCGAAGCGGGCGGCTTGATGGTCTTGTCATGTGAGAGGGGGCGCGACCTTGCGCTCGCGCCCCCGGCGAGGGGAACGGCTTACTTGTACTGTTCCATGTCGGCAGCCGCCTTCTTCAGCGCGTCGGCCGGCTCGGCCTTGCCGGTGACCACCGACTGGACCATCTCGATGACGACGTTCTGGAAGCCCTTGTAGTCGGTGAAGAGCGGCTCGGGACCACCATAGGTGATGCCTTCGATGAGCGGCTTCCACGACGGATCGGCCTTGACGAATTCGTCAACCTTGGCGGAGGGGCGCAGCGGCGTCAGGCCGGCATCGCCCTGCAGTTCATATTCGCCCTGCGGACCCGGGGAGGTGATAAACTTGGCGAAATCGATCGCCTTGTCCTCGACGCCCGAGCCCTTGAAGATGGCGAGCGAGTCCGTGATGAGCAGCGTGCCCGGACCCTTGGCAGACGGGCCGAGCGGAAGCGTGGTGATGCCCCAGTTGATGCCGGTCTTCTTCAGGCGCGAAGCCGCACCCGAGCCTGCCTGGATCATGCCGACCTTGCCGTCGAGGAAGATCGCGCGGATTTCGTTCTGCTCGTAGGCGGTGGCACCTTCGACGGAGTAGGGCGTGATGTCCTTGTAGGCCTGCAGCGCTGCCAGCACTTCCGGGCTGTCGGCCACGACCTTGTCGCCGTCGATCATCTTGCCGTTGTTGGTGTAAACCCAGTGCATGAACTGGTGCATGGTGTTGTCGAAGGTCTTGGCCGGAAGGCCGTAACCGGCCATGCCGGTCTTTTCCTTGATCTGCTTGGCGAAAGCGATCTCTTCGGCCCAGGTCTTCGGCGGGGTTTCCGGGTCGAGGCCGGCCTGCTTGAAGAGATCCTTGTTCCAGTAGAGCGCCTTGGTCGAGAACGCGATCGGAACACCCCACTGGGTGCCGTCGATGGTCACGGTGTCGACGATGTGCGGATAATAGGAAGCCTTCTCCTCGTCCGTCATCGGAACCGGAACGATCATGTCGTTCTGGGAGAACTGCTTGAGGGTGCGCGAGCCGACATAGGCCATGGCGGCCGGCGAGCCGGAAGCGGCCAGCGTCGTCGCCTTGTCCTGGCACTGTTCCCAGCCCACGACTTCCGGCTTCACGAGGTAGCCCGGGTTCTTGCCTTCCCATTCCTTGATGTACTTCTCATGGATCGGGTCGATCTTGTCGCCGCAATAGATCCAGGAGATTTCCTTGTCGGCCGCGTGCGCGGCGAGGGTGCCAAGGAAGGTCGAGCCGGCCAGGGCAAGGGCGTAGAGGCCCGTCTTGAAAGAAATCGTCACGTTTATGCTCCCACTCTCTGAGGTTGTTTATTGTTTCACCGCGCCGGCGGTCAGGCCGCTGACGAGATAGCGTTGCAGGAAGAAGATCACGACCATGGCGGGCGCGATGCCCACGAAGCTGGCGGCCATGAGTTCATTCCACACGACCTCCTGACGGCCGAAATAGGCGAAGAGGCCGACCGGCAGGGGCATGTATTCGGTTTTGGAATTGAAGGTCAGCGCGTAGATGAACTGCTGCGCATAGGCCCCGATGAAGGTGGTGATGGCGACGACCACGATGCCGGGCATGGCGATCGGGATGATGACCCGCCGCAGCGTGTAGAGATAGCCGGCGCCATCGACATAGGCCGCCTCGTCCAGCTCGCGCGGAATGCGCATCATGTAGGTGCGCAGAAGCCAGATGGCGGAGGGAATGAGGAAGGCCACGCCCGGCACGATCATCGCGAAATAGGTATTCAACAGGCCGAAGGAGCGCATCAGGCGAAAGAGCGGGATGAGCAGCACGGCACCGGAGAACATGTTGACGGCGAGGAAGGCACCGAGAAGCGGTCCACGGCCGCGAAACTCGAAGCGGGCGAAAGAGTAGGCTGCGGGAATGACCAGCACCAGCACGATGGCCGTGGCCACGCCGGAGATCAGGAACGAGTTGAAGATGTACCAGGCAAAGCCTGGCACGCTGACCCACATCGTCCTGTAGGCCTCGAAGGAGCCGTTTTCCGGCCAGAAGCGATAGGGCGAGGAAAAAAGCTGCGCGAGCGGCTTCAGCGAGACCAGGAAGCCTTCCACGAAGGGCGCCAGAACGAAGGTGAGGAACAGCGCGATACCGCAGTAGATCGCAATGATTTCGTACCACTTGTACCGGTTGATCTGGGCGGGAGGATTGATCATCGCTGGTCTCCTGCGGAAAGCTTGTTGATCACGCGGAAGTAGGCCACGGAGAAGATCGACAGGAAGATGCAGATCAGCACGGCGCGCGCGGCACCCTCGCCATATTTGTAGGAGCCGATGGCGGTCTTGTAGGTGTCGATGATCATCGTGGTGGTCTCGCCGTTCGGCCCGCCGCGCGTCAGGATCCAGATGATGTCGAAGGAATTGAAGGTCGAGATCATGGAGATCATCGACATGGTGATCATGGAGGGAACGAGCAGCGGCAGGGTGATCCGACGGAAACGGTAGAAGCGGCCGGCGCCGTCCACCCAGGCGGCCTCGTAGAGATCCTGCGGAATGGCCTGCATGGCGGCCAGCAGGTAGAGCGTGACCATGGGCACGCCGATCCAGACGTCGGTGATGACGGTGGCCCAGAAGGCCGTGGAACCCTGCGCGAGAAAGGCGACGGGACCGTCGACCAGGCCTGTCCGCTGCAGCATGCCGGAGATCATGCCGAACTGGCCGTTATACATCCAGCCCCACATGAAGATGCCGATCGCCATGGGCACGATCCATGGCGGCATGGTCAGGATGCGAAACAGCGCGCGGCCCGGCACGGCGGCATTCAGCATGGTCGCGCCGAAGGTACCGATGATCATCTTGATGGAGACGGAGAAGAAGGTCCAGATGAAGGTCCGGATGATGACTTCCGCGAAGGTCGCGTTGAAGATCTTCGCGTAGTTGTCCCAACCCACCCAGTTCGTCGTCTTCTTCAGCGAGGCATCCGTAAAGGACAGGATGAAGGTATCCACCAGCGGATAGGCGACGATGACAGTGACGTAGAGAAGCGCAGGCGCCAGAAGCAGCCAGGCGAAAAGAACGGCGCTGCGTTGGGTCTGCATCGCTCGCCTCCTTTAAGCGGACTTCGCCCGGGCCGGCTCTTCCTCACCATTGAGGCAGGCGTCGTACTGCGCCCAGACCGGGGCGAGATCCACGACCTTGCGGCCGATGCGCGCCTCGTCCATGGCAAGCGCCAGAATGCCGGCCTCGATGGCGTCCAGCGCGGATACGGGCTGCTTGGCGCCGGTCTGGATAAAGGCGATCACATCCTCGGCCATCTGTTCGTCGGCGCCGTAATGGTGCGAGGTCGCTGACGGCGCGGCATAGGTGTTGGCGATCACCTTCTCGTTGTCGCGGGCGGTATGGACATCGAGAAAGCCGCGCACGAAATCGCCTTCCGCCATGCCCTTGGAGCCGATCACGCAGAAGCGGCGGAACTGGTCGGGCACGTTGAGATTGGTGTGGAAGGTCATCGATGCGCCGTTCTCGTATTCGACGATGGCGGTCTGGAAATCGATAATGTCGCCGTCGCTGTCGAAGACCTTGTCGGCACCCATCCAGCCGCTCGGCTTGCGGTGGTAGAGTTCGAGATCGTTGACGCCCTGGCTTTCCGGGGCATTGGCGGGCACGAAGCTCTTGCGGCCGCCGAAGCTCGCCACGAAGCGCGGCCGCGCGCCGACGACGCCGTTGTAGAGGTCGAGGTCGTGGCAGCACTTTTCCAGCATGAAGCCGCCGGCATAACGGCCGTAGCGGCGCCAGTCCCGCATGAAGAAGGCGCCGTGATAGGGCTCGATATGCTCGGAGGCCTCGATGGAGACCACCTCGCCGAGGCGGCCTTCGGCCTGCGCCTTGCGCAGGTCGCGGTAGAGCGGGGAATAGCGCAGCACGAGGCCGACCAGCAGACGGTCATGGCCGTAGCGATTGAGCAGGCGCGCCAGTTCCAAGCTTTCCGCAATCGAGATGACGATCGGCTTTTCGGTGAAGACCGTCAGTCCAGCCTCGAGGCCGATGCGGATATGGTCGAGATGCAGGTGGTTCGGCGAGCCGATCATGAGGAGGTCGAAGCTCTCGCCGGCAATCAGCGCCTCGGGCGTCTCATAGGCCTTGCCGGGTGAAATGCCGGCTTCGGTCAGGCTTGGCAGGCCGGCGGGCGCGGGATCGACATAGCCGACGATCTCGAAGGAGGGATCGATGTCGCGGAAGATGCGACCCAGATACCCCAAACGAAATCCCAGACCGATGATGGCGACCTTCATGATGGCCACGCTCCCCTTTTCGTAATTTATTTTCACAGCCTGCGGCAATTTCAGCAAACCGTCAACATGGAATCGGAATTTGCCCGAGATCATGAAAATGGTTTTCATAAACACACAAAGAGACAAACCGCTGACGCGCTGATATGCGGCTATGCTGTTCCCGGACGGTGCTTTCTGCGACCCTTTGAGGATCTGCCTGCCCGCCTCGTTATCATCCGTTAACATTTAATACCAAAAAAATGCCAATCGTCCATGGCCCTCGTGAAATTTTTCAAGAATTCATTCACGTCGGCCAGATTTCCGAACGAAATCGAATGCTTGCGTTGGGATCTGGAAAAATTGGTCCGCAAATGGAAAAACAATTGCTGCTGTGGCATTGCGTTGGTATTGTCCATGGATCGAAATGATCGGGGAGCGGCGCATGACGGGATGGCGACGCATACAGGCTCAGCGTGAGACGCATATCCGAACGGTCGGCCCAACGGAGGCCGTTCGCCTATGACCGCTACCCTCCCCTTCGCCGATCTGCAGTCCGTGCGCGGCGGTCCGCTCTATGTGAAACTGAAGAAGATGATCGAGGAGGCCGTCTCCACCGGCCGCCTCCAGCACGGCGATGCGCTTCCGCCCGAGCGCGACATTGCGGATGCCGCCGCCATCAGCCGCGTCACCGTTCGCAAGGCCATCGACGACCTCGTCGACCAGGGCCTTCTGGTGCGCCGCCACGGCTCCGGCACCTTCGTCGTCAAGCCTATTCCGCGCATGCAGCAGCCGCTGACCCGGCTTACCTCCTTTTCCGAGGACATGCGCCGGCGCGGCATGGAGCCCGGCTCCCGCTGGCTCGACCGCGGCCTTTATCATCCCTCGCCTGAGGAGACGATGACGCTGGGCCTTAGCGGCGTGGCCTATGTGGCGCGCATCGTGCGCCTGCGCACGGCCAACGACATGCCGATCGCGCTCGAGCGTACCAGCCTGCCCGACGACCTCCTGCCCGATCCGAACGAGGTGGAAAACTCGCTCTACGAGCTTCTGTCGGCGCGTGACATCCGCCCGGTGCGGGCCAACCAGCGCATTTCGGCCGTGCTGCTCGGCGACGAGGAGACCGAATTGCTGGGCGTGCCGCTCGGTTCGGCGGCCCTGCGCGTGCAGCGCATCGCCTATCTCTCCACGGGGCGTGTCATGGAAGTCTCCACCGCCCTTTACCGCAACGACGCCTACGACCTCGTTGCCGAACTCACCATCGGCGCGTAAAGCCGCCCTCGCACACGCAAAGACATCGACCATGACAACCCTTATGCGCCAGGAAATCGACGACATCCCGAACGTGGCCGCGCGCCTGCTGGCGGATGCCGACCACGCGATCGCGGATGCGGCCGCCAGACTGCGCGAGCGCGACCCCGCCGTGATTGTCACCATCGCCCGCGGCTCGTCCGATCATGCCGCGCATTTCCTGAAATATGCGATCGAACTGGAACTCGGCATTCCCGTCGCCTCCGTTGGCCCTTCGCTCGCCTCGATCTACGAGGCGCCGCTGAAGCTTGCGCGCGGCGCGGCGATCGCCATCTCCCAGTCCGGCGCAAGCCCCGACATCGTCTCGCTTGCCCGCACCGCAACAAGCGGCGGCGCGCTGACGCTGGCGCTGGTCAACACGGTCCCCTCGCCCCTTTCGCAGGCCGTATCGCTGCCGATCGACATCGCCGCCGGGCCGGAGATCGCGGTTGCTGCGACGAAGTCGTTTGCCAATTCCATCGTCGCCGGCCTCGCACTCATCGCCGCCTGGAGCGACAAGCCCGAGCTTCGCAAGGCCGTCGCCGCCCTGCCCGAGCATCTCGACAGGGCGCTCCGCCTCGACTGGAGCGCGCTGGTCGAGCCGCTTCGCCAGTCGGAATCGCTCTACATGCTCGGCCGCGGCCCGACGCTCGCCATTGCCTCGGAAGCGGCGCTGAAGTGCAAGGAAACCTGCGAGCTGCATGCGGAGGCCTATTCCTCGGCGGAAGTGATGCACGGTCCGGTGTCGCTGGTCGCCGCCGATTTCCCGGTCATCGCCTTTGCCGCGCGCGACAGGGCGGAAGCCTCGATCGCGAAGACTGCAAGCGATCTCGCCGCCAAGAAGGCGGCCGTCTATCTCACCTCGACCGAGGGCCATGGACCGATCCGCCTGCCCTTCCTTGAGACCGGCCATCCGCTGACCGATGCGCTGGCGCTCATCGTGCCCTATTACGGGATGGTGGAAGCCCTGTCGCGGGCGCGCGGGCTGAACCCCGATACGCCGCCGGCCCTGAAGAAGGTCACCGAAACGAAATGACCGGCACGTTCAGCGTCATCGGCGCGCGCATCCTGACGGGCGATGCCTTCGAGGACGGCAAGGCGCTTTTGGTCAGCGAGGGCCGCATTACGGCCATCCTGCCGGAAGTGGCGGTGCCCGGCGACATCAGGCGCATCGATGCGGCCGGAGCGCTTGTGGTGCCCGGCTTCGTGGATCTGCAGGTCAACGGTGGCGGCGGCGTGCTGCTCAACAACGACCCGACCGTCGAGGGCATCGCGACGATGTGCGCGGCCCATGCCCGCTTCGGCACCACGAGCCTTCTCGCAACCCTCATTACAGACCGGCCCGAAATCCGCGACCGGACGGTGGCCGCCGCGGCCCAGGCGTTGCGCGATCGTGTACCAGGCTTTCTCGGCCTGCATCTGGAAGGTCCGCATCTGTCGGTCGCCCGCAAGGGCACGCATGATCCGGCCCTGATCCGCCCGATGACGGATGCCGATCTGGCCTATCTGACCGCCGAAGTGACGGATATCGGCGTGAGACTGATCACGGTGGCGCCGGAAAGCGTGAGCGAGGCGCAGGTGCGCGCGCTGGTGGCCGCCGGCTATGTCGTCAGCCTCGGCCACACGGATGTCGGCGCAGAGGCGGCGGCGCGCTATTTTGCAGCCGGCGCCAGCATGGTCACCCATCTCTTCAACGCCATGAGCCCACTCGCCAACCGCGAGCCCGGCGTGGTCGGCGCCGCGCTCGATGCGGGCCCGGTATCCTGTGGGCTGATCGCCGACGGTTTCCATGTCGATCCGGTGGCCATGCGGATCGCGCTGCGCGCCAAGCGCGGACCGGGCCACATCTTCCTGGTCACGGATGCCATGTCGACCATTGGCTCCGACGAGACCGGCTTCGAGCTGAACGGCCGGCAGGTCTACCGCCGCGACGGACGGCTGACGCTTGCCGACGGCACGCTGGCGGGTGCGGATATCGACATGCTCTCCTGCGTGCGCTTCGTACACAAGAGGCTGGAGCATCCGCTGGAAGAGGCGCTCGCCATGGCCACGCGCTTCCCGGCCGAAGCCTGCGGGGCGACCACCAAGGGACGGCTTGCGCCCGGCGCGGATGCGGATTTCCTGCTTCTGTCGGCGGATCTTGCGCTTCTCTCCACCTGGATCGGTGGCCGATGCGTCTTCGACGCCACGAAGGCTGAACCGGTGGCAAGGCCATCATCGGCAAGAGCATCGGGGGCAGGGGCATGATCGTCTGTTTCGACATTGGCGGAACCGCCATCAAGGGCGCGGTCGCACATGCGCCCGACGACATCCGCCCCGTTCCGCGCCAGCCCACCCCGCTCGATGACTTCGACGCCTTCGTCGGTGTTCTCCGAGGCGTGATCGACAGAGCCGGCGCGCGGCCGGACTGCGTGACGCTGTCGATTGCCGGCATCATCGATCCCGACACGCAGGCAGCCGTCGTCGCCAACATTCCCTGCATCCACGGCCGGCCGCTGAAAGCGGATCTGGAAGCAGCCCTCGGCCTTCCGGTTCTGGTTGCCAATGACGCAGACTGTTTCGTGCTGGCCGAGGCCGGCGTGGGTGCGGGGCGCGGCCACCGCGTGGTCTTTGGCCTCATCCTCGGCACGGGTGTGGGCGGCGGGCTCGTCATCGACGGGCGGCTGATCAATGCCGAAGGCGGCTTTGCCGGCGAGTGGGGCCATGGCCCGGTCGCGGCGACGGAAGCGGGCCATCCGCCCGCCGCCCTGCCGCGCTTCCAATGCGGTTGCGGACAGCAAGGCTGCATCGACGCCATCTGCGGCGCGCGCGGCATGGAAAAGCTGCACCACCACCTGCACGGCGAGACGCTGACGAGCGAGGAGATCGTGAACGGGTGGACGGGCGGCGAGGCGCGGGCCTCCCGCACCATCGATGTCTATGTGGATGTGATCGCCTCGCCGCTGGCGCTGGTCGCCAATGTCACCGGCGCGACCATCATGCCGGCCGGCGGCGGGCTTTCGAATTCGGATGCGCTGCTCGCCGAAATCGACAGGGCGCTTCGTCAGCGCATCCTGCGCCGGTTCGACCGGCCGCTGCTGGTAAAGGCCGAATGCGCCATCGAACCCGGCCTGGTGGGCGCCGCCGTGCTCGGTCTCGGCTATCGCCCCGCCTGAAGCGGCGCGGGCGTGATTCCCGCGCTCAGGCCCGCTTGCCATCCAGAATGAGCAGGAGGCCGACGCCGGCAAGCCCTATGGCGCCCCCGAGGATGGATGTAAACCCGTAGTCGCCGAGCCGCGTGCCGATGGCGAAAACGACGGCGCTGAGGCCGGCGCTCAGGCAGATATTGACCGCGATCAGCGAACTGCCGAGACCGGGGCGTTCGGCAATCAGGTTCTGCAGATAGGTGATGGGCAGGCTGATGATGCAGGCGGCGGCAAAGCCGCTCAGCAGCGTCAGCGCATAGGCGTGCCAGGTCTCGGTGATCAGGCCCTGCAGCACCATGTAGAGCACGTACAGCACCGCGCCTGCCGCCAGCGCCTTGACCGGATGCACGAAGCGCTCGCTCATGCCCCAGACCAGGATGAAGACAATCTCGAGCGCCGCGACAATGCCGATGACCACGCCGACATCGCCGACGCTTCCGCCCGCCTTCAGCGTGATGATCAGCGGCCGAACCGCGTCGTTGACATGCAGCATGGAGAAGATCAGTGCGATCGCGATGACGCGCAGCAGCACGCGCGGCGCAGCAACTTCCTTCAGCGAGGCAAGCATGCGGTAGCGCTCGTCGGCCTGCCTTCCCGCCTGCCCCAGAGCTGGCGCCATGAACCACAGCGCCAGAATGAAGCAGACGAGAGCGGAGGCCGCCGACCAGAGATAGGCCGGGAGCATGGACGCAGAGCCCGCGAGAAGAATGCCGACGAGGCCCGGCACGGCGACCCAGGCGAGCGATATGGTCGCGCGCATGGTGGAGTTGACGGCTGTCAGCGCAGCCGGCGACAGATCGGTCGCGGCGGCCCGCACATGGGCGAAGATCAGCGAATTCATCGCCCCGAAGATCGGCAGGAAGATAAGCTTGGCCAGGACGAAGGCCGGCGCACTCGCCGCGAGATAGACGAGCCCGAAGCCGATGACGCCGAAGAGTGAGACGGTGAGGATCGAGGAGCGATAGTCACCCATCCGATCGGCGAGAATGCCCGTGAGCACGCTGGCAACGACATTGACGATCGCGGCTGCAAACATCAGACCGGCATAGGCGCCGTTGTCGAGCCCGATCTCCTTGATGCCGATGATGGAATCGTAAGGCGCGACCGCCGCCCAGCTGAAGCCGAAGAACAGCATTGCCGTGGCGCTGACGCGCAGTCCGGGATCTCGGAGGGCGGAGACGAAGGCGATGCTCATGCCCCCTCCCCGCGCAAACTGTGCATGCTAGGCATCATTCCTCTTCCAGCGGGCCGACGGCAGGGCTTGCGCGGCAAAGTCGAAATCCTTCCGGAAGGGATAGGTCGGGGCCTTGCGCCGCGTGTTCGGCAGCTTTTCGATATCCTGGTTGATGACGCCATCCGTCAGCGCCATCAGGTTCGGATTGGCGATCGGCGCCAGCTCGGGCGAGAGATAGCCGGATTTCACGACAAGGAGCCGCACCGCCTTGGGATCGATCCCGTGGCGATGGAAATCGGCGAGATTGTGGTACGGGCGGCGCTTGGCGGCGAGGATCAGGGTGTTGCCGGCGATCGTGACGACCGCCTGACGGTTGGCCGCGACACCGGGATCATCCAGCCTGACGACGGTGACCTCGGCCCCGACGGAGGGGCTGGCGGGATCGAGCGTGCCGCCGATTTTCAGGCGGAGGGTCGCGCCCTCGCCCGCGGCAAAGCAGGCCTCGACCGCCGGGCGATCCGTAATGCCGCCGATGACCGCACCCTCGAAGCCGCGCGCCAGCAGCGCCTGCAGCACATCTGCGCGGTCGCCCACCCCGCCGCCGGTCGGGTTGTCGCCGGAATCGGCGAGGATGACCGGCCGGGTCTCGGTCCGCTCGGCGATGTCGAGCATGGCGTCGAGCTCGCCAGTGACGGGGCCGAATTGGAAGTCGGCGCGGGCATCCCAGTAGGAGCGCGCGATGGTCTCGGCCACCGTGGCGGCCGCCGCCCTGCCCACGGCGGTCACGACGGCGCAGGCCGTGCCGCGCGGCTCGTCGGCCCAGACATAGCCGACCATCAGGTTCGCATCCCAGATGCCCGGCACCCGATCGTGGTCGGGCAGCACGGCGTAGAGGCTCTTCGCCGGCTCGTCCTCCGTGGAGGTCCGCTCACCGGGCAACAGCACGGGGACCGGCGCCCAGACGACGCCCGGCTTTTCGCCGGTCCTCAGCGTCCTGACAAGCATGGACCAGGCGCGAACCATGGTCTCGCGCACGTCGATATGCGGCGCGGTGCGGTAACCGGCGAAAATGTCGAGCTGGTCGATGATGCGCTGGGTGACGTTGCCGTGCAGGTCGTAGCTCGCCGCAACCGGCACATCATCGCCGACGACAGCGCGGGCGGCAGAGATCCAGTCGCCCTCGGCATCGTCCATGCCCTCGACATTCATCGCGCCGTGCATGGCGAGATAGAGCCCGTCGATCGGAAGGGCGGCGGAAAGACGCTCAATGAACTCCGCCTTGAAGGCTTCGTAGGTGTGGCGCGCCACCGGGCCGCCCGGCGTGGCCCGGGCATGCAGCAGCGGCAGGTGCTCCAGCCCCTCACCATCCAGAAAGCTGAAATAGTCGGCAGCCAGCAGGTCGGCTCCACGCAGTACGGTGAAATCCTCTCGCTGCATCAGCACGGGCGAAGAGGTCGAGCATTCGGTATGGATGCCGCCGACGGCGATACGCAGGGCCATGGGTCCTTCCTCATCCGATCAAAGCTGCGGCAGCAAGGGCGCGATGGCGGCAAAGCGCAGCCAGTCCTTGCGCGCTGCAGGCGTCCAGGCGGCTTCGGCCACGGCGCCGAGGCGGGGGAAAACGAGGTGGTTGAAGTAATCCCGGTTGAGGAAATGCTCCGTCCAGATGCAGGCCTGAACCCCGCGCATCCGCGCCTTCAAATCTTCGGGGAACGCGCCGACCGCTTCATAGGTATAGCTGTGCTTCGGCGGCACGGTGCCTGCCCAGCTTGCGCCCGGCTCCTGGAAGGCTTCGTCCTGCACCATGTCGAGGTAATAGGCCTGGCCGGGGGTCATCACCACGTCATAGCCCTGTCGGGCCAGTTCCACGCCCACCTCAGGCTTCTGCCAGGCCATCAGCAGCGTGCCCTCCGGATCCACGCCGCCGCCGTGGCTGACCTCGTCCCAGCCGGCGAGCCTGCGGCCGCGCTCGGCGAGCATCGCCTGGATGCGCTTCATGAAATAGCTCTGCAGGCCGAACGTTCCCTCGATCCCTTCCTTCTGCATCAGCGCCCGCGCCAGCGGCGAGGCCATCCACGTATTGGCCGCCACCTCGTCGCCGCCGATGTGGATCAGCTTCGAGGGGAAAAGCTCAACCATCTCGTCGAAGACCTTGCCGAGAACGGTATAGGTCTCCTCGATCGCCGGGTTCAGCGCATTGTTGGGGAAGCCTTGGACGGAACGGTAGCTGTCGGGCGCCTCCTGCCCATCGACGAGGTCGGGCAGCGCCACCAGCATGGCCGTACTATGGCCGGGAATGTCGATTTCCGGCACGACTTCGACGCTGAACCGGCTAGCATGGGCGACAATGGCGCGCACCTCGTCCTGGCTGTAGAAGCCGCCGACGGGTTCCGCCCCGTTGCCGAGCTGCGGCAGCAGGGGCTCGTCCGGCCCGCGCAGCACGCCCGTTGTCGTCAACGTCGGATAGGCCTTGATCTCGAGGCGCCAGGCCTCGTCGTCGCTGAGGTGCCAGTGGAAGACGTTGAGCCGGATCCACGCCATGATGTCGATGAGGCGCGTCACGTCGCCGGTCGGATAGAACTGCCGCGACACGTCCAGATGGCAGCCGCGCCAGCCATAGCGCGGTACGTCCTCGATGGTGCCCGTGGCGGGGAAGGCGAAGGTGCCCGGCTCCTTGCGCGCGCCATGCAGCAGCTGCGCCAAGGCCGTCAGACCGTATTGCCGGCCGGCCGCGCCGCCATGGGCGAGCTCGATTTCCGCGCCAAAGGTCAGGCGGAAGGCCTCCGCACCGAGGCTCGCTTCTTCGGAGAAACGGATCGCCTTGCCGCCATGGGCAGGCGTCAGCGAGAAGGGCTGATGGCCGATCTCGAAGAGCCGACGGTAGAGCGCGCCAACAGCCTGCATGGCCTGCCGGTCGGCAAGGCTCGCGCCATCCGCCGGATAGAGTGCAACCGGCACGGCATCGCCGGCGACCAGCGTGGCCGCGGATGGCCAGGGCAGGAGGTGGAAGGGCTCCGTCACCTCCCCTTTCGGCATCAGCACCGGCGCCGGTTCCGGCGCGCGGCCCGACAGCAGCACGTCATCGACGCTGACATCCACGTGGCGGCCGTCTGCGAGCGTCAGATAGGCCGACTTCGCGCCATCTGTTCGATGCTTCGCCGGCCGCCAGAGGGGCGCAACGGTGAAGCGCCAGCTCTCACCGGGCTGAAGCACGAGGCCTTGTGGCGGGGCGAACTGGTGGAAATTGGCGTTGCGGCGCAGAAAGACGGCATTGTCGCAACGCGCCTCCTCGGCATCCTTGATGCGCGTCAGCGTCGTATAGGCGAGCTTGAAGCCGCCAAGCGGCGCATCGGACAGATTGACGAGGGTAAAGACGAAACGTCCGCAAGGATCGCCATCGACGGGCTCCCATGCGTTTTCAAGGCGATAGACAGCGTCGGCCATGCGGCTCCCCTTGGGCTCTCTTGGTCTGCGGATCAGTAGTGTTCGGACTGGGAAAAGGTGCGGGCGAGCTCCGTCTGACCGGCCGTCAGGCCGCAATCGACGGGCAGGCAGACGCCGGTGATCGCCCTTGCCTGATCGCTCGCGAGGAAGAAGACGGCGTTCGCCACATCCTCGGCGGTGGCGATGCGCTGCAGGGCATACCAGCGCTTGGCCTCTTCGAAGACATCCGGGTTTGCGGCGGCACGCGCTTCCCAAGCCTGGGTGCGCACCGTGCCCGGCGCCACCGCATTGGCGCGGATGCCGAACTTGCCGTATTCGACCGCAACGAGCTTCGTATAGTGAATGAGGCCGGCCTTGGCGGCGCTGTAGGCGGGGTGGCCGAAGACCGCCATGCCGTTGACCGAGGCGATGTTGACGAGCGATCCGCCCACCTGCTTGAGGTCGTTTTCCAGCGCCCGGAAGGTCAGGAAGGCCGCCTCGAGGTTCAGCGCCGCATCCTTGCGCCAGATGGCGGCGTCTGTGTCGTGCAGGCTAACCGCGCGCGCCGCACCCGCATTGTTGACCAGCGTATGGACCACACCGAGCCCGGCGATCGCCTTTGCCATTTCCGCAACGCTGACCGGGTCCGTGACATCGGCGACGAGGGGCGTGAAGCGCTCCAGCAGCCCGAGGTCGGCAGCGGCCCTGGCAACGGCGGCAGCGTCGATGTCGACCAGCACGATCCGGTCATGGCTGTCGGCGAGGCGGGCGGCGATGGCACGGCCGATGTCGCCGGCGGCCCCGGTCACGACGGCGAGTGTCTGGGTCATGTCAGTCTCCGAGAACCTGGCGATCGTCTTCGTCGCGATGTTCGATCAGTTGTTGCTTGATGTGGCGCAGCGTCACGGTGGAGAGCTTGCGGTTGCGATAGGCAGCGAGGCTCGCGATCACGTCCACCACGGCGAGATAGGCGAAGCGCGTGGAGGTCGGCCGGAAGATATTGTCGCCCTCCGGCAGGTCGATGCCGATGACGAGTTCGGCCGCCGCGGCGACGGGACTGTCGCTCTGGGTGAGTGCGATCGTGGTGATGCCGTTGTCGTGCGCCAGACGAAAGCAGCGCGCCAGCTCCTGGTTGCGGCCGGAAAAGGACGAGCCGATGATCACGTCGTTTGTCCCGGCCGCCGCCGTCAGCATCAGTTGCATATTGTGGTCGTTGCTGGCGGTGATGCGCGAGCCGAGGCGAAACAGACGGTTCTGCAATTCGCCGGCAATCATCGAGGAATTGCCGCCCGAGCCGAAGGCATAGACCATCTCGGCCCGCGCCAGCCGGTCGGCCACCTTTTCCAGCACGGCGGGGTCGAGCGCCCGGTGCATCAGGAAGAGCGCGTTCTGCGCCTTGGTGATCACATCCTCGGCGACATCGGCCGGCTCCGTGCTTTTCGCTTCCGGGTTCAGATAGCGCACGCCGACGAAGGAGGTCTTGGCGAGCGACACCTTGAAATCGGAAAAGCTCTGGCAGCCAAGCCGACGACAGAAACGCGTGACCGTGGGCGGCGAGACGGCGGCACGCTCGGCAAGCTCGATGATGGAGGCGCCGACGGCAAAGTCGAAATCACCGAGCAGGATGTCGGCAATGCGCTGTTCGGAGGGCGAAAGCTGCGCCCGCTCTTCCTGCAGCGTTGCAAAGATATCCATCCGTCCCGCATCCTCAGCCTGAAAGTGCGGCCTTGCCCGTCAGCCGCCCGTGCCATTTTCCCCGCCCTCAATCCTTCGGCTTGTAGGCGACGCAGTCGATCTCGACCTTGCAATCCACCATCATGGCCGACTGCACGCAGGCGCGCGCCGGCGGGTGTTCGCCGAAATACTCCTGGTAGATGCGGTTGAAGCTCCAGAAGTCGCGCGGATCATCGAGCCACACGCCGCAGCGCACGACATGCTCGACACCGTATCCGGCTTCGTGAAGAATGGCGATCAGGTTGGCGATGGCCTTGTGGGTCTGTTCCACGATGCCGCCATTGATGATCTCGCCGTTTTCCATGGCCACCTGGCCGGACACGTGCAGCCAGCCATCGGCCTCCACGGCCCGCGCGAAGGGGAGTTTCTGACCGCCCGCGCCACTCTGGACGGCTCCGTAACGCTTGATCGACATGGCGCCTCTCATGGAAATTATTTTCGTCAATGATTGACAATGGACCATATTGCACGGAATTTGACCAGAGATTTTCGCCAATCATGAAAACTATTTAGATGGACAGCTCGAAATGCGTGATCCTTTCCTGAATCCCTTCCCCGAAAACGACCCGGCGCGACGCGCCATCTGGGAGATGCTGGTACCGCGCGACATCGATGCGTTTCTGGCTGCCGACTGGTCGATGGTGGCAGGCGATTTCGTAGAGGAAGGCTTCATCGGCATTTCCGGCAACAGGGATCCGAACCCCGACAACTGGACGCTCGCCTTTCCCAACCTTTCCGCCTATCGCGACGAGTGGCTGCGCCAGGCCGAAGACTTCCGCAAGAGCACTTACGCGGAAGACCCGCGCACCGCGATCTTCACCACCACGACGCTGGAAGAGATCGAGATTGCTGGCGAGACCGCGCTGGTGCGTAAAAAATTTGCCGGCGGCATCCGCAAGCCGGACGGCGAACTCGACGTCATGCAGTGGCAGACGCTTTATTATTGCCGCCTTCATCAGGGACGCTGGAAGATTTCCGGCTTTACCGGCTACTTGCCGAACCCGATGGGTGTTCGCTAAGCCGCCTCTCCACTTTCGGCCCCTTCCCAGCCCGCGAAAGACGAAGCCTTGCGCATTTTCACCGCAGCCCTCGCAACGGAAACCAACACCTTCTCGCCGATCTGCATCGACCGGCGGGCTTTCGAGGACTCGCTCTATGCGCCGCCCGGCCAGCATCCGGCCACGCCAACGCTCTGTACCGCGCCCATTACGGTGGGACGGGCGGTCTGTGCGCAAAAGGGCTGGACCCTGATCGAGGGCACGGCTGCCTGGGCCGATCCGGCCGGACTCATCAACCGGCAGGCCTATGAAGGTCTTCGAGACGAAATCCTCGACCAGCTGCGCGCCGCCCTGCCCGTCGATGCCGTCGTCATGGGCCTGCACGGCGCCATGGTCGCGGATGGCTATGACGATCCCGAGGGCGATCTCCTCACCCGTATCCGCGAGATCATCGGCCCCGATATCCTGCTCTGCTCGGAAATCGACCCGCACAGCCACCTGACGGCCAGGCGCGTCGCGGCTGTCGACTTCTTCGTCGCCTTCAAGGAGTTTCCGCATACGGATTTCGTCGACCGTGCCGAAGATGTCTGGCGGATCGCCGTCGATACGCTGGAAGGGCGCGTCACGCCGGTCATGTCGGTCTTCGACTGCCGGATGATCGACGTCTTTCCGACCTCGCGCGAGCCGATGCGTTCCTTCGTGGACAATCTGAAAGCCATCGAGGCTGCCGATACGGATGTGCTGTCGCTCTCCGTCATCCATGGCTTCATGGCCGGCGACGTGCCGGAAATGGGCACGAAGACGATCGCCGTCACCAATGGCAAGCCGGAAAAGGGTGCGGCGCTGGCGCGCCGGCTCGGCCTTGAGCTCTTTTCCAAGCGTGGCACTTTCCTCATGCCCTCGATGGATGAGAAGGAAGCCGTGTCACGCGCGCTTGAAAGCGACAACGCTCCGGTCGTCATCGCCGACATGTGGGACAATCCGGGCGGTGGCACGGCGGGGGATGCGACCGTCGTGCTGGAGGAATTGCTGGCGCGCGGCGTGGACAATGTGGCGATCGGCCTCATCTGGGATCCGATCGCCGTGCAGATCTGCATGGCCGCCGGCGAGGGCGCCGAGATCCCGCTGCGCTTCGGCGCAAAATCTGCACCCGGAACCGGTCATCCCGTCGATGGCATGGTGAAGGTGGTCAGGCTGAAGCGCGATGCCGAAATGCGCTTCGGCGACAGCATCGCGCCCTTTGGTGACGCGGCGCATATCCACTATCGCGGCATCGACATCGTGCTTGGCAGCGTGCGCGTGCAGAGCTACGATCCCTCACTCTTCACAGCGCTCGGCATCGATCCGACCGCCAAGCGCATCCTGGTGATCAAGTCCACCAATCATTTCTACGCCGCCTTCTCGAAGATTGCGCGTGACATCCTTTATTGTTCCGCCGGGACGCCCTATCCCAACAACCCCGCAACGACCCCCTACCGGAAGGCGCGGCGGGACATCTGGCCGATCATGGCCGATCCGCATGGCAGCGAGGCCGCCTGATATGACATTCGAAACGAACCCCGTCGGCCGCTCCCTTCTCGATCTGTCGACGCCGCTTCCCGTGATCGACGAAGACCGGATGGCCGCGAATATCGCCCGCGTGCAGGATTACCTCACCGCCCACGGCCTCGCCTTCCGCCCGCATATCAAGACCCACAAGATCCCGGCACTGGCAGAGGCGCAGGTTGCGGCCGGCGCGCGGGGCATCAACTGCCAGAAGATCAGCGAGGCTGAGGTCTTCGCCGACGCCGGTTTTCAGGACATCCTGATCACCTTCAACATTCTGGGCGCAGAAAAGCTTGCCGCGCTTTCCACCCTCAACGACCGCATCTCGGACCTGAAGGTCGTCGCCGACAGCCGGGTTACGGTTGCAGGTCTGGCCGCCTATTTTTCCGGCCGCAAGCCGCTTGCCGTGCTGGTCGAGTGCGACACGGGCGGCGGGCGCTGCGGCGTTCAGACGCCGGCGGAGGCAACGGCACTCGCCCGCGCCATTATCGGCCATGAGGGCCTGACATTCGCCGGGCTGATGACCTATCCGAAAGCGCAGACGGAAGCCGCCGTCGAGCACTTCTTCGCGTCCGCCATCGCCGATCTCGAAAAAGACGGCATTCCCTGCCCAATCCGCTCAAACGGCGGCACACCGAGCCTGTTTTCGGCCCATCTCGTGCCATCGGCCACGGAGCACCGGGCCGGAACCTATATCTACAACGACCGCTCCATGGTGCGCGCCGGCCATTGCACGCTGGAGGACTGCGCCATGCATGTTCTCGCCACCGTCGTCTCCCGCCCCACCCCGGACCGCGCCATCCTGGATGCCGGGTCCAAGGCGCTGACATCGGACCTACTCGGCTTTTCCGATTACGGCCTGATCATCGACTATCCCGAGGCCGTCATCACCGGCCTTTCCGAGGAACATGCCAATGTGGATCTGTCGAAGATTACCGGCCCGCGGCCGGAGATCGGAGACAAGGTCCGGATCGTTCCGAACCATACCTGCGTCATCTCCAACCTCTTCGACAGCATGACCTTCCACCGCGACGGCATCGTCACCCGGGTCGAGCCGGTGACAGCGCGCGGGCTTGTTTGGTAAGTACAAACGTACCAATTCGCCACACTGTCCAGCAACGCCTTGGTGTCACAAGGGCTGCGGTCTTATGCCGGCTTCAGCGCTCTTCCCAGTCATCCCGCGCAAGCGCGGTGTTGCCGGCTACCTGTGGTCTGGCCTTTGATCGCGTCGCCGCTGGCTGGTGAGAGGATCCGTACGCGCCGGTCTTCGACAGGGGCTCCCCGGCTGATGACGCGGCCGTGCCTGCACGGAAACGGGCAACGAGCGATTTCAGCATCTGCGCCTCGTCGTTGAGGGCCATGGAGGCGGCTGTCGTCTCCTCGACCATCGCAGCATTCTGCTGCGTGACCTGATCCATCTGGTTGACAGCAGCGTTGATCTCCTTGAGGCCCGTTGCCTGCTCGGAGGCCGAGGAGGAGATCTGCCGGATGAGACCGTTGATCTGGATGACCTGCCGCGCGATGTTTTCGAGCGTGCCGCCCGCCTTTCCGACGAGATCGACCCCTTCGCGGACCTGAACCTCGGAGGTGTTGATCAATGTCTTGATCTCCTTGGCGGCACTGGCCGAGCGCTGTGCCAGTTCGCGCACTTCCTGGGCGACGACGGCAAAGCCCTTTCCGGCCTCGCCGGCGCGGGCTGCCTCGACACCTGCATTCAGAGCAAGGAGATTGGTCTGGAAGGCGATGTCGTCGATGACGCCAATGATGTTGGAGATTTCCTGGGAGGAATGTTCAATGCCGTGCATGGCGGCGATTGCCTTCTGCACGACTTCTCCGGATCTGCTCGCGTCCTCGCTTGCGGCATCGACGGACCGGGCGGCAACACGGGCATTCTCTGCGCTGGCATTGACCTGCGAGGTCAACTCGTCGAGTGCGGCTGCCGTTTCCTCCAGGCTCGCGGCCTGCTGTTCGGTCCGCTGGGAGAGATCGGCTGCACCCTTGGAGATTTCGCTGGTTCCGCCGCCGATGTTGCCGACGGATGTGTTGAGCGTCCGGATCGTCTCCTCAAGGCTTTCGATGGCGGAATTGAAGTCGGTCTTCAGCTTGCCATATTCGCCCGGAAACTCGCCGGAGAGCCGGAAGGTGAGGTTGCCGGAGGAAAGCTGTGCAAGGCCATCTCCAAGACGGGAGACGATATCGCGCTGCAGGGCACCGGCTTCCGCGCGTTCGAGTTCTGCACGGCTGCGTTCTGCTTCCGTCAGACCTCGCTGGGCGCTGGCTTCTGCCTCCAGGCGCTTGGTGTCAGCAAGCTGGTGACGGAAGCCTTCGAGCGCCTTTGCGACCGCACCGGTTTCGTCCGAACGGTCCTGTCCACTGATCGGCTGGGTGTAGATGCCGTTGCTGAGCGTCCCGACATCGCTCACGAGGCCTGCGAGAGGCTTCTGGACGAAGAGGCGCACGGCGAGGAAAAGTGAGCCGACGGCAGCGAGAAGGATGAACAGGCCTCCGAGGACCAGCACCATCGTCTGCTGATCGACAATGGCAGACACTGCCGCGACCGGCACGTCTTCCACAATCGCCCACCGGGTTTCAAGGCCGGCAAGCTGGAAGGGGTAGATGACGCGGTAAACCGCACCGCCATCCGCGCCGACCGCATGATGGATCGTCAGCGTTGCGCCGCTCGCAATCGTGGCCATGACAGCCTCGGCATTTTCGGCAGCGTAAGGCTTCGTGATCAGAGACGGCTCGGGCGCGGTCAGCCATTTGCCGGAGGATGACAGAAGATAGACGCGCCCGTCGCCGAAGGGCCGTTCGTTCTTCAGCGAATCCGCCAAGGTTCCGAGAACGATATCGACGCCCGTCACACCAATCAGTTTGCCGCCGACTTGAACGGGCTGGGTTACGCTCATCATCAGGGCGTTGTCGGCCTGGTCCTCCTGATAGGGTTCGGTCACCTCGCCCTTTTTCGATGTTGCCGAAAGCTTGAAATACTCTACGGAGTAATCGATTTTCTCGGGGCGAATGAGCGTCGGCTCGCCATTCGAACGCACCCAGTAGGGGGTGAAAACACCGCTTGTGTTCGTGCCCTGGCGCGCGTCATCGAGCGGCCCCACAGCCCCGTCGAAACCTTTCTCCTGTTCGAGCATCCACGCGCCAAAAACGAGATCGAACTTGTCGAGATAGGTCCGCAGGAGATCATTGACAGACGCGCGGTCGAGGGCATGGGCGGCGATGCCGCGCTCCATCACGCCCGACAGGGAGAGGGTCGCCGCAGATATGGCGCCGAGCTTTGTGTTGAAGTCGCGCGCAATCGCCTTGGCGTCAGCCTCTGCCTGCGCAAGCGTCGCGTGGACGGCCTGTTCGCGGACCTGAAAGATAACGATCGTAAAGGTGATCGCGAGAAAGCTCGCAATCGCGAGCGCTACGACGGAAAGGAGCTTGACCGCGAGCGATCTCGATCTGGCGGGCTGCATATTATCCTCTTAATCTGTCGATTATCCTAAAATCTGCGTAAGATTGACAATGCGTGTTTAATTTTCGGTGAAGCAGAGACGTGAGGGGGTGCATTAGGGATTTATTTTTTACCTTGGATTTAGACGGCGCTTTGTCAGATGAGCGCGCAAGGGACGTTGACGGGCGCGGAACAACCATCATAAAGGTTAAAGTTAACGTGAAGATGCAGCAAATCCTGACAGGCATACCAGGCCGGGAGTGAGTTTTTTGAGCGCCAAAATCGCGACGCCGCATGCAAAGAAGACCTGGCCCTTCTATTGGATCAGCAGGGTCGACCAGCGGTACGTGCAGGTCCTTGAAAAGCGGCTGAAGCCGATCGGGATCGACGCGCCACGGTGGCGGGTTCTCATGTCGCTCAGGGAGGATACCCATCTGTCGGTCTCGGAGATTGCTGAATTCTCCGCTATGCGGCTCAACACCACCACCAAGGTCGTTCAGCGCCTTGCGGCCGACGGCCTCGTGGCGACACGCGTTCGCCCGACCGATGCCCGGGCGACGGAGGTCAGCCTGACAGCTGCCGGCGAACGCATGGGCGCGCTGGCACTGGCGGAGGTGCGCGACATCTTCGACATCGCCTTCCGCTCCGTCAGTACCGAGGAGATGGACGTGCTGAACGGCATTCTCGAGAAAGTCTTCGACCAGCTCAAACGCATGTGAGGCTGATACCCGTTACAAGACCGCCTGTGACTGCAGGTGATGGAAGTGCCTTCCGAACCAGATCAGGCCTTCTGGCTGATCCGAGTGCAGACGGACCGCATCGACTTCGCAGGTCAGGACCGAATGCGAACCGACCGATCTGACATCGATGATCCGGCAATCGAAGGCAACCTCGGCGTCATCGAGGACCGGAGCTCCCGTCTCCAGGGTAAGCCAGCCCGCACCATCAAAACGGTCGCCGACATCCTTGCTCGCAAAACGCCGCGACAGATCCTGATGGCGCCCCGCCAGAACGTTGACGGCCAGAACGCCGTTTTCGATAAACAGGTCATGGCAGCGAATGCCGCGGTTGACGCACACGATCAGCGTTGGCGGGCTATCGGTGACAGAAACCACGGCAGATGCGGTCATTCCGTGGCGTCCGGCAACGCCGTCGGAGGTCAGCAGCGTCACGGCTGCGCCAAGTCGGCTCATGCCTTCGCGGAAGGTCAAGGCGGCTTCCGTCGGTTGAGACATCGTCATGCAATCCTCCTTTGCGCCGCGGCGCTTTAGACATCCAGAACCAGTTTTGCACCGCAAGAGCGCGAGCAGCAGGCGCAGATCATCGTCCCTTCCTCCCGCTCGTCATCGGTCAGGAATTTGTCGCGATGGTCGGGCTTGCCTTCCAGCACGTCGGTCACGCAGGTGCCGCACACGCCTTCCTCGCACTTGACCTCCACCTTGACGCCGGCTCTGGCCAGCGCCTTGGCGATCGTATCCTCGGGCCCGACCGTGACGGTAATGCCGGAACGGCGGGCTTCCACCTCGAAGCCGGCACCGGATGTATCGACATCGGCGGAAAAGTATTCGCGGTGCACATTGGCCGGCGCATGGCCGGCTGCCTCAGCGGCCGAAATCACCCAGTCCATGAAGCCCTGCGGGCCGCAGACGTAGAGATGTGTTCCAGCTGCCGGCTTCGGCAGATCGCGGGCAAGATCAAGCCGCTGCGCGGCTGGCTGGTCGTCGAAATGGAAGACGACGCGGTCAGCCCAGGGTGCGGCGGCGATCATGTCGCGAAACGCCGTCACGCCCTCGGAGCGTGTGCAGTAGTGGAGCACGAAGTCGCGGCCGAGCGCATGCAGCCGCCGCGCCATGGCCAGCATCGGGGTGATCCCGATCCCGCCGCCGAAGAGGACGGTCCTGTCGGCTTCTTCGGCGAGCGGAAAATGATTTCGCGGTCCCTCGACCTCGAAAGCCACGTCCGGCCGGGCGAGACGGTGCACGGCGGCGGAGCCCCCACGCGTCTTGGGATCGAGCAGAACGCCGATCTCGTAGAAGCCGGTCTCGGCCGGGTCGGAGCACAGCGAATACTGTCGCCACAGATCGATCGCTCCGTCTTTCAGCCGCAGGTCGAGATGCGCGCCGGCATCGAACGGCCTGAGCGGCGCACCGTCGGCACGTGTCAGGCGCAGGCGCAGGATATTGCCGGGTTCCTCGAACCGGTCGGCGATTTTCAGGGTCAGACGTTCGCTTGTCATAGTCCACCTCACCGCATGTAGATGCCGCCATTGACGTCCCAGCAGGCGCCATTGACGAAGGCTGCCGTTGGGCCAGCCAGAAGAGCCACCAGTTCGGCCACGAAGACGGGATCGCCGAGATGTCCGACCGGAATGCCGGCAAGCGCGCCCGCCATCTTCTCCGGCGTGATCACCGAGCGGACCATTGGCGTGTCCATAGGGCCGGGCGCGATCGCATTGCAGGTCACGCCGAAGGGGGCGAGATCGCGGGCGAAAACCTTGGTCAACGTCAGGATCGCGCCCTTGGAGGCCGCGTAATGGGCACCCGTTGCCGTGCCGCCGTTCTGCCCCGCCAGCGATGCCAGATTGACGATGCGGCCGAAGCCGCGCGCCTTGAAATGGCGGCCGAAGATCTGGCTGCCGGCAAAGGTGCCGCCGGCATTGGTGGCGAGCACCGCGTTGAAGTCGGCGGGGTCGATCTCAAGCAGTGGCTTGACCGCGGTGCGGGCGGCATTGTTGACCAGCACCTCTACCGAGCCCCAGCGCTCGACGCATTTGTCGAGCACATCCTGGAAATCCCCAGGCTTCGACACGTCGAGCGTTGCCGTGACCGCCGTTTCGCCGGCGAGGTCGAGTTCGGAGGCGAGCGACGTGCCCGCCTCTGCCTCCACGTCGGTGATGACGACGCGAAAGCCGGCCCGGTGCAGTGCCCGGGCAATCTCCGCCCCGAGGCCACGGGCTGCACCCGTGACGACGGCGGTCTGGATCTTTTCGGGAAGGGGCGCCGCCATCAGAACAAATAGCTGAACGAATTCAGCATCCCATCCGAGTTGAGGAGGCGCACCACCTTGGTGCGGATCCGGAAGCCTTCGGCCTCTGCCACCAGCACGTGGCGGACATTCGCCGCCCAGATGCGCTGACGGCCGAACTTGTCTTCGACCACCTGCTCGGCGCTCGAAACCGTCACCGTATCGCCCTCGACGCTGTCGATGACGAAGCGGGAAACGGTCCGCACGGTGCGCGCCGGCGGGGCGGAGGAAATCGAAAAGCCCTGCTGGAACCGCTGGATGCGGTCGCGCCGCATGCGATCATTGTCGTGGCAGAGGTTGAGCTGGTTGTCGTAATCCTCCCCCTCTCCGATCGGCAGCGTGTAGAAGCCTTCGGGGATCCACAGCGCCAGCCAGGCGTCGTAGTCCTTGCCGTCGAGCAGGGCGGCCTCGGCCCAGAGGAAGGCGCTGACCTTCTGCAGGAGCGCCAGATCGTTGTTCCTGATCATCATGTTCATACCGACATCATCCTCTTCCACATGTGATAGGCGGCGCGCATACCCGTCTCGGCACTAATGTGGCCACGCGGACCGAGTTCGCCGGGGGTCTCGTCGATGAGGCCGCGATTGACGAGGATCGGCAGGTCTTCCCCGCCCTTGGTGCCGCGCTGCACGCGCTCCCAGACCTCGGCATCGTCGGGCGAACCGAAGCCCATCGGCCCCTGGAAATGTTCGTGCAGACGCAGCCGCACGCGGTTGGCCGCCGCCGGCCCGCCATCCATGCCGAGGGCGATGTGGCGGACATCGGTGCGCTCGACGTTCACGGGGGTCAGGACCCGGAAGAAGGCAAGCGAGAAGGAGACGTTGGGGAAAAGGTTGAGGTTGAAGCCCGCACCGCCGACGGCACGCACGATCTTCTTCACCTGGTCCTCCGGATAGCCCTCGCCGCGCAGCTCCTCGACGAGCGGCAGGAAGCGTTCCTCGACGGGATCGTCGAGATTCTCATCCAGATCGATGCGCTCGGGGATCATCACCATGACGGAGTGGCCGTTGCCGAGATCCTCGACAAAGCCCTTGCCGGTATCGAGGAACTTGAAGGCTTCCTCGGCGTCACCATCCAGCGACTGCATGAAGCTCTTGTGGACGACCGGGAAGTGATAGGCGTCGGTGGTGTTCTCGAGCTGGATCTTCCAGTTCATCGGCACCGTGAACTGGTGCTCGCCGAGCACCTTCACCGGAAAGCCGCCGCCCTGCTTCATGAAGAGATCGATGTAGCGGCAGACGCCCGGTCCGAGGAAATCGATGAGCGGCTCGATCTCCTCGTTGAACGTGGCGAAGATCATGCCGGCATAGCTTTCGGTGCGCAGTCTCTTCAGCCCATGCGCGCCCCTGTCGAAATCCTCGCCATATTGTTCGGGATAGGGCAGGCCGCGCAGCGATCCATCGAGGCCATAGCCCCAGCCGTGATAGGGGCACTGGAAGGACGAGGTCTTGCCCTTCTTGACCTCGCAGACGGTGGCGGCGCGGTGGCGACACCGGTTGACGAGAACGTTGACCTCGCCCTTGCGGTCGCGCACCACGATGACGGGCTCCAGGCCGACATGCGAGAGCTTGAACGATCCCTTGTCGGCGAGTTCGCTATCATGGGCGACCCAGACCCAGGTGCGCTTGAAGATGCGCTCCATCTCTTCCTTGAAGAGGTCGCCATCCTCGTACATCGAGGTCGCGACCTTCGCTTCCGGCGAATAGAGCGCGTCGAGATCGCTGAATTTTTCTGCTGCGTGCACCATGGCTGCTCCTCTCAAGTCTCACAATTCGGGGATCGTCAGCGCGCGGCCCATGCGGGCCTCGACGCGCATGTATTTCCACAGCCGATGATCCTCCTCATCGACCACGATCGTGCGCAGCAGGTTGCAGGCCGCGATCACCGCCTGCCGGTCCGGGAAATCGCACAGCATGTACCAGGTCCAGGGAAAGGCGGGCGACGTGCCGACCTGCGTCTGGTCGTCATCGAGCGTACCGAGAACGGTGACGCCGTCGAGCCTCGCGACACCGGACATGAAGGCCTGCGTGGCCTTCCAGACGCCGCCGATCTGGCTAAAGGGCAGGTCGAAGAAGGCGGGCTGCACCGCAAGGCACAGAAGCGTTCGGATGGGGGTCGGTTCCGACATGGGGTGGTCCTTTCATGAAGTCTCGAAATCACGGATAGCCGGGCGGCGTCTGCTGCTCGAAGAGCGCGGCACCTGCCGCCTGCCAGCTGCCGGCATTGATGAAGGCGTGCTGGGCCACGCAGGCCGCATCGATCATGGCGCGGCCCAGCGGATGGCCTGCTGTCATGGCGTCGGAGCCGCCGAGCACGAAGGCGATGCGCGCGGCTTCGGCTCCATCCTGCGCAGCCTTGGAGGCTGTGTGGCGCAGGTGAATATGCGCCTGCCGATCGATTTCGCCCTTCTCCTCCATCTGGCGCCAGGCGGCCTCGATCGCTTCGTAGAAGGCGGCGCGGGCACCGGCGAGAAGACCCTCGGCACGGGCGAAATCAATCTGCACATAGGCGCGGGCCGCCGGGCTGGGGGCGCCGGTGATCGAAGTGCGGGCAAGCGCGTCCCCGCGCAGCCAGTCAAGCGCGCCGCGCGCCGCGCCCAGAGCAACGACGGCAAGAACCTGCGCGGCGAGCGCCATGGCCGGATAGCGGAAGATCGCATCGTCCATCTGCGGTTTGCCGCCGCGAATGAAGGTCCACTCCTCCGGCACAACCACCCGGTCGGCGAGGATGTCGTGGCTGCCGGTGGCGCGAAGCCCGATCGTGTTCCAGGTCTCGTCGACCTTCACCTTGTCGCGCGGCATGATGGCCGTGCGCGGCAGCGGGCTTGCTTCACCTTCGACCTTGATTCCGGCGCCGACGATGGATGCGCCCATCACGCCTGAACCCCAGGGCCAACGGCCGCTGACCTCGAAACCGCCATCGACGCGGCGCGCCGGCTGCGGCGGGAACATGGCACCGGCAAAGACCGTGTTGGGGTCCGCGCCATAGATCGCCTGATACGTCTCCGGCGGGAGTGCGGCCAGATAGGTGGCCGAAACGCCGAAGCTTGCGACCCAGCCGGCAGAGGCGTCGGCGGTGGCAATCTCTTCCACCAGGCGACAGAAGGCCTGAGGCGTCAGACCGTCGCCGCCGAAGCGCCGGGGTACGAAGGCGCGATAGACACCGACGTCCTGAAAGCGGCGGACGATATCGACAGGGATATGGCGCAGTTCCTGAAACTCCTGGCGGCGAAGGACGATTTCGGCCTTCAGCGCCTCCAGCGGCGAGGCCGGCGCGATGGTGCTATGGGAATTCATCTCTCTCCCCTCAAGTCTGAGAACATCGGGTGGTGATCGCAAAGCCAGCGAGCGGCGGCGACGAGCCAGGCATCCGCCCCCTTGCGACCTATGAGCTGCACGCCGGACGGCAGGCCGCCGGTGGTGACGACCGGCAGGACGATGGCCGGATGGCCGGACAGGTTGAACGGCCGCAGATAAAGCGTCAGCGGCAGCACCCTTGCGGGATCGGCGGCCTCCGAGAGGCGTGGCGGAGCCTGAGGCAGGGCCGGCGTGACGATGACGTCGGACGTCTCAAGCGCGGCATCCACAGCTGTTGTGAAAAGAGCGCGGACCTGCGAGGCCGCTGCCAGAGCTGCGTCCGGAAGGGCGCGCGCCCTTTGCAGCCGCGTGAGAATGTCGGCACCAAACGGTGCCCCGGCATCAAGACGTTCGCGATGGGCCGTCAGCGTTTCCGAGGCGATCACATCCATGCCGGCCGAAAAGGCCTCGTCGAAGTGTGGCAAAAGGAGGTGATCGATCTCCCCGCTATGGGCGGCGACAGCCTGAAACGCTTCGCCCATCTCCGGATCAAGGCGTTCATCGGTGCGCAGCAAGGCAAGACGTGGTGGCTTCTGCAGTGCGTCAGCCCGGTAGTCGTTGGCGATGATCGCCATCGCCCGGTCAATCATGTCGATCGTGCGGGCAATGGGACCGATACAGTCCAGCGAACTTTCCGCCGGCAGCGTACCGGCACGGTCGACAAGCCCGAAGGTCGGCTTGAGGCCGATGACGCCGCAGCAGATCGCCGGCTGGCGTACCGAACCGCCCGTATCCGTGCCGATCGCGAAATCGACGAGACCTGACGCGACGGCCACGGCCGAGCCCGAGGATGATCCGCCCGGAATGCGATCAGGCCACCGCGGATTGACGGGGGTACCTTCAAAGGCGTTCACACCTGTCATTCCATAGGCAAGCTCGTGCAGGCGGGCCTTGCCGACAATGTTACAGCCAGCCGCGATGAGGCGGGCGACGACAGCGGAATCAACGGCGGCCGGCGCGGCATCAGCATAGGCGCGCGAGCCGCAGCGCGTGACAAGGCCGGCAATGTCGATGCAGTCCTTGATGGCGACCCTCGGGCCGTCCTTTGCGCCGAGCGCAAGCGGCACGGCGATGGCCGTCTCTCCCGCACGTCTGTATCGCTCATCCCAGGTTTTCATTATCACGTTCCCTTTTACGTGAAAATTACTGTATATGACCAAACTGTCAATCTGCAATTTCGCGCGGCCATTTTTTATTTTCTTTCAAGAACTTGAGTGAAGGCACAGCTCCGCATCGGCCTGGAGGCCGCCTGCGTCTTGGGTCGGGCTGCACGGCTGCCCTGCCTCCACAGGGCGCTCACACGCTTCTGATAGCACACGCGCCCATCATTCGGTGTTGCAGGACATGCAAAGCTGTTTTCCGAGCCGGCCGATACCAAACAATTCAAAGACTTGGGTTGGCGCGTTATTGGATTATTTTTTACGTGAATATTACCGCTTGACGCCTTTGTGCGTCTCGGTACGATCTTTGCGGCACGGGCCGAAGGCGAGACGCTTCGGCACCATCAGCCCGGACGCGATCGCGCTCCACCTTCGATGAGAAGGCCATCACCTTCAGACAGGGGATTTCCATGACAACACCAACAGACATCTCCGCGCTCGTGCGCCGCATCGAGGTGCTTGAGGCGGAGGCCGATATCCGCCGTCTCCAGGCGCGCTACATGTTCCTGTGCGATACGCCGAACCCGGAATTCGGCGTGGCGGACGATGCCGAGCGCATCGAGCGGATCATGCAGCTCTACACGGAGGATGCGGTCTGGGAAGGCGTCGGCGAATATTACGACAACCAGTTCGGCCGTGCGGTGGGGGCTGCCGCCATCCGCAGGCATTTCCAGGGCTTCTGGGGCGGCAAGACCGATCCCGCCCTCATCCTCAACTGCCACTACCTGACTTCGGAACAGATCCACGTGCACGAGAATGGGACGACGGCCGATGGCCAGTGGGTGCACATGCAGCCCTGGCTCTTCTCCGACGGCAAGGCGCTGCTCCGCTCCTCGCGCCTCAACAACACCTTCCGCCGGGAGCCGGACGGCACCTGGAAGATCACCCGCACCCGCACCGAAAACGTCTTCGTCGCGCCGCTCCCGGCCACCTGGGCGTCCGACTATCCGTCGAAGTCGGTTCTGATGAAGCCGTGAGAAGGGGCGAGGGGCGCGCGCCCGCCCTCGCGCATGCCGGCCGTCAGCCGATATCGTGCAACGGCGCCTCCGCGTCGTGGCAGATGTCGTTCGCGGTCAGGGCCTGAATCGCGCCGGATGCCGCCTCGGGTCGGCCGGACGGGACGACTGCGGAACACGCGCGGATCTTCCCCGCAGACGGAAACAGTCCTCCCATCCTCACCATCACCACACACAAACGCTCCCGGCCAAAACCGGGAGCGTTGTCATTTCAGCGCAGTAACGGCCCCTCACCGATAGGCGACACACACCGATTTCGTTTCGAGATAGTTGTCGAGTGCGCCGCGTCCGTGTTCGCGGCCGATGCCGGATTGCTTGACGCCGCCGAAGGGCATGTTCTGGTCGGGAATGTTGTGGCTGTTAACCCAGACGATGCCGGCCTCGATCTTCGGCACATAGCGCATCATCTTGTTGAGGTCGGTGGTCCAGATGGACGCGCCGAGGCCGTAGCGGCTGTCATTGGCCATGGCAATCGCCTGATCCGCATCGTCGAAGGGCGTCATGGCGATGACGGGGCCGAACACCTCGTCCTGCATCAGGGCCATGTCCTGGCGCACATTGGTGAAGAGTTCGGGCGCGACGAAGAAGCCCTTGTCCGGTGCGCTGGCGCCGATGACGGGGGTGGCGCCCTCCGCGATGCCGCGCGCGATGCAGGCCTTCACATGGGCCTGGTGGCGAGCGGAGACCACGGGATTGATCTGGTTGCGCGGATCGAGGCCGGAGCCGACCGCCAGGCTGCGGGTGACATTGGCGATGACTTCCAGCGCCTTTTCGTAGATGCCCTTCTGGGCATAGATACGCACGCCCGCGCAACAGGTCTGACCGGTGTTGAAGAAGCTGCCGATGCCGGCGGCGGCGCCCAGAAGATCGAGATCCATGTCGTCGAACATGATCATCGGCGCCTTGCCGCCGAGTTCCAGCGTCACGCGCTTCATGTCCTTCATGGCCTGCACGCCGATCAGCCTGCCGGTTTCGGTGGAGCCGGTGAAGGTGATCTTCGACACCTGCGGATGGGCGACGAGCGGCGCACCCGCGCTCTCGCCAAAGCCCGTGACGACATTGACGACCCCTTCCGGCACGCCTGCCTCAAGGCAGAGTTGAGCCAGGCGGATCGAGGTCAGCGGCGTCTCCTCCGCCGGCTTCAGAACCACGGTGCAACCGGCGGCAAGCGCGGGTGCGACCTTCCAGGCCGCCATGTTCAGCGGGAAATTCCAGGGCGTGATGGCGGCGACGACGCCGACCGCCTCCTTGCGGGTAAAAGCCTGATAGCGCATGCCGGGCGGGATCGGGATGGAGACGTCGAGCGTCGATCCCTCGATCTTGGTCGCCCAGCCCGCCATATAGCGGAAATACTCGGCAGAGGACTGAACCTCGATGAGGCGGGCAAGCATGATCGACTTGCCCTGGTTCAGCGTCTCGAGCTGGGCAAGCTCCTCGCCATGCGCCTCGATCAGATCCGCGATCTTCAGGAGAATGCTCTGGCGCCGGGCTGGCAGCATCTGAGACCACGGGCCCTCGAAGGCGCGGCGCGCAGCCTTCACGGCCAGATCGACATCCTCCGGCCCGCAGGCCGGCACCTCGGCCAGCACCGAGCCGTCGGCCGGGTTGAAGACGGAATAGGTCTTGCCGGAAAGGGCTGTATGCGGCCGGCCGTCGATCAGGCATGTCGGGGCGGCGAGAAAGGCGGTGACATCGGCGCTTACGGTGGTGACGGCGCTGTCGGGCTGGGCGATCTTCATTGTCGTTTCCCTCTGGATTTTATTGTTCGATAAGCCGGCCAGGCTCCCCGCATGGCCGGCGGGACGGTCAGGTGGCAGCGGGCCGCTCAGGGGCCAGCACGAAATCGAAATGCGCCCGGAAGCGCTCTGTCGGGCTGTCCACAGGCTTGAAATCGACGATCAGCGATTCCTTCACCCCGAAAACGGCATCGGAGGCGAGATAGCGATCGCCCGCCACGAAGAGATGGGTGATGAGGCGCTCGGCGCCGGGCGCCGTGACCATGAAGTGCATGTGGGCGGGTCTCCAGGGATGGCGGCCGAGGGCCGCCAGCATCCTGCCCACCGGCCCGTCATCCGGGATCGGATAGGCGACCGGCTTGATGCCGCGGAAGGCATAGGCGCCGTCCTTGCCGGTGCGAAAGATACCACGATTGTTGAAGGGCGGCTGCAGGCCGGGCTGCTGTACATCATAGAAGCCGTCCTCATTGTCGGACCAGACATCCACGAGCGCGTTTTCGACCGGCCGCCCCTCGAGATCGAGCACGCGGCCTTCGAAGAGACAGGTCTCGCCCTTGCCATCGAGGCTGATATTGGCCCCCATGTCCCGCTCGGGCGCGCCATCGACATGGAAGGGGCCGAAAACGGTGGTTTCCGTGGCCTGGCCAGGCGCGCGGTGGTTGATCGCATCGACGAGCATCGAGACGCCGAGCACGTCGGACAGAAGGATGAACTCCTGGCGCGCATCCGAGCATGTCTGCCCGGTGCGGGTCAGGAAATCGATGGCAACGCCCCATTCCGCCTCGGTCAGCTCCACATCCTTGACGAAGGCATGCAGGTGGCTGACGAGCGAGGCCATGACGCGGGCAAGGCGCGGTGAGGCCTGCGGCCCGATGCGGTCGTTGACGACCTCCGCGGAGGTTTCCTCGGTGAAGTAGCGCATTGTCGCCCTCCTCAGGCAATCACTGGCCGCGCACCGGAAAAAGCGCGGCCGATCAGATCGGTGATGCCCTGCTTCTCCAGCGGGCGCGGGTTCCAGTAAGGATTGGCCAAAGCTGCCGCTGCGGCCCGCTCGATGCCATCGCCCGGCATGCCGATGGCCGACAGCGCCGACGGCGCGCCGATGGCGCGGGCGAGATCGAAGAGCGCGCCGCAGGGCTCGGCCCCCAGCACCGCTTCAAGCCGCGCCATGACGGCGGGAATGGCCGGGGCGTTATAGGCGAGCGCATGCGGCAACAGGATCGTGTGGGTCTCGGCATGTGGCAGATCGAAACTTCCGCCCAGTGTGTGGCAAAGCTTGTGGTGCAGCGCCATTCCGACCGAGCCGAGACAGATACCACACAGCCACGCGCCATACAGCGCGTCGGCGCGCGCGTCGCGATCGCCGGGCGCACCCGCGATGACCGGCAGTGCCCGGGCCAGCGACCGGACCGCTTCGATGGCCAGCGCCGAGATGACCGGATTTGTCTCGCGCGCGTAGAGCGCCTCGATCGCATGCGCCATCGCGTTCATGCCGCTGGTCCCGGACATGCCCACCGGCAAGCCGAGCGTCTGCTCGACATCGTAGATGACGACTTCGGGAAGCACTTTCAGCGTGGTCTGCGTGTGCTTCACGCCCTTGTCCGTCTGGCCAATGATCGGCGTCATTTCCGACCCCGCATAGGTCGTCGGCAAGACCACTTGCGGAAGATCGGTCCTCAAGGCGATCGCCTTGGAGAGACCGATCGTCGACCCCCCACCGACAGCGACGATCACGTCTGCCGCAAGCGCCTGAGCATGCCGGGTGGCGCTTTCGCTCACGTCAACGGGTGTGTGCATGACGGCGCCGGCAAAGATGCCGGCACCCGAGGATCCGAGCAGCGCCAACAGCGTCTCTGCCTCGGCTTTCTGGGCTGGCGTGGAGAGGACCAGAGCCCGCTTCGCGCCGAGGCGGGTAAGCTCTTCCGGCAGGCGACGCGTGGTGCCGAAACCGAAGATGACCCGGGCCGGATGGCCGACATAGACGAAGTTGGGCTCGTTCCTCATGCGATATCCTCGGCATTGATGGGGTAATCGACCTGGAAACGGGCGATCCGCAGCCCCTGCAGGCGGTCGCGTGCGGCAAGATGCAGGGGATGGGTGGCGTAGGCGCGCAGACTGGCTCCGCTATCGAAGTCGGTCACGAGAACCATGTCGCAGGCGTAATCGACACGACTGCAGTCAATCCCGATGTCGAGCCGCGTAAGACCGGGGATCTGGCCGCGCAAAGCCTCGAAGGCATGACGCACGGTCTCGATCGCGGCAGAACGATCTTCTGGCGTATCGCCTGCGACATTCCACATGACGATGTGCCGAACGGGACGCGTGGCGAGAAGGGCAGTGGACATGGACGAGCTCCGGAAACAGATGACTTGCGCGGGTCCAGGCCCCGCGCCCCATGGTCCGGCATTCTGCCCGTCAATATAAACGTGATAAATCACGTAAATCAGAAAACATTCTTGCAGGTCGTGCAAGACCGACAGATCGCGGAGCTCCCTCTTGCAAAAATGCATAATTACGTGAATATTACTGTTATTGACAGAAAGAGACCCTAGCACCGGGTGGGCAAGATGGACCGCTTCGTCGAACTGGAAATCTTCACGCGCATCGCAGACGAGGCAAACCTGACGCGTGCTGCCGCCGAGATGGGGCTTTCCGTCTCGGGCGTCAGCCGCCATCTGACGAACCTGGAAAACCGCCTTGGCGTGCGGCTGGTTCAGAGAACCACCCGGGCTCTTTCCCTGACGTCCGAGGGGCAGCGTTTTGCCCGCAGCGCGCGGGATATTTTGTCCACGCTGCAGGAAGCGGAAGAAAGCGTCAGCCTCGTTTCGGCCGAGCCGACCGGCGTCCTCAGGCTTGGCGCGTCGCTCTCCTTTTCGATGCTGCACCTGATGCCTGTCATCAACATGTTCACGACACGCTACCCGCAGGTCCGCATCGATCTTCAGGCCTCCAACCGCTACTGCGATATCATCGAGAACGGGCTCGATCTCGCTATCCGCACTCGTCGGGCCGAAGTGGACAGCAGCGTGACGATCCGGAAGCTGGCAGAGGTGCCGCGACTGATTGTCGGCGCGCCCGACTATCTCGCACGTCACGGCTTGCCGCGCACTCCGGACGATCTGGAGCACCATCACCTGCTGCTCTATACGCTCTCGGAGAACTGGGACCAGCTGAGCTTTGCGCGCGACGGCGAGGAACGCCGCCTGCCTGCCGTGGCAAAGATGGCCAGCAATGACGGGCAACTGCTGCGGCAGGCAGCGCTTGCCGGCATGGGGCTGCTGGTTCAGCCAGCCTATGTCGTCCAAGAGGATATCGAGAGCGGGCAACTGGTGCCTGTTCTCCCGGACTGGACGCTGCCGCGCCTGACGATGAACATCGTCTTTCCTTCTCGCACCCATTTGCCCGCCCGGACCCGGCTTTTCATCGACGCACTCGTGCGTCACTTCCGGGACAATGATCTTGAACGGACATGGCAGCAGGTGGCGGCACGCACAGACGATCCGGTCTGAACATTTCCCCCAACCGCGCTGGGAGGACAATCCGGCGCCAAACTCTGGAACTGATCCATGCAGGAAAAGAAAAGTGCAACCGAAGCCTATCTCGACCACGTTGCCTTCACCGTGCGCGACATTGCCCCGCACCTGGCCTTCTTCCGTGATGTGCTGGGAATGACAGTGACCAAGCAGGACGACGGGCCCGACAAGCCGCGGCAGGTGTGGCTGCTCGGGGGACTTCAGATTGTCGAGGATGCTGATTTCAGCGGTCCGGAAGGTCGCTTCGCACATCTTGGACTTATCTGCGCGGATGTGCCGGCGGCCATTATCGGCGCGCGTGCCCATGGCGGCAGACCGACGGAAAAGGGCGCCCACTGGATTGAAATGCCGGATGGGCTGCTGCTCGAATTTTTGCCGGACAGCCGCAACGCGGTTGCGACCGTGCGCAATCTCGATCCGCGCCGTTCCTGATGGACGTGGCGATCGCAGCCCTTCTCGTGGCCGACCATTCATGGGCGACCGCGAGATCATCAGTGAAACCGCTCGAGGCGATAGGGCGCCGGGTCGATAAGGGGCGTCGAGGATGCGGTCACGAGATCTGCCGCCAATTGCCCGGCCGCCGGCGCGGTGCCGAAGCCGTGACCTGAAAAGCCGCTGGCGACCGTCAATCCGGGGATGGACGCGACCGGACCGATCACCGGCAGGGAATCGGGCGTTATATCCATCATGCCGGCCCAGACATCCTCCACGACCGCCTTCCCGAATTCCGGCCAGGCGGTCGTGAGGTTGCGCAGCGCCTCGGCGTTGATGTCGGCGCTGGCCGGCGGATCCATTGTCCGCACGCGCTCGAAAGGAGAATGCGATTTCGGACCCCAGCGGCGCGGCAAGGCGATATCCTTCAGGAAATCCGATCCGAGGCTGATGCGAAGCAACTGTCGCTGGCCACGCAGCACATGGAGATAGCGCAGGCCGATCAGCAGATGATCGAGCATCAGTGGCGCTCCGAGCGCGCCGCGCTGGGTGATGGTAAAGCCTCCATCAAGACGCTTGCGGAAGGAAAAATCGGGACCACCCACGGCAATCTCCGTCGGCCCCTCCATTGGCGCCGTCCGGATGACGGAGCACACGAGCGGTAGTGTCGGCAGGCCGACGCCGAGATTGGCGAGAAACTTTCGTGACCACAGGCCGCCTGCAAGCAGAACCTGATCGCAGCGTATCTCGCCCCTTTCGGTGACAACACCCGTGACGCGCCCGGCCGAACGGGTGAGTGTGCGCACGGCGCAGTTCTCGACGATGACCGCCCCTTTCGCAATCGCCGCCCGCGCGATCGCGCTAGGAGCAAGCGTCGGCTCGGCGCGGCCGTCGGAGGCGGTGAAGATGCCGCCGGCCCAGAGACCCCTGCCACCAGGCACCCTTTGGTCGATCTGGGTAGCGCTCAGCATCTCGGAATCGAGATCAAGGGGTTCGACCGTCCTCATCCATTGGCGGTGCGCCTCCATCTCGGCTTCGGTGCGGGCCAGATACATGATGCCCGCCTGGCGATAGCCGACATCCATGCCAACACGTTCCGCCATGACCGCCCACAAGCGGTCTGCCGCCTGCGCCATTGGCACGTCCGGCGCAGAACGACCCATCTTGCGGATCCAGCCGAGATTGCGCGAGGACTGTTCGCCGGCAACACGTCCCTTCTCGAGAAGAACGACGGGAATGCCCCGCTCGGCCAGAACGAGCGCTGCGGTCAGCCCTACAATGCCGCCACCGATGACGACGACCGTCGTTTGGGCCGGAAAAGCGGACGCGGTTTGAACGGGATGAATGGTGGGAGCCATATCTGCAGACTTTCACTTTCATGACATGCGGGGCAGGCCGCGCCGCAGCCTTTCCAGAGCGTGATCAGAGCGAAATGACGCGCTCTTCGGTTTCAGCCTTGCCGGCACCCCGATAGGCGGTGACCTCGATTTCGACCTTGTAGACTGTGGAACCGAGCGGCGGGCAGGTGACGGTGCTGGCAGGATTGACGCCACGAAACTTCTCGCCAACGACCGTCATGACGGCCAGGGTGTCGGCGGGATCCTGGATGAAAACGCGGGAGGCAACGACATCGCCGAGCCCGGACCCGATCGCGGCCAGCGCGGCCTCGATATTGGCAAAGACCTGCAAGGTCTGCGCGGTGATATCTTCGGGAATATCCTTCGTCACCGGATTTCGTCCCGCCGTGTTGGAAACGAAGATCCAATCATCGACGGCGACGATGCGTGAATAGCTGCCGTGATCCTCAAACTTGGATCCGGTCTTGATCTTGACGATCTTGGTCATGGAAGCGCTCGACAATAGATGGGGAAAGAAAGAGCCGGGCGGGACGGAAACTTCAGGCCGCCCGGCAAGGTGGCGTCGGGGATCAACGCAGAACAGGCACGTCCCAGAGATTGAGCCGGACACCAATGCCGCGGCTGATGGCATTGCGGTAAACGATGGTGCCCCAGGCGACATCCTCGACCGGCATGCCGCCAACGGACATGATGATGATCTCCTCATCGTTCTGGCGACCCGGAGCATCGCCTGCGACGATCTTGCCGATGTCTTCGAGGTCGGCGCGATCCATGCGGCCTTCGGCGATCATGTCCATGAACTTCACGCCGATGATCGGCACATGGACATGGGCAGGCTTCGGCAGTTCATGGAACCAGGCGTCGTACAGGCCTGTATTGTCGACCACCTTGCGCACGTCGCGCGCTTCCATGGCCTCGTCGATGTTGCAGAGCGCCGGCATGGCGAGAAAGGCGCCGGGTTTGACCCATTCACGCTTCACCAGCGGATAGGTGGAGGGATCGCCGACCGCACCGGAGTTGCAGTAGCTGACGAGGTCGCTATCGCGCACGACCGCCTCGATGCTGTCGACCACGGTCACCGACGTGATCTGCGGATAGGTTTCGGCGATCCAGGAAAGGAAGCTCTTCAGGCTCTTCTCGCCACGTCCCTTGACCTTGACGGTGTCGATGTGCGGGCATGCAGCCATGAAGGCCGCAAGCGTGGTCTTGGCCATCACGCCCGGCCCCAGAATACCCACGATACGGCTGTCCTTGCGCGCCAGATGCCGGGCACCGACGCCCGGAATGGCACCGGTGCGGTAGGCCGAGAGCAGATTGGCGGACATGAAGGCAAGCGGCGCGCCGGTATCGGCATCGTTCAAACAGAACATCAGGATCGAGCGCGGCAGTCCCTTGTCGCGGTTTTCGATGTTGGAGCCGTACCATTTCATGCCGGCCGTGCGGAAGCGGCCGCCGAGATAAGCAGGCATGGCCATGAAGCGTCGGTCGGCGGTCGGCTTCGGCATGTCCGGAAAGGGCGAGTTTTCCGGGAAGGAAATGGCAGCGCCGTGGCTGTCGCTGTTCGGGCCGGCCATCCGATAATCGCCGTGATAGAGCAGCCCGAACATCTCCTCCATGGCATCGACGCAGGCAGGCATGTCGGTCACGCCGGCGCGGATCATGTCGTCTTCGGACAGATAGATGAAATCGATCTTGGTGCTTTGGATGGGGGTCATGTCGTTCATGATTCATGCTTCCATAGGGACGCAGCACATCGCATCCGGTCGAGCCGACTGGATCGTGAGCCGTGGTGGACGATACGGGACGACGGCGCCGTCCCGCGGGTTACGGTTACGGATTACGCCTCGAAGACTTTGCCGAGCGCCGCGTAGCGAACGGGGTCGGAACCCTTGATCCGGATCGCGAAGACGATCCCCCCGAGGCCAACAAGCGCGACGAGCAGCGGGAAGCTGTCGACAACGATGTTGGAGGCGCCGGCCAGAAGCTCAAGATTAGAAATGACCAGGCCGAGAGCGCCGGCAAGACCGACGAATGCGAGCGCCGGAGCGATCAGGGTCTGCCAAGGCCCATGTCCATGGCTGTTCTTGCGGAAATAGCGGATGACCGAGATGCAAACCACGGCCTGCACGGTGAGAATGCCGATGACGGTCAGGGCCGACATGTAGGGGAAGACGACGGTAAAGGGATCCTGCCGGGCCGCGGCAAAAGCAATGATCACGGTCGCTGCGGAGACGGATTGAAGAATGCCTGCAACATAGGGCGAGCCGTGCGTCGCATGCACCTTCCCCAGCGCACGGGCGGCAAGCCCCTCGCGCCCGAGGGCAAAGAAGTAGCGGTTCAGCGTATTGTGGAAGGAAAGAACGCAGGCAAAGAGGCTGGTCACGAGCAGCACATTCATCGTGATGGCAGCCCAGGCACCGAGAACGTTGGTCGCGGCATCGAAGTAGAAGGCGCCCAGCAAGCTGTTGGCGACTTCCTGGACCTTCGACGGACCGTAATGCAGTCCGATCGTCCAAGTGGAGAAGGCATAGAAGACGGCAATCAGCACAATCGATACGTAGGTTGCCCGGGGAATGGTGACCTCCGGACGATCGACTTCCTCAGCAAAAATGGCGGTCGCCTCGAAGCCGATGAAGGAGCCGACGACGAAGACCAGCGTCACGCCCAGACCGGCGCTGAAGACGGTGGAGGGCTCGAAAGACGTCAGGTTGATACCCTCGGGTCCACCACCGGCAACCAGGATCGCGATGTTGAGGACAAGAAGAATGGCGATCTCCGCGAGCATGCACAGGCCGAGAATGGCGCCGGAAAAGGCGATGTTGCGCTGACCGGCCAGGTGCACCAGAACGAGGAATGCGAGGGCCCACACATACCACGGCAGGTCGAGGCCGTAGGGGGCCACCATGGCCTGCGTCGAAACGCCAAGCAGAGCATAGACGGCGATTTGCACCGAGCTGTAGGTCAGGAGCGCGATGAAGGCGCCGCCAACGCCGGCAGGCTTGCCGATGCCCTGCGTGATGTAGGTGTAAAAGGCGCCGGCACCACCGACATGCCGACTCATGGTGGTGAAGCCGACCGAGAAGATGAGGTAAAGCAAGCCCGCGAGCACGAAGGCTCCGGGTACGCCGGCGCCATTGCCGAAAGCAAACGCCGGCGGCGTCGCACCGACGACGGCAGTCAATGGCGCGGCCGCGGCGACGACGAAGAAGATGATATGGGAAATGCCCACGGAATTGCGGGCCAGACGTCCTGAAGACGCCTGCGCATTATTGGCGACAGACATGTGAACCCCTCACGGTTTCTTTGTTTATTGTTAAGAATGATGAGAGAGCAGCCGCCGCTTGGATATTGCTATCCGTGACAATTATTTGATAATTTGCGCCAAACCGGGAAGGAATCGACCATGTCCAGCGGCGCGACGCCGATTCGCGGGCGTCAATCCACCACCTATATCCGGGTTGCAGCGCTGACACCGTTCATCGAGCATCTCGAACGGAGCAGCGTGGTTCTGCCGACGCTGCTTGACCGCCACGCCATTTCACGGGCGCAACTTGGCGACCCCTATGCCATGATCCCGCTGCACCATTTTGTCGCCTTCCTGGAGGATGCGGCAGCAGCAACCGGCGATGAACACTTCGGCGCCAAGCTCGGTGCCCACCGCAAGCCTGCAGACCTTGGGCCCATGGGCATTCTGTTTTCCGTCTCTCCGAGCGTGCATATCGCCCTGCAACGCATTGCCCGGTTGGCGAACTCCCTGCAGGGAGCAACCAGTTCCGGTGCCGTTGAGGAGGACGGCGCGCTGATCTGGAGCTACGCACTGACCGACAGCCGCATCTGGCCGCGCAGGCAGGATGCGGAATATTCAATGGCGGTGACCTGTGAACTTGTGCGCTCCTGCTTTCGCGCCAATCTCAATCCGCTCGAAGTTCATTTCGAACATGAGCGACCCGCGAAAATCGAGCCATTGAAGCGCATTTTCCGCGCGCCGATCCTGTTTTCCCAGTCCAGCAACCGACTGATCTACGAAGCCGAGGAAGCCAACCGGATCTTTCGGACGGAAGACAAGTTCCTCGTCGCGACGATCGAGCGGCATCTTGCCGATCTGATCAGCGAGATGAAGCCGGAAGACGTTCTGTCAGACAGGGTCACCTTTCTCATCCAGCTCTACCTGGGCCGACGGTCTGTGACGGCGGGCTTTCTTGCCGAGGAGCTTGGATTGAGCCTGCGCACCCTCCAACGCCGTCTGGATGAAGAGGGCACGTCGATCAGGGAACTCGTGCGCCGGCATCGCACCACGCTTGCTGCGGGCCTCCTGGAGCGCCCTGAGGCGCGTGCGGCGAATGTGGCGCTGGCCCTTGGCTACGCGGACGGGGCCGCCTTTTCCCGTGCCTTCAAGGAGTGGACCGGCCAATCCCCCCGACAGACACGCTCCCGCCGCCGCCAATCCCCGGAAGCTGAGTAGTTTGGCGCCCGTAGGGCCCACAACGCTCTCCTGAACCGGCTTGCGGGTCATTGGAGCTTGACCTGCGTGCCAACGCCAAAAGCTCCTCGGCGCTTTATGCGGGGGAGTTTTTGGTTCGCTTTCCCGAATGGGTTTTGTTTGTGAGGAATTTGGTTGCGGGGGCAGGATTTGAACCTGCGGCCTTCAGGTTATGAGCCTGACGAGCTACCGGGCTGCTCCACCCCGCGCCGAGCGCGTTTGGT
>NZ_JBHGAP010000020.1:0-2311 GCF_042610495.1 Rhizobium sp. SG2393
CCGGCGCTGCTCGTCGTCCTCGAAACGCAGGTCATCGTCGACATACGGCGCCCCACCGGCAATGAACGACATCGGCTCACCGGGAAGAAGCCCTGTTGCCGTCAACAGCCGGACGATCGCCGTCTCGACGCCTTCCACCTCCGACTGCACCGTCACGAAGCCTGTGCGGCTTGACGCTAGACTGACCAGCTCGGCAAGCGTTCGTCCCGAGGCCGTAAGCGCCTTTGCCAGAACGACGGCAGCGATCAGATGCCCGGACATGGGCGGCGGACCTGCTTCCCCGACGAGACGGATCGCATAGGCGCGGCGCTCCGCGTCAGCCGCGGGCCACGACGCGTGATCGAGCTTACGCGCCAGCAGCCGTCTAAGCCGCTCCGGCACAGGCGGGCGGACGTCCACAGGACCGACGTCGGAGCCGAAGGAATTCTTCGCCGCGTTCACGCTCTTCGCTGGCTCAACCAGNTCCGGCACAGGCGGGCGGACGTCCACAGGACCGACGTCGGAGCCGAAGGAATTCTTCGCCGCGTTCACGCTCTTCGCTGGCTCAACCAGCAGGCTCGCAAAATGGCGACGGATCCAGGCGACGTCCTGATCCACGTTGCCGGACAGCTGGCTCATATCGAACGAGGGACTATAGCGCCTGATGATCGCGCCATTCCATTCCACCAGCTTCAGTTCGAGCAGGCCGTTGAGCAAGGCGGCACGCAGTGTCTGCCGACGGGCGTCCTGGCGCAGTCGCTGGACGAGAAGATGCGTCAACTTATCCATGCGACGCCTCCTCGGTCGCGGAAATTGGTTCCGGAGCTACGGCTGACGTCGCCTCGACGGCAACGGGCCAGCGCGGCCGCTTGCGCCCCCGTGGTCGCATGGCTTCAGGCGGAGCTGCGCCGAGCCTTGCCACGATGCGATCGCGAGGGGTCTTGCGCGCACGAGAAACTGATGGCTCGCTCGAGTCCGTGGTGGCCTCGGCAGATTGGTCCGGGACCGAGGCGCCAGTGCGATACCTGTCGAGCCAGGACAGCAACAGGCGGCAGGCGGGATTGCCATGATCGGCATGGGCTTGCAGCCGGGACATGACGACGTCCGGAACCGTACCAGTCAGACCCTTCCCCTGCCGGACATGGGCAAGCGCCAGTCCGATCAGGATTGCCGGATCGTCGGCGAGCGGATCGGCACGGCCGGATCCGGGATGATGCAGAATGGTGCCATGCGACCGATGGCAGGGGACGGACTGTGCGATCGAGGACGACGCAATCGCTTCGCAACGGATGTGACGCGGCACATCCGGGGTGAGGTCGGAGGACATGAGGACTCCTTGGCCGAACCGTTATCGGTCCAGCGCGCATGAGACAGGGGGATGAAGAAGCCGCAGCCTCGGAACCGGATGCTGTGCGGCAATCGCGCCCGGCGTCCGGCGGCTGACGTCCGGCGCAGGGCGGCAAACGTCAGGTCCGGGCTTCAGGCGATCCGGCAGCAGGCATCAATGGCAGTGGGCTGAGGCTTGAGACTCTGGGCTCGAAGCTCGATCAATGCGACCGACGTCGGGCAAAGCCGACGCGCACGAAGACAGGCGCAGACTCGTCATCGTCACACGCTGCGTCAGAAGGGTTGTCGGATCCCGGTTCGTCGTGATCGGCATCATCATCCAAAGCGCGCGCAGCCCGGTCTTCCGCGAAGCTACGGCTATGACCGTTGAGATTGATCCACGGACGGGTCGGCGCCGTTCCCTCGGACGTCACGACCGCCGTGCCTGCCACCGGCAGCCTGTCGAGGCCAAGCGCCTTCAGCGCCTCCGCTTCGAGAAGCTGCTGCACCCGCTGACCGAAGCGACGGCGCAGTTCCGCCATACAGGCCGCCACGCCATCGATCTCCAGGAGGTCGTCGATCTCCGAGAGCGCCCAGACCCCGCTGGCATGATCGCTCGGACGGCTGGCGCCATCGACGATCGCGACTTCCACCGCATCGACCATCAACCGCTTCTGGGTTTTGTAGAGCCAGTCCGGCAGAACCATGGCCGCCGCCATCATCTTCATCTTCAGCTCCTCGAGCCTGCTCGTGTCGCCGTAGGAGGCAAGCGAGCGCTTGAGGTCGAGGATGTAGGCGGTGTGCCGGGCACGGTTCACCACGATCAGGTCGGGCGTGTAGCTGCCCTTTGCCGGGGCCTCGCAATCGAGTTTCACACCCTCGAGGCAGCCCCAGTCGTTGCCGGAGACAGCTTCCATGGCCGCCTTCACCAGCGGCAGCTTCAGCGACTGCGTCAGGACCAGCACACTCGGGTTGGCTTTCGCCAGCCGCTCGACCGCCTGCTCCA
>NZ_JBHGAP010000021.1:0-1506 GCF_042610495.1 Rhizobium sp. SG2393
CTTTTGCGGCTGACGCCCTACCTCGATCGCACGCCGCTCAATCTTTCGGGCGGCCAGCAGCAGCGCACGGCCCTGGCGCGGGCGATCGTGAAGAAGGCGAAGCTGGTGCTGCTGGACGAGCCCCTGGCGAACCTCGACTACAAGCTGCGCGAGGAGCTGCGGGCGGAACTGCCGAAGATCTTTGCCGAATCCGGGGCGATCTTCGTCTATGCGACGACGGAACCGTCGGAGGCGCTGCTGCTCGGCGGCAACACGGCGACCCTGTCGGAGGGACGGGTGACGCAGTTCGGGCCGACGGTGGATGTCTATCGCCGCCCGGCCGATCTCGTCAGCGCCATGACCTTCTCGGACCCGCCGCTGAATGCGATCGCGGTGGAGAAGCGGGGTGGCCAGTTCGTCTCGGGCGGGGTGGCGGTGCTGCCGGTGCCGGGACATCTCGCCCATATCGCGGACGGATCCTATACGCTGGGCTTCCAGCCGCACCACGTGTNTGGCCAGTTCGTCTCGGGCGGGGTGGCGGTGCTGCCGGTGCCGGGACATCTCGCCCATATCGCGGACGGATCCTATACGCTGGGCTTCCAGCCGCACCACGTGTCGCTCGCCGCCCCGGAAGGCCGGGCGTCAGCGCCGATCACGGGCCGCACGCTGGTCTCGGAGATCTCGGGCTCGGAAAGCTTCGTGCATGTGTCCTTTGCCGGCACGAGCCTGGTGCTCCTGGCGCACGGCATTCACGACATCGAGCCGGACCGGGAGATCACGCTCTTCGTGCATCTCGACCACCTCATGGCCTTTGCGCCGGACGGGCGGGCGGTCGTTGGACCAGCGGCGAAGGCCGCGTGAAGGGAAGATGCCCGCGAAGGCCGCGTGAAGGAAAGAAGCTGGCGAAAGCCGCGTGAAGGGAAGATGCCGGCGAAGGCCGGGTGACAAGAGAACGACCGCGAAGGCGGCATGAGGGAATGCCCCGGCCACGGCTTTGGTGGCGGGATACGGGAACGGGACGGGTGATGGCGCGCAAAGACGCCGGCCCGGACGAGACGTCGAAGCGCATGCGGCAGGTCTTCGGGGCCGGCTGTTTGCAGGAGGAGCGGGACGGGCGAGCCTTTGGAGGGGCTCGTCATGCTCTCGCAAGGAGGAACGATGGCGCGCATCACGCTGGATCATATCCGCCATGCCTACGGGATCCGTCCCTCGGCACCGAAGGATTATGCGCTGAGGGAAGTGCATCACGAGTGGGAGGATGGCGGGGCCTATGCGCTGCTCGGCCCGTCCGGCTGCGGCAAGACCACGCTGCTCAACATCATCTCCGGGCTCGTGACGCCCTCGGAGGGTCGCATCCTGTTCGATGGGCGCGACGTGACGCGGGCGTCGACGGAAGCGCGCAACATCGCGCAGGTCTTCCAGTTCCCGGTCGTCTACGACACGATGACGGTCTACGACAATCTGGCCTTCCCGCTGCGCAACCGCGGCGTGGGGGAGGCGGAGGTGAAGCGCCGCGTCGAGGCGATC
>NZ_JBHGAP010000022.1:0-1353 GCF_042610495.1 Rhizobium sp. SG2393
TCGCCGAGGATGCCGGCGCGTTCGAGGCGGCCGAGGACCTTTTCCTGTTCGGCGCAGAGGCTATCCATCGCTTCCTGGGCGGTCTTTTCGCCCGACGCCGCGTCGCCGATCGCCTGCCACCAGAGCTGGGCGAGCTTCGGATAGTCAGGCACGTTCGTGCCGGTCGGCGACCACTGCAGGCGGGCCGGCGAGCGGTAGAACTCGATCAGGCCCCCGAGCTTCGGCGCACGGTCGGTGAAGGACTGGTGGTCGAGCGTCGACTGGCGGATGAAGGTCAGGCCCACATGGCTCTTCTTCACGTCCACGGTCTTCGAGGTCACGAACTGCGCGTAGAGCCAGGCGGCCTTGGCGCGGTCGTCCGGCGTGGACTTGAGCAGCGTCCAGGAACCGGCATCCTGATAGCCGAGCTTCATGCCGTCCTTCCAGTAGACGCCATGCGGGGAAGGCGCCATGCGCCACTTCGGCGTGCCGTCGGCATTGACGACCGGCAGGCCGTCCTTGACCATGTCGGCGGTAAACACCGTGTACCAGAACATCTGCTGGGCGATCTCGCCCTGGGCAGGCACCGGACCGGCTTCGCCAAACGTCATGCCCTGGGCGGCCGGCGGCGCATAGGCCTTCAGCCATTCGAGATACTTCTCGATCGAGTAGACGGCGGCCGGACCGTTGGTGTCGCCGCCACGCGCCACGCAGGAGCCGACGGGCCGCGAGTTCTCGTCCACCTTGATGCCCCATTCGTCGACCGGCAGGCCGTTCGGGATGCCCTTGTCGCCGTTGCCGGCNGAACACCGTGTACCAGAACATCTGCTGGGCGATCTCGCCCTGGGCAGGCACCGGGCCGGCTTCGCCGAACGTCATGCCCTGGGCGGCCGGCGGCGCATAGGCCTTCAGCCATTCGAGATACTTCTCGATCGAGTAGACGGCGGCCGGACCGTTGGTGTCGCCGCCACGCGCCACGCAGGAGCCGACGGGCCGCGAGTTCTCGTCCACCTTGATGCCCCATTCGGCGACCGGCAGGCCGTTCGGGATGCCCTTGTCGCCGTTGCCGGCCATGGACAGCCACGCATCGGTGAAGCGCCAGCCGAGCGAGGGATCCTTCTTGCCGTAGTCCATGTGGCCATAGACCTTCTTCCCGTCGATCTCGCGGCCGGTGAAGAACTGGGCAATGTCTTCGTAAGCCGACCAGTTGACGGGAACGCCGAGGTCGTAGCCGTACTTCGCCTTGAAGTCGGCCTTGTTCTTCTCGTCGTTGAACCAGTCGTAGCGGAACCAGTAGAGGTTCGCGAACTGCTGGTCGGGCAGCTGGTAGAGTTCCTTGTCCGGCGCCGTCGTGAAGGACTTGCCGATGAAGTC
>NZ_JBHGAP010000023.1:0-1197 GCF_042610495.1 Rhizobium sp. SG2393
TTCGGCATCCGTCCGGAGTTCGTGCGCATCGGCCGCGAGGGGATGCCGGTCCAGGTGACGAAGGTGGAGGATCTCGGCCGGCAGAAGATCGTGCGCGGCGCCTTTGCGGGCCAGCCGATCACGGCGATCGTGGCGGAAGGCGGCGAGGTGCCGGCCGATGCGCGGCTTTCCTTCGACCCGGCCGGCATCAACATCTACGCCGACAGCTGGCGTATAGAACAGCAGGCCTGATGGGTCTGAGGGGGAGAATCCGGGATGGAGAAGACCTTTAACAACAAGGCCTGGTTCATGGTGCTGCCGGTGATGGTGCTGGTGGCCTTCTCGGCGGTGATCCCGCTGATGACGGTGGTGAACTACTCGGTGCAGGACACGTTCGGCAACAACGAGTTCTTCTGGGCGGGGACGGAGTGGTTCAAACAGGTTCTGGACAGCTCGCGCTTCTGGGACGCGCTGTGGCGCAACCTCGCCTTCTCGGCGATCATTCTTTTGATCGAGATCCCGCTCGGCATCCTGATCGCGCTCAACATGCCGCGCCGCGGCATCTGGGTTCCGGTGTGCCTGGTGCTGATGGCGCTGCCGCTTCTGATCCCGTGGAACGTGGTGGGCACGATCTGGCAGTTGCTGTGCCGCGTCGATATCGGGCTTCTGGGCTCGGCGGTGACGGCGCTCGGCTTCTCCTACAATTACGCGGCCGATCCGGTGGATGCCTGGATCACGGTGGTGCTGATGGATGTGTGGCACTGGACGAGCCTCGTGGTTCTGCTCGCCTATGCCGGGCTGGTGTCGATCCCGGAGGCCTATTACCAGGCGGCCCGCATCGACGGCGCCTCGCGCCTTGCCGTCTTCCGCTACATCCAGCTGCCGAAGATGAAGCGGGTGCTTCTGATCGCGGTGCTGCTGCGCTTCATGGANGAGGCCTATTACCAGGCGGCCCGCATCGACGGCGCCTCGCGCCTTGCCGTCTTCCGCTACATCCAGCTGCCGAAGATGAAGCGGGTGCTTCTGATCGCGGTGCTGCTGCGCTTCATGGACAGCTTCATGATCTACACCGAGCCCTTCGTGGTGACGGGCGGTGGGCCGGGTTCGTCCACCATGTTCCTGTCGATCGACCTCGTGAAGATGGCGGTCGGGCAGTTCGACCTCGGGCCGGCGGCGGCGATGTCGATCATCTACTTCCTGATCGTGCTTTTGCTCTCC
>NZ_JBHGAP010000024.1:0-950 GCF_042610495.1 Rhizobium sp. SG2393
CACGTTTGAGGGGTCGCCGGTCATGAAGCGCCTGGTCGAGGGCATCGAGCACAAAGCTCGCATGGGCCGTTCGGCTTGCCCGCCAACCGACGATGCGACGAGCGAAGGCGTCGATCACGAAAGCGACGTATACGAAGCCCTGCCAGGTCGCGACGTATGTAAAATCGGATAACCACAGCATGTTCGGCGCGGGAGCCTTGAAGTGGCGGTTGACGCGGTCGAGCGGACACGGTGCAGTCTTGTCCGACACGGTGGTTTTGATGGGCTTGCCGCGAATGATGCCTTGAAGACCCATTTTTCTCATGAGCCTTGCGACAGTGCAGCGTGCGACGTCGAAGCCTTCTCGCTGCAACTGTCGCCACACTTTCCGCACGCCATAGACCTGGAAGTTCTCGTTGAACACCCGGCGTATCTCGACCTTCATGGCCATGTCGCGCCGGGCGCGGGCCGACAGGCGACCCACATCCGTGCGCTTGGCAATGACTTCATAATAGGTGGACGGGGCAATCGGCAGCAGCCTGCAAATCGGCTCGACCCCGAGCACCGAGCGGTGTTCGTCGATGAAGGAAATCATCGCTTCAGTGGGCGGTCGAGCTCCGCCTGGGCAAAATATGCCGAGGCTTTGCGTAGAATCTCATTCGCCTGACGAAGCTCGCGGTTCTCCCGCTCCAAAGCCTTCATCTTCTCGGCGACATCGCTCGGCAGGCCTGCGCGCTTACCACTGTCGACCTCGGTCTTCTTGACCCATTCGTGCAGCGTGGCTGGCGAGCAACCGATCTTGGCCGCAATAGATGAAACAGCAGCCCACCGCGAAGGGTGCTCGGCTTCGTGATCCAACACCATACGAATGGCGCGTTGACGGACTTCAGGTGAAAACTTGTTCGTTGTCTTGCTCATAGTGGCTCCACTTTCTCAGAAGTTGCAGCCTCCGGCAAACCCGGTGCGGTTCA
>NZ_JBHGAP010000025.1:0-638 GCF_042610495.1 Rhizobium sp. SG2393
ACGTGTTCCGCGTGCGAGAGAACTCGCTTGAAGTTTATCTCCCATGGCTCGATGCTCAATGGAGTGCCGGTCACCGCAATGGCACACAGTTGTGGCGAGAGCTGACTCGCCAGGGATTCCATGGCTGCCTTCGCGTCGTAACCGAATGGGCGACCCGTCGACGAAAGGCTGAAAAGATGGATTGCGATGCGTTGAGCCGTACGCCATCGGCACGAACTGTCGCACGCCTCATGACCATCGGTCGCGACGATCTCTCCAAGTCTCAGACCGTAACGGTTGCCGCGATTGAAGGCGGCGTGCCGCAACTCGTCGAAGCGCGGGAAGTCGTCGCCGCTTTCCAAGCCATGATCCGCAAGAAATCTCTCGCCGATCTCGAACCATGGCTGGAACGCGCCCGATCAAGCCTGGTCGCGGCCTTCGCCAATGGTGTCGCCAAAGACCGGGCAGCCGTGAGTGCCGCGATCAGTTTGCCTTGGTCGAATGGACAGACAGAGGGGCAGATTACCAAGCTCAAGCTTGTAAAACGCCAGATGTACGGCCGAGGGAAAATCGACCTCCTTCAGGCCCGCGTCATTGGTGCCGGATAGAACTCTGACCACCAAAATTGCGTCAGAGCCAATATTCCACGCCGAAACACA
>NZ_JBHGAP010000003.1:0-265216 GCF_042610495.1 Rhizobium sp. SG2393
TTGGCCAAGCCAAATATCCGCGCGTTGGGAAACCAAACGCGCTCGGCGCGGGGTGGAGCAGCCCGGTAGCTCGTCAGGCTCATAACCTGAAGGCCGCAGGTTCAAATCCTGCCCCCGCAACCATCTCAAATTGCGATATCAAATCGCGCAGATCAGCCGCCCCACCCGGGCGGCTTTTTTGCGTTTCCGGGCGCCAAAAAAGCCGCAGCTTCTCTGATCTGATACCCTGACCTTCCGCCAGAATTTGGGAAGAGTCCGTCATATCAAGAAGACGAACGGGTTAAGCGTTCACGAGTCACCGGCGGACAGATCATCGGCATACTGAACAAGCAGGAGGCGGGCGCGAAGACGGTTGATGTCTGCTGCGCCATCAAAGTCCTCACCTGAGGGAAGCGTTGATCGCATCGCAGCCCTCCTGTTTGCGGCAGGCAATCAGATTCACCACCTGTCGCAAAGGCCAAAGGGTCGGGATCAGCGAAGTAGCTTATCAGATCTTGTCGAGCGGCCAGATCGGTCTCCTGACGCGGATATAGGGTCGCAAGGCCGCTCTCGGTGTCGCGAGAGCACCGCTGTCGCAAACGATGACCTTGCCGGCCAGAGGCTCGAAGGCGGCGCGGAAGTGCTGCATGGACTTGACGACGAGGAAGGTCAGCCGTTCCGGCACGATGCCGAAGGCGCGGACCTGTTGCTGGTCCAGCATCTGGCCGGGCTGGGAGACGACGAGCACGTCGATGCCGTGGGTGCGGAAGACGGCGGTGGGGCCGAAGGTGTGGGTGATGCCGCCGAGGATGGGGCCGTCACCGGTGTAGAGGCCGTCGGAGAGATGCTCGATGCGTCCCGTCAGCGTCAGCGGCCCGCCGCCGAAGGCCGGATCCACCTTGCCGCCGAGCGGCAGGGTGACGGTGTCGCCGACCGCATGCCGGTGAAGGATTGCAGCCGCTTCCGGGTCGATGATCGGGGCGAAGGCCCCGCCGGTGGCGCCGGCCTCGATGAGGGCGGCCAGCAGGGCGGTCGCGTCGCCATAGGCGCCGGCGCCGGGATTGTCGGCATAGTCGGCAATGATCAGCGGGCGGCCGGCCGCGGGGAAATCGCGGGCCATCTGCGCTGCCTCGGCCGGCGTCAGGAAGGTATTGGAGACGCTCCCGCGCTGTTCCCAGATCGTGTCGGCGATCTCCTCGGCCATGCGGCGGGCCGTCTCGGCCGCGCCTTCGACGGCGAGGTCGTGGGTGACGAGCACGGTCGGGCCGGCCTCGGCGACATCGGCTTCGGCGAAGGAGGCGTTGATGGAGACGGCGAGGATGCCGGGCGTTGCCTCGAAGGCTCTGGCGCGGGCGTAAAGACTGGCCGTCTCCGGCACGTCCGTGCGGCCGGAATTGGCCTCCTCCAGCATCGGCCGGTGGGCGCGGCAGGTGGCAGGGCGCGTCACCCCGCGCATGGCGGCATCGAGCAGCCGGCCGGCATGGCGGCCGGTCTCGCGCATGTCCACATGCGGATAGGTCTTGTAGGAGACGAAGATCTGCGCCTTGGCGATCATGGCCGGTGTTGCGATGGCATGCAGGTCGAGCGTCACGGCGATCGGCAGCTCCGGGCCGACGATGGCGCGCAGGCGCGACAGAAGCTCGCCTTCGCCATCCTCGCAGAAATCGGGCACCATGGCGCCGTGCAGGCCGAGCAGGATGCCGTCCAGCCGGTCCTTCTCTTCGCGTGCGGCATCGCAGATCAGCCCGGCAATATGGTCGAAGGCCTCGCGAGAGACGCGGGCGCCGGGTGTCGCATGGGCGGAGACGACGTGGCGGATCTCCCAGCCGGCCGCGCGGCCCGCATCGAGAAAGCCGGCGATCTCGGCATTCACGTCGCCGAAGCGGCGGATGGCATCCTCGCCGAGATCGAGCGTTTCGGCCCGGAAAGTGGCAAGGTCCGTGCTGCCCTTCTTGAAGGTGTTGCTTTCATGGACGAATTCGGCAGTGAGAACACGCAAAGCCATGGGGGTATCCTGAAACGTCAGAGCGGGTGGAAGCAGGCGACGGCGTGGCCGCCGGCATCCGTGGAGAGCGTGGGATTTTCGCTGCGGCACCGATCGCTGGCGTGCGGACAGCGCCCGGCAAAGGCGCAGCCGGGCGGCAGGTTGAAAGGCGAGGGGATCTCTCCCGACAGCGGCGCGATCTCGCGGCGCGCGGCGGGATCCGGCGAAAAGCTGGAGGCGAGCAGGGCGGCCGTATAGGGATGGCGGGGTGCGGCACGGGGATCGGCGAGGACTTCGCAGACCGCGCCGAGATACATGACGACGATGCGGTCGCAGACGTAACGCACCAGCGCGAGATCGTGGGAAATGAAGAGATAGGTGAGGCCGAACCGCTCCCTGAGCGATGAGATCAGGTCGATGATCTGCGCCTGGATCGACACGTCGAGCGAGGCGGTGGGTTCGTCGAGCACCACGAGATCGGGCCGAAGGGCCAGCGCCCGCGCAATGCCGATGCGCTGGCGCTGGCCGCCGGAGAGCTGGTGCGGATAGTGTTGAGCGGTCGCGGCCGGCAGGCCGACGGCCTCCAGCATCGCGCCGACCGTGCCCGCTGGCATGGCCTGCCTCTGCACGACGAAGGGTTCCTTCAGCACATCGGCGATGGAATAGCGCGGGTCGAGCGAGGAATAGGGGTCCTGGAAGACCATGGCCATGCGCCGGCGCGCGGCGCGCAGGGCCGGTGCGGAGAGCGTGGTCAGATCCGTGCCATCGAGGCGGACGCGGCCGGAGGTCGGCTCGATCAGGCGCAGCACGAGACGGGCCAGCGTGGATTTCCCGCAGCCGGATTCGCCGACCACGCCCACCATCTCGCCCTTGCCGATGGACAGCGTCACATCGCGCACCGCCGTCATGCTGTGCGGCTTTTTCATGAGGCCGCCACCGGTCAGAAACCGTTTCGTGAGGCGGTCGAGGGTGAGGAAGGGCTCGGTCACGGGGCCTCCGTCAGGGGGAAGTGGCAAGCAACCGCCCCGCCATCGGCGAGCCGGCTGAGCGCCGGATGCCCCTGCCGGCAGGCATCGGCCGCCGCCGCACAGCGCGGGTGGAAGCGGCAGCCTTCCGGATAGCGGCCGGCGGTCGGCACGGCGCCGGGAATGCCGTGCAGGCTGCCCGGCGCCATGCCTGCGCGCGGGATGCAGCCGATGAGGGCGGCGGTATAGGGATGCGCCGGCGCGGCGAAGATCGGCGAGACCGCGCGCATCTCCGCGATCCGGCCGGCATAGAGCACCGCGACGCGGTCGCAGACCTGCGCCACCACGCCCATGTCATGGGTGATCAGCAAGAGGGCCAGGCCGCGCTGGCGGGCGAGCTGGGTGAGGATCTGGATGATCTGCGCCTGCACGGTGACATCGAGCGCGGTCGTCGGTTCGTCGGCGATGATGAGGTCGGGTTCGCCCGCCAGCGCCATGGCGATCACGATGCGCTGCTTCATGCCGCCGGAGAGCTGGTGCGGATAGGCCTGCGCGACCGCGGCGGGTTCGGGAATGCGCAGCTGCGCCAGAAGGTCGAGCGTGCGCAGGCGCGCCGCATCCGGGGAAAGGCCGAGATGCAGGCGCGAGACGACGTCCACCTGTTCGCCGATGCGCTGCACGCCATCGAGCGCCGTCATCGGGTTCTGCATGACGAAGCCGATCCGCTTGCCGCGCAGCCGGCGGCGCTCCGCCTCGGGCAGGGTTGTCAGCTCGGTGCCGTCGAAACGCAGGCTGCCGGCGCTGATGCGCCCGCCGATCAGCGGCAGGAGACCGGTGATGGCGAGCGCCGTCAGCGACTTGCCGGAGCCGCTTTCGCCGACGAGGCCGAGGATCTCGCCGCGGTCGAGCGTCAGGCTGACGCCGTCCAGCAGGCGGGTGCGGCCGATCTCCACGCCCATGTCGCTGAGGGTGAGCAGGGCGGTCATTCCGTCCTCCGGATCTTGGCCCTGATGTCGAGCGCGGCGATCAGGCCATCGCCGAAGAGATTGATGGCAATGACGGTGATGGCGACGGCAAGGCCGGGAAAGATGATGATCCAGGGCGCCTTGAAGAGCAGGCCGGAGCCGGAGGACATCATCGCGCCCCAGCTCGGCACAGGCGGCTGGGCTCCGAGCCCGAAAAAGCCGAGGGTGGCTTCGAGGATGATGGCATCGCCGGTGGCCAGCATGGCGCTGACCAGCACCGGGGCCAGCGCATTCGGCAGCAGGTGGCGAAAGAGAATGTGGGCGTGGCCGGCGCCCAGGCTGCGGGCGGCTTCCACATAGGTTTCCCCGCGCAGCGTCATGATCTGCGAGCGGGTCAGGCGGGCGAACTGGGCGAGATAGGCGACCGCGATCGCCGCCATGGTGCCGCTGATGCCGGGGCCGATGATCGCCACCAGAATGAGGGCGATGAGGATTTCCGGGAAGGACCAGCTGAGATCGACGACGGTGGTGACGGCGCGGTCGAAGGCGCCGCCGAAATAGCCCGCGGCGGCGCCCAGCGTCATGCCGCAGACGACGGAGATCAGGATGGAGATGCTGCTGACGGACAGCGAGGTGCGCGCGCCATAGAGCAGCCGCGTCAGGAGATCGCGGCCGAATTCGTCCGTGCCGAGCAGATGGGTGGCGGATGGCGGCTGGAAGGCTTCCTTCAGCACCTGCACGTCGTAGGCATAGGGTGTGATGAGCGGCGCGACGAGGGCGGCGAGCAGCACGCAGATCAGCCATCCGCCGCCGATGGCGCCGGCCGGGCGTCGGAAGATGGCTTTCAGGAAGGTCAGCTCCCGGGCGGCTCTCATCGTCATGCTCCCTGCCCGCGCGGATCCATGGCGGCCTGCAGGAGGTCGCCGAGAAGCGTGCCGAGCATGACGGCCATGGCGAGCATCAGCAGGCTCGCCTGCACCACGGGATAATCATGCTGGCTGAGCGCCTTGATGAGGAGCGTGCCGAGACCCGGCCGCGCGAAGACGACCTCGACCGTCACGGCGCCGCCGAGGATCCAGCCGATGCGCAGCGCGACGATGGTGACGACGGGGATCAGCGCGTGGCGCAGCACGTGGCGGAACTGGATGGTGAGCGGCGACAGACCCTTGGCATGCAGCAGCATGACGAAATCACGCCCGGCAATATCCACCATGGCGACGCGGGTGATGCGGGCCACGAGTGCGGTGCCGCCGAGCCCGATGGTGAGCACGGGCAGCACCAGCGAGGTCCAGCCGCGCGCGCCGGAGACGGGGAACCAGCCGAGCTCGACGGAAAAGCCGAGGATCAGCAGCAGGCCGAGCCAGAAGCTCGGCAGCGTCGAGCCGATGAGCACGCCGCCCATGATGACGCGGTCGATGAGGCGATCGCGGTAGAGCGCGGCGATGAAACCGAGTGCGATACCCATGAGGGTGGAGAAGGCAAGCGCCAGCCCGCCGAGCGCAAGCGAATAGGGCAGGGCCTGGCCGATCAGGTCGGCCACCGGCCGGCGCGCCACGATGGCCGTGCCGAGATCGCCGGACAGGAGATTGCCGAGCCAGATCGCATATTGCACCGGCAGGGGCCGATCGAGGCCGTAGCGCGCCATCATCTCCGCGCGCTGCTCCACGGGCGCCCCGACCTTCAGGAGATTGTCGATCGGGTCGCCCGGGAGGAGATGCAGGATGAGAAAGATGACGACGGAGACCGCGAGGAACACGGGCACCAGCATGAGGATGCGCCTGAGGGCATAGGCAAGCATGGGCGGTTCCTCGCGATGTCGTGCCGCCTACTCCTTCACGTCCATGTCCATGATCACGGTCGCACCCACCGACGGGGAGTGGATCTCGGCCGGCAGAACGAGGCGGTCCTTGTTGTAGCTGACAGAGGTCACGGGCTGGTAGATCGGCGCCATCGGATATTGCGAGAGCACATATTCATGGTAGGCGGTGAAGTTCTTGATGCGCTCGGCCATGTTCTTCGAGCCGCTGAGCGCGGTTTTGCGCAGTGCCTCCGCCTTGGGATCGTTGAACATGGAGACGTTCGGATAACCGAGGCGATCGCCACCGAAGAACCAGTCGATGATGTCGGCATTGTCCCAGTTGTAGGAGCGCACGGCGAGTTGCTGGTTGCCGCTCTTGTACTGGTCGCGGATGGCGGAGCTGTCGAAGGTGGTGATGTCGCTGTCGATGCCGACGGCCTTCAGCTCGGCCTGCACGACTTCGGTCAGGCGGCGGAAGCTGGAGTCGCTCTGGGTCCACAGCGAGACCTTCAGCGGCTTGCCGTCCTTCACGCGCACGCCGTCGGCGCCCTTCTTCCAGCCGGCTTCGTCCAGCAGCGCGTTGGAGCGATCCGGATCGTAGGAAATCCTGTATTTCGGATCGACCTTGGATTCCGGCAGGGCCGAGATCAGGAAGGTATTGGCGACGTCGCCGACGCCGCCGTAGACGGAATCCAGAATTTCCTTCTGGTTGATCGCCTTCGCAGCGGCCTCGCGGACGCGAATGTCCGTGAAGGGCTCCTTCGTCACGTTGATCGGCATGTAGGCCACGTCCTGGCCCGGCAGGGTGAGGGTGGTGAGGTTTTCCTGCGCCTTCACCTCACCGAGGAAATCGGTGGGCACGCCGAGCAGCATGTCGACGCCGCCGGACTTCAGTTCGAGGAAGGCGGTGGAATCCTCGGCGATTTCGCGCAGCGTCAGCTTATCGATCTTCGCCGGCCCGCGGTTCTTGGCCAGCGGCGAGGCCCAGGCATAGTCCTCGTTGCGCACCAGCACGGTTTCCTGGCCGACGGTGAAGCTTTCCAGCTGGTAGGGGCCGGTGCCGTAGACTTCGGTGACGCCGTAATTGTCGCCGAGCGCCACGAAGGACTTCGGCTCGATGACGCTCAGATAGCTGGAGGAGAAGTTGTAGAGCAGGTTCGGCTCGGGGTTCGCCATGATGAACTTGACGGTGTAGTCGTCCACCACCTCGACCTTGGCGATCGCCTTGGTCATGTAGGCATTTTCGCTGGCCTTGAAGAGATCGAGCCACTTGACGATGGTTTCGGCGTTGAAGGGCTCGCCATTGTGGAATTTCACGCCCTTCTTGAGGTGAAACACCCAGGACATGCCGTCCGGCGCTTCTTCCCAGCTTTCGGCCAGCCAGGGATGGTAGCTGAGATCGGCGTCCTGCGAGACGAGGCGGTCGAAGATCAGCGTCGTGCCGATGTTGAGATTGGAGGCCTTGATGGGGTTGTAGGTCGGCGCGCCCACCTCGTTGGTCGCCAGCACGATGACGGCTTCCTTGGCGAGTGCCGCGCCGTGGCCTGCCATGAGGGCCGCAAGGCTGATGCCGGCGGCGATGAGGGTTTTGCGAAGGGTGATCGGGTTCATTTCGTTCCTCTCTTGGCTTTTGTTGATGCGGGGTGGTTGCCGATCAGCCCTCCCGCGGCTGGCGGCGGGATGGCCCGGTGTGGCCGATGAAATCGCCGTAGAAGGCCGAGATCCGCGCCATGCGGGCCTCCACCTCGGCGCCGAGCTCCTTGAAGACGCCGTTGACGAGAAGGCCGATCAGCGAGGACATGGCCGAGGTCGTATCCCAGAAGTGGTTGAGGTCGGTCGGAACGGCGAAGACTTCGTCCACCGTTTCCAGCGCCCAGTCGCAATAGGGATCGGTGATGAGCGTCACGGGAATGCCCTCCCGGTGGGCGGCCTGGGCGAGATCGCGCGTCAGGCGCGAATAGCGGCGCCCGTCGATCAGCACCAGCGTGGTCTCTTCCGGCGGGGACAGAAGAATTTCGGCGAAGTGACCGCCGGCAATATCGGCCAGATGCACGCCGGGGCGCAGATATTGCAGATTGTGCACCAGCTCGCTGGCGTGCCCGCGCTCGGTCTGGAAGCCGGCGACGAAGACCTGCCGCCGCCGCGCAAGCCGTTTGACGGCCGCGTCGAATGCCTCCGTCGCGGCCATCTCGTAGACGGTGACCAGCGCGGCCATTTCCTTCTCCAGCGCGCGGGCGAGTTCCCCGGTGCCGGCCTGGCTGCGACGGTGGAAGTCCTGGAGACGATCGCCGATCAGCCAGGCCTGGCCGCCGAGATCCGCCTGCAGCACGCTCTTCAGGTCCTTCAGGCTGCGATAGCCGATGGTGCGGCAGAAGCGGCCGATGGAGGCTTCGGAAACCCCCACCTTGGCGCCGACTGCCGCTGCCGTCTCGAAGGGAAGCGTTTGCAGATTGGTCAGCAGGTAGGCGGCGATGGCGCGTTCCGTCGGGGTGCCGTCCGCAGCCGATTGCGACAGGCGCTGGCGCAGGTCGCCGCCCAAGCTCTCCCCCGCCCTTGCGCCCTCCGTCGTCTGTCGCTGCTCGCCATCCTTTGCCGACATCGCGCTGTCTCCTCTGGGGAAAGTTGACAGATCGCTGACATGCAGTCAATAATGCAAGAAAACTAAAATTCTGGACGCCGGCTGACGGAGCGGTCGGCGACGCGGGAGGGCCCATGACGGATCACACGGTCGCCGGACGACCGGTTCGCGCGCCGTTGCGCATCGACGGCGCCGAGTTGCGCCTTGTACGCCTGCCGCTGGTCACGCCCTTCACCATTGCGACCGGGACGATGCATGAGAAGCTTTTCCCGCTGCTGACCCTCAAGGCCGATGGTCTGGAGGGGTATGCGGAAGGCGTCATGGACCCGCTGCCCGATTATCTGGAGGAGACGGTGTCGGGGGCCATGGACCTCCTGCGCACGGTGCTCCTGCCGCAGGTGCTCGGAACCCGCATCGAGACGCCCCATGAGATGGCGCGGCGCCTTGAGCCCTGGCGCGCCAACTGGATGGCGCGCGCGACGGTCGAGATGGCCTGCTGGGATCTCTGGGCCAAGGCGCTCGACCTGCCCTTGAAGACCGTTCTCGGCGGCACGGGGGAGGCCATCGATGTCGGCGTTTCCCTGGGCATCGCGCCGATCGAGACCACGCTGGAGCGCGTCGGCGCGCATCTGGAGCAGGGATATCGGCGCATCAAGCTCAAGATCAAACCCGGACACGACCTTCGGCTTCTGGAGGCCGTGCGGCAGGCCTATCCCGACAGTCACCTGACGGTGGATGCGAACTGCGCCTACTCTCTGGCCGACAGCGCCCTGATCGCGCGCTTCGACGCCTTCGGCCTCGACTACATCGAGCAGCCGCTTGCCTGGAACGATCTCCACGACCACGCCGTGCTGCAATCGCGGATCCGGACGCCGATCTGCCTTGATGAAAGCATCCGCAGCCCGGAGGATGCACGCAAGGCGTTGCAGACCGATGCCGCGCGGGTGATCAACATCAAGGTCGGTCGCTCCGGCGGCCATGCGAATGCGGTGCGGATTCACGATCTCTGCCAGGCCTTCTCCGTGCCCGTCTGGTGCGGCGGCATGCTGGAAAGCGGTATCGGCCGGGCGCACAATATCCATCTATCCACGCTGCCGAATTTTTCGAAACCGGGCGACACATCCTCGTCCAGCCGCTATTTTCACCGCGACATCATCGAACAGCGACTGGAGACCGTGGAGGGCCGCATGCCCGTTCCCGCCGGCGCGGGCATCGGCGTCACGCTGGACAGGGACGTCCTCGACAGCGCCACCGTCTTTCAGGAAAGCTTTTCGGCATGAGCGACATCGAGTTCCGCGATCTGCGCGGCATGGCGGAATTCCGGGCGGCGGAGCGCCTTCAGGCGGATGTCTGGGGCGAGGGCGACATGCCGGATCCGGCCGACCTGATGATGGTGATCCAGGCCGAAGGCGGGCTGGTGGGCGGCGCATTTCTCACCGGCGATCTCGTCGGCTACGTGTTCGGCTTTCCCAGCGCGACACCGAATGTCCAGCATTCGCACCGGCTTGCCGTTCTGCCGCAGATGCGCGGCCGCGGCCTCGGCGCGCGGCTGAAATGGTATCAGCGCCAATGGTGCCTTGCCCGCGGCATCCGGCATGTGCGCTGGACCTTCGATCCGATGCGCCCGCTCAACGCCAACCTCAACCTCGCCCATCTCGGTGCGCGCTCGAACACCTACCACGAGGACTATTACGGCGCGATGGGCGGCATCAACGAGGGTCTGCCCTCCGACCGCCTGCTGGTGGACTGGCACCTCGACCATGCCGCGGTGACGGCCCGCGCCGCCGGCCGCGGCATGCCGCAGGCGCACAGCGCCACGACACGCATCTCCCTTCCGGTCTTTCCGCCCGCCAGCCTGCCGACCCCGCAACAGGCGGCCGCCCAGCACCGGCTTCGCCAGGATTTCCACGCCGCCTTCGCGAGTGGTCTGGAGGTCATCGGCTTCGACCTCGCCCGGAACGACTACCTTCTGGGACCGGTGAACGCGGACTGAAACGCACCGCGATCGTCGGCTCCCGTCAGCCCAGCCGTTTCTCCGTTTCGGGGTCAAAGACATGCCAGGCCGACAGCGGGGCGCGAAGGGTGAGCGTGTCGCCGGGCGCAAGGCGGCTGAAGGGCGGCGCCGAGGCGAGGATGCCCTGGCCGCCGAGACGGCCGGTCACGATGATCTCCGGGCCGGTGAGCTCGGTCACCTCGACGACCACGGGCAAGGCGACGCCATCGCCGTCGATCTTGAGCGCCTCCGGGCGGATGCCGGCGATGAGGGGTTTGCCGACGGCGATCGTCTCTGCGCCCGGCGGCAGGGGCAGCAGCGTCTCCAGGCCGTCGATCGCCATGCCCGTGTCCTGACGGCGGGCGGTGAAGAGGTTCATCGGCGGAGCGCCGACGAAGGTGGCGACGTAGAGCGTGGCCGGGCGGTTGTAGATGGCGTCCGGCGTGCCGATCTGCTCGATGCGCCCGGCGCGCATCACGGCGATGCGGGTGGCGAGCGTCATCGCCTCGATCTGGTCGTGGGTCACATAGACGACCGTGGTCTTCATCGCCTGGTGCAGGCGCTTCAGCTCGGTGCGCATCTCCATGCGCAGCTTGGCGTCGAGATTGGAGAGCGGCTCGTCGAAGAGGAAGATCTTCGGACGGCGCACAAGGGCCCGGCCGATCGCGACACGCTGGCGCTGGCCTCCGGAGAGCTGGCCGGGCTTGCGCTCCAGCAGGGTTTCGATCTGCAGCAGGCGCGCGGCCTCGCTGACGGCCGCCTCGCGTTCGGCGGCCGGCACCTTGCGCATTTCCAGCCCGAAGCCGATGTTGCGGGCGACCGTCAGGTTGGGATAGAGCGCATAGGACTGGAACACCATGGCGATGTCGCGGTCCTTCGGATGCATGCCGATGACGGAGGTGTCGCCGATGCGGATCGCGCCGCTGGTCGGCTCGACAAGGCCGGCGATGATGTTGAGAAGCGTCGATTTTCCGCAGCCGGACGAGCCGAGCAGCACGAGGAACTCGCCGCTGTCGAGCGCGATGTCGATGCCCTTCAGGGTCTCGACCGGGCCATAGCTCTTGCGGATGTTTTCAATGGTGAGCGCGCTCATGCGGCATCTCCCGCCAGGGGGGCGCCATAGCGGCGCGGAAATGTGGAGATCGCCCGCGAGGCGATGGCGACGCCGGCATTCAGGCAGGCGGGCAAGGCAGCCCCTTGCGCGAATGCGGCCAGAAAGCCGGCATTGAAGACATCGCCGGCGCCGATCGTGTCGATGACATCGACCCGCGGCGCGGCCGCTTCGTGCAGCACGCCATCCGCATCGAGGACGATGGCGCCCGCAGGCCCGCGTTTGACGACCACGATGGCGCCCGCCGGCATGCGGGCCTGAAGTGCCCGGCCGGCTTCGACCGGATCGCCGACGCCTGCCAGCGTCGTCGTCTCGATTTCGTTGAAGAGCGCGAGATGGCAGCGGGCGAGCCAGCCGCGGGCGGCCGCGCAGTTGGCGGGCGTCCAGCCGTCCAGCGGCCAGCCGGTATCGAGTGCGGCACGAATGCCCCGGCTGTCCAGCCAGTCGAACAGTGCGTCGTAGTCGGCGCTGAGCGCATCGGTGAGAAAGCTGCCGCAGACAAGCGCATAGCCGCCGGCAAGCCCGGCGCCCTCCAGCGCAGAGCGCGCCTCTTCAAGGCTGAAATGCGGGAGATGGCCACGCGTGGTGAAAAAGGTGCGCTCGCCATCCGGATGGGTGACGCCGACGGAGACCGTCGTGCCCTCGGGCCGGGCCGGCCAGGCGGCGGCCTGCGCGCCGAATTCGTCGCGCAGCCAGCGGCCGAACCGGTCGTCGCCGACATTGGCGGCGATGGTGAAGGGAATGCCGAGCGCCATCCAGGCAAGCGCGGTATTGCCGGCCGAGCCGCCCACCCGCAACTCGTGATGATCGACGATGATCTCCGTGCCCGGCTGCGGCCAGGGGGCGGCCGGGCCCATGATCAGATCGACATTGACGTTTCCGATGACGGCAAGCGGCTTCATTCACTCGCTCCGGGTGATCTTGGAGGAGCGGACCGGCGTGCCGGCGTCGGGCACGCGCGACGCCGCAAAGGCCACCATCAGGCGCTGCGCTGCCGGCAGCATGGCGAAAATGGCGGCAAGGCCGCTCGCCGGTGTGAACGTCACGGTCACCGCACCCGCGACCGGCGCCTCGCCCGAGGCGTCGAAGATGACGAGCGGCGCTTCGGTTGCCGCCACCGAACGCGCCATCGCCGTCACCAGATCCGCGGTCGCATCGCGGCCGCGAAACAGCACGACGCCGACATCCGCCGACAGCATTTCCATCGGGCCGTGGCGCAGCTGGCCGCCTTCCAGCGAGAAGCAGGGCAGACGCGAGAGTTCCGTGAGGCCGAGCGCCAGCGCTTCGGCCACACCCTGCAGCCGGCGGCCGGAGGTGACGATGGTGCGCACGCCGGCAAGGGCAGCGAGCGCTTCGGAAAGATCGGGCGTCTCGGGCGCCTGCAGCGCCGCCAGCGCATCGGCCGGATCCTGGCCCAGCGCCTCGAGAATGGCGAGATGGAGCGCGAAGGTGATCGTCAGGCTGCGGGTGGCCGCAAAGGCGCGTTCCGTGCCGCCCGCGCCGATCAGGCCGGGCGCGGCCCTGGCGAGGAAGGAGCCGCCTTCCAGCGTCAGTCCGAAAGTCTCTGCGGCCGTGCCGTTTTCCGCAAACCAGCGCAGCACCTCGGCGCTTTCGCCGGATTGCGAGGTCACCAGGATCGTCCGCCCGTCAAGCGGCAGGGGCGCGCCCAGCTGCTCCGACAGGGGCAGGGCGAGCGCGTCGATGGACAAGGCGCGGTAGAGCGGCTCGACGGCGCGGGCCACATAGTGGGAGCCGCCCATGCCGAGCAGGAGGAGACGGCCGGTGGTCTTTAGCGAGGCGGCAATGGCCGGCGCGTCCTTGCGGGCCGCCTGATAGGAGGCGATGGCATCGGCATGCTGGCGCGCCATTTCCCGGTCGATGGCCTGCAGCCCCTCCGGGCGCGTGCTGGTCTTACTCATCATCATCCCTTCACGCCGCCATTCGTCAGCCCGGAGATCAGGGCGCGTTGCATGACAAGGCCCACGAGCACCGGCGGCAAGGCGGCAAGCACCCCGGCAGCAGCGATGAGGCCGTAATCTGAGACGCGGCCCCCGGCGAGATCGGCAATCGCAACGGGCAGCGTCTTGGCGCGCTGGTCGGAGGTGAAGAGCAGCGCATAGAAGAATTCGTCCCAGGCGAGCAGGAAGGCAAACAGCGCCGAGGTGCCGATCACCGGCAGGGCAAGCGGCAGCGTCACGATCCTGAGCGTCTGGAACAGGCTCGCGCCATCGATCATCGCCGCCAGTTCCAGCTCGCGCGGCACGCCGTCAAAGCCGGATTTCATCAGCCAGGTCGTGAAGGGTGCCAGAATGGTGAGGTAGACGAGGGCAAGCCCGAAGACGGAATTGAGCATGCCGAGCGCGGCCAGCGCCATGTAGAGCGGCACGGCCAGCGCCACCGGCGGCAGCATGTAGGTGCCGATCACCAGCGTCAGCGACCAGCGCACCGAAGGCGTGCGCGACACCGCCCAGCCGGCCGGAATGGCGATGAGGATGGCCGCAACCGTCGCCAGGCCCGCAACGGTGAGACTGTTGCCGAGCGAGGCGGTAAAGGCGGCCCCCGCGCTGTTTTCCACCGTCGACAGAAGCGTCGCGTAACGGGAGAAATCCACCGCCGACGGCCACCACCGCAGCGGCTTTGCCACCAGATCCGGCGCCGGCGCGATGCTCATCACGAAAAGCCAGGCAAGCGGCGCCAGGATCACCAGCATGAGGAGCAGCGCGCAGAGGTGGATAAACACGGAAAAGGCAGGGCTCCGGCGTTCCATCAGGCGGCACTCCCGGCGGTGCGACGCGCCAGCGCCCCATAGGCGAGCGCCAGCAGCGTGACGATGAAGGTGACGATCAGCGCCAGCGACGCCCCGGATCCGGCCCGCTGGAAGGAGAAGGCCTCCTGATAGACGAGGATCGACAGGGTGCGCGTGGAATTGGCCGGGCCGCCCCGCGTCATGACCCAGATGATGTCGAAGACCTTGAAGGCCTCGATGGTGCGCAACACCAGCGCCACCATCAGCGGTCCGGCGAGATAGGGCAGGATGACGAAGCGGAAGCGCTTCCAGGCGCCGGCGCCGTCGATCAGCGCGGCCGAGACGATATCCTTCGGGACCGCCTGCAGGGCGGCCAGCGCAATGAGCGCGACCAGCGGGAAATTCTTCCAGCAATCGGCAACGATCAGCGCCGTCATCGCCGTGCCGGGCTCGCCGAGCCAGGAGCGGTAGTCGGCGAGAATGCCGGTCTGGGTCAGCGCCGCATTCAGGGCGCCATATTCCGGATTGTAGATGAGCCGCCACAGCGTGGCATTGACGATGGTCGGCAGGGCCCAGGGCAGGATCATCAGGGCGCGCAGAAAGGTGCGGCCGTAGAACCTCTGGTCAAGCAGCAGGGCCGCCAGCACGCCGAGCACCATTTCCGCCGCCACCGACACGATCGCGAACCAGGCGGTGGTGAGGAGCGTGCGCTGGAACGTGCTGCTTGCCAGCATCCTGGCGTAATTGTCGAGACCGACGAACTGCCCGCCGGTGCCGACCAGCTTGGCGTCCGTGAAGGACAGCCGCACCGTATCGACCATCGGCCAGCCGATGACGGCGATCATCACCGCCAGCAGCGGAAGCATGAGAAGCCATGCCCGGGTCGTGAGCCAGGTGCTGGACATGAGGGTGCCTTCAGTCAAGCGATGGAAGGTGAAGTCAATGCGGAGCGCGCGGGGGATGGCGGAAGCGGGCCGCGCGTGGCGGCCCGCAATCGGCATCACAGCCCGCTGTTTTCGGCAGCCGTCTTCAGCGCATCCTCGGGCGAGGACTGGCCGAGCAACGCTTCCTGGATCGCCTGCTGCAGGGCGGTCGACATTTCCTGATATTTCGGTGTCGTCGGGCGCGGATACATGGCGGCAAGGCCGAGCTTGGCGGCGGCGATCAGCTCTTCCTGTCCCTTGGTGACGGCGGGGTCCTGGTAGGACGAGGCCCAGATGGGCAGGCTGAGCTTGGCATACTGGTTCTGCACGGCCTGCGAGGTCATGAAGGTGATGTATTTCCAGGCCTCTTCCGGATGCTTGCTGGCCGTGGTGACGCCAAGACCCATGGAGCCGTTGACGGCCGAAACCTCGCTCTTGCCCGCAACGCCCGGCGCCGGCACGACGCCGACCTTGCCGGCAACCTTGCTGTCCTTGGGGTCGTTGGCCATGTTGTACATGTAGGTCCAGTTCAGCGCGAAGGCGGCGTCGCCATTCTCGAAGACCTTGCGGACATCCTCTTCGAGGAATTCCTTCGAATTGGGATTGGTGAGGCCGGAACTGTAGCTGGCCACCATGTATTTCAGGGCGTCGAGCGCGCCGCCCTGATCGAAGACCGGCTTGCCATCCTTCAGGAAGTCGCCCTTGTTGGCGCTGACAAGCGTGGTGAAATCGCAGATGGCGGCCTCCGCCTGGGCCCAGGACCAGGCGATCGGCGTCTTCAGGAGACCCTTTTCCTGGATGATTTTGGCCTGCTCGGAAAGCTCATCCCATGTCTTCGGCGGCGCCTTGATGCCGGCCTTTTCGAGTATCTCCTTGTTGTAGAAGAGATATTTTGTATCGAGGATCCAAGGCATGCCGTAATATCTGCCGTCGGCCTGAACGGTGGTCCAGGCACCCGGCAGCACGCCCGACTTCATCTCGTCGGTGATGCGCGCGGAGACATCGACCAGCACGTTGTTGGCCGCATATTCGGCCGGCCAGATCACGTCGAAAAGCACCACGTCATAGCCGCCGCCCGAACCCTGGGCGAGCACGGTCTTGTCGTGCAAACCCTCGTAAGGCACGAATTCGAGATTGACGGTGATGTCCTTGTTGGCCTTGGTGAAGGCCTCCGTCATGGCGCGCACATCGGCCTCGCTGTAGGCGGCCTGCGCCATGAACAGCGCATTGATCTTCGTCTCGGCAAAGGCCGCTGACGACATCAGCGCGCCGATCGCCGCTGCGCCCGCGAGGGTCATTGCGATGGATTTCAACATGTCTTGCCTCCAGTGATGGCTACGCCGTTTGGTGCCGCCGCTCCTTGACGTGAGATGCGGCGTGCGGACGGGGTCAGTGACCCGATAAATGCGACGCCCGGCAATGCCGTCAAAGGCATGCCGCGTTCCCCGAAACTCTTTGGTTTCTTATTAAGTCAAACGTATTGACTTAATCCTTGTAGAATATTCTACTGGAGTCAAGAGGGTATTTTGGGTGCATGACGTGAAGACCATCCGCGCCAAGCGCGGCACCAACCAGGAGGGCGCCGGCGCCCACAACAAGCGCGTCATCATCGATGCGCTGCGCATCAACGGACCGCTGTCGCGGGCCGATCTGGCGCGGGCGACGCGGCTGACCAAGCAGACGGTGTCCAACCTCATCGAAGCGCTGGAACTCGACGGTCTCGTCATGTCGGAAGATGTCGTGCGCAATGGCCGGGGCCAGCCTTCGACCCCCTATCGCCTGGTGCCGGATGGCGCCTTTGCCATCGGCCTGCAGATCGACCGGCACAGCACCCGCGCGATCGCGGTCGATCTCGTGGGCAATGTGCTGGCGCGCGCCGAGGCCGCTCTTCCGCCGGATGGTCCGGTCGGCGGCGCACGCGTCATTCTGGGGCTGATAGAGGCGGTGCGAACGGATCTGCAGGCGTTGCGGCCGCAGTCGGAACGTCGGCTCGCCGGCCTCGGCGTTGCCATGCCCGGTCCCTTCGGGCTCGCTCCGGCCCCCGACGACCCCTGGATGATGGGCGCATGGCAGACCTTTCCCCTGCTCGAAACGCTGGCCGCCGGCACGGGTCTCGACGTGGCCCTGCAGAATGACGCGGCCGCCTGCGCCACGGCCGAACGCATGGTCGGCGCGGCCCATGGCCTGGACGATGCCGTCTGCCTCTATCTCGGCTACGGCATCGGCGCCGGCCTGATCCTCGGTGGAGAGCTCTACACCGGCGCGCATGGCAATGCCGGCGAGATCGGCATGGCGCTTTTGTCGGATGGCGGACGCCTGACGCCGCTGGAACACCGGGCCTCCATGGCCTCGCTCTGCCATGCGCTCGGCCTCGATCCCGCGGCCGGCAACCTGTACGACCTGATCTCGGAGCGGGTCCGCGCCGAGGATCCGGCGCTCTCGGCCTGGATCGCCGCCGCCGCAGGCGATCTGCGCCTGGCGATCCACCTCATCGAAACGCTGTTCGATCCACAGGCCGTCATCATCTCGGCCGCAGCGCCCGCGGAACTGGCCGAACGGCTGATCGCCGCCATCGAACCGCTGCTGCCCTCGAACGCGGTGCGCCCGGGCCGCACCACGGCCCGCCTCAAGGCCGGCATGTTCGACCCCTGGGCGGTCGCCCTCGGCGCCGCCGCCGAACCCATCGGCCGCGCCTTCGAACCCCGCTTTTCCGCCATCCTGAAGGAGGCTGCCGCGCGGTGACGCGGCACCGACCAGATCACTGGGAGGGATTCGTCAGCGCGCTGCAAAGAGCGGGTTGTTGTGTTGCGTCCCGTTCGATGTCAGGTCGGGGTGCCGCGTCCGGCGTGCTGCGGGCCCAACGGAGGAAGCGGGGGTGTCCGTCGCTGCTATCGGTGGCGATCGTGGTGTTTCTGGAGGCTGTCGGGCCTGCCTTTGTGGCGAGGGAGACGGTGATCGAGAAGCGGCTTTGGCGGCTGGGGGTGAGCCATCGGGCGAGAGGCTTGTTGGCCGCGGAGGGGGCTCCGGAGAGACGATCGATCAGGGTGGGGTCGATGGCGGCGCGCGGATTGTTGATGGTCAGAATCGGCTCGATGCGTGCGATCAGCGCCGGCGTGGCGGCGGGCAGCTGGGCGAATTCGCTGACATCGGCGAAGAACGTGTTCTTTGGCCGCCATGGGAGACCGGCGCGTGCATATTCAGCAGCTTCGGCGCCGTAAAGCGGCTGGCTCATGTCGTCCGGGTCACGGTAATCGACGATCTGTGCCGCCAGCGTCTTTGCATCGGTTTCTCCGATGCCGATGGCGGTGAGGACATCAATGATCATTTCGGGTGGCGCGCCATTGAGGTCCAGCAGCATATCCTGATCGACAATCGTCGCCTGAAGCTCGAAATCGGCCTTCCGGCACGTTCCCGTAACGCCGTCCGGCGTCAGGGACGATTGCCCCTTGACGAGATCGAGGGCTGCCTGGCGGGCGACGCCGTCTGCCAGAGCCTGTAGGGCAACGGTCTCTTCACGGTTGCGCTCCTGCAGCACGAAAAAGCGTGCCCTTACCGCAAGGCTGCCGGTCACGGCAACGAAGAGAAGGGCAACGATCAGCACGGAGATCAGCACGAAGCCTTCGCGGGAGGTCTCTTCGGCCGCTGGAGCGTTGTTTGTTCTGACAGGATCAGATCGGTGCTCCAAGCTCGCTTGTGGAGAGCATGATCTTGTCGATGCCCGTTTCACGCCGGTCGGATGATGCTCGAAGGAATGCGGGCCGGGATCATGGCCTGAACCTTGCCCCGAGCCCGCTGGAACCGACGTCATTCGGTGATCCGCAACAGATCCCAGGTGTTGGAGGCGGACGTGCTCGGCCGGTCGATGGTCACCGCGCTCAGCCCGCTACGGAACTCCTCGGTGATCGCCTGGGCATCGTTCTGGTCGCGCATGATCCGGGTGCGGATGAAGATCATCAGCTCGGTGCGCTTGGCCTGGGTGTTGCGATTGCGGAAGGCGGCGCCGATGACGGGCAGCTTGCCGAGAACCGGGATCGCATCCGTGCTCTTCTGCTGCTGCTCCTGCACGAGGCCGCCGATGACGATGCTCTGGCCGTCGCCGACCTCGACCGTGGAGGACACCTTGCGCTGGCGGATCGTCGGCGAATTGATGGTCGATGTCGTGGTGTTGACGACATCGCTGACCTCCTGCTCGATGTCGAGCAGGATATGGCCGTTGGAGCTGATGCGCGGCGTGACGCCGAGGATGACGCCCGTATCCTTCATCTGGATCGAGGTCGTCGTCGTTCCCGTCGTGCCGGAGGTGGCGCTTTCGGAGATGACGGGCACCTGATCGCCGACCTGCAGCTTGGCGGTGTGGTTGTCGAGCACCGTCAGCGTCGGCGAGGACAGGACCTTCACCTGCGTGACGGCGGAGAGCGCATTGAGCACGACGCTGAAATTGGCTGAGAGCGCGGAATAGGTGAAGCCGGCAAGCCCGCTCTGCACCTGGCCGTTCTCGTCATTGGTGAACTTGAAGACATTGCCGGCGCCGATCGAATAGCGCAGGCCGAATTTGAGCTGGTCGTTGAGTGCCGCTTCGGCGATGACCGCCTCGATCAGCACCTGGCTCGGCATGCGGTCGAGCGAGGAGAGCACGCCGAGGATGCGGTTGTAGTCGCGCTTGGAGGAGACGATGACCAGCGAATTGTTGGTCTCGTCCGCAACGACGGAAACTTCCGTGCCAAGGCCCGTCGGTTGGCTGGCGACGGCGAGCGCGCTGCTGGTCTGCTGCGTGTCGCCGCTTTCGGTCTGGCTGCTTTCGACGGCCGCGGTAATGCCGCCACCGCCAAGCGCCCGCTGCAGGACGCTGGCGAGATCCTTGGCGTTGCGGTTCTGCACCCGGTAAACGAAGGTCTGGCGCGTGCCATAGCTGGCGGCATCGTCGAGACGCGCGATGATGGTGCGGGCGCGGTCGAGATAGGCCGGCCGCTGGGCGATCACGAGAATGGCCTTCAGCTCGCGGCTCGGCAGGAACTTCACCATGCCGGCATCGCCGTCGCCGGAGGTGGCTGCGGCAAAGAGGGTCTGGAGCTGCTTGACGACGATGGTCGGATCGGCGCCGGAATCCAGCGGGAAGAGCGAGGCCGACCTGCCGCGCATCCAGTCCACGTCGAAGAGGCGGATGGAGGACAGCATGCCCTCGATTTCGGCATTGTTGCCCCTGAGGACGATGATGTTGCGCCGGTCGTCGGTCTGCATCACGCCATCAGGGGAATAGGCCTTGATGATGTCGGCCATCTGCTTGGCGGCGATGTAGTTCAGCGGCACGATGCGTGCCTGCCGGCCGGCCGAAATGCCCGAGGCATCGGCCTGGCCGATCGAGCCCGTACGGATCTGGTCGGTGCCCGAGACGAGGAAGGCGCCGCCCTTCTTCTCGATGCCGTAGCCGCGCTCGTTGAGGATCGTTTCGAAGATATCGACAAGCGCCTGCTTGGAGGTCGGACGGGCCGTCTGGATGGTGACGTTGCCGTTGACGCCATCGGCGACCGAGAAGTTGCTTTTCAGGATGTCGGCGAAGATGACCTTGGCAACGACGGGGATCGGCGTGTTGACGAGGTTGAGCGTCACCTTGTCGCCCTGCGGCTCGAAATGCGGTTGCGGGGCTTCCGATTGCGGTGTCAGCAGCGCGATTTCCCGGCGGCTCGCGGCATTCGGTGCGCGGTTTTCCGTGCCGAAGAAGGGCGCGCGGCTCGACTGCGTGGCCTCAAGCCCCGTGCGCCCGTGGCCCGGCGCCTGATTCTGGCAGGCGCCAAGAAGCGCGGTAGCGAGAAGCACCGCGCCCTTCACACTGCGAAAATGGGGGAAATCGAGCTTGCGCAATGTCTCTTCTCATGCCGGCCACTGTACCGATCTATGAACAAACATGGTTAACAAGTCATTGACACGACATCCCTATCCGCGCTCTCGCGCAGACATGAAAGCGCCCGCCGGATCTCTCCGGCGGGCATCAGGTCTGTCAGGCATGGCGTCGGCAAATGCTGCCGAACTTTGTCCAGCGTCAATACAGCGTCTTCACGTTCCATTTCTGGTTTGCGGCGCCCGAGCAGGGCCACTGGATGATGACACCGCCGGCTGCCTTGGAGGCCCAGGCGACATCCACGCACTTGCCCGAGAGCGGCGCCACGATCGAACCCCAGGTGCTGCTCTGGTCGATGGTGAAGACCTGGGCGGGAACGCCCACGCAATCCCATTGCTGGATGCGCGCGCCATCATTCTTGGACCCTTCCGACAGATCCATGCAGCGCCCGTTCGTCATGCTGACGAGATTCATGCCACCGTTGACGGCGTTGGTCTTCCAGATCTGGCGGGCATCGGAGGGATCGCAGGGCAGCTGCACGAGCTGCTGGCCGTTCTGGTTGACGTCCGATGCGGCCATGCACATGCCGGAGTTCTGGGACACGACCTGGATCACGCGAACCGGCCGGACGCTCCACTGCTGGTTTGCGCTGCCCGAGCAGGGCCACTGAATGACGCCGCCGCCCTCCGTCTTCAGCCCGTAGGCCACATCCACGCACTTGCCGGAATGGGCAGCCACGATCGGTGTCCATGCGCCGCTGCGGTCGAAGGTGAAGGACTGGTTCTTCCCACCCCAGCAATCCCATTGATGGATGTTTACGCCGTTGTTGGTGGAAATGCCGGAGACGTCCATGCAGCGGCCATTGCCGACGTTGATGACGTTGAAGCCGTCCGGCGAGGACTTGACCTTCCACAGCTGGCGGGCGTCACCCGTGTTGCAGGTGGACTGCACCAGTTGCTGCCCATTCGAGTTGTTGGACGATGCGGCAAGGCACATGCCGGTGTTCTGCGTCACGAGCTGGATGATGGTGGCCGAGGCGACAGCATTGCTGCCGCTGGTGCCGGAGTTGGACGTTCCGCCGTTGCCCGTGCCCGTACCCGTACCCGTGCCAGTGCCAGTGCCAGTGCCGGGGGTTCCGGTGTTGCCACCCGTTCCGGTGCTGCCGGAGGAGGCCGTGGTGGGCTTGGTGTAAGTGCTTGCCTGGATTTCGCAGCTCTTCGTCACGCCCGGGGCCGGGTCGCCGAAGGTCGCGTTGTTGCAGGCGACGAGATCGGTCATGGTGCGCGTGATGAAGTTGCCGTTTGCGCCATAACGCACCGTCTGGGTGCCAACGATCGGGCACTGGTCGTTTTCGTAGCTGCAGAAGGCCCAGCCGGAGGCCGTAATGCCGGTGCCCATGGGCGTCTTCGGCGTCGGCATGTCGTTCGGCACATTGTAGCCGGTATCGCCGGTCGGGCTCTTCAGGCGGATCAGCTTGCCAACGGAGGGCACGCCATCGGCACCGAAGGCAAAGACCAGGTAAAGGCCCGGCGTGGCATTGACCGCGTCATTCGGGAACACGACGTCGGCGGATGTGCCATTGGCCGAGAACTGCGCCTCGAAGAAGCGCTGGTCGGTGTTGTAGCTGTGCGTGGTGACGCCGCTCTTGACGATGGTGACGCGGCTGATCGGCGCGTCTGCGGTGATGCGGAACGTCTGGCCGAGCGAGACAGGCGTTTTCGGACCATCGACGATCGAGGGACGGATGGCGGGATTGCCGTTCTTGTCGAGCAAATAGTCCGGCGTGAAGATTTCGATGTCGTGGGCGGCGACCGGGCCGGGTGCGCCGCCACCGCCGGTCAGCACCCGGCCGTCCTTCATCAGAAGCGCCATCGAGTGGTAGAGGCGGGGCCGGTGCAGCGCCGCATCGAGGCGCCACTGGTTGTTGTCGGGATTGTAGATCTCGATGCGGTTGGCGACGTTGATCAGCTCGTTGTTGCCCTCAGCGCCGCCGGTCACGGCGATTTCGCCGTTGGCCATGACGGTGGCGGTGGCAAAGTGGCGCTTCAGGCGCATCGTCGTGTCGGTGGTCGTCACCGGCTTGGAGGGATCGGCGATCTTTGCGCGCAGATCATAGGTCGTGGCGAGATTGGAACCGGGATTCTTGTCGAAGTTGTTTCCCGGCGAACCGCCACCGATCTGCATGACACGGCCCGGCCGGAACATGACAGAGGTGGAGCTGGCGCCCCAGTTCGACCGGGTGATCGATGCGACGTCGCTATAGCCGCCATTGCCCTCGTAGCTCAGGACATAGGTATACTTTCCGGCGATCGAGAAGACGCGGCCGTTGCCGATCGGGTATTCATGCGGATACCAGAACGGATTGCCCGTGGTCGCGGGATCGCCCTGCTTCTGCGGCGAACCGGCCGTGCCGGGCAGCGTCTTCCACACACCGGTGCCCGGCGTGTTGATCTCGGCCGTCGAGGACGCGTTTGTCTGGTTTCCGTAGGCCGGCGATCCGCCATCGACGAGCACGCGCCCGTCCGGCAGGGTGGTCAGCGTCCCGTAGTAGCGGGGGTAGTTGAGCGCCGGGCTCTTGGTCATGCGGGTTGCGGCATAGTCATAGGTTGCCGCGTCGGACGCGTTGCTGGCTCCGCCGGCGAGAATGAGCTTGCCTGTCGCGGGATCAAGGACGCCGCCGACGCAGAAGGAGTTGAAATCGACGCCGTTTGGCAGCTGGATGCGCGCTTCCGGCCCCGTGCCCTTGGAAGGATCCCAGATCACGTAGTCCCAGCCGCCCTGATTGTCCTGGGGCGTGGTACCGAACGTCATGATGCGACCATCCGGCGTCAGCGCGGCGTGCACGGGGATCGACCCCCAGTTGATCACATCGGAAACCGTGCCGGCCTGCGCAACCCCGCCCAGGGGAAGCAGAAAGGCGGCAGATGCGGCAAGACGCCGTAAGTCCATTGCGCGTAACGTCATGAAACCCTCATTCGATCAAAAACTGATTTGTCCCGGAGGCTTCCCGACGAGTGTTTCGATCGGGAAGGCGCGGGAGGTAGTGCATTGAAATCGACTGACGGCACTCTTAGACGACGCTGATAAATGATCGATTACTTCCTGGGTTAAGTTGATATTAATGTTAATCTTTTAGGATCTTGCGATAGTTTCGGGAACGTTGAAAACCGCCTGTGTCGGGACGACAAAACCCGGTCCGGGTGCTTCACGCCGACAGAGGGTGGGTGACGACAAGCCGATGAAACGCATCACCCTGATCGGTCGCCGCACGAACTGGACTCCGCTGGCCGCTGTCCTGGCCGACCCGCATGTCAGCGTGCGGATTTTCCCGACGCCGGCTCCGGCGTTGGCGGCGGCTGTGGCCGACGAGACGGATGTTTTCGTCATCGACAGCGAGGATGATCCTGCTTCCGTCGAACATTTCATCCGCCGGATGACAGCCATGCGGCCCGCAGCCCCTGTCGTCGTCGCTGCGGACCACCGCGATCCGGCGCGCCTTGCCTTCATCGAGGCAGGCGCGGCGCTGTTGCTTCGCACCCCTGTCGATGCGCTGGAGCTGGTGGCAGCGGTGCAGAGCGCGCTCGCCGGTGCCGCGCGACCGCAGGTGGCCCATCTCCTGGACCAGTTGCCGGCCAAGCTCGCCCTTGTTCACCCCGACGGGACCATCGCGCTCGCAAACCGGGCGGCTGCCGGCTTCTGGCGGTCCCATGCGCAAGGCGAACTGCATCTCGGCCTCGCGGACGGTTCCAGCATCGAGGCGCTCGCCGCCCAGCCTTCCGTCGATCGCGCCTATCAGACCGGCAGGCTTCGTCTCGCCGGCCTGCAAGGGCAACCGCGCGACCATCTGGTCGTCGTTGCCAACGCACCGGGCATGGCCGACCAGGCGCCCTTGAGGGCGGTTCTGGCCATACCAGACGACGGGCGCGAAACCGCGCAGCGCCCACCTGCTTTCGAGGATGCGCTGACAGGTCTTGCGACGCTGATTGGTCTTGCCAGCCGTTCGGATCGGGTTGCGGCGCTGCACGTCGTTCACATTGCCGGTCTTGCCGATATCAACCGCACCTTCGGCATCATCGTCGGCAACGGGCTGGTCGACGCTGTCTCTGCACGGCTGACGACGCTTGCTGCCGAAGCCAGGCTGACAGTCGCCCGCGTCACCGGCAATGAGTTCGCCCTTCTGCAGATCGCACCCGACATGGCCGCCGTCGAGGCGCTGGCGCGGCGGCTGGCGGCGGTGGTCAATGATGTCGTTATCTTCGCGGGGCAGCAGCTCGAGGCCGATGCGCGGGTGGGTGTCGCCTGTTTTCCGCAGGACGGCGCGGAGCCCGGCGCACTCATCGGCGCGGCAACCGCATCGGTTCTTCACGCCCGATTGGGTGCGGGCGCAGACGGCGTGGTCTTCGCCAGTCCGCGCGGCGAGACCGTTGCGAAACCCGATCGCGGGACAGCCTTGCGGCAGGCGCTGGAGGAGGATGCGCCGTCCTTCTATTACCAGCCACAGGTCGAGTTCCGCACCGGCCGTTACGATGGCGTCGAGGCCTTGCTGCGTTGGTCGCGCGGCGATGCGGGAGAAGTCGCGCCGACCGAAGTCATCGCGCTGGCGGAAAGGGACGGATGTCTGCCTGCTCTCACCGGCTGGGCCGCCGCCCGTCTGGGGCGGGAGCATGGCCGGCTCGTGCAGAGCGCGGGAGCGCCGCTGCGCCTGTCGCTGCATCTGTCGGCGGCGCAACTCGGTCTGCCCGACCTCGGACGACTGCTGCTGCCCCTGCTTGAGCAAGGTGTCGGCCCTGTCGAGCTCATTCTTGCCGTCCGCACGGTCGCAGACGACACGCCACACTGCCGTGCGACACTTCAGGCCCTGTCGGACCTTGGCTTCGGTCTCTGCCTGAGCCTTTCCGAGAATGACGCGCTTCCGGATCCGTCCCTTGCCGTCGACCGGATCAAGATCGATGCCCGCAACGAGATGGTGCTCCAGCGGTTGCGGTTCCCGGGAGACGGGACGCGACCCGCGGTGACGGGCGCGAATGTGGAAGAGGCCACACAGCTTGTCGCGTTACGTGCGGCGGGCTGCGTTGGCGCCCAGGGCTATTACATCCAGCCGCCGGTTTCCCTGATGGAGATGATCGCCGCGTTGCGGACGGGGTTGTGACGCCGAGCGCTGTTGATGCCCAAAGCGATTGCTCACAGACCGGAAAGCGCTGCGCGCTCGAGGACCAGCGCGAGGACAAGGCCCAGCGCCAGATGCGGTCCGAAGCGCAGGGCCGAACGCCGTGTGACCTCTTCACCGCGCATGCGGCGCAAGCCGATTTCGACGAGACCGGTCAGACATGCGGCGAGAAGCAGAATGTTGAGCCCCGCCAGTCCCAGCCGCAGCGTGGCGGCGGCCAGGAACTTCACATCGCCGAGGCCAAGCCCGTTGTGGCCGCGCAGGTGCCGGTAGGCAAGTCTCAGCAGCAGCAGAAGGCCGAGCACGATGCCCGTATCCACGAGACGCCAGACAAGGTCGGTGCCAGCCACATAGCTGGCCGCCAGCCCCACAGAGGCGATCAGCGCGTTGCAGGCGTCCGGCAGGATGCCGCGCCGCCAGTCGATCAGAGCCGCGACGGCGCAGAGCGCCACAAGTGCCGCATCAAGCGCCAGCAGCAGGATAGAGGTGTCGGCAACAGGCATCGGTGTCGTCTCGCTCCGGTCGGATATGCCCTGACCCGGCACTCGCGTTGATGATTGCGCGGGGCGAAGCCCGGTGCCGGCGTGTCCGGCAGTCCAGAGTTTCGCTTGCCCGCCTTGTCCGAGGCTTCAGCCTGCCTTTGGCTGGTTTGTTCACCTTTGTTTGCTAGCACACAGGCGAAGGCCACCTCGTCCGGCTATCCTTGAGAGATGTGACAGACATGACGAACCCCTGTTCCGACATTGCCGAAACAAACAAGACCAAGGTGCCGGATGGTGGGCAGGCGGGTTTCACGCTGGTCGAACTGCTTGTCGTTCTCGCCATCATCGCGCTTCTGGCGACGCTGATCGGCCCGAAGGTGCTCGGCTATCTCGGCGGCGCCCGGCGCGACACGGTGCAGATGCAGATCCGCAACCTCGCTTCCGCCGTCGATCTCTACTATCTCTCCACCGGCACCTATCCGACGCCCGAGCAGGGTCTTGGCGCGCTGGTGGATGCGCCGGCCGGGCAGGCCGGCTGGAGCGGCCCCTACATCCAGAACCGGTCCGCGCTGACCGATCCCTGGGGTCACCCTTACGTCTACAGCCGGTCGGGCACCGGCTATGTCATCTCCTCGCTCGGCCGCGACGGAAAGCCGGGCGGCGAAGGCGAGGATGCCGACATCACCAACGGCGCACTGTAAGGGCCGGAACCTCAGGGCGTCATCAGTTCGCCAAGCCGCTTCACCATCTCGTCGGTGGTCAGCGTATTGGGGATCTGCGCGACGATTTCGCCATCCCGCAACAGCGTATAATTGGTGGAATGATCGACGGGATAGTCGCCCGTTCCGTCGCCGTGGCGGATGACCACGGCCTTCAGCGACCATGCCAGCGCATCCACGGCCTCCACCGGTCCGGAAAGGCCGATGATCTTGTCGCCGAAGGGCGACATGTAGGCCTTGAGGACGTCCGGCGTGTCGCGCTGCGGGTCGCCTGTCACGAAGACCATGGAGAGCCTGCGCCGCATCGCGTCCGGCAGGGTATCGGCGAGGACCGACAGTTCCTGCAGGGTCGTCGGGCAGATATCCGGGCAGTGGGTATAGCCGAAGAACACCAGCGCATAGCGCCCGGAAAACGCCTTCTCCGTCACCGTCGCGCCGTTCTGGTCGGTGAGCGAGAAGGACAGGGGCGCGGCCGCCAGGGCGCTGGTGCAGGTTGCGCCGAGAGCCAGCAGGCAGGAGAGGCCGATGATGCGCAGTGCGGTCCGCATGGTTCGTTCCATTGAGAGTTGGTCAGGGCAGGGTTGGTCAGGGAAGGGCGGGCGGCGTCGCCGCGCCGAGCGTTTCCAGCGCGGCACGGTAGGTGAGCGTTCGGATATCGGCGCCGCGCGTCATGATCACGGTTTCGGCTTCGATGTGGCGGATCAGCCAGCCATCGACGGTGTCGCCTTCCGCGTGCCAGACATCGGGCGCGCTGCGAAACATCACCCGGCGTTCGTCGCCGGCCAGCAGGATGCCGCCGATGACGGGCGTGACCTCCACAGGCGCGGCCGTCGGCTGCGCCGCGACGGCATCGAGCGAGGCGAGCGACGTTTCCCGCCGGTGGAACGGGTCGAAGGGGGCAAGGTCGATGAAGGCGCCGGGCTGGAGAGCGGCGGATGCGCCGGGCTCTCCGGATCCGGCCGCGGGAAACGACAGATCTCCGGCGCCGCCCGTGGGCAGGGTCACGATGCCGGCGGCGATCGTCGCCGAGACCAGAAGCGCCAGCAGCGCAAGCCGGTCGGCCTGCCCGAAGCGGGCCTTTCCCTCCGGAGATGCGGGCGGGCTGCCGGTTTCCGGCAGGGTGACGAGCTTCACGGCCGGGTCTCCTTCACGAAGAGGCCGCTGACGACGAGCTGGACGGAAAGCCTGAGCGGGCTCACGTGATCGTCGCGGTCCGGAATGCCTTGCGCGGCAATCGCCATCTGAGTGATTGTCAGTGTCGGCTGACCGCCCGCGAGCGTCGTGGCAAATTGCGCGAGGCCCGCCGGTGTCGCTTCGGCCGTGAAGGCGATATCGATGCGCGCCTGCCCGGCCTCGGCCGGTGCATCCCCGCCGACGGACAGGATGCGCATGCCGGATGGCGGCGCGGCGGCCGACAGGCGCTCGACCATCAGCGCGCGCGCCGCATCGCGGCTTTCGGCCCTGACGACCGGCGCGCGTCTCGCCAGCGCCATGACGGCGGCAAGACGCGTCTCGGCGGCATCGAGCACGGCCTGTTCGGTCGCCTGAGCCTCCAGCGCCTCGCGATAGCGGTCGAAGGGAGCGGAAAGGAGGGGAAGCACCGCAAGCCCGAGCGCCAGAAGGATGCCGAGCGCCGCTGCCCGGCTGGCGAGGCCGCGGGTGTCGAGCGCGATCATCGGGAAACCCCGCGCCGCATCAGGCTGAAGGTCGCGGTGCCCGATCCTGCCGGTGGCTCCGCCCGCAGAACGGCCGAGCCCGTCATCGCCTCGGCAAGGGCCGCGACATCGCCGGCGGCGAGTGACACGGTCACCTTGCCATCGGCAAGCATGAGGGTCTGCAGCGTTGCATTGGCGGGCAGCCTCGCGGCGATCTCGTCCAGCACGTCATTGGCCGAGGGCATGGCGGCAAGGTCGAGGGCGGCCGGTGTCGCTGCGGGGATCGTTTGCAGCCGGTGCATGATGTCGGCGCGACGCTCCTCGATGAGGCGCGTCTGCCGCTCCACGCGGTCGGCGAGAAGGAAGGGGATGGCGCAGACGAGAAGCACGGCGCCGGCAAGCCCGATCCGCGCCGGCCAGCCGAGCGTCCGCAGAAAGGCGCGCAGGCCCGGTTCGTCGCGGGAGAGAAGATCGACCGGCACGGGCCGGCCCTCGCCATGGCCCACCGTGAGGCGCACGAGCGTCAGCCCCTCGGCCTCGAGCGCCTGGCGGATCGCGGCGATCCGATCGCGGGCAAGAAGGACGTGGCGCAGATGCAGCCGCCCGGCCTCCGGCTCCTCGCTCTCCACATACCAGTCGGCATGGACGTCGTTGGGGGAAAGCGGCGTGTTCTCCGCCGTCTCGATCGCCATCAGCCGGCGCGCCTCGCGCAGGGCACGCTTCGGCAGGGTGCTCTTGCGGATCAGGCACAGCGCGCGCGGCACGTCGAGGCTGACGGTGCGCGCGCGTCCCTTCGGCGCCAGGGCGGCGGCGATCCCGGAAAGGCCGGCGGCATCGGCGATATACTCGACCTTTTCTCCGGCCTTCAGGGTCAGCGATCCCTCCTCGTCGAGAAAGATGTCGATGGCACAGGCGGCACGGCGCGGCGCGCGGGCCAGCAGGGCGGCCGGAACCATGGCCCGCAATTCACCCAGCCACCACGACAGGACGCGTTCGCCCAGGTCGCTCAGGGCCGGCGTCTGGCCGATCGATTTGTCCGCCTGTCGTGCGGATGGGTGCATCGGGGGAGGATCCTTGGCTGTCGTGCCGGCGTTTAAACCTTTCTAAACCTTGATCCCTTACGCTTCGTTAAAATTTCGGCAGCGGCAAACGGCGTCAACGCATGCTCATCTGGGGATCCAAGAACCGACCGGCACAGCCGCGCCCTGACCGGCGCACGGCCGGGCGCATGCCTGACCTGTCCCCGGCCGATCGTTTCCTCGACTTTCTCGTCACGGAGGGGCATCTGGAGGCCGCGCAGGCCGAGCGGCTGCGCGCGGCGCTGGCGGCCGGACGGCTGGACTGCCTGCCGGTGCTCATCACCGAACTCGGCTTCATGGCCGAGGCGGAGCTGACGGGCGCGCTCTGCCGCTTCAGCGGCCTGTCGCCCCATGCCGGCCAGGCCCTGCCCGAAGCGCCGCTCTTTGCCGGGCGCCTGTCGCGGGAGTTCTGCCAGCGCAAGCGCTTCCTCGCCGTCGCCGACCACGAGGACGGGGCGGAGATCGCGCTGGTCGATCCGCTCGACGAAGAGCTGATGGCGGCCATCGCCTATGCGCTCGCCCGTCCCGTCACCTTCCGCGTCATCGGCCCCGTTTCCTGCGAGGCCGGGCTGAAGGCCGTTTTCGGCTCGGAGACGGTGGAGGAGGAAGACGACAGCGATTTCGTCGATGATGCCCTCGACCGGCTGGAAGACCTTTCCCGCCGCGCGCCGATCATCCGGCTGACCAACCATCTCTTCCGCGCTGCCTTCGACCACGGGGCGACCGACATCCATGTCGAGCCGGGCGAAAACGACGTCGCGGTGCGCTACCGCGTCGATGGCATGCTGGTGCATCCCGAGACCTATCCCAAGGCGCTGATGAGCGGGCTGACCACGCGGCTGAAGATCCTTGCCGGCCTCAACATCGCCGAACGCCGCCTGCCGCAGGACGGACGCCTGAAGATGGTCGATCGCGGCAGCGAGGTGGATGTGCGCGTTTCCGTGCTGCCGACACCGCATGGCGAGAGCATCGTGATGCGTCTTCTGGGCCGCAGCCTCGCGGCCGACGGGTTCCCCAATCTCGGTTTTTCGCCCCGTCAGGCCGAGCAGATCGCAGGCATGAGCGGCCGCCCGAACGGCCTGCTCCTGGTCACCGGCCCCACCGGCAGCGGCAAGACGACCACGCTTTACACCGCGCTTTCCGCGATCAACGACCGCACCCGCAAGATCATCACCGTGGAAGACCCGGTCGAATACCGGATCGGCGGCGTGACGCAGGTGCAGACCCAGGCCGATATCGGCCTCGATTTCGCAACCGCGCTGCGGTCCATTCTGCGACAGGATCCCGATGTCGTGATGATCGGCGAAATCCGCGATGGAGAGACGGCGCGTATCGCCGTGCAGGCGGCGCTGACGGGCCACCTCGTGCTGTCGACGCTGCATACGAATTCCGCCGCGGCGACCGTGACGCGCCTCATCGACATGGGCCTTCAGCCCTATCTCCTGGCGGCCGTGCTGAACGGCGTTCTGGCCCAGCGCCTCGTGCGCCTGCTGTGCACCGACTGCCGCCTGCCCACGATCGCGACACGCGAGGCGGAGACCATCATCCGCCGGCACCGGCCGGATCTGAAGCCCGGTCCGCTGCGTCTGTTCAACGCCTGCGGCTGCGAGCACTGCGGCGGCACCGGCTATCGCGGCCGCACAGTAGTGGCCGAGGTGATGGAAGTGGACCGCGTGATGCGCGAAATGATCGCCGATGGCGTTCCCGAGCTGACGCTGTCCAGCCACATGCGCGCCGAAGGCATCCACGGGCTCGCCCGCGCCGGCATCGACAAGGCGCTGGCCGGCGAGGTCGCCTTCGAGGACGTGATGCGAACGCTCGATCTCGCCGGCGAGGAAACCGCAGCGGGAGCGGCGGCGTGATGGGCTTCGAGTTTTCCGGCATCGACGCCGAGGGGCGGCGCAAGACCGGCCGCGTCGAGGCGCCAACGCGGGAAACGGCGCTGGCGACACTGCGCGGTGCCGGCGTGCGCGTGACGGACATCCGGGCGGCGAGCGAGGACCTGCCCTTCTGGAAACGCGATCTTCTGGGCGGTGACCGGCCGGGACGCAAGGATGTGCTGGCCTTCCTCATCGATTTCTCCACCCTGCTCGGCGCCAGCCTGCCGGTGGACAAGGCCCTGAAGCTTTCGGCGCGCCAAGCGACGAAGCGCATGCGTCCGGTGGTCCAGTCGCTGACGGAGAATGTGGTGGCGGGCCGCGCGCTCTCCGAGGCGATGCGCGGCCATCCGCAGGTTTTTTCGCCCACGGCCATCGAAATGGTGAAGGCCGGCGAGATGACCGGCACGCTCTCCGAGATTTTCGAGCGTCTCGCCGAGACCTCGCGCCGGCAGGAGGAGATGCGCAGTGCCGTCACCTCGGCGCTGATCTATCCGGCCCTGCTCGTGGTTCTGTCGATCGTCATCATCATCGTCGTGGTTTCCTCGCTCCTGCCCTCGATTGCGCCACTCTTCGATGCGCCCGGTGTCGTCGCGCCGCTGCCGATCCGTCTGATGCAGGGCGCGCAACGGCTGATCGCCGAGGACTGGCCGGTGCTCTGTGCAGGGTTCATCGTCTTGCTCGCGGCCCTCGTCGTCTGGTGGCGCAATCCCGCCGCGCGGGCCTGGCGCAACCGGCTGCTCCGGCGCACGCCGCTTCTTGGCGACCTGCTCATCGAAATCGATGTCGGCCGCACGTGCCGGGTGCTCGCCGCGCTGGTCGCCGCGCGCGTTTCCATGCCGCGGGCGCTGGCGGTGGTGGAGAGCCTGCCGGCGGGGATCGCTTTCCGGGAAACGCTGTCGGCGGCCCGATACCGGCTGCAGGAAGGGGCACGGCTTGCCGATGCGCTGGAGCCGATGCGGGCCGACGCGCCGCATATGGTCGATATGATCCGTACGGGCGAGGAGGTGAACCGCCTCGATACCATGCTGCTGCGGGTGGCGGATTTTTCCGAGGAGAACGCCCGCACCCGCATCGACCGGCTGTTCACGCTTTTGACCCCCGTCATCACCTGCGTCATGGGCCTCGTCATCGGCGGGCTCATCATGATGATCATGACCTCCATCCTGTCGATCAACGATCTCGCGGCCACGCCATGATCCGGGCAGGCGAGGGGACGGGCGCGGCAGCGGGCGAAGGATTGGACGGGCGCGGCGCGGCGGGCTTCACGCTCGTCGAGATGCTGGTCGTGTTGGCCATCGTCGCCGTCATCGCCAGCGTCAGCCTGCTCGGCACGGGCGCGTCCCGGGAGGCGAGACAGGCGGCGGAAGCAGCAAGTGCGGTGGCGGCCGGGCTGCGTCAGGCACGGCTTTCCGCCATCCGGACGGGCTTGCCCGTGAGCGTCGGCTTCGTCCCGTCGCCGGGCGGCGTCACGATGACGGGTCCACGGGCGCTCACGCTCCAGCCGCAGGTCGCCATTGTCGCGCAGGGCGCAAGACGGCCGCTGCGCGCCGGAGAGGCGGGCGAAGACGGTCAGGGCGGCACCATCCTTTTCCTGCCGGACGGCCGGTCCTCCGGTGGACAGGTTCAGGTCACGGTCGGCGCCGTCAGCCGCGAGATCCGCATCAACTGGCTGACAGGGCTCGTCAGCGAGGCCGGCCATGCCGCGCGATAGCACTGCCGAAACCGGCGAGGAGGGCATGATGCTGACGGAAGTGCTGGTGGCGCTTGCCATCCTCTCACTTCTGTCGATTGCCATGTTCCGCGTTTTCGCCACCACCGCCGACACGGTCCGCCGGGTGGAGCAATCCCGCCGCAATCTCGATATTGCCGAAGACATTCTTTCCGGCCTGACCCGAAAGCCGGACGTGAAGGCGGGACGGACGGGCGGCACCACCGATGGCGTCACCTGGCAGGTCGATCTCGTGCCCGTGGCAGGTGCCCGGCCGGGCGCGGGGCCGGATGCCCTCGTCGCGCGCATTCGTGTCGGTGACCTTGCCGCCCCGCCGCTCCTGACCTCCGTGGTGATCGGAGACGCGCCATGACCGCCCATGCGCCGGAGATCTGCGATCCCGAGGGCGGCGAGGCCGGCCTGACACTGGTGGAACTGCTGGTCGTGATCGGGCTGATGGCGCTGATCGGCGTCTTCATTTCGGGCGGGCTGACCGCGATCCGGGCCGCCGTCCCGCTGTCGCGCATGATGGATGCGAGCGACGAAACGGCGCTTGCCCGCGACCACCTGCGCAAGACCATATCGGAGGCCGTGTCGCAAAGCCTCCTGCCGCAGGATCTCTATTTCGAGGGAACGGCGCAGCAGCTCGGCTTCGTGGCATCGGCCGATCCCGTCTTCGAGGCGCCGGGACTGGTCAGGGTTCGGCTTTCCGTCGAGATGGTGGACGGTGTGCCGGCGCTGGTGGAACGGCGACGGCTGGACCGCGACGGCGCGGCGGAGACCGGGGCGGCCGTGCTGATTGCAGGAATAGGCGGGGCTGCCTTCACCTACGCCCGCGGCGATGCTGTGCTGGCGGAAATCCGCAAGGGCGATCCCCTGCCGGATCGCCTCGCCATCACGCTCACCTTCCCGCCGGGTGACCGGCGACAGTTCCGTCCCCTGGAGATCCCGATCGTCTGCGCGCCGCCGGCAAGCAAAAATTAAGCCCGGGCGGGCGATAATGCCGCGTTTTCAGGAGCGAGGGGGCGTGGCGGACAAGAGAGTGGCGGGAACGAAGGTTTTCCCGAATTTCCAGCATCTGCCGCAGCCCTTGTCGCCCCGGCTTCTGGCCGGGCTGCGCGTGGCGGTGCTCGCGCTCTATCTCGGTCTCATCGCCCTCCTCATCCTGTCGCCCGCCCATGGCCTGCTGGTCTTCTGGGGCCTTGCCGTGCCGGCGCTTCCCGCGCTGCTCGTCATCGCGCCCGGCCTCTGGCGTGCGGTCTGCCCGATGTCCTTTGCCAATCAGGCCCCTTCGCTGCTCGGCTTCGGGCGCAGCCGGTCGCTGCCAATGCGGCTTGCCGCGCGCGCCTTTCCGATCGCCGTCGGCCTCTTCGTGCTTGGCGTCGCGCTGCGGCCTGTGGTCCTCAACGGCAGCGGTGCGGCCGTTGCCGCGCTGCTCGTCGTCCTGCCGCTGCTTGCCTTTGCCGGCGGCGTTCTCTTCAAGGGGCGCAGCGGCTGGTGCGGCACCTTCTGCCCGCTCGGGCCCCTGCAGCGCGAATACGGCCATGCGCCGACAATCGTCATTGCGAACACGCAGTGCGGCACCTGTGTCGGCTGCCAGAGCGGCTGCTATGATTTTGCACCGCAGGCGACCCTCTTCGACGACGTGCTGGCCGAGGATCCGCGCCGGGCGGGGCAGCGGCGCTTCTTCATGAGCATGATGCCCGGCATGATCGCCGGCTACTTCCTTCAGGCCGATGCCGGCTATGGTTACGGCCTGTGGCTCGTGATCTTCCTCGGTTCCATCCTCGCCACCGTCGGCCTTTACCAGTTTGCAATCAGCTTCCTCGGCACGGACCCGGCCCGCACGGCTTCCGTGTTCGCGGCATCGGCGGTGGCGCTGTTCTATATCCTGGTGGCCGGGATGGTCGAGCATGCCCTGGAGGCCCTCAGCGGACTGGAGGTTCCCGATGTCTTCGAACTGGTCGTGGCTGCCGTCGGCCTGCTGGCTGCCGGAACCCTGCTGTTCCAGTCGTTTCGCCTGACGTCACGCTATGATGCCGCGGCTGCCACCGTGACGCCTGGCTCTTCCGGCACCATCGGCCTCAGCGTGTCCGTCGAGGATCGCGGCACGGGCCGTATCTTCAGCGCGGACATCGGCCAGACGCTGCTGGCGGCCATGCAGGCGGCCGGCCTTCCCATGGTCGGCGTCTGCCGCGCCGGTGCCTGTGGGTCCGACCCGGTGGTGATCCTCGAGGGGGGCGACCATCTCTCGGAGATCGGCGCCGACGAAAAGGCTACGCTGGCGCGTCTCGCCATGCCGCCGGCCGCGCGCCTTGCCTGCCAGGCGGTCATTTCCGGCCCGCTCGTCATCGATACGGATGTCGCCCGCCACCGGACACGTGCCGAGGCAGGGCGAGGCAGACCTGCGGAAGGAGGCGAAGACCGCTCCGTGGGCATGCTCGTCACCCGGGCGGAGTTTGGCGCGGCGGCAGGCCGGATCCCGATCGATCAGGCAGATCTCGCCGGTGTCGGCCATGTCGTCATCATCGGCAATGGTGTGGCGGGTTCGACAGTTGCCGAGGAGCTTCGGCGGATCAGCCGGAGCGTGCGCATCACGCTGCTTTCGATCGAGCGGCATGCCTTCTACAACCGCATGGCGCTTGCTCCGGTCGCCGCCGGGCAGGAAAGTCTCGAGCGGATTTCCATGATCGATGCGGGCTGGGCGCAGCGCGTCGGTGTGTCGGTCCGTCTGGGCACGCGCGTCTCGTCCATCGACCGGGCCGCACGCAGCGTCACCACGCTCACCGGCGAAACCATCGCCTATGACAGGCTGGTACTTGCGACCGGCGCACGGGCGAGCCTTCCGGTGCCAGGCTTCCTAGGCCGTGCCAACGGCTTCGTCATGCGCACCGCCCATGACGCGCTGGCCATTTCCGATTGCGTCAGGCGCACGAATGCAAGGCGGGTTCTGGTGCTCGGCGGCGGCGTTCTGGGTGTCGAGACGGCGGAGGCGCTGGCGCGCTCGGGGCTTTCTGTCGGCATCATCCACCGCGGCCGGCACCTCATGGAGCGCCAGCTCGACAGCATCGGCGCGCGGCTTCTGGAGCAATATCTGGCCGGCCTCGACATCGACATCGTGACAGGTGCGCGCATCGAACGGCTGATCGGCGACGATAGGCTGACGGCGGTCAAACTCGAACGGCTGCCGGCGATGAATGCTGATATGTTCATCGCGGCGATCGGCAACACGGCCAATACCGAGCTGGCCACCAATTGCGGCCTTGCCACAAGGCGGGGCATTCTCGTCGATGGGCGCATGCGGACCGCCGACCCCGCCATTTTCGCCATCGGAGACTGCACCGAACAGGACGGTGTGGTCAGCGGTCTCTGGTCGAGTGCCGTCACCCATGCGCGCATCGCTGCCGCCGCCATCCTGGATATGGAGGCGCCCGTCGTATCCGAAACATCCAGGCCGGTCCTGCAACTGAAGAGCGCCGGCATCGATCTCCTCAGCGTCGGGACCGTCTTTCCCAAAGACCCGAAGATCGAAGTCCTCACGGCCCCGGCCTTCTCGTCGATGTGGTGGCGGATTGCCCTTGAGGACGGCGCGATCGTTGGCGCAAACGTCATCGGTCCTGCCGGCTCGCTCGGCGCCATCCGCCGCCAGCTCGCCGCCGGCACACTCGACCCTGCGCTCATGGAAAGCCTGCGGGCGGGCCGCCTGACGAGCGCCCTGCCGGCCTGAGCCGCGTTAAGCGCATCATTCTCGTGACCGCCTTGCCCGTCCTCGTTTGACCGCGAGGTCGGACCTCCCCTGCATTCCGGCGCCCCTCTCCGCTGGATGCCATCCGGCGTCGTTTGGGACGGTTCCACGCAAGAAGGCCAGACCGGGCGGTGCGCCCCTGTGCAAATGCTCCGCCGCACACTGATGGCACGTTCGCCAAGGTTCGCCGGGCCGTCGCTTCTGAATATAAGGGTGAGTTTATTTAGTATATTTTTAAACAAATCATCTGATGTTCGAATGTGTTGGATAGTCGATATTCCGTTTTGAAAAGCCTGAATTTGCAGGCGGCATTCCGACTGACGACGATCGCAGGTTTGGGGAAAAAGATGACCGTACGGACACGTCTCGAGGGAATGCCAGGACTACGGCGCCGCACGCTTTTGGCGGCAGGCGCGTTCACGCTCCTTGGTGGAATGTCACGCCCTGGCGAGGCTGCCACGAGCGCCAATCCAAGAGTTTTGCGCCTCGCATTGAGCGGCCCGTTCGGCATGCAGATCAGCAGATCCGCCACGGATTTTGCGGCAGCCGTCAGCAAGGCAACCAATGGCCGTCTGCGCATTGATGTCTACTCCAACGGCGCCCTTGGCGGCGAGCGCGAGACGTCCGAAGATCTTCAGACGGGTGCCCTCGATTTTGCCATCGCCAGCAGTGCCGGCTATGGTGCGCCGAGCATCGTTCCGAAACTGGGCGTCTTCGACATCCCGTTTCTCTTCCGCGATCTCAACCATGCACGCGCCACGCTGGACGGTCCGATCGGGACCGAGGCGTTGAAGAGCCTTGCGGGCAGCGGCGTGGTCGGGCTTGGCTGGGCCGAAAACGGCATGCGCCAGATTTCCTCTGCGACCAAGCCGGTTCGCTCTCCGGCCGATCTCCACGGCATAAAAATCCGCGTTCCGCAGACGGATGCAATGGTTGCCGGTTTCCGGGCGCTTGGCGCCGATGCGCAACCCTATTCCTTCGTCGATCTCTATGCCGCCCTGGCCGACGGCACCTTCGAGGCCCAGGAAAACCCGCTGGGCGTCATCCGCGCCTCGAACTTCGACAAGGTCCAGAAATATCTGTCGGTCACGAGCCATGTCTATTCTCCGGCCATGTTCATGGTCAGCGAGCGGATCTTCAAATCCTTCAGCGCGGAGGAGCAAGCCATCCTGCAGTCCTGTGCCGTCACATCCGGCAAGGTGTCCCGTGCCTTCAATGACGAGAACGAAAAGGGTGATCTCGACGAGCTTCGGAAACGCGGCATGACCGTGATCACCGATATCGATCGCGGCGCCTTTGCTGCGGAGATGAACAAGGCGCGCGGTCAGTTCGAGGCGACGTTCGGCAAGGACACGCTGGCGGCAATCGAAAACTACAAGGGTTGATGACGATGATGCTGTTGAAAATGACTTCCGCCATCTCTGTACGGGCCCGCATCATCATCGGCTTCGGATTGCTTGTCCTTCTGCTGGCCTCGATCTCGTTGCTTTACGACAGCCGCCTTCGTTCCGTGCGCACGAATGTCACCGCCCTGGTGACCGCCGCCAATGCGTCGGAAAAGCTGCGGCAATTCCAGACCGATATCGAGAACGTCCGCCGGACGGTCACGGCCTATACGGGCTCGTACAGTGCATCGGAGCAGGTGGCCGCGGTACAGGCGCAGAAGCAGGCGCTGGCGCGCATGGACGAGGTGCAGGGGCTGCTTTCGTCGCGCGCCGACGAGATGACCGCGAGCCTCAAGGCCTTGCAGACGTCGTTTGCCGAACTCGTTGCCCAGAACAAGGAACGGCAGAAAGCCTATAGTGCGCTTGGTGCTGCGAATTCACGGCTTCGCAACCTCGTGACCAACCTCGTGCGCGAGGGATCGCGCCAGGACGGCTTCGACGTGACGATCCCGATGCGTCTGCTGCAGAATGCGCAGGCCTACACGACATTTGCGTCGCGCTATGCGCTTCGCGGCAGTGGCGGCGATGCCGATCAGGCGATGAACGAACTGACCTATCTGCAGGCGGAATATGACACGCTGAAGCAGACGGGCGTGACCGATGCCTGGCTCAAGGCCACGATCGCAGCGCTGGACGCGCCCGTTGCAACGCTCGAAAAGTCGCTTGCAAGCCTCAAGGAGACCACGAAGAATATCCAGGCTGCGGCCGCAACCCTGCAAAAGACCGGCATCGCCATCGGCGAGCACGTGATCGCTGTCAACGAACAGTTCGTCCAGGAACTCGCCAGCGAGGAACATGCGACCCTTTCGATGGTCGAAACGGTCCTGTGGACCGGCGCAATCGCGGCGGCGGGATCGGTCGCGTTCGGCCTGATCATCGCCTTCTTCATCAGCGTCGGCATCGTCCGGCTGGTGACGCGCATCACGTCGACGATGGAAGTTCTGGTCAAGGGCGACTTTTCCGTCAGCGTGCCGGAGATCGAGCGTCGCGACGAGATCGGCGCGATGGCGCGCGCCGTCGAGGTCTTCCGCCAGAACGGCATCCGCGCGATCGCGCTGGAAGATGAAGCGCAAACGCAGCGCAATCTCACCAATGAGGAGCGCAACCGCAACACCGCCCGCGAGCGCAAGCATGCCGAGGCCATGGCCCAGGCGACGAGCGGGTTGGCGACCGGTCTTGCCAAGCTTGCCGAAGGCCAGCTGACCTTCCAGATCAGCGAGCCCTTTGCCGAGGAATTTGAAAACCTCAGACTGAACTTCAACACGGCGGTGGCACAGCTTCGCGATACGATGGTCATCGTGTCCGCAGCCTCCGATTCCATCACGCAAGGCTCCCAGGAAATCAGCCGCGGCAGCGATGACCTGTCGAAGCGCACGGAGCGGCAGGCTGCCGCTCTCGAGCAGACGGCGGCGGCTCTCGACGAGATCATGGCAAATGTTGTCGCGTCCCGAAGCCGCGTGGACGATGCCACGGCCATGGCCGCGCGCGCCAACAGCAACGCCAAGGACGCGGGCATCGTCGTCTCCGGCGCGATCGATGCGATCAACAAGATCTCTTCGTCTTCCAACGAGATCTCGAACATCATCGGCGTGATCGACCAGATCGCATTCCAGACCAACCTTCTCGCTCTCAATGCGGGCGTGGAAGCGGCGCGCGCCGGGGATGCCGGCAAGGGTTTTGCCGTGGTCGCACAGGAAGTGCGCGAGCTTGCCCAGCGCTCCGCCCAGGCGGCACGCGAGATCAAGGGCCTCATCGATGCATCGCTTGCCAATGTCGAGAACGGGGTCGAACTGGTCAATCGCACCGGGCAGGCTCTCCAGGCGATCGAATCCTGCGTCGTCGTCATCAACGAGCAGGTTCAGTCGATTGCCGCCGGGGGACGTGAACAGGCCACGGGCCTGCAGGAGATCAACACGGCCATCAACAGTCTCGACCAGGTGACGCAGCAGAATGCGGCGATGGTGGAGGAATCCAGCGCGGCCAGTGCAACGCTTCTGGAAGAGGTCTACCAGCTGAAATCGATGATTGCCAAGTTCCAGACTGGCACTGAAGGGGTCGCTTCCGCGACTGCCCGTCGCGCTGTGCGCGAGCGGGGGCCGGACGAGCGGGTCTATGCCACTGCCGCAGGGTGGGGCCGATAAGTTCGCTGGCAGACCTATCAGCACGCAGCGCATTTCGGGTGATCACGGGATCACCCGCCAGGCTCCAGGCCCTTGCCTTCTTCTACTGTGTGGCCGCAATGACAAAGCCGGTACCCGCGATTGGCCGCCGGTACCGGTCATCATCAGCGATCTTTGGTATCAGCCGTCAGTAGCCTGACTTGATCTTCTCGAACTCCGCGACCATGCGCTGGCGAAGCTCGGTCGGCAGCGGCGACTGGAAGAGCGTGTTGGCCTTGAAGCTGTCCACGTCGGCGAAGCCTTTGGTGGCCAGAAGCTTGGGATCGACGGCGGCCATGCCCTTGGCGTTGGAGTGGCCGTAACCCCAGCTTTCCACCAGGTAGGGGCTGATCGCCGGATCGGTGATGGCGTTGAGGAAGCCGTATTGCTGCTCCTCGCTGCCTTCGCCACCCTTCAGGCGCACATAGCCACAGACCCAGGTGGAAAGCCCTTCGACCGTATCCTTCTTCATGGCAACCGGCACGCCGTCGGCAGCCAGCGTGGTCGGCGTCTCGTTCCAGGCCCAGGCGAGATCGACCTCGCCGGCGGCCAGCGCCTGGCTGAGATCGGTGTTGTCGGTCCAGTAGAGGCGGACATTCTTGTGGACGGCGCGCAGGAAGTCCGACGCCTGCTTGAACTGATCGTCCGTCAGCTTTGTCCAGTCCTTGACGCCGATGGCGAGGCTGGCCAGCGCATAGGCGTCATCGACATTGTCGCCGATCGAAACACGGTCCTTGAACTTCGGGTCGGCGAAGGCCTTCAGCGATGCCACATCCTCGGGCTTCACCGTGTCGGTGCGGTAGGTCAGCACCGTGTTGCCCCATTCGAAGGGCAGGAAATAGGCCTTGCCATCGTCGCCGGTCATCAGCCCCTTCATGGCCTTGATGCCGGGCAGGATGTCGTTCCAGCTGGTCAGCTTGGCGGTGTCCAGAGGCTCCAGCATGCCGGCCTCGCGCCACTTGGCGACACTCTGGGAGCAGGGATGGGCAAGGTCCGCCTTGAAGCCGGAGCGCAGCTTCTGGAAGGCCTCCTCTTCGTCGCCGAAGAAGGAGAAGTCAGGCTCAGTGCCGAATTTCGCGGTGTAGGCCGGATGGAAGGCCGGATCCTCATAGCCTGCCCAGTCGAAGACGGTGATGTTGTCCGCAGCCGTTGCCGGCGGCGCTGCACCTGCCAGCAGAACGGACAAAAGGACGGACATTCGAAAGGCAGTCTTGAGTGTCATGGCCGGTCTCCCTGGGTTTGGCGACAGTGTCGGCGGGGCCGGTTCCATGGCGCCGGTGCCGCCTGTGGTTTCGTGGCGGAACCGGACCGGCCGATCAGCCGGTTCGGAGGCCGCCGGAATGGCATCAGGCGGCGCGTGGGCCCTCCCGGGTCATGTGGCGCGGGAAAGTCCCGACGAGGAACTCGATGGCGGCAGCATGCGCGGCCTCGCGCGTCAGCCCGTCGCTCATCATCAGGCGCCACCACAGGCCCTCAAGCGCTGCACAGAGGACCAGCGTCATGGCCTTCGGCTCGTAAGCATAATCGCCCTCCGCCTTCAGGGCGGTGACGAGATCTTCGAAGAGCTGCTGGTAGCGGGCATCGCGTGCGCCGCACAGCGCCTGATAGGTGGGTCGCGATTTGGCCTCGCCCCAGAAGGCACACCAGGCGGCGAGCTTGCGGCGCGTGGTCAGCTTGCGGTCGAAATCGGCGGCAACCAGCGCCCAGAGCCTGGACGCCGCCGTGTCGCCGGCCTTCTCGTAGGCGGCCGACCAGTGGGCGGCATATTCGTCGGCCATGAATTGCAGCGTGGCGATCAGCAGCCGTTCCTTGCTCTCGAAATGGAAGTTGACGATGCCGCGCGACAGGCCGGCGCCATCGGCAACGTTGGCGAGCGTCGTTTCGGCATAGCCGCGCTTGGCAAGGGAATCGATCGTCGCCTCGATGAGCTGCTGCTGGCGGGTTTCCTTGGAGGCCTTGCGGCTTTTCCTGTCCCCGGAAGCGTCCGTTTCCGGGAGCGTGTCTGTGGTCTTCATGCTGATGGTTCCGTCCTCGGCCTTGCTGCCGGATGCCGCCCCTGACGGCGCCTCCGCATCCGGTTTATCGGTTCCGAGTTGAGCGCGCGCCGGCACGTTTCTGTCAAGAACCTTCTTGGTCGCGTTGCGACCGAAGACCGGCCCCCGATGGTCCGCGGCACCTTTCGGGGTGCTGCCTGCATGTCGCGCGCGGAGCCTTTCCATCTTGCGTCCTCTCGTTTTACGCAGAGTAGCGCGTTTGGCGGACATTGCAAGTTTCTTGCTGAATGTTCATTCAGTATATCTGGACAAGCCCGCGGTTCTCATGCTCTTTTGGATAAGCGAACGAGAGCGAGGGCAGCATGAAGACCCATGATGTGGTGATCATCGGCGGTGGACATAACGGTCTTGTGGCCGCCTGCTATCTCCAGCGCGCCGGGCTGGATGTGGTCGTGCTCGAGAAGAACGACTGGGTCGGCGGTGCTGCGACCAGCCGGGAGCTTACGCCCGGCTTTCTCTATTCGAACTGCTCCTATGTCTGCTCGCTGTTTCGCCCCGAGATCATGCGCGATCTCGAATTGCCGAAGCACGGGTTGCAGGTCATCTCCTACGAGGGCGGGGCGGTGCTGACCGAGGACGGCGACTATCTCGCCTCCTACCGCGACCATGACAGCCACCGGCGCGAATTCGCCCGCTGGTCAAAGCGCGATGCGGAAGCTTACGAGCGCTACGCGCGCGACGTGACGCGCCAGTGCCGGTTCATCCAGCCGCTTCTGATGCGCACTGCGCCCGATCCCTTCTCCTTCAAGCCGCGAGATATCGGCGAACTCCTTTTCCTCGCCAAGCGCTTCGGCGATTTTTCCGCCGCGGAGATGGCGGCGACGCTGCGTTTCTGGACCATGTCGATTTCCGATTTTCTCGACGAGTATTTCGAGACGGACGTGGTGAAGGCCTATCTGGCGCTCTCCGGCATCATCGGCACGGCGCTGGGGCCCATGTCGCCGGGCACGGCCTATGTGCTGCTGCATCATTACATGGGCGAGGTCGATGGCTCCGTCGGCGCCTGGGGTTATGCGCGCGGCGGCATGGGTGCCATCAGCCGGGCGCTGGCCAGTTCCTTCCAGGCGGCGGGTGGAACGATCCGCACCGGCGCCGATGTCGAGAAGGTACTGACCCGGGGCGGGGCTGCGAGCGGCATCGTTCTCGCCGATGGAGAGGAGGTGCGCGGCCGGGTGGTCGTCTCCAATGCCGATGTCAAGCGCACTTTCCTGAAGCTGGTCGAGGAGAAGGATCTGCCGGAGCGTTTCGTGCACCGGGTCAAGCATTTCAAGATGCGCGGCTCGTCCGGCAAGCTCAACATCGCTCTCGACAGCCTGCCCGAGTTTCCGGCACTGCCCAAGGGCTCCAACTGTCTGCGCGGCGACCTGCATTTCACCGATAGCGTGGCGCGGATGGAGCGTGCCTATGACGACTGGAAGGCCGGACGCTGGTCGGCCGATCCCTTCGTGGACATGATGATCCCGACCACGCTCGACCCCACCATGGCGCCCCCCGGCAAGCATTTTGTGAGCTGCTTCGTGCAGTATTGCCCGCCGAAAGTGGAGGGGCGCGACTGGACGGATGCGGACCGCGATGCCTTTGCCGAAACCGTCGTCAGCCAGATCTCGTCCTATTCGCCGGGCTTCCGCGAGCGCATCCTGCACATGGAGGTACGAACGCCGCGCGAAATCGAGGCGGAGGTGGGGTTGACGGAAGGCAATATCTTCCAGGGCGAGCTCACTTTCGACCAGCTTCTCTTCAACCGGCCGGTGCCGGGTTACGCGCAATATCGAAGCCCTGTTCAGGGGCTTTACCTCTGCGGCTCCTCCACCCATCCCGGCGGCGGGGTGATGGGCGCGCCGGGGCGCAATGCGGCAGCCGAAATCCTGCGCGATCTCAAGCGCGGGCGTGACCATATGAGCGGGGCCCATGATGTCATTTGATGCAATCGTCATCGGCGGCGGCCATAACGGCCTGACCGCAGCGGCAGCGCTATCCAGGAGCGGCCGCAAGGTTCTCGTGCTGGAAGCCGGGGACGAGGCCGGCGGCATGCTGCGCGGCGACAGCTTCCATCCGGGCTTTCGCGCCAGCGGGCCGACCCAGATCGTCAACCGGCTGGATGGCGAAGTGGCTGAGCTTCTGGGCTTGCCGAAGGGGGTAGCGGGTGGAGCGGCACTCCCGACAGTCGTGCTCTCGCTCAGCCGCGAGCCGGTCATCCTCGAGGGCGCCTATGGCGAGACCATCCGGGGTATCGATGCCGCGGAGGCGGAGCGGTTTGCGGCGCTCCGCAGCAAGCTTCTCTTTCAGGCGGGCATCCTGCGCCGTCTGCTCAAACGCACGCCCCTGCCGATCGGCAAGGTCAGCGGCGGCGATCTCGCGGCCATTGGATTGGCCGGGCTCGGGCTCATCCGCAAGGGGCGGGAAGAGGGACGCGATTTCCTGCGCATGCTGCTGATGAACGTCGCCGATGTCGGCGACGAATATCTGACGGACGATCGGTTGAAAGGGCTCATTGCCTTCGATGCGACGCTGGGCATTCAGCTCGGCCCGCGCTCGCCCACCTCGCTGCTCGGCCTCTATTACAGGCTGACCGGCGAAGCAAACGGGCGGCCCGGCGGGCAATATGTGCCGCAGGGCGGCATGGCGGCGCTCGGGGCGGCTTTCGTCGCGGGGGCGGAAAAAGCCGGTGTGACAATCCGCACCAATGCGCCCGTCGCGCGCATTCTGGCCGATCGCGGCGCGGTCAGCGGCGTGGTGCTCCAGACCGGCGAGACGCTCGCCGCGCCCGTCATCGTCTCCGCCGTGCATCCGAAGACGACGTTTCTCAGCCTCGTGGATCCCGCCGAGATCGGCACGGGGTTGCGCCGGGCCGTCACTCATATCCGGTCGAACGGCAATGTCGCGCGGCTGGATCTCGCGCTCAATGCGGTGCCGTCCTTCTCAGGTGTTTCCCGCGATGCGCTGGGCGGGCGGCTGGTGATCGCCGGCTCGATGCAGCATGTGGAGACGGCCTTCAACCCGTCGAAATACGGCGCCTTCCACGATGATCCCGTCATGGAGGTGATGGTGCCGAGCCTTGCCGATCCCACTCTGGCGCCGGCCGGTGGCGCGACGGTGTCGGCGCTGGTGCCGTTTGTGCCCTATGCTCTCAAGGAGGGCTGGGAGAGCGGGCGGCCGAAGCTTGTGTCGGCGCTGCTTGCGGTGCTTGAACGGCATGCGCCGGGCATCGGCCACACGGTTCTCGGCGCCCGGATCATGGTGCCTCCGGATATCGAGGCGGCCTATCGCGTGCCGGGCGGGCACTGGCATCACGGTGAGCTTCAGGCTGACCAGCTCTTCGTCAATCGTCCGGTGCATGCCGCCTCGCGTTTTTCCACGCCGCTTGCCGGTCTCTTCCTTGCCAGTGCCGGTAGTCATCCGGGTGGCGGGATTTCGGGGCTGCCGGGGTTGCTTGCCGCACGCCACATCCTTGCCGGAGACCGCCGATGACGATCGATCCTACCCTTCGCCGTGCGGGCCAGGCCCATATCCGCACGCCTCGCCTCGAAACCCCGTTTCATGCGCGTCTTGCGGCGCTCTCGACCACCAACGACTGGTACGACTGGGCGGGCTACAAGGCGCCGCATTCGGTTTTCGATGACGAGCTCGAATATTTCGCGATCCGCTCCACGTCTGCGCTGTTCGATATTTCGCCCATGGTGAAATACCGCATCCGCGGTGCCGGGGCGGAACGCTTCCTCAACCGCCTGACACTGCGCGACGTGCGCAAGCTGAAAGTGGGGCGTGTGCAGTATACGGCCTGGTGCGACGATCACGGCCATGTGCTTGATGACGGTACGCTTTTCCGGCTCGGCGAGGCCGATTTCCGGCTGTGCTGCCAGGAACGACATCTTCCCTGGCTGACGGACAGCGCCGACGGCTTCGACGTGGCGATCGAGGAGGAGACGGAAGCGCTGGCGGCTGTGGCGCTGCAGGGTCCGACGAGCTTTGCGGTGCTGGAGGCGGCCGGCTTCGATGGTGTGGCGGGCCTGAAGCCCTTCCAGCTCGCCACTTTCGCCCATGAGGGTGGCGAGGTGCTGATCTCGCGCACCGGCTTTACCGGTGATCTGGGTTACGAGCTGTTTGCGCCCGCACCGCTTGCCCTGTCGCTGTGGGACCGGCTCTGGCAGGCAGGCCAGTTGTTCGGCCTGAAGGCGATCGGTTATGGCGCGCTGAACCGCGCGCGCATCGAGGCAGGCTTCATCGTCGCCAATGCGGATTTCGTCACGGCGGAAGCCGCCCTTCGCGCCGACCGCGAGCGGCTGCCGGACGAGATCGGGCTGGACTGGCTTGTCGATCCCGAGAAGCCTTACTTCAACGGCCGTGATGCGATCCTGCGCGCACGGCAGGCCAAGTCTCTGCGTTTCATCCTGGTCGGGCTGGAGATAGAGGGTAACATTCCGGCCGAGCATGCGCTGGTCTATCACCGTCGCAAGCATGAGGCGGGCATCGTGACCGCCGGCATCTGGTCGCCGCTCGCCAAGCGCAACATTGCGATTGCCACGCTGTCGCGGCCCTATGGGGAGTGTATCAAGGACGACCTCTGGGTGGAGATCTACGCGCTCCGGGAATTGCAGTACCAGAAGATGATGAAGCGGGCGAAGATCGTGCCACGTCCCTTCGTCACGCTCGATCGCCGCTCGGCCAACCCGCCGGGCCGGTTCTGACCCTGGACACCTGCCGCGGGAGCCGCACCATGACGGGCAAGGGCGAGAGCGAAGAAGAGGCGCAGTGGGCGCTGGTGATGATGCCGGCCGGCGTAGAATGGTCCGGGCGCGCGCGGTATGCGGCGGCCATGTATTTCCACGGGCGGGGCGCGATGGATGCTGCAACGCTTGAGGTCTACCGCTATCTCGCCCGCCTCGACGGCGAAGACCCTGTTGCGGTGCTGAGGCGCTACCGGGTCGGCGCCGACTGGCTGGAGGAGCTTGCCCGGCGCATGCAGAGACCGTCCGGCTGAGACGCTTTCAGCCGACCTTGCGGATGCGCTCTTCCGGCTTGTCTTCTGCAAGCGCCACGAAGGCGTCGGGATCGTAAGCGAGCCGGATCGCGGCGCCGATCGGCAGGTCGTCGGCGCCATAGGTATTGGTTTCGATCATCGACAGCGGCCGGTCGAGGCCATCCACGCTCACCGACAGATGGGTCGTCTCGCCGAAATAGGCGCGATCGGTGACGGTGCCGATGAGCATGTGGTCGGCCGTGTCTTCGTCCCAGAGCAGGCGCAGTCGCTCCGGACGGATACCGAGCGTGATCCGCTCGCCGGGCCAGCCATCGGTTGCGGCGGCGGCGAGGTGGAGCCGGCCGAAGCGTTCGGTCTCGACCGACAGCCTGTCGCCGTTGCGCTCGACAACCTTGCCGGAGAGGAAATTCATGCCGCCAAGGAAGTCGGCGGTCAGCCGCGTCAGAGGATGCTGGTAAAGCTCCTTCGGTGTGGCGATCTGGGCAATCTTGCCGCCGAACATGACGGCGATGCGGTCGGAGAGGGCCAGCGCCTCGTACTGGTCGTGTGTCACCAGAACGAAGGTGATGCCGACGGCCTTCTGCAGGGCGCGCAGTTCGGACTGCATTTCCTCGCGCAGCTTCTTGTCGAGGGCAGAGAGCGGTTCATCGAGCAGCAGAACCTTCGGGCGCAGCACGAGGGCGCGGGCAAGGGCCACGCGCTGGCGCTGGCCGCCGGAGAGCTCATGGCCCCGCCGGGCGCCGAGATGGCCGAGCCGGACCTGCTCCAGCGCATCGCCGACGCGACGGCGCTCTTCGGCGGCACCGAGCTTCAGCCGCTTCAGGCCATAGGCGACGTTCTCCTCCACGTTCAGATGCGGGAAAATGGCGTAGCTCTGGAACACCATGTTGGTCGGCCGGCGGTTCGGCGCTACCCCGATCATGGACTGCCCGTCGATGGCGATGTCGCCGGAGGACGGTGTCTCGAAGCCGGCGATCGAGCGCAGCAGCGTGGTCTTGCCGCAGCCGGAGGGACCGAGCAGCGAGAAGAACTCGCCGGCAGCGATGTCGAGCGAGACATCGGTCAGCGCCTTGTAGATGCCGTAGAACTTGTTGACGCCGGTGATGCGGATCATCGGGCGTTCGGCATGTGCATCAGACATGGTGGTCTCCGGCGGAAAGCTGCCGTTCGGTGCGCCGACGCAGGATTTCGGCGAGGCCCAGCAGGCAGATGGACAAGGCGAGCATCAGGCTGCCGAGCGCCAGCACGCCCGGAAGCTTGGCGGCAAAGCGCAACTGGCCCCAGATGTAGACGGGCAGCGTCGGTTCGGTGCCTGAAAGGAAGAAGGCCAGCAGGAATTCATCCAGCGAGATGGTGAAGGAGACGAGCAGGCTCGAGACGATCGCCGGCGCGACAACGGGTAGGGTCACGCGGCGGAACGTGCCGAAGGCGGTCTCGCCGAGATCGAGCGAGGCTTCTTCCAGCGAGCGGTCGAAACCGTCGAAGCCGGCCGTCAGCACCGCCATGGAATAGGGCAGGCAGAAGACGACCTGGCCCAGGATCACGGTTGCGAGCGACAGTTCCAGCCCGATCTGGAGGATGATCATCAGCATGGACACGGCAACGATGATTTCCGGCAGCACCAGGGGCGCCATGATCAGCGCATTGGCCGCCTGCCGGCCACGGAAGCGGTAGCGGGTGACGGCGCGGGCCGCGCAGATGGCAAGCCCGGTCGAGAGGACGGCGACGCAGAGGCCGACCACCAGACTGTTGAAGGCGGCATCCAGCATTTCCCGGTTGCCCCATAGCGAGGCGTACCATTTGGTCGTGAAGCCGGCGAGCGGGAAGCGCGTGGCGGCGGCATCGTTGAAGGAGAAGACCGGCAGCAACAGGATCGGCAGGTAGAGGAAGGCGAGATAGAGCGCCATGTAGATTGGCAACAGCCGCCAACGGGTGATGTTGAGGAGGCTCATCGGATGCGCCTCGCCGCCAGCTTGAGGAGAAGCGCCGCGGCACCGGCGAGCAGCGAGACGATCGCCATGGTGGTCACGGAGAGCGCTGCGCCCAGCGGCCAGTTGGCCCCCTTGCCGAACTGCGCCTGGATGGCGGTCGCGATCATCACGCCATCCTTGCCGCCGACGAGCTTCGGCGTCACGTAATCGCCGACGGTCGGGATCATCACGATAAGCAGGGCCGAGACGACGCCCGGCATGGAAAGCGGCAGCACGACGCGCAGGAAACTCCTCACGGGCCCGTCGCCGAGGTCGCGCGCGGCTTCCACCAGGGAACGGTCGATTTTCTCCAGCGACACATAGATCGGCAGGATGGCGAAGGCCGCCCAGCTGTGCACCAGCGTGATCGCAACGGCATTGGAGTTGTAGAGCAGGGAGGCGATCGGCTCGGTGATGACGCCGAGGGACAGGAGGCCGGTGTTGAGGACACCCTGATAGCCGAGGATCATCTTCCAGGACATCACGCGCAGCAGGTAGCTCGTCCAGCAAGGCACCGTGATGAGAAAGAGGAGCAGGTTCTTGTGCCGGCCACCGCGGAAGGAGATGAACCATGCGACGGGATAGGAGACCAGCACCGTCGTGGCGGAGACCACCAGGCAGATGCCGAGCGAGCGCATCAACAGGTCGCGGTACATCGGCTCGGTTAGGGCCACGCGGTAATTTTCGAGGGTGAAGGTGTGGTCGATCTCCAGATAGTTCTGCGTCCAGAAACTGTAGGCGATGACGGTGAGGATGGGGATCCCGAGCATCAGGAGCGCATAGAGCGCGGTCGGCGAGATCAGGGCGAGGCCGGTTGCCTCCTCGCTTTTGCGCCAGGCGGGCCGTGGGCCCCTGGCATCCTCCGGTTCGCGGACCGTTGCCTCCACCGCGAGCGCCATCAGCGCAGCTCCTGCAGGACGGACGGACGACAATGGTGGTGCAGCCTGCGTCGCATGAGAGGTTCCCGTGGCGTTCTGGCCTTTTTGTTCCCGCCTGCATGATGTGCGCAAAAGCTCGATGATTGCAAGCACCCTTGTGGAATAATTTGATTGAACGTCCATTCAATATGATGCTATTCTCCAATTGAATTCAGCTGCTTGAAAAGCAAATCGGGGGAAATCTCATGGCCGCAATCCGCAATGCCGAAAATCGCTCGTCCCGCCAGACAGACGATCTCGGTGCGGCGGCGCGCGCCCATCTCATCCAGCCATGGCCCGTGGCCGGCGAGATCGGGGCGGAAACGCGCGGCGGTATCGTGGCCGGGGAGGGCATCTATGTCACCGATCTCGAAGGACGGCGGCTGATCGACGGACCGGCCGGCATGTGGTGCACCAATGCCGGCCATGCCTGCGAGCCGATCGCCCGCACGCTCTACGATCAGGGCATGGCGCTCTCCTACAATTCCCCCTGGTACACGATGAGCGAGCCGTCGGTTCGCCTGTCGCAGCGTCTGGCGGCCCATTCGCCCGCCGATCTCGGCCATGTCTTCTACACGACCGGCGGCTCCTCGGCGGTGGAGACGGCGCTGCGCTTCATGCAGTTTTCCAACAATGTGCAGGGCCGGCCGGAGAAGAAGAAGGTCGTCGCGCGGCAGGGTGGCTACCACGGCTCGACCTATCTCTCGGCGTCGCTGAACGGCCGGCCGCGCGACCATGACTGGATGGACAGCGCGAGCGGGATGGTCATCAAGCTTTCCTGTCCCAATCCTTTCCGGCGTCCGGCCGGACAGTCGGTGGAGGCCTTCTGCGACGGGCTCGTCGCCGAGTTCCGCCAGGTGATCGAGACCGAGGGTGCAGAACGGATTGGTGCCTTCATCGCCGAACCGATCATGGCTTCCGGCGGCGTGATCGTTCCGCCGCCCGGCTATCTCGCCCGCATGCGGGATCTGTGCCGCCAGAACGATATTCTTTTCATCGCCGACGAGGTGGTGACGGCCTTCGGGCGGCTGGGCCATGTCTTCGCGTCCGAGGCTGTGTTCGGTATCGAACCGGACATGATCACGTTCGCCAAGGGGGTCACGTCAGGCTATTTCCCGCTCGGCGGCGTGATGATCTCGGACGCCCTGCTCGAGACGCTCAGGCGCTCCAACCATGCGGATGCGATGTTTGCCCACGGCCTGACCTATAGCAGCCATCCGATCGGCTGCGCGGTGGCGGAGACCAATCTCGATCTCCTGGAAGGTGGCTTGCTTGCCCATGCGCGTGAGATCGCCCCCTATTTCCAGGCGCAGCTGAAAACGCTGGAGGATCTGCCGCTGGTGGGCGAGGTGCGCGGGCTGGGGCTGATGGCCTGCGTGGAATGCGTCGCCGACCGTGAGAGCAACAATCCGCTGGCGCTCGATCTCGAAGTCGGCAAGCGGATCGACGCCCACTGCCAGCGGCTCGGACTGCTGGTGCGGCCGCTGATCCATATGTGCGTCATGTCCCCGCCGCTGACGATCACGCGGAGCCAGATCGACGACCTCGTCTCCATCCTGCGCAAGGGCATTTCGTTGACCCAGGACGAGCTGGCGCGCGAGGGACTCTGGAAGGGATAAGCGGGACACGCAGATGCAGAAAGCCGGCGGCCTGGATAGCCGCCGGCTTCCGCACGTCTGCTTCGGGGGCGGCGTGGGTCAGCTTCCCTGAAGCAGCTGCGCGTTGACCTCGGCCATCCGCTCCTCGTCCGGTGCCGTTTCCAGCGTCATGACGGGCAGGATGGCGCGCAGGTGATTGTGATGGGTGCGCACTCCGTATTCGAGATCGGACAGGTAGAAACCGGCGAAGCTCTGCGAGGTCATGGCCTCGTTCGACCAGACCGTCAGTTGCACATCCTCGGCCATGGTGTCCCGGTCGATGCGGGCGGCGAGGTAGCGGGCGAGCCGGGTTGCCCGGCCTTCGGCGCGGTGGCGATAGATCGCGCCGCGCAGCTGGGTGCGGCCCCGAGTGATCGGGAATTCCTGGTAGAATTGCAGGGTTTCCGGTGTCACCGCGATCACGTTGTTGGGGAAAAGCCCATAATAGAGCCAGGTCTTGCGCAGTTCCGGCGGCAGGTGCGGCGCTTCCGGCGCGATGGCGCGATAGTGGCGCACGCTCCAGCGCCGGCCGGCATGGGGATTGTAGGTCGCAGCGGAGCGGGAAACGCCGTTGACGAAGGGTTCGTCGGCGTAGCTTGCCCCATAGAGATCCTGCAACGCCGGATGGGCCATGGCGACATGGTAGCCTTCGTTGTCGACGTCGCGCACCGACTTCCAGTTCACCGGCGATTCATGCTGCCAGAAGCCTGAGGTCGGCACCATGTCGGCCGAACGGTAATGGGCAAGCTCGGCCTCGAAGGGTTTCAGGAGTTCGGCGACGGCAGGCTGCGGGCCGGGGCGCAGGCGGATGAAGACGAGACCCATCCAGACTTCCGCCTCGATGCCGGCCAGTGCGAATTCGTGCTTGTCGAGGGGCGGAAAGCTGTCGGGTCGCGCCGGGCCGCGCAGCGTGCCGTCGAGATTGTAGACCCAGCCGTGGAAAGGGCAGACCAGCGCACCCCGGCACTGGCCCGTTTCGGCCGTCACCAGCCGCGAGCCGCGATGGCGGCAGACATTGTTGAAGGCACGGATCGTGCCCTCCCTGTCGCGCACCACCAGGATACGTTCATCGGCAAAGTCGAGCGTGACATAGCTGCCGGGTTCCGGGAGATCCGAGACATGGCAGGCGATCTGCCAGTGGCGGCGGAAGAGGTGTTCCTTCTCGAGCGCCAGCAGTGCATCCGAATGATAACACCAGCCCGGCAGCCCCCTGCGATCCCAGTTTCCCGGCACGGCGATATCGCGGACAAGCTCGTTCATGGCATCCTCTTATTTGCTGAACGTTCATTCAATATAAGCACGGAATTCGATGAAGGGGAAGCCTGTGCGGGCGTGCTTCGATGCTTGGGGAGGTCGGTGGCCGGGTGCCGTGGCGGCCGGGCGAACCGGGCAGGGCCGCTGCCGGTACGCCCTTTCGGGGCAATGCCTGAGGGCGTTGCCGGTTGGAAACGATCACTCTAGGGCGGATATCGGTGCGTGAGACCGGATCGGCGCGGGCCGACCGGCGATCGCGGTCTTGCCTCAGATGTCTTCGTTCTCGTCGCCGGAAAGGTGGTTGCGGGTCGATTGCTTGACCTGACCGACATGGGTCAGAAGCCCGGCGATGACGATTGGGTCGACGTCGGCCATCATGTCCTTCAGCCAGTTTTCATGCGCTTCGGCCATGGCCTCGAAGGTGGTGCGACCCTTGGGCGTCAGCCAGGCGACGATGACGCGGCGATCGTCGGGCAGGCGCTCGCGCGTGACGAGTCCGTCGGCTTCCAGCCGCTCGACGAGGCCGGTCACGTTGCCGTTGGTGACCATGGTGCGCCTGGACAGTTCCCCTAGCCGCAGACCGTCCTTCTCGCGGTAAAGCTGGGAGAGGAGATCGAATTGCGGCAGGGTGGCGCCGAACTCGCGACGCAGCCGGCGGCGGATTTCCTGGGACATCAGCTTTGTCGTGGACAGGAGCCGCAGCCAGAGACGAAGTTCCGGCTTCTTGCCTTCCTGCGTATCGTGGACGACGGCTTCGAGATCAAATGCCGGCACGTCATTTCCCTTCGTCTGCACCGCGGCCTGCCAGCCCGACGATGTGTTTCGTTTCAGGACAGGCCGGGCCGTGCATCGGTCATAATGCATGACTCTTGAACGTTCAATGATTGATCCGGCGCCCTCCCATCACCAGCCTGTCATCATGGCGGCGGCAGCCTCGATCCGGCGGAGTGATCAGGCCCGATCACCGCGGTTCGGGCGCAGGAAATGGACATGCGGGCGGCCATGATGCGGCGATGGCTCGACGCGCGCCTCGATGTTGAAGACGTCACGCAAGAGCTCTTCCGTCAGGACATCGGCCGGCTTGCCCGTGGCGACGACGCGGCCCTGCTGCAGGACGACGAGGCGGTCGCAGAACATTGCGGCGTGGTTGATGTCATGGAGCGCGAGGATGCTGGTCACGGGCAGCTCTGCGACCAGGCTGAGCAGGCCTATCTGGTGCTCGACGTCGAGATGGTTGGTGGGTTCGTCAAGGATCAGTTCGCTCGGGTTCTGGGCGAGGGCACGGGCGATGTGGGCACGCTGGCGCTCGCCGCCCGACAGGTTCTGCCAGTTGTCATGGCGCTTGCCGGCCATTCCGGCGCGGGCGAGGGCGGTGTCCACCGCCCTGTCGTCTTCGGCCGTCCAGCCGGAGAAGAACGAACGGTGCGGGAAGCGGCCGAGCTTCACCACGTCGTCGACCGTCAGGTTCTGGTTGGTCGTTGCGTGCTGTTCCACGAAGGCGAGCCTTTGGGCGATCGTGCGGCGCGGGATCGTGGAAATGTCCCGGCCATCGAGCAGCACGCGGCCGGCGCGCGGTCTCCTCAATCCGGCCAGAAGGCGCAGGAGCGAAGTCTTGCCGGAGCCGTTCGGGCCAAGGAGGCCGAGCATCTCGCCCGGCTCTACGGCAAAGGAGACGGCATCGAGAATGGACTTCGCGCCGATGCTCCAGGAAATGTTTTCGGCAACGATGCTCATGCTGCGCGCTGGGACCGATAGAGGATGAAAGAGAAGAAGGGCACACCAACAAGGGCGGTGACGACACCGATCGGCAGCACCTGCTGCGGCACGAGGATGCGCGCGGCGATATCGGCCAGCACCATGAAGATCGCCCCGCCGATGGCGCAGGCCGGCAGCAGGCGGCTATGCAGCGGGCCGACCAGGAAGCGGGCCGCATGCGGCACGACGAGCCCGACAAAGCCGATGGAGCCGACGATGCTGACGATGGTGGCGGTCAGCAGCGCGGTCAGACAGAAGAGCCCGAGCCGGGCGCGAGCGACGTTGACGCCGAGGGCGGCTGCCGCCTCGTCGCCGAAGGCGAAGGCGTCCAGTACGCGGGCATAGGCCAGGCAGGCGATCAGGCCGAGGCCGACGACGATGGAGACCAGCGTGAATTCCGGCCAGCGCACGCCGCCGAAGCTGCCGAGCAGCCAGAACATCACGTCGCGCGCCTGCTGCGCGTTGCCGGCGGTGGTGACGACATAGGCGGTGGCGGCATTGAAGAGCTGGGAGGCCGCGACGCCGGCCAGGATGGTCCGGTCGGCGCCACCGCGCGTCCCGTTGGAGAGGACGGCGACAAAAAGGAAGGCGGCGAATGCCCCGGTGAATGCGCCGGCTGACAGGGAGACCACGCCGGAGCCCAAGCCGAGGATGACGATGCCGACCGCCCCGGTGGAGGCGCCGGCGGAAATGCCGAGCACATAGGGTTCCGCCAGCGGATTGCGCAGCAACGACTGCATGATCGCGCCCGAAAGCGCCAGGCCCGCGCCGCAGAAGGCGGCAACGAGCGCACGGCTCAGGCGATAGTCCCAGATGACCGTCTCATGGATGCGATTGAGCTCGGCCGTTGTCCAGCCGAGCTTGTTGGTGATCGCGAGCAAGGTCGTGGTGACGGGGATCGGCAGGTCGCCGATGCCGGTACTGATGGCGACGACCAGCAGCACGGCAACGAGGGACAGGACCATTGCCAGGCTGGTGATCAGCGCATGCCGCATCCTCTGGCCCCCGACCGTTTCACTGAGAGCCGTCACTTCAGCAGACCGCGTGCCTTCAACTGCTCGGCCACCTGCTCTGCGCCGAAAATGGTGCGTACGGTCGGGTTCATGGCCTGCCCGTCCATGACAACAATGGCATTGTTCTTGACGGCCGGCATCTGGCTGGTCGCCGGGTCGGTCGTCAGGAACTTGATCTTGGCGTCCGGCTTGTCGAGCTCCCAGCGGTTGCGGTCGAGGCTCGCGACGACGATGACGTCAGGATTGGAGGCAATGATCGCCTCCCAACCCAGTGCCGGCCATTCGGCTGCGGCGTCGATGGCATTCACGCCGCCGAGCAAATTGGCGATATAGCCGGAAGCACCGTTCTTGCCGCCGAGATAGGCGTCGGCTGACGGCGAGGGGCTGGAGAACCAGAAGACATAGGAAAGCTTGCGGCCATCCGGCGAGACGGTGGCGCGAAGGGCCGCCTCGCGCGCCTTGAAATCGGCGATCAGCGCCTGGCCGCGATCGGCGACGTCAAAGATCTGCGAGAGTTCGTCGATCTCCTTGTAGAGCAGGTCCATGCTCCACAGCGTGTCGCGGCTGCCATAGACATCCTTGCCGCCGTCTGTCTTCAGGCAGGTGCTGGGCGAGAGGTAGGTGGGCACGCCGAGCTTTTCGAAATCCTCGCGCTTGGCAACCTTGCTGTCGGGGCCAAGCAGGCTCGGCAGGGCGGCGGCGACGAAATCCGGGTTCTCGGCCAGAATGCCCTCGAAGGTCGGGAACTCGACCGTCAGCAGCTTGACCTTCTCGTTGGCGGCGGCAAGCTGCGGCAGAACCTTGCTGGGCCAGAAGGCGGTGCCGGCCATCCTGTCTTCAAGACCGAGCAGCAGCAGGATTTCCGCGCTGTTCTGGCCAAGGCCGATGGCGCGCTCGGGCGCCTTCTCGAAGGTGACCTTCACGCCGCAATTGTCGATCGTCAGGGGATAGGTCGTCGTCGCGGCGAAGGCGTTTGCAGCACCGATGGCGGTGGCCAGCACGAGCCCGGAAAGGGCGGTAAGGAGGGGACGAAGACGCGACATGGTGAGCTTCCTTAAAGCGTGGCAAGGGGCGCGTTCCTATGACCACAGCTTGGTGACTTAAACAAGACAAAATTAGTCATCTTATGTGGATTGTCGCCGTCCCGCCTCGTCTCCATGCGGCTTGGCGACCGCCTTCGTCAGGTCAGCAGCCAGGCAATCAGCGCGTAGCGACCCGTCTTGGCGAGCGTGACCAGCAGCAGGAAGCTCCAGAGCGGTTCGCGCAGGACGCCCGCCACAAGGGTAATGGGGTCGCCGACCACGGGGAGCCAGCTCGCCAGAAGCGACCAGCGGCCGTAGCGGTGGTACCAAGCCTGAGCGCGGACGAGCCGGCCTGGCGAAACCGGGAACCAGCGCCGGTCGCGAAACCGCTCGACGCCGCGTCCGATCATCCAGTTGACAAGCGAACCCAGCACATTGCCGAGGCTGGCGACGGCGACCAGCAGGACGACCGAATGTGCGCCGGCATGGACGAGATAGGCGAGAAGACCCTCCGACTGGGCCGGAAAGAGCGTCGCGGCGAGGAAGGCCGCAGCGAAAAGGCCGATATAGGCGGTCATGACAGCCCGGTCAGGTGCCGAAGAAGCGGCGGCGGGCTTCGATTTCGATGTCGAGGCGAAGCTGAAGATCGGCGAGCTTTGCCATTTCGCGGCGGATCGCGTCTTCGCCGGTTGTCTCTTTCAGAACATGGGCCTGTGCGGCCACGGCCTTTCGAAGCCCGATTTCCCGCGGCACCGCGCCGGCATCGGCCATGATCCGGTATCCGACCGCCTCCATGCTGCCATCTCCGGAAACATCCAGCGGTTTTCCGGCTCCCGCGAGATTGTCGAATTGTCCTTCGGCCTGGGCCTTGAGGATCTGGCGTTCGGCAAGGGTGGAGACGTTCATGGAGGTTCTTCCCGGCCGCGGAGGTGCGGTTAAGCCCGTGCAGTTGAACCTTTCGCCAGTGGCTGCGTCAAGGGCCTGGCCCGTTGCGCGGTCGGGCGGATTGCCTCAGGCGCCGAGGGCGCGGAAGGGCTTGGCCTTGAGCGGCCGGCCAAAGCGATAGCCCTGTCCGATCTCGCAGCCGAGATCATTCAGCATCGTCTGTTCGGCTTCGCCCTCGATGCCTTCGGCCACGACCTCGAGCTTCAGGGCATGGGCAAGCGCGATGATGGCGCGGACGATCTGGCGCACACCATTGTCATCCAGCATGCGGCGCACGAATGACTGGTCGAGCTTCAGCTTGTCGAGCGGGATGCCGGCCAGCTGGCCCATCGAGGAATAGCCGGTGCCGAAGTCGTCGAGCGCGATCCGGATGCCCATCGCACGCAGCCGCTCCAGCTCGTCGAAGATCCGGTCGCCACTGTCCAGAAGGGACGACTCGGTGATTTCCAGGCAAAGGCGCGACGGCGCCAGCCCACTCTTTTCGAGAGCGGACATGACATCCGCCACGATATCGGAGCGATCGAGCTGGATCGGAGAAACGTTGACCGCGACCGTCAGCTCCGGATCCCACGCGCTGGCTTCGCGGCAGGCCGTCTCCAGCGCCCAGCGGCCGAGATCGCAGATGAGGCCGTTCGACTCCGCGATCGGGATGAAATCGGCTGGCGAAACGAGGTCGAGGGAGGGATGCTGCCAGCGCACCAGCGCTTCGGCGCCGGTCAGGTGGCCGGTCGTCAGCGCCACTTGCGGCTGGTAGAGAAGAAAAAACTCGCCCTGGGCGAGGGCCGTCCGCATGTCGGTTTCCAGCATCCGGTAGCGGGCCTGGCGCAAGGCGCTCGCGGGATCGTAGATCTTCCAGCGGCAGCCGGGCACGGCGCGGGCGTCGTCAAGGGCGGATTCAGCCGCGCCGATCGCCTGCTCGACGCTGACATCGGCAAGCCAGCACAGGCCCATGCGCGCCCTTGCCTCCATGCCTGCGGCACCGACTGCCAGCGGCTCGTCCAGCCAGCCCAGAAGCGTGTTGGCCATGTCCGGCAGCGTCTTCGTGTCATCGACGGCAAGGGCGATGGCGAAGATGTCGTCGCTGAGACGCGCCAGCAGCGCTTGCGGCGCGCGGGCGCGCAGCCGGTCGGCAACCGCCTTGAGAACGTCGTCGCCAACATCGCGGCCAAAGGTGGCGCAGATATTGTCGTGGTTCTCGATGTCGAGCGTTGCGATACAGGTGCCTTTCGGTGCAAGCGGCAGGCGATCGACAAAGGCGCGGCGGTTGAGCAAGCCGGTGAGCTCATCATGGTCGGCCAGATGGCGCAGGCGCTCGTGATAGACCTGGCGCGCCGTGATGTCGCGGATGATGACGCAGCCCGCCAGCGGAGTGTGCCCCGCCGATGTCCTCACGCCGTCTGCGTCAGCGTGGGAGAGCGTGATGGCCGCCTCGTAGTGGGCTTCATCCGCCCCCTTGCGGCGCACGAAATCGATCCGCGCCGAATGCGGGCGCCCCGGATCGCGACGGTGATCCTCCAGAAGGGTCTGGAGGGCGGTGGCAATGTCCGGGAAGATCGCATCGATGCGCTCCAGGGTCGGCCCGGCCTCGTGCTCTGCCGCCATGCCCATGACGCTGCGCGCTGCGGCATTGGCTTCCACGACGCGCAGCGTGGCGTCGAATGCGATCACGCCGTCGATGCTGTCGGCGACGATCCGCTTCATCAGCCGGCGTGTCGTGCGGTTTTCGAGGTGTGCGATCGCCATCAGGGCTCGCACCACGTCGAAGCGCTCATTGACCACAAGGACGATGCCGAGCGCGACGGTGATGAGCGGGACGGCGGTGGCGAGAACGACAGACGCCTCTTTCAGCAGCACGAAAGCCGCGCTTTCAATGGCCGCGACGAGGAGGATGCAGGCCGTGATGATGACAAGCACATGGCGCGAGCGCCATGCGAGCGCACCGGCGATGATCACCAATGCCAGCGCGACGGCGCCGAGGCGCTGGTCAAAAGGTTCCAGGATGCGGTCCTGAAGGATCGTCTCGGCCGACAGGGCATGGATGACCGGGCCAGGCAAAGTTCCATGCACGGGAACGGCAAAGATGTCCTTCAGTTCCGTCGCCGTCGCGCCCACGACAACCGTCTTGCCGGCAAGCGCGGCCGGAGCGATCTGGCCGGCCAGGAGATCCGACACCGAATAGGTGGGAACCGTCCGGGGCTCAATCGAGTAGTCGATACGAATGCTGCCGTCGTCGTCGGGGCTACCCGCCAGGGCGGCCGCGGCGGTCTGGATGCGGACGCCGTCGAAAATGTCGCCGAGCGCCATGGAACGCACGGCGCCGTCCCCATCGACGGCGACATTTGCAAAGACAGGCCAGGCATTTTCCAGAAACGCGGGGATCGGCCGGTTGATCTCGGTCGTCGTGTCGTTCCCAGCCCGCGCATGCTGGTGGAAGACGGGCAGGAGCACGCTTCTTCCGGCCCGCTTCAGGGCAGCGGCAAGGGCCGCATCTTCGCCGGGACGGGACGGCGTGGAAAAATCGACGTCGATGAAGATGGACTGGACACCGGCAGCGGCCAGACGGTCGATGATCCCCGCATAGAGACTGCGCGGCCAGGGCCAGACCCCTGCGGCATCAAGGCTGGCCTTGTCGATGGCCAGGACGACGACTTGGCCGGTCGCCGGACGGGGGGCTGCCGCAAGACGCGCAGAAATCAGCTTCTCGTCGATGCTGCCGATAAGGGCGGTCTGGCTGCCCAGCAGCGACACCAGCAGAATGGCGGCAATGGCAAGCCAGCGTGTGACATGCAAGCCAGGATTGGCGCCCAGGCGCCGAAACAGCGCGTTGGCTGCGCAGCGCAGGCGCGCCGGGGCGCTCACCATGGTGCGCAGTCCCGTTCAGGCAACCGCGGCATCAGTCATGGCCTCCATGGCCGTTGCCGTGATCGTTGTCATTTCCGCGACCGCTGTCGTTTCCGTGGCTTTCCGATCCCTTGTCCGACTTGCCACTGTGGTCTTCGCCGTCACTCCTGCCCTTGTTGTCGGACTGTTCGCCCTTCTCTCCCTTGTCGCCCCTGTCCTCCTTGTCGCCCTTGTCCTCCTTCTCGCTCTTGTCGCCCTTCTCGCCTTTGTCCTCCTTGTCGGCCTTTTCGCTTTTTTCGGGCTTCTCGCTTCTGTCGGGCCTGTTGGACGTGTCGTTGCCGTTGCCGTTGCCGCGGTCTTCGCGGGTGCCTCTGCCGTCGCCGTTATCCCTGTCGTTTTTGCCATTCCGGCCTTCATGGCCGCCACGCTCCGCCCTTTCGGATGTGTCCGAAGGGGAGGCGCGGCCGTCGTCGCGCTTGCCTGTTTCGGCCTTTTCGCGCGTATCGCCGGACGATCGGGTTTCCTTTTCGGTCTTTTCCTCTCGGCCAATTTTGCCGTTGTTTCCAGCAGCGCCACTCGCCTGGTCGTCGGTCCCGGTTGTCCCGGCGCCTGCCGTCGTCTCGGTGGCGTCGTTGGTCGTTGCGCCGATTCGGGTCGTGGTTCCCGCAGCCGGGATCTTCGACGCCTGCGGTTCGACAGTGACGATCTCGTTCGCCGAAACCGTGCCGCCGACGCTCATTCCCGTGGTTTTCCCGACCTCTGCCCGCCCGCCGGGGCCGACTTCGGCGCGCTCTCCGGAGGCGAAGGCCGTGACCTGCACGAGGCCGCGATCGACCTCCACACGGGCGCGGCGGCGATCGACGGAAACGGTGAAGTGCGTGCCTTTCACGACGGCCGCGAGGAAAGGCGTCTGGACGGCGGTGTGCGGCTGGCTGCGCTTCTCGATATCAAGCTCGATCGTGCCCATCTGCTGGGCGATCTCGGTCTTCGGGGATGCCCCGCCGGATGTCCACACGAGCGCCAGAGTGCCGGGATGCAGGACCATGCTTTCGACGCCGCGCCTCAGCAGCGCCCGTCCGCCTTTCCCCGTCGAGATCCAGGCCTTGTTCGGTACGGTATCGCCGGTCTTGAGGGTGACCCAGCTTGCCTTGTCGAGCGTGTAGCGCACGCCGGTCGTGACCTTGGCAACCTGCCAGTCCGCAGCCCGCGCGGCGGCTGTGCTTGCGGCAAGGGCGAAGACTAAGAGTAAAGCTCTGGTGATCGCGATCATGCTGCACATCCCTTGTTATCGAGAAGTGTAAGCCACGAGCGCCTTAAGATTCCTTTGCGCACCTGTGTCCAATGCTTCGTATCGCTGCGCTTTCCCCGTGATTTCGGCGGACTTAACCCCTGCTTAACCCCTGCTTAACCCGTCCAGGCGGGCCAGCGCCCCGCGCGGTGGCTTGACAGTGGCAGGATATGTAATGTTATTACATTAATGCCGGGTATTCGACATATGCCCTTCTGCCGTCTTCCAGTTATCGGAGCCCATCATGAACACGCTGCCCGTCACCGTTCTCTCCGGCTTTCTCGGCGCGGGAAAGACCACGCTTCTGAACCACATCCTCGCCAACCGGCAGGGCCTGCGCGTGGCGCTGATCGTCAACGACATGAGCGAGGTCAACATCGATGCCGCGCTGGTGCGGGAGGGCGGGGCGAATCTCTCGCGCACGGAAGAGCAACTGGTGGAGATGACGAATGGCTGCATCTGCTGCACCCTGCGCGAGGATCTCCTGACGGAGGTGCGCGCGCTCGCCGCCGCCGGGCGGTTCGATTATCTGCTGATCGAATCGACCGGCATTGCCGAGCCGCTGCCGGTGGCCGCCACCTTCGACTTCCGCGACGAGAACGGCCAGAGCCTTGCCGATGTCGCCCGGCTCGACACGATGGTGACGGTGGTGGATGCCGTGAACCTTCTGCGGGACTATGCCTCCACCGATTTCCTGCGCGACCGCGGCGAGACGGCCGGGGAGGGGGACGATCGGGCCCTGGTCGATCTGCTTGTCGAGCAGATCGAGTTTGCCGATGTTGTCGTGCTCAACAAGATCGGCTCTGCAACACCGGAGGAGCGCGATGCGGCCCGCAAGATCATCGTCGGCCTCAATCCGGATGCGAAGCTCGTCGAGGCCGATTTCGGGCAGGTGGATCTCAGGGAGGTGCTGGGCACCGGCCGCTTCAACTTTGCCAAGGCCGAGACCCATCCGCTGTGGTTCAAGGAACTGCACGGCTTCAAGGACCATATCCCCGAAACCGAGGAATACGGCATCCGCTCCTTCGTCTATCGCGCCCGCCAGCCCTTCGATCCGCTGCGCTTCCAGGCCTTCATCGACCGGCCCTGGCCGGGCGTGGTGCGTGCCAAGGGCTTCTTCTGGCTCGCGACGCGGCCGAATGATGTGGGCGAGATCAGCCAGGCCGGTGCGCTCGTGCGCAACAGCCGGCTCGGCCGCTGGTGGTCGTCGGTGCCCAAGGCGCAGTGGCCGCAGGATCCGGGCTTTGCAAAGCACATGGCACCCTATCTCGATCCGGTCTGGGGCGACCGCCGGCAGGAAATCGTCTTCATCGGCGCCGATCCGATGAACGAGGCGCGCATCCGCGCCCAGCTCGACGCCTGTCTCGTCGACAGCCCGGTCTTCCAGCCGGATCTGTGGCGCAACCTTGCCGACCCGTTCCCGCGCTGGGACCGGCAGGCGGCCTGAGACAGGGCGGTGGAATGGCGGCGCGGACCCCGTCTTGACAGGGGCGCCGCGCTGCCGTCTAACTGGCGTTGACGGTTCCCGAGGCAAAGCCGGAGGGATTAATAGGGAACACGGTGAGGACGACCCGAACGGGGCCGAATCCGTGGCTGCCCCCGCAACTGTGAGCGGCGAGGCCCTGCCATCCATGCCACTGGTCGGAAACGACCGGGAAGGCCGGCAGGACCAGCGACCCGCAAGCCAGGAGACCTGCCGTCGAAGCACGCAACAACCGGACGGGGTGATCCGGGAAGTGTTGGACCGTCCGGCCCTGCGCGCCTTGTCGCCTGGCCCCTCGATTCATCCTTCTCCGGCTCCGTTGTTTCGAAGGATGATGATGAGCGACCTCCTGTCGATGGCGGTATGCAGCCGCTGCCAGACCCTGCCCGTGACCGATCCGGCGCAGGGCGAAAGTCCCACCGATCTCGCCGGTTCCCGGCCGTCACCGCCCGGCGCGCGGCTTCTCGATCGGCTTGCCGCGGTCGCCGACCTGCACGGCATTCACCTGCAGCCCACGGCCTGCCTTGCCGGGTGCGACCGGCCGCTGACCATCGGTTTCTCCGCGCCGGGGCGGGCCACCTATCTCTTCGGCAATATCGATCCGGAGACCGACCTGCCGGCCCTGATGGCCTTTGCCGGGCTCTACCGCGCCGCGCCTGGCGGCTGGACGAACGAGGGGCAGCGGCCGGAAGGACTGCGGGGCAAGATCATTGCCCGCATTCCGGCGCCTGCGGTCGCGGCGGTCAGCGCATGAGCGAGATCCTTCTGGATGCGAAGGACCTCTCCTTCGTCACGGCCTCGGGTGCCCGCATCGTGCGCGATGTCTCGCTTCAGGTGGCGGCCGGCGACCGGCTGGCGATCATCGGCCCGAACGGTGCCGGCAAGACGACGCTGATGCAGATGCTGGCTGGACTTGCAAAGCCTGCATCCGGTTCGCTGCGTCTGGCCGGCCGCCCGCTCGATCTGCTGCGCCCGGCCGAGCGGGCCCGGCTCGTCGCCGTCGTCGGTCAGGCCGACCAGCCGGACCGACGGATCTCGGTGCGCGACTACGTGGCGCTCGGCCGCATTCCGCATGCCGGCATCGCCTCGCCGAAGGTGGATGCCTTCCTCGTTGCCGAGGCGCTGGAGCGCACGGCGATGGCGGGCTTTGCCCGGCGGGAGATGGGGTCGCTGTCGGGCGGCGAGCGGCAGAGGGCGCAGATCGCCCGGGCGCTGGCGCAGGAGCCGCGCATCCTCTTTCTGGATGAACCCACCAACCATCTCGACCCGCGGGCGCGCGGCACGCTGCTGTCGCTCGTGGCCGATCTCAGTCTCACGGTGGTCGCCGTGCTGCACGACCTGCATCTGGTGCCGGGCTTTGCAACGCGCGTCGCGGTCCTGCGCGACGGCGCGCTCGTTGCTTCCGGCACGGCCGGCGAGGCGCTGTCGCGCGAGACGATCCGCGATGTCTTCGGTATCGATCTCATCCGCCTTCCCCATCCGCACGAGGACCGCGAACTGACGGTCTTCGACATTCCCGTTTCATCGACCCACCCTGTCTCTCCCGAATCCGGAGCCTTGCATCCATGACACTTCGCATGCTCGTCGCCGGCGCTGTCGCCGTTGTCGCTACCCTCGCCACGTCGCCCGCCTTCGCCTTTCCCGTCACGGTCGACAGCTGCGGCCAGACGCTCACCTTCGATGCCGCGCCGAAGCGCATGGTGGTGCATGACATCAACATGGCGAAGATGGCCTTCGCGCTCGGCCTTCAGCCCTCGATGGTGGGCGTCACCGGCATTTCCGGCTGGTACAAGACCGATGACATTTTCAAGAAGGAGCAGGGCGCGATCCCGGAACTTGCGCCGAAATATCCGACGGTCGAAAATCTGGTCGCCGTCAACACCGACTTCTTCTTCGCGGGCTGGTATTACGGCATGAAGCCCGGCGGCGACGTGACGCCGGATACGCTCGCCCCCCACGGCATCAAGACACTGGTTCTCACCGAAAGCTGCGTGCATCTCGACAAGAACCGGCCCGCCGCCTCCATGGACCTGCTCTATGGCGACATCGAAAAGCTCGGCACGATCTTCGGCAAGGAAGCGGAAGCGAACGCGCTGGTGACGGGCTGGAAGGCGCAACTGGCCGATATCCAGGCGAAGGTCGGCGATCACTCCGGCACGCGCGTCTTCCTCTTCGACAGCGGTGAGGACAAGCCGTTCACGGCCGGCAAGTTCGCCATCCCGACGGCGATGATCGCGGCTGCCGGCGGTCAGAACATCATGGCCGACATGGACACGAGCTGGGGCACGACGGACTGGGAAACGGTCGCCACGCGCAATCCTGAGTTCCTCGTGCTGCTCGATTACCAGGATGGGGCCGGCTACAAAAAGCTGCTCGATTTCCTGAAGGCGCATCCGGCCATGAAGGAGACGGATGCGGTGAAGAACGAGCGTTTCGTGGCGCTGCGCTATGAAGAGCTGACGCCCGGCCCGGACAATGTCGCGGCGATCGGCAAGATCGCGCGGGCCATGCATCCGGAAGCCTTCTGATCGTGACGCTTCGTTTCGGTCTCGGCGTGGCGGCGGCGCTGGTCGCCGTCGTGCTGCTCGCCTGCGCCTCGGTTGCCTATGGTTCCACCGTCATCCCCATCGCCGACGTGCTGACGGCCATCGGCCGTGCCGTCGGTTTGGTGAACGATGGCGTGACGACGCCGGTCGATCGCATCGTCGTCGATCTGCGCCTGCCGCGCGCCATCCTTGCCATCGCGGTTGGCGCAGGGCTCGGCGTCATCGGCCTGCTGCTCCAGACGGTGACCCGCAACGATCTTGCCGATCCCTTCCTCTTCGGTCTTTCGGCCGGGGCGGCGGCCGGGGCGGTGGCCGTCATCACCCGCATCGGCGACCGGCTCGGCCTCTTCACCCTGCCGATCGCGGCCTTTGCGGGCGGCATGCTGGCGACGGGCGTCGTGCTGATGCTCATTCGCCGCGCCCAGGGCTACGGGCCGGAGCGGCTCGTCCTGGCCGGGCTCGCGGTCTCCTTCCTGTTTACCGCGCTCACCAACTATCTCGTCTTTTCCGGCGACCAGCGGGCGGCCCATTCGGTACTGTTCTGGACCATGGGCGGGCTGGGGCTTGCGAGCTGGCAGAACATCGGCATCGGCATCGTCGGCGCGCTGATGGCGCTCGGCTACACGCTCAACCGGCACCGGCAGCTGGATGCGCTGCTGGGTGGCGAGCAGACGGCCGAAAGCCTCGGCGTGCCGGTCACGCGGCTGCGCAACCTGACCTTTCTCATCGCCAGCTTCTCGACCGCTCTCCTGGTCTCGATTGCCGGCGTCATCGGCTTCATCGGCCTGATGATCCCGCATATGGCGCGGGCCTTTGCCGGGCCGCTGCATGCGCGGCTCGCCGTCGCCTCGGCGCTTCTCGGCGCGGCGCTGCTTCTCGGCAGCGATCTCATCGCCCGCACGCTTTTGCCTCCGCAGGAACTGCCGGTCGGCGTCGTGACAAGCTCGATCGGAGCATTCTTCATCGTGGCGATGCTGGCCTACCGGCCGCGCTAAGAACGGCTCACCAGCAGGTGAAACCGCCATCGACGGGGAGAACGGCGCCGGTGACGAGGCTTGCCGCCTCCGAGGCGAGGAAGAGGATGGCCGCCGCCACCTCGTCGGCTTGGCCCATCCGGCCCATGGGCGTATCGTTCAGCCAGATCGGCAGGCGCTCCAGGTTCAGCGGGTTGGCGCTGACCATGGGCGTTTCGATGTAGGTCGGCGCCACGGCGTTGACGCGCACCTTGTGCTGTGCCCATTCCGCCGCCATGGAGCGGGTCATGTGGTGCACGGCGGCCTTGGAGACATTGTAGGGCGTCTGCGGCTGCGGGCGGTTGGCGATCGTGCCGGACATGGAGCCGAGATTGACGATCGAACCCTTGCCCGCCTTGATCATGTGGGCGCCGAAGGCGCGCGAGCACCAGAAGACGCCGTTGACGTTGACATTCATGATCTTCAGCCACAGCGCGTCCGAGACATCTTCGGACGATGTGCCGCTGTCGCCGATGCCGGCATTGTTGATGAGAATGGTGGCCGGCGTGCCGCGCGCGGCGAGTTCGTCGGCAATCGCGGTCATGCGGGCGCTGTCGGTGACATCGCCTTCGAAGAGTTCGGCTTTGTAACCCCTGGCGGCCAGTTCCTTCACGGCCTCTTCGCCCATCTCCGCCTTCGGCTCGATGATGACGACATGGGCGCCGGCTTCGCCGAGCGCGAGCGCGGTCTGGTAGCCGATGCTGCGGCCGCCGCCGGTGACGACGGCGACTTCGCCGGCAAGTTCGAAACGTTGCTTGAACGACATGGAAGTTTCTCCTCAGATATCCTGACTGGCGGGAAGGATCACGACATCGCGGATGGTGATGTGGCGCGGGCGGCTCAGCATGAAGAGCAGCACGTCGGCGATCTCTTCGGGTTCGATCAGGCTTTTCGCGGCCTTGGCCTTTTCCAGCCGCTCCTCCAGCCAGTCATCGAGAAGGGCTGTGATGACGGGGCCGGGCGCGATGGAGCCGACGCGTATGCCGTGCTTGGCCACCTGCCGGCGCAGCGTATAGACCAGCGTCTGCACGGCATGTTTCGAGGCGGAGTAGACCGGCTCCCACGGAATATGTTCGTGGCCGGCAACGGAAGTGGTGACGACGATGTCGCCCGTCTGGCGCTCGATCATGTGCGGCAGCACGGCATGCACGGTGCGAAAGACCGCGTTGACATTGAGGTTCAGGAGCTTGTCGAACGCATCGGGGTCGCCGTCCACGAGGTCGCCGCCGATATAGGTGCCGGCATTGGCGTGGAAGACGTCGAGCCGGCCGGCTCTCGCGAGGATTGCCGGCACCATGGTCCTGACGCTCTCCGGGTCGAGGAGGTCGACGACGAGCGGGATGGCGCGGTCACGGCCGACCTCGGCACAGATGCGCTTCAAGGCCTCTTCGGCACGATCCACGAAGAAGACGGTCGCGCCCTCGGCCACGCAGGCCTTCGCGCATGCAAGGCCGATGCCGGATGCCGCGCCGGTGATGGCAACCACCTTGCCGGAGAGTGATTCTGCCATGGATTCCTCCATTCGATGGCGGGACTGGATGCGCAGGTGCATCGGGCGGCGCCGGACAGCGCCGCCGGTTGCCCCATGCGGATCCGATGGCTTGCTCAGCGGGTCGTATAACCGCCGTCGGCGATGAGAACGGCGCCGGTGACGTAGCTGGAGGCGGGCGAGCACAGGAAGAGGATGCAGTTCGCCATTTCCTCCGGCAGGCCGTAGCGGCCGATCGGCGTATTGGCGCGCCACACGCTGTCCCATTCCTTGTTGGTCTCGCGCACGGCCGTCATGTCGGTCTCGATATAGCCGGGCGCCAGCGCATTGACGCGGATATTGTCCGGCGCGAGTTCGTTGGCGAGGCTCTTCGTCAGCATGTGCACGCCGGCCTTGGAGGCATTGTAGGCCACCTGGTTCTGCGGGACGTTGGTCACGACGCCGGAGATGGAGCCGACATTGAGGATTACGCCGCCGCCCTGCGCGCGCATCGGATTGATGGCCGAGCGGCAGAAGCGGAAAAGCTGCGTCAGGTTGGTCGACATGATCTTTTCATAGAGCTCGTCGGTAAAGTCGGGCGTATCGCCATGCTGGGCGACACCGGCATTGTTGACGAGAATGTCGATGCGTCCGTATTTCGCGATGGTGTGGGCAATCAGCTTTTCCGGCGTTTCCGGATCGCGCGCATCGGCCGAGACGAAGTCGAATTCGTAGCCGGCCGCGCGCAGTTCCGCCTCACCCTCCGGATTGTCGCGCCGCGCCGTCAGAACGGATTTTGCACCGGCCTCGCCGAAGAGCTTGGCAACGGCAAGGCCGATGCCGCGATTGCCGCCGGTGATCAGCGCGACCTTGCCGTCCAGTCTGAAGTCGTTGAGTGCCATGATGTTTCTCCCAATTTATCGTAAGGCCGTGATGTCTCAGGTAACCGGCGCGCCTCATCCGGCGCGGCCCGTCGATGCGTAGGCGTAGTCCTCCACGACACGGCCGACGGCGGCCACCGCAAGGGCGGCGGGATCGAGCGGCGTGCCCGCAAAGGCGGTGAAATGCGGCAGGTGCTGCCGGAAGAGCGTGACCGGCACGCTGACGCCAGACAGGCGGGCGAAGAGATCGGCCACGGCCGCTTCGGCTTCCGGCTGGTTCCAGTAGTAGCGGATACGATCCGAATAGGAGTAGTGGCGCTGAATGCGCTGGTTCTCCGCTGTCCCGCCGTAGTGACGCGCCCAGTCGCCCGGCTTTTCCAGCATCAGACGTTCCATGGCATCGTAAAGGGCACGCGGACCGCGATCCGGGAAGAGGTCCCCGGCGATGAGGTCGAGGCCGTAGAGCGCTTCGCGGAGCGCAAAGGTCAGTTCCGGGCCGACCTTGAGGATGGCAAATCCGTCTTCGACGAGGGCGCGCAGCGGTTGGCGGCCCTGGTAATCGGTCGAGTGGGCCTCGAAGGCGAGGTTCGGCTCGCCGTCCAGAACGGCGCAAAGGGCTTTGGCCTTGTCGCGATCGTAGACAATGACATTCTCGTTGCCGAATTCGACGCCGGGCTGCACCACGACGCCGACGACGCGGGCAAAGGCATCCGAAAGGCCGGCATCTGCAAAGACGCGGCGGTGGACGGCGATGGTGGTGCGTGCTGCGTCCGCGGAGGTCGGCTCGATGGCGGTCAGCACGTGGTCGGCGCCGCCCGGCGGTGGGACTTCGGTGCCGATGATGTAGACGGGCGGCATGCGGCCGCTGCGTCTGGCTGTCTCTTCCGCCACCTTTGCCAGGCGGGCAGCACGGCCGGCGGTCGTCTCGTCGTCCAAGGCTTCGGGCTCGCCGGCGCAGCCCATGGACGCGTCCAGATGGATCTTCGAGAAGCCTGCCTCAATGTAAGCCGCGACCATCTTTTCAGCTTCAGCCATTGCCGCGTCGGCCGGCTGCTTTCGCCACGGATTGGGGCCGAGGTGATCGCCGCCGAGGATGATGCGGTCTCTGGCAAGCCCCGCATCGTCCGCCATGGCGAAGACCCTGGCGGCGAAGTCGGCGGGCGTCATGCCCGTATAGCCGCCCAGATGGTTGACCTGGTTGCAGGTCGCCTCGATGAGCACCGTCGTGCCGGTGCTGGCCGCGTATTCAAGACCGGCGCGGATGACGAGCGGGTGGGCCGAGCACAGCGAGGTGATGCCCTGTGCGCCTGCCTTGGGCACCGAGGGATCGCGACGGAAGAGGGCGGCCTGTGTCATGCGCGCCTCCGCGTGCTCGCCATGAAGGCGTCGAGTTCGGCGCGCGTGCCCGCACCTTCCATGGGGCCCTGAACGGTGACATTGCGTGCGCCGGCCGCGTTGGCGTAGTCGAGCGCCACGTCGGGCGCCATGCCGAGCCGGCGGCAGGCCACGAAGGCCCCGCCGAAGCAGTCGCCGGCACCGGTCGGGTCCACTTCCGTCACCTCGAAACCGGCGCAATCGACGCGGCTGCCATCGGCGCCGAACCAGGTGGCCCCATGTTCGCCGCGTTTCAGGGCGATCTCGCGCACGCCGCGGGCGAAGAGGGCAGCAACGGCCTCTTCCTCGCTGCCCTCTATACCGGCGGCGACGAAAAGCTCGTTGCCGGAGGGCAGCAGCAGGTCGGCAGCCGCAATGGCACGCGAGAAGCGCTCGGCGGTCTGGCCGTGCTGGAGCAGTTCCTTGCGCATGTTGGGATCGACCGAGACGCTGCCGCCATTGGCGCGGATGGTCACCAGCGCTTCTTCGAGCATGTCGGCGACGGCGGGGATGGCAAAGGCGGTGCCCATGATGTGCAGGTGGCCGGCGCGCGCAATCAGCGCGCGGGCCGGGCCATCGAGCGACAGGCGGGCGGCGGCGGATTTCGAGATGTTGAAGACGAAGTCGCGCGAACCATCCGGCCGGTATCTGACGAAGGCGCTGCCGGTGGGGTAGGCGGGATCGACGGCGACCGCCGAGATATCGACGCCATCGCGTTCGAGCCGGTCGGTGTTGACGCGGCCGAAATCATCATCGCCGACGGTGGCGATGATGCCGGCACTGCCGCCGGCACGGGCGCACTGATCGATGAAGATGGCCGGCGCGCCGCTGGGATAGGGGCCCGTCAGCGTCAGTGGTTCCAGGAAGCCGATGCCGCGATCGGCTGCCATGATTTCCACGAGGATTTCACCGATGGTGATCGTCGGGCCCTTCGTGTCGGGGCTGAGGCCGCGCGGTGTGTTTTCGGTCGTGTGCTCTGAGGGTGGCGTGGCCGGCGCGCTCATTGTGTCTCTGTCTTGGCAAGACGCCACCGCCGGTGCTTTGCCGGGCAGCGAACGCCGTTTCCTTGCGAGCTTGGGCGGCCGTGCCGGACCATGCTCCTCCCATGGAGCCGACCTTAGAGCCAATTGTTTTCGCGCGCAACATATTGCGCACGGTTGTTTCGGAATCACACTGAAAACTGTAGGATTTCCGAAACCGATTATTCCGTGCCGCACACTTTGTTTGCGCGGTGCACAAATATCCGATGCGGAAGGCGAAAACCGGTCTTAGTCGTCGGAGAAGCGGTTGCTTTCGAGCGACAGATAGCGCTGGTGCAGCATGCAGGCGGCACCATAGGCGGAGCCCGAATTCGTCTCGGTGTTGAGCAGCACGACCGGGATTGGAAAGCTTGCTTCCTGCGCATTGCGGATATGGGCGGTGAGCCGCGAGGCGATCAGAGGCAGGAGCTTGGCGACGGAGCCGCCGAGCACCACGCGATCGGGATCGATGATGCGACAGGTCTGCGCTATGGCGTAGCCGAGCGCCCTTGCCCAGGTTTCAGCGATCGCGACCGCTTCCGGTGCCCGTTCTTCCACGTCCGCCAGAAAATCCTCGAAGCTTGCTTCGTGCCGTCCGGGCTGACGGCGGTAGAGGCTGAGGATATTGCCGAGCCCGACAATCTCTTCGAGGTTTCGCGCGCCGCCGTCCTCGACGGGTACCAGCATGTGGCCGATCTCGCCGGCAAGGCCGTGGGCGCCGCGCAGCAGCTGGCCATTGACGACGATGCCGCCGCCCACGCCGCTTTCCATGAGGATGAACAGCGTGACGCCGTCGGTGCTTTCGAGGCCGGCATAGCCTGCGCCGATCGCAAACGCGTTCGCGTCGTTCTCTACCATCACCGGCACGCGGACCGGCAGGTGCTGGCGGGCGAGATCGATGAGATTGACGTTCTTCCAGCCGAGCAGCGGTGCGAGATGGACCGTACCATCGGGCCGTAACTGCGACGGCGTGGAGATGCCAAGTCCTTCGAGCCGTTCCAGATCTTCGCGCGACAGATCGGCCAGGGCCAGCTTGACGGCATGGTGGATGGCATCGGCCGTGCTGTGGGCCGGGCCGTCAAAGGGGACGGTCTGCGTCGCCGTGATGACGCCGGAGAGGCCGATCCGCACCGTGGTGATGTGTTCCACGCCGATCTCTATCCCCTGGAACAGAACGGCTTCGGGCACCAGCTCGATCATCACGCCCGGCCGTCCGGCGCGTGCGTGTTCGCGCGGCCGGTAGCGGCCTGCCTCCACCTCGCGCACCAGTCCCCCTGCCGTCAGCTCGGCAATGATGTGGCCGGAAGACGAGCGGTTGAGGTTCAGGATGCGGGCGAGATCCGCCCGGCTCAGCCGCTTGGCGCGGTGGAGTGCCTGCAGGGCCGCAATCTCGTTGCTCTGCCGGATTTTCCGGGGGGAGCTTGCGACGAGGCTGATGTCTTTCATGTCCGGCCGTCCTGCATCATACGTCTTGTGGCTTGTATCAGTTTTGCAGTCGGATGAAAGTCACTTGAGCGGGTGCTGATGCACGTGTTCCCGCGCGGTGCCCGCCCTCAGGGGCGCGCGTTGGTGTCGCGCCGGCGCCTGGCTTCGGCCATCTTGAGGTCGATGAACTGCTTGGCGTGGATGGCGAGCGGCATATTCTCGGTCCAGGTGTCGCGCCAGATGGCGCAGGCGATCGTCAGGCCCTCGTCCACCACGGCGCTCGAAAAGGATTCGAAGGTGATGTCGCGCTGGTAATCGATGTCGAGCAGGGCATCGAACATCAGGTCGAAGTTCAGCGTGCCGTCGCCGAGATAGCCGCGATTGCTTTCGCCGATATGGAAATAGCCGAGTTTGTCGCCGGCAAGCCGGATGGCCGCGGCGGGATTGGCTTCCTCGATGTTCATGTGGAAGGTGTCGAGGTGCAGGCGCACGTGGTCGGAGCCTGTCTCGGCAATGAAGGCAAGGCCCTGGGCGGTCGTGTTGAGGAGGTTGGTCTCGAAACGGTTCACCACTTCGAGCACCAGATCGACGCCCTCCGCCTTCGCGATGTCCGCCGTCTTCGCAATCGCCGCGATGCTGTTCTGGCGGCCTTTCGCTGTCGGGGTGCGGGAATATTTCGTGTGGGCGGAATAAAGGATACCGCCAAGCTTGGAGCCGCCGATATCCCTCACCGCCTTGACCGCATCGGAGAGCACCGCTTCGCCCTTCTTCACGACGTCGGCGTCCTCGCTGGAGACGTCGGCGGCAAGCGGCAGGCCCATGGTGACGGCGATGTCGATGTCGAGCGCCTGCGCGCGCTTGCCGAGCCGGTCGAGGTTGAACTTTTCCGGCTTGAGATAGGCGAGCTCGATGAGCTTGAAGCCGGTCTCGGCGGATTTTTCCATGGCCTCGATCAGCGAGTCCTCCTTCGTGCCATCCGTCCAGACGAAGGAGTGAATGCCAAGCCGCGCCATTGAAGTGCCTCCCGATTTCTATTTGGTGTTATACGCAACAAAATTGGTTTGCGGCGTTCTGTCAAGGATCGCGCGGTGACGATATTAGTCTGAAGATCGGCAGCCTGCCAGCCCGAGGCAGGATGAAAAGCCGTGCGTCTCGAGCGCTCTTGCCGGATTGAATGGTCGAGCAACAAATATTGCCTGAACAGGGCCGATGGGCTAGAGAGGCGGGGTATGGCGGCGGGGCGGAGACCCTGCCCGGATGCCGCCGATCGCTGCCCTTCGGGCACGCTGGTCAGGCGAAGAGCGTGAGGACACAGCCGATGAAATCCCTGGTACTGGAAGAGAAGATGAAGCTCACGCTGCGCGATTTCCCGATCGAGCGCGAGGAGGTCATGGGTCCGCACGACGTGCGCATCAAGCTGCATACGGTCGGCATCTGCGGCTCCGACGTGCATTATTATACCCATGGTGCCATTGGCGATTTCGTGGTCAAGGCGCCGATGATCCTCGGTCACGAGGCCTCCGGCACGGTGATCGAGACGGGATCGGCCGTGACCGATCTCAAGGTGGGCGACCGTGTCTGCATGGAGCCCGGCGTTCCAGATCCCTTGAGCCGCCCGACGCGGCTCGGTCTCTACAATGTCGATCCGGCCGTGCGCTTCTGGGCGACGCCGCCCATTCACGGCGTGCTGCGCCCGAGCGTGGTGCATCCGGCTGCCTTCACCTTCAAGATCCCCGACAACGTCTCCTTCGCGGAGGCCGCCATGGTCGAGCCGCTGGCGGTCGGCGTGCATGCGGCGACGAAGGCGCAGGTCAAGCCTGGCGACATCGCGCTTGTCATCGGGGCCGGGCCGATCGGTCTCGTGACAGCGCTGTCGGCCCTGGCCGCCGGCTGTGCGCGCGTCTTCGTCAGCGATGTCGATGATACCAAGCTGGAGCTCGCCGCAAGCCTCGGCGCGGTGACGCCCGTCAACGTCACGCGGCAGGACCTGACGCAGGAAATCCTCAAGGCGACCGATAACTGGGGCGTGGAGATCGTCTTCGAATGCTCCGGCAGTCCGAGGGCGGCAGAGGCGGTGTTCGACCCGCTGTGCCCATCGGGTCGCGTCGTTTTCATCGGCATGCAACTGCACGATATTCCCTACAGCGTCGGCAAGGCGATGGTGCGCGAGGCGCGTGTGGAGCATGTGTTCCGCTACGCCCATGTCTTCCCGCGGTGCGTGGCGATGCTGTCGTCCGGCGCAATCAATGTGAAGCCGCTGATCACCCGCACCTTCGGCTTCGAGGACAGCGTCAAGGCGTTCGAGATCGCCGCTTCCGCGCCGAAGGGCGAGGTGAAGATGCAGATCGAGCTGCCGCAGTAGAACCTGCGCTCCAGGCTGCGGCGGCGCGCGATCCAGGCTGGCGGCAGTCGTCCCGATCGGGGGAGGCCTTGTGCCTTGACCGATCTTTGCCGCACCCGGTGCCGATGCGGACCTTGGCTCCGGGTGCGGTGGAGGTCGGCAGGGCGTTCGGCTCCGGCGGCATGGTTGTCAACCTTACCGTTTTCATGGAATAGCTCTGCCCGCTTTGGGAGGAGAAACGGTCTGCATGCGCTGTCTCGTGATTGATCTCGGTGCCGGTTCCGGCCGCGCCATGCTGGCTGAATTCGTCGATGGCCGTCTGTCCATCCGTGCGCTGACGCGGTTCACCGGTTACGAGGTGCGCGAGGCGGACGGGCCTGCCTGGTCGATCGACATCATCCGGGACGGGATCCGGAAGGGGCTGGAAACGGCGGCTTCGTTCGGCGCGGTCGATTCCGTCGCCATCGACAGCTGGGGCGTCGATTTCGTGCTGATCGATGCCAAGGGCGATATCGTCGATCCGCCGCGGACCTATCGCCATCCGCGCGGCGGGGTCGGGCTTGCGGCGCTCGCCGCCCATCACGACCGGATCGCGGCGCGGACCGGCCTGCAGATCATCCCGATCGCCACGCTGTTCCATCTCAGCCAGTGGGCAAAGGACAATCCGGACAAGCTGGAACGCGCCGAGCAGGTGCTGATGATTGCCGATTACTTCGCCTTCGCGCTGTCGGGCGTGGCGCGCTGCGAGCGGACGCTGGCCCGAACCACCGGCTTTCTCTCCGTCGAGACAAATGACTGGGACGAGGAGATCATCGATCTTGCCTCCCTGCCGCAGCGCATTTTCGGGCCGATCGTGCCTGCCGGCACCGTGCTCGGTCCGCTTCGTCCGGATCTTGCCTCCCTGCCGGGGCTTGACGGGACGCGGGTCGTTTCGGCCGCAGGCCACGACACGGCCTGTGCGGCCTTTGCTCTTGCGCCGGAGCCGGGTGAGGCCTTTGCCGTCTGCGGCTCGTGGAACCTTCTGGGTGTTGATGTGCCGGCCGGTTATCTGCCGGAGGAGACGGGCCCTTGGGGCTTCGGCCTCGAAGGCGGGGTCGGTGCGCGCGCCATCCTCGACCGGGCGCTGCCCGGCCTCTTCCTGATGCGGCGCCTGCAGGACAGCCTCGCGGCACGCCGCGGCGAGACGGTGGATTTTGCCCGTCTCAGCGCGTTGGCGCTTGCGGCTGACCCTTCGACACCGGCGATCGCACCCTCCGATCCGCTGTTCTTCGATCCCGTCGACATGGTCGCTGCGATGGAAGACCATCTGCCGTCCCTCAAAGGTGCCAGCATCGGTGCCCTGGCCCGATCGCTCTATGTCGGGCTGGCGCGGGAAGCGGGCGAGACGATCCGCCAGCTCGGCCTGCTGTCCGGCCGCGCCATCCATACCGTTCGGGTCGGCGGTGGGGGCAGTCAGGATCCGGCATGGATGCAGCTTCTGGCCGAGGAAACCGGCTGCCGCGTTGTCGCCGGTCCGGTGGAGGCGAGCGTGGTGGGCAATGCACTGATCCAGTTGACGGCGCTCGGCGCCATCCCGTCGCTTGAAGCGGCGCAGGCCCTGGCCCGGGCCGGAGCCGGCATGGAGCCGGTGATCGGCTGATCACCCTTTCGTTTTGTCGCTTCCCGGCCTTTTGTGACTTCCGGGAATTGCATCCCCCTTCCGTTTCGAAGATGGTATGCCGCAAGGTCGAACATGCTGGGTGCTTCGGCCGGTGGAGGATCGATGTCGCTTCGTACGGAACGCCGCCGCCACACCGTCGAGCGAACCTCATCGCTCTTGCTGGCGAGCCTGATCCTGATCATCGTCATCCTGACGAGTGGATGGCTTGTGCAGAGCTACAAGGCAGCGCGCGACAATCTGACGGAGCGGGTGACGGCCTCGACGAAGATCGTGGCAACGCATGCGCAGTGGCTGAATGCAGCGGCGTGGCAGGCCTTGCGCCGCATCGATGACGCGCTCCCGGCCAGTGTCGGCGACACCAATGCGGCGCAGATCGCCAATATCCAGGACGCCGTCAAGGATCTGCCGGGACGGGTGCAGGCCTACGTTGTCGATGCCAACGGGCAGACCGTCTACTCGACCGATCCGCAGGTGAAGCCCATCAACATCACCGACCGTGCGTATTTCTCCGCGCTGAAGGACGGTGCACAGACCTATGTTTCCAGCCTTCTTACCAGCCGCCTGAACGGCCAGCAGATCTTCGTCTTCAGTCGACGCCTGTCGGAAGGCGGCGTGTTTCGCGGCGCCGCCATGGTGTCCTTCGAGGTCAATGTCCTTGCCCCGATCTGGGAGTCGGTTGCACTCGGCTCCAATTCGACCATCAGCCTGTTTCGCAATGACGGCGTGCTGGTGGCGCGCTACCCGACTGTCGAACCGCTGCCGGACAGCAAGACGACGCCGCGCTTTATCGAGCAGTTGAAAGAGGCATCGGCGGGCAACTACGAGATCATCTCGCCCATCGACGGCGTGCAGCGCATGGTCGGCTATGCCGCCGTGCCGGGGACGCGTTTCGTTGTTGTCTCGGCTGCGGACTATGCCCAGGGCATGGAGGGTTTCTGGCGCAACTTCGCGCTCGCCATGGGGCTGGCGACCATTGCCATCCTCGGCGCGCTGGTGGCGGGATGGTGGATCCGTTCGCTCTACCGTCACGAGGAGATGCAGGCCGCGCAGATCCGGCAGGCCAATGAACAGAACGAGCTGCTGCTGCGCGAGATCCATCACCGGGTGAAGAACAACCTGCAATCGGTTCAGTCGCTGCTGAGAATCCAGACGCTACCGCCTGAGACGCAGAAGGTGCTCTCGAACCGCATCGGTGCGATGGTGGCCGTGCATGAGCGCATCTACAGCCAGGACGGTTTCCAGGAAATCGACCTTCCGGCGCTGGTGATGGCGGTGGTGGACCGGCTCGTGGAAGCCTATGCGAGCCCGGTCAAGGTTCGCTACGACATCGATCCGGTTCCGGTCGACAATGAATGCGCCACGCCGCTAGCGCTGCTCTTTACCGAGCTCGTGACCAATTCGATCAAATACGCCTTCCCCGACCAGCCGGATCCGCAGATCACCATCACGATCCGCGGTTATGAGAACGGGCGTGCCACGATGACGGTGCGCGACAATGGCAAGGGCTTCGATGTGGACAAGACGCCAAAGAACATGGGCAGCCGGCTGATGACGGGTGCCGTGCGGCAGCTTGGCGGCAGCGCCCGCTTCGAGCGTGATGGCGGCACGGTATTCCACGCCGAGGTCACGATCCGCAGCCCCAAGCTGGCGTCGAAGCGGCAGGCCAGCGCTTGAAGATTGCTGGGTGGCTGGTGCGCCGGGGCGGGATCAGTCCTGCGAGGGCAGGCTCGGCCAGTGGCGGTCACACCGGAAATCGGTGGGCACCGGGCCTGCGGCGGCAAAGCGTTCGCCAACGAGATCCATCTGGTTGACGACATAGGCGTGGGCGCGCAGCGCATTTTCGCCGCAGCGCTGCATGACATGGTGCAGCCGCCGCGCCGCTTCCGCCGCGACATCCGCGGTGGTCGGCTCGTGCAGGCGGCCGGCCTCGTCGGAGATGGAAATCAGATAGGGGCGGTAGCGCTGCGTCATCGGTCTTTCAATCGGTGGATGACGCCACCATGGCCGGCGAGGCTTGCTCGGGGGTGGAGGGATGCGTTGCCTGCGCCACCCCCGGAAATGGTCGGTCAGGCCGGGTCGAGCGTCCAGACGACCGTCCAGGGCCCAATGTCGCCGTTGGCGCCGAAGTTTCCCTCGATCCACAGAATACGCCCTGCCGGCGCTTCGATCGTCCCACCCGGCGTGGCGGAGAGGTTGGCGGTCAGCGTGAGCCGGCTGCCATCGCCGAGCGTCCAGACGGTCTCCAACAGGGATGCGCCAAGGATGCGGCTTTCCGCCTGCCGACCGATGCCGGTGAGCCGCGGGATGATGACGGCGCGGCGAAGCGCGATGAGGCGCTGGTAGAGCGACAGGCGCTCGGCCTGCGGACCGGAGAGGCGTTCCGGCCAGTTCAGCCGGGCGCTCTCGAAGGTTTCCGGCGCGGTCGGGTCCGGCGGCTCGCCGGCGTGATCCTCAAAGCCCGGCAGACGGGAGAGTTCCTTTCCGCGACCTTCCCGGACCGCGGCGTTCAGTTCTTCGTTGAAGTCGCAGAAATAGGGGAAGGGCGTCGTCGCGTCCCATTCCTCGCCCATGAAGATCATGGGGATCTGCGGTGCCAGCAGATAAAGCGCGGCGATGGCGCGAATGGCTTCCGGCGGAGCGACGGCATTGATGCGGTCACCGAAGGCGCGGTTGCCGACCTGGTCGTGGTTCTGGATGAAGGCGACGAAGGCGGTCGGCGGCAGGTGGGCGCTCGGCTTTCCCCGCTCGCTGCCGCGATAGGGCATGGTCTCGCCCTGAAAGACGAAGCCGTCGGCAAGTGCCCGGCCAACTTTCTCGTCGCCCTCGTAATCCGCGTAGTAGCCGGTCGTTTCGCCGGTGGCGGCGACATGCAGCACGTGGTGGATGTCGTCGTTCCACTGGGCATTATAGGCCACGGGCCGGCCATCGGTGTCCCGCTCCAGCAGGGCCGGGTCGTTCTCCTCGTTTTCGACCACGAGGTGCACATGCCGGTCGCCGGCGGCGGCGCGGATACGGCGGGCCATTTCGAAAAGCAGGTGTTCCTCGCTGTCGTCGATGAGCGCGTGGACGGCGTCGAAGCGCAGGCCGTCGAGACGGTATTCGAGGATCCAGTAGATGGCGTTTTCGATGATGAAGTCGCGCGCGTCGCGGGCGCCCGTGTCATCGAGGTTGACGGCATCGCCCCAGGGCGTGTGGTGGTGATCGGTGAAGATCGGCGCCATCAGCGGCAGGTAGTTCCCATCAGGGCCGAAGTGGTTGTAGACCACGTCGAGGAAGACCGAGATGCCGCGCGCATGGGCCGCATCCACGAAGGCCATCATCTCTTCCGGTCGGCCATAGCGGTTGTCTGGCGCATAGGGCAGCACGCCGTCATAGCCCCAGTTGCGACGGCCGGAGAAGTCGGCGACCGGCATGATCTGGATGGCGGTGATGCCGAGCGCTGCGAGGTGATCCAGCCGCTCGATGGCGGCGGTGAAGGTGCCGTCCGGCGTAAACGTGCCGATGTGCAGCTCGTAGAGGATGGTTTCTTCCCATGGCCGACCGCGCCAGTCGGGCGTCAGCCAGCTGAAGGAGCGGGTGTGGACGATCTCGCTCGGCCCATGCACATCCTCCGGCTGGTGGCGGGAGGCGGGGTCCGGCACGCGGGTTCCGTCCTCGAGCCGGAAGGCATAGCGGGCTCCGGCCGCGCAAGGGGCGTGCGCGAAGTGCCAGCCCTTGTCATCGCGCTGCATCGCCTGCGGCGCGTGGCCTTCCACCTCCAGCATCACCGTCTGTTGACGCGGCGCCCAGAGGCGGAACTCGAAACCATTGTCGCATGGGGTGGGGCCGAAGGAATAGGTGAACACGTGGGGCCGCTCCTGTTGTTCTGTCCGATGTCATTCAAACCACGGTGCGGGCCTCGCCGTTCCGTCGCCGCGGCTTGGGTCTTGCCGCAAGGTCTGCGGCGCGTGTCATGGCAGCTCGATGGTGACATAGAGCGGCAGGTGGTCCGAGGCGAGGCGCGCAAGCGGCGAGCGCAGCACGCCTGTCGCCACAGGGCGAATATCCGGGCTGCCGAAAATGTGGTCGATGCGCAGGAACGGCAGGCGCGAGGGGAAGGTGGCGCCCGGCTTCGGCTTCAGCGCGCGCGGCAGGTCGGTCAGTGTGCCTGCAAGTGCGCGGTAAGGCGCCGAGCGGGGCGGCGAGTTCATGTCGCCGGCAATCAGCAGCGGGCCGGCGCGGCGTTCGGCGGCGCCGATCCAGTCGGGGCCGAGCAGCGCGTTCACCTGCTTCATGCGGTCGCTGCCGCGAAGCCCGAGATGGGTGACGATCACCTGCAACGTCGTTTCGCCGAGATCGACTTCCACCCAGAGCGCGCCGCGAGCCTCGCCGCGGGCGGGAAGCGCAGCGGCTTTCACGAGGCGGGTGGGGAAAGCGGTCAGAAGGGCGTCGCCGTAGCGCTCGTTCTCGACGTGCAGCGCCGGGTGGAAATGCGCTTCCATGCGCAGTTGGTCGGCAATGACGCGTGCCTGGTCGATGCCGCCGCTGCGCAGCCGCTCCGCATCCACCTCCTGCAGCGCGATGATGTCGGCACCCGTTTCGGCGATCGTGTCGGCGATGCGTTTCGGGTCAAGTCGGCGATCGGTGCCGAAGCAGCTGTGAATGTTGTAGGTGGCGATCGTCAGGCGGCGCGGCATGGTGGCGTCGGCGGGCTCCTCTTTGGGATGTCCCAAGCGGCGGCTTGGGCGGGCGTGGCAGGCCGGACGGAGGCAATGGCAATTCCGTTCGCCGGTCAGGGAACACGTTGGGCCTGCATTTCGTTCCGCATCGAATTGCAAGCGGAGACCCCCATGGCCCTGACCTCGAAGCGCAGCCTGTTCAATATCGTCATGGTGGTCGCGACCCTCGGCGCGATGGTGCTCGTCTACCGCGGGCTGAGCCGTTATTCCTGGGACGAGATCTGGCAGTCGCTGAGCGCGATTTCGGCAGGCCACATGCTTGGCGCGCTGGGGTTCATGGCGCTCTCCTATGTCGCGCTCACCTTCTTCGACTATCTCGGCCTTCGCTATGCCGGTCACCCGCTCACCTACTGGAAGGCCGCGATCGCTTCCTTCTCGGGCCTTGCCATCGGACACAATGTCGGCGTGGCCGCACTTTCGAGCGGCGCGGTGCGCTACCGCTTCTATTCGCGCTTTGGGCTCAGCAACGAGGAGATCGCCAAGGTCATCCTGTTCTGCGGCGTGACGGTCGGTGTCGGCCTCATCTCCCTTGCCGGCATCAGCCTGCTGTTCCTGCCGGATCTGGCCGGTCGGGTCGCGGGTCTCGGCAATGATGGCGCACGGATTGCCGGTATCGTCTGCCTGCTCATCATCGCCGCCTATCTCGCCGCTGCTGCCTTCGTGCGGGGCACGGTGACGATCCGCAAGTGGACCTTCGATATGCCCGGCCTTCCGCTGGCCTTGGGGCAGGTGGCTGTCGGCACCGCCAATTTCGTCTTCGTCGCGGCCTGTCTGCACCAGCTAGTCGGCGGGGAGGCCGGCTTCGGCGCCGTGACGGCGGCCTATGTGGTCGGCAATCTCGCGGCCGTCGTCAGCCATGTGCCGGGCGGTATCGGCGTCTTGGAGGCGACGATTTCCTACGTGATGGGCGGGGCCGCGTCGATCGGCGCGCTGATCGCCTTCCGCGTCATCTACTTCTTCCTGCCGCTGCCCTTTGGTCTGCTCTGCCTGTTTGGTGGCGAGATCGCCAACCGCGTGCGCGGCGCGGCCGGCGGCGAAATGGAACGGCCCGCATCCTGAGGGATACGGGCCGGACGTCTGGCGGCACGAATGGTGCTTCAGCCGCGGGCGAAGAGGCGGAAGAGCCGCGGCAGCGGCCACCAGGGTTCGCGCGGGTCCACGAGATCGGTGCCGGGCACCAGATCGGTCGGCCCGTCCTTTCGCGCATCCTCAAAGGGCCGCAGGCCGCGGGGCCCGACATTGAGCTGGTCAAAGGCCGCCGTCAGCGAACCATTGCCGGACAGGATGGCCGAGAGAACCTCTTCCGAAGCGCCAAGATGTTCCGCGAAAAGGCGTGTGCGCAGCGCCAGGATGGCGGCGCGATCTTCGGGGCGATGGGCCTCCAGCGCGAGATCCAGTTCGCTGTCGAGCTTTTCCGAGCGCTGGTTGAAGTTGGAGGAACCGACGCGCAGGAACAGGTCGTCCACGACGATGATCTTGGAATGGACGATCACTTCCTCCGCCGTTCCATCGGCGCGCGGCACGACCGGAAAGCCGGTGCGCAGGCGCCCGTAGCGATCGGAAGCCATCAGCTTGCGCAGCAGCCGGTCACGGTTGGCGCCAAGCACGACGCGCTCCAGGAAGCCGTGGGAGCTGCGCGTGGTGATGATGACGATCTCGGGGCCATTGGGGTCTTCGAGCTTTTCGCAGAGAAGGCGGGCGATCTTGCGCGAGGCGAAATACTGGTTCTCGATGTAGATGTGACGCCGCCCCCGGGACAGCGCGTCGAGCGTCAGGCGCATGGCCTCGTTGCGGCCCTTGCGGCCGCGCAGGCCGGGTTCGGTGCGGGCCAGCGACACGTCGATGTTGCGGAAGGCGGGTTCGGTGATGAAGTGCGCGGCGTTGGGCCTGGGGCGGGCATGGGCCACGCGCTTGCGGCTGGCACGCAGCCAGCGCCGGCGGGCGATGTCGCCGATGGCCGCCGCTGCCGCACCTTCCACCACGCTCTGGGCATCATGCACCGGACCATAAAGCCCGCCATCGGGCAGCGTGCGACGCGGATCGTCCGGACGGTGCTCGGGCGTATCCCAGCGCTTGGCGGTAAGATCGATGCCACCGGCAAAGGCGATGTGGTCGTCGATGACGACGATCTTCTGGTGGTGCGAGCCGCGAATGGCGTGGCGCGTATCGAAGCAGATCTCGATGCGCTCGTGCTCGTTCCAGCCTTGACCGGAGAACATCTTGAGCGACTTCCCGGAATAGATGGGACCCATCGCCCAGACGAGGATGCGGACGGTAAGCCCCGGCTTCTCCTCCACCAGAGTCCGAAGGCGGTGGCCGAGCGTGGGGCTGTCGGGATCGTCCGGCCGCAGGCGGATATCCGGGTTGAAGTCCCAGCCGACGATCCAGAGCTGTTCCTGCGCGTCGTCCAGCGCCCGGTCGAGCGCTTCGTAGTAGGCGGCGCCGTCGATCAGCAGGGCGAAGCGGTCGGCTCTGGCGGTGCGCCAGGCGTTGTCACCCGGACGGGCGATGGGGTGCGCGGTCGTCGATCGACGGCGCTTGAAGGCGGAGAAGAGGCGTTCGTGTTTCAAGACGGGTTCCCAACACGGTCATGGCGCGTGCCCGGCAAGGCCGGCACTCCCCGCGAAACGAGCGAGGCTGGCGATTGTTCCGTCGGCGGTGGCATGGGTGCGGCCGGAGCGGGGAACAAAGCCCTTGTCGGCCCGTTTAGCTTCGCCCCTCAGGAGAACCCTCTGCCAATGCCCCTTCCCACCGCCACCTATCGCCTGCAGTTCCGCAATGGCATGACTTTCGACACCGCCCGCGCCCGCATCCCCGCCATCAAGGCTCTCGGCATCAGCCATCTCTATGCATCGCCGGTCTTTACCGCCACGACAGGCTCCACCCATGGCTATGATGTCACGGATGCCAACGGCATCGATCCCGTGCTTGGCGGCCTGGCGGGGCTGGAAAAACTGGCACGGGCGTTGAAGGCGGAGGGGATTGGCCTCATCCTCGACATCGTGCCGAACCACATGGCGTCCTCCCTTGAAAATGCCTGGTGGAAAAGCGTGGTCCGCCACGGTGCAGGGAGCCCATTTTCCCGTCATTTCGACATCGACTGGCAAGAGCGTCTGACGCTGCCCTTCCTTGGCGAAAGTGCGGAAGAGGCCATTGCAGCGGGCAATCTCCGGCTGGGCGTCGATCCGGACGACCATGGTCCGTCGCTTGCCTATTACGACACGCATTATCCGCTGACGCCTGAAAGCTGGGGCATGCTCGCAGACGCGCTGCCGGATCCCGAGGTCGCGCAGGGGCTGTCCGCGCTGGCCGCCGAGGCCGGACCGGGCGGCAACTGGCCGGCGGAACGGCTGAAGACACTCGCCGCGCGTCTTGAGGGAATGCTCGAGGCGCTTTCCGGCAATGCGGCCCTGCTGCAAGCCTTGCACGACCGTCAGCCCTATGTGCTGAAGGACTGGCGGACCGCGTGCAAGCACCTGACCTATAGGCGCTTCTTCGAGGTAACGGGTCTGGTCGGGCTTCGCGTCGAAGATCCTGCCGTCTTCGAGGACAGCCATCGGCTTGTCGTCGATCTCGTGCGGCGGGGGCTGGTGGATGGCTTGCGCATCGACCATGTGGATGGCCTCGCCGATCCCGCGGCCTATCTGCAGCGGCTGAGGGCGGCGGTCGGGGCGGAAGTCTACATCGTCGTTGAGAAGATCCTCGAGGAGGACGAAACCATTCCCGGTGACTGGCCGATCGAGGGGACGACGGGCTACGAGTTCATCACGGCGCTAACCCACCTTCTCGTGGACGAGACCGACACCGGCGTGCTGCACCGCGCCTTTGCCGATGCCGCCAATGATGACCGGCCATTGGCCGCGCAGGCGCTGGAGGCCAAGGACCTCATGCTTTCTGTAAACTTCGAAGGCGAGGTGACGCGGCTTTCACGGCTTCTGGCCGATGCTTCGAAGGCGTCCGGCGATGATCTGCCGGTCGAAGCCTTCGGCGAAGCGGTGCGGAGCATGATCCGCGCCTTGTCCGTCTACCGGACCTATGTGACGGCAGACGGCGCGAGCGACACCGATCGCCGACGCCTTGCATCGATCACGGAAACGGCTGGCGAGACGGTGACCGGGCAGGCGGCGCGCGATGCCGTCGCATTCGTGGCGCGGCTGATGACGGAGGCGATGCCGGATGTCGATGGCCATCTGCTCTCGGAAATCCGGGCGCGTTTCCAGCAGCTTAGCGGTCCCATCATGGCCAAGGCCATGGAAGACACGCTCTTCTATCGCTACGGCGCCATGCTGGCGCTGAACGAGGTGGGCGGCAATCCGGGCCAGCGGCCGGGCGGCCCGAATGCGTTCCACACCCGCATGGTCCGGCGGCAGGCTGACATGCCCCACGCGCTCTCGGCCACCTCTACGCATGATACCAAGCGCGGTGAGGATGCGCGGGCGCGCCTTGCCACGCTCAGCGAAATGCCGGCCCTGTGGATCGCGGCCGTCACCCGCTGGCGGCGGCTGAACGCGCCGCTCGTGCCGGTTCTCGCTTGCGGACCGGCGCCGGAAGCCTGGGTGGAGTGGACGATCTACCAGGCCATGCTCGGCGCCTGGCCGATCGGCGGACGGCAGGATCCCGAGTTCGCCGGACTTGCCGAGCGCTTCGACGCCTTTGTCGAGAAGATGCTACGCGAGGCAAAGACGCGTACCAACTGGGGGGCGCCCGACACGGCCTATGAGGAAGCGGTGCGCGGCTTCGCCCGCCACTTGCTCGACCCCGAGGCGAGCGCGGTGTTTCTCGCGGATTTCGAGAAGACGGCGCAACCCTTCCTCGCGGCCGGGCTCGTCAACTCGCTGTCCCAGACAGTTGCGAAACTTCTGGCGCCCGGCATTCCCGACATCTATGCCGGCAGCGAGCATGCGGATTTCTCGCTCGTCGACCCCGACAATCGCCGTCCGCTCGGCCCTGTCGTTCTGCCGGGATACCCGTTGTCCGTTCCGACGCCGGAGACCTTCACGCGCTACAAGCAGGCGCTGATGCGTCGCCTGCTGTCCCTGCGCAACATGCCGCAGGTGGGAGAAGCGTTTGCCGGTGACTATCGTCCCCTGGCGATTGAGGGGCCGGCCGCCCGCCATTTCCTCGCCTTCGAGCGGCGCGGGCGCGACTGCGCCGTCATTGCCATCCTGCCGCGCTGCGTGGCGGGACGGCTGGTGGAGGGCACGCTGATGCTCGATACGGACCTGACCGTGGCGGCCGACATCGCGCTTCCCTTCGACCTTTCCGGTCGCCTCATCAATGCGCTGACGGGGGAGCGTATCGACGCCAACTTCGTCGCTTCGGTCGGATCGCTTCTTGGCGAGCACCCCGTCGCCGTGCTCGCGACGGGGTGAGCAGGGATTTTGCTGCGTGCACGACACGAAAAAGGGCTGCCCGTCAGGACAGCCCTTTTTCAATCAACCTGTCTCACCCGCCTCAGGCGGCGCCGACGGCTGCCGTGACGCTGTTGGCCGCGACCGGCATCACGATGGGTGCCTTGGTGCTTGCCGCCGGGCTTTCAACCCACAGCAGGCCAGCCTCGATCGCCGCGCCGATCATGGCTTCGCGGGCGGCTTCGGTTTCGCGGGGTTCCGTGAGGGCGTTGCGGCAGCGGTCGAGGGCTGCGGCATAGTGATGGCCGCGGCGCATCGGCCATTCTGCCTCAAGAAAATCCAGCGCGTCGTAGGGGCTGCGAACCTCGTGGCGGATGCCGCAATGAAGCTTGAGCGTAACGGGACGAAACCAGGTGATGTAATGCATTACCATTTCCTTGCCTCCATAGTGCGCTTCAAACGCCCCGCCGAAGGGAAGGTTCCGCTTAGTTTCGATGATATCGAGAAAATTTTTGATTGCACCGCAACAGGCGCGGAGACGACTGCAGGACCGCGATGGCGGCGCCGTTCCATCCCGGTGCCGTGGCCGCCGGGATGGAAATTTTGGGCATTAATTCAGAATCTTATTGCAAATCGATTTGATCGCTCACGTCTGCCGGAGGCCCGGAGGTTATCTGCTACCACCGGTGGTGGACGTGCGGCGCAATCAGGCGCTCATAGATGTCGTGCGTTGCCGTCATGGCCGCTTGTGACAGCGGCGGCAGGTCGGCAGCCTGAGCATTGGCGCGGGCCTGTTCGGCGTTGCGCGCACCGGGGATGACGACGGTCACGGCATCCGCCATCAGGATCCACCGCAGCGCGAAGGCCGCCATGGCCTGGTCGGCCGGCACAAGCTTGCGGATTTCCTCGACGGCCTCAAGGCCGACCTCGAAGGGAACGCCGGCGAAGGTCTCGCCCACGTCGAAGGCTTCACCGTTGCGGTTGAAGGCACGGTGGTCGTCGGAGGCGAACGTGCTTGCCGCCGTGATCTTGCCGGAGAGCAGGCCGCTCGCCAGGGGAACGCGCGCGATGACGGCCACTTTCTTTGCCTGAGCCTCGCGGAAGAAGAGATGCGACGGCCGCTGGCGGAAGATGTTGTAGATGATCTGGATGCTTTCGACACCCGGATAGTCGATCGCCTTCAGCGCTTCCTCGACTTTCTCGACGCTGACGCCGTAGCCCCTGATCTTGCCCTTGGCCTTCAGGGCCTCCAGCGCATCGAAGACACCGCGGCGGTACAGCACCTCGGTCGGCGGGCAGTGAAGCTGTACGAGGTCGAGCGTTTCGACGGCCAGGTTTTTCAGGCTGCGGTCGATGAAGGCTTCGAGATTTTCCGCGGTGTAGCCATCGGCGACATGCGGGCTCAGCCGCCGGCCCGCCTTGGTGGCGACCATCGGCCGGGGACCGCTGCGGCCCGAGAGCACGTCGGCCACGATGCGCTCGGAGCGGCCGTCGCCATAGACATCGGCGGTGTCGATGAAGGTCATGCCCGCATCCAGCGCTGCATTGAGGGCGGCGCGGCCATCGGCCTCGCTCACCTCGCCCCAGGAGCCGCCGATCTGCCAGGCGCCGAAGCCGACGGGGGTAACGGTGAAGGGCATGCGCCCGAAGGGTCGTTGGTGCATCGTGATCTCCATGGGTGATGTCTTCGCGTCCAGATGGGGCGCTGCCGGGTGGAGGAAAGGGTGGGTCAGGGAAGGTGGAACATTTTCACCAGCGGTATCTGCACCGGCGTGTTGTCGGGTTCCACGGCCATGATGTCGGCCATGTAATCCCACCAGCGGCGCACGATCTCGTTTTGCGGCAGGGCGTCCATCGTGTGGTCCTCAGGACGCTTCAGAATGGCGAAGAGATGGTGTGTCTCCTCGTCCAGCCAGATGGAATAATCGCTTGCGCCAGCCTCGGTGAGGAGCGCTGCCAGCTCCGGCCAGATCTCGTCATGGCGCTTGCGGTATTCTGCCGCCTGTCCCTCGTTCAGGATCATCCGAAACGCAATCGTTTCCATGTTTGGCCTCCCTGTCTGCCTGCCTGTGCGGCCGCGACGTGACCCGAAGGACGGCCTCCCGTCAAGACCGAAGCGCATGTCGCGAACACGGCGCGCGCAGTCACGCGACGATGACGCAATCGTGCCTGGGGCGGGAACCAATCCGTCGATAGGGTCATTGTCTCAACGGCCAATGGTGGCCAACGCACGGCCTGCTCGGTCCTGCGAAGGGAAGGAGGTCAACATGTCGAACTTGCCAGACCTGCATGACGGTCATGCACCCATCACCCTGCAGCAGCTTTTCGGGGAGGCGCTCGACGCCTTCGATGACTGGGAACCGGGTTCCAGCGAACCCACCGTGACGCATGAAGGGCAGATCTATCCGATCAGCGCCGTCTTCGACCGGATGCGGGGCTGCACGGATATCCTGCCGAACAATCTTGTCGTGATCCTGAAGGAAAGGGTGACGAAGCCCCTGACGAGCGAGGCCTATGACCAGATCCCGTTTTCCACGGCGGCCCGCGTGATGGGCATTCTGGTCCGCCGCCGCCGGCGTTCCGAGCCGTCGGACATTGCCGGCCTGATCGAGGCCATGACCCACAGCCGTCCGTCGCCGGTACGGCCGTAACCGGAGGCCGAGAGGGCCTGACATGAAAAGCGGGAGATCCGGTGCCGGATCTCCCGCTTTTCGTTTTCATAGAGGTCAGCCGATCAGGCGGCGGCGCGCTGCAGGCGCTGGGCGACCATGGCGCGGAGCGCGCCGAGATCCTTGGCGAAGGCGCGGATGCCTTCGGCGATCTTTTCGGTCGCCATGGCGTCTTCGTTCAGCATCCAGCGGAAGGTCTTCTCGTCGATGTCGAGCTTCGGCTGCGCCGAGACCGTTTCCGGCGAGAGCTTGCGCGTCAGCGTGCCGGTGTCCTTTTCGAGCTCGTCGAGCAGGTTCGGCGAGATGGTCAGGCGGTCGCAGCCGGCCAGCGCCTCGATTTCACCCGTGTTGCGGAAGGAGGCGCCCATGACGATCGTGTCGATGCCGTGGGTCTTGTAATAGGCGTAGATGTCGCGCACCGAGAGCACGCCCGGATCTTCTTCCGGCGTGTAGTCCTTGCCCGTCGACTTCTTGTACCAGTCGAGGATGCGGCCGACGAAGGGCGAGATGAGGAAGGCGCCGGCATCGGCGCAGGCAACGGCCTGGGCCTTGTTGAACAGCAGCGTCAGATTGCAGTCGATGCCTTCCTTCTGGAGGACTTCGGCGGCGCGGATGCCTTCCCAGGTGGAGGCAAGCTTGATGAGGATGCGGTCACGCTCGATGCCGCGGTCCTTGTAGGCCGCGATGATCTGGTGGGCCTTTTCGATCGAGGCCTTGGTGTCGAAGGAGAGGTCCGCATCGACTTCGGTCGAGACGCGGCCGGGCACGAGGCCGACCAGCGCTGCGCCGACGGAGATGGCGAGGCGATCGGCAACGGCAGCGACGACGGCGTCGGACGAGCCTGTCTGCGAATTGCCCCACTTGACGGCTTCATCGACCGCATCGGCAAACATGGGCGTGCCCAACGCCTTCAGCACGATGGTCGGGTTTGTGGTGCAATCGACCGGCTTCAGGCGGGCAACCGCCTCGATATCGCCGGTGTCGGCCACCACGGTGGTCATGCTGCGCAGTTGTTCAAGCTTGGATGCCACGGATCTGTCCTCCGAAATCGGCGACGGGACGGCGTGTCCCGCGCCTTGAAACGTTCTTCCTCCCGAAAGGAGGCCAAAGGCGGCGGGTCTCTGTCCCGTCCTTCCTCTCTCCTCTGCCTTATCGTGCAATCATGGCATTTTTGTCAAATCATTTGATCAAAAGTCGCGCCGAATGCTAAAGACAAAAGCAGGGTGAATGGGCAGGCGCCCCGCGCCGGTACAGGACACAAGAGAAAACGAGGACAGGATGGCGAAGCTTCCGCGACATGCGCCCGTGCTTCTGGAAACGCGGTCGCTGCGCGCCCGGGCCGCCTGGCTCTATTACAATCGCGGCATGACGCAAAAGGACATCGCCGAGCATCTGGGGGTCAGCCGTTCCACGGTGATCCGCATGCTGGACGAGGCCCGCAAGCGTGCCGAGGTGCAGATCATCATCAACCAGACGCCCGGTGAATGCACCGAGCTGGAGATGCTGCTGGAAGAGCGCTACGGGCTGGACGAGGCGATCGTGGTGCCGGGCGAGGGCGATGCGCTGCAGACGGCGCGCGATGTGGGGGCTGCACTCGGCCGCTTCCTCTCCGACGTCATCACCGACGGCGCCGTCGTCGGCGTCGGCTGGGGGCGCACGCTGAATGCCTCGCTGCAGACCTTCTGTCCCAGCCGCCGCGAGGGCGTGCAGGTCCTCTCGCTCCTTGGCGGCCTCGTGGACACGACCGTCATCAACCCGGTCGAATATTCCTGGCGCATGGCGAGCCTGCTGGGCGGCGAATGCCTGCTCTTTCTCGCGCCGCTCATCGTCGATAGCGCGGAGACCAAGCGGCGGCTGATCGAGCATTGCGGGCTCGGCCAGCTGATGGATCTCGCCAACCATCTCGACATCGCCGTGGTCAGCTGCGGCGATTTCGTGCTGTCGGGCACCTCACTGTCGCACAACTTCATCGCCGATGCCGACCAGAAAAGCCTGCTTCAGGCCGGCGCGATCTGCGACACCATGTGCCACTTCCTCGATGCCGAGGGGCGCACGGTGGATCATCCGATCCACGACCGCGTCATGTCCGTCGGGCTCGACACGGTCGCGCGGGCCAAGCACATCGTGCTCGCCTCCGGCGGCGCCCACCGCGCCCGCGCCATCCGCGCCACCATGCGGCGCACGGGGTGCCACACGCTGGTGACGGACGAGGGCGCGGCGCGGATCCTGCTGGAACTGGCGGGGTGATGGGGTGGGTGGGCTTCCCTCGCCGTCAACGCGGTTGCTGATCGAGTGACAGGCAGGGCTTCCCTTCTCTGCGTCGTCCTCGGGCTTGACCCGAGGACCCATGCGGCGCCCTCTGCGCCCTTGGCCGTGGATCCTCGGCTCGGTGGCCGAGGATCCACGGCTGGGGCCTTAAGAATGAGCTAGAGCAAAAGCACGCTGCGTTTTCCGCTCTCACTCCGCTGCCAGGTGAAGCTTTGCGGCTTCCGCTTCGGCCAGAGTTTTCCCGGCCGCGTCCGGCGCGTCCTTCTTCTTCGGCTCGCGGCCGAAGAAGAGGGCGTAGGCGGCGGGAAGGACGAGGATGGTCAGCACCGTCGCGACCAGGATGCCGCCCATCATGGCGTAGGCGAGCGGGCCCCAGAAGACGCCACGGGAGATCGGGATCAGCGCCAGGACGGCGGTCAGGGCCGTCAGCACGATCGGGCGGAAGCGGCGAACGGCCGCCCCGACGATCGCGTCCATCCGCTCGTGTCCGGCGGCTATATCCTGGTCGATCTGGTCGATGAGGATGATCGAGTTGCGGATGATGATGCCGAGCAGCGCGATGACGCCGAGAATGGCGACGAAGCCGAAGGCGGCGCCGCTGATGAGAAGGGCTGCGGCGGCACCGATGATGCCGAGCGGACCGGTTGCCAGAACCAGCATGGACTTGCCGAAGTGCTGGAGCTGCGCCATCAGCAGGACCACGATGATGATCAGCATGATCGGCGCCTTGGCAGCAATCGAGTTCTGGCTTTCGGCGCTGTCTTCGGCCCCGCCCTGAATCTCGACCTTGTAGCCGGACGGGAGTGCTGCGCGCAGGTCTGCCATCTCCTTGTACATCTTGAGCGACACGTCGTTCGGCTGAACATTGTCCGGCAGGGTGGCCCGCACGGTGATGCTCGGCAGGCGGTCGCGCCGCCATTCGATGCCCTGTTCCATCACTGGCACGACGCGGGCGATCTGCGAGAGAGGCACGAAGCCGCCGAAATCCGTGGGGATGTAGATGGAGTTGACGGAGGTCAGCAGGTTGCGGCTGGCGTCGGGCTCGCGCGCCACGATGGAGATGGTCTCCTCGCCACTGCGGAAGTCGGAAAGCGGTGCGCCACTGACGGACGCCTGCAGCATCTGCCGGATGCGCTGCGAGGTGACGCCGAGCGCGCGGGCGCGGTCTTGGTCCACGACCAGCTTCATGGCCGGCACGGGCTCCAGCCAGTCGTCGTGGACGGCGCCCAGCAGCGGGTTGGCCTGGAAGCGTGCCTTGACCTCGTCGGCAATGCGGCGCACCTCGTCGCGTTCGGGGCCGATAACACGCATCTGCACGGCCCAGCCGGTCGGCGGTCCGAGGAAGAGGCGGTCCACCTTGCCACGCACGGTCGGGAAGTCCTTGGCGAGGATATCGCGCAGCTTGACGATCAGGCGTTCGCGGGCCGGTTCGTCGTTCGCCATCACGAGAAGCTGGGCATAGTTGGGATTGCGAAGCTGCTGGTCGAGCGGCAGGAAGAAGCGCGGTGCGCCTTCGCCGACATAGGTGGCGATGAACTTCTTGTCCGGATCGTCCATGATGCGGTCTTCGAGCGCGGCGGCCTGCTTCTCGACCTCTTTGATGCTCGTTCCTTCCGGCAGCCACATATCGACGAGGATTTCCGGCCGCGAGGATTGCGGGAAGAAGTTCTGCGGGATGAACTGGAAGGACCAGAGGCTGGTGGCGAAGGTGCCGAGCGTCAGCAGGAGCACGATGATGCGATGGCGCACGGCCCAGCCCACCGTGGCCCGCAGGCCGCGATAAAAGCGCGTGTCGAAGGCATCATGGTGATTGCCGGCATGGGGGCGCTGCTTGAGGATCATGTATCCGAGCCAGGGCGTGAAATAGACCGCCACGAACCAGGAAATGACCAGCGCGATGCCGACGACGTAGAAGAGCGAGCGGACATATTCGCCTGCGGTGGAATCGGCAAAGCCCACCGGAATGAAGCCGGCCGTGGTGATGAGCGTGCCCGTCAGCATCGGGAAAGCGGTGGAGGAATAGGCAAAGCTTGCCGCATCGATCTTGACGAGGCCTTCCTCCAGTTTCCGCTCCATGAGTTCCACGACGATCATGGCGTCATCGACCAGCAGGCCGAGCGCGATGATGAGGGCGCCGAGCGAGATGCGCTGCAGGTCGATGCCGAGCTCGTACATGACGGCGAAGGTGCCGGCGAGGACGAGCGGGATGGCGATGGCGATGACCATGCCGGACCGCCAGCCGATCGACAGGAAGGAGACGACGAGCACGATGGCCAGTGCCTCGCCCAGCGCATGCATGAATTCGCTGATGGCCTCGCGCACGACTTCGGGCTGGTTGGAGATCTGGTCGACCTTCACGCCGTGCGGCAGGGTATGCTCGAACTGCTCGAAGGTCTTATCCACGGCTGCGCCGACATCGGTGACCTTGAAGCCCTTGGCCATGACCACGCCGATCTGGACGCTGTCGGCGCCGTTGAAGCGGAACTTGCGGTCATAGGGATCCTGAAGACCCGCCGTGACGGTTGCGATGTCGCCGAGGCGCGTCACATTGTTGCCGGAGCGCAGCCGCAGCTCGCGGATGTCGTCCACGGCATCGACGCTGCCTTCGACGGTGATGCGTACCGAGCGCTCGCCCGTGTCGATGGTGCCGGCGGGATCGACATTGTTCTGGCCGGCCAGGGTCGATTGCAGGTCGGCGAGCGTCAGGCCGCGTTCGGCAAGAAGCTTTGAGGAGATGTCGATATAGACCTTCTGGGGCTGGTCGCCGAGGATCACGGCCTTTTCGATGCCGGGCGTGGTCAGCAGCATGTCACGGGCCGACAGGGCGAACTTCTTCAGTTCCGGGTAGGTAAAGCCCTCGCCGGTCAGCGAATAGAGGGTGATGAAGGTGTCGCCGAACTCGTCGTTGAAGAAGGGGCCGATCATGTCGCTCGGCAGTTCGGCCCTGATGTCGCCGACCTTCTTGCGCACCTGGTAGAAGGCGTCGGCCACTTCGGCCGAGTCCGTGTCGCCCTTGATCTGCAGGGTGATGATGGCGCTGCCGGCGCGGGTGTAGGATTTCACCCAGTCGATATGCGGGGTTTCCTGCAGCTTGCGCTCGATCTTGTTGACGACCTGGTCCTGCATTTCCTGGATGGTGGCGCCCGGCCAGGCGGCCTGGACGACCATGACGCGGAAGGTGAAGTCGGGGTCTTCCTTCTGGCCCATGTTCATGAGGCCGAAGATGCCGCCGAGCAGCATCACGCCGAAGAGGAAGCGGGCGATGCTCGGATGGCCGATGGCCCAGCGCGAGAGGTTGAACGAGCCCTTCGGGGCCGTGCTGTTGTCATCGACAGGCGCGGTCATGATCTTTGTTCCGTGTCCCTGGCGTCAGCGCTGGATACTGGCCGTGGCATCGGCCACGGGTTCGGCCGTTGCATCGGCCTTGATGTCGGGATCGAGCTTGACCTTCAGGTTTTCCGCCATGAACTGCGTGCCGGCAGCGACGACGAGGTCGCCGGCCTCGAGGCCCTTGGCGATGTGGACGCCCTGGTCGGCGAATTCGGCGACTTCCACCTTTCGCGCATGCACGGTCTCGCTCTCGCGGGCCACCGTCCAGACGATCGGCTGCTTGTCCTTTTCGGCAAGGGCTGCGAGCGGAATGGTGATGAAATCCTTGTCCTCGTCGGCCGTGGTGAACACGAAGGCGGTCATGCCGAGGCGCACGTGATCATTGTCCGGCACGCTGATGCGGACGTCGAAGGTGCGCGATGTCGGGTCTGCGCTGCCGGCGACCTCGCGGACCTTGCCGGTAAGCGCCAGATCCCGGTCAGACCAGAGGCCGACCGTCACTGCCTTGCCGACGGCGAAGGCGGCGATTTCCGTTTCGGGCACCGCGATCTGCACTTCCTTCTCGCTGTCGCGGGCGACGGTCACCACCGGTGTGCCGGCGGCGACGACGAGGCCCTGCTCGCCCTGGGTTGCCGTGACGATGCCGTCCTCGACGGCCGTGAGATCGGTGTAGCGCACCTGGTTTTCGGCCTGGGAAAGGGTGGATTTCGCGCTGTCGCGGAGCGAAATCGCCTGGCTGACGCCGTTTTCGGCCTCCTCCAGCTGGGACTTCGATGCGACGTTCTTGGCGAAGAGATCGCTGGCACGCCGTTCCGCCGACTGGGCCGTGGCCACCTGTCGCTCTGCTGCGGCGAGGTTGGCCTTCGCGGTCTCGACCGAAAGACGGTAGTCCGTGGCATCGATACGGGCCAGCACGTCGCCTGCCTTGACGCGGTCGCCGATATTGACGCGGCGTTCGGTGATCTTGCCGGCCACGCGGAAGCCCAGCGCCATTTCGCTGCGGGCGCGGATGCGGCCGGAATAGTCGAGCTTGCGCACGCCTTCCGCGCCCTTGACCTCCACGACCTTCACCGGCCGGATGACAGGCGCTGGCGCCTCTGCCTTCTCCTCGCTGCAGCCGGCAAGAAGGCCTGCGGAAAGGGCAAGGAGGAGGCCGGCTGCGAGGCGGCTGCGGCGGAAGGCGGGCGTCTTCGAAAACATCTGGTCTGTCCTGGGTTCAATCGGGGCAGTGAAGCGGGATTGCGTGGTCTTGCAGTCAGCCTTGCGGGACGGTGCGGTCAGCCGCACCCTCCGCTCAGGCCTTGAGTGCCTTGATGGCGAATTCGATCGTCTCATCGACGGTGGCGCGGTTTGTCTTGGCGAGACACTGGGCGACCACCTGCGGATGGCAGAGCGTGACGATGGCGGCGCTGAAGCAGCGGGCTGCGACGTCCGCGTCCTGCGGCCGGAACTCTCCGGCCTCGATGCCGGCGCGGATGATCGCTGCCAGAACCTCGTTGACGCGGTCGAAATGGGCATCGATCACGTGCCAGTCGCGCTCCATGGCGATCACGACCATTTCGTGAACCTTTGCCTCATCCAGCATGGTCTCGACCGTCATGGTGTACTGGTCGCGGACGTAGGTGCGCAGGCGTTCAGATGGGGGGACGGAGAGGGCGGCGGCGCGGCAGACCAGCGCGTAGTGGGCTGCCAGCATGCGGCTCGCCAGCGCCTGGTGGATTTCCACCTTCGATCCGAAGAAGCGGTAGATGTTGGCGGTCGACATCCCGAGGTCGCGCGCGATGTCGGCGACCGTCGTCTTCGTGTAGCCGTAGTGCCTGAACAGACGTTCGGCTGCATCGAGAATGCGTGTGACGTTTTCCTGGTGCCGTGACGTATCCTGCTGGGCTTCGGCCAAGACGGTCATGATGGTTAATGACTTTCGAATGATGAGTGACGAATTTTGAATTTCGTCACTCATAATCCATCATCAAGGGTTTCGTCAATTCCCTTCACGTCTCTGTGTGTGATTGGCCGACGGTTTCATCGCTAGAAGTCGCGCGCCGCCCTTGCCGGCGGCCACCCGCGACCTAGTCTTTGTCCGTGAACGAAATGGAAAGACAAGGACGGCACTATCAGGTGCTGTCGATGGCAACCTTTGTCCGGCTTTTCGGAACAAAGAGCGTGGCCGCGCGTTCATGACAGGATCGGGAGGGGCGATGTGGCTCCGCTCGCAGACATGAGAGTACGGCGTTACCGGCCGCGGACGAAAGTAAGAGCATGCGAGATACTGACATGGCCTGCAAGATTCTCATCGTGGAGGACGAGTTCATCGTTGCGACCGAAATCGAATATCTGGTCGCCGAGAGCGGAAACGAACCCGTGGGAATTGCGGCGGACATGCAGGGTGCGCGGCAGTTCGCCGACCGGGCCGAAGTTGCCTTCGTCGACCTGAACCTGCGCGATGGTCCGACCGGCCACGAGATCGGCCGCATGCTCGCCCAGGACCACAATGTCACCGTCATCTATATCACCGCAAACCCGTCGCAGCTCGGACGCGGTGTGCCCGGCACGCTGGGCGTCATCCCGAAGCCGGTGACAGAGGATGAGGTGACGCAGGCCATCAATTTCGCGATTGCGGTGCGCACGGCCATGTCGACGCCCGTTCCGGCGCCCTCGCGGCTCCGGCTCTTTTCGTTCAATGATGGCGAAGGCGCCGTAGCCTAACACCGTCTTCCTTGTTGTGTTTCGTCGTGTCCGCCGGCGGGTTCAGGCCCTGCCGGTTTTTTGCGTTTTCGGCCAGCAGGTCGATGGAATGCTGCCGGTTCATTTTGGAATAAATAATCCAAAAAAAATCCAAATGCATTTTTGTTCCATTGCGGAGCTCGCGAGAAGCTGCTACCTCAGGCTGGCGATCGCGCGGATGTCCCTCTCCGGGTTCCGGGCGCGAGAGGACCGGAACCGGCCCCATGTCGCCATCAGGGGAGGCACTTCATTGAAAACGCTCGACCTCATCACGATCGGACGGTCTTCCGTCGATCTCTACGGCGCCCAGGTCGGCGGCCGGCTCGAGGACATGGCCTCCTTCAACAAATATATCGGGGGATCGCCCACCAATATCGCGGCCGGCACGGCGCGGCTCGGGCTGAAGTCGGCGCTGATCACCCGCGTCGGCAACGAGCATATGGGCCGTTTCATCCGCGAGCAGCTGGTGCGCGAAGGTGTCGATGTTCGCGGCGTTGTCACCGATCCGGAGCGTTTGACGGCGCTGGTTCTGCTCGGTATTCGCGACCAGCACCAGTTCCCGCTGATCTTCTACCGCGAAAACTGCGCCGACATGGCGCTGTGCGAAGACGATATCGATCCCGCCTTCATTGCCGAGGCGCGCGCGGTCTGCGTCACCGGTACGCATCTGTCGCATCCGCGCACGGAAGCGGCCGTGCTGAAGGCGCTGCGCCTGGCGCGCGAGAGCGGCGCGAAGACGGCCCTCGACATCGATTACCGTCCCAACCTCTGGGGCCTGGCCGGCCATGGCGACGGCGAGAGCCGTTTCATCGAATCCGCCGCCGTCACCGCCAAGCTGCAATCGACGCTTCATCTCTTCGATCTCATCGTGGGAACGGAAGAGGAATTCCATATTGCCGGCGGTTCGACCGATACGATCGCGGCGCTGAAGGCGGTGCGGGCGGTGAGTGCCGCCACGCTGGTGTGCAAGCGCGGTCCGATGGGCGCGGTCGTGTTCGAGGGCGCTGTCCCGGAAAGCCTTGATGAAGGGCAGACGGGGCAGGGCTTTCCGATCGAGGTGTTCAACGTGCTCGGCGCCGGCGACGGCTTCATGTCGGGCCTGCTGAAGGGCTGGCTGACGGGCGAGGACTGGCCGACGAGCCTCAAATTCGCCAATGCCTGCGGCGCCTTCGCCGTTTCCCGACACGGCTGCACGCCTGCCTATCCGAGCTGGGAAGAGCTGCAATATTTCTTCCGCACCGGCATCCGCAACAAGGCGCTGCGCAAGGATGCGGATCTGGAACAGGTGCACTGGGCGACGAACCGCAAGGTGCCGTGGCCGGAGATGCGCGTCTTCGCCTTCGATCACCGCATGCAGCTTGAGGAAATGGCCGACAAGGCCGGTGTCTCCCACGAGCGGATCGGCGCTTTCAAGGAACTCTGCCTCAAGGCCGCGACGACGGTCGCGGGTGGCCGGCATGGCTATGGCATTCTCTGCGACGGACGGCTGGGGCGCGATGCGCTCTATCAGGCGGCTGGCAGCGGCCTATGGATCGGGCGTCCCGTGGAGTGGCCCGGCTCGCGGCCGCTGACGCTGGAGCCAGAGATCGGCCCGGATTTCGGTGGGCTCAACGAATGGCCGCTCGAGCATGTGGTGAAAGTGCTCTGCTTCTACCATCCTGATGATACGGCCGAGATGAAGGCCGAGCAGGAGGCGACGGTGGCGCGCCTCTTTGCCGCCTGCCGCCGCAACCGGCTGGAAATGCTGCTGGAGGTCATCCCCTCCAAGGTCGGGCCTGTGGGTGACGACACGGTGGCGGCGATCATCGAGCGCTTCTACGAAATCGGCGTCTATCCCGACTGGTGGAAGCTGGAGCCGATGACCTCGCATGCCGCCTGGGAGAAGGCCTGTTCGGCGATTTCGCGCAACGATCCCTACACGCGCGGCATCGTGGTGCTCGGGCTCGATGCGCCGGCCGAGCAGCTGGAGGCGAGTTTTGCCATTGCCGCCGGCTTCGATCTGGTAAAAGGCTTTGCCGTGGGCCGGACGATCTTCGGTGATGCGGCCCGCGCCTGGCTTGCCGGCACGATGACGGACGAGGCGGCGGTCGCCGAGATGGCGGAGCGCTACCGTGCGCTGGCGGCCGTGTGGGACAAGGCACGCGCCGGCTCCACACTGGCTGCCGAATAGGCGACGACAAGAAACCCGGGAGGCCGCATTGAAGACCGTGAGATTGACCGCCGCACAGGCGATGTTCCGTTACCTCGCCAGCCAGATGAATGCCGATGGCGAGCCTTTCATCGCCGGCGTCTGGGCGATTTTCGGCCATGGCAATGTCGCCGGCATCGGCGAGGCGCTGCATGGCATCCGCGAGACGCTGCCGACCTATCGCGGCCATAACGAGCAGTCGATGGCCCATGCTGCGATCGCCTATTCCAAGCAGCTCGGCCGGCGCCGCGCCATGGCGGTCACCTCGTCCATCGGCCCCGGCGCGACCAATATGGTGACGGCCGCGGCCCTTGCCCATGTGAACCGCATCCCCGTGCTCTTCATCCCCGGCGATGTCTTCGCCAACCGCGCGCCGGACCCGGTGCTGCAGCAGGTCGAGGATTTCCAGGACGGCACGGTCACGGCGAACGATTGCTTCCGCCCCGTCAGCCGCTATTTCGACCGCATTGTCAGGCCCGAGCAACTGCTGACCGCCCTGCCGCGCGCGCTGCGTGTCATGACCGATCCGGCCGAATGCGGCCCGGTGACTCTGGCCTTCTGCCAGGATGTGCAGGCCGAGGCCTATGATTACCCGGAAAGCTTCTTTGCACCGAAGGTCTGGGCGCAGCGCCGTCCGCGTCCGGATGCCGACGAGCTTGCGGCGGCCATCGCGGCGCTGAAGGCGGCGAAGAAGCCGGTCATCGTTGCCGGCGGCGGCGTGCATTATTCGGGCGCCACCGAGACGCTGAAGGCCTTTGTCGAGAAGCACGGCATTCCCGTCGTCGAGACGCAGGCCGGCAAGTCGGCCCTGCCGTGGGATCATCCGCAGAACCTTGGCCCTGTAGGGGTCACGGGTGCGGCGAGCGCCAATGCGGTTTGCGCCGAAGCCGATCTCGTTTTCGGCGTCGGCACGCGCTTCCAGGATTTCACCACCGGCTCCTGGGCCCTGTTCCGCAATGCCGGCCGCACGCTTCTGTCGCTCAACGTGCAGCCCTATGACGGCTTCAAGCATAATGCGCTGCCGCTCGTTTCCGATGCGCGGATCGGGCTGGAAGAGCTTTCCGCAGCGCTCGGCGACCACCGCTTCACCCTGCCCGACGAGAGCCTGAAGCGCGGCTGGTTTGCCGATGCGGATGCCGTGACCGATGCGCCGGAGGCCGGCAATGCGCTGCCGACCGACATGCAGGTGATCGGCGCGGTGCAGCGGCAGGCGAGCGAGAATACCGTCGTCATGTGCGCGGCCGGCACCATGCCGGGCGAGTTGCACAAGCTGTGGAAGGCCGGCCGGCCCATGTCCTACCACATGGAGTATGGTTACTCCTGCATGGGCTACGAGATTGCCGGCGGCCTCGGCATCAAGATGGCGGAACCGGATCGCGATGTCATCGTCATGATCGGCGACGGCTCCTACATGATGATGAATTCGGAGCTCGCGACCGCCGTTACCATGGGCGTGAAGATCACGGTCGTGCTGACCGACAATCGCGGCTATGGCTGCATCAACCGGCTGCAGATGGCGACCGGCGGGGCCGAGTTCAACAATCTGCTCGACCACGCGCACCATGTGAACCCGTCCGCCATCGACTTCACCGCCCATGCGGCGGCGATGGGCGCGGATGCCCGCAAGGTGGGCTCGATCGCGGAGCTGGAGGCTGCCCTTGCCGCCACGCGCGGCGGCGACCGCCCCGTGGTCATCGTCATCGATACCGATCCCTATCCGTCCACCGCGGCCGGCGGCCACTGGTGGGATGTCGCGGTGCCGGAAGTTTCCGTGCGGCCGCAGGTCAACGAAGCGCGCGCCCGTTACGAGGCCGCCGTCAAAGCGAGAGACGAAGCATGATCCTCTACGGCACCAATCCGATTGCCTGGTCCAACGATGACGACCAGACCCTGGGCGCGCATATCAGCCTCGATCAGTGCCTGGACGAGACCGCCAAGATCGGTTTCGACGGCATCGAGAAGGGCCACAAGTTCCCGCAGGACCCTGATGGACTGAAGGGCGTGCTGGAACCGCGCGGCCTGCGCTACGTCTCCGGCTGGCATTCGCTGAACCTCCTGACGCATTCCATCGAGGACGAGAAGAAGGCGATGCAGCCGGCGCTCGACCTCCTCAAGGCCATGGGCTCGAAGGTCATCATCGTCTGCGAGACCTCCAACGCCATTCACGGCAATGACGATGTGGCGCTGACCAGCCGTCCGGTTCTGCCTGAAGCCGACTGGGCCGCCTTCGGCGCGGGCGTCGAGGCGCTGGCGGCCTTTGCGGCCGAGCAGGGCATCGCGCTCGTCTACCACCACCACATGGGCACGATCGTCGAAAGCGAAGAGGAAATCGACCGCCTGATGGCGAACACCGGCCCGTCCGCCAAGCTCCTGCTCGATACCGGCCATTGCTGGTTCGGCGGCGGTAATCCGGAGCGCGTCGCCAGCAAGCATATGGGCCGTGTCGGCCATATCCACGCCAAGAACGTGCGTGGCGCCATTGCCGAGCAGGTGCGTGAGCAGGGCCTCTCCTTCCTCGAGGGCGTGCGCCGCGGCGTCTTCACCGTTCCCGGCGACAGCGAGGGCGCGGTGGATTTCGAACCGGTTCTGAAGGTCGCTGCCGCGCACGGTTATTCGGGCTGGGTGGTCATCGAGGCCGAGCAGGATCCGTCCGTGCGCAACCCGTTCGAGTACCAGAGCCTGGGGCTGAAGTCGCTCAAGGCCTTTGCAAAGTCCGCGGGGCTGGATACGGCAGCGTGAGGTGAGGGGCAAGACGGCCCCACCTGCCGTCATCCTCGGGCTTGACCCGAGGATCCATACCGCAGGCGCCGAGCTTGCCGCTGGATGGTCGGGTCAAGCCCGACCATGACGGAGGAGGGGACGTCGGCCAGACCAAGTCCTTGGTCTGAAAACAGTCCTCCCGGCCGCGTAGACGCGCGGCTGCTGGATCCCGGATCAAGTCCGGTATGACGGAGGTGGAGGGATTGGCGCATATCCAAGCGCCGTCATCCTCGGGCTTGACCCGAGGATCCACGCCGCAAGCGCCGAGTCGGCGGATGGATGGTCGGGTCAAGCCCGACCATGACGGGGAAGTGGACCTCAGCCAGACCAAGTCCTTGGTCTGAAAACAGTCCTCCCGGCCGCGCAGACACGCGGCTGCTGGATCCCGGATCAAGTCCGGGATGACGGAGGTGGAGGGAGTGGCGCATAACCAAGCGCCGTCATCCTCGGGCTTGACCCGAGGATCCACGCCGCAAGCGCCGAGCCGGCGGATGGATGGTCGGGTCAAGCCCGACCATGACGGAGGAGGGGACGCTGTTGCGGTCGAAACTGTGACACGTTGCTTTATTAGAGTTCCACCGGGCAAGACGGCCCAGCCGTCACCCGGACATGCCTTTCAAGGAGACACCCATGGCCGATCTCTTGCGCAAACCCCAGGGCACCAGCGGCAAGGTGCATTCGCTGACCCCCGCCGACGCGGGCTGGGGCTATGTCGGCTTCGGCCTCTATCGCCTCAAGGCCGGCGAGCGTGCGGCAGAAGCGACGGGCGAGACGGAAGTGATCCTCGTACTCGTCGAAGGTAAGGCTTCGATTACGGCTGGCGGCAAGGATTTCGGCGAGCGGGGCGAGCGGATGAACGTGTTCGAGCGCATCCCGCCGCACTGCATCTATGTGCCGGCCGGCGCTGACTGGTCGGCGGTTGCGACCACCGACTGCACGCTCGCCGTCTGCACCGCACCAGGCAAGCCGGGGCGCGAGGCGGCGGTGATCGGGCCGGAAGGCATCACGCTTGCCACGCGCGGCAAGGATGCGAACACGCGCTACATCCACGCCATCGCCATGGAAGAGCGCGATGTGGCCGACAGCCTGCTGGTCACGGAGGTCTTCACGCCCACGGGCAACTGGTCGTCCTATCCGCCGCACCGGCATGACGAGGACAATTTCCCCGAGATGACCTATCTCGAGGAGACCTATTATCACCGCCTCAACCCGGCCCAGGGCTTCGGCTTCCAGCGTGTCTTTACCGAGGACGGGTCGCTGGACGAGACGATGGCGGTTGCCGACCACGATCTAGTGCTGGTGCCGAAGGGGCATCACCCCTGCGGCGTGCCGCATGGCTATGAAATGTATTATCTCAACGTGATGGCCGGGCCGTTGCGCAAATGGCGCTTCCAGAACCATCCGGACCACGACTGGATCTACAAGCGCGACAATCCGTAAGTAGAATTTGACCATTCTGTCGGGCGGGGAGGCGCGGCAGGTGTGCTTTATCGGGGAGGAGGAACCCATGAAACCGCTTGGCGTCGGGCTGATCGGCACCGGCTACATGGGCAAGTGCCATGCGCTTGCCTGGAATGCCGTTGCCTCTGTCTTTGGAGACGTGGCGCGACCCCGCCTCGTGCATCTCGCCGAGCGCGACGCGGCGCTCGCGGCGGAGCGGGCGCAGGCTTTCGGCTTTGCGAAATCGACGGGTGACTGGCGGGCGGTGATTGCCGATCCCGAGGTCGATGTCATCTCCGTCACCACGCCGAATGCCTTCCATGCGGAGATGGCGATTGCGGCGCTCGAAGCGGGCAAGCATGTGTGGTGCGAAAAGCCGATGGCGCCCAAGCTTGCCGATGCCGAGCGGATGCTGGCGGCAGCGCGCGCCAGCGGACGCGTCGCCATCATCGGCTACAACTACATCCAGAACCCTGTCATCCGTCACATGGCCCGGCTGATCCGCGAAGGGGCGATCGGTACGCTCACACAGGTCCGCGTCGAGATGGACGAGGATTTCATGGCGGACCCTGCCGATGCCTTTTCGCTGAAGAGCGAGGCATCCTCGGGCTATGGTGCGCTCGACGATTTCGCCGTGCACCCGCTGTCGCTGCTCAAGGTTCTTGTCGGCGATGTCGAGGCTGTCATCGCGGATATGGGCAAGCCCTATGCCGACAGGCCGACGGCTGACGGCGGCCGGCGTGCGGTGGAAAACCACGACATGGCTAGCATCCTGATGCGCATGGCGGGCGGGGTGCCCGGCGTGATGGTGGTCAACCGCGCCGCGTTTGGCCGCAAGGGCCGCATCGCCGTGCAGATCTACGGCTCGGCAGGTGCGATCCTCTACGATCAGGAGCGCATGAACGAGTTCCAGCTCTACCAGCACGCCGGACGCGCTGAGGAACGCGGCTTCCGCACCGTGCTGACGGCGCCGCATCATGCACCCTATGACCGGTTCGTTCCGGCGCCGGGCCATGGTCTCGGCTTCAACGAGTTGAAGATCATCGAGTGCCGCGAACTGCACGCCGCGATCGCCGGCCAGCCCTTCACCGCGCTCACCTTCGAAGACGGCATCCGCATCGAGCGGACCGTGCATGCGATGGCGGAGAGCCACGTCGAGCGCCGGTGGATCGACGTCGGCTGATCGTCCGCCTTCGGCTCAGTCGTCCGAGTAGCGCTCCTCGCGCCACGGATCGCCACGCATGTGGTAGCCGTTGCGCTCCCAGTAGCCGGCCTTGTCGGCGGTGATGAACTGGATCTCGCGCAGCCATTTGGCGCTTTTCCAGAGGTAGAGATGCGGCACGATGAGGCGCATCGGGCCGCCGTGCTCGGTGCTGATCGGCGCGCCTTCCCAATGGGTGGCGAGGATGGCGTCGTCGGCCGCGAAATCGACGAGCGGCAGGTTGGTCGTATAGCCGTCGAAGCTCGTCAGCAGCACATGGGTGGCGTTTTCAGCCGGCATGGCGCGGTCCAGCAGGTCGTGGGTGGATACGCCCTGCCAGCGATTGTCGTAGCGCGACCAGGTCGTCACGCAATGCATGTCGGAGACGAAGGTCGATGTCGGCAGGGCGTTGAACTGGTCCCAATTGAGTGACAGGCGATTTTCCACCGCGCCGGTGACGTCGAGCCGCCAGGCGTTGAGCGGAATTTGCGGCTGGATGCCGAGGTCGAGCACCGGCCAGTTCTTCACGAGATGCTGGCCGGGCGGCAGGCGCTCGGTCTCCGGGCGGCTGATGCGGCCGGTGAGGAACTTGCCGTCCCGCGCCCAGGCCCGCTTGGTGCGCGTCAGCTTGCTGTCTTCGGGCGTCTGGCTCTCGTCCTGGCTCATGGCCGGCCTCCGGTTCGGGTGTGGCGTCAATATAGGCCGTTCGCGCCGGGCCGGAAGTCCCTTCAAGGCGTTTCGGGTGAAGACGGCCGCCTGTTCCGTGCGAAACAGCGCCGTGCCGGCCGGCATGGCATTGTCGGGTCACTGGATGAGACGGGCTCATCCACACCAGATCAAGGGACCTCACATCATGCGCAAGATCGTTCTCTCCGCCGCCATCGCCGCTGTCGCCGCCCTCTCCTTTGCCGCCCCCTCGCAGGCCGGCTACTACAGCTACGACTACCAGCCCTACTGCTTCATCAAGAAGATTAAGACCTACGACTACTACGGCAACCTGGTGATCAAGAAGATCAAGGTCTGCAAGTAAGGCGGATCGCCAGCCTGCGGACGCGGGTCGAAAGGTAAGTAAATCCAAACAAAAAAGGCGGAAGGGTTGCCCCCTCCGCCTTTTGCCTGTGACCTGGCCGGTCCTCAGCCCATGCGCTCGGAGGCGTAGGAGCCGGGGCTGGCCGGGAAGACGATGGTCTTGTTGCCGTTCATGAAGACGCGGTGGTGGATGTGGGCGTGGATGGCGCGGGCCAGCACCTGGCTTTCCACGTCGCGGCCGATCGAGACGTAGTCGTCCGGCGACTGGGCATGGGTGATGCGGGCGACGTCCTGCTCGATGATCGGGCCTTCGTCGAGGTCCGCGGTAACGTAATGGGCGGTCGCGCCGATCAGCTTCACGCCGCGCTCGAAGGCCTGCTTGTAGGGGTTGGCACCCTTGAAGGAGGGCAGGAAGGAGTGGTGGATGTTGATGATGCGGCCCGACATCTTCTTGCAGATGGCGTCGGAGAGAACCTGCATGTAGCGGGCGAGCACGATGAGTTCGGCGCCGGACTGCTCGACGACTTCCATCAGCTTGGCTTCGGCCTGCGGCTTGTTTTCCTTGGTCACCTTGATGTGGTGGAAGGGAATGTCGTGGTTGACGACGACCTTCTGGTAGTCAAAGTGGTTGGAGACCACGCCGACGATCTCGATCGGCAGCGCGCCGATCTTCCAGCGGTAGAGCAGGTCGTTCAGGCAATGGCCGAAACGCGACACCATCAGCAGCACCTTCATCTTGGCGTCGCTGTCATGGAATTCGTAAGTCATCGCGAACTTTTTGGCGATCTCGGCAAAGCCGGCCTTGATCTCCTCGTCGGATGCGCCTTCCTGGCTGATGAAGGTGAGCCGCATGAAGAAGAGGCCGGTCTCGAGGTCGTCGAACTGCGAGGAATCGGAGATGTAACCGCCCTTGTCGGCGAGATAGCCGGTGATGGCGGCGACGATGCCGCGGGTGGACTTGCAGGAAACGGTCAGCACGTAGCTCTTCATCGGTTTCGCTCTCTCGCTTTCGGATCTCGTCCGGTTCTCCCCTAATGATTTCCGGACGGCACAACAAGTAGCGCGCCGCCGGCCCGTCTGCCGATACCGATTGCGACATCGGCGAGACTGAAAAGACCGGCATGCGCAAAGCCCGTGGGCGGAACGGCTGCGGCGCCGCCCCTGCTCCGGGGTCTTCGGGTGGGGCTCAGATATCGAGCGTCGTCTGGCGCTCCCATTCGGTGAAGTGGGACGCGTAGGCGTTCCATTCGCCATGCTTGAGCTTGAGATAGGCGGAGGAGAACTCGCCCCCGAGCGCCGCCTTCAGGCCCTCGTCCTTGTCGAATTCGCGCAGGGCGTCGAGAAGATTGAGCGGCAGGCGCGGCGCATCGGTGATCGTGTGGCCTTCCTTGTACATGTCGATGTCGTAGTGGCGGCCCGGATCGGCGTCCGTCTTGATGCCGTCGAGGCCGGCGGCGATGATGACCGCCTGTAGCAGGTAGGGGTTCACGGCGCCATCGGGCAGGCGCAGCTCGAAACGACCGGCGCCGGGCACGCGCACCATATGGGTGCGGTTGTTGCCCGTCCACGTCACCGAATTCGGAGCCCAGGTGGCGCCGGAGATGGTGCGCGGCGCGTTGATGCGCTTGTAGGAATTGACCGTCGGGTTGGTGATGGCGGCAAGTGCGGAGGCGTGCTTCATGATGCCGCCGAGGAAGGTCTTGCCCTTGGCGGAGAGGCCGAAGGGCTGGGCCTTGTCGGCGAAGACATTGGTCTTGCCGTCCTTGTCCCAGACCGAGATGTGGCAATGGCAGCCATTGCCGGTCAGCCCCTTGAAGGGCTTGGGCATGAAGGTGGCGCGCAGCCCGTGCTTTTCGGCGACGGACTTCACCATGAACTTGAAGAAGGAATGCTTGTCGGCCGTCTTCAGCGTGTCGTCATACTCCCAGTTCATCTCGAACTGGCCGTTCGCGTCTTCATGGTCGTTCTGGTAGGGCTTCCAGCCGAGTTCGAGCATGTAGTCGCAGATTTCGGCGATGACATCGTAGCGGCGCATTACGGCCTGCTGGTCGTAGCAGGGCTTTTCGGCCGTGTCGTAGATGTCGGAGATGGCCGAGCCGTCCGGCTGGATCAGGAAGAATTCGGCTTCCACGCCTGTCTTCACATGCATGCCCATGCTCTCGGCCTCGGCAACCAGCGCCTTCAGCACGTTGCGTGGCGCCTGTCCGACGGACTTGCCTTCCATCATGCAGTCGGCCGCGACCCAAGCCACGTCCTTCTTCCAGGGCAACTGGATGACGGAGGAGGGGTCGGGAAGCGCGAAGAGATCCGGGTGGGCCGGCGTCATGTCGAGCCAGGTGGCGAAGCCGGCAAAACCGGCGCCATCGGCCTGCATCTCGGCGATCGCCTGGGCGGGTACCAGCTTGGCGCGCTGGCCGCCGAAGAGATCGGTGTAGGAAATCATGAAATATTTGATGCCGCGCTCGGCGGCGAAGGCTGCGAGGTCTGTGGTCATGAGAGGTTCCCCTTGGTTCTTCAGAACCGGCCGTTTTGGCTTTGTCGAAGCGTCGGTCCGATGGGTTCAGACCGGCGCTCCAATTGTCTTGCTGTGATGCAGGGTCGCGCCGGTCGGATCAGGCGCGCGGCTCGCACCGCACATCGGTGCGCACCGAATTGGCGATGAAGCACTCGTCGTGGGCCGCGTGGTGCAGCGCATCGAGCGTTTCGGCATCCGGTGTCTCGCCCTCCCAAACGATGACCGGATGCAGCACGACTTCGGATACCCAGACGCGTCCTTCCGGCGTCTTGGCCATCCGTCCTTCCGCGACATCCTCGTAGCGGTTGACCGTCAGGCCTTTTTTTGCCGCAAGATAAAGGAATGTCAGCATGTGGCAGGAAGACAGGCTGGCGATGAAGGCCTCTTCCGGGTCCACGCCGGCCGGGTCCGAGTAGCGCGGCACGACATGGGGCGAAGACGAGGCGCGAAAGCTCACGCCGCCGTCAAAGCTCCACTGGTGGCCGCGGCCGTACCTGTTGTCGGTAAAGACCTCGTCGGGTCCGCGCTCCCACAGGATCGTTGCGGTGTAGCTCGCCATGTCAGAACCCGCCCTTGCCGGGATACCAGCTGGTTCCGGCCAGCGGCACCTGCGCCATCGCGGCGGCTTCCATGGTGAGCGCGCAGAGGTCTTCCGGCTCCAGATTGGTCAGCTTGTTCTTGCCGCAGGCGCGCGCAATCGTCTGGGCCTCCAGCGTCATCACCTTCAGATAGTTGGCAAGGCGGCGGCCGGCGAGAACCGGGTCGAGGCGGGCGGCGAGCTCCGGGTCCTGCGTGGTGATGCCGGCCGGATCCTTGCCCTCGTGCCAGTCGTCATAGGCGCCGGCCGTGGTGCCGAGCTTCCTGTATTCCTCTTCCCAGTGCGGGTCGTTGTCGCCGATGGCGACGAGCGCGGCCGTGCCGATCGAGACGGCGTCGGCGCCGAGCGCCAGCGCCTTGGCCACATCAGCGCCCGAACGGATGCCGCCGGAGACGATCAGTTGCACCTTGCGGTGCATGCCGAGATCCTGGAGGGCCTGAACGGCCGGGCGGATGCAGGCGAGCGTCGGCATGCCGACATGCTCGATGAAGACATCCTGCGTGGCGGCCGTACCGCCCTGCATGCCGTCGAGCACCACGACATCGGCGCCGGCCTTCACGGCGAGCGCGGTGTCATAGTACGGGCGCGCGCCGCCAACCTTTACATAGATCGGCTTCTCCCAGTCGGTGATTTCGCGCAGTTCGAGGATCTTGATTTCGAGATCGTCCGGGCCGGTCCAGTCCGGGTGGCGGCAGGCGGAGCGCTGGTCGATGCCCTTTGGCAGGTTGCGCATATTGGCGACACGATCGGAGATCTTCTGTCCGAGCAGCATGCCGCCGCCGCCGGGCTTGGCGCCCTGGCCGACCACGACCTCGATGGCGTCGGCGCGACGCAAATCTTTCGGGTTCATGCCGTAGCGCGAGGGCAGATACTGGTAGACCAGCTTTTCGGAATGGCCGCGCTCCTCATCCGTCATGCCGCCATCGCCGGTGGTGGTGGATGTGCCGGCGAGCGTCGCGCCGCGGCCCATGGCTTCCTTGGCATTGCCCGAGAGCGCGCCGAAGGACATGCCGGCAATGGTGATCGGTATCTTCAGCTCGATCGGCTTCTTGGCAAAGCGCGTGCCGAGCACGACGGAGGTGTCGCACTTCTCGCGGTAGCCTTCCAGCGGATAGCGCGAGATGGAGGCGCCGAGGAAGAGCAGGTCGTCGAAATGCGGGACCTTGCGCTTCGTGCCGCCGCCTCTGATATCATAGATGCCGGTGGCCGCGGCGCGGCGGATTTCCGCCATGGTCGCGTCGTCGAAGGTGGCCGACTTGCGGGGCGGGGTCTGCGGATTGCTGTAGCTCATGATTGCGGCCCCTCAATATGCTTCGGCATTGTCGATGTTGAAATTGTAGAGCTTGCGGGCCGAGCCGTAGCGCTTGAACTCTTCCGGTTGCACACCGGTGACGCCGGCCTTATCGAGCAGTTCCCGCAGCTTTTCGATGTGCTCGGGCCGCAGCGGCTTCTCGATGCAGTCGGCGCCGAGGCTCTTGACCGTGCCGCGCACGAAAAGCTTGGCTTCGTAGAGGCTGTCTCCCAGCGCCTCGCCGGCATCGCCGAGCACGACGAGATGGCCGGACTGGCCCATGAAGGCCGACATGTGGCCGATGGAGCCGTGGACGACGATGTCGATGCCCTTCATGGAGATGCCGCAGCGCGAGGCCGCATTGCCCTTGATGACCAGCAGGCCGCCGCGGCCGGTGGCGCCGGCATATTGCGAGGCATCGCCCTCGATGACGACGGTGCCGGACATCATGTTTTCGGCGACGCCCGGACCGGCCGAGCCATGGACGGTGACGGTGCCGCCATCATTCATGCCGGCGCAGTAGTAACCGACGGAGCCGCGCACCTCGACGGTGACGGGGCTGTCGATGCCGACGGCAACCGCATGGTGGCCGCGCGGATTGACGACCTCGAAGGCGGTGTCATTGGTGCCGGCGGAAAGGCCGTGCAGCGCGCTGTTCAGCGCCCGAAGCGGGGTTTGGGAAAGATCGAAGACGGGCATGGGTGGAAGGCTTTCCTGACGGTTCGTGCCAAGGGGAGAGCGGAGAGGCGGATATCAGGCCGCCTTCTCGTGATCCCAGAAATAGACGGTGGCCGGTTCCGGCTCCCAGACGCGGGCGGTCTCGATGCCGGGAAGGCCGACAAGCGCGCGATACTCCGAGCCGAAGGCGACATACTGGTCGGTCTCGGCCATGACGGCGGGCTTGCAGGCGATGGGATCGCGCACCACGCCGAAGCCGGACTTGGTGCCGACGACGAAGGTGAAGAAGCCGTCGAGATCATCGAGTGCGCCGGTCAGCGCTTCGCCCAGATCCTTGCCCTTGGCCATCTCTGCCGTGAGATAGGCGGCGGCCACTTCCGAGTCGTTTTCCGTCTCGAAGGTCATGCCCTCGCGCTTCAGTTCGCGGCGCAGATTGTTGTGGTTGGAGAGCGAGCCGTTGTGGACGAGGCACTGGTCGGCGCCGGTGGAGAAGGGGTGGGCGCCGAGCGTGGTGACCGCGCTTTCGGTCGCCATGCGGGTGTGGCCGATGCCATGGCTGCCGGACATGGCCTCGACGCCGAAGCGGGCGACGACATCCTTCGGCAGGCCGGTTTCCTTGTAGATCTCGACGCTTTCGCCGGCGCCCATGACGCGGATGGCGGGGCGCAGCGCGGCGATGGCGGCGCGGGCTTCAGCGAGCTTGTTGGCGGGAACTTCGAGCACCGCATGGGTGCTCTTGACGGTGACGGCCGGCTTTACGCCGATCGCGCCTTCCAGTGCCTCGGCAAGACCGTCGAAATCCTTTGCCGGATTGGCCGACTGGACCGTCAGCTTGCCCTTGCCATCGGCAGCGCCGCCATAGATTGCGATGCCGGCCGAATCCGGGCCGCGATCGGTCATGGTGACCAGCATGTCCGACAGGAGCTGGCCGAGCTTCGGCTCCAGACTCTTGTCCTTCAGAAACAGCCCGACAATCCCGCACATGGCTTTCAAAACCTCCATCGTTCGACTGATGGAAGCTTTAGCACCGGCTTTGGCGAATATCAACTAGGGAGAATAAAAGTTTCTCTAGGAGAAATATGCTTGTCGCTGCATTGGCCTAGCTGCCGGCCTTTCGCTGGGGGTAGGAGATGATCGACAGATAGCGGCAGGGTAGTTTCGTCAGCACCTCCGGCCCGTGCGGCGCATCGGCATCGAAGAACAGGCTGTCGCCGGGATGCATGGGGTAAAGCCGGTCGCCATGGCGATAGGACACCTCGCCCTCCAGCATGTAGATCAGTTCCATGCCTTCGTGCTGGAAGGTGGGGAAAACGTCGGATTCGGCGGTCAGGGTGATCAGGTAGGGTTCCACCGTCACGCCGCTTGAATTGTTGTCGATATGGCCTAGCAGGCTGTACTGGTGGCCGGCACGCGTGCCCCGCCGCTCGATCGACACGCCTTCCCCGGCCTTGACGAAGACGGCATTGCGCGGCTCCTCGTAGCGGCGGAAAAACGCCGTCAGCGGCACGCCGAGCGCCTTCGAGAGGGATTGCAGCGTGGTCAACGACGGCGAGATATTGCCGTTCTCGATCTTCGAGAGCATGCCGAGCGAAATGCCGGTGGCAGCCGCGAGATCGGTCACGGTAATGCCCAACTGCTTGCGGTAGGCCCGCACCTCATGGCCGATCGCCATTTCGAGGTTGTTTTCCTTGGGCTCGCGGAGCGCGTGGGGATCCTGGGTGAGGGCGGGGTTGCGCGATGCTGTCAAGTCGCCGCTCGTCACGTTTTCTTCGTTGTCTGCTGTGCTCATCGGCATCACGCCCCTTCGTCTTGGGGAGCAAATCTATCCTGTGAGTGAAATTTTGCAAATTACAGAGAAAACTTCCTCAGCCGCGCCGCATCTGCCCCGGCGTCAGGCCGAAGGCGGTCTTGAACTGGCGTGCGAAATGGGAGGCGCTGGAAAAGCCCGTGGCAAAAGCGATTTCGGAGATGGAGAGGGGGCTCTGGGCCAGCAGTTTGCGGGCCTGGTCAAGGCGCAGGCGCCGGTAGGTCTGTGAAAAGCCGGTGCCGAGTTCTTCCGCGAAGAGGCGGTCGAGGTGGCGGATGCTGATGCCGGCGGTGCGGGCGATGGCGGTGCGGGGCAGGGGCCGTTCCAGTGCCATTTCCATGGTTTCGAGCGCTGCCAGAAGCGCGGGGTGGCGCGTGCCGTGGCGCTCGGCGGACGATCCGCGTTGCGGTCCTTCGGGATCGGCGACGGCGGTGTGGAGATACCAGTCGCTGACGCGGCGGGCAAAGGCCGGGCCCATGCGGTCGGCGATCAGTGCATGCATCATGTCGAGCGGCGCGATGCCACCACCACAGGTGATGCGGTCGCGGTCGATGACGAAGCGGGCGGGCCGGGGCGCGAGCGTCGGGAAGGCTTCCTTGAGTGCCGGGGCATGTTCCCAGTGGATGGTGAAGTCGCGGTCGTCCAGCAGCCCGGCTTCGGCCAAGAGGTAGGAGCCCGAGGAGATGCCGCCCAGCCTGACGCCTTCGCGGGAGAGGCGCCTGAGCACCGGATAGGCGGCGCGGGCGGCCTTCCAGTCCTCGGGATTGCCGCCGGCGAGAATAAAGACGGTATGGAGGCCGGGCGCGGCGTGGGCGATGTCCGTGGCCGGCACGGTAAAGCCGGCGGAGGAGCGCACGCTTTCGGCCGCGGCGCCGAGCGTTTCGACGGCATAGAGCTCGGCGCCTGCAATCAGGTTGGCGGCGCGCAAGGGTTCCGTCGCCGAGGCAAAGGACATCAACGCGAAGCGATCGACCAGCAGGAAGCCGAAGCGGTGGGTGGCTTGGCCTGTCTGCTGTTGGCCTGCCTGCGGATGAAAATCAGTCATGGCCTGAAAATGACATGAAACGGCCCATTCATGCAATTCTGGTTGAGGCCGTCGGCGTACTCTTTCCGTCATCTTCCGACAACGGGTCGCCGCCATGCGCTATTCCGCTCTCTCGCTTCTCACCAAGGCCCTTGGCGGCAACAAGGGCTGGGCGCCGGCCTTCCGTTCGCCCGCGCCGAAGCCGCATTATGACGTGATCATCGTCGGCGGCGGCGGGCATGGGCTCGCGACGGCCTACTATCTCTCCAAGGTCTTCGGGATCACCAATGTGGCGGTGTTGGAAAAGGGCTATCTCGGCTCCGGCAATATCGGCCGCAACACGACGATCATCCGCTCGAACTACCTGCTGCCTGGCAACAACCCGTTCTACGAGCTTTCCATGAAGCTCTGGGAAGGGCTGGAGCAGGATTTCAATTTCAATGCGATGGTCTCGCAGCGCGGCATCATCAACCTCTTCCATTCCGATGGCCAGCGCGACGCCTATACGCGGCGCGGCAATGCCATGCAGTTGCTGGGCGTCGGTGCCGAGTTGCTGGACCGGGATGCGGTGAAGGCGATGCTGCCCTTCATGGATTTCGACAACGCCCGCTTCCCGATCCTCGGCGGCCTGCTGCACCGGCGCGGCGGCACGGTGCGGCACGATGCGGTCGCCTGGGGATATGCGCGCGGCGCCGACAGCCATGGCGTCGATATTATCCAGCATTGCGAGGTGACGGGCATTCGCCGCGAGAACGGCAAGGTGACGGGCGTGGAGACCACGAAGGGCTTTATCGGCTGCAACCGGGTGGCGCTCGCCGCGGCCGGCAACTCTACCGTGGTGGCCGACATGGCCGGGCTTCGCCTGCCGATCGAAAGCCACGTGCTGCAGGCCTTCGTTTCCGAGGGGCTGAAGCCCTTCATCGACTGCGTCGTCACCTTCGGCGCCGGGCATTTCTACGTCTCGCAGTCCGACAAGGGCGGCCTCGTCTTCGGCGGTGATATCGACGGCTACAATTCCTATGCGCAACGCGGCAATCTCGCGACCGTCGAGCATGTGGCCGAGGCCGGCGTTGCGATGATCCCGTCGCTCTCGCGCGTACGCGTGCTGCGCTCCTGGGGCGGCATCATGGACATGAGCATGGATGGCTCGCCGATCATCGACCGCACCCACATCGACAATCTCTACCTGAATGCCGGCTGGTGTTACGGCGGCTTCAAGGCGACGCCGGCCTCCGGCTACTGTTTCGCGCATCTGATCGCCCGCAACGCGCCCCACGAGACGGCGCGGGCCTTCCGCCTCGACCGGTTCGAAACCGGCCGGCTCATCGATGAAAAGGGCGTCGGCGCCCAGCCCAACCTGCATTGAGAAACCGACATGGCAAGCCTCATCACCTGCCCCCATTGCGGGCCGCGACCCAAGGAAGAGTTCTCCATCAGGAGCGACGCATCGCTCGTGCGGCCTGCGCCGGACGCCGATGCCGAGACCTGGCATGCCTATGTCTATCTGCGCGACAATCCGCGCGGCCGGCATCTGGAATACTGGCACCATGCGGCGGGCTGCCGGCGCTGGCTGGTGGTGGAGCGTGACACGCAGACCCATGCCGTGCAGTCCGTGACCGATGCTGCGGATGTTACCCGCGCCCGAGGTGCCGCATGACCCCGTTCCGTCTTCCCGCCGGCGGGCGTATCGACCGCGCCCGCAAGATCGGCTTCTCCTTCGATGGCCGCGCCTATTACGGCCATGCCGGCGACACGCTGGCGTCCGCGCTGCTTGCCAACGGCGTCAGCCTCATGGCGCGCTCCTTCAAATATCATCGCCCGCGTGGAGCCGTGACGGCGGGTGCCTCCGAGCCGAATGCGCTGGTGACGATCGGCACGGGCGGGCGCACGGAGCCGAACACGCGGGCGACGGTCGCCGAGCTTTACGAGGGGCTGGATGCCATCAGCCAGAACCGCTGGCCGTCACTGTCCTTCGATATTGGTTCGGTGAACAGCCTTCTGTCGCCGGTGCTGGGTGCCGGCTTCTACTACAAGACCTTCATGTGGCCGGCCGCCTTCTGGGAGAAGGTCTACGAGCCGCTGATCCGCAAGGCCGCAGGTCTCGGCCGCGCCACCTATGAGGCCGATCCTGATACCTACGAGAAGTGCTGGGCGCATTGCGACCTGCTGGTGATCGGCGGCGGTGCGGCCGGGCTTTCGGCCGCCGTGACGGCGGCGCGGGCGCGCGCGCGGGTGATCGTCGCCGACGAGCAGGCGGAGATGGGCGGCTGGCTGCTCTCGGAAAGCGGCGTCATTGATGGCGTTCCGGCGGCAACGGTGCTGGCCGGCCTGCTCTCCGAGCTTGAAGGGTATCCGAATGTGACGCTCCTGCCGAGGAGCACGGTGTTCGGCTGGTACGACGACGGCGTGTTCGGCGCGGTGGAGCGAGTGCAGAAGCATGTGCCGCGGATCGACGCCAACCGTCCGGTCGAGCGCCTGTGGCGCATCGCGGCCCGCCACGCCATTCTCGCCACCGGCGTTGAAGAACGCCCCCTTGTGTTCGGCGGCAACGACATTCCGGGCGTCATGACGGCATCCGCCATGCGCACCTGGCTGACGCGCTACGGCGTGGCGGCGGGGAAGAACCCGGCGATCTTCGCCAATGACGACAGCGCCTATGCGCTCGCCGCCGATCTCGAGGCCGCAGGCCTGACGGTCGCGGCGATTGTCGATCCGCGCGCCGATGGCGGAAGGGACTGGGCAGGGCGGGCCGAGGTGCTGCGCAATGCGGTGGTCACCGACGCCCATGGTGGCAAGGCTGTGGAAGCGATCTCGGTGCGGGTCAACGGCGCGCAGCGCAAGATCGCGGCCGATGCGCTTGCCATGGCTGGTGGCTTCAGCCCGGTCATCCATCTCTCCTGCCATCGCGGCGCAAAGCCGGTCTGGTCGGAGGAGAAGGCGGCGTTCCTCGCGCCATCCGGTCTGGACGGGCTAACCGTTGCCGGTGGCGCGGCAGCCTTGCGGGGTGTGGCTGCGGCGCTCGCCGATGGCGCCGCGAAGGCGGCTGATGCGCTCGCGTCTTTCGGCTTTGCCGCAATGCCGGCCTTTGCCGCAGCGGCGGAAGAGGGCGGGGCGGCAAAGCCGCTCTGGTCGGTGCCGGGTGCGAAAGGCAAGGCCTTCGTCGATTACCAGAACGACGTGCATACGAAGGATCTGGGGCTCGCTGTGCGCGAGGGCTATGGCCATGTGGAGCTTGCCAAGCGCTACACCACGAACGGCATGGCAACGGATCAGGGCAAGCTTTCCAATGTGAATGCGATCGGCATTCTGGCGGAAGCGCGCGGCGTTTCGCCGGCCGAAGTCGGCACCACGACGTTCCGGCCCTTCTATACGCCGGTGTCCTTTGGCGCTCTGGCCGGCACGTCGCGCGGCAAACATTTCCAGCCGGTGCGCCAGTCGCCGCTGCATGGCTGGGCGAAGAAGAATGGTGCGACCTTTGTCGAAACGGGCCTCTGGTATCGCTCCGCCTGGTTCCCGCGCGCCGGCGAGACGACATGGCGCGAGAGCGTGGACCGCGAAGTGACGACGACGCGCAGCGCCGCCGGTCTCTGCGACGTCTCCACCCTCGGCAAGATCGAGATCACGGGGCGGGATGCGGCGACCTTCCTCGACCGCGTCTATTGCAACAATTTTGCCAAGCTCCCCGTCGGCAAGGCGCGCTACGGGCTGATGCTACGCGAGGACGGTTTCATCTACGACGACGGCACCACGAGCCGGCTGGACGAGAACCGCTATTTCATGACGACGACCACGGCCTATGCGGCCGGCGTCATGGCGCATCTGGAATTCTGCGCGCAGGCGCTCTGGCCCGAGCTCGACGTGCGCTTCGCCTCCGTCACCGACGAATGGGCGCAGATGGCGATTGCCGGGCCGAAGTCGCGGGAGATCCTTTCTGCCATCGTCGATGCCGATCTCTCCGATGCCGCCATGCCGTTCCTCGGTGCGCGCACGGTGACGCTTGCCGGCGGCGCCATCGAGGGCAGGCTGTTCCGCATCTCGTTCTCCGGCGAACTGGCCTATGAGCTCGCCGTTCCCGCCGGCTATGGCGAGGCGGTGGCGGACGCGATCATGGAGGCGGGACGGCCGCATGGCATCTGCGCCTATGGTGTCGAAGCGCTCGCCGTCATGCGCATCGAAAAGGGCCATGTGACGCACAACGAGATCAACGGTACGGTGGTGCCCGCCGATCTCGGCTTCGGCCGCATGGTGTCGGCGACCAAGGCTGATTTCATCGGCAAGGCGATGCTGTCGCGCGCGGGCCTGACCGATCCCGATCGGCCGCGCCTCGTCGGCGTCAAGCCGCTCGACCCGAAGGACGGCTTCCGCACCGGCAGCCACATCCTCGCGGACGGGGCGGAGGCGACGCTGGAGAATGACGAGGGCTATGTCTCCTCCTCCTGCTATTCGCCCTCTCTCGGCCATACGATAGGCCTTGCGCTCGTCAAGCGCGGACCGGAGCGCATCGGCGAGCGGGTGCAGATCTGGAATTCCGTGCGCGGCGAATTCACCATGGGTGTGCTGACCAGCCCCGTCTTCATCGACCCTGACAATGCGAGGCTCCATGGCTGAGATCGTGCTTTCCCATCGCGCCGCGCTCTCCGGTGCCGCCACGGGCCGCTTCGGAGCCGCGTTCGATCCCGCCCGGTCGCTGACGCTTTCGGCGCTGCCGGAGGGGCATGTGCTGCATGTTCTGGCCGCTCCGGGTGCTGTGCCGGATGCCGATGCGATTGCGGCGGCTGGCGGCGGGGCTTTGCGCGCCTATGCGCCCGGCCAGTGGTTCGTCGTGGGTGACACGAAGCTGGATGCGGCGCGCAAAGCGGCGATCGCGGCCACGCTTGCCGGTGTCGCGGATGTCGTGGATACCAGCCATGGCCGCGTGCGAATGGCGCTGTCCGGCGGCGCCGTCGAGCGGGTGCTGGCGAAGGGTACGGCCGTCGATCTGGCGCTCTCGGTCTTCCCGATCGGCAAAAGCGCCACGACGCTGGTCGGCCACATCTCCGTCCAGCTGACCCGCACCGGGGAAGACGTCTTCGAACTCATGGTGCTGCGCGGCTTTGCCGAAAGCCTGTGGGATGAGCTGATCGGCATGGCGAAGGAGTTCGGCGTTCAGGCGGTCGGCCCGGTCTGAGGCCTTCCACGCCTCCCTGTCTGCGCCTAGAATGCGGCCATGACCAAACCCGCCCCGCTCCAGCCCGTGCTGCGCATCGATTTCCCGCTCGGCGACCGGCTCGGGCGCGGCAAGATCGAATTGCTCGAACATATCCGCGACACCGGCTCGATCTCGGCCGCCGGCCGCGCCATGGACATGTCCTACCGTCGCGCCTGGCTGCTCATCAGCGATCTCAACCGCATGTTCCGCGAGCCCGCCGTCACCAGCCAGCGGGGCGGCCGCGAGGGCGGCGGGGCGGCGGTGACCCCGTTCGGCGAGGAACTGATCCGGCGCTTCCGGCAGATGGAGGCGGATGCGGCAGCCGCGATGCGCGCCGATCTCGACTGGCTGGAGGCGGCGCGCAGTGGCGAGGAGGCTTCCGCTGAGTAGCATTCCGAGGATGCTTCATCATGACGGATGCGGGAACAGGGAAACGGTGTCTGCTCTCTTTTCCATTCCGCGCGACGCTGTCTCGGATGGGTTTTAAGAGGCTTGTATCAGACGCCCCCGTCGTCCTCGGGCTTGACCCGAGGACCCATGCGGCGCGCCGCGGCCGTTGCGTGGATCCTCGGCTCGGAGGCCGAGGATGAATGAGGGTGGCACTTCTGCTGCCGGATTTGGAAAGCCGAGCGAATGCTTTCACCGCGCCAGCGCCACGCTCTTGATCACGGCATGCAGAGGAAGTCCCACGGTCAGGCCGAGGCTGCGAGCGGAGTGCGTGGTGATCCGCGAAAGCAGGCGCGTGCCGGCGCAGTCGAGGGTCAGGTCCACGGTTCCTTCCTCCGACGGCTTCATCTCCACGAGCGTGGCCGGCAGGATGTTGAGGGCGCTGAGGCCCTGGGGGTGGTCGAGCGCGATCATCACGTCGCGGGCGGGCACGAAAAGCCGGATGGGCGCACCGCGCATGGCGCGCAGGCCGGGGATTCGGAGCATATGGCCGGTGGCGGTTCGCAGCCTGGCGAGCCCGTCTTCCTCGCCCTCCAGCACGGCCTCAATGACCGCGCCGGCCTCTTTGCGGCCGAGACGGTCGGCCAGCGTGGCGGTGGAGAGAAGGGTGGAAACCGGGCCTTCAGCCACGACGCGGCCTGCCTCCAGCATGACGACCCGGTCTGCCAGCAGGGCGATCTCCTGGAGCGCGTGGCTGACATAGAGGATGGGGATGCGCGTCTGCCGGCACAGCCGTTCCAGATAGGGCAGGATGTCGGCCTTGCGCTCGTCATCCAGCGCCGAGAGCGGCTCGTCCATCAGAAGGGCGCGGGGGGATGACAGAAGCGCCCGGCCGATCGCGACCCGCTGGCGCTCGCCGCCCGACAGCGTGGCGGGGCGGCGGTTGACAAGCGGCGCGATGCCGAGGAGATCGACGATCGGCTCCAGCGGCTCGGGCCTGACCCCGCGCGGCAGGAAGCGTTGCCCGTAGGCAAGGTTTTGCGCCACCGTCAGATGCGGGAAAAGACGCGGCTCCTGAAAGACATAGCCGAAGCGGCGGCGGTGGGCGGGCACGCGGATGCGGCTTGCCGTGTCGAGCAACACGGTGTCCTCGATGCTGACGCGCCCTTCCTCCGGCGATAGGAGGCCGGCGACCGCGCTGACCAGTGAGGTCTTGCCGGAGCCGGAGCGGCCGAAGAGCGCGGTGACGCCCGGCGGCGCCTCGAAGCGGGCGTCGAGCGTGATGGCGCCCAGGCGGTGGCGGATGGCGATGGCAAGCGTCATGCGGCGGCGATCCTGCGGGCAACACGGCTTGCTAGCATTTCAGAGGCGACCAGAGCGGCCATGGAGATCGCAACGGAGATCAGCGTCAGCCGGAGCGCCTCGGCATCGCCGCCCGGCACCTGCGTAAACGCATAGATGGCGGCGGACAGCGTCTGGGTCTCCCCGGGAATGGCGGAGACGAAGGTCATGGTGGCGCCGAACTCGCCCATGGCCTTGGCGAAGCCGAGAATGGCGCCCGCGATGACACCCGGCAGGATGAGCGGCAGCGTCACCGTAGCAAAGACCTGAAGGCGACCGGCGCCCAGCGTGGCGGCCGCCTGCTCCAGCCGTCGGTCCACCATCTCGATCGAGAGGCGGATGCTGCGCACCATCAGCGGAAAGCCCATGATGGCGGCGGCGAGCGCCGCGCCCGTCCAGCGAAAGGAGAAGACGAGGCCGAGATGGGCTTCCAGGAAGGCGCCGACCGGGCCCTTGCGGCCGAATGTGACGAGCAGCAGGAAGCCGGTGACGACGGGCGGCAGGATGAGCGGCAGGTGGACGAGGCCGTTCAGCAGGCTGATCCCCGGAAAACGGCCGCGGGCGAGTATCAGGGCCGTGAGGATGGCAAGCGGCAGGCTGGCGAGCGTGGCCACGGTCGCGATCCGGATCGTCAGCAGGATCGCGGTGGTCTCCGCCTCGCTCAGCACCCAGCCGTCCATGCCCTTCCATCCTCCTCGGCCACGCAGAGAGCCTACTGGCGCCCGCCATGAAAGGTCCATATCATCGGACCGGTGCGGAGCGAATAGCTCTCTCCGATTGAAAAATTCCAGCGTGCGCTGCAGCAAATTTCAGCAATCTTTGGTTTTATTTCATCTGCAACGCATGGGTGAAAAGTGCCAGCTCGTCACGGATGAAATTTCTTCCAAGCATTTGTATCGATTAAAAAAAGCGGAACGGGCCTTTTCGGTTGAATGACCGTTGTCAAACGCTTTTCTGTGTCTATGGTGGCCGCATTGCGGGCCTGAGATGGGCCACGGCGCGGCAGATACGTGCCGGTATCAGCGATTTCGCGGTGCCTCTGGCGCCGCCTTTTACAGGGAGACGACGGAATGGCATTGATCACCATGCGGCAGCTTTTGGACCATGCTGCCGAAAACAACTATGCGCTGCCTGCCTTCAACGTGAACAATCTCGAATATGTTCAGTCGGTCATGCGCGCCGCAGATGCGACGGATTCGCCGGTGATCCTGCAGGCGAGCCGCGGCGCCCGCGCCTATGCCGGCGACGGCTTCCTGCGCCACCTGATCCTCGGCGCGGCCGAAGAATATCCGCATATCCCGGTCTGCCTGCATCTCGACCACGGCGACCAGCCGTCCACCTGCATCTCGGCCATCACCAACGGCTTCACCTCCGTCATGATGGACGGCTCGCTGCTCGCTGACGGCAAGACGGTCGCGACCTATGACTACAATGTCGATGTCACCGCCGAAGTGGTGAAGATCGCGCATGCGGCCGGCGTGTCGGTCGAAGGCGAGCTTGGATGTCTCGGCAACCTGGAAACCGGCGCCGGCGACAAGGAAGACGGCCACGGCTTCGAAGGGAAGCTGTCGCGCGAGGAACTGCTGACGGATCCGGACCAGGCGCTCGACTTCGTGACGAAGACCGGCGTCGATGCGCTCGCCGTCGCCATCGGCACCAGCCACGGCGCCTACAAGTTCACCCGCGCCCCCGACGGCGACATCCTGTCGATCGACACGATCGCCAAGATCAATGCCAAGCTGCCGAACACCCACCTCGTCATGCACGGCTCCTCGTCCGTTCCGCAGGACCTGCAGGATCTCTTCACCACCTATGGCGGCGAGATGAAGCAGACCTGGGGCGTTCCGGTCTCGGAAATCCAGAAGGCCATCCCGCTCGGTGTGCGCAAGGTCAACATCGACACGGACCTGCGTCTGGCCATGACCGGCACGATCCGCAAGAGCTTCAAGGAGAAGCCCGACAATTTCGACCCGCGCAACTATCTGAAGCCGGCCGTCGCGCTGATGACGGAAGTCTGCAAGGAGCGCTTCATCGCCTTCCGCACCGCAGGCAATGCCTCGAAGATCCGCGCCAAGCGGCTGAACGAGATGGCGAAGATCTACGCCAAGGGCTGATCGAAGCCCCGTTTCAGGAGTGGAATTCGGGCGGCGCGGGTGGAGACATCCGCGCTGTTTTCGTTCTGGGCGAATGGCGAGGCCCCTGCGTTCATAGCGCGTGTTGCGACGGCCCCTGCCGAGTCGGCAGTGTGGCGTCACTGGCACCACACCCTCTGTCATCCTCGGCCTCGAGCCGAGGATCCACGCGACGAGCGCAGAGCGCAGCAGGCGTTGTCCGGTCATGCGCGCGGATCCATCTCATAAGCGTTTTGCCTGGGGCATGGATGGTCGGGTCAGGCCCGACCATGACGGCGGAGAGGTGCTGCGCATCCCTGCGGCTTTCGCTGCTGGCGCCGGTAAACCGATGCAGGCGTAGCGGCATGGTCGCAACTGTCCCCTTGGCCCCTCACTGCCCCAGCACCATGAACCCGTACCTCTCGAAAATCGCCGCCGCTTCCGGCCTCTTCAGGAAGGCGAGGTAGGCTTTGGACGGTGCTTGCCTGCCTGCCGCGAGCGCGGCGGCGGGGTAGACGATCTTCGGGTGGCTGTCTTCCGGGAAAGTGCCGACGATGGCGACGCCGGGGTCGGCCCTCGCGTCGGTCTCGTAGACGATGCCAAAGGGGGCTTCGCCGCGCGAGACGAGGAGGAGGGCGGCACGGACATTCTCTGCACCGGCGACCTTCGCCTCGACGGAGGGCCAGATGCCAAGCGCTGTCAGCGCCGCCTTGCCGTATTTGCCGGCAGGCACGCTGTCCACCGCGCCCATGGCGAGCCGGCCGTCGCCGAGGAGGGCAGCGAGGTCGAAGCCTTTGCCGATCTCCCGTGGCTCGGCCTTGTCCTTCGCCGCGATCAGCACGAGGCGGTTGCCGAGAAGATCGGCCCGGCTGTCTGCGCGGATCAAGTTGCGCCCGGCGAGATAATCCATCCAGGCAAGATCGGCGGAGAGGAAGACATCGGCCGGCGCACCCGCCTCGATCTGCTTGGCGAGCGCGGAACTTGCCGCATAGGAGACCGTCGCGGTGCCGCCGCCGGCCGTCTTCCAGGCGGCATTCACCTCGTCCAGGGCGCCCTTCAGGCTGGCGGCGGCAAAGACGGTGACATCGTCGGCGGCCACGGCCGGGCCGGCGGGCAGAAGGCTGAGGAGGCTGAGCGGCAGGGCGAGAAGGAGGCCGAGAAGATGGCGGCGAAACAGGATCATGACGGCTCCGGATCGAAATATCTGATGGAATATATCGATCCGTTCACGAAGCGCCAGCGATATGTTTCATGGAATATAATGAAATTTGCCCGCAACGTTTTGCCCGCTCCGTGGTTTTCAGTGCGCCATGAAGCCGGTAAGGACGAAGGAAGCGGGTGAATGACGGAGGCGACGATGGCCGATCAGCAGGCGGTGAAGCTCGACGACAGCTGGAAAGCGGTGCTGGCGCCGGAATTCGAGAGCCCCTACATGGCCGGGTTGAAGGCCTTCCTGCAGGAGGAGAAGGCGGCCGGTAAGGTCATCTTTCCCAAGGGATCGGAGTATTTTCGCGCGCTTGATCTGACACCCTTCGACAAGGTGCGGGTGGTGATCCTCGGTCAGGACCCCTATCACGGCGAGGGACAGGCGCATGGGCTCTGCTTCAGTGTTCGCCCGGGCGTGCGGCCGCCGCCCTCGCTCGTCAACATCTACAAGGAACTGAAGACCGACCTCGGCATCGATCCGCCGCGCCACGGCTTTCTGGAGCATTGGGCGCGGCAGGGCGTGCTTTTGCTCAACAGCGTGCTGACGGTGGAGCGCGGGCTTGCCGCCTCGCATCAGGGGCGCGGCTGGGAAAAGTTCACCGATGCCGTGATCCGCGCCGTCAACAACCTGCCCTATCCCGTCGTCTTCATTCTCTGGGGCTCCTACGCGCAGAAAAAGGCCGCCTTCGTGGATCGGGAGCGGCACCTGGTGCTGAAATCGGCGCATCCCTCGCCATTGTCGGCCCATTCCGGCTTCCTCGGTTCGCGGCCCTTTTCAAAGACGAACGACTTTCTCGTCTCCAAGGGCTTCGCGCCGATCGACTGGAGCCTTCCCGCCAACCCGGTTGCCTGAGGCGCGCGACGGTCCGCGTCGCTGCCGGGCTTGCGTGCGGGCGGCCGATCCGCCATCAGGGGGAGAAGACAGGCAGGCCGGACAGAGCAGGGCAGGCGCATGAAAACCATTCTCGTCATCGGCATCGGCACCGGCAATCCCGATCATCTGACGATCGAGGCGGTGAAGGCGCTGAATGCGGCCGATACGCTGTTCATTCCGCTGAAGGGCGAGGAGAAGGCGGGGCTTGCCGAGGTGCGCCGCGAGATCTGCCGGCAGCATGTGACGCGTGCCGACAGCCGGCAGGTGGAATTCTCCCTGCCGAAGCGGCAGGCAGAGGGCCGGGCCTATGTCGCTGGTGTCGATGACTGGCATGCGGCGATTGCGGCGACCTACGAGGCGCTGTTTGCGCGCGAGATTCCCGAAGGCGGCACCGGAGGGCTTCTCGTCTGGGGTGATCCGATGCTTTATGATTCGACCATCCGAATCCTCAACCGCGTCGCGGCGCGGGGGAATGTCGCCTTCAAGATGCGCGTCATTCCCGGCATCACCAGCGTGCAGACGCTGTGCGCCGCCCATGGCATTCCGCTGAATCTCGTCGGCAAGCCGGTGGAAATCACCACGGGCCGGCGGCTGAAGGAGACGTTTCCACAGCGTTCGGAAAGTGCGGTCGTGATGCTCGATGGCGAGCAGGCCTTCATGGCGATCGACGATCCCGATGCGCGCATCTACTGGGGCGCCTATCTCGGCACGGCGGACGAGATCGTCATTGCGGGCAGGCTCGCGGAGGTCAGGGACGAGATCCTCGTGACCCGTCAGGCGGCACGCGCCCGCCATGGCTGGATCATGGATATCTACCTGCTCCAGAAGGGCGAGGATTTCGACGATCGGGCGTGAGCGGCGTCAGCGCCGCCGCTGCGGATTGATCCTGCGCAAGGACAGAAGCGGCAAGATGCGGTGAGCACGGCCACGCTTCTGTCATCCACCGGGATAGGATAGGGTGCCGCCATGACTCTCGCCGACAGGCCTCTTGCAGCCGCACACACCGCCGCTCTGCCGTCTCCAGTGGAGGGGGGCTCCGCGTCCTTGGCGCGTGGTGCCTGTCCGACGCTATCCGCGCCCATGCAGACCGGGGATGGTCTGCTGGCACGGCTGCGGCCGCTGGCACCCGGCCTTTCGCCCGACACCTTCACCGCCCTGATGCGGGCGGCAGCGACGACAGGAAACGGCATTGTCGATATCACCGCGCGCGGCAATCTGCAGGTGCGCGGCCTGACGAGCGAGAGCACCGAGCGGCTGTCGCGGATGATTGCCGATATTCCGCTGCCGCTTGCCACCGGGCTTGCCATCGAGGTTCCGCCGCTGGCGGGCATCGATCCGGGCGAGGTGGCCGATCCGACACCGCTCGCGGAAGCCTTGCGGGATGCCGTTGCGGCCTCCGGCTTCGTGCTCGCGCCGAAGCTTTCGGTGATTGTCGATGGCGGCGGGCGGCTCGATCTGTCCGTATCCGCCGCGGATCTGCGCGCCGATGCGGTTGGCGAGGGCATCTGGCGGATCGCCGCCGGCGGGGATGGCGCGCATGCGCGGCCCATCGGCCATGTCGTGACGGACGATGTCGTACCGGCGCTTCTCGCCTGTCTTGCCGCCCTGCACGCAGCGGGCCCACGGGCGCGCGGGCGGGAGTTGATGGCAGAGGCGGTCGTGTTCGATCGTTTCGTGGGGGCTGGCGATCCGCTGGTGCGGCCGGCTTCGCTCGCCATTCCCGGCCTGCACGATCTCGGCACTGCAGGGACGGTGCTGGGTCTTGGCCTTTCCTATGGGCAGGCGGAGGCGCCGACGCTGGCCCATCTTGCCGGCAGGCTGGCCGCTCTCGGTGCCACGGAAATCCGGCTGGCGCGGGACCATGCCATCCTCGTGCTCGGTCTTGCGCCGGCTGCGATAGGCGAGGCCTTGCAGCTTGCGGAGGAGGCCGGGCTGCGCATCACGGCCGACGATCCGCGCAATCATATCGATGCCTGCGTCGGTCTGGGCGCCTGCGCTTCGGCAACAATCGCCACGCAGGCGCTGGCCGCACGGCTGATCGCCGGTGCGCCGTCGCTGTTCGATGGTTCGGTCTCCGTCCATCTCTCCGGCTGTCCCAAGGGCTGCGCGCGGCCGGCGGTGGCGGATCTCGTTGTCGTGGGTGCGCCATCAGGATATGGATTGGTCGTCAATGGGACGGCATCGCGCCTGCCTCTTGCCTACAGGGGTGAGGATGGGATAGGCCCGGCTATCGACCGCCTCGACAGGCTGGTGGCGGGTGAACGGCATCCCGGCGAAACGGCCCGTGCCTGTCTCCGGCGGCTCGGGGAGGAGAGGGTCGCATTGGCGTTCCACGGGGCTTGAGTCCTGCCGGACCCCTGAATGCGGCGACGAAGCAGAGAGCCGGGAAAGCCGGCGCCGGGCCAGAGGTTGGAGCCCGGAAGAGCGGCCAGGATCAGGAATGCCAGACTACGATTATATCCGCGAGGGCGACGCGATCTACGAACGCTCCTTCGCGATCATCCGGGCGGAAGCCGATCTTGCCCGCTTTTCGGAGGCCGAGGCGGATCTTGCCGTGCGCATGGTGCACGCCTGCGGGCTGGTGGAGGCGGCGCAGCACTTCGTCTTCTCTCCCGACTTCGTGACCGCCGCCCGAGGCGCGTTGCAGGCCGGCGCGCCGATTTTGTGTGATGCAAACATGGTGGCCCATGGCGTGACGCATGCGCGCCTGCCGGCCAACAACGAGGTGATCTGCACGCTGCGCGATCCGCGCACGGCCGAGATCGCCAAAGCGATCGGCAATACGCGCTCGGCTGCCGCCATCGATCTGTGGATGGACAGGATGGCCGGCGCCGTGGTGGCGATCGGCAATGCGCCGACGGCGCTCTTCTATCTGCTCGAGAGGCTGCGGGACGGCGCGCCGAAGCCGGCGGCGATCCTCGGCATGCCGGTCGGTTTCGTCGGTGCGGCGGAAAGCAAGGATGCGCTCGCCGAACAGTCCTACGGCGTTCCCTTCGCCATCGTGCGCGGCCGCCTCGGCGGTTCCGCGATCACGGCGGCGGCGCTGAATTCGCTCGCGAGGCCGGGCCTGTGAGCGCGGTGGAAACGACGGGTCTGCTCTATGGCGTTGGGACCGGTCCGGGTGATCCGGACCTGCTGACGGTCAAGGCCGTGCGGATCATCGAGGACTGCGACGTTCTCGCCTATTTCGCCAAGGCCGGACGGCGCGGCAACGGGCGCGGCATCATCGATCGTCTCGCCCGCAAGCACACGGAAGAACTGCCGCTCTACTATCCCGTGACGACGGAGATCGACAAGGAAGAGGACGGCTACAAGAGCCAGATCACCGGCTTTTACGACGCGTCGGCCGCAGCAGTCGCCGCGCATCTCGATGCCGGCCGCACCGTCGCGATCCTTTCGGAGGGCGATCCGCTGTTTTACGGCTCCTACATGCATCTGCATGTGCGGCTTGCGCATCGCTACACGACCGAGGTCATTCCGGGCATCACCGCCATGTCCGGCTGCTGGTCGGCCGCCGGGCTGCCGCTGGTGCAGGGCGATGACGTGCTTTCCGTGCTGCCGGGCACCATGCCGGAATTCGAGCTGACACGACGGCTTTCGGATACGGAAGGCGCCGTCATCATGAAGGTCGGTCGCAATCTGCCGAAGATCCGCCGGGCGCTGCAGGCGGTCGGCAAGCTTGACACGGCCATTTATGTCGAGCGTGGCACCATGGCCAACCAGGCGATGATCGCGCTCGCCGACAAGGAAACGGACGAGGCGCCCTATTTTTCGCTGGTGTTGGTGCCCGGCTGGAAGGCGCGGCCATGACCGGGTCCGTGGCGAGCGATGCGACGAAGCGCGGACGCCTCTTCGTCGTCGGCACCGGGCCGGGCAGTCCGGAGCAGATGACGCCGGAAGCGTTGTCTGCCGTTTCGGCGGCAACGGAGTTCTTCGGCTACGGACCCTATCTCGATCGTCTGACGCTTCGGCCGGACCAGATCCGCGTCGCCTCCGACAATCGTGAGGAACTGGACCGCGCCCGCCACGCGCTGACGCGGGCCGCGGCGGGGATCGATGTCTGCGTCGTCTCCGGCGGCGATCCCGGCGTTTTTGCCATGGCGGCGGCCATGTGCGAGGCGATCGATGCGGGGCCGGCCGAATGGCGCGAGATCGAATTCATCGTGACGCCCGGCGTGACCGCGATGCTCGCGGTGGCCGCGCGCATCGGCGCGCCGCTTGGGCATGACTTCTGCGCCATCTCGCTCTCGGACAATCTGAAGCCCTGGGAGGTCATCACGCGCCGCCTGCGGCTGATGGCGGAAGCGGGCATGGTGATTGCGCTCTACAATCCGATCTCGAAGGCGCGGCCCTGGCAACTGGGCGCGGCCTTCGACCTGTTGCGCTCGGTGCTGCCGGGCAGCGTGCCCGTCATCTTCGGGCGCGCGGCGGGCCGGCCCGACGAGCGGATCGTGGTGAAGCCGCTCGGCGAGGCCGATGCGGCGCTGGCGGACATGGCGACCTGCGTCATCATCGGCTCGCCGGAAACGCGGATCATCGCGCGCCCGGACCTGCCCGATCTCGTCTATACGCCGCGGTTCATCGATCCCACATCCGGGACGCCGAAGCGATGAGCGATGGCGGCGAGCGCAGCCTCCACGGTTTCGACCGTCGGCACCTCCGGCGGCAGGCGGCGCTCGACCATGATCACCTCAATCCCGAGCGCACGGGCGGCGTCGAGCTTGGCGACGGTGGCGTCGCCGCCGCTGTTCTTGGTGACGATGACCTCGATGGCGTGCTCGGTGATGAGCGCGCTTTCCGTTTCCAGCGTGAAGGGGCCGGCCGAGCGGATGTAGACGGCCTTCGGCACGGCGAGCGGCGGATCGACGGGATCGACGCTGCGGATCAGATAGCTGTGCTCCGGGGCGGCCGCGAAGCGGTGTGCCTCCTGCCGGCCGATGGCGAGGAAGACGCTCCGGGGCGTTGCCCCAAGGGCCGTGACGGCCGCGTCGATGTCGGGAACGCTGGTCCAGCGATCGCCCGCGACCGGCTGCCAGGCGGCGCGGCGCAGGGCAAAGAGCGGGGTCTGCGTCAGCGCGCTCGCCTCTGCGGCGTTGACGGACATGCGCGCCGCGAAGGGATGCGTGGCGTCGATCATGAGGTCGATCGCCTGTTCCTTCAGGTATCGGGCAAGGCCCTCCGCACCGCCGAAGCCGCCGATGCGGGTCGGCAGCGGCAGGGGGCGCGGCTCGGCCGTGCGTCCGGCGAGCGAAATCCTGGCATCGAAGCCGGAGACGGTGGCCACATGCTCCGCCAGCCGGCGGGCTTCGCCCGTGCCGCCCAGAATGAGAATGCGGTGCGCGCCCATGTCTGATCCCTCGTCTTCGTCCGTGCAGCGGCCTTGGCTGACAGTGGTCGGTCTCGGCGAGGATGGTCTAGCGGGTCTCGGCGACGAGGCCAAGCGGGCGATCGCGGCGGCAGCGACCGTCTTTGGCGGCGAGCGGCATCTGGCGCTTGCGGCGCCGCTGATCGCCGGCCGCGCGGTGCGCTGGCCGGCACCCTTCGATGCCGCCGTGCAGGCCGTGGTGGATGTGAGGGGCGTGCCCACCGTGGTGCTGGCGTCGGGCGATCCCTTCTTCTTCGGTGTGGGCGTGACACTTTCGCGGCGCATTGCGGTTGCCGAGATGCGGGTGCTGCCGGCGCCGTCGAGCTTCAGCCTCGCGGCCGCCCGGCTCGGCTGGGCGCTGCAGGATGTCACGACCGTTTCCCTGCATGGCCGGCCGCTCGATCTCATCCGCCCGCATCTGCAGCCGGGTGCCCGCCTGCTCGCCCTGACCTCGGACGGCGAGGGGCCCGCGGCGCTCGCCGCGCTGCTGACGGCAAATGGATTTGGTCAGTCAATTCTTACTGTGCTGGAGGCGCTCGGCGGGCCGGAGGAGCGGGTGACAAGCGGGCTTGCCGACAGCTTCGCGCTCACGGGCGTCCATGCGCTGAACCTCTGCGCCATCGCGGTCGTCGCGGATACGGACGCGCGCGTTCTGCCGCGTGCGGCGGGGCTCGACGATGGTCTCTTCGAGCATGACGGGCAGATCACCAAATCCGAAATCCGCGCGGTCACGCTCTCGGCGCTCCAGCCCCGTCGTGGCGAATTGCTCTGGGATATCGGTGCGGGCTCCGGTTCGATCGGCATCGAATGGATGCTCGCGGACACCGCCAACCGTGCGATTGCGATCGAGCAGCACGGCGAGCGGGCGGACCGCATCCGGCGCAATGCGACTGCCTTCGGCGTGCCGGGGCTGGTGCTGGCGGAGGGCATGGCGCCCGCGGCGCTTGCCGGCCTGCCGGCGCCGGACGCGATCTTCATCGGCGGTGGTGGCAGCGAGGCGGGTGTTTTCGACGCCGCCGTTGCGGCATTGAAGCCCGGCGGACGGCTGGTCGCCAATGGCGTGACGCTGGAGATGGAAGCGGTGCTTCTCGCCGCCCACCAGCGCCTCGGCGGCAGCCTGATCCGCATCGACATCGCCCGTGCCAGCCCCGTGGGCGGCATGACGGGCTGGCGTCCGGCCATGCCGGTCACGCAATGGCGCTGGGTGAAGCCATCGTGAGGGCGTGCCGGGACGGTCTGGGCGCAAACCCCGAGACATCCCTGACTGGCCGGCGAACCGAAATTCTTCTCGCATCGAAAGGACCATCATCATGACCGTGCATTTCATCGGAGCGGGCCCGGGTGCGGCGGATCTCATCACGGTTCGCGGGCGCGATCTCATTGCGCGGGCGCCGGTCTGCCTCTATGCGGGCTCGATCGTCTCGCCGGAACTGCTCACCTGGTGCCGGCCGGATGCGCGCATCGTCGATACGGCGCCGATGTCGCTGGACGAGATCGAGGCGGAATATGTCCGCGCCCATCAGGCGGGCGAGGATGTGGCGCGGCTGCATTCCGGCGATCTCTCCGTCTGGAGCGCCGTTGCCGAGCAGATCCGGCGGCTGGAAAAGCACGGCATTCCCTACACGCTGACGCCGGGCGTGCCCTCCTTTGCGGCGGCGGCGGCTGCGCTCGGGCGGGAGCTGACCATTCCAGCCGTGGCGCAGAGCCTCGTTCTCACCCGCGTCTCCGGCCGGGCCTCGCCCATGCCTGATGGGGAAACGCTTGCCGGCTTCGGCGCGACGGGCGCGACGCTTGCCATTCATCTGGCCATTCATGCCCTGCCGAAGATCGTGGCGGAACTCTCGCCGCTCTATGGTGCCGACTGCCCGGTCGCCATCGTCGTCAAGGCCTCCTGGCCGGATGAGCGCGTGGTGCGCGGCACGCTTGCCGACATCGAGGCGACGGTGGCCGAGGAGCCGATCGAGCGCACGGCCATCGTCTTCGTCGGCCGCACGCTCTCGGCCGAGGGTTTCCGCGAGAGCGCGCTTTACGATGCAGCCTACCAGCGCCGGTTCCGGGGCCGCGACGGCAATGCGGGGCTCGACGAAGCGTGAGGTCCGACCGGTTCGTCGTTACTCCGTCGGCAGTTCCGGCAGCCGGTTGACGGCGGCTTCGGCAATCGACGGGCCGAGCACGATCTTGGCCGGCACGTCGTTGCCCTCCGTGCGGTCGCGGTAGAGCGAGGCCTTGCCGAGAAGAAGCAGCGTGATCGGCGTGGTGATCAGGGTGAAGACGATGATCAGCAGCTCGTGGATGATCCAGCGGCCGTCCAGAAGCGCAAAGCAGAGGCCGGAGCCGAGGCTGACGAGGATGACCGCGCCGCTGGTCGTGAGGCCCGGCGCGTGCAGGCGCTGGTAGAATTCCGGCAGGCGCACGAGACCGATGGCGCCGATCAGCGAGAAGATCGCGCCCGCCAGTACCAGCAGGCAGACAATCACGGCGGCCCAGACGGGCAGGTCGGTGATGCTGGTCATTCGATCACCTCGCCGCGCATGAGGAATTTGGCGAGCGCGATGGTGGAGACGAAGCCGAGCAGCGCGATCGCCAGCGCGATCTCGAAATAGATGCTGTCGCCAGTACGGATGCCGAAGGTGATCAGGAGCAGCATCGCGTTCATGTAGACGGCATCGAGGCCCAGGACGCGATCCTGCGCGCGCGGGCCCTTGATGATGCGGTAGAGCGAAAGCAGCATGGCGAGGCCAAGAATGAGCTGGGCGACGAGGATGGCCCAGAGCAGGAAGAGCGCCGTCATCGGAAGATCTCCAGAAGCGGTTTTTCGTAGCGGTCGCGGATGATGGTCGGCCAGTCCTCGGCGTCATCGAGATCGAGAATGTGCAGGAGCAGCACGCCGCTGCGGCGGTCGAAGGAGAGCCAGGCTGTGCCGGGCGTCGCCGTCAGGATACAGGCGAGGATCGCGAGGCCGTTTTCATCCGTCAGCGTCAGGCGCACGGTTGCGAAGCCCGAGCGGGGCTTGCGCCTGAGGCCTTTCAGGATGCTGCCGGCGACCTTGATGTTGGAGAGGGCGATGTCGACCACGACATGGCCGGCGAGCCGGAGCATGGCGCCGGGGGCGTTGAGCCGGGATTTCAGCGGTTGCAGGTTGACCATGGCCCAGGCGGCCGGCACCGACAGGAAAATGCCGAGCAGCAGGTTGGCCGTCGTGGCCGAGCGGGTCATGACCAGCCACATGGCCAGCAGCCCGAGGGTCAGAAGCGGGAAGGGGAACCAGTAGCGCATCGCCTCAGCCCCCGTCCGTGACAGGCTTGGTGCCGATGATCTGTTCGGCCCCCGGCACCGTCACGGCGCCGCGCACGGCGTTGATGTAGCGGTCGGGATCTGTCAGCGCGCGGGCGGTGTCGTCCATGTAGCCGACGGCGGCGGCTGCCTGGATGCTGAAGAGCACGCAGATGCCGAGCAGCATGACGACCGGCATGATCTCCACCACCATCACGCGGGGGACGGTGCCTTCGATCGAGGCCCAGAAGGTGCGGATGCCGGCGCGGCTCATGGCGATCATCGCCGCCAGGCCCGAGATGATGACGAGTGCCACGAAGGCCCAACTGGCGGGCGTGACCGCGCGGGCATCCGGGCCGAGGATGCTGCTCAGCATGGCGAACTTGGCGAGGAAGCCGGAGAGCGGCGGCAGGCCGGCGATCAGGATGCCGCAGGCCGAGAAGCAGAAACCAAGCACGGCGACGGTGGCGGGAATGGCGACCCCCACCTCTTCCTGCACCTCGTCGTCCTCCGCGTCGCCATAGGCTTCCATGGTCACGGCGAGAACGTCGGCGCCGGCATCGCGGCCACGCTCGACCAGTTCGATCAGCAGGAAGAAGGCCGAGAGGGTGAGCGAGGAACTGACGAGGTAGAAGAGCGCGCCGCCGACGACTTCCGGCTTGCCGAGGCCGATGGCTGCCAGAAGCGTGCCCGAGGAGACGAGCACGCAGTAGCTGGCGAGCCTGCCCATGGCCTGGGAGGCGAGAACGCCGATCATGCCGAAGGCGATGGTGGCGAGGCCGCCATAGAAGATCAGCGTGAGCCCGAAGCCGGCGGAATTGCCGGCGGCAGGCCCGAAGACGAGCAGGCTGAGGCGCAGCAGGATATAGATCCCGACCTTGCTCAGTACCGCGAAGATGGCGGCAGCCGGCGGTGTCGCGACCGAATAGGCGCCCGGCAGCCAGAAGCAGAGCGGCCACATGCCGGCCTTGACGAGGAAGGTGATCCCTATGGCGGCGGCACCCGCTTCCAGGAGCAGGCGGTTTGCCGGGTCGGCCTCGCGGAAGGCGAGCGCGAGGCTCGCCATGTTCAGCGTACCGGCCGCGCCATAGAGCAGCGCGATGCCGATGAGGAAAAGCGAGGAGGCTGCGAGGTTGATGGCGATGTAGTGCAGCCCGGCCCTGACGCGCTGCGGGCCGGAGCCGTGCAGCAGAAGCCCGTAGGAGGCGGCGAGCAGCATTTCGAAGAAGACGAAGAGATTGAAGATATCGCCGGTGAGATAGGCGCCGTTCAGGCCGGCGACCAGCATGAGGAAGAGGCTGTGGAAGTGGTAGCCGGCGGTATGCCACTTCGCCATGCCATAGACCTGCGCTGCCAGCGCCAGGATGCTGGTGAGGAAGAGCATCAGCGCCGAGAGGCGGTCGGCGACAAGCACGATGCCAAAGCTCGAGGACCAGTTGCCGAGAAGATAGACCGCCGGCGCTGTCCCCTCCGCGGCCGCCTGGCGCACGAGGAGCACCGAAACCAGAAAGACCACGAAGGTCGTACCGACGCCGATCAGGCCCTTCAGCGTGCGGCTGCGCTCGCTGATCGGGATCATGGCGGCTGCCGCGATCAGCGGCAGGAGGATCGGCAGGATGACGAGATGGTTGGGCATCGGGGCCTATTCCCTCCCGTCCACGTGGTCGGTGCGGGTAAAGCCGCGCGAAGCGAGCAGCACGACGAGGAAGAGGGCCGTCATGGCGAAGCCGATGACGATGGCGGTCAGCACCAGCGCCTGCGGGACGGGATCTGCATAGGCCGTTACCGGCGGGTTCGTCACCTTGTCGATGACCGGCGGCGCATCGACGCGCAGCCGCCCCATGCCGAAGATGAAGAGGTTGACGGCATAGGAGAGCAGCGAGAGGCCGATGATGACCTGATAGGTGCGCGGGCGCAGGATAAGCCAGATGCCGGAGGCGGAAAGGATGCCGATGGCGGCTGCGATGATCAGTTCCATTCCGGCGCCTCCTCGGCTGCTGCGGCGGCTGCGCGCTTCTGGGCGCGGGCGTGCGCACGGGGGGCGCGCACCGACTGGTGGGCCAGCGCGATGAGGATGAGGACGGTCGCACCCAGCACCAGCGAGAAGACGCCGAGATCGAAGATCAGGGCGGAGGCCGCCGGTATCTTTCCAAGATGCGGGATCTCCAGATACTGGAAATAGGTGGTCAGGAAGGGATAGCCGAGCCCCCAGGAGGCGAGCCCGGTGCTCGCGGCGAGCACGAGCCCGATCCCGGCCCAGCGCAGCGGATGGATGCGCAGACGCTCTTCCACCCAGCGCGTGCCGCCGGCCATGTATTGCAGGATAAAGCCGATCGACATGGCGATGCCGGCCGCAAAGCCGCCGCCCGGCATGTCATGGCCCCGGAAGAACAGCCATGCGGCAAAGAGGCCGATGACCGGGAAGAGCCAGCGCATCAGCACGGAGGGCAGGAAGATATATTCCGCCGCACTCTCGCCGTCGTCGCGGTCGGGGTGACCGGCATCAAAAGCGTTCTGGATGCGCTGCTGCTCGGGCTTTTCCAGGCTGTCGGTCGCCGGGCGGAAGCGTAGCAGAAGGGCGAAGACGGTGAGCGCGACGATGGCGAGAACACCGATTTCGCCGAGCGTGTCGAAGCCGCGGAAATCCACGAGGATGACGTTGACCACATTGGTGCCGCCGCCTTCGGGATAGGCGCGCTTCAGGAATTCGTCGCCGATGGTCTGGCCCTGCGGGGTGGTCATCACGGTATAGGCGAGCGTTGCGAGGCCGAGGCCCGCGATCACGGCCATGACAAGGTCGCGCAGGCGGCGCAGGCGCACGTTCAGCGCATTTTCCTCGGCCGCATTGACCTTCTCGTAGCGCTTCGGCAGCCAGCGAAGGCCAAGCAGGATCAGCACGGTCGTGACGATTTCCACGAGGAACTGGGTCAGCGCCAGATCCGGTGCGGAGAACCAGACGAAGGTGATGCAGGTGGCAAGGCCGGCGCCGCCGAGCAGCACCAAAGCGGCGAGGCGGTGGAACTTTGCCTGATAGGCGGCTGCGATGGCGCAGGCACCACCGACCAGCCAGACGAGCGCCAGCACGGGATCGGCAGCCCGCAGCGTGACCTCCGGCGGATTGAAGCGGGCCAGGAACAGCGGGACACCGACGGCGGCGATCGCGATGGCGAAGAGCAGGCGCATCTGCGGCTGGAGGCGGCGCGTGCCGGCAAAGGCCTCGACGGCACGCGCCCATTTCCAGGAGACGGCGACCAGCACGCGCTCGAAGACACGCTGACCTTCCAGGCGGCGGATGAGCGGCGGGCCTTCGGGGCTGGTCTTCAGGTAGTTCTTCAGGATGAAATGCAGGATGACGCCGCCGACGAGGGCGACGAGGCTCATCACCAACGGCAGATTGAACCCGTGCCAGATGGAGAGCGAATATTCCGGCGTGCGGACACCCAGCACGGAAACGACGGCCAGATGCAGGAACGGGCCGATCGTATAGGCCGGCACGATGCCGATGATCAGGCAGATCAGCACCAGAAGCTCGATCGGCGCGCGCATCCAGCGGGGCGGTTCATGCGGCGAGGCGATCGGCAGATCCGTCGCCGGCGGGCCGAAGAAGACGCTCTGGATGAAGCGCAGCGAATAGGTGACCGAGAAGAGGCCGGCGATGGTGGCGAGATAGGGCGTGACCGTATCGAGAATGTTGAGCTGGTGGGTCTCGATGGCCTCGGCGAAAAACATTTCCTTGGAGATGAAGCCGTTCAGAAGCGGCACGCCCGCCATGGCGGCGCTGGCGACCATGGCGAGCGTGGCGGTGTAGGGCAGCGCCCGGAAGAGCCCGCTGAGCCGCCGCATGTCGCGCGTGCCCGTCTCGTGGTCGATGATGCCGGCGGCCATGAAGAGCGAGGCCTTGAAGGTCGCGTGGTTGGCCGTGTGGAAGATCGCGGCGACGGCGGCAAGCGGGCTTCCGAGCGACAGCAGCACGACGATGAGGCCGAGGTGGCTTATGGTGGAATAGGCCAGCAGGCCCTTGATGTCCTGCTGGAAGATGGCAAACCACGAGCCCAGCACCAGCGTGGCGAGGCCAGCGAGACCGAGAAGCCAGAACCATTCGGGTGTGCCCGACAGGATCGGCCAGAAGCGGGTGAGCAGGAAGATGCCGGCCTTCACCATGGTGGCCGAATGGAGGAAAGCGGAGACGGGGGTCGGCGCCGCCATGGCGTGGGGCAGCCAGAAATGGAAGGGGAACTGCGCGCTCTTCGTCAGCGCGCCGAGAAGGACGAGGATGAGGACCGTGAGATAGAGCGGATGTTCGCGAATGACATTGCCGGAGGCGAGCACGACATCCAGATCGTAGGAGCCGACGATGCTGCCGATGATCAGCAGGCCGACGAGGAGGCAGAGGCCGCCCGTGCCGGTCATGATGAGCGCCATGCGCGCGCCATCGCGGGCCGCTGCATTGTGGTGCCAGTAGCCGATCAGCAGGAAGGAGACGATGCTGGTCATCTCCCAGAAGACCGCGATCAGCACGAGATTTCCGGCCAGAACGAGGCCGAGCATGGCGCCCATGAAGGCGAGGAACAGGGCGAAGAAACGCGGGATCGGGTCGTTGCGCGACATGTAGTAGCGCGCATAGGCGACGACGAGCATGCCGATGGCGGTGATCAGCGTTGCAAACAGCCAGGAATAGCCGTCCATGCGCAGTTTGAGGTCGAGCCCGTATTCCGGCATCCAGTGCACGACATGGGTCAGGACCGCGCCGTTGCTGATGGCAGGGAAGAAGGCAAGGTTCAGGACGAAGAGAACGAAGGCGACGCCACCCGCCAGCCAGCCCGCCAGATCGCCCCGCGAAGGCGGCACGCACAGCACGACCATGCTGGCGAGAAAGGGCAGGAAGACCACAAGCAACAGGAAGGGTGTCAAGTCGTCGATCGTCTCGGCTCCTTTGAAACGGCTTCGGGCGTTGGGGTTTTGCGGCGGGACCGCACAGGCGCAAGGCCTACCGGCAATCTATGTCGCAGTGCGAAGAGTGCCAACCCTTGGGGGCAAAATTCGCCCGATTTCACGAAAATGTAGGATTTGCTTGTGGATGACAGCCGAATTGTCTTTTGAAACCCCATATATTCGAAGACAGCGGCGGGACCGTTCGCCAATACTTAAGTTAGAAATCTTTGTTCCCGACCGCGCACCCTGGCTGCGGGTCCCGAGATGGGTCTGTAATGGAAACGGCGCCGCATATTCTCGTTGTCGATGACGATCCCGAAATCCTCAGGCTTTTGTCCAGATATCTCGATAGCCAGGGCTTTCGCGTGACCCCGGCCGAAAGTCGCGCGGCATGCGAGACGCGCCTGGAGGAAAAGAGCGTCGATCTCGTGGTTCTCGACGTCATGCTGCCGGATGGGTCCGGTCTTGATCTCTGCCGCACGCTGCATACGCGCCGTCCGCATCTGCCCGTCATCCTGCTGACGGCGTTGAAGGAGGATATCGATCGCATCATCGGACTTGAGTTCGGTGCCGACGACTATCTGGGCAAGCCTTTCAATCCGCGCGAACTGGTGGCCCGCATCCGGGCCGTGCTGCGCCGCGGGCGTGTGAGCGCGCAGCCGGTCGCCTCCGAAAGCCGCTACCATTTTGCCGGCTATGTCGCCGATATCGAGCAGCGCTGCCTGCTTGGGCCCGACGGTTGTGCGATCGAGTTGACCGGCGGCGAGTTCGAACTGCTTGCCGTGTTCCTGCAACGGCCAGGGCGGGTGCTTTCCCGTGAAAACCTGCTGGAACTCACGCAGGGGCGCGCGCCGGAGCCGTTTGACCGGTCCATCGACATTCTCGTGTCGCGCCTGCGGCGCAAGCTTGGTGACGCCAGCGTTTTCAACCTTTTGAAGACCGTGCGCAACAGAGGCTACCAATTGGCGACGGCCGTCGAACGGATCTCCTGATCGATGTCGCTGCGCGCTCGCTTCACCCTGCTCCTCGTTGTGGCGGTGCTTCTCGTCATGACGATCGCGAGCCTGGTGACGGTGCATCTTGTGCGGACATCGATGGAGGCGCGGTTTGCCGATGTGATGGCCGAGAAGGTCGAGATCACGACCCGCCTTTTCCAGCTCGATCCCACCGCAGCCACGAAGTTGATGCTGGAGGTCGGCCCGGCGCCGAAGCCGGAAGAGATCGATGGTCCGCGCACGGCCGCCATTTCTCGTCTCCTCCAGACGCGCGGACACGCGGAGAAGGCGGCGCTTGTCTGGCATGTGGATCGGCACGGAGAGCGGGTCGGCCACGTGGTCGTCGAGATCGGCGACGGACGCTGGGCCTATCTCGGATTTCCGATGCGCGACACACTTCCGCTGTTTCCGCTGTTTACCTATCTGGGCCTCGTCGGCCTCGGGGCTACGGCCATCGCGCTTTACACGAGCGGCATGATCATGCGTCCGCTTCGTTTGCTGGAGCATGCGGTCAGCGGTGTCGGTGCCGATGGCATGATCCCGCATGTGCCGGAACGGGGGCCTGCCGAGTTGCGCGCGTCCGCCTCTGTCATCAACCGTCTCTCCGTCCGGCTGAATTCGGCCATTGCCAGCCGCATGCGGGTGGTGGCGGCGGCAGGCCACGACATGCGCACACCCATGACCCGCATGCGGCTCAGGGCCGAATTCGTCGTGGATGCGGATGAGCGCGCGGCCTGGCTTGCCGATCTCGACGAACTCGACCACATGGCCGATAGCGCGATCCAGCTGGTTCGCGAGGAGGTGGGCGCGGCCGGCGCCGGGCGGGTCCGCATCGACAATCTCGTCGCCGAGGTCATGCTCGAAATGCAGGACGCGGGATTGCCGATCATTCTGCACGGCGTCTTACAGAGGGCGGAGGTTTCAGGCTCCTCCTTCGCCCTGAAGCGGGCGCTGCGCAATCTCTTCGTCAATGCGGCCACGCACGGACAAGGCGCCAGCATCGCGCTGAAGGTCATGGATAGCGCCGTCATTCTCAAGGTTCTCGATCGTGGGCCGGGCATTCCCTCGGAGCTTCTCACGCAGGTCTTCGAGCCGTTTTTCCGGGTCGATCAGGCGCGACGCCAGACGGTGCCCGGCGCCGGCCTGGGACTGGCCATCGCGCGCGAGATCATCGAGAAACATGGCGGTGCCATCTGGATCTGGAACCGGGACCATGGTGGCCTGGAGCAGACGGTGACGCTTCCGCTGCGCAGTCCGTCCGAGCCCTCGCTCTGAGGTCTTTGCTTGTTGGGGGTCCGCGACCCGGCCTGTGTGATCCCGGACGCCATCGAGATACCGGTTGCGGGTCTGCCGCCTGAATCCGATCAGGCGTCGCGCCTGCCGCCGTTGCTTCACTCCGGAAACGAAAAGACCCGGCCCGCAGACATGCAGGCCGGGTCTTTCACGATGGGTTTCCCGCGGGAGGTTCGGGCTTTAGTTGGTGGCCTTGGCAACCACCTGCGGCTTGCCGGCCGCATCGACGAGGTCTTCGATAGAGGAGCCGCCGCCGGTGGCGATGTTCAGCGCGACATAGTCGCGGGCCAACTGGCGGATGCCGGAGGCGAGTTGCAGGCGGCCGCTGGCAAGCGAGCGCTCGGCATCGAGAACATCGAGGATGGAGCTTGCGCCGCCGCGATAGCTTTCGCGGGCGAGGTTGAGCGCCTGTTCGTAGGAGGCGACGACCTTGCGCAGCGCTTCGACCGTCTGGCGGTCGCGACGAAGCGCGATCATTGCATTTTCGGTCTCTTCGACGGCCTTCAGGACGGTCGACTTCCAGTTCAGGTAGGCCTGCTGTGCCTGGGATTCGGCAATCGTCACGCGGGCCTTGAGAGCGCCGCCGTTGAAGATCGGCAGGTTGATGGTGGGACCGAAGGACCAGGCAGATAGGCTGCCGGTTCCTGTGACCGCACTGGTGACGACGCGCGACAGGCTGACATTGCCGGAAAGCTGCAGGCTCGGATAGAGCTGTGATTCTGCCACCCCGATGGCAGCCGTTGCGGCGGCCAGCTGACGCTCTGCCGCGCGCACATCCGGCCGGTTGCGCAGGAGGTCGGCGGGGACGCCAACCTTGGTGTCAAAGCGCGGCGAAGGCTGCGGTGCGCCGCCGATCAACTCGCCGGTCAGCGAAGCGGCCGGCTGGCCGAGCAGCGTTGCAATATGGTTTGCGGCCACATGGAAGCCGGTCTCGAGCGCCGGCAGTTCGGCGAGCGTCGCGTTGACGAGGCCTTCTGCCTGGACCACGTCGAGGCTGGAGGCGGCGCCGGCGCTGCGGATGTCGTTTGTCAGCTTCAGCGTTTCGCGACGCGACGCCAGGTTCTGGCGCTGCAGGGCGATGGAGGCCTGGTAGAAGCGGGCATCGATATAGGAGCTGACGAGATCCGAGAGATAGGCGAGGCGGGCCACGCCGACATTGTCGTAGGCAGCGTCGAGCGAGGCATCGGCCGATTCCTTGGCGCGGCGATACTGGCCGAAGAGATCGAGAAGCCAGGAGGCGCTCAGGGCCGACGATGCCTGCTTGCGTTCGGTCGACTGGCCGCCCGGGCCGATCACTTCCTGACCGCTGACTTCGGCGCTGCTCTGGCTGGCGAGGGACGGCAGCCCGCCGGCACCGGCAACCACAATATTGGCCTGTGCCTCTTCGATGCGGGCGAGCGCCTGCATGACGGTCAGGTTTTCGCTCTTGCCGCGTTCGACGAGGCTGTCCAGCTTGCGATCGCGGAAGGCCTTCCACCAGGCGCTGTTGGCCGTGTCGACACCGGTGCCGGCCTTGCCTTCGGAGAACCGCACGGGCAGCGCAGCCTCGGGGGCCTTGTAATCAGGTCCCACGACGCAGCCCGACAGCGACAGCAGGGCAACTGGGATCAAAGCATGAACGAGCTTCATTTCGTCTCTCCATCGGCCAGCGCCACGGGTTGCGCTGATTCGCCGGTTCGGTTTTCCGATTTCTTAACTACGAGTTTCTGGATCAGAATGAAAAGCGCCGGGACGAAAAATATCCCCAGAACTGTTGCGGAGACCATGCCGCCGAGCACGCCGATGCCGATCGCGTTCTGCGCGGCGGAGCCGGCGCCGGTTGCGATCGCAAGCGGCAGCACGCCCAGGATGAAGGCGAGCGAGGTCATGATGATCGGACGCAGGCGCAGCCGGGCCGCTTCCATGGTGGCTGAGAGCAGGTCCTGGCCGCGGTCGTAGCGCTCCTTGGCGAATTCGACGATCAGGATCGCGTTCTTGGCGGCAAGGCCGATGGTCGTCAGCAGGCCCACCTTGAAGTAGACGTCGTTGGACTGGCCGAAATAGACCGCCGCCGCCAGCGCGCCGAGCACGCCGACCGGAACCGCCAGGATGACCGAGACGGGCACGATCCAGCTTTCATAGAGCGCGGCGAGGCAGAGGAAGACGACGAGGATCGAGATGGCGTAGAGCATCGGCGCCTGTGCGCCCGACAGCCGCTCCTGATAGGAGAGGCCCGACCAGGCGACGCCGTAGCCGCCGGGAAGGCCGGCGACCAGCTCTTCCATCTTGTCCATGGCGACACCGGAGGAGACGCCTGGCACCGGCGCGCCGCTGATCGAGACGGCGCCGACACCGTTGAAGCGGTCCAGCGTCGGCAGGCCCTGCACCCAGCTCGTGGTGGCGAAGGCCGAGAAGGGCACCATTTCGCCGGACGAATTGCGGGCGTACCACTTGCCGAGGTCGTCGGGCTGCATGCGGAAGGGAGAATCGCCCTGGACATAGACGGGGCGGATCTCGTTTTCGAGCAGGAAGTCGTTGACCTTGGAGCCGGCAAAGATCGTGCCGAGCATGGCATTGGCAGCGGCGAGATCGACGCCGAGCGCGCCGGCCTTGGCCTGGTCGATGTCGATGCGCAACTGCGACTGGCGGCTGGTCGTGTTGCCGCGCACGCCGGTCACGACGCCCGACGCCTGCGCCGCGCCGGCCAGCTGGTTTGCGGCATCCTGCAGGGCGGCCGCACCATTGTTGCCGTTGTCGACCAGGTACATTTCGAAGCCGCTGGAGGTGCCGAGGCCGGGAATGGAGGGCGGGGCGAGCGCGAAGACCTGGGCCTCGCGCATGCGGCCCATGAAGGCGCCCATGGCGCGGCCGGCGACGGCCTGGGCCGAGAGGTTCGGGTCCGTTCGCTCTGCAAAGTCCTTCAGGCGGACAAAGGTGATGGCGTTGTTCTGCCCCGTGCCGGAGAAGGAGAAGCCGAGTGCGGAGAAGACGCTGTCGACGGCCACTTTCTCGTTTTCGAGATAGTGCTTCTCGACCTGCTTGACGACATCGAGCGTGCGCTCGGTCGTCGCGCCTTCCGGCAGGGTGATGATGGTCAGCAGAATGCCCTGGTCCTCATCGGGGATGAAGGAGCTCGGCAACTTCTGGAGGAGCCACCAGGAGGCGCCGCAGACCACGACCAGCATGACGAGGACGCGGAAGGTGCGCTTCAGGAGGTAGCCGGTGGTGGAGACATAGCCATTCGTGGCTTTGCCGAAGCCGGTGTTGAAGGCGCGGAAGAAGGCGTTCTTCGGCTTGTGATGGGTGTTTTTGAGCAGCGTCGCGCAAAGCGCCGGCGTCAGCACCAGGGCGACCAGCACCGAGAGCAGCATGGCCGAGACGATGGTCACGGAAAACTGCCGGTAGATGATGCCGACGGAGCCGCCGAAGAAGGCCATGGGGATGAAGACGGCCGTCAGCACGAGTGCGATGCCGATCAGCGCGCTGGTGATCTCGTCCATCGACTTGCGTGTCGCTTCCCGCGGCGGAAGGTTTTCTTCCTCCATGATGCGCTCGACGTTCTCGACTACGACGATCGCGTCATCCACGAGCAGGCCGATGGCCAGCACCATGGCGAACATGGTCAGCGTGTTGATGGAATAGCCGAAGAGCGCCAGCACCCCGAAGGTGCCGAGCAGGACGACGGGCACGGCGATGGTCGGGATCAGCGTGGCGCGGAAGCTCTGCAGGAAGACGAAGAGAACCACGAAGACGAGGACCACGGCTTCGATGAGCGTGTGGACCACCTTCTCGATCGACAGTTCGACGAAGGGCGAGGTGTCGTAGGGATAGACCACCTCCACATTGTCGGGGAGCGTGTTCTCGATCGAGCCCATCGCTTCCTTGACGCGCGCGGCCGTATCGATGGCGTTGGCGCCGGTTGCGAGGTTGACGGCGAAGCCGGCGGCCGGGAGGCCCTTGTAGCGGCTGTCGCCGCCATAGGTCTCGCGGCCGATCTCGACGCGCGCGACATCGCTGAGGCGCACGAGGTCGCCGCCCTTGCCGGATTTCAGGATGATGCCCTCGAACTCGGCAACGGTCTTCAACTGGCTCTGGGCGGTGATCGTGGCGGTGAATTGCTGGCCGGGAACGACCGGCTGGTTGCCGATGGCGCCGGCCGAGACCTGCACGTTCTGGGCCTGCACCGCAGCTGTGACATCACCCGGCGTCAGCTGGAACTGATTGAGCTTGAAGGGATCGAGCCAGAGGCGCATCGCATAGCCGGAGCCGAAGGTGTTGATGCTGCCCACACCTTCGAGGCGCTTGATCTGGTCTTCGATATTGCCGGAGAGAATGTTGCCGAGTTCGACCGAGGACCGCTTGCTGTCGGTAGAGACCAGCGTTCCGACGAGCAGGAAGCTTGTGGTGGAGCGCTCGACGCGCAGGCCGAGCTGCTGCACGCTGCTCGGAAGCTGCGGGGTGACCAGTTGCAGCTTGTTCTGCACCTGCACCTGGGCAATGTCGGGATTGATCGTCTGGCCGAAGGTCAGCGTCACGCTGGACGCGCCCTGGGACGAGCTGGATGTCATGTAGGTGAGATCGTCGAGGCCGGTCATGGCCTGTTCGATGACCTTGGTCACGGAATTCTCGACGCCTTCGGCCGTCGCGCCCGGATAGGTCGCGGAAATGCTGACGGTGGTCGGCGCGATGTCGGGATATTGCGAGACGGAGAGGGTGGAGATGGCCAGCATGCCGCCGATCATGATCGCAATGGCGATCACCCAGGCGAAGACCGGCCTGTCAATGAAAAAGCGTGCCATGCTCAGTTCGAGCCTCCGCTTTCACTGGCGGCAGGCTTCTCGCCGGCCTTGGCGCCGTCTGCCGCGGCGGCTGCGGGCTGCTGGCCCTGCTGCTGCTGAGCCTGCGGAGCCGGCCGCTCGATCTCGCCGTTCGGCCCGAGCTTTACTTCTTCAGCCTTGACATCCATGCCGGTGCCGATGCGCTGCAGGCCGTCGACGATCAGCTTGTCGCCGTCCTTGACGCCTTCGGTGACGAGCCAGGCATTGTCGATGGCCCGGTCGGCCTTCAGCACGCGCTCTTCCACCTTGCCCTGGGGCGTCACGAAACGGGCCGTCAGATTGCCGGATGGGTCGCGGCTGCCGGCCAGTTGCGGCAGCAGGAAGCCACGCTCCTGGCCCTGCACCACGGAGGCGCGCACGAACATGCCGGGCAGCAGCAACTGTTCGGCATTGTCGAAGCGCACGCGGATGGAGAAGCTGCCGGTGGTCTGGCTGACGGTGAAATCGGGGGCCTGCAGCGTGCCGATCTTGTCGTAGGCGGTGCCGTTTTCCAGCGTCAGCTTCACCTGGCCGACGTTCGGCGTCTGCTTCAGCGCGCCGGAGGCGATCGCCTCGCGCAGGCGCAGCAGGTTGGCGCTGGAATCGGTGAGGTCCACGTAGATCGGGTCGAGCTGGCGGATCGTCGTCAGCGCATCCGCCTGGCTGGCCGTGACGACCGTGCCGACGCTGATGTTGGAGATGCTGGTGACGCCGGAGATGGGGGCGCGCACTTCGGTCAGGCCGAGATCGATACGGGCGGCCTTGAGGTTGGCTTCGGCGGAGGCGACGTCGGCGCGGGCCTGCGCCAGTGTGAGCCGGGCATTGTCGAGCTGGATCTGCGTACCGCCGCTGTCCACGAGCTGCTCGTAGCGCGTGACGTTGGCTTCTGCCGTGGGAAGGCTGACCCGCGCCTTCTGGACCGCGGCTTCCGCCACGGCGACGGCCGCCGCATAGCTGTCGTCGGCGATCTTGTAGAGAACCTGCCCCTCCTTCACGGGCTTGCCATCCTCGAAGCCGATGCTTTCGATGATGCCGCCGACGCGCGGACGAATGTCGGCGGAGGCGAACGGAACGACGCGCCCGGAGAGGACCGCGTTCACGTTTACGTCAGATTCCTTCAGCGTCACGACGCCGACGGTCACGGGGCCGCCGGCGCCTGGCATTCCGCCGGGGCCTGCCGCAGGTTTTTCCTCGCTGCAGGCGGCGAGAAGGCTCAGGGCGAGGGTGAGGCCAGCCAGGGCCATGGGGCGATGCGATCTCAGGAACATCAAATCTTCCAATGGGTTGACAGGAAACTGCGGCGCCCTTTGTGGGTTCAGGCGCACGCGGACCTGCAATCGATCAAGAAAACAGCACGTCCAAAGGATGTGCTGATTTAATCGAACCATATAGTTCGAATAGGTGAAAATCCATCCCGCTTGAACGCGAAGTTGCCACATGTGTTAAAAAAGTCATACCTGACCGATGGCGGCGAGGAATGCCGCAGCACAGCAGCCTCGGCCGCCCCCCGCGGGATGCCGGACGGCCGTTTGGCGCTCATCCTGACAAAGGCCCGCAACGGTTTTGTAAAGGCAGGCGATAAGTGTCAGTCGATCATCGCCAGAAGGGTCTCCAGCCGGTCGGCCTCGCGTGGCGGCTTGTCCTGCCTGAGGCGGGCGATGCGGGGGAAGCGCATGGCAACGCCCGACTTGTGGCGCGAGGAGCGCGCAATTCCCTCGAAGGCGATCTCCAGCACGAAGCCCTTGTCGGGTTCTGCCACGACGGAGCGCACCGGGCCGAAGCGCTCCACCGTGTTGTTGCGCACGAAGCGGTCGAGCACTTCCAGCTCCTCGTCGGTGAAGCCGAAATAGGCCTTGCCGACCGGCACCAGCACGTCGCGTCCTTCCGCTTCCGTCCATACGCCGAAGGTGAAGTCGGAATAGTAGCTGGAGCGTTTGCCGTGGCCGCGCTGGGCATACATCATCACGGCATCCACCGTATGCGGATTGCGCTTCCACTTGAACCACGGCCCCTTGACGCGGCCGGGAATGTAGGGGGTTTCGAGCCCCTTGATCATCACGCCCTCAATGACGGGATCGGGCGGATCGGCGCGCAGACGCTCCAGTTCCTCCCAGCTTTCGAAGGACACGAGGGGGGAGAGATCGAAGCGGTCCGCCGGCAGGTGCTCGATGACGGTGGCGAGGCGGGCGCGGCGCGCGAGGAAGCTTTCGGCCCGCACATCCTCGTTTCCGTCGAAGAGCAGGTCATAGGCCCGCACGAAGGCGGGGTATTCCGCGAGCATCGCCTTCGACACGGCCTTTCGGTTCAGCCGCTGCTGGAGATCGGAGAAGGAGCGGGTCGTGCCGCCGGCGCGGCTGGCCGTGCCGATCAGCAGCTCGCCATCGATGACGCCCTCGAAGGCGGCGGCCTCGACGATATCGGGAAAGGCGTGCGAGATGTCGTCGCCGCTGCGCGAATAGAGCCGCCGGTTGCCGCCATGGGCGGAGAGCTGGATGCGGATGCCGTCCCACTTCCATTCGGCCGCGTAATCGGCGGGCAGGATGCCGGCGAGGTCGCGATCCTCGACAGGGTGGGCGAGCATGACGGGGTGGAAGATGGTGCGGCTTTCCGGCTCGGGCTTGTCCGCCTTGCCTTCCAGCCACTGAAAGAGCGGGACATAGGGCGGGTCGAGCCCGTGCCAGAGCGTTTCGATCTCCATGGCATCGACACCGCCGAAATCGGCCAGCGCCTGCCGGGCGAGGCGCGCCGAGACGCCGATGCGAAAGCCGCCGGTGACGAGTTTCAGGAAGGCGAAGCGCTCGGATGCATCGAGGCGGTCGAGAAGGGTGCGGACCAGGCTGCGCACCTCGGTGCGCCCGGCCGATTGCAGGGCGTCGATGACGTCGCCGAGCGGCGGGCTGCGGTTGGCGCGAACGCCTTCGGGCGCCTGCCAGACCAGCGCGATGGTTTCGGCGAGGTCGCCGACATAGTCGTAGGAGTAGCGGAACAGCACCTCATCCATCCGCTCCAGCACGAGCTCGCGCAGAAGCGCCGGCTTCACCGTCTTCAGGGTCAGGGTGCCGGCGATGGCGGCGAGCGCATAGCCGCGGTCAGGATCGGGCGTCGTGCGGAAATAGTCGGTCAGAAGCGTGATCTTGGCATTGCGCTGCGGGGTGAGCACGAGACGGTCGAGCAGGGCGGCGAAGGCCTTCATGCCTCTCCTCCCTCGTCTTCATAGCCGACCAGATGCAGGGGCTTCGCCGGCAGGCCCTGAAGGGCGCACCAGCGCACCAGCGCCTCCTCACGGCCGTGGGTCACCCAGACCTCGCCGGGGCGGATCTCCTCGATGGTGGCGATGAGTTCGTCCCAGTCGCAGTGGTCGGAGATGATCATCGGCAGTTCCACGCCGCGCTGCCTGGCGCGCTGGCGCACCAGCATCCAGCCCGAGGCGAAGATCGGCAGCGGATCGGCAAAGCGGCGCGCCCAGCGATCCGCGAAGGCCGAGGGCGGGCCGACGACGATGGCGCCCGCAAACGAGCGCTTGCCGCCGGACGCGATGGTTGCCGGCTCCAGCGGGCCGAGGTCGATGCCGCGCTCGACGTAGAAATCGCAGAGCCGCTGCAGGGCGCCGTGGATGTAGATCGGCGCATCATAGCCCGTTTCGCGGATCAGCCGGATGACGCGCTGCGCCTTGCCGAGCGAATAGGCGCCGACGAGGTGGGCACGGTCGGGAAACTGCGCGAGCGAGGTCATCAGCTTGGCGACCTCGCCGCTATCGGCGGGGTGGCGGAAGACGGGCAGGCCGAAGGTGGCTTCGGTGATGAAGACGTCGCAGGAGACGGGTTCGAAGGGCAGGCAGGTCGGGTCGCGGCGGCGCTTGTAATCGCCGGAGACGACGATGCGGGTGGGCCCGGCCTCCACGGCGATCTGGGCGGAGCCGAGCACATGGCCGGCCGGGTGGAAATGCACGGTGACGCCGTTGATGCTCATGACCTCGCCGAGCGTGGCGACCTGCCGGCTGCCGGCAAAATCGGCGCCGTAGCGGATCGCCATGATGTCCAGCGTCTCTTCCGTCGCCAGCACATGGCCGTGGCCGGCGCGGGCGTGATCGGAATGGCCGTGGGTGATCAGCGCCCGCTCCACAGGGGCGACGGGGTCGATATAGAAGCCGCCGGCCTCGCAATAGAGACCCTTCGGTGTGGGATAGAGGAGCTGATCCGGTTTCATGTCCGGGAGAAGATAGCTGCGCCGCGGCGGCGCGCCAGTCTTTCGCAGTCGATTTCTTGGCGGATGGCTTCCGATTGATCGCATCGCGCTGCCGGCCCGTACAGACGCGGGACGCTGACAGGCTTTGATCCGAAGATCCGACAGGCCATTGTCGATCCGACGACCTGCAAGCGGCATCCCTCCGCCGCCATCCTCGGGCTTGACCCGAGGATCCCTATCGCGCACTCGGCGGTCGCCGCGTGGATGGTCGGGTCAAGCCCGACCATGACGGAAGAGAGGGTTGCACGTTGACGGCAACCTGTTCGAACGCCTCCGTCCGGATTCGTCTCAGCCCGCGTTGACCAGCGTCTTGTGGATGAGGTCGAGCACGGCCTTGGCGTCGATGCCGGTGGCGGCCTGCTGGCTGGGCAGGTTGTCCCAGTGGCTCGGCGGGAACTTGCGGCCGTCCGGCTTCTGGATGGTCTGGCCATCGGCGATGCCGCCGCAGACGACGCGCATCGCACCGCTTCTGAGGGTGAAGAGTTCGGGCGCGACGACATAGACGCAGGCGCAGCTGTCGTGCACCACCATGCCGTCATCCACCAGACCCTCGTAGAAGTCGATGTAGAACTGCGAGAGGTTGGAGAGAAGCTGCGTGCGCTTGCCGCCGGCCTTGGCGATGTCGGCGAGTTGGCTTCGGGTCATCACCGTCTGCATGGTGACATCGAGGCCGATGACGACGACGGGCCAGGGGGCGGTGAAGACGCGGTCGGCGGCTTCCGGGTCGCCATGGATATTGGCTTCGGCGGCGGGCGTGACATTGCCCGGCACGTCGAAGGCGCCACCCATGATGACGACGGATTTGACGAGGCCGGCGATCTCAGGGGCTTCGCCGAGCGCATTGGCAAGGTTGGTCATGCGGCCGACGGCGACCAGCGTGATCTCGCCCGGATGGGCGCGCACCATGTCGATGATGAAGCGGTGCGCCGGCCGCGGATCGGCGGAGAGGCCGATGTCGTCGGGCACGTTGATATTGCCGAGCCCGTCATCGCCGTGGATGAAGGTCGGCCAGGGGGCGTGCGGTCGATGCGGATCGATCGTCTCGTTGGCACCGCGCGCGACAGGCGCGGGGATCTCCCATTCGCGCTTCAGGAACAGCGCGTTGCGCGTCGTCGTCTCGATGGCCGCATTGCCGAAGACGCTGGTGACGCCGACGAGATCGATGTCAGGGTGCTGGTGGAGAAACAGGAGCGCCATTGCGTCGTCGACGCCGGGGTCCGTATCGAAAATGACTTTGTGCATGATGGTTCTTCTTGGTGTTGCAGTCGGCGCTAAAAGGACCGGAGCCCCTGCTGAAAGTCAACCGCGAGCCGATCCGTCGCTTCTACCCTACTGGAAGCGGGCGATGGAGAAGGGGCGCGCGGCTTCGGTTTCGCCCTGCTCGAGGAGGTCCGAGATGCGGCGCGCGGTGACGGCCGACAGCGTGAGGCCGAGATGGCCGTGGCCGAAGGCCATGGCGATGCGCGGATCGGACGGCGCGAGGCTGATGACGGGAATGGAATCGGGCGTCGAGGGCCGGCAGCCCATCCATTCCGTACCGCCGGTTTCCGGCAGCGAGGGCACGTAGCGGCGCATCTTTTCGCGCATGGCGCGGGCGCGGGCATAGTTTGCCGGCGCCTCGGGGCGGGCAAGCTCAACCGCCCCACCGACGCGCAGGCGGCCTTCCAGCGGGGTCGCGACGAAGCCGTGCTCGGAGAAGAAGACCGGTATGTCGAGACCGGCAAGCGGGGCGTCGTAGGTCGTATTGTAGCCGCGCTCGGTTTCGAGGCAGACGGTGAGGCCGAGCGGGCGCAGGAGATCGCGCGACCAGACGCCGGAGGCGACGAGCACCTTGTCGAACAGCGTTTCGCCGCCATCGGCGGTCACGAGGGCGACGCCATTGGCGCGCGGATGCACCGCCTTGACTGCACTGGCGACGAAGCTGCCGCGGGTGCGGATCAGGTCGCGGGCATCGGCAAGCAGCACGGCCGGATCCTTGAAGGCGCGGTAGCCGCTGGCATAGACCGCGCCGCCGAAGGCGCCCTCCAGTGCTGGCACGCGGGCGCGGGCGGCGGCGATGTCCAGCCGCTCGACATCGAAGCCCAGCAGGCGGCCGGCTTCGCGTTCGTGGGCATAGGCCGCATCGGTGCGGGCCTTGCTGTCGAAGACGTGGATGGCGCCGGTGGGGCGCATGTGGCCGGTGAGGCCCACGGCCTCGCCGAGCGCGACATGGGCGGCTTCCGCCTCCAGCATCAGCGAGAGCAGGGCCTTGCGCGAGGCTTCCACCGTCGAGGGACGGGCGGCGAGCGCGAAGCGGGCGAGCCAGGGGGCGAGCGTTGCGATGTCCTGCCAGCGCAGTGCCAGCGGCCCCAGCGGATCGAGCAGCCATTTCGGCGCCGACATCAGCGTTGCGACACTGGCGAGCGGGGAAATTTCCGGCACGGCGAGCAGCGCTGCATTGCCGACAGAGGCGGGCTTGCCGTCCGGGTCGCGCTCGAAGACGGTGACGTCGTGGCCGCGCCCGATGAGTTCCACCGCCGCCGCCGCTGCAATGATGCCGCCGCCTGCAATCCCGATCTTCGCCATCGCGCATGCCCTTCCGTCTGCCGCCGGTTCCAGCCGGTCGGCGGCGACCCTACAGCATTGGCCGGCAAAGCGGAATCGGTTTTCGCCGCGCGCTCCCCATCTCAAGGTGCGCTGGCACGGTCGGCCCTGCGGTCGGCCCGCATGCGGGTGAGGAAGGCAGCGAGGAAGGCGATGCTCATCAGCATGACGATGGTGGGCGCCGGCGCGCTGTCGAGGAAGAAGCTCAGATAGATGCCGAAGAAGGAGCATGCCAGCGCGATGATGACGGCTGCTGCCAGCATGGCGTCGAAGCGGCGCGTCAGCAGGAAGGCGATGGCGCCGGGGGCGATCAGCAGCGCAACGGAGAGGATGATGCCGACCGCCTTCAGGGCGCCGACGACTGTCAGCGACAGCACGATCAGCAGGCCGTAATGCAGGATGCGGACCGGCAGGCCGATGGCGCGGGCGTGCTGGGGGTCGAAGGCATGCACGAGGAGGTCGCGGCGGCGGCCGAAGACGAAGAGGCCGCTTGCAAGCGCGATCAGGCCGGTTTCCAGCATGTCGAGGCGGGAAATGCCGAGCATGTCGCCGAAGAGGATGTGGTCGAGATGCACATCCGGCCGCGCCCAGACATAGAGCACGAGGCCGATGCCGAACATGCCGGAGAAGACGATGCCGAGCACCGTATCCTCCTTGATGCGGGAATTTTCCTTGAGGTAGCCGGCGAGCGTGGCGCAGGCGAGACCGGCCACGAAGGCGCCGATGGAGAGCGGCAGGCCGATGAGATAGGCGGTGACGATGCCGGGCAGAACGGCGTGGGACACCGCATCCCCCATCAGCGACCAGCCCTTCAGCACAAGAAAGCAGGAGATCGCCGCCATGGGGATCGCGATCATCAGCGTCACCGTGAAGGCATGCTGCATGAAGGGCAGGGAGAAGGGCAGGGCCATGTATTCGGCTGTCGTCATCGGCTGGCCTCGGCGGCCTCGATCGACAGCCGGGCGCGGCGGCGCGAGGCGAAGAGGCCGTGCTTGGGTGCAAGCACGAAGGCGGCAAGGAAAATCAGCGTCTGGAGCGCGACGATGATGCCGCCCGTCGCGCCATCGAGGAAGTAGCTGAGATAGGCGCCGGTGACGCTGGTGCCTGCGCCGATCGCAAAGGCGGTGACGAGCAGGCGGCCGAAGCGATCGGTCAGCAGATAGGCCGTGGCGCCGGGGGTGACGACCATGGCGACCACCAGGAAGGCGCCGACCGTCTGGAGCGCTGCGACCGTGGAGGCAGCGAGCAGCGTGAAGAACATGAGTTTCAGGGCGGTGACGTTCAGGCCGATGGTGCGGGCGTGGCTCTCGTCGAAGAAGGTGACCATCAGATCCTTCCACTTCAGGCACAGCACCAGCAGGCTGACACCGCCGATGATGACGAGTTGCAGCGTATCCTCCGGCGTGATGGCGAGGATGTTGCCGAGCACGATGGTCTGCACGTTGACCGAAGTCGGCGAGAGCGAGACCATGAAGAGGCCGAGCCCGAAGAAGCCGGAAAAGATCATTCCGATGATGGCGTCTTCCCTGAGCTTGGTGCGCCGGTTGAGGAAGAGCATGGCGCCGGCCGCCAGGCCGCCGGAGAGAAAGGCGCCAGCCGCGAAGGGCAGGCCCAGCATGTAGGCGCCGGCCACGCCGGGCACGATGGCATGGGAGAGCGCGTCGCCAATCAGCGACCAGCCCTTCAGCATCAGATAGGCCGAGAGGAAGCCGCAGACCCCGCCGACGAGACCGCTGACCCAGATGGCGGTGAACATGTAGTGGTATTGGAAGGGTTCCAGAAGGATGCTCATGGGCGGGGCGCATCCGATATCTGCGCATCAGCCGGCCGCACCGGCGCTGCCGGCTTGCCGTCGGAATAGGTAACGAAGGGCCGCTCATCGTCGGAGATGACGGTGAGGCGGCGGGGATCCTCGTCCTCGTGCAGGTCGCTGCCCGAGAGCACGAAATGGCGCAGCACGCCGCCGAAAGTCAGCGCCAGATTTTCATGCGTGAAGGTTTCCGATGTCGGGCCATGGGCGAGCACGGTGCGGTTGATGAGCACGGTGCGGTCGCAGAAATCGGGGATCGAGCCGAGATTGTGGGTGGAGACCAGCATGACGCGGCCTTCGTCGCGCAGCGCCTTGAGGAGATCGATGATCTGGTCTTCGGTCGTCACGTCCACGCCGGTGAAGGGCTCGTCGAGCAGGATGACCTGGCCTTCCTGGGCAAGTGCCCGGGCGAGGAAGACGCGCTTCTTCTGCCCGCCGGAGAGTTCGCCGATCTGGCGCTTGCGGTAGTCGAGCATGCCGACGCGCGCGAGCGCACGTTCCACCATTTCCTTGTCACGCGAAGAGGCGATGCGCAGCCAGTTCATGTGGCCGTAGCGGCCCATCATCACCACGTCTTCCACCAGCACGGGGAAGTTCCAGTCCACCTCCTCGGCCTGGGGGACATAGGCGACAAGGTTCTTCTTCAGCGCCTCGGCGATGGGCATGCCGAGCACGGTGACGCTGCCGGCGGCGACAGGCACGAAGCCCATGATGGCCTTGAAGAGGGTGGATTTGCCGGAGCCATTGACGCCGACAAGCGCGGTGATCGTGCCGCGCGGGATCTCGAAGCTGGCGTTGCGCAGCGCCGTGTGGCCGTTGCGATAGGTGACGGTGACATCCGATGCGGCAATGCCGCTTCTGTCCCGGCCCTTGCCCATCATCATCATTTCGTCAGTCCCTCCACGATCGTGCGCGTCGTCACATCGAGGAGGTCGAGATAGGTCGGCACGGGACCATCCGCCTCGGAAAGGGAATCGACGTAGAGCACGCCGCCATAGGCCGCTCCCGTCTCGGCCGCCACCTGCTCGGCCGGGGCAGGGGAAACGGTGCTTTCGGAAAAGACGACGCCGATCCGGTGTTCGCGCACGGCGTCGATGACGGCCTTCACCTGCTTCGGCGTGCCCTGCTGGTCGGCATTGATCGGCCAGAGGTAAAGTTCCTTCAGGCCGAAATCGCGGGCGAGGTAGCTGAAGGCGCCTTCGCTCGTCACCAGCCAGCGCCTGTCTTCGGGCAAGGCCGCAAGCTCGGTCTTCACCGTGTCGCGCAGTGCGGTGATGCGGGCGGCGTAGGCGGCGGCATTGGCAGCGTAGGTCGCGGCATTGGCGGGGTCGACGGCGGCCAGCGCCTTGCGGATGTTCTCCACGTAGATCAGCGCATTGTCCGGCGACATCCAGGCATGCGGGTTGGGCTTGCCCTCGTAGGGGCCGGCGGCAATGCCCATGGGGGTGACGCCTTCGGTGACGATGACGTTCGGCTTGTCGCCGAGATTGTCGAGGAACTTCTGGAACCAGAGCTCGAGGTTCAGCCCGTTCCACAGAACCAGATCGGCATCGGCGGCCTTGAAAATGTCCTGCGGTGTCGGCTGGTAATTGTGGATCTCAGCGCCCGGCTTGGTGATCGAGACGACCTCGGCGGCCTCACCCGCCACGTTGCGCGCCATGTCGGCGATCACGGTGAAGGTCGTTACCACCTTGGGCTTGGCAAAGGCGGCCGGCGTGAAGGCCAGCAGGGCTGCAAGACACAAAGTGAGGCGGCTCAGGCCGGTCATCGGGTTTCCATCTGACGGTTCGCCATCCGCTCCGGCGATGTTCGGATTGCGAATGAGTTGCATTCAAGATAGGCCGAATTCAAGCCGTGTCAATGCAATTGCAAATCATTCGCAAGATGGTCGAGGGATCGCCGTGGGCCCGGCTGCGGCGCATGCCCGACGCCCGGGCGGCAAGCCGATTTCCGCCGTCATCCGCTGTGGTCCGCCAACATCCTTAAGCATTCGGAAAGACCGAGATTCTACACTGCGGACAGCAGAGTGTGCGTGTTCGAGTGAGTAGAGTTCTCCGATGGCCGGCGTAAAGGCGATCCTTGGCAAGTTTCGATTGCGTCGCAAGACGCTGATCTTGCTGTCGGCTGCGCTGCTGCTGTCTGCGACGTCAGGCGCGGCCGCACTCTACATCAGCAAGAAGTCGGCCCATGAGGAGGCCGTGCGCAAGGAGACCTCGGGTCTCGAGTGCACGGCGCTGCGCACCATCAAGCTCGGCCGCAACGGTCAGCGCTGGATCCGCAAATATGTGCAGGTGACGAAGTCTTCCGGCGAGGACCGGCTGCGCACGGCACTGCGTGTGACCGGGTTGCTCGCCAAGGCCGAGAAGGCCGATCTCTACCAGGTCGTGGTGCTGGATGCCGGCGGGCCGACGGAGCGCGCGGCGATCCGGGGTGCCGCGATCGGCGCGGAAGTGCTGTTTGCGCCCGACCCGACCAAATTGCCGGACATGGAGCGGCCCTTCGAGGTGGCCTATGTCGAGGGCGAGGCGAATGCGGCCGGTCTCTATCAGGGCCAGCGCATCGTGGTGCCCTTCGAGGATATCGGCAAGGTGATGACCGGTATGGTCGACCACACCGATTGCGCCGATCCGCCGCCAGACCCGACAGCGGAGGCCGCTGATGGCCACGGCGAGACCAAGGATCATGGCCGGAGCAGCGGCCACGGCGAGGCGCCGGCCGAAGGACATGGAGACGCGCCGGCCGAGGGCCATGGCGATGCGCCGGCCGGGGAACATGGTGCACCCGCCGAAGGCGAGCATGCCGCCGCTGCGGACGAGCACGCCGCGGCGCCGGCCGAGGGCGAGCATGGTGCGCCGGCCGAAAAGGAAAGCGGCGGTCTCCTGGCCTCGCTGACCGGCATGATTTTCGGAAGCTCGGAAGAGACCGCGCCGCATGGCGCGCCGGCTGACGGCCATGGCGAGACGCAGGGCGATGCCCATGGTGCGGCGGCGGAAGGTCACGGGACCGACCCGGCTGCCGGCCATGGCGAAACGTCCGCGGATGCACATGGCGCCGCCCCGGCCGAGAAGCCGGCCGAAGAGGCCAAGGGTTTCTTCTCGCCGGTCACGGATTTTCTTTTCGGCGCCGACGAAGTGACGCCTTCCGCGGCGGGCCATGGCGAGACGCCGGCGGATGGCCACGCGGCCGCGCCCGCAGCCGACGCCCATGCAACGGATAACCATGCTGCGCCTGCTGATGCGGCTGGAGCCGGGCATGATGCAAAGCCGGTCGATGCGCATGGCGCAGCGGCGGGCGACCATGCGCCGGTACCTGCCGAGGCTACCGGTCACGAGGCGTCGGCAGCAACGGGAGACCACGGTGCCGATCCCCTGCAGCCCGAAGGCCATGACGTAAAGCCAGCTGACGCGAATGCTGCCGATGCGCATGGTGCGCCCACCGCTGCCGCCCATGAGACGGCCGCAACCGGTGCGGATGCCGCAGCGCATGCGGCCGAAGGCCTGGAAGCCGTGCCGGTGTCGGGTCATGACGCCGCGCCGGTGGACGCTCATGGCCAGCCGGTGAAGAAAATCATTCCCCCCGCTGACGATCACGCCGCCGCCCAGCCGCAGCCGGCCGCTGATAGCGCGCATGCGCAGGAAGCCGATGCCTACGGGGTCAAGGCGACGCATTGAGGTTGGCGGTCAGGTGGTATCGGGCGCGCGCGTTCGGGGCTGGTGACGGAAGCTGCGGAGCGGAGGGCCATTGTGGCCATGATCGTCCTTGCCAGTCGTGGCGCAACACCACCCGCATTCCTGCCTGCGATCCTAACCCCGCGTGCCGCGTTGTCCTCGGCTCCTGGCAAAGGATATCGGCGGTGGTTGCCTGACGGCGCAGGTCCGGATCAGCGGCGCGATCCCATTCCGATCACGCCGCCGCCAGCAGGTCTCAGTCCGCCTTGTTGCGGCGGGCGGGGAAGAGGATGACGTCGCGGATCGACGGGGCGTTGGTGAGCAGCATGATCAGGCGATCGACGCCGATGCCCAGGCCACCGGCGGGCGGCATGCCCTGGTCGATGGCATCGAGGAATTCGTCGTCCAGCTGCTTGTCCTTCTCGCCGCGGGCATGGGCCTGCTCCAGCTGCTCGACCATGCGGGCGCGCTGCTCGACGGGGTCGTTGAGCTCGGAGAAGGCGTTGCCGACTTCCCAGGCGTTGCAATAGGTCTCGAAGCGTTCGACGAGGCGCGGCTCGCCCGGCACTTCCTTGGCGAAGGGCGAGATGTCCTTCGGGAAATGGGTGACGTGGGACGGCTGGATCAGCGTACCCTCGACCTTCTCCTCGAAGATGAAGGCGAGGCATTCCCCCCATGTCCAGTCCTTCTCGACCTCGAAGCCTGCGGCGCGTGCCGCGGCGCGGGCTTCTTCGTCGGTCTTGATGGCGAGGAAGTCGATCCCGGTCGCTTCTTTCACGGCGTCAGGCATCGGCACGCGGCGGAAGGGGCCGGCAAAGGAGATGGTCTTGTCGCCATAGACGACATCGGTCGAGCCGTGGATCTTCGTCGCGAGATCGGCAAAGAGGCGTTCCACGAGGTCCATCACGTCCTCGTAGTCGGCATAGGCCCAGTAGCACTCCATCATCGTGAATTCGGGATTGTGCCGGGTGGACACGCCTTCGTTGCGGAAGTTGCGGTTGATCTCGAAGACCTTGTCGGAAAGGCCCGAAACCAGCGTGCGCTTCAGGAACAGCTCCGGCGCGATGCGCAGGTACATGTCCATCTTCAGCGTGTTGTGGAAGGTCTTGAAGGGGTCGGCGGTGGCGCCGCCATAGATCGTCTGCAGCATGGGCGTCTCGACTTCGAGGAAGCCATCGGCTTCCATGAAGCGGCGCAGTGCGGAGATGATCTTCGAGCGCTGCAGGAAGCGCAGCTTCGATTCCTCGTTGGTCATGATGTCGAGGTGGCGCTTCCGGTAGCGGATCTCGACGTCGGAGACGCCATGCCACTTTTCGGGCATCGGCAGAAGCGCCTTGGTGAGCATGGTGATCTCATGCGCGTTGATCGTCAGCTCGCCGCGCTTTGTGCGGCGCACCGCGCCCGTAACACCGATGATGTCGCCGAGATCGATCATCGGCAGCAGGGCGCGGGCCGCTTCCGGCGTCGTGTCCTTGTGGGAGAAGATCTGGATCTTGCCCGAGGCGTCATGGATGTCCATGAACATGCCGGAATTGCGCGAGGAATAGACGCGGCCGGCGACGGTGACGATGTCTGTCGTCTCGGTGTCCGGCTCGAGGCCGGCATATTTCTCGGCCAGCTCGCCATTGGTCAGCGTGCGGTGGAAATGGGCGGGATAGACATCGCCGATCTCGGCACGCAGCAGGTCGAGCTTCTGGCGGCGGACTTCCGTCACGTCGGAGGAAAGGGCTGTTTCGGTCTTCGTTTCGGTCATGGTGTTCGCCTTCAGCGCCATCTTCGTTTCGGGTTACCCCCCTCTGCCCTGCCGGGCATCTCCCCCGCAAGGGGGGAGATCGGATGGGGTAAGCTCATTCATCTTCCTCTGGCGTCGCTGTCCGTGGCCCGGTCCTGCCGTTCACCGCGGTTGCGCCTCCTGCGGATCTCCCCCCTTGTGGGGGAGATGCCCGGCAGGGCAGAGGGGGGTGCCCTTCTCAAGGCCCGTCCTTACTTCCCGCTGCCCGCCATGGACGCCACCACCTGGCCGGCGACCTTGAGGCGCTGGCGCACGACGGAGCGGCCGAGCACGGCCATCGAGTCGAAGAGCGGCAGCGAGCGCGAGGAGCCGGAGACGGCGACGAAGAGGGGAGCGACGACGACCTTCAGCTTCTTGCCGAGGCGGTCGGCGACCGCACGCAGCTCCGCTTCGATGGAGGCGACGTCCCATTCGACGATCTTTTCGAGCGCGGGCTGTACCTCGCTGAAGATCTCGACCAGTTCTTCGGGCGACGACTTCACCTTGGCGAAGTGGGCGGGCTCGAGGCCGAGGTCGGATTTCAAGAGGAAGCCGGCGAGGTCGGGCAGTTCGCCGAGCTTGGAAATGCGCGACTGCGAGAGCTTCAGGCCCTCCGTCAGACGGCTGTTTTCCATCGCCCATTCGATGACGCGGCGGCGGAAATCCTCGTCGGAGAGCTTTTCGCGGATCCAGCGGCCGTTCAGCCAGTCGAGCTTCTGGATGTCGAAGATGGCGCCGGCCTTGGAAAGGTTTTCCGGGTCGAACTTGGCGGCAAGCTCGTCCATGGTCAGCAGTTCCTCGCCCTCGGCGATCTGGATGAAGAACAGGCCGAGGAAGTTCATCAGCGCTTCCGGCAGGTAGCCGAGCGCGGAATAGTAGGAGATCGAGGTCGGGTTCTTCCGCTTCGACAGCTTCGACTTGTCGGCATTGCGCATCAGGGAGAGATGCATGAAGACCGGCGGCTCGAGGCCGAGATAGCGGTAGATGAGGATGTGCTTCGGCACGGAGGCGAGCCACTCCTCGCCGCGCGCCACATGGGTGATCTTCATCAGGTGGTCATCGACCACGTTCGCCATGTGGTAGGTCGGCATGCCGTCTGCTTTGAGCAGCACCTGCATGTCCACGGCATCCCACGGGATTTCCACGTCGCCGTAAACGCCGTCGGTAAACTTGCAGGATCCTTCCGTCGGGATCTTCATGCGCACGACATGCGGCTCGCCGCTGGCGACACGGGTCGTGACTTCTTCCGCCGAGAGCGAGAGGCAGAGACCGTCATATTTCGGCGGCTTGCCGGCGGCGCGCTGTCCTTCGCGCATCTGTTCCAGCCGTTCCGGCGTGCAGAAGCAGCGGAAGCCATGGCCGGCCTCAACGATCTTCTCGACATAGGGACGGTAGATGTCCTTGCGGTCGGACTGGCGATAGGGGCCGTAGGGGCCGCCGATATCCGGGCCCTCGGACCATTCAAGCCCGCACCACTTCAGCGCGTCCAGCACCTTGCGCTCGAATTCCGGCGTGGAGCGGGTCGCGTCCGTATCCTCGATGCGCAGGATGAAGGTGCCGTTGTTCTTCTTGGCGAAGAGATAGTTGAAGAGCGCGATATAGGCGGTGCCGACATGGGGCTCGCCGGTCGGCGAAGGGGCAATGCGGACGCGCACGGGGGCGGCGGGGCTGGTCATGGTCTTGTTCGGCCTGTTGCGAGGGGAGGGCGCCCTTCGGAAGGACCCGGTGGCTTTCCGCTTCCCATGAATTTTTCGGCCTGTCGCTGAGGTGCGGACGGCCGTTTCCATGCCGGTGGCAAGACCACATTAGGCCCCGCGCGTCAAGGGACAGGCCGCCCGTTGCGGGCTTGCCTGTCCCGGCGGCTCACTGTGCCGGCCAGAAGAACAGGATGGTCGGCACGCCGACGAGGATGATCAGGCAGGAGAGCGGCAGGCCGAGGCGTGGGTAGTCGCTGAAGCGATAGCCGCCGGGGCCCATGACCAGCGTGTTGCACTGGTGGCCGATCGGGGTGAGGAAGTCGCAGCCAGCGCCGACGGCGACCGCCATCAGGAACGGTTCCGGCCGATAGCCGAGGCCCGTGGCGAAGCTCGCGGCAATCGGCGCGACGACCAGCACGGTCGCGGCATTGTTGAGGAAAGGGGTGACCGCCATGGCGGTGACGAGGATCAGCGCCACGGCGCCCCAGGCGGGCAGGGAAGAGGCAAGAGAGCCGAGAAAGCCGGCAATGAGGTCGCTGCCGCCGGTGGTGCGCAGCGTGTCGGAGACGGGGATAAGGGCGGCGAGCATGACGAGGATGGGCCCGTCGAGCGCGCGATAGGCGTCGTTTGCCGGGATCACCTTGAACGCGATCATGGCGACGGCGGCGGCGAAGAAGGCGGGCGCGACCGGCGCGAAGCCGGTGGCCGTGGCACCGATGGCGACGGCGAGAATGAGGAGCGGCACCCAGGCCTTGCGGCGTTCGCCGAGGAGGATGTCGCGCTGGGCAAGCGGCAGGCAGCCGACCTCCTGCAGGAACTGCGGCAGTCCGGCGGCGTGGCCCTGGAGAACGACGACATCGCCCGCCTGCAGGCGGATGCCGCTCATCTTTTCCTTCAGCCGTTCGCCGCGACGGGAGACGGCCAGCAGGTTCACGCCGTGGGTATGGACGAGCGAGAGATCCCTGGCCGAAAGGCCGACGAGGCGGGAGTCGCTGGCAATCACCGCCTCCACGGCGGTCACCTCGCCCGTTTCACGCGCTCCATGGATGCGCTGGCCGGAGAGTTCGAGGTCGCCGGCCTCCACCACCCGGTGCAGGCTTTCGGCCTTGCCCTCGAAGAGGATCACGTCATGGGCGGCAAGCGTCATGTCCGGCAGGGGTGTCATGTGACGGTCGCCGCGCAGCACGCCGGTGGCGACGACGTCGCCCTCGCCGGATTTGAGCAGGTGCGAGAGCGTCTTGCCGATGACGGGCGAGCCTTCCGGTACGGTCGCGTCGGAGGAGAAGGCGGCGCCGTCCAGGGCCTCCTCGATCGATGGCGCCATATTCTTGCGGTCCGGCACCAGCCAGTAGAACAGGATGAGGAAGCCGATGCCAATGACGGTCAGCGTCAGGCCGACGGCGGTGAAGTCGAACATGGTGAAGCTCTCGCCGCCCAACTCGGCGCGCACGCGCGAGACGATGATGTTGGGCGAGGTGCCGATCTGCGTCATCAGCCCGCCGAGCAGGGCGGAGAAGGCCATCGGCATCAGGTAGCGCGATGGCGGAACGCCTGCCTTGCGGGCGAACTGGAAGGCGACCGGCATCATGATGGCCAGCGCGCCGATGTTCTTGATGAAGGCCGAGAGGAAGGCGACGGTGACGAGCAGCAGCGCCATCTGGGCGCGCATGGTCGTCAGATTGGGGAAGAAGCGCTGAACCGCCATGTTGACGACGCCGGACCGGGCGATGCCGGCGCTGACGACAAGCGCGCTGCCGACGATGATGACGATGTCGTCGGCAAAGCCGGAGAAGGCCTTGTCGGGCGGGACGATGCCTATCAGCAGGGCGACGAGGAGGGCCCCGCAGGCCACGAGATCGTAGCGGAAGCGGTCGAGCACGAAGACGGCCATCATGCCGCCGATGACGCAAAACGAGAGGATCTGGTCCGTTGTCATGGTCTTCTCGCCATGCTGCTGCCTGAACGGGGCTGCGCCTCAGCACTGCGGCCGTCCGTGCGGAATTCTCATTTTGGCGGTCCCGGCGACGACGCGCCGCCGGGAGCCTTATGTCCAGCCGAAAAGGCTCAGTGGGGTTTCGCCGTCGCGTTCTTTTTGCGCCGCGCATTGCGCGAGAGCATGTTGAGCACCTCGACGAGGGCGGAGAATGCCATGGCGGCGTAGACGTAGCCCTTCGGCACGTGGAAGCCCATGCCTTCGGCGATCAGCGTGGTGCCGATCATGAGCAGGAAGGCCAGCGCCAGCATGACGATGGTCGGGTTCTTCTCGATGAAGTTGGCGAGCGGGGTGGCCGCAACCAGCATGACCGTGACGGCGACGATGACGGCGACGACCATGATCGGCACATGCGGCGTCATGCCGACGGCGGTGATGATGCTGTCGACGGAGAAGACGAGGTCGAGCAGCAGGATCTGGCCGATGGCGGCCGCAAAGCTCGTGGCCACCTTGCCGCCGACCATGTCTTCCTTGTGGTCTTCCGGATCCACATTGTGGTGGATTTCCTTGGTCGCCTTCCAGACGAGGAAGAGACCCCCGGCGATCAGGATGATGTCCTTCCACGAGAAGCCGTGACCGAAGGCTTCGAACAGCGGGTTCGTCAGCTGCACGATCCAGGCGACGGTGCCGAGAAGGCCAAGGCGCATGATCAGCGCGAGCCCGATGCCGATGCGCCGTGCCTTCTCTCGCTGGTCCACGGGCAGCTTGTTGGTGAGGATGGAAATGAAGATCAGATTGTCGATGCCGAGCACCACTTCCATGACGATCAGTGTCACGAGGGCGATCCAGGCTGCGGGGTCCTGAGCGAGCGTCAGTATGTCCTGCATCGGGGAGGGTCCTTGCCGAAAGGCTGTTGAGCGGGTTGCAAAAGCCTTATCTAAGGGTCTCACGACCCTTGGCAAGCGGTTCCCGCCCGGATCAGGCAGGCTTCAGCGGATAGATGCGCAAAAAGGCGTCCACGGCGCGCGTCACCGTTGCCTCGATCACCGCCCGCGGCGGCTCGCTCTCGATCTTGCCGAAGAGGCGCTGCTTGAAGATGCCTGCGGTGCACAGCGCCAGGAACTGGTGCGCGGCACATTCGGTTTCGTCGATCTCGACGACGCCGGCGGCGACCTGCCGGTCGAGATAGGTCTTCAGCACGGTCAGGCCGTTGTCGGGCGTCGCCTCGAAGAAGGCGCGCGATAGCTTCGGCATGCGGTCAAAGACGCCGATGACGCCGCGCATGGCGCGGATCGTGTATTCGGAGGTGATGCCTCTCACCATGGCAATGCCGTAGTCGTACAGCGACTTTTCAATCGGCCGGCCATCTTCCAGCGCATTGCGGCCGACATCGATGATCTTGTCGCGCTCGGCGCTGATCATCGCCGCGAAGAGGTCTTCCTTGTTGGTGAAGTAGACGTAGATCGTGCCCTTGGAGACACCGGCCTCGCGCGTCACCTCGTTCATGCTGGTGGCATCGAAGCCCTTCTGCATGAAGACGCGCTTGGCGCCGGCCAGAATCTGCTCGCGCTTTACCGGATCTTCGCCGGCGGCGTGCCGGCCACCGGAGCCGATCTCCGGTGCTTCCGCGTGGCAGACGCCCATCTTTTCCAGATCGAGGGTCATTTTATCAGAAGCCTTCAATTTTTTCTAAGCAATGGAACCGTATGGTTCGATAACACTTGATATGCCTGTTAGACCGCGCTATGTCAAGGCAATCGAACCGTACAGTTCAGTCCGACACACGTTCGCTCCCGGAACGAAATGGAATTTCCGCCATGTCTGCATCGCCCCGCTCCTCTGCATCCCGTGTTCAAGCGGTACCTGATTCGCGCAACGCCCCGGAAGAGGTGGCAAGCCCCGCCGCCCGCGGGGATGCGCCGCCCGTAACGCCCGCCGTCGAAGCGCCTTCCGACGCCTCGTCGGCCGCAACCGCCACGCCCGATAAGAAGAAGGGGCCCAAGCGCTTCGTGCTGCCCGTCCTGCTGCTCGGTCTTCTGGCCGGTGGCGCATGGTACGGTCATGAATGGTGGACCAATGGCCGCTTCATGATCTCCACCGACGATGCCTATGTGCAGGGCGAGATCACCGCGATCGCGCCGAAGGTCACCGGCTATGTCGAAAAGGTCATCGTCAAGGCCAACCAGACCGTTAAGGCAGGCGATCCGCTGGTTGAACTCGATGACGGCGACTACAAGATCGCGCTCGAGCAGGCCCAGGCGCAGATCGCCACGCAGAACGTTTCGCTGAAGCGCTTCGATGCCCAGATCGACGGCGCCAAGGCCGCGCTTGCGCAGGCGCAGGCCCAGAAGCAGTCGGCCCTTGCCGCCCAGAGCGGCGCGGAGATTGCCGCCACCCGTGCCGGCGATCTCGCCGACAAGTCGGTCGGCACGGTCGCCGCACTCGACACCGCCCGTGTCGCCCTCGACCAGGCCAAGGCCGCCGTCGTCGGCGCCGATGCCAATATCGTCGCTGCACAGGCGAATATCGCAACGCTGCAAGCCCAGCGCGCCGAGGCCGAAAGCAGCCTGAAGTCGCTCCAGCTCGCCCGCGACAAGGCGGTGCGCGATCTCGACTTCACGGTGCTCAAGGCGCCCTATGACGGCGTCGTCGGCAATGTCTCCGTACAGGAAGGCAACCTTGTGACACCCGGCCAGCGACTGGCCGCTCTGGTCCCGGTGAAGGAGCTTTACGTCGAGGCGAACTTCAAGGAGACCCAGATCGCCGGCCTCGTGCCCGGCGAGAAGGTCAAGGTTCACGTCGATGCCTTTGAGGAAGACGATATCGAGGGCACCGTCGCCTCGATCGCGCCGGCCTCCGGCTCCGTCTTCTCGCTGCTGCCCCCGGAAAATGCGACGGGCAACTTTACGAAGGTGACGCAGCGCATTCCGGTGCGCATCGCGCTGCCGGCGGATGCGCTTGCCAGCGGCAAGCTTAGGGCGGGGCTCAGCGTCGTGGTCGATGTCGATACACGCACCGCGCCGAACGCGCAGAATGCCGAAGCCAAGTAAAGGCTCGGCGCGCGCATCCCGAGACTGTGCCGGCCCCTGCGCGGGGCCGGATTGCATGACGACATCACTGATTTCAAACGTCTTTCTTGAACCACCCGGGAATTTGCGCCCGGGACCAGATTGGGCCGCCGGCAAGACCGACGGGTATGACCATGGCCGCCTCCGCAACCGCTACATCCGCACCCTCTGCCGCAAGCGCCATCGGCGCGCAGGAAAAGATGGACCCGCGCCGCCTCATCGCCTTCTTCGCGATGGTGTTCGGCATGTTCATGTCGATCCTCGACATCCAGATCGTCTCGGCTTCGCTCGCCGAAATCCAGGCCGGTCTTGGTGCCGGCGCGGAAGAGGTTGCCTGGGTACAGACCTCCTACCTGATCGCGGAGGTCATCATGATCCCGCTGTCGGGCACGCTGGCGCGGATCGTGTCCACCCGCTATCTCTTCGCCTTCTCGGCTGCCGGCTTCACCGCGGCGAGCGCGCTGGCGGCGACGGCCACCAACATCGACCAGATGATCGTCTACCGCGCCATTCAGGGCTTCATCGGCGGCGGCATGATCCCCTCGGTCTTTGCGGCCGCCTTTACCATCTTCCCGCCGTCGAAGCGCGCCATCGTCTCGCCGATCATCGGCCTCGTTGCGACGCTGGCGCCCACGATCGGCCCGACGGTCGGCGGCTATCTCAGCCACGCCTTTTCCTGGCACTGGCTGTTCCTGGTCAACATCATCCCCGGCATCATCGTGACGATCGTCACGTTCAACTTCATCGATTTCGACAAGCCGGAATTCAACCTGATCAAGAAGTTCGACTGGTGGGGGCTGGCCTCCATGGCGCTCTTCCTCGGCTCGCTGGAATACGTGCTGGAAGAGGGCAACAACAAGGACTGGTTCAACGACGACAAGATCGTCATCGGCACGCTGGCGATCGCCATCGGGGCCGGCGTGTTCTTCTGGCGGGCCTTCAAGGTCGAGTTTCCGGTGGTGGATCTGAAGGCCTTCGCCAACCGCAACTTCGCGTTCGGCTCGCTGTTCTCCTTCACCATGGGCATCGGTCTCTACGGCCTGACCTATCTCTACCCGCTCTATCTCGCCCGCATCCGCGGCTACGATTCGCTGATGATCGGCGAGACCATGTTCGTCTCGGGGCTTGCCATGTTCCTGACGGCGCCGGTCGCCGGTGCCATGTCGGCGCGCATGGACCCGCGGCTGATGATGGCCATGGGCTTCTTCGGCTTCGGTCTCGGCACCTGGCAGATGCACTACATCACGGCCGACTGGGATTTCTACGAGCTGCTCGTGCCGCAGATCCTGCGCGGCGTCTCGCTGATGATCTGCATGGTGCCGATCAACAATATCGCGCTCGGCACGCTGCCGCCGGCCCGCATCCGCAATGCCTCCGGTCTCTTCAACCTGACGCGAAACCTCGGTGGCGCCGTGGGGCTGGCGATCATCAACACGCTGATCACCCAGCGGTCCGACGAGCACTATGCCCGTCTCTCCGAGCATGTGCAGTGGGGCAATCCGGAGGCGATTTCGCAGATGAACAACATTGCCGCCAACTACAATGCCCATGGCATGGACGGCGCCACCATCGCCATCCAGAAGCTTGCCGGCATGGTGCGCCAGCAGGCGGCGGTGATGTCCTTCTCCGACGTGTTCCTGCTGCTGACCGGCCTCTTCTTCGCGCTGATCTTCATGGTCATGATGATCCAGAAGCCGCAGACCGTGCCCGCGGGCGCCGGTGGTGGCCACTGATGCTGGCGGGTTGACCGGACTGGCGAATTGCCTCAGGGGCGGAAGGGATGCAGGTTTGCATTCCTTCCGCCCCTGATTCTCATGTGCCGAGGTTTCATGCCCATCTCTGCCCTTCGTCGTCGCCACCTGCTTGCCGGTCTTGCCGTCATGGGCCTCATGCCCGCGCGCCGGCTTCTGGCGGCCGGCAAGCCCTCCGTGGACGCCACCTTCGTTTTCGCGACCGACATGCATGCCTGTCTGATCGACGCCGATCACCTCGCGCCGGATTGCGAGGCCGAGGGCAAGACGGACGCCAATCTTCTGCGGCATGTGCGGGCGTTGAACGGGCTGCATGCCCAGAGCTGGCCGGAAACCATCGACGGCAAGCCGAGCGGGCTTGCGAGCGCCGGCCGCAAGATCGGCCATCCGCTCGGCATGGTCTGCGGCGGCGACATGACGGATGACGGTGGCGGTCAGCTGAAGGTGCCCGGCGAGGGCTGGCAGCTGAAGCAGTTCGCCAACCGCTACCAGCAGGGCAGCGGGCCGGACCGCCTGCACATGCCCGTCTATGCCGGGCTCGGCAACCACGATCTCGACCAGGATGGCGCGCCGCCGCATGTGGACTGGTATCGCCGCGAACTGCGCGACTATGTCGAGATGAACCATCGCACCGGCGTGTTCTTCAAGCCGCCGGTGCCGGTCGCAAATTATGACGCGCTCTCCGACAGCTATTCCTGGGACTGGGGCGGGCTGCACATGGTCCACCTGCAGCGCTTCGGCGGCGATACGACCAAGGGAGCCGTCAGCGGCCTGCCGTGGCTGGCCAGCGATCTGAAGGCGGCGGCGAGCGATGGCAGGCCCGTGATCGTCATCCAGCATTATGGCTGGGACAAGTTTTCGCTGGAGCGCTGGGATCCGAAGGCGGAGACCTTCGATGACCAGGGCTCCGGTCCCGCGCACTGGTGGAGCGATGCGGACCGGGCAGCCCTGCTCGCGGCACTGAAGGGCTACAATGTCATCGGCCTCTTCCATGGCCACGAGCATGATGCCGCGATGATCTACAAGGTCGATGGTCTCGACGTGTTCAAGCCGACAGCAGCCTTCAAGGGCGGGTTCGCGCTGGTCCGGGTGACGGACGCTGCGATGGACGTGGTTCTGGGCAGCGCCGGCGACGCCGAGGACGGGAGCGACGTGACCTTCCTCAAGGGCTTTTCAAAGACGATCTGAAGTCTGCCGCGCCCGGTCTTTCACAGCCGGGCGCGGCCTCTTTCCAATTTTTGATTTACGTACATCAAAAACTGCTTTATGCCTTCCTCCCACAAGGACACTGGCGTCTGGGAGGAGCCGTGCGACCGACCGTTCACGACATTGCCGAGAAGGCGGGCGTCAGCCTTGCGACGGTCGATCGCGTGCTGAACGGCCGGCCGAACGTGCGCGGCGTGACGCGGGCGCGGGTGGAAGCGGCCATCGCCGATCTCGGCTATGTGCGCGATGTCGCGGCCGCCAATCTCGCCAAGGGGCGGGTCTATTCCTTCACCTTCATCCTGCCGGCCGGCGACAATCCCTTCATGCGCAGCCTCGAGGCCGAAGTGCGCGGCCTTGCGCGGCAGGCCGCGGTCGATCGCGTGCGTGTCGGCGTCGTCGTCGTGCCGCCGTTCGATGCGGAGGGGCTTGCCGGCGCGATCGATGCGGCCATCGCCGATGGCGTGTCCGGCATTGCGGCCGTGGCCGTGGAGGATGCGGCTGTCGTTGCCGCGATCGACCGGGCCAAGGCCGCCGGCATCGCCTTCGTCACGCTCGTTTCCGATGTCGCGCAGTCGGCCCGCGATCATTTCGCCGGCGTGGACAATGTCGCGGCCGGGCGCACCGCCGGCAGTCTCATGGCGCGCTTCGTTGCCGCGCGGCCCGGTCCCGTCGCGGTGCTGGCGGGCTCCATGCGGCTGCGGGACCATCGCGAGCGGCTGGAGGGATTTCAGGCGCGGCTCGGCGCGGATCGCCTTCTGGAGCCCGTGCTGGAGGGGCAGGATGAGCCGCAGACGGTGCAGCGCCTCGTCGGCGATCTTCTGGCGCGGACGCCGGATCTTGCCGGGCTCTACAGCCTGGGCGCGGGCAATGCGGGCCTCGTGCGGGCGCTTTCGGATGCCGGCGGCGCAGGGCCGGTGGTGATCGCGCACGAACTGACCCCGGAAACGCGCAGCGGGCTTTCCTCCGGCCTCATCGCCGCCGTGCTGAACCAGGATGCGGGCCACGAGGTGCGCAGCGCGGTGCGCGTGCTGAAGGCGCGGGCCGACGGCCTTGCCGTCCACGCCGCCCAGGAGCGCATCCGCATCGACATTTTCGTCAACGACAACCTGCCCCCCGAGGCAGGACAGAGCGGCGCGGACGTTTCGTCCGTGCCCCAATAGGGAGAGACATCATGTATCTCGGTATCGATCTCGGCACATCGAGCGTGAAGGCCATGCTCATCGATGATCGCCAGACCGTCATCGGCTCGGCCTCCAGCAAGGAGGTGACGACGCATCGTCCCCATGCCGGCTGGTCGGAGCAGGATCCGGCCGACTGGATCCGCGCCACGGAAGAGGCGATCGCGGGGCTGAAGGCGGCGCATCCGGAAGCCTTCGCCTCCGTCTCCGGCATCGGCCTTTCGGGCCACATGCACGGCGCGACGCTCATCGATGCCGAGGACAAGGTGCTCAGGCCCTGCATCATGTGGAACGACACGCGCAGCCACCGCGAGGCGGCCGCGCTCGACGCCGATCCGCGCTTCCGGGCGATCACCGGCAACATCGTCTTCCCCGGTTTTACCGCACCGAAGCTCGCCTGGGTGAAGGCGAACGAGCCGGATGTTTTCGGCAAGGTGCGCAAGGTGCTGCTGCCGAAGGATTATCTGAGGCTCTGGCTGACGGGTGAACACCTCTCGGAAATGTCTGACTCGGCCGGCACCTCCTGGCTCGACACCGGCGCGCGTCGCTGGTCGCAGGCGCTTCTTGCCGCCACGGACCTTGATGAAAGCCAGATGCCGGGGCTGGTCGAAGGCACGGCGGTGGCCGGGCGCCTGCGCGGCGAGATTGCCGCGCGCTGGGGCCTTGCCGCCGGCATCGTGGTGGCCGGCGGGGCCGGCGACAATGCGGCGTCGGCCTGCGGCATGGGCACGGTGCGGGAAGGGGCGGCCTTCGTTTCGCTCGGCACCTCCGGCGTGCTCTTTGCGGCCAACGGGCGCTATCTGCCGAACCCGGAAAGCGCCGTCCATGCCTTCTGCCACGCGCTACCGGATACCTGGCACCAGATGGGCGTGATCCTCTCGGCAACGGACGCGCTGAACTGGCATTCACGCGTGACGGGTGCCAGCGCCGCGAGCCTGACCGGCGAACTCGGCGACACGCTGAAGGCGCCTTCGGGCGTCACCTTCCTGCCCTACCTTTCCGGCGAGCGCACGCCGCACAATGATGCGGCCATTCGCGGCGTCTTTGCGGGGCTCGCGCATGAGAGCGACCGGGTGGTGCTGACGCAGGCGGTGCTGGAAGGCGTCTCCTTCGCGCTGCGCGACAGTCTGGAGGCGCTGAAGGCGGCCGGCACCGAACTGACGCGGGTGACGGCCATCGGCGGCGGCTCGCGCTCGCGCTACTGGCTCGCCTCGATCGCAACGGCGCTCGATCTTCCCGTGGATCTGCCGGCCGACGGCGATTTCGGCGCGGCCTTCGGCGCGGCACGGCTGGCGCTGATTGCTGCGACGGGCGCAAATCCCGCCGATGTGCTGACGCCGCCCGCGACAGCGGAGACGATCGAGCCGGTCAGGGCGCACAGCGCGGCTTACGAGGAGGCCTATCAGCGCTATCGGCGGCTTTACCCGGCGGTGAAGGCGGCGATGGGGTGAGGCGAGGGGTGTGCTGAGAGGTGCGTGCCGTGGGGCACCCCCCTCTGCCCTGCCGGGCATCTCCCCCGCAAGGGGGGAGATTGGGTGGGGCGGGCGTAGCACTCCCTTTCAAGCGTTGCATCCGCATTGCCGTCCGGTTGGACGAAGCTCTCTCCTCCTGCCGATCTCCCTCCTTGCGGGGGAGATGGCCGGCAGGCCAGAGGGGGGTAAGCCGGAAGCGCCGACCGACAAGACTTTTTGACAGAACACCAACCAAGGAGAACACCCATGTCGACCGGCTTTTTCGGCGATATCCAGAAGATCAAGTATGAAGGCCCGGAGAGCACCAATCCGCTGGCCTTCCGTCACTACAACCCCGACGAAATCGTCCTGGGCAAGCGGATGGAAGACCATCTGCGTTTTGCCGTGGCCTACTGGCACACGCTGGTCTGGCCGGGTGGCGATCCCTTCGGCGGGCAGACCTTCGAGCGCCCGTGGTTCGAGGACAGCATGAAGGCGGCGAAGCTCAAGGCCGACGTGGCCTTCGAATTCTTCACGCTGCTCGGCGCGCCCTTCTACTGCTTCCACGATGCGGATGTGCGGCCCGAGGGCAAGGACTTCGTGGAGAACACGAAGAACCTCAACGAGATCGTCGATTACTTCGCCGAAAAGCAGGCGGCGACCGGCGTCAAGCTGCTCTGGGGCACGGCAAACCTCTTCTCCAACCGCCGCTACATGGGCGGCGCGGCCACCAATCCGGATCCGGACGTCTTCGCCTTCGCCGCGGCGACCGTGAAGACCTGCATCGACGCGACGCATCGTCTTGGCGGCGAGAACTACGTGCTCTGGGGCGGCCGCGAGGGCTACGAGACGCTGCTCAACACCAACATGAAGCAGGAGCTCGATCAGCTCGGCCGCTTCGTCAACATGGTTGTCGAGTACAAGCACAAGATCGGCTTCAAGGGCACGATCCTCATCGAGCCGAAGCCGCAGGAGCCGACCAAGCACCAGTATGACTACGACGTCGCGACGGTCTACGGCTTCCTGAAGACGTACGGCCTCGAAAACGAGGTGAAGCTCAACATCGAGCAGGGCCATGCGATTCTCGCCGGCCACTCCTTCGAGCATGAGCTGGCGCTGGCGAATGCCCACGGCATTCTCGGCTCCATCGACATGAACCGCAACGACTACCAGTCCGGCTGGGATACCGACCAGTTCCCCAACAATGTGCCGGAAATGGCGCTGGCCTATTACCAGGTTCTCGCCGGCGGCGGCTTCACGACTGGCGGCACCAACTTCGATGCCAAGCTGCGGCGCCAGTCCATCGAGCCGGACGATCTGCTGATCGGCCATATCGGCGGCATGGACTGCTGCGCCCGTGGCCTGAAGGCCGCCGCGAAGATGATCGAGGACAAGGCACTGTCGCAGCCGCTCGCAGACCGCTATGCCGGCTGGCAGAGCGCCGACGCGCAGAAGATGCTCTCGGGCGGCATGACGCTCGAGGAGATCGAGAAGCGGGTCCTGGCCGAGGGCATCAATCCGCGTCCGCGCTCCGGACGTCAGGAGCTGCTCGAAAACATCGTCAACCGTTACGTCTGACGACGACATGCTGCTCCGCCGGCGATGCTCATCATCGCCGGCGGAGCGTCGGGCCCGGGGAGGGGCCTTGAAAGGCGTACCGGCGGGTGGGACCGGCGGCAGCGCAGCGCACACATCATTCGGAGGAGGAAGACATGAAGACGATCAAGGGACCGGGCCTGTTTCTGGCGCAGTTTGCCGGCGATGCCGCGCCGTTCAACTCCTGGGATTCGATTACCAAATGGGCCGCGGATTGCGGTTATGCGGGCGTGCAGGTGCCCTCCTGGGACGGGCGTCTCTTCGACCTGAAGAAGGCTTCGGAATCGAAGACCTATTGCGACGAGTTCGCCGGCAAGGCGCGCGACAATGGCGTGGAGATCACCGAGCTTTCCACCCACCTGCAGGGCCAGCTGGTGGCCGTGCACCCCGCCTATGACGAGGCCTTTGACGGCTTTGCGGCGCCGGAGGTGCGGGGCAATCCGAAGGCGCGGCAGGTATGGGCGGTGGAGCAGGTGAAGATGGCGCTGACGGCGTCGCGGCATCTCGGTCTCGATGCCATGGCGTCGTTTTCCGGCGCGCTTGCCTGGCCCTTCGTTTACCCCTGGCCGCAGCGGCCGGCGGGGCTGGTGGAAACGGCCTTCGATGAACTCGCGAAGCGCTGGCGGCCGATCCTCGACCATGCCGAGGAATGCGGCGTCGATATCTGCTACGAGATCCATCCCGGCGAAGACCTGCATGACGGCATCACCTACGAGATGTTCCTGGAGCGCACCGGCAACCATGCCCGTGCCTGCATGCTCTACGATCCCTCGCACTATGTGCTGCAGTGCCTCGACTATCTCGACAATATCGACATCTACAAGGACCGCATCCGCATGTTCCATGTGAAGGATGCGGAGTTCAACCCGACGGGGCGGCAGGGTGTCTATGGCGGCTATCAGGGCTGGGTGAACCGGGCCGGCCGATTCCGGTCGCTCGGCGACGGGCAGGTCGATTTCGGCGCGGTCTTCTCCAAGATGGCGGCGAATGATTTTGCGGGCTGGGCCGTGGTGGAGTGGGAATGCGCCCTCAAGCACCCCGAGGACGGGGCACGCGAGGGCGCGGACTTCGTCAAGCGCCACATTATCCACGTCACGGAAAAGGCCTTTGACGACTTTGCCGATGGCGGCACGGACGAGGCCGCCAACCGGCGCATGCTCGGGCTTTGACATGACCGGAGCGTTGCGCCGGATCCCTCGGTCAGCAGGCTTCGAGGGCTGCGAGATCGCCGCCCTCGATGGCCGGCAGGGCGGCCTCGATCCGCTCCAGCGGCCAGTCCCACCAGGCCACCGCCAGAAGCCGCGCGACCATGTCTGGCGCAAAGCGCTGGCGGATCGGCCGGGCGGGATTGCCGCCGACAATGGTGTAGGGCGCGACATCGCGCGTGACGACCGCACCGGCAGCGACGATGCTGCCGGCCCCGAGCGTGACGCCGGGCATGATCATCGCACCGGTGCCGATCCAGACATCCGGCCCGACCACCGTGTCCTTGACCGGCAGATCGGCATAGGCGCCCATCGTTTCCGGCTTGAAGATGCGGAACGGATAGGTGCTGAGGCCATGCATGGCATGGTTGGCCGAGCTGGTGATGAAGCGCGCGCCATGGGCAATCTGCACGACGCGGCCGATGGCGAGCCTTTCGCGGCTGAAGGGGTGGAGGTAGGGCGCGATCGTGCCGGCCACATCCGTGAGCGGCGTCATGCTGGAATAGTAGCTGTAATCTCCGCAGGTGATGCGCGGGTGATCGATGGCGCGGTTGAGATGGACGGTGTTTTCGACGAGCGTGCCATCGGCAAGGGTAATGGGATGGCGTGCATCCGCAACGAGCAGGGGCATGGGATATCCTTGATGAAAAGCTGATGTTTGCGAAACGACGCGCGGGCGTCGTTCGATCTGTCGACCGACCTTCGGAAAGGCTGAAACTTAGCTGTTCATTGGCAGGGCCACCTTCTCGTCAAGGATCGCATCTACGCACATGACTATGGAAACAATCAGGCACAGACAGTGAAGGAGGCTGACATGGCCATTGAAGGCAGCAAGAGCGAGACGCGGGACCGGCCCATCCGGCTCGGCATGGTGGGCGGGGGTGTGGGCGCCTTCATCGGCGCGGTGCACCGCATCGCCGCACGCATCGACGGGGAGTTCGAGCTGGTTGCCGGCGCGCTCTCCTCGACGCCGGAAAAGGCAGAGGCCTCCGGCCGGGCGCTCGGGCTCGACCCGTCACGCGTCTATTCCGATTTCCGCCAGATGGCGATCCGCGAGGCGAAGCTGAAGGACGGGATCGAGGCGGTGGCGATCGTGACGCCCAACCACATGCATTTCGCCCCCGCCAAGGAGTTCCTGACGCGCGGCATCCATGTGATCTGCGACAAGCCGCTGACCTCGACGCTTGGCGATGCCCGCAAGCTGAAGGAGATCGCGGAGAAGAGCGATGCGCTCTTCGTGCTCACCCACAATTATACCGGCTATCCCATGGTGCGGCAGGCCCGGGAAATGGTGGCCGAAGGGCTGCTTGGCGACATCCGCCTGGTGCAGATGGAATATCCGCAGGACTGGCTGACGGAAGCCATCGAGCAGGACGGCCAGAAGCAGGCGGCCTGGCGCACGGACCCGACGAAATCCGGCGCCGGCGGCTCCACAGGCGATATCGGCACGCATGCCTACAATCTCGGCGCCTTCGTCTCCGGCCTCGAACTGGAGGAACTCGCCGCCGATCTCGACAGCTTCGTGCCGGGCCGCGCGCTCGATGACAACGCCCATGTGATGATGCGCTTCAAGGAAAAGAACGGCGTGCGCGCCAAGGGCATGCTCTGGTGCAGCCAGGTGGCGCCCGGCCACGAAAACGGACTGAAGGTCCGCGTTTACGGCACCAAGGGCGGGCTGGAATGGGTGCAGGCCGATCCGAACTATCTCTGGTTCACGCCCTTCGGCGAGCCGAAGCGGCTGATCACCCGGGGCGGTGCCGGCAGCGGCGCCGCGGCTGCCCGCGTCACCCGCATTCCCTCCGGCCATCCGGAAGGCTACCTCGAAGGCTTCGCCAATATCTATGCGGAAGCGGCGCGCGCGATCTACGCCAAGCGAAAGGGCGAGGCTGTCGATGCGGCCGTGACCTATCCGACGCTCGACGACGGCATCAAGGGCATGCTGTTCGTGGATGCCTGCGTGAAGTCTTCGAAGAAGAACGGGGCCTGGGTGAAGGTCTGATCAAGGGGCCGCAGATTGACGTTGTAGTTAGCTGCGTCGGGGATCGTATCTCCGGCGCCATTCTTTTGATCTGATCAGCGCTTCATGACAGCGATTGCACGACCTGTAACGTTACAGTAAGACGTTCTCCTGTGGATTTTAGTCTCGTTTGGGGACTGTCCGATTGGGAGGAAAAGATGGCGATGACGGACACAAGAATGCTCGCGGAGCGCTTCCCCGGCGATTTCCTCTTCGGCGTCGCAACCGCCGCCTTCCAGATCGAAGGAGCGTCGAAGGCGGATGGGCGCAAGCCGTCGATCTGGGATGCGTTTTCGAACATGCCGGGGCGGGTCTTTCAGCGTCATAATGGCGACGTTGCCTGCGATCATTACAATCGCCTGGAGCAGGATCTCGACCTGATCGCCTCGCTCGGCGTCGGCGGCTATCGCTTTTCGATCGCCTGGCCGCGGATCGTGCCCGATGGCGTCGGTGCTGTGAACGAGAAGGGGCTGGATTTCTACGAGCGGCTGGTGGACGGGTTGAAGGCGCGCGGGATCAAGGCCTTCGCGACGCTCTATCACTGGGACCTGCCGCTGATGCTGGCCGGTGACGGTGGCTGGACGGCGCGCTCGACGGCCGACGCGTTTGCCGATTATGCGCGCATCGTTACCGCCCGGCTCGGGGACCGGCTGGATTCGGTTGCGACCTTCAACGAGCCCTGGTGCTCGGTCTGGCTCTCGCATCTTTACGGCATCCATGCGCCGGGCGAGCGCAATCTGGATGCGGCGCTGCATGCGCTGCACATCACCAATCTGGCGCATGGCCTGGGCGTGCAGGCGATCCGCGCCGAGCGGCCGAACCTGCCCGTCGGCATCGTGCTGAACGCGCATTCGATCTATCCCGGCAGCGATGCGCCTGCGGACACGGCTGCAGCAGAGCGCGCGAACGACTTCCACAATGGCGTCTTCTTCGGGCCGATCTTCAAGGGTGCCTATCCCGAGGCCTTCATGGCGGCGCTCGGGCATCGCATGCCCGAGATCGCGGCGGGAGATATGGCGGCGATCTCGCAGCCACTCGACTGGTGGGGGCTGAACTATTACACGCCGATGCGTGTGGCGGACGATCCGACGCCGGGCGTGGATTTTCCGGCGACCGTGACGGCGCCGCCGGTTTACCCGGAGAAGACGGACATTGGTTGGGAGATCCATGCGCCTGCCATGGCCGATCTCGTGCGGCGCCTGAACCGCGACTACGCGCTGCCGCCCTGCTACATCACGGAGAACGGCGCCTGCTTCAACATAGGCGTGGTGGATGGCGTGGTGGATGACCAGCCGCGCCTCGACTACATCGCCGACCATCTGGCCGTTACGGCGGAGCTGATCGCCGAGGGCTATCCCATGCGCGGCTATTTCGCCTGGTCGCTGATGGATAATTTCGAGTGGGCCGAAGGCTACCGCATGCGCTTCGGCATGGTGCATGTGGACTACGAGACACAGGTCCGCACCATCAAGAAGAGCGGCCACTGGTACCAGTCGCTCTGCGCGCAATTCCCGAAGGGCAACCACCGGGGCGGCTGAGGGGCGTCACTCGTTGCGCGCGTCGTAGGCCGCGCGCGCGGCCCGGATGCGGTCGTGATTGCGGAAAACCCAGCCGCCCATGGCATCGATCGGCTCGAAGAAGGAGAGGCCGAGTTCCGTGAGGGCATATTCGACGCTTGGCGGAACGGTGGGATGCACGGTGCGTTGAACCAGCCCGTCGCGCTCCAGCGCACGCAGCGTCAGGGTGAGCATGCGCTGGGAAATGCCGACGACGGCGCGCTTCAGCTCGCTGAAGCGAAGCGGGCCGCTGCCGAGCACCATGATGACGAGCACGGTCCATTTGTCGCCAAGCCGCGCCAGCATTTCGCCGACAGTCTGGCATTTCAAGGGCTCGAAACTGTTTGTCCTGCGCTCCAGGCACTGGCTTTTCACCTGCGAAGCGAGGTTTGTGCCCAGATCATTGTCCATGGTCTCCTCCCGATCCTGCAAAAATCACGGTATCAGAAATGTGCCTTCTTGCACTCCTGTTTCGGTCACTTATGTAGGCATGGTTACTTTCAATAACCAGTCGGTTTCGACGCGATGACGGCCTGTCCCGAGGCGAGCGCCAGCCGACACCAGCACAGGAAGACAAGCCGTGATTCTCGAAAAACTCAACTGGCGTTACGCAACGAAGAAGATGGACCCCTCCAAGGCCGTTCCGGAAGACAAGGTCGAGCGCATCCTGGAAGCCGCGCGTCTGGCGCCGACCTCCAGCGGCCTGCAGCCCTACGAGATCATCGTCGTTTCCAATCCTGAGGTCCGCGCGCGCATTCGTGACGCCGCCTACGGCCAGGCGCAGATCACCGACGGTTCGCATGTGCTGGTCTTTGCCGCCTGGGACAACTACACGCCCGAGCGCATCAACAAGGCCTTCGACCTCGTCAATGATCAGCGCGGCTTCGTCAACGAAGGCTGGGAAGCCTACCGCAAGCAGGTTCTCGGCATGTACACGCCGCGCGACGCGCAGGTGAATTTCGAGCATGCCGCCCGCCAGGCCTATATCGGCTTCGGCCTTGCCATCACCGCCGCCGCCTTCGAGGGCGTGGACGCGACCCCGATGGAAGGCTTCGAACCTGCGAAGGTCGACGAAATCCTCGGCCTCAAGGAAAAGGGCCTGAAGTCGGTCACGCTGCTTCCGCTCGGCTACCGTCAGGCCGATGGCGACTGGCTGGTCAACCTCAAGAAGGTTCGCCGTCCGGCAAGCGACTTCATCACCGTCGTGAAGTAAGCCTCACGGATTTCGAAGACTGTGTTTGGAAGGGCTGCGCATCGCGTGGCCCTTCTCGCGTTTCAATCCAGACTTGTCTTTGCTGCAGTGCGGAATATCCTGAGGGCGTTTCCAGCAAGGGGGCTGCCATGGGACGTTTCACTGTACCGATCACCGGAAATCTCAATCAGGACATCAATCCCTGGACCTGGGTCTTCAGCCCGTCGTCCGGCGGACAGGTCGGGTTCTTCAACTTCCGGATCGACCTCGGTCCCTCGACGGATCCCACCGTGGAACAGGATATCCTCTCCGGCGTGGCGAGCTACGGCAAGCAGATCGGCCGGATCGAAGACGCGCTGACGGTGCTGATCGACCGGCTGGAAGCGACGCCGGGCATTACCCTGACCAAAGACGAAGATCAGGCAATCACCGCCTTCAAGGCGCTGATGTACGAGATCAACGCGATCAAGAAGAAGCGAGTACGTGATTGAGGGGGCTTTACCCGCCCAGATGCTCCCGGCCCCGCTTGCGGGCCAGTGCGATCTGGCGCTGGCGTTCGCGGTAGCGGGCGCGGTCGGCTTCGGTTCGGGCATCGTAGCATTGTGGGCAGGAGACGCCTTCCTCGAAGCGCGGGGAGGCGAGGTCTTCCGGGGTCAGCGGGTGGCGGCAGGCATGGCAGAGACGGTGTTCGCCTTCCTTCAGCCCATGGGTGACCGAGACGCGCTCGTCGAAGACGAAGCATTCGCCCTCCCACAGGCTTTCATCCTGCGGCACCTCTTCCAGATATTTCAGGATGCCGCCCTTGAGATGGTAGACCTCCTCGAAGCCCTCCTGCTTCATGAAGGCGGTGGCCTTCTCGCAGCGGATGCCGCCGGTGCAGTACATGGCGATCTTCGGCTTGTTGTGCAGGCCGGCGTTCTGGCGCACCCAGTCGGGAAATTCGCGGAACGTCTTGGTGTTCGGGTCCACGGCGCCCTTGAAGATGCCGATCGCCGTCTCGTAGTCGTTGCGCGTGTCGATGACGATCGTATCGGGATCGGTGATCAGCGCGTTCCAGTCCTTCGGGTCGACATAGGTGCCGACGATCCTGTTGGGGTCGATGTCCTCGACGCCCATGGTGACGATTTCCTTCTTCACGCGCACTTTCATGCGCAGGAAGGGCATTTTCGACGCGCGGCTTTCCTTGTGTTCCAGCTTCGCAAATTCCGGACGGGCGCGCAGATAGGCCAGCAGGTCGGCAATCGCCTCGTCCGATCCCGCCACCGTGCCGTTGATGCCTTCGCGCGCGATGAGCAGCGTGCCGCGGATGCCGCGTGTATCGCAGAAATCCTGCAGCGGTTCGCGAAAATCGATGAAGCTTTCGAAGGTGGCGAAATGGTAGAGCGCGGCCACCAGAACGGGGCCGCCGGTCTCGGAGCGGCGGAGGGAAACGATGTCGGTCATGACCTGCCATTACTCCGAGATGGCCGGCTGTGCAACGCTTGAGGCCTTGCGTTGCCGCTTGTGTCGCAGCCCTCAGGCAGTCGCGAGACGGGGCGGCACGGGATGGCGCGGGCTTTCTCCGCGCGTTGCCAGCGACTGGTTGGAGAAGGCGCGCAGCCCCGTGACCTCGCGACCCACCCAGTCCGGCAGTGGCGGGTTCTCGGCCGTGCTGGCAAGCTCGACCTCGGCAACGACAAGACCCGCGTGCACGCCATTGTAACGATCGACTTCCCAGCGATAGCCCTCGTGGTCGATCACGAAGCGCGTCTTGTCGATGACGGTGCCGATGGCATGGGACATCATCTCCTCGGCGTCTTCCGCGGAGACGGGAAACTCGAATTCGTCACGGCACAGCAGGCCCGCCCCGACCTTGATAGTCAACATGGCGGTTCCGTCGTCGCGCAGGCGGATGCGCACGCTTCTGTCATCCATAGACGCTATATAGGCTTGGCGCAGGCGAGTTCCGGGCTCGGAAAGCTTGTCCTGCCATGCATCTGTGGTGACGAGAAACTTGCGTTCGATTTCCTTGGCCATCAAAATACCTCGGCGGCAAGTGGATGCAGGCTACAATCGCTTGCTGCTAATAGGCAAGCGAAACGGTGCTGCGGGACAAAAGTTCATGGCACGCTCGACATTTGCATGGGTCCGCTCTATCCAGAGTGCCTGTTTCAATCGATTAGAAGAAGGAATGATGCCGTGAGCTCCAAGACCGACGCGCTGCTGTCCATCCTCAAGCTCCAGCCTGTGGTGCCGGTGCTGATCATCGAGGACGCGAAGACGGCCGTGCCGCTGGCGCGCGCGCTGGTCGCCGGCGGGCTGAAGGCGATCGAAATCACGCTGCGCACGCCCGCCGCGCTCGAGGCGATCCGTGCGGTTGCCGACGAGGTCGAGGGCGCCGTTGCCGGTGCGGGCACCGTTCTCAACGCCCGCCAGTGGGACGAGGCGGTTGCCGCCGGCTCGAAGTTCATCGTCAGCCCCGGCACGACGGAAACGCTGCTGGATGCGGCTGCCGGTTCCGAGGTTCCGATCCTGCCGGGTGCGGCAACGGCAAGCGAAGTGATGACGCTTCTCGATGCCGGCCAGACGGTGATGAAGTTCTTCCCGGCCGAGCAGGCCGGCGGTGCCGCCTACCTCAAGTCGCTGTCCTCGCCGCTGGCAGGCGCCACCTTCTGCCCGACGGGGGGCATTTCGCTGAAGAATGCGAAGGATTACCTCTCGCTTCCGAACGTCGTCTGCGTCGGCGGATCCTGGGTCGCACCGAAGGATCTCGTCGAGGCCGGCGACTGGGCGGCGATCACGAAGCTGGCATCGGAAGCCTTCGCTCTGCGCGGCTAAGGCCGTTTTCTCCCGGAAAAGCCCGCTTCGGCGGGCTTTTTGCGTTGTGCCCGGAATTGGCGGGAGCGGCCTGAATTTGAATTCATGATCGCACGTTCCTATTTCCGACGGGATTAACAACCATTGGAGACGACCTGACCATGTTCGACGCAAAGAAGCTCCTGGAGCAGTTTCTCGGTTCGCAGATGCCGATGGGCGGTGGAACGATCCGGGACCGGGCCGGTCAGGCAACGGAAATGGCGCGCAACAATCCGCTGAAGGCCACGGCCATCGCCGGGCTTTTGCTCGGCACAGGCACCGGCCGCAAGCTTGCCGGAAGCGCGCTGAAGATCGGCGGTCTCGCGGCCATCGCCGGCCTTGGCTATGCGGCCTACCGCAACTACCAGGCCGGAAAGGCCCCGCAGGCGCCGGCCGAAGCCGCGCGGGAGATCCCGAAGCTCCTGCCGCCGCCGTCCGATAGCGGCTTCAGCATCGAGCCGCAGGCCGTATCGCAGGAGTTTGCGCTGATGCTGATCCGCGCCATGATCGCGGCAGCGCGTGCTGACGGGCACATTGACGCAAACGAGCGTGCGCATATTCACGAGCGCCTGTCGGCGTCGGAGCTTTCCAGCGACGCGGCCGCGTTCATCGAACGGGAACTGACCGATCCGACCGACCTCGATGCGATCATCGCCTCTGCACGCACCGAAGAGCAGAAGGTCGAGCTTTACACCGCCGTCCGCCTGACGATCGAGCCGGACACCCGTGCCGAGCGCGGCTTCCTCGATCTCGTCGCCGGTCGCCTTGGCCTGCCGGATGCACTGCTCGACCATATCGATTCGACCGTGGCCGGCGCCAAGGTTGCCGTCTGAGGCAAGCCTGCCCTGGTTCGATCGGACAGATCGTCCCATCACCCGTTTGAATTTGCCTTCCCGTCGATCATCGCCTATCGACGGGAAAACGGGTGGAAAAACGATGCGCGATCTTTCGACATGGACGGGTGCACCGGCGCCCACGGGCCTCGACATAGAAGGGCGCACCGTCGCGCTCGAAATCTACGACCACGACCGGCATCTTGAGGATCTCTGGGCGGCGCTCGGCGGCCGCGATCTCAACCAGTTGATCCGCTTCTTCCCGGTTTCCGATTTCGAGACGAGCGCCGATTTCGGCCGCTGGCTGGACGGCGCGCAGGGGCCGGGCGGCTACATCACCGAAGTCTTCCGCTCCCGCGAGACCGGCGCCGTGGTGGGCATGGGCAGCTTCATGCGGCCCGACCCGAAGAATGGCGTGATCGAGATCGGGTCCATTGCCCATGGCCCGGCCATGGCGCGCTCGCCGATGGCGACGGAAGCGCATTACCTGCTGGCCCGCCATGTGTTCGAGACGCTGGGTTACCGGCGCTACGAGTGGAAGTGTCATAACGAGAACGGGCCGAGCAAGGTGGCGGCGGAGCGCTACGGCTTCACCTTCGAAGGCGTGTTCCGCCAGCACATGATTTCGCGCGGGGCAAACCGCGATACGGCCTGGTTCTCGATGATCGACAGCGAGTGGCCGGGCCTGAAGGCGGCGTTCGAGACGTGGCTCGATCCGGCGAATTTCGATGCGGAGGGGCGGCAGAGGCGTCGCCTTGAAGACATCCGGGCCGCGCTCAAGGCTTGAGAGCCTCCACACAGGACAGACCCATCATGACCGAGCCGCAGAAGACCTCGTCACCCGCCCTGGCCGCTGCCATTATCTTGCTGGTGGCAGGGGTTGCCTTCTTTTTCCTGCCGAAGCTGATGCTGTGGCTGGGCACGATTTCGCCCTGGCTGGCGGCCGGCGTCGGGGCGCTCTTCGTGCTGGCCTTTTTCCTCGTCTTCTGGCTGCGCGCCCGCTATCAGCGCCGGCGCGGGCTCTGACCGCTCACGCCTGCAGGGCAGCGCCCAGAAGCAGCAGACCCATGATCATCACCAGCGCCGCACCGGCGATCTCGATGGCCGTGCCGATGCGGTTCGCCGTCGTGGCCGAGGAGGCGTAGCGCACGGCAAGGCCCTTGGCCGTGACGGCCATGGTGGCGAGGATGGAGACGGTGATCGCGGTGCCGATCGACATGGCGAGAACGGAAAGCACGCCGCCGAGGTAGAGCCCGTTCAGGAGCGCGAAGGACAGGACGATGAGGGCGCCGGAGCACGGCCGCAGTCCAACTGCCAGGATCGCCGACCATGCCTCCGACCAGGAAAACCGGTCGCCCTTCAGCATCGACGGATCCGGCGCATGGGCATGGCCGCAGCCGCAGACTTCGCCCGGGCCGTGGGTGTGATGCACATGCCCGTGGTGATGCAGGCCATGGCCATGGTGGTGATGCGCCTGCGCCTGATGTGCGTGATCATGACGTGCATGGATGGGCATTTCGACCGTCACGCCGCCGGCAACGGCCATGGCCGGAACCATCAGCGGCTGCCTGGCGGCACGCAGGCTCATCAGCTTGCGGATCAGGAGCCATGCGCCGAAGAGGCTGATCAGGGCAAAGCTTGCGATCTCCAGCGCCTGGGTGGCCATCGTCATGGTGATGGAGGTGCCGCGCAGCAGGAGATAGGTGGCGCCGACCATCAGGATGGCGACGATGCCCTGCAACAGGGAGGAGAGGAGGGACAGGAGCACGCCGCGCTTCAGCTCCGTCTCGTTGGCGAGCATATAGGAGGAAATGACTGCCTTGCCATGGCCGGGGCCGGCCGCGTGGAAGACGCCATAGGCAAAGGAGAGGCCGATCAGCGACCAGAGCTGCCAGGGATCCTCGCGCATGCCGCGCAGCGCGCCGGTCAGCGTGCGGTAGAAGGCCTGCTGCTCGCCGTTCACCCAGGAAAGCAAGGGGCGCAGCGGGCCCGTGGCCGAAAAGCCCGGCTCGGCCGAACCGATGCCGAGTGGCGACTGGGCATGCGCGGCGCCAAAGGCCGCCAGCGCGGCGACGGAGGCGATGAGGACGATCTTGACGCTACGGGATGCCATCAGCAGGTGACCTCCATCCGGGTCGCAAAGAGCTTGGACATGTCGGTGCCCATGGGATCGTTGAAGAAGGCGTCCGTGAGGGAGGCCTTGTTCTCGGCCAGCACCTCGTCCGGATCCGGACGCACCACCTTGTGGGAGCAGGCGAGGATCTTGTCGCCGACCAGATGCAGGTCGTCGTCGGTCGCAAAATCCATCGCCGTGTACATGGTGGGATCGTAGACGCCGAAGGTCAGGCGTCCCTTGAGCGGCATGGGCTCAGAGGGCTTGACCACGAAGAACATCAGAAGCTGGCCGTCCTTGTAATCGACATGGATGATATCGGGCGGGGTGACCTTGATGGTTTTTCCGTTGTCGGTGATCGTCGTGTAGTAGTCGTATTCGCCAAGCGACTCCTTGACGGTCTTTCCCACTTCGGTGAGTTCGTCCGGGTCCAGCTTGCCGTTCGAGTTCTTGTCGAAATCCATCACGACGCTTGCGGAGAACATGTCGTCGAAGCGCCAGACGTTTCTAAGTTCCTGCACCTGATTGCCCGCATCATCCGAGACGATCTCCAGGCGCGCCTCCGCGAAGATGTGCGGATGGGCGAACGCCGGGGCGCCGGCGACCAGCACCGCGGCGGTGGCGAGAATGAGGGCCTTCTTCATCGGCACGATCCTGATGTCATGGGGCCGGCGCATCGGCCGTGTCGCGTTGGAAATGGCGCTGAATTGGGACGGAATTGGGACTGTGTCTCACCGGTGGCGGCGGAACCAGGCATGCAGGAAGTCCACGAAGGTGCGCACCTTGGCCGGCAGGTAGCGCCGGTGCGGATAGATGGCATAGATGCCGCGATCCTTGGTCAGGTAGTCATCGAAGAGGGTCACGAGTTCACCCGAGGCGATCTTCGGCCGGGCGATGAAGTCGGGGCAGATGCTGACGCCGAGACCGGCCACGGCGGCGCGCAGGCAGGCCAGCGGGCTGTTGACCTCCAGCGGGCCGGAGATCGCGACCGAGAAGCTGGTGCCGTCGCTTTCCGCAAAGCGCCAGTTGCCGTGGTTGCGGCCGTTGGTGTCGATCACGCAGGGCACGTCGGCCAGTTTCGAGGGATGCGTGAGCGGCCCGTGCTTTTCGAGAAAGGCGGGCGAGGCGCAGAACAGCAGCTGGAAATCGTCGAGCTTGCGGGCGATCAGCGTGGAATCCTCCAGCTTGGTGATTCGGATCGCGACGTCGAAGCCCTCCTCCACGAGATCGACGAACCGGTCTTCCGCCACGATATCGAGCGACAGTTCCGGGTGCGCCACGCTGAAATCCACGAAGGACTGGCCGATCTCGGCATCAATGAAGGTGCGCGGCGCGGTGATTCGCAGGCGACCGCGCAGATCGGAATTGTTGGCGCGCACGAGATCGGCGAGGTTGTCGATCTCCTTCAGAATGTCGGAGGCGGTTCGGTAGTAGGTGTGGCCGGCTTCCGTCAGGGAAAACTGCCGGGTGGTGCGGTTCAGGAGAAGGGCGCCAAGCTCGTCTTCCAGTTCGCGCACATATTTCGACAGAAGCGCCTTGGAGCGCCCGACGCGGCGGGCGGCGGCGGAAAAGCCTTCAGCGTCGACGACGTCGATGAAGGCGCGAATGCGGGTCAGGGTGTCCATGCGGCGGCTTTCGATTCCGGTCTGCGGGCGGCGATGCGTCTCCACGGTCTATCGGCCATGATTTGGACCGCGCTGACAAGGCCGTTGTGCCGGGCAACCATCCCGAAACCGCGTGCGAAGGGGTGCATGCCGGCCTGAAATGCGGCCGCGAATGCGCGTCCTCCCGATGGCCCCAAAGTTTTTTGCTTTGGCGCAAAAAACCACTTGATTGCGACAGCGAACTTTCTTACCTACGCCCTTGCCCAAAGTCGCACGTGCCTGTGGGTGTCCGCCGTCCCTCGATGTGGTGAGGAAACGGTAAGGTACCTGGAACTAACCGCTCCAGTCGCTATCCCGGCCAACCGGGAAATGCGAGGACACCTTGAAGCAACGACGGTGCGGGCCTTTCTGGTCTCTGTCGGCTTTCCATCAGCCGACGTTACTGAAGAGGCACACCTTCATTGCCGAAAGTGCGGTCGGGTCACTCCCTCCAATCTAAGGCAGACAAAGCGGAACAGAGCCTAGGCGGGCTTCGTTCCACCGTTCGCGCAGCTGCGCATGTCATGGTTCCGGGGTCTCCACCGGCTGGCACCGTGATGTCGTCGCATCTGTCCTTTGTCCCTCTGGGTTACTCCCGGAGCAGCTGGATTATGGGGATACCATTATGACGACCGCACGCATCATCGACTTCCTGAACACCCGACGTCCCGAAGGCCCGTGCCTCGTGGTCGACCTCGACGTCGTGCGCGACAACTTCAAGGCTTTCCGCCACGCCCTGCCCGACAGCTCCATCTACTACGCTGTCAAGGCCAATCCGGCTCCGGAAATCCTGCGTCTGCTCGCCGGCATGGGCTCCAACTTCGATTGCGCGTCCGTCGCCGAAATCGAAATGGCGCTGAACGCCGGTGCAACGCCCGCCCGCATTTCCTTCGGCAACACGATCAAGAAGGAGCGCGATGTCGCCCGTGCGCATGCACTCGGCATCAACCTCTTCGCCGTCGACAGCCACGAGGAAGTCGAGAAGATCTCCCGTGCCGCTCCCGGCGCGCGTGTCTTCTGCCGCGTTCTGACCGATGGTGACGGTGCCGAATGGCCGCTGTCGCGCAAGTTCGGCTGCGTGCCGCAGATGGCTGTCGACGTTCTCGTCTACGCCCATCAGCTCGGCCTCGTCTCCTACGGCGTCTCGTTCCATGTCGGTTCGCAGATGACGAAGGTCGATGCCTGGGATTCGGCCCTTGCCGATGCCAAGCGCGTCTTCGTCTCGCTTGCCAAGCAGGGCATCGAGCTGAAGATGGTCAACATGGGCGGCGGCTTCCCGACGAAGTACCTGAAGGACGTGCCGTCGGCCGAAGCCTACGGCAAGGCGATCTTCGGTTCGCTGCGCAAGCACTTCGGCAACAACCTGCCGGAAACGATCATCGAGCCGGGCCGCGGCATGGTGGGCAATGCGGGTGTCATCAAGACGGAAGTCGTGCTGATCTCCAAGAAGTCCGACAATGACGCGCACCGCTGGGTGTTCCTCGACATCGGCAAGTTCGGCGGTCTCGCCGAAACCATGGACGAGGCCATCCGCTACCCGATCCGCACCACGCGCGATCAGGACGAGATGGAGCCCTGCGTGCTCGCCGGTCCGACCTGCGATTCGGCCGACGTGATGTACGAGAAGAACATGTACCCGCTGCCGGTGTCGCTCACCATCGGCGACGAGGTTCTGATCGAAGGCACCGGCGCCTACACGACGACCTATTCGGCCGTCGCATTCAACGGCTTCGAGCCGCTCAAGGCCTACGTCATCTAAACGCGCATGACGCTCCCGCATGAGGCGGGAGCGGTTTCCACAATCAGTTCTGGATACCGTCTGAAGCGGTTTTGGGTACGGGAGGCCGACGATGGCCACTGTTCTTGACACTGTGCGCGCTTTCTTCGCGCAGAATGCCTATGTGATCGACACGGAAAACGCCGGTGATGTCGTGGCGCGCGAGACGCTGCTCGACCGCGCCATGGGCCCGGGCCGCACGCGCAAGTCGTCGGAGAAGATCCGCCGCGGCCGCCTGCCGGCCGAAGGCCTGGCGCTCGTTGCCCGTGATCCGTCCGGCCATGTGATCGGCACGATCCGCCTGTGGAACATCGAGGCCGGCGTCACCGCCGAAGGCCATGCCGTGCCCGCGCTCCTGCTCGGCCCGCTGGCCGTCGATCCGGACCAGGAAGGCAAGGGTGTGGGCGGCGCGCTGATGCGTGCGGCGATCCAGGAAGCGGCGCGCCGCGAGCATGGCGCGATCCTGCTCGTCGGCGATCCCGAATATTACGAGCGTTTCGGCTTCTTCGCCGACCGTGCGCAGCACCTCGTCATGCCCGGCCCCTTCGAGCGCCGCCGTTTCCTCGGCCTCGAGCTCAAGGCCGGCTGGCTCTCCGGCGCTGCCGGCATGATCGTGCCCACGGGGCGCAAGCTGTCGTCGCCGTCCTACCTCAAGGCCGCCTGATCGCGTTCATCGCGGAGGCGCCGGGCGCCGCTCGCCATGCCCTGTTCCCGGGCGCGAGTGGCGCCCCGAATCTTTTGCCGCGCCCTTTACCGCCTCAGCACCATCTCTTGCCCGCTTCGCTTTTGCTTGATTGTCGCACCTGTCGGCTGTCAGGATGACGAAGGGTCATCTGACCGTTGGGGAGGGCACGGGTTTGGATGTTTTCACGCTGCTGCCGGCGACGACTCTCTTCTCCTTTTTCGTGGCAGCGGTGCTGATCGAGATCACGCCCGGGCCGAACATGGCCTATCTCGCCCTCGTTTCGGCAAGCGAAGGGCGGATGAAGGGACTGGCGACGGTGGCGGGTATCGCGCTCGGTCTGGCGCTGCTCGGTATCGCCAGCGCCTATGGCGTTGCCGAACTCATTCGCGGGTCGTCCCTTCTCTACGAGGCCTTGCGCTGGGGCGGTGCGGCCTTTCTTTTCTACCTCGCCTATGACGGATGGCGGGATGGCGGCACGGAGACGGAGCCGACGGGCCGCGGCGCGGCGACGTATTTCCTGCGCGGGCTCGCCACCAATATCCTCAATCCGAAGGCGGCGCTGTTCTTCGTCACCGTGGTGCCCGGCTTCATCGACAGCCGGCTGTCGGGCGTGGCGCCCTTCGTGCTCCTCGGCGCGATCTATGTGGGTGTCGCGACTGCCATCCACGCCTTGATCGTCGCGCTGGCCGGCACGCTCCACCCCTACCTCGCCGATCCCGCTCGTGAACGGCGACTTCGGCGGGCCTTGTCGCTGCTGCTTGCCGGTGTTGCCGTGTGGTTTCTCGTCACCTCGGCGTCTCGCGCCTGATGGGTGAAGGCGGGGCGATTTGCGCTTCCGCCGGCCTGTTTTCGCTCTTCAAAAAATAGTTATGTTCGTGGGAACCAACCGCAGCGTCATGCGTTTCGCTTGTGTTTTGTCACATTCCGATTCGCAAGGACGATCGAACGCATGCAGCCTACCAATCGGCGTTTCGACCTCCGCGAACGCACCCGCCACGCCCATGACAAGGTCGACCATCTGGTCGGCGAGTGGAAGACCCGGGCGGATTACACTGACTATCTCCAGTCGATCCATCTGTTTCGCAGTCGCTATGAGGCCGCGCTCACCGGTCTTGCGATGCCGTCCTGTTTCGGATCCTGGTCCATGGGGCGCGCCGCAGACGCAGCTGCCCGCGATCTCGCCGATCTCGGTGCCCGTCGCCTGCCCTCCGCCGACAGGGCCGTGCTTGAAACGGACACGTCCAGCCTGCTCGGAACACTTTACGTGCTCGAGGGTTCAGGGCTCGGTGCGCGCCTCCTGTGCCAGCGTGCCCTGGCTCTCGGCCTGACGGCCGACAGCGGCGCTCGCCACCTCTTCCTCCTTGCGGGCCGGGTGGAAGCGTGGCGGGCGTTCGGCGCCATCCTGGAGGAAGCGCCGGGATATGACGCGGGGCGGGCCGCGCGCGCCGCAGAGCGCGCGTTCGGCGATGCCGCGCTCGCCTTCAGCGGGGCCTTTGCCGATGCCTGAAGCGCGTAGCGTCGATCTCTCGAATTGTGATCGGGAGCCCATCCACATTCCCGGCAGCATCCAGCCGCACGGCTTCCTGCTTGCCTGTGACAATTACGGCCAGACGGTCCTGCGCCACTCCGTGAATGCGCAGGCGATGCTCGGCGTCGGCAGCGCCATCAACGGCCTGTCGCTGCAGTCGATCATCGGCGACAAGGCGGCGCATGACGTGCGCAATGCCGTTGCCACGACCCGCAATCCGGAGCGGCCCGCGCTGCTTTTCGCGGTTGCTGCCGGGGCTGCGGGACGGCTGTTCGACATCGCCGTGCACCGGCACCTCTCCACCGTCATCATCGAGTTCGAACCGCATGATCCGAAGGTGCGCCAGCCCTTGTCGCTGGCGCGCGAAATGATCGGCCGCATCAGTGGCGTCACCGAACTTGCTGCGATGATGCGCGATACGGCGCGACTGATTCACGGCGCACTCGGCTACGACCGCGTCATGGTCTACCGCTTCGGCCATGACGGGGCGGGGCAGGTGATCGCGGAGAGCAAGCGCTCAGACCTCGAAAGCTTCTACGGCCAGTATTTTCCGGCCACCGACATTCCCCAGCAGGCGCGCGCGCTTTACCTGCGCAATACGATCCGGGTGATCTCGGATGCGCATTTCGAGCGCATCCCCATCTCTCCCGTGGTCGATGCTTCGGGCGAGCCGCTCGACCTGTCTTTCTCGCATCTGCGCAGCGTCTCGCCCATCCACTGCGAGTACCTGAAGAACATGGGGGTTTCCGCTTCCATGTCGATCTCGATCATCGTGGACGGGCAGCTGTGGGGCCTGATCGCCTGTCATCACTACTCGCCGCGGGTGCTCTCCATGGCGGAGCGGGTGGCGGCGGAGATGTTCGGCGCGTTCTTTTCGCTGCACCTGCATGCGCTGCAGGAAAAGACCAAGCTGGAGATGGCAAGCCGGGCGCGCCGGTCGCTGGATGCCTTCCTCTCGCTTGCCTCGCATCGCGGCGACATTGCCGATCTGCTTGCCGAAAACCTCTCCAAGTTCCGGGAACTGATGCCCTGCGATGGCATCGGGCTGTGGGTGGAGGGAATCTGGACGACGTCCGGCAGCGCGCCGCCGGCGTCAGCGGTTCCGGCGCTTGCGCGCTTTGCCAATGGTGTCGCCGACGGGCGGATCTGGGCGACGCATGCGCTCTCCCAGAAGCTGCCGTCCGCGCAGGCCTATTGCCAGGAAGCGGCGGGCGTCCTCATCGTTCCGCTGTCGCAGATCCCGCGCGACTATCTGTTCTTCTTCCGCCGCGAGGTGGTGGAGACGCTCGACTGGGCGGGCAATCCCGACAAGGTCTACGAGGTCGGCCCGCTGGGTGACCGCCTGACGCCGCGCAAGAGCTTTGCGATCTGGAAGGAGCAGGTGCGCCAGCAGGCGAAGCCCTGGACGGATGCAGACCGCGAGATCGCCGATGCCGTGCGCGCCGCGCTGGTGGAGGTGGTGCTGCGCCACAACGAGTTGCTGGCGGAAGAACGCGGCAAGGCGGATGTGCGCCAGCGCATGCTGAACGAGGAGCTGAACCACCGCGTCAAGAACATCCTCGCCATCATCAAGTCGCTGGTGGCGCATCCGGTGGCCGAAGGGCGCAGCCTCAAGGATTATGTGGGCTCGCTGAAGGGCCGCATCCAGGCACTCGCCTTTGCCCATGACCAGGTGGTGCGCGGCGATGGCGGCGGTATGCTGGCCGACCTCCTGAATGCGGAGCTGACACCCTATCGCAGCCAGCAGGCGACGATTTCGCTCACCGGGCCGCAGGTCTGGCTGGACGCGCGTGCCTTTTCCGTCATGGCGCTCGTGCTGCACGAGCTTTCGACCAATGCCGCCAAATATGGTGCGCTTTCGGCGGAAGGGGGGCGGCTGACCGTTCACTGGGCGGTGACCGAGGGGGCGGACTGCGTGATCGACTGGCAGGAACGGGGTGGCCCGGCGCTGGGGCGCATTACCCGGCAGGGCTTCGGCACGGTGCTGATCGATCGCAGCATTCCCTATGATCTGGGCGGGCGGAGCGATGTCCAGTTCGCGCCGGAGGGGCTGACCGCCCGTTTCGTGCTGCCCAGCCGGCACGTGTCGGTGGTCGCGGATACGCAGGCCGCAGGTCCGGAGGCGGTTGAGGCTGTCGCAGTTGCCGACGAACAGTCGCGTCTGCAGGATATCGAAGTTCTCCTCGTCGAGGACCAGATGCTGATCGCACTTGACGTGGAAGCCATGCTTCTGGAATCAGGCGTCGGCGAAGTCACAACCGCAGCTTCGGCTGCCTCCGCGCTCAGCCGTCTCGAGCGGATCGCGCCCGACGTTGCCGTGCTTGACGTCAATCTCGGCACCGGCACGTCGCTGCCGGTGGCGGAGGAGCTGTTTCGCCGCGGCGTGCCGTTCGTCTTCGCCACGGGCTATGGCGAGACCGGGATCATTCCGCAGGGTTTCGGCCCGGTGCCGATCGTTCGCAAGCCCTATGACCGCGATGCGCTGCTGGCGGCGCTGATGCAGGTGCTGGCGCCGACCGACGCCGATGCGTGACGCTTTGTCTTGGTGAAGGTGGGTAACGGGTGCAGGCGACGCTTTGACCATCGTCGCGCATTGCGCTATAGGGCGAACAACGGGTGAGAGCCCCGGCCGTCCGCAAGCGTGTGCAGCGCTGTGGTGAAGCTCTTCGATATCGTCTCCGGTCTCTCATGTTCAGCATGTCGCCGATGGCAACGCGGACTCCCCTCGCAAAACCGACATGCGTTGACAGGAGTACCGATCCGATGTCCGCACCTCTTCGAAAAGCGCTTCCATCCCTTGACCGCCTAAAAGATCAGGCCAAACGCCTGCGCGCCGCCCTTGCCGCGGAGGGCCGGTCCATCAGCCATTCGCGTGCGCTGGAGCTTGTCGCCGCCCAGCACGGTTACCGTGACTGGAACACCATCCACGCGGCCGCCGGTAACCGGCCGGTCTTCGATCCCATGTTGTTGGGATCGCGGGTGGAGGGCCACTATCTCGGCCGGCCCTTCGTCGCCTCCGTCCTTGGCGTGCAAATGTTGAGCCAAGAGCCTGCGCGCTACCGGCTGACACTGCATTTCGATACACCGGTCGATGTCGTAACGTTCGAAAGCTTCTCGGCTTTTCGCCAGCGCGTTCATTGCACGGTGGACGAGACAGGATGCACGTTCGAGAAAACCTCGAACGGCCGGCCGCAGGTGGAACTCAGCTGGTGAACCGCCAGTCGCCGGGGAGCTCCGCTCTCCGGCCTACTCTCCGTCAGGCGGATATATCGACCAGTCCGCAATCCCCGGCCTCGGAGCCGAAGACGAGGCGCTTGCCGTCGCGGCTCCAGCTCATGGCGGTAATCGCGCCCTTGCCGGGGCGGCGTAGCAGCACTTCCTTGCTGTCGGCCATGCGGGCGGCGAGAACCATGCCGTCCTGATAGCCGATCGCCACGACCTCCTCGGCGGGATGGCAGGCAACGGAGGTGACCATGATGTTGGCGCGGGTGCCGAGTTCCAGCGGTGCCTTGCCCATGGGGCCGTCCTTGCCCTGGAAGGGCCAGACGATGGCGGCGGGCGCGCCGGAGGAGGCGAGCCACTTGCCCTTGACCGACCATGACAGCGACTTCACCTTGGCCGGATAGCCGGTCATGCGCATATGCCGGCTGTCGCTGCCCGGCTTGCCCTCGAGCTTCCAGCCATGCAGGGCATTCTCCTGCATGGAGGTGACGACGAAGCGGTTGTCGGGCGAAAAGGTGATGCCGTTATGGGCGCCTTTCCATTCGAGATCGACCGGCGGGCTCGCGGTTGCGACCCAGTGCAGGGAGGCGCCGTTGTAGCGGGCGAGCCCGATGCGCAGGCCTTTCGGAGCGAAATCAATGCCCTCGATCGTGCGCTCCTCGGCAAACTCCTTCACGGTGCCATCGGCAAGCCGCACATGGGCCGTCTTGCCATAGGCATAGGCGACGGCGCCCTGCGGGCCGGCGGCGACTTTCGCGATCCACTTGCGCGGCACGGAAGCGAGTTCGGTAATGCTGCCATCGGCTGCCATGCGCAGGACGCGGCCGTCCTCGCCGCCCGTCACCAGCGTCTCGCTCGCGCTATCCTTGACCGCCGTCAGCAGGCCGTCATGGGCGGCCTCTGTCTTCTGGCCATGATCCAGACGGTGGATTTCGCCGCTGGCGGTAGCGAAGACGGGTGTGTCTCCCAGAAAGACGGCGGCGACGACATGGCCGTCGAGATCGAGCGGTGCAACGGTGGGCATCAGGCAATTCCGGGATCTGCGGTTCGATCCCCGCTGGCGCGGGGAGGGCGGGATGTCGATAGAGAACGGCCGGCGCAGGAGGCCCGCGCCGGCCATTCCGATCGGCGGTCAGTTCGGCTTGGCTTCGCAGGCCTTGAAAGTGCGCTCCAGCTTCTCGCGATCCAGTTCGCGGCCGATGAAGACGAGGCGGCTTTCGCGCTTCTCGCCATCCTTCCACGGGCGCTGGTGGTCGCCCTCGATGATCATGTGCACGCCCTGCACGACATAGCGCTCCGCATCGCCGGCAAAGGCGATGATGCCCTTCAGACGAAGGATGTTCGGGCCGTCGGTCTGGGTGATCTTTTGGATCCAGGGGAAGAAGCGGTCGGGGTTCATCTCGCCGCCACGCAGCGACACCGACTGGACCGTGACATCATGGATGTCGGAGGGCGCATGGTCGTGATGATGATGGTCGTGATCGTGGCCATGGTGGTGGTGGTCATGCCCGTGATCGTGGTGATGATCATGGCCGTGGTGATGGTGGTCGTGACCGCAGTCCGGGCCGCAGACATGGTCGTGATCGTGATGATCGTGGCCGTGGTCAAGGAAATGCGGGTCGTTTTCCAGCGCGCGCTCGAGGTTGAAGGCGCCCTGGTCGAGCACCTTGGCGAGATCGACATTGGAGCGCTCGGTGCGGTGGATCCGGGCCGTGGGGTTGATGGCGCGGATGGTGGCCTCGACGCGGGCAAGCTCTTCCGGCGTCACGAGGTCGGTCTTGTTGAGCAGCACGACATCGGCGAAGGCGATCTGGTCCTCGGCCTCGCGGCTGTCCTTCAGGCGCAGCATCAGGTGCTTGGCATCGACAAGGGTGACGACCGCGTCGAGTTCGGTCTTGGCGCGCACGTCGTCGTCCATGAAGAAGGTCTGGGCGACCGGTACGGGATCGGCAAGGCCGGTGGTCTCGACGATGATCGCATCGAAGCGGCCGGGACGGCGCATCAGGCCTTCAACGACCCGGATCAGATCGCCGCGCACCGTGCAGCAGATGCAGCCATTGTTCATCTCATAGATTTCCTCGTCGGATTCGACGATGAGATCGTTGTCGATGCCGATCTCGCCGAACTCGTTGACGATGACCGCATATTTGCGGCCATGGTTTTCCGAGAGGATGCGGTTGAGGAGCGTGGTCTTGCCGGCACCGAGATAGCCGGTGAGAACGGTGACGGGAATGGGCTTTGCAGCCACGGCTTCGGTCATGGGGAAACCTCGCGAAACAGAATGCCGGTCGCGGACGCGCCGACGGCCGCCCTCATATATGCCTTCCGCCTCCCATATCAAAGAGGCTTTGCCAGCATCCCCACCTCGAAAGCGCGCACGTCCTCCAGCAGTTCCGTGATGCCCTTCAGCGCGTGGGCGAGCAGCATTTCGCCGCGTTCGGCGGTTGCAGCACTTGCGTTTCCGGCGGCGCCGTCCGGGTTGAGGTCGCGCATGCGCCAGCCGAAGGCGTGGGGGCCGTAGGCGCGCAGGTGCCTGAAGCGGCGGGCAAAGTCGGCCTGACGCGACGGGAAGGCAGCGAGCCTGGCGCGATCCACCCTGTCCGGATGAAGCGCCAGCATGACGGAGGTCTCGATGTCGCCGGCGTGGATGTCGATGGCCTTGTCCGCAGGGTTGATCCAGCCGTCGGGCTGGCCGAAGCGGGTCCAGCTGGTCGCAACCGCCAGCATGTCGAAGCGGATGCGGGCCTCGGTCGCGACGACGGTCATCAGGGGGGAATTGCCGCCATGGGCGTTTAGCATCACGAACTTCTTCACGCCCTGCTCGGAAAGGTCGCCGGCAATGCCGAGCCAGCGGTTGATCGCGTCCTGCCAGGTCAACGTACGGGTGCCGGCGACATCCATATGCTCGATGGAATAGCCGACGGGCTCGACGGGAAGGAAGGTGACGGGCAGGTCTTCAGACAGGGAGGCAGCGAGACGCGTGACGATGCCGTCTGCGATCAGCGTGTCGGTCTCGAAGGGCAGGTGGGGGCCGTGCTGCTCGTGGGCGCCGAGGGGCAACACGACGATCCAGTCGCGCCGCGCCTCCGGCGGCAGGCTGGCGTCGTTTTCATGCCAGAAACGACGGGGCAGCGGATGTTGACCGGTTGCTCCGTGCACCCTTCGCCTCGCTCCGTCTTGCGGCTGATAACATAACTGAGTCATATGGGATAAGGCACGGCGGTGCAAATCGTTTGGCGGAGGCAGCATGGGCAAGAAGAACAAGGCCGAGAAGAGGGCCAAGGGCGAGAAGGACAAGAAGCGCAAGCTTGTCGAGCTTGATGCGGGCACACCCGATGTCTGCGCCATGATCGTGCAGGCGGCGCGCTCCATGCGGACCGTTCAGTCGCGCAATCTTCTCGACAGCGGCCTTTATGCCGGCCAGGACGGCGTGATGATGGCGCTTGCCGAAACGGACGGGCTGACCGCCGGCATGCTGGCCACGAGGCTCGGCGTCAAGGCGCCCACCATGACCCGCACCATCGGCCGCATGGAGGCGCAGGGCTTTCTGGAGCGCCGCGCCGACGAAGAGGATGCCCGCCTGACGAAGGTCTACCTGACGGAGACCGGTCGCGCCCTGTTGCAGCAGATTGCCGATGCCGCCAGTGCCTCCGAAAAGCTTGCCGTGGATGGCCTGAGCGAAAAGCAGGTCAAGACGCTGACAAAGCTGTTGCGGGTCGTTGACCGCAATCTTCAGGGGCATGTCGCCGAGGTCGAGTGACCGGCCCGGCAGGCGTCCTCAGCGACACCCTCCCGCATTGCTCGATCTCCTGCGGCCCGCCACGTGGCCGGTAACCATAGGCCAAGTGCCCCGAACCCCTTGACAAAGCGCGGATTGCCATTCTTTTTTAAAGTCTTTAAAAGAAATTAAATCCGAATGGCCTGGGGAGGCAGCACTGCATGGCGCAAAAGGTGAAGCTTTCGACGATCGCCGATACGCTCGGCGTGTCGACGGCAACGGTGTCGCTCGCGCTTCGCGACAGTCCGCTTGTAGCCGTGGCGACGCGGGATCGCATCAAGGAGCAGGCCCGCGCGCTTGGCTACATCTACAACCGGCGTGCCGCCAGCCTGCGCACCTCGCGCTCCGGCATCATCGGCGTCGTGGTGCACGACATCATGAACCCCTTCTACGGTGAAATTCTGAAGGCCATCGAGACCGAACTCGACCGCGACCGACAGACCTTCATTCTCTCCAACCATTATGACAGCGTCGACAAGCAGCGCGTCTTCATCGAGACCCTGTTGCAGCTTGGCGGTGACGGCGTGATCATGTCGCCGGCGATCGGCACGCCGCCGGAGGATATCCAGCTTGCGGAAGACAACGGGATGCCGGCGATCCTGATCGCACGCTCCATCGACAACGTGGATGTGCCGATCTTCCGCGGCGACGATTCCTACGGCATTTCGCTTGCGACCAACCACCTGATCGGGCTCGGCCATCGCTGCATCGCCATGGTGGGGGGCACGGACCAGACATCCACGGGACGTGACCGCTACCAAGGTTATGTGAACGCGTTGCGCAAGGCCAATATCGAGGTTGACCCGGAACTGCGCATTCCCGGCCCCCGCTCCAAGCAGGGGGGCTTCGAGGCGGCGGTGCATCTGCTCTCGCTGCCGCAGAAGCCGACGGCGGTCGTGTGCTGGAACGATCTCGTCGCCATCGGCATGATGAACGGGATTGCGCGCGCCGGCCTGGTGCCGGGACAGGACGTGTCGGTCACAGGCTATGACGACCTCGAGGAGGCCTCGATTGCGACGCCGGCGCTGACGACCGTATGGAACGGGCAGGCAGAGGTTGGCCGCAGCGCGGCACGCGCGCTTCTCGACAAGCTTTCGGGCAGCCACGAGCCGGACGGCATCCATCTCATCAAGCCGGAAATGCGCATCCGCCAGTCCACCGGCCCGCTGCGGCCGCGCTGAGCCCGCCATCTTCCGCCCTCGCAAGGTTCTCCTCACATGTCCGCATCCACTGACCGTCCCGTCATCGTCGTTCCCGGCAAGATCCATCCGCATGTGGTCACGCGGCTTTCCGATCGTTTCGAGGTGGTCACCGGCATTGGCGAGCCGGCGGCCGTCACGGCGGATCTGGCCGAGCGCGCCATCGGCATCGCGCTGCAGGGCCGGCTGGCGCCGGAGCTTCTCGCCGCGCTTCCGAAGGTGGAGATCGTCGGCAATTTCGGTGTCGGTTATGACGGGGTGGATACGGCGGATGCCGCCGCGCGTGGCGTCGTCGTCACCCATACGCCTGACGTCCTGAACGAAGAGGTTGCCGATACGACGATCGGCCTGCTGCTGTCGACGCTGCGGGAATTTTCCAGTGCCGAGCGCTGGCTGCGTGCGGGACGATGGGTGGCCGAGGGGGTCTACCGGCTGACGCCGTTGACGCTGCGCGGCCGGACCGTCGGTCTCTACGGGATCGGCCGGATCGGACAGGCGATCGCGCGCCGGCTGGAAGGCTTCGGCGTGACGATCGCCTATCACAGTCGCACCGAGCGCAAGGCGCTGCCCTATCGCTGGTATCCGACGCTTCTCGATCTTGCGGCAGCCGTCGATACGCTGGTGGTGATCGTGCCCGGCACGGAGGAGACCCGCCACACCGTGAATGCCGAGGTGCTGAAGGCGCTCGGACCGACAGGCGTGCTGATCAATGTCGGACGCGGGACGACGGTCGACGAACCGGCGCTGATCGAAGCGCTGCGGAGCGGAACGATTGCGGCCGCCGGCCTCGACGTCTTCGAGGACGAGCCGCATGTGCCGCAGTCTCTGATCGACCTGCCGAACGCCGTGCTCCTGCCGCATGTCGGCTCCGCCTCGGTCGCGACGCGCGAGGCGATGGCCGATCTCGTGGCGGACAATATTCTGAACTGGTTCGACAAAGGCACGGCACTGACTCCGGTGCCGGAAACGCCGTTCACGCGCAAGGCGTAAGATCGGGCGGTTCCCCGTCCGGCCTTGCGATCAAGGTTGGGTGCCGTCAGGCAGTGACGCCGGCCTTTGCCCGCTGCTTTTCCGCTCCATAGGCGCGCACCGCCTCACCGAAGGCCTTGAAAAGCGTGTTGGACGGATTGTCCGTGCCGACCCAGTATTCCGGATGCCACTGAACGCCGACGGCGAAGGCCTTGGCATCGATGACGGACACGGCCTCGACCGTGCCGTCGTCAGCCAGCGCCTCGACGGCCAGTCGCGGTGCGACGGCGGAGATGGCCTGGCGGTGCAGGGAATTGACGCGCACCTCGCCGGCGCCAAGCACGGCGGCGAGGCAACTGCCCTCCTTGATCGAGATCGACTGGCGGATGCCGTAGGCGACGTCGAGTTCCGGCACGTCGGGCTTGCGGTGGTCCCACATGCCGGGCTTGTTCTGGATTTCGCTTTCGAGGGTGCCGCCGAGCGCCACGTTCAGTTCCTGGATCCCGCGGCAGATGGCCAGCAGCGGAATGCCGCGCTCCAGGGCGCGCCGGATCAGCGGCAGGCTGGTCGCGTCGCGGCCGGGGTCGAAGGGGCCGTCCTCTTCCCGCGCTTGCCTGCCATAGAGGCTCGGATGCACGTTGCTTCGGGCGCCGCTGACCAGCAGGCCTTCGACACGATCGAGAATGCTATCGGGATCGTTGCCCTTTTCGAGTGCCGGTACGAGCAGCGGCATGACGCCGGCGCCATCGACGGCGGCGCGCACATATTGATGGGCGACGACATGCCAGACATTGCCGTCGAAGGCGCGGAAATCGCAGGGAATGGCAACGGCGGGGGTGTGCATAGGGACGGCTCCGGAAGGCTCGCCGCGACAGGGCGCGGCCACTGTATGCAAGATGGGATGGGAGGTCGCGGGCGCAATGTCAACAGGTGTTGATGGTGTCGCGCCTGCCCTTTGGAGCTTCGCAACCAAAAGACGTTTGATATCTCGCAAATTTTCGAAATGAAGATAAGATCAAATGGCCGAAATGATCCGTCTCCTCACGTAGAGATCATGCAATGCAACCTTGAATATAAAGTAGAACGCCATAAACTTCGAAATACCGCAGGTTTCCATGACTTACGGTTGCGGGGGGTCAATTTCGAGGTTTGAAGTAAGTCTTTCGTTAAATTCTGCTCTCTTATGAAAGGCTCTCAAAGTCGTTGCCGGGAACAATTGCGTGCTCATGCGATACCCGGTCGTGCCTTCCCCGGCACGGGCGATGCCAACAGGTGAGGGAGGCGCGTCCGCGATTCTCCCAGATGTCGAGGCTGGAGTTGTAGGACCATGATTCGTCCACGCCGCAAGCCACTGCCGAAAGGCGTCTATCATTCCTTCGTCCGCTCTCTTTATGAGAACAGGGCGACGCTGTTCATCGGCATGATCAGCCATGCGGTGACGTTTCTGCTGGTCTATACCCGCGTTGACGACGCTTTTTTCCTGTTCGCGACCGTTGCCGTCATCGCCATCTTCGTTCTGCGGATGTTCGACATGCGCGGCTTCGACCGCCTCGATCTTTCCAGCGCCGATGACGTGACGTTGCGCCTGTGGGAGGACCGATATCTGCTGGGCGGCCTGTGCGTGACGATGACGTGCGGCCTGGCCTGCGCCTATGCCATCGTCGTTACCCAGGATGCCTTTGCCGAGCTGGCCTGCATTTCCGTGACCGTTGCCTCCATGATCTCGATCGTCGGGCGCAATTACGGATCGTCGCGGGCCGTGGCCATTCTGACGGCCGGGGCCTGCGGGCCGATCTTCTTCGGCCTGCTCAGCCTTGGCGACTTCTACATGGGCGTCCTTGCCGCGCTGATGATCCCGCTGGCTGTCACCACCTGGCAGATGGCGAAGGGCGTGCGTGAATTTCTCTACCGCAACGTCATTGCCGCGACGGAGATCGCCACGATTGCCGACCGGTTCGATGCGGCGCTGAACAACATGACGCATGGGCTCTTCATGCTCGATGCCCAGGGGCGCGTTCTTGTCGTCAATCGTCGGGCGACCGACCTGCTCAATCTGGACTGGACCTTTGGGCTGAAGGACAGCCATCTGGAGGTCGTTCTGAAATACGGCATGCGCCACAGTTTCCTTGATGGCGATCAGATCCGTCAGGTGCTGCGGCAGCTGAAGCCGCTGCTGGAGGGGGTGGAAACGCGCACGCTCGTGCCGTTCCCGGACGATTTCTACCTCGAATTCTCCGCCAGCCGGCGGCTGGATGGCGGGACGGTCCTGATCTTCGAAGATGTGTCGGCGCGCATTCTGGCCGAGCGGAAGATCCTTAACATGGTGCGATACGACGCGCTGACGGGGCTGCCGACACGGTCCTATTTCAGCGAGCTGGTTGAGGCTGCCATCGGGCAGGGCGATCCGGATCGTCCCGTCGCGTTCCTCATCATGGACATCGTGGATTTCAAGCATGTCAACGACATGCGGGGCCATGTCGTCGGCGACCAGCTGCTGGTCGTGGTTGCCGAGCGGTTGAGAGCGCTTGCCGGGGAGGGCGCCATCGTCGGCCGGCTGATGGGGGACGAGTTCGTCGTGCTCCTTGCCGACGAACCCGACCGGGCGGCGCTCGACAGCCGCATGCGCAGCCTGCACCAGCAGATGCGCGGCACCTATACGGTCAGTGGCTTCACCTTCCTGCTGACCATGAGCGCGGGCTCGGTGATGACGCCTGCCGGAACTTTCAGCTTCGAGGATGTGCAGATCAAGGCGGATCTGGCGCTGTTTGAAAGCAAGAACCGCAATCGCGGCGGCTTCACGGCCTTCGAAGAGACCATGGATGAGCAATATGTGGACCGGCAGAAGCTGAAGGCGGATTTCCAGCAGGCGCTGGAGACGGCCGCGCTTTCGGTCGCGTATCAGCCGATGATCACGCCTGACGGGCTGCATATCGAGTGCTGCGAGGCGCTGGCGCGCTGGACGCATCCCGAACGCGGCCCGGTCGGGCCTGCCGTCTTCATTCGCGTCGCAGAAGAAATGGGGTTGGTGAGCGAAGTGACGGCCTTCGTGCTGCGCCGGGCCTGCATCGACTGCATGGACTGGCCGGACGGGATGGCCGTGTCCGTGAACCTTTCGGTGGTCGACCTGCGCAATCCGGGCTTTGCGGCCAAGGTGCTGCAAATTCTCGAAGAGACCGGGCTGCCGCCGCGGCGGCTGCACCTGGAGGTGACCGAGGGCGGCTTCATCGAAGACCCCGTCAAGGTCGGCGCCATGCTGCAGCAACTGAGAGCCCGCGGCATCGCGATTGCCATCGACGATTTCGGCACCGGCTATTCCAGCCTCAGCTATCTCGATACGCTGCCGCTCGATCTGGTCAAGGTCGATCGCTCCTTCGTGCGCAACATCCGCGAGGATGCCCGCCGCTTCAATCTGCTGCGCGGCGTCGTGCAGCTCTCGCGCGAACTTGGCCTGCGGGTCATTGTCGAGGGTGTGGAAACATTGGACCAGCTCGACCTCCTGCGCGCGCATGACTGCGCCGACCTGATCCAGGGCTATGTCTTTGCTCGGCCCATGCCGGCGGGCGAGATCCTGAATCTGGCTTTCGCGACCGATAGCAAGCGAGCGATCGCGGCCCGCAAAAGCCAGCTGACCTGATAGCCAAAGCGTTTGGCCCGGCTGCGGTTTTCTGTGCACAACATTTGCTTCTGGCAATGAAAACAATCCACTACGCCAGCGACCGTCAGATTTAGGCATTGCAGCCCCAAAGCGCCCCGTTAGTGTTAACAAATAGTTAATGCTAACGGGGTTGATGGGGATGGATGCGCTGTCTGGCGTCGCATCGCAGTTTTCGGAAAGACTGCTTACGCTTCTTGACCGTGTCGAATATCGGCGCGTCGAAACCGGCGAGGACATGGAGGATATCGCGCGGCTGCGCTATCGCGCCTACAAGGCCGTGGACCTGATGCCGCTCACCGGCTCGACCCTTGTCGATCCGCTGGATTTCGACGATCACGCCTTCGTCTTCGGCATCTACCTTGACGAGCGGTTGATCAGCACGGTCAGGGTGCATCATGTGACGCCGGAGCACCGGGCAAGCACGGCCGGCGTCATCTTCGGTCAGGAGATCGACGACCTGCTCGATCGCGGCCTGACGCTGATCGATCCGGGCCGCTTTGCCGCCGATCCCGACATGGATGGCGAGGAGGTGGTGGCGGTGCCCTATCTCACCTTGCGCGTCGCGTGCATGGCGTCGGAATATTTCGATGTGGATGGCTGCCTGACGGCCTGCCGGCCGCGCCATGCGGCCTTCTATCGCCGGACCTTTGCGGCGGAGACGCTGGTCGCCTGCCGCAAGAACCTCGGCATCTACAATGCCGACGGCGCCCTGCTGATGGCGCGGGTGCGCGAGATCAGGAGCTGGCTCTACACCCGTTATCCCGTCTTCGATTCGCGGCTTTTCGAACAGCGCATGATGTTCGAGCCTGACGATCCGGCGACGCCGCGTCCGATCACCATCAAGCCGACGGCACGTCTGGCGCGCAGGAGACCTGCCCTGGTGGGCGGAGCGGTGGAAACGGGGCGCGGCTGGTTCGGCTGAGCGTCTGATCGCGCGTCCACGGGCCGCGACACGGTCGATCCGTTGCGAAGCGGCGCTGCATTGTGTATGGGCAAAGAGAGGCCTGCTTTTTGCTGAGGGAAGCGGGTAGTCGTGTTCGGGCCGAGCCGGGCGGGTTTCGGTCCCCTTGCATCTTCGGGAGAGATTGAATGGCGGAACATCATCACGGACCGGCCGAAACGGGCGCGGAAATGGACTATGCCGAGCACGACAAGACCTATGCGCTCTTTGTCAGCGGCGCCAAGAACGGCACCATCATCTGCGTGGCGCTTGTCGTGGCCATGGCCGCCGGTTTCTTCACCAGCGCCGGCTTCTTCTCGGCGCTCGTGCTCTTCATTCTCCTGACGGTCGGCGGCATTGTCCTGACGCGCTGATCGCTTTCATCACGGTCGATTATGAGCCGGTCGCTCCGAAAGGGGCGGCCGGCTTCGTTTGTGGGAAGCCGGAAAGCAAAACGCCGTGGCGAAGGTGTCGCCACGGCGTTTCTGTCGAGAATGACAATCGATTGCCGATCAGGCGGCCGGACCCTTGACGCGGGCAAGGCCGGCGCGGGCCGGTTCGTACTTCGGGTCGAGGCGCAGCGCCTGCGAATAGGAGCGCTTGGCCTTCTCGCGTTCGCCGCGGCGTTCGTAGACCAGAGCCTGGTTGGCCCAGCTCTCGGCCAGATTGCCGTTCAGGTTGATCGCCGTGTTGAAGTCGGAAAAGGCGTTGTCGTCGTCGTTCTGTGCCAGGTAGGAAATGCCGCGGCCGTTATAAGGCTCGGGCGAGGAGGGCGACAGCGAGATCGCCTTGGAGAAGTCCTCGATCGCCTGGGCGTGCTGGTTGCGTGCCTGATAGATCAGGCCGCGATTGTGGTAAGCGCGCGGGTCGGTCGTGTCGAGGCTGATCGCCTTGTTGAAGTCGTTGAAGGCAGAGTCCAGCTGGCCGACCTGACGATAGAGATTGCCGCGGCCGATATAGGCCACGTCGTAATTGCCGTTGATCTGCAGCGCGCTGTTGTAGTCGGCCAGCGCTTCCTTCTGGTTGCCGAGGTTGCGGTTGACCAGCGCGCGGTTCGCATAGGCCTGGTAGAAGCGCGGATTGAGCTGGATCGCTTGGTTGAAGTCGGCGATGGCGCGGCGGAATTCGCCGGCGCGGCCATAGGCGGAGCCGCGTACATTGTAGCCTTCCGGATCCTGCGGATTGGCGGCGATCACGCTCGACAGCGAGGCGATGTTTTCCTCAGAGCCCTGGGCGCGATCCAGCTTGATGACGGCTTCGCTCGTATCGGCGGTCTGGCAGCCGGCAAGCGCCAGCATGGCGGCGACGCCGAGGCCGATCGCGAAGGCCCGCGTGCGGGTCTTGCCGGTGGTGGCTGGCGTGGTGGCGGCGGCGGACCGGTCCGAAAGAAGTGCGGCAGATGTCAATGTGTTTCCCTCAATGCGACGGTAACCAGAGCCTTGCGGCTGCTTCGGTGCCTTCCGGCAATTTGCCCGCCGGCAGCGGCGGCAGTCGGGCCGGGCCATACGGGCATCCGGCGTGGCGAAACGCTCCGGCAATCCGGTCGTTCCATGGCGATCGTCGCGGCCCGGACGAAAAACAACGGGCCAGAACGGGACCACTCACAAAAAGGGCGGTGGCGAATGACGCCCCCGCCCGGAATTGCATCTGAAAACGTCGAAAAGACGACGGATCAGCGGGTCACGAGACCTTCGCGCTGGGCCCGCTTGCGCGCCAGCTTGCGGACGCGACGAACAGCCTCGGCCTTTTCGCGAGCGCGCTTCTGCGAGGGCTTCTCGTAGTAGTCGCGCATCTTCATTTCACGGAAAATGCCTTCGCGCTGCATCTTCTTCTTGAGAGCGCGGAGAGCCTGATCAACGTTATTGTCGCGGACAAGTACCTGCACGTTTAAACCCGTTCCTTCGTTCGTGTTGTCGCCTCAGCCCTATGATCGCGAGGCAATAAAATGGCGATCGCCCAAGCCGACGGCTTTACGATTGGGAGAGCGGATACCAGATCGGTGCGCCAAAGTCCAGCCGCCGCTGGGCGCTCATGACCGTTTTGTTACGGTGCATTGCCTTTGTCATCAAGCGCTGACGCTCTCGGGTCGAGCCTTGGTGCCGTCGTGACCGGCGATGTCGCATGGCGCACAGGTCGCGTCTGTTTGCGTCGCAAAAGAGACGTTGCGAGCGCCGCAGATTTGTCATCTCTAGGGCTCATCGAGACGCTCGACAAAGAGACACCCACAAACGGGGAGCATGGAAGGCTGATGCGCAAATATTCTGTATTCGCCGTGGCGCGTGAGGCGCTGCGCGGGCACAAGGGCTGGGAGGCCCAGTGGACCTCGCCCGAACCCCGCAAGGAATATGACGTCATCATCGTCGGTGGCGGCGGCCACGGGCTGGGTGCGGCCTATTATCTGGCCAAGGAGCACGGCATCACCAATGTCGCCGTGATCGAGAAGGGCTGGCTCGGCGGCGGCAACACGGGCCGCAACACCACCATCATCCGCTCCAACTATCTCTATGACGAGAGCATGGGGATCTACGAGCATTCGCTCAAGCTGTGGGAAAACCTCAGCCAGGAGCTCAATTACAACGTCATGTATTCGCCGCGCGGCGTGATGATGCTGTCGCACAATGTGCATGACAAGCAGGTCTTCAAGCGCCACATCCACGCCAACCGCCTGCACGGCATCGACAATGAGTGGCTGACGCCCGAGCAGGCGAAGGAATTCTGCCCGCCGCTCGATATTTCCGCTTCCGCCCGCTATCCGCTGAACGGTGCTGCCCTGCAGCGCCGCGGCGGCACGGCGCGCCACGATGCGGTGGCCTGGGGCTATGCGCGCGCGGCCTCCGACATGGGCGTCCATGTCATCCAGAACTGCGAAGTGACCGGCATCCGCCGTGGTCCCGATGGCCGCGTCACCGGTGTCGAGACGAGCCGCGGCTTCATCGGCGCCCGCAAGATCGGCGTGTCGGCTTCGGGGCACAATACGCAGATCATGGAAATGGCCGATGTGCGCGTGCCGCTGACGAGCAATCCGCTGCAGGCGCTCGTCTCCGAGCCGATGAAGCCGATCTTCCCCTGCGTGGTCATGTCCAACACGGTGCACGCCTATATCTCGCAGTCGGACAAGGGTGAGCTAGTCATTGGTGCCGGCACGGACCAGTTCGTCTCTTACTCCCAGACCGGCGGCCTGCAGATCATCACCCATACGCTGGATGCCATCTGCGAGCTCTTCCCGATCTTCCGGCGCGTGAAGATGATGCGCCAGTGGGGCGGCATCACCGACAACACGCCGGACCGTTCGCCGATCCAGTCCAAGACGCCGGTCGGCGGCCTCTATGTCAATTGCGGCTGGGGCACGGGCGGCTTCAAGGCCACGCCGGGCTCGGCGCATCTGTTTGCGCATCTCATCGCCCGCGACGAGCCGCACCGGCATGGTGCAGGCTTCACGCTCGACCGGTTCCGCACGGGCCGCCTGATCGACGAAGCGGCCGCTGCCGCCGTCGCGCACTGATTCTCGGGAGTTCGTTCATGCTTCTCATCCGTTGTCCCTATTGCGAGGAAGATCGTTCCGAGCTCGAATTCCGCTCCGTCGGCGAGGCCCATATCGCCCGGCCGGAAAACATTGCCGAGATCTCCGACGAAGCCTTCGCTGAATATTTCTTCCTGCGCGACAATCCCAAGGGCCTGATCTACGAGCGCTGGCGCCACATCCATGGCTGCGGCCGCTTCTTCAATGCGGTGCGCCACACCGTCTCCGACAAGTTCGTCATGACCTACAAGGCCGGCGAGCCGAAGCCGACGCTGCCGGGGACCGCGCCCGTCGCGCAGCCCATCACCCAGGAAGGAGCGGCAAAATGAGCGGTGCGAATCGTATTCCCGGCGCCGGTCGCCTGACGCCCGCCAAGACCGCCCGCTTCACCTTCGACGGTCGCCCCTATACCGCGCTCGAAGGCGACACGGTCGCCTCCGCGCTCCTTGCCAACGGCGTGCACCTGATGGGCCGCTCGTTCAAGTATCACCGCCCGCGCGGCGTGGTGTCGGCCGGCCCCGAAGAGCCGAATGCGCTGATCGACGTGCAGCGGGATGCCGCGCGCCGGCAGCCGAACGTGCGCGCCACGGTGCAGGAAGTCTTCGACGGCGTGACGATCGCCTCGCAGAACCGCTATCCCTCGCTTTCCTTCGATGTCGGCGGCATCAACAACCTGCTTTCGCCTTTCTTCGCGGCCGGCTTCTACTACAAGACCTTCATGTGGCCGAAGAAGGCCTGGAAGCATCTTTACGAGCCGCAGATCCGCGCGGCCGCCGGTCTTGGCGTCTCGCCCGACCAGGCGGACCCGGACCACTATGCCGGCCGCTACGCCCATTGCGACGTGCTGGTGGCCGGTGCCGGTGTTGCCGGTCTTTCGGCTGCGCTCGCGGCTGCAAAGACGGGTGCCAGCGTCATCCTGTGCGACGAGCAGCCGGAAGTCGGCGGTGCACTGCATTTCGACACCAGCGTCATGATCGACGGCAAGCCGGGCTTCGACTGGGCCCAGGGCGTTGCTGCCGAACTCGCCGCCATGGACAATGTGACGGTGCTGACCCGCACCACGGCGTTCGGCTACTACGAGCACAATTTCCTCGGCCTCGTGGAGCGGGTGACGGATCACCTTGCCAAGCCGGATCGCCGCCAGCCGCGTGAGCGCCTGTGGCAGGTGCGCGCCAAGCAGGTGGTGATCGCCACCGGCGCCATCGAGCGGCACATGGTGTTTTCCAACAACGACCGTCCCGGCATCCTGCTGGCGTCGGCCGCCCGCACCTATCTCAACCATTTCGGTGTCGCCGTCGGTCGCAATGTCGGCGTCTATACGGCCAACGATTCGGCCTATGAGGCCGCCTTCGACCTGAAGCGGGCCGGCATTTCCATTCCCGCCATCGTCGATTGCCGGCAGCAGCCGGGTGCGGCGGTGCTTGCGGAAGCGAGCCGTCTCGGCATCGAGGTCCTGACGGGCCATTCCGTCATCGACACAGCCGGCAAGCTGCGCGTTTCCTCCATGACGGTCGCCCGCAATGGCGGCGGCTCCTCGCGCACCATGCGCATCGATGCGCTGATCACGTCCTCCGGCTGGACGCCGTCGGTGCACCTCTTCTCGCAGTCGCGCGGCAAGGTGGCCTATGATGCGGAAAGCCAGCGCTTCCTGCCGGGCACCTATGTGCAGGAGTGCATTTCCGTCGGCGCCTGCAACGGCACCAACGGCCTGCAGGCCACGATCGACGAGGCCATCGCGGCCGGCCGGGATCGTGCGGCGAAGGGCGGCTTTGCGGGCGGCGAAGCCCCGGTCATCTCCGGCACCAATGCCTTCGAATGGACCGGCGGCATGGCCGGTGCGGCCGAAGGGGCTGGCCCGGATACGACGGTCAAGGCCTTCATCGATTTCCAGAACGATGTCTGCGCCAAGGACATTCGTCTGGCCGTGCGCGAAGGCATGCACTCGATCGAGCACATCAAGCGCTTCACCACCAACGGCATGGCGACGGACCAGGGCAAGCTCTCCAACATTCACGGCCTCGCAATCGCGGCCGAGGCGCTGGGGCGCGAAATCCCGAAGATCGGTCTCACGACCTTCCGTGCGCCCTATACGCCCGTCACCTTTGGCACGCTGATCAACCATTCGCGCGGCGATCTCTTCGATCCCGCCCGCAAGACGCCGCTGCATGCCTTCGAGGAAGGCAAGGGCGCCGTCTTCGAGGATGTCGGCAACTGGAAGCGCGCCTGGTACTATCCGCGCGCCGGGGAAGACATGCACAAGGCGGTGGACCGCGAGTGCGTGACGGTGCGCAAGGTGGCCGGTATCTTCGACGCGTCGACGCTCGGCAAGATCGAGGTGGTGGGGCCCGATGCGGCGAAGTTCCTCAACCTGCTCTACACGAACGGCTGGGACACGCTGAAGCCGGGCCGCTGCCGCTACGGCATCATGCTGCGCGAGGATGGCTTCATCTATGATGACGGCGTCGTCGGCCGCATGGCGGAGGACCGCTTCCACGTGACCACGACGACCGGCGGTGCCGCGCGCGTCATGCACCACATGGAAGACTATCTGCAGACGGAATTCCCGCATCTCGACGTGTGGCTGACCTCTGCCACGGAGCAGTGGGCCGTGATCGCCGTGCAGGGCCCGAAGGCGCGCGAGATCATCGCGCCGCTCGTCGAGGGCATTGATCTTTCCAACGAGGCCTTCCCGCATATGAGCGTGGCCGAGGGCAAGATCTGCGGCGTGCCGACCCGGCTGTTCCGCATGTCGTTTACCGGCGAACTCGGCTTCGAGGTCAACGTTCCCGCCGATTACGGCCAGTCGGTGCTGGAGGCCATCTGGGCCCAGGCCGAGCCGATGGGCGCCTGCCTCTATGGCACGGAAACCATGCACGTGCTGCGCGCCGAAAAGGGCTACATCATCGTCGGCCAGGATACGGACGGCACGGTGACGCCCGACGACGCCAGCCTCGGCTGGGCCATCGGCAAGAAGAAGCCCGACTTCGTCGGTATCCGCGGCCTGAAGCGCCCGGACCTCGTTGCCGAGGGCCGCAAACAGCTGGTCGGTCTTCTCACCAAGGATCCGAAGGAGGTTCTGGAGGAAGGTGCGCAGATCGTCGCCAACCCGAACGAGCCAGTGCCGATGACCATGCTCGGCCATGTCACCTCGTCCTACTGGTCGGAAAATTGCGGCCGCTCGATTGCCATGGCGTTGGTCGCCGGTGGCAAGGCGCGGTTGGGGCAGACGCTCTACGTGCCGATGGCTGATCGCACGATCGCCGTCGAGGTGAGCGAGATGGTGTTCTTTGACAAGGAAGGAGGCCGCATCCATGGCTGATCCCGTAATCGCCCAGCGTCGTCCGGTTCTCTCCGGCGTCCATGGCGGCTCCGCCGTCGCCCATGTCGCCCCGGCAAAGCCTGCCACGCGGATCTCGCTGCGGGCCAAGCCCGATGCTGTCGCGGCGCTGTCTGCCGCGCTCGGCCTCGACCTTCCGACGCGGCCGAAGCACTCGGCCAGCGGCAATGGCCGCCATGCGCTCTGGCTCGGTCCGGACGAGTGGCTGGTGATCGATGAGGCGGAAGCCGACCTGATGGCAGCCGTCGCCGGCGTCGGCGTGTTGCATTCGGCGACCGACATTTCCCACCGCAACACGGCGGTGCTGGTCTCCGGCCCGGGCGCTGCCGCAGCCATCAACAGCGCCTGCCCGCTCGACCTCACCGACGCCGTCTTCCCGGTCGGCGCGGCAGCCCGCAGCGTGCTCGGCAAGATCGAGATGGTGCTCTACCGGACGGGTGCCGAGGATTACCGCGTGGAATGCTGGCGCTCCTTTGCGCCCTACGCCTTCGGTATCTTGGCGGAGGGTGCGGAAGACGCGGCGCTCTGAGGGGCAACGGGTTGAGGGTGCGCGCTGCGGTCTGGGCTGCGGCGTGCTCCATCGTTTTCAGCCGCTTCCCCGTCCACCGTCATCCTCGGGCTTGACCCGAGGATCCATCTTTTCAAGCACTTGCGGGTGTGGCTGTGGATCCTCGGGTCAAGCCCGAGGATGACGGTGGGTGAGGAACCGTCGCGTATCTCACCGCCGCTGCGTGGTGTGCGAACAGGCTTGATGACGGAGGTGTGGTGTGGAACGGCGTTCCACGCCCCCCATGTGCACCCGCCTCACACCCCCTCCGGACGATCCTTCGGGTCGAACTGCGCGATCGTCGTCCATGTCGCCGTCAGCGCCGGCTTGCGCTCGCCCTCGATCTCCACGCTGACATCATAGGTCAGCATCAGCATGGCCGCGCCGCGGAAGCGGGCCTCGGCGAGCGTGAAGTGGCCGCGCACGCGCGCGGCGGATTTTACCGGCGTCACGAAACGCACTTTCTCAAAGCCGTAATTGATCCCCATGATCTGCTCGCGGATGCGCGGCACTGCGGAATAGTTCATGGCGGAGAGCAGCGAGAGCGACAGGAACCCGTGCGCGATCGTGCCGCCGAACGGCGTTTGCGCCGCCCGCACCGGATCGGTGTGGATGAACTGGTCGTCGAGCGTCGCGGCGGCGAAACGATCGATCATTGCCTGATCGACGGTGATCCAGTCGGATGTACCGATCTCCGTTCCGATGAGCGCCGGAATATCGTTGAGCGATATGTCTTTGGGCATGGTGTGGGCCTTGGGTTGTGGTTCATCGTTTGCCGGGTACCGGACACCCCATCTGTCCTGCCGGACATCTCCCCTGCAAGGGAGAGATTCGCAGGGTGCACTCGCATTGTCCTCGGAAGTCGTCATGTTTTGCGATGAGGTGAGAAGTGGGAAACCGGCCGCTCCATCCGATCTCCCCCCTTGAGCGGGAGATGCCCCGGCAGGGCAGAGGGGGGTAGAGCCACGCCCTCATCGCGCAAGCCGCATCTACTCCCCAACCTCCACGACGAACGCCACCGAACGCGCCTCGACCACCCCTCCCGCCGCGCGGCCGCCCAGCAGATCGGCCCATCGGCGTCCCGGAAGCGGCGAGGGGAGACGGAACTGGCGGGGAACGAGACTGCGATTGAAGACCACAGCGAGGCGAGTATTCAGGGCCGTTTCGCGGTCACGTGTGCCGAGCAGCATGGTGAGGTTTTCCGTCTCCGGGCTTTCCCAGTCGCCGACATTCATGGGGCGGGCGTCGAAGGTCAACCAGGCGACATCGCCGTCGCCGGTGAAGAAGCTGCTTTCGGAAAAGACCGTGAAACGGCGGCGGATGGCGGAAACGGCGGCGGTGTGGGCCAGAAGCTCGGCGTCGAGCGCCGACCAGTCGAGCCAGGTGATGGCATTGTCCTGGCAATAGGCATTGTTGTTGCCGCGCTGGCTGCGGCCGGCCTCGTCGCCGGCAGTCAGCATCACTGTACCGCGCGTTGCCATGAGGGTCGAGATCAGCGCTTTGACATCGCGGCGGCGGGCGGCAAGGATGGCGGGGTCGTCGGTCGCGCCTTCCGCCCCGTTGGTCCAGCTATGGTTCTCGTTGTGGCCGTCGCGATTGTCCTCGCCATTGGCCTCGTTGTGCTTGTGCGCGTGGGACACCAGATCCATCAGCGTGAAGCCGTCATGGGCGGCGATGAAATTGACGCTGCGAGTGGTCTTTCCGCCATTGCGGGCGAAGATGTCGGACGAGCCCGAAAGCAGCGTGGCGAGCGCGCCGACCATGTGGCGATCGCCGCGCCAGATGCGGCGCATGTCGTCGCGGGCGCGGTCGTTCCATTCCAGAAAGGGGGCGGGGAAATTGCCGAGCTGGTAGCCGCCGGGGCCGATGTCCCAGGGTTCGGCGATCAGGATGCGGTCGGCAAGATCCGGGTCCGTGGTCATGCGGGTTATCAGCCGCGCCGCGCGATCGAAGCCATCAGGCCCGCGGCCGAGGATGGAGGCGAGATCGAAGCGGAAGCCGTCAATGCCGGCCTGCGTCACGAAATGCCGGAGGCAGTCGAGCACGAGGTCGGTGACAACAGGATGGTCGCAGGCGATCGTGTTGCCGCAGCCGGTGTCGTTGACGAGGTCGCCCGGACGATCCGGCAGATGGCGGTAATAGGTTCGATTGTCGAGGCCGCGGAAGGAAAGGGTGGGGCCGTAGCGGTCGCTCTCGCCGGTGTGGTTGAAGACGAGATCGAGGATGACGCCGATGCCTTCGGCGTGCAGCGCGGCCACCGTGCGGCGCAGTTCCTCCATGCCGCCGGGCACGAGGCGCGGATCGAGCGCCATCAGCGCGACCGGATTGTAGCCCCAGCCATTCGTGAGGCCGAGCGGCGGCAGGTGTCGCTCGTCGATCCAGGCGGTGATCGGCATGAGTTCGACAGCGCCGATACCGAGCCTCTTCAGATGCGCGATGACGGAGGGGTGAGCCAGTGCCGCCACCGTGCCGCGCTGTTTTTCCGGTATATCGGCGTTGAGGATGGTGAAGGGCCGGACGGCGACCTCATAGATGAGGCCGCCCGGTGCGAAACGCGGTGCGGTCCGCTTGACGGTGCGTTCCTTGACGACGATGGCGCGTGGCACGAGGTCGGCCGTGTCGTGGCCGTAGACCGAGAGCAGCGGATCGTAGCGGAAGGGGCGGTCCAGTTCGACGGCGTAGGGATCGACCAGAAGTTTCGAGGGATCGAACCAGAGCCCGGCATCGGGGTCGTAGCGGCCATGGGCGCGGTAGCCGTAGCGCGTGCCGGGACCGACGCTGCTGACGCTCGCCCGGTGAAGATCGCCGTCGCGCTCCATGGCGATCCGCCGCACCTCCCGGCCATCGGCGGCATCGAACAGGCAAAGCTCGATGCGCTCGGCCTCGCGGGAATGGACCGAGAACAGCGTGCCGCGGGGTGTCGGTTGCGGGCCGAGGGGGGATGCGGTCATGCCGGGGCCGGTCCGTTCACGGGTTGGCGGGATGCAGTCGGCAGCTTAGGCCGAGCGGAAGTGTATGGGCAAGGGGGCATGGTTGTCGGCCGTAGAGGGTGATTACGGCAGGGGTATTGAGGGTGTGCCTTTCGGTGGAGCGTTGCCGGGCGCCCCCCTCTGTCCTGCCGGACATCTCCCCCGCGAGGGGGGAGATCCGTCAATGGCGCGCTCTTCGATCACCACCGGCGTCCCGGCCGTGCAAACAATTCAGGCAGGCCGGGGTGGGCTGCTGCATGTGATCTCCCCCCTTGCGGGGGAGATGTCCGGCAGGACAGAGGGGGGTGTTACCGCAAACGCCACACCGCCCATCAGCCCGTTGTCTCACGTAATGACGGTCGGCGCGTCGCGGCCGGTGCGCTTCTTGATCTCGGCGATTGCGTCGGCGGCGGCGATGAGGTCGGCCAGCGCCTCCTGGGTCTCGATGCCGTGGCGGGCGGGGTCGGCCTCGTAGCGCTCGACATAGAGGCGCAGCGTGGCGCCCGACGTGCCGGTGCCGGAGAGGCGAAGCACGATGCGCGAGCCGCCGGCAAAGAGGATGCGGATGCCCTGCTTGGAGGAGACCGACTGGTCGATCGGGTCGTGGTAGGAGAAGTCGTCGGCCGCTTCCACCGTCAGGCCGTTGAAGGCCTGGCCGGGCAGAATGGCGAGCTTGTCGCGCAGCGCGGCAACGAGGCCGTTGGCGGCGTCGCTGTCGACTTCCTCGTAATCGTGGCGGGAATAGTAGTTGCGGCCGTAGGTGGCCCAGTGCGCCGTCACGATGTCCTTCACGCTTTCCTTGCGGGCGGCGCAGATGTTCAGCCAGAAGAGCACGGCCCAGAGACCGTCCTTCTCGCGCACATGGTTGGAGCCGGTGCCGAAGCTTTCCTCGCCGCAGACGGTGGCGAGGCCGGCGTCGAGCAGGTTGCCGAAGAACTTCCAGCCGGTCGGCGTCTCGTAGATGCCGATGCCGAGCTTTTCGGCCACGCGGTCGGCCGCGCCGCTGGTGGGCATGGAGCGGGCAATGCCGGCAATGCCGCCCTTGTAGCCGGGGGCAAGCGTGGCGTTGGCCGCGATGATCGCGAGGCTGTCGGAGGGGGTGACGAACATGCCGTGGCCGACGACCATGTTGCGGTCACCGTCGCCATCGGAGGCCGCGCCGAAATCGGCACCGCCCTCGCGCATGACTTCTTCATAGAGATCGGCGGCGTGGACGAGGTTCGGGTCGGGGTGGTGACCGCCGAAGTCCGGCAGCGGAACGAAGTTGAGGACGGAGCCCTTCGGCGCGCCGAGCCGGTTTTCGATGATCTCCTTGGCATAGGGGCCGGTGACCGCGCTCATGGCATCGAAGACGACGCGGAAACCGCCGGCAATGTGCTTGCGGATGGCGTCGAAGTCGAACAGGCTTTCCATCAGCTCGGCATAGTCGGCGACGGGATCGATGACCTGCACGGTCGTGCCCTCGATCGTGTGTTCGCCTTCAAGATCGAGATTGACGTCGGCGGCGTCGGAGATCTTGTAAGCGTCGATCGTCTTGGTGCGGGCGTAGATGGCGTCCGTGACCTTTTCCGGGGCCGGGCCGCCGTTGGAGACGTTGTACTTGATTCCGAAATCTTCGGTCGGGCCGCCGGGGTTGTGGCTGGCCGAGAGCACGATGCCACCGAAGGCCTTGTATTTGCGGATGACATTCGAGGCGGCGGGTGTGGACAGAATGCCGCCGCGACCGACGAGAACCCGGCCGAAGCCGTTGGCAGCGGCCATCTTGATGGCGATCTGGATGACCTCGCGGTTGTAATAGCGGCCGTCGCCGCCAATCACCAGCGTGGCGCCCGCAAAGCCTTCAAGGCTGTCGAAAATCGCCTGGATGAAGTTTTCGGCATAGTTCGGCTGCTGGAAGACGGGAACCTTCTTGCGCAGGCCGGATGTGCCGGGCTTCTGGTCGGTGTAGGGCGTGGTGGAAACGGTCTTGATCATGTCACAGGCCTTTTTTGGATAGCAGGCGGGCGTAGAGGGCGGCATAGTCGCCGGCGCTCCGGTCCCAGGAAACGTCAGATTTCATGCCCTGCGCCTGGATGCGGCCCCAGACGGCTGGGTCGGCATAGGCGCGGAATGCCCGGCGCAGCGCCATGCGCAGGCCATCGGCGGTGATGGGGGCAAGCTGGAAGCCGGTGGCGACGCCGGCGAGAAGGGCTGCCTCGTTGGCGTCAATCACCGTATCGGCGAGGCCGCCCGTGCGGCCGACAATCGGCACGCAGCCATAGCGCAGGCCATAGAGCTGGGTCAGGCCGCAGGGCTCGAAGCGCGAGGGAATGATGATCGCATCGGCGCCGGCCTGCATGCGGTGGGACAGCGGCTCGTTGTAGCCGGTGGTGATGGCGACGCGGCCCGGATGACGGCCGGCGGCGGCAAAGAGCGCGGTTTCAAGGCCGGGATCGCCGGAGCCGAGAATGGCGAGGCGCCCGCCACTGGCGACGATCTCCGGGATGACTTCCACCAGAAGATCCATGCCCTTCTGCCAGGTCAGGCGACTGATGACGCAGAAGAGCGGACCATCGCCCGCCTCAAGACCGAACTCCGCAGCCAGTGCGGTCTTGTTCTCGATCCGTGTCTTCAGCGTGGCGGCGTCGAAACTGCGCGCAAGGAAGCTGTCGGTGGCGGGGTTCCAGACAACGGTGTCGATGCCGTTGACGATGCCGACGAGATCGTCGCCGCGCGCCTGCAGCAGGCCCTCCAGTCCCATGCCGAATTCCGGCGTGAGAATTTCCTGCGCATAGCTCGGGCTGACGGTGGTGATGGCATGGGCGGTGCGCAGGCCGCCCTTCAGCAGGCCGACATCGCCGTAATATTCGACGAACTCCATGGAGAAGGCTTCGGGCGGCAGCGCGAGTTCCGGGAAGATATCGGCGCCGAACTGGCCCTGGAAGGCGATGTTGTGCACCGTCATGATCGAGGGCACGGAGTGCGCGACGGGACTGAAGCGCATGTAGACGGGCGTGAGCGCCGCCTGCCAGTCATGGGCGTGAACGATGTCGGGGCGCCAGTCGGCGAGCTTGCCGTTGGCGATTTCCGATGCTGCCAGCGACAGCGCCGCAAAGCGGCGGAAATTATCCGGATAGTCCCTGCCGGCGGCGTCCACATAGGGGCCGCCCTCGCGGTCGTAGAGCCAGGGCGCGTCGAGCACGAGAAGGTCCAGCCCCTCGTGCTCGACAGCCAGAAGACCGGCGGGATTGCCGAAGAGGGTGTCGAAGGTGGCAATCTGGCGCGCCTCGCCGATCTTGCGCATCACGGCCGGGTAGCCGGGCAGCAGGGTGCGCATGGCGATGCCGTGGCGTTTCAACGCCAGCGGCAACGCACCCGCGACATCCGCGAGCCCGCCGGTCTTGATCAGCGGATAGACTTCCGACGCGACAGACAGCACCTTCATCGATCACACACCCAGTTTGTCGATCATCGCCTGGGTGATCAGGCAGATGCCATTTTCGCTGCGACGGAAGCGCCGTGCATCCTCCTCGGGATCCTCGCCGACAACGAGGCCTTCGGGGATGACGACGCGGCTGTCGATCACCACGTTTTTCAGCTGCGCATGCCGGCCGATCTTCACATTCGGCAGGATGACGCCGTTTTCGATGCGCGAGAAGGAATTCACACGCACGCCCGTGAAGAGCAGGCTGCGGTTGAGCGTTGCACCGGAGATGATGCAGTCGCCGGAGATCAGCGAGGATGTGGCCGAGCCGCGGCGCATCTCGTCGTCATGCACGAATTTCGCCGGCGGCTTGATCTCGGCAAAGGTCCAGATCGGCCAGGTGCTGTCGTAGATGTCGAGTTCCGGCGTCACATGGGTCAGGTCGATATTGGCCTGCCAGTAGGCGTCGATGGTCCCGACGTCGCGCCAGTAGGCCTCGCGCTCGAAATCGGAGCGCACGCAGGACTTGGTGAAGCGGTGGGCCACCGCTTTCCCGTTCTTGACGATATAGGGAATGATGTCCTTGCCGAAGTCGCGGCTGGAGTTCGAATCGGCGGCGTCGCGGCGCAACAGGTCCATCAGGAACTTGGTGCGGAAAACGTAGATGCCCATGGAGGCGAGCGCCATGTCCGGATTGCCGGGAATGCCCGGCGGATCGGCGGGCTTTTCGACGAAATCGATGATCTGGTCCTGGCCATCCACATGCATGACGCCGAAGCCGGTCGCTTCCATGCGCGGCACTTCCAGGCAGCCGATCGTGACATCGGCGCCGGAATCGACGTGCTGCTGGAGCATCAGCTCGTAGTCCATCTTGTAAATATGGTCGCCGGCCAGGATGACCATGAACTCGACGCCGCTGTCTTCGATGATGTCGATGTTCTGGTAGACCGCGTCGGCGGTGCCTTCATACCACTGCGTTTCGGACACGCGCTGGGAGGCCGGCAGGATGTCGAAGCTTTCGTTTCGTTCCGGGCGGAAGAAGTTCCAGCCGTTCTGCAGGTGGCGGATCAGCGAATGCGCCTTGTACTGCGTGGCGACGCCAATGCGTCGGATACCGGAATTCAGCGCGTTGGAGAGCGCGAAATCGATAATGCGGGCCTTGCCGCCAAAATAGACGGCCGGCTTGGCGCGGCGGTCGGTGAGTTCCTTCAGGCGGCTTCCCCGGCCACCGGCCAGCACATAGGCCATGGCATCACGGGCAAGGGGCTGAATGCGTTTTTCGACCATGGTAATCCTCCCATTCGAATGTTGTCCGGTTCCACCGGCCCGTTCCCCTGGGGCCGATCGTTCCTCGTGTTCTTGCATCTTGCCGTCGTCCGCGCGGGAGGCGCGGTCTGCGGCCTACTCCTGTTCGAACATCAGTGTCGCCAGCGGCGGCAGGGTGATGTTCGCCAAAATGGCTCCGGACGCTTGTCTCTCGGCATGAACGGCTCCGCCGTTGCCCTTTCCGCTTCCTCCATAGATCTCTGCATCGCTGTTCAATATTTCCTTCCACCGGCCCTCGGCCGACAGGGGAATGGTGTAGTGCTCGCGGTAGACGGGCGTGAAATTCGTCACCACGGCCACCGTCTTCTCCCCCGGCGCCTTGCGCAGCCAGGCGAAGACGGAATTGTCGCTGTCATTGGCGATCAGCCATTCGAAGCCGTCGCCCTCGCAGTCGCGCGCATGCAGCGCGGGCTTGGCGCGGTAGGTGCCGTTGAGGTCCCTGACGAGACGGCGCATGCCGGCATGCATGTGATATTCGTCGAGGTTCCAGTCGAGACCGCGATCCTCCGACCATTCGCGCCACTGGGCAAATTCCTGGCCCATGAACAAAAGCTTCTTGCCGGGATAGCCCCACATGAAGCCGTAATAGGCACGCAGGTTGGCGAATTTCTGCCAGTCGTCGCCGGCCATCTTGGCAATCAGCGATCCCTTGCCGTGCACGACCTCGTCGTGGGAGAGCGGCAGCACGAAGTTTTCGGTGAAGGCGTAGAGCAGGCCGAAGGTGAGGTCGTTGTGATGGTGCTTGCGGTGGATGGGCTCGCGGGCGAGATATTGCAGCGTATCGTGCATGAAGCCCATGTTCCACTTGAAGCCGAAGCCCAGGCCGCCGGCATGGACGGGATGGGAGACCTTCGGCCAGGAGGTGGATTCCTCGGCAATCGTCAGGATGCCGGGATGGCTGCCATAGACGGCGGCGTTCATCTGCTGGAGGAAACGCACCGCCTCCAGGTTTTCGTTCCCGCCATATTCGTTCGGCACCCATTCCCCTTGCTTGCGGGAATAATCGAGGTAGAGCATCGAGGCGACCGCATCGACGCGAAGGCCGTCCAGATGGAACTTCTCCGCCCAGTAGAGGGCGTTGTTGAGGAGATAGGCGAGGACTTCGGCGCGGCCGAAATTGTAGATCGCCGTGTTCCAGTCCGGATGGTAGCCCTGGCGGGGGTCTTCATGTTCGTAAAGCGCGGTGCCGTCGAACCAGCGAAGCCCGTGGGCATCGGTCGGGAAGTGGGCCGGCACCCAGTCGAGGATGACGCCGAGGCCGACCTTGTGGGCGCCGTTGACGAAGCGGGCGAAGCCTTCTGGCTCGCCGAAACGGGCCGTTGGCGAATAGAGGCCCGTCGTCTGGTAGCCCCAGGAGGGGTCGAAGGGATATTCGGTGACGGGCAGGAACTCGACATGGGTGAAGCCCATGTCGACGCAGTAGGGGATCAGCCGTTCGGCCAGTTCGTCCCAGCTCAGCATCGTGCCGTCTTCGCGCCGCTGCCAGGAGGCGGCATGCACCTCGTAGATGGAGATCGGCTGGCGGCGCGCATCGGTGCTGGCCCAGAACTTGCGGTGTGCCTCGTCTTCCCAGACCTGCGCGATCTCGCCCGTCGTCATCGAGGCGTTCTTCGGCCGCAGTTCCGAGCGGCGGGCGAAGGGGTCAGCCTTCAGGGGCAGCAGTTCGCCGTTCTTGCCGATGATCTCGTATTTGTAGGGAACGCCTTCGGGCACGCCGGGAATGAAGATTTCCCAGATGCCGGTATCGATCCTCAGGCGCATCTGGTGGCGGCGGCCATCCCAGCTGTTGAAATCGCCGACCACGGAGACGCGCTGCGCATTCGGTGCCCAGACGGCAAAGTGGAAGCCTTCCGCGCCTTCGTGGCTGAGCGGATGGGCGCCCATCTTGTCGAAGAGGCGCAGATGCGAGCCTTCACGGATGTAATAATCGTCCATCGGCCCGAGGACCGGGCCGAAGCTGTAGGGGTCGATGACGGTCCAGTCGCCGCCGCCGTTCTTCAGCCGATACCGGATCGGCTGACGCTTCATCAGCGTTACCGGTCCTTCGAAGAAGCCGGCATCGTGGCGGCGCTTGAGCGTGCCGATCGCCTTGCCGGCCAGCGTTTCGGCCACGGCCTCCTCTGCGCCGGGCACGAAGCAGCGGGCGATGAACCCGCCCTTGATCTCATGCACTCCGAGAACTGCAAACGGGTCGCGGTGATGGCCGGCGACGATCGCTGCAATTTCCGCCTCCGAGAGGACGCCCCCTCCATTTTCGGTCGTCACGTTGGCGGAAATTTCGGTCATCCTGCCCTCCAGATTTCCTTCGCATATTGCCGGATCGTCCGGTCGGAGGAAAACCATCCCATCCGCGCCGTGTTCCGGATGGTCTTCGAATACCAGACCTGAGGGTCGGTCCAGAGCGCATCAACCTCGCGCTGGGCCTTCGCATAGGCATCGAAGTCGGCGGCAACCATGAACCAGTCATGGTTGTAGAGACCATCGACGAGACCGGCAAAACGGCCGCTGTCGCCCGGCGAGAAGACGCCGGAAGAGATGGCGGAAAGCGCCTGCTGAAGCTCGCGGGAGCTTTCGATGATGGCGCGCGGATTGTGGCCTTCGGCGCGGGTCTTGGAGACCTCTTCCGCCGTCATGCCGAAGATCTTGATGTTCTCTTCGCCGACATGGTCGCGCATTTCGACGTTTGCGCCGTCGAGCGTGCCGATGGTCAGCGCGCCGTTCAGGCCGAACTTCATGTTGCCGGTGCCGGAGGCTTCCATGCCTGCGGTCGAGATCTGTTCCGACAGGTCTGCGGCCGGAACGATCACCTCGGCCAGCGAGACGTTGTAGTTGGGAACGAAGACGACCTTCAGCAGGCCGCGCACGGCCGGGTCGTTGTTGATGACGCGGGCGACGTCGTTCGCCAGCTTGATGATGAGTTTGGCGTTGTGGTAGCTCGGCGCGGCCTTGCCGGCAAAGAGCTTCACACGCGGCACCCAGTCGAGTTCGGGATGCGAGCGCATCTGGTCGTAGAGCGCGATTGCCTCGATGATGTTGAGCAGCTGGCGCTTGTATTCGTGGATGCGCTTGATCTGGATGTCGAAGAGCGCGGAAGGATCCAGGCGGATGCCCATGCGGCTCTGCACGAGCTTGGCGAGCTTGACCTTGTTGGCGCGCTTCACCGCCGCGAACTTCTCCTGGAAGTCCTTGTTGTCGGCGAAGGCGTCGAGTTCGGAAAGCGCTTCCGTCTCGTCCATGAAGCGATCGCCGATCGCCTCGCGGATCAGCGAGAAGAGGCCGGGATTGCACTGCATCAGCCAGCGGCGGGGCGTGATGCCGTTTGTCTTGTTGTTGATGCGGGTCGGGTAGAGCCGGTGCAGGTCGGCAAAGACCGTTTCCTTCATCAGCTCGGTGTGCAGCGCCGAGACGCCGTTGATCGAGTGCGAGCCGACAAAGGCGAGGTTGCCCATGCGCACGCGGCGTTCGCCGCTTTCGTCGATCAGCGAGATCGAGCGGATCTGCTGGTCGGTGTGCGCCTTCTGGCGGCGGGCCTCGCCGAGGATCATCGCGTTGATCGCGTAGACGATCTGCATGTGCCGCGGCAGCAGGCGCTCGAAGAGCGGCACCGGCCAGCTTTCCAGCGCTTCGGGCAGCAGCGTGTGGTTGGTGTAGGAGAAGGTCAGCCGGGCGATTTCCCAGGATTGCTCGAAGTCGAGGCCGTGCACGTCGGTCAGCAGGCGCACGAGTTCGGCAACGGCGACGGCCGGGTGCGTGTCGTTGAGCTGGATGGAGACGGCATCCGGCAGCGAGGTGAAATCCGGATATTGCTGCAGATGGCGGCGCAGGATGTCCTGCAGCGAGGCGGAGGAGAAGAAGAACTCCTGGCGCAGGCGCAGTTCCTGGCCGGCCGGTGTTGCGTCGGCCGGGTAGAGGACGCGGGCAAGGCTTTCGGCCTTGTTGCTTTCCCGGAGCGCCCCGATGTGGTCGCCGGCGTTGAAGGCGTCGAGCAGGATCGGGTCGATCGGCGTTGCCGTCCACAGACGCAGCGTGTTGACGCGGTTGGCGCGCCAGCCGACGACGGGCGTGTCGTAGGCGGTGGCGATAACGCGCTCGGCCGGCTTCCAGACGTAACGGGTCACTTCCTCGTCGACGTTGACCGTCTCCACAGCGCCGCCGAAGCCGATTTCATAGGAGCTTTCACGGCGCTCGAACTCCCAGGGATTGCCGTGGGCGAGCCAGTTTTCCGGCAGTTCCACCTGCCAGCCATCGGCCATCTGCTGGCGGAAGAGGCCGTGCACGTAGCGGATGCCGTAGCCATAGGCGGGAACATCGACGGTCGCCATCGATTCCATGAAACAGGCTGCGAGGCGGCCGAGACCGCCATTGCCAAGCGCTGCGTCCGGCTCGAGTTCTGCAATCACGTCGATATCGACGCCGAGCGAGGTCAGCGCCACACGCATCTCGTCCATGATGCCGATATTGGTCATGGCGTCGCGCATCAGGCGGCCAATCAGGAATTCCAGCGAGAGGTAGTAGACCCGCTTCGAGCCTTCGGCATAGGTGCGCTTGGTGGCTTCCATCCACTTGTCCGTCACGCGGTCGCGCGCAACGAGAATGGCGGCGGTCAGCCAGTCGTGCGGCTTTGCCACCTTCGGATCCTTGCCGATGCGGTACTTCAGACGTTCGAGGATCTCGGTTGCCAGCTGCTCCGGGTCCGACGTGCGTAGTGCCGGCGTGGGCAGGTTGCTGGAATTTACCTGGTTCATCATGGAAAAGATCGCCCCCTCTTTCCAGTTTTCAAGGCCCGCACCCTCCGGGTTAGATCGATTTATGCATCTATCCGAAGCGCTTGCAATATGCCTTGTCAATAAAGCGGCCATGCGTTGCGCGCAGGGCAAGCGGGCGGGAGAGATGGATCGAAGCCTTTGAAAAAAATGCTGAAAGCCGCCTGCGTGGGGCAGGCGGCTTTTGGGGAGCGGCAGTGTCTACTTGCTCAGGCGCGTGGCGAGCGCTGTCGCCCGCTCGCCGATGAACTTGAAGGCGGCGGACAATTGATCCGCGTTTTCGGCCGGAATGTAGTGCGCGTCGCTGGTTGCGCAGTAGCGCAGCAGATCCTGCCCGGCTTTCGGCGCCATGAAGGGGATGGAATAGACCTCGATCTTTTCCTTCCGGGCCATGTCGCAATAGGTCTTCGTGGTCGAATCGGCGTTGGCGACGTTGTTTTCGCCGTCCGTCAGAAGAACGATGAATTTCGACGGCACCTGCCCATTCTTGGCCTTGTGGACGGCATTCTCGCTGGTCTTCATCAGCGCGTTATAGGCGTTGACGAAAGCCGGCGCCGAGTTGGTCGTCCCGCTCGGAACAAGCGCGTCCACGTAGCTTTTGACCGACTTCGTTCCCCACTTCAGGTTGGTCGGCGTGTCGGCCTTCGAGTTGTAGGAGTTGCCCCCGGTCCTGACCAGCGTCGCGGTCGGGTCCGCGTTGTCCAGCGTCGAAAGAAGGTCGGCGACGGCCATCTTCAGCGCTTCCATCTTCGTGTAGTAGTCCGCGTAGGTGCCCGTGCAGGTCTTCGGCGACCATTTCGACCCGCAGTCGTAGGTGTAGGTGCGCGTCGTTTCCGTTTGCGTCTTCTCATCCATGGAGCCGGAGCGGTCCAGCACGAGATACATGGAGATGGCATTCTTCGATTCGGTGCTGGCTGTTGCCGTGCCCGCGGTCTTGATATCGGTGGAGTTCTGGCCGAACAGGCCCGTCAACGGGGTAAAGTAGACCGTTCTACCCGCGAGCACGTCGATCGTGTATTCCTTGGCGTTGCCGGTTGTCGCCTTCGTCGCGATGGTGACGACAGCGTTGGAGGCGACCTCTTCCGGGGTCGTTCCCTTGCTCTTGTCCTTCTCCATGCTGCTGCCGGAAAGCTGGCCCTTGAGATAGTTGAGGACGATCTTCTTGGCTTCGTCTTCGCTGACACCCTTGCCTGCCATTGCCGAGGCACCGGCAAGTGCGGCAGCGTCAACGGCATCCTGCAATTCGTGCTTGGTCATGACCATGGTCGCCATGTCCATGGCAACGCCGCCGGCCCCGATCAGAACGGGCAAGGTCAAGGCGCCCAGCATGCCGAAATTGCCGCGCCTGTTCATCAGGAGGCAACGGAGCTTGGAAAGGGTGCGTACGCGCATCATGTGCATCTCGCAGTGGGTTCAACGTTCTGCGAGACTAACCAAGACACCCTTCCGGATGGTTTCAGCGATAGATGAAATTTGAATCATTCCGGAGAAATCCCCCGAATTTCAGGGGCGTTTTGGCGACATGTCCAATTTTGGATCACGCGGGCACAAGCGGAATGACGTCGACGGCCTGTTCGGTCGTCTGGCCACCATAGCTCTTGAGAATCCCGATGACCGGCGCGACGTCGGCATAGTCGCGACCGTGACCGACGACGATGTGGTCGGTTCCGGCTGGAATGTCGTTGGTGGGATCGAGTTCGACCCAGCCTGTCAGGGGGCCTGCCCAGTAGCGCACCCAGGCATGCATGGCATCCGCGCCCTCCAGCCGCTCCTTACCCGGCGGGGGAATGGTGCGCAGGAAGCCGCTGACATAGCCGGCGGGGATGCCGAGACTGCGCAGCGCAACGATCATCACATGGGCGAAATCCTGGCACACACCCCGTTTCAGCTTGAAGGCGGCGGACGGTGTCGTATCGACCGTCGTCGCTTTCGGATCATAGGTGAAGTCCTTGTGGATGCGCGCGCAAAGGGCTTTGGCGATCTCGTTGACGGTCATGCCCTCGCGCACCACGCCGCGGGCATAGGCGGCGATTTCGGCGACCTCCGGCAGGCGCGGGCTGACGCCGGTGAAATGGTGGGGCGAATCGGGATCAAGCCCCCAGCTTGCAGCCAGAACGGCCGACAATTCGGGAAGCCGCGGCGAGAAGTCGGCGGTAATCGGCAGGGCATCGACCTGTACGCGGGCCTGCATGCGAATGACAAGCCGGTCGTGCGCCGTGCGGAAGACGATCGCCGTCGCCGGGTTCTGGAAGAAATCGACGACCTCACGCCGCTCCTGCGGTGTCGGCACGCAGCTGACGGATCCCGCGATCAGCCTCTGGCGGCCCGGCAGCGACAGGGGCAGCACGCGCACCATGTGGCGTCCGCCGGAGACCGGAACCTCGTAGGCATAGGTGATCTTCAGGGCGATGTCGTAGATCACGGGCTCAACTCAGATAGGTTTGCGCAAGGACATCGGAGAGGTGCTCCAGATCCTGCTCGAAACGGCGGTAAACGGCCTGCGTCATGCCATCCGGCGTCATGACGGCGAGGCCCGCATGCAGGCGCATGGCCTCCCGGTAGAAGGCGGACATCTGGCCGTTGGTGAAGGCGTTCGGCAAAAGCTCCACTTCCGTCTTGATCTCGTTCAGCTGGTAGAGGATCGAGCGCGGGTTGAGCGGATCGAGCGCCAGCAGGTCGGTCACCGTCAGCGAGGCGGTCGCCACATTGTAGCGGCGGCGATGGGTCATGACGCTGTCGCCGATCTCCAGCAGCATGTCATAGGCCCCGTCGGGCGTATCGGGTCCCGTCATGTGGCCCAGAAGGCGCGTCATGTGCAGGCCGCGCTCCAGGTAACGGCCGATGGAGAGAAACCGCCAGCCGGTGAAGCGGTACATGTTTTCGTGTACGAGACCGGCAAAGCCCGCGAGCTTGCGGAGCAGGATGGTCATGGCGTGCGTCGCGTCGTCGCCCGCCTGCACGGTGGCGTGGAACTTGCGCGCGGTCTTGGCAAGGTCGTTCAGGGCCAGCCAGCCATCGGGCGAGAACCGGTCGCGGATGTTGCTGGCCGAAAACAGCGCGCTCGAGATGTTGGCGAGCAGGCTGGACGGCACGGGCTGCTTTGTGTCGATGTCGAGCGCTGCCAGATACTCCGTCACGTCCTTGAGCAGCGGCATGTCGGGGTTCGCGGCTTCCGCATAGCGGCCGTGCCAGGCGCGCAGGATGCGCAGCGCTCCTTCGGCCCGCTCGATATAGCGGCCGAGCCAGAAGAGATTGTCGGCCGCGCGGCTCGGCAGGCTGCCGGGCATGTTGCGGGTGAAGCTTTCCTCCGCCGGCAGGAGCGTGGTGCGGGCCACCGGCCTGTCGCTGACGATCCAGACGTCGGCCGCCGAACCGCCGGCCTGCATGGCGATGGCGGCGACATCGTCTCCCGAGCCGATACGGGCGAAACCGCCCGGCATGATCTGCCAGCCGGTGAGCGTGCGGGCAGCAAAGACGCGCAGCGACATGGGACGCGGGGTCAGCTTCCCGTTGACGAAGGCGGGTGTGGTGGAAAGCGTCACGGCTTCCTGCCCCACCAGTTTCGCGCCATCGCTCTTCAGCCACTCCCCGATCGACATTTTCGCGGTGGCGCGCAGGCTGGAGCCGAGCACGGACTGCTCGTTGTCGTCGAAGAAGGGCCGGACCGAATAGGCCGGTCCGATGACCATCTTCTCGATATTGGCGGCGACATGCGCCTGCTCGGCTGCCTGTCCGCACCACCAGGTGGCGATGCTGGGCAGTCTCAGGTCTTCGCCCGTCAGGTGACGCGAAATGCGTGGCAGGAAGGCGAGCAGGGCACGGGTCTGGAGAATGCCGGAGCCGAGCGCATTGACAATGGAGACGGAGCCGGCGCGGAGCGCATCGACGAGGCCGGGCGTGCCGATGTGGGAGTTCTGGTTCAGCTCCAGCGGATCGGCGAAGGCCGCGTCGAGACGGCGCCACAGAACGCCCACGGGTTTCAGGCCCGCCACGGTGCGCACCATGACGCGGTCGCCGACGACCGTCAGATCCTCGCCCTCGAGCAGCATGAAGCCGAGATAGCGGGCGATATAGGCGTGTTCGAAATAGGTCTCGTTGGCAACGCCTGGGGAGAGAACCGCGATGCGGTCCTCCGGGTGCCGTTTGCTGGCCTGCAGCGTATCGCGGAAGGCGCCGAAAAAGCTTGCGAGCCGATGGACGTGGGTATCGGCATAGACGTCGGAAAAGGCGCGGGTGGTCGCCACGCGGTTTTCCAGCGCAAAGCCGGCGCCGGAGGGGGCCTCGGTGCGGTCGGAGAGAACCCACCAGTTTCCGTCGGGGCCGCGACCGATCTCGAAGGAACAGAAGTTCAGGAAATGGCCGTCGGCGGGCTTTACCCCGACCAGCGGGCGCAGGAATTCCGGATTGGCGGCAATGAGTGCCGGCGGAAGGAAGCCTTCCCGCACCAGCCGGCCCTCGCCATAGATGTCGGCGACGACCTTTTCCAGAAGTTCTGCGCGCTGGATCAGCCCCTCGGAGACGACGTCCCACTCCTTTTCGTCGATGAGGACCGGGATATGGGAGAGCGGCCAGTTACGCTCGGCATTCTCCTTCGTGCCGTAGGCGCGGTAGAAGACGCCGGCATCGCGCAGGTAGCGGTCGGCGCGGGCGAAGCGGTTGACAAGTTCGGTTTCGTCCATGCGGCCGATGGCGGCGAGAAGGTGCTGCCAGACCGGGCGGACCGCGCCGGTCTTGTCCAGCATCTCGTCGGCGCTTCCGGGCAGCGCGGCATAGCCCGAGACGAGGTCCGTCCGGGCTTTTGCCTGTGCCTTCTGCTGCGGTTCGGCCGCCGATTTTACCACGCCTTACACTCCTGCCGGGCGCCTCAGGTCGAGCGTCAGGGGGAATTCCGCCGAAGGCTGCTCCGGGTAGAGCGTGAAGCCGCCGGCCGTGTGCCCCCACGGCTCGAAGCGGGCCAGCCGGCGTGCCTCCGCCTCGTTTCCATTGACCGGGAAGGTCTCATAATTGCGACCGCCCGGATGGGCAACATGGTAGATGCAGCCGCCGATCGAGCGCCGCGACCAGGTATCATAGAGATCGAAGGTTAGCGGCGTGTTCACGGGCAGCACCGGATGCAGGCCGGATGCCGGCTGCCAGGCCTTGTAGCGCACGCCGGCCACGGCAACGCCGGCTTCGCCGGTTGCCGTCAGCGGCACGGGGCGGCCGTTGCAGGTGACGGTGTAGCGGCCGGGATTGGCGGTTTCGAGCCGCACCTGCACACGTTCGACGGAGGAGTCCACGTAGCGCACCGTGCCGCCGATGGCGCCCTGTTCGCCCATGACGTGCCAGGGTTCCAGCGCCTGCCGGATTTCGAGCTTCGAGCCCTCGTATTCCACCTCGCCGCAGAAGGGGAAGCGGAATTCCAGTTGCGCCTCGAACCATTCCGGGCGGAAATCGAAGCCATGGGCGCGCAGGTCGGCGAGCACATCGAGGAAATCGGCCCAGACGAAATGCGGCAGCATGAATCGATCATGCAGCGTCGTGCCCCAGCGCACGAACTTGCCATCGACCGGATAGAGCCAGAAGCGGGCAATGAGGGCGCGCACGAGCAGCTGCTGGGCCAGCGACATGCGCGCATTCGGCGGCATTTCGAAGCCGCGGAACTCCACCAGCCCGAGGCGGCCCGTGGGGCCATCCGGCGAGAACAGCTTGTCGATGCAGATTTCGGAGCGGTGCGTGTTGCCGGTCACGTCCACCAGGAGGTTACGGAACAGCCGGTCGACCAGCCAGGGCAGCGGCGGGTGCAGGCCGGAATTGGGCAAGGGCACCTGCGACAGCGCGATTTCCAGCTCGTAGAGACTGTCATGGCGGGCTTCGTCGATGCGCGGCGCCTGGCTGGTCGGGCCGATGAACAGGCCGGAGAAGAGGTAGGAGAGCGAAGGGTGGCGCTGCCAGTGCAGCACGAGGCTCTTCAGGATGTCGGGACGGCGCAGGAACGGGCTGTCAAAGGGCGTGGAGCCGCCGACGACCACGTGGTTGCCGCCGCCAGTGCCGGTGTGGCGGCCGTCGATCATGAACTTGTCGGCGCCGAGGCGGCACTGGCGCGCCTCCTCGTAGATCGCCGTCGTGATGTCCACGCAATCCTTCCAGTTATAGGCCGGATGGATGTTGACTTCGATGACGCCGGGGTCGGGCGCGACGCGGATGACGTTCAGCCGCTCGTCATGCGGCGGCGCGTAACCCTCGATATGGACCGGCAGGCTGAGCGCTGCGGCGGCGCGCTCGGCCGAGGCCACGAGATCGAGATATTCTTCCAGCGCTGCGGTCGGCGGCATGAAGACGCAGAGCCGGCCGTCGCGCACCTCGACGGAAATGGCGGTTCGCACCCGCCCGCCGATCTCCTCGTAGGACTGGCCGAGGGCCCGCTGCTGCGGGGTTTCGGCCTGGAAGGAATGTTCCGGCATGACCCGGCCCTTCTCTGTCGAGAAATCCGGCAGCGGCGGCTTCTCGATCATCGGGTCGGTGGGGTTGATGTAGGGGTACCAGGACGGCGAGATGTAGGGCAGCGAATTCAGCGGCAGGCGGAAGCCGACCGGGGAGTCGCCGGGAATGAGGTAGATGCGGCCGCGCCGGGTGCGCCATTTCTCGCTGACCCAGGTCAGGCCCGACGCGCGCGTCTGCCAGGCCTGCACGGGCAGCACATAGCCGGCCGGCTGGGTGAGGCCGTTGGAAAAGACCTTGGCGATACGGTTGCGCTCTTCCGGATCCTTGAGCTTGGAATTGGCCGGATCGACGTTTTCGGGAAGATTGGCCTCCTTGACGATCCACTCGGCCGGATCNAAAAGACCTTGGCGATACGGTTGCGCTCTTCCGGATCCTTGAGCTTGGAATTGGCCGGATCGACGTTTTCGGGAAGATTGGCCTCCTTGACGATCCACTCGGCCGGATCCTCATAGGCCGCCGTCACATTGTCCGCGGCGATGTCGAGTTCGACCGCGATCGCCTGCAGGAGGCGCGACGCATCCTCGTGGGTGACACCGGTGTCGGATGTCTCGACGGCGACGAGGTCCGGGTTGTTCCAGATCGGCTTGCCGTCGCGGCGCCAGTAGAGCGAGAAGGTCCAGCGCGGCAGGCTTTCGCCCGGATACCACTTGCCCTGTCCGTAGTGCAGGAAGCCGCCCGGCGCGAAACGTTCGCGCAGGCGCCGGATGAGCGTATCGGCCAGGCCCCGTTTCGTGGGGCCGACGGCGGCCGTGTTCCATTCGGCCGACTGGAAGTCATCGATCGAGACGAAGGTCGGCTCGCCGCCCATGGTCAGGCGCACGTCGTTCTGGGTGAGCACGCGGTCCACGTCCTCGCCGAGCGCATTCAGCGCCTCCCAGCTGTCATCAGAAAATGGCTTGGTGATGCGCGGATGCTCGGCGACGCGCGAGACGCGCATGTTGAAGTCGAACTCGGTTTCCGCCTCGCCGAAATAGCCGCCGGTGATGGGCGCTGCATTGCGGTAATGCGGCGTGGCGGCGAGCGGAATATGGCTTTCGCCCGTCAGCAGGCCCGATGTCGGGTCAAGGCCGATCCAGCCGGCGCCGGGCAGATAGACCTCGCACCAGGCGTGCAGGTCGGTGAAGTCCACCTCCGTGCCGGAGGGGCCGTCCAGCGCCTTGAGATCGGGCGCGAGCTGGATGAGATAGCCGGAGACGAAGCGGGCGGCGAGGCCGAGGTGGCGCAGCACCTGCACCAGCAGCCAACTGGAGTCACGGCAGGAGCCCCTGGCCGAGGTCAACGTCTCCTCCGGCGTCTGCACGCCGGGTTCCATGCGGATCACGTAGCCGATTTCGGATTGCAGGCGGGCATTGAGGCCCACCACCATGTCCACCGTGCGCTGGCGCGCGCGATCGACGGTCTTCATGAAGGCTTCCAGGGCCGGCGTAAGCGGCTCCGGCTGCATGTAGATCGTCAGATCGTCGCGGATCTCTTCGGGATAGTCGAAGGGCCAGTGCTCGGCCACTTCCTCCACGAAGAAGTCGAAGGGATTGTAGACCGTCATGTCGGCGACGAGATCGACCTCGATCTTCAGCTCGGTGACGGGATCGGGAAAAACGAAGCGGGCCTGATAATTGCCGTAGGGATCCTGTTGCAGGTTCACGAAATGGTTGGCGGGCGTGACCTTCAGGGAATGGCTGATGACCTTGGTCTTGGAATGCGGCGCCGGTTTCAGCCGGATGATCTGCGGTCCGAGGCGGACGGGTTTGTCGTAGCTGTAATGGGTCAGATGGTAGATGCTGGCCTTGATTGACATGCTGCCTCGTATTGCCCTCTGGAACGGTCTTTAGCCGTCATTCCCTTGAGTTTGTGCAATGCGAAGAGAGAAAGCAAGCGGCGATCGGTCCGGGTGTGGAAGAAGCCGCCTGCGGGCGGCTTCCGGCCATCGCCCTGTTTCCATGGAACGTCTTCAGCGCGTCATGGAAACCAGCGAGAAGGATGCGCCCTGCGGATCGACGCAGGGGATGATCCAGGCGCCGCCGGGCACCTCCATCGGCTGATCCAGAACCTGCCCGCCGCCCGCCTTGACCCGTTCGCCGGCTGCATCGAGGCCTTCGACGGTGAAATAATACTGCCAGCGGTGCGGGCCCGGCATTTCCGGCGGCTTGCGCATCATCCCGCCGATGGCGTTTCCGCCGACGGCGAACATCTGATAGGTGCCGAGCGGCCCCATATCCATCGCCGTGTCCTTCTGCCAGTGGAAGAGGCGGTGGTAGAAGGCCATTGCTTCCTCCACATCGGCGCACATCAGTTCGTTCCAGCCGACATGGCCGGGTGCCATCAGCTTCACCGCCTCGCCGCCGGGCGTATCGGAATGGAAGAGGCAGAACACCGCGCCGTGCGGATCGGAGACAACCGCAAAGCGCCCGACGCCGGGAATGTCCTCCGGCGCGCGGTGCAGCGTGCCGCCATGGGCCGACAGATGCACGGCCGCGACATCGACCTCGTCCACCGCGATGTAGCCGAGCCAGGCCGGCTTCGCGCCCCCGGCGGCCGCGTGCGGCGGCATGGTCATGATGCCGGCGACCATGTCCTTGCCGGCGCTGGCGATGAGGTAGTCGATGCCGGGCATGCCGCTGTCCTCGATCGTCCAGCCGATGACATCCGCGTAGAAGGCAGTGGCCGCGCGGGTATCCGATGTCATCAATTCGTGCCAGACGAAACGTCCGCGAAAGTCACTCATCCTCATTCCTCCTCTTGACGCCTGGTCGCAACCCGCGGGCGCTCGAAACGAGCTTATTGGCGCCGGCTTGACGATCATGTTGATATCAACATAAATGGCTCATGTCAAAGTCGCCAATGATTCCGTTCGAGGCCACCCTTCTGGTGAAGGACACGTGCCTGTGCCTGCACGCGCAGCGGGCCGCACGGGCGCTCGCGCGCCTCTTCGACGAGGCCTTGAAGCCGCACGGGCTGACCAACGGCCAGTTTTCCCTGATGATGTCGCTGAACCGGCCGGTGCCGGCCGGGATGGCCGACGTGGCGCACCTGCTCGCCATGGACCGCACGACGCTGACGGCGGCGCTGAAGCCGCTGGAGCGGCGCGGGCTGGTGACGGTGTCCGAAGATCCAAAGGACCGCCGGCGGAAGGTGCTGCGGCTGACGGGGGAGGGGGAGAGGCTGCTCGCTGGCGCGCTGCCCGTATGGCGGGACACGCATGCGATGCTCGATCGGCGCCTGCCGGATATCGAGCGGCTGCGGGCGGATTTGCGGGCGGTGTCGTAGGGGGGCAATGGGTTGTGACGAGATGGTGATTGCGACCGCGCTTCCCATCGTCCGTCATTCTCGGGCTTGACCCGAGAATCCATTCTGCGGCTGCTGAGGCTTAGGCGTGGATCCTCGGGTCAAGCCCGAGGATGACCGCGGAGAGGGAGCGGCAGCTGTCGCTCCCGCTGCATCGTCAACCTTGCTCACTCCTCGCCGGGCAGGATGCGCACGGCGCCCTTGTCAGCGCTGGAGGCGAAGGCGGCGTAGGCTTTCAGCGCCGTCGTCACGTTGCGCTTGCGGGGGGCTGCCGGCTTCCAGCCGAGCTTGTCCTGTTCGGCGCGGCGGGCGGCGAGTTCGGCGTCGCTGATGGCGATGTTGATCGTGCGGTTCGGGATGTCGATGTCGATGATGTCGCCCTGCCTGACGAGGCCGATGGCGCCGCCCTGGGCGGCTTCCGGCGAGGCGTGGCCGATCGACAGTCCCGAGGTGCCGCCGGAGAAGCGGCCGTCGGTGATGAGCGCGCAGGCCTTTCCGAGGCCCTTCGACTTCAGGTAGCTCGTGGGATAGAGCATTTCCTGCATGCCCGGGCCGCCCTTCGGGCCTTCGTAGCGGATGACCACGACATCGCCCGCCTTGACCTCGTTGCCGAGGATGCCCTTCACGGCGGCGTCCTGGCTTTCATAGACGACGGCCGGGCCGGAGAATTTCAGGATGGACTCGTCCACGCCAGCCGTCTTCACGATGCAGCCGTCGAGCGCGATGTTGCCCTTGAGCACGGCAAGGCCGCCATCCTTGGAGAAGGGGTGTTCGACGGAGCGGATGACGCCGTTCTGGCCGTCCGTATCCAGTTCGTCCCAGCGCGCTTCCTGGCTGAAGGCGACCTGGGTCGGGATGCCGCCGGGGGCCGCGCGGAAGAAGGTGCGCACCGTTTCCGAGTTGGTGCGGGTGATGTCCCAGCGGTCGATGGCGTCGCCGAGCGTTGTCGCATGCACGGTCGGGCTGTCGCGGTGGATGAGGTTGCCGCGCTCGAGTTCGCCAAGGATACGCATGATGCCGCCGGCGCGGTGCACGTCTTCCATGTGCACGTCCTGCTTGGCGGGTGCCACCTTGGACAGGCACGGCACCTTGCGCGACAGGCGGTCGATGTCTTCCATGGTGAAGTCGATGCCGCCTTCATAAGCGGCTGCCAGGATGTGCAGCACCGTGTTGGTCGAGCCGCCCATGGCGATGTCGAGCGACATGGCGTTTTCGAAGGCCTGCTTGTTGGCGACGTTGCGCGGCAGGACGCTCGCATCCTCCTGCTCGTACCAGCGCCGCGTGATATCGACGATCAGGTGGCCGGCTTCCACGAAGAGGCGCTTGCGGTCGGCATGCGTTGCGAGCGTCGAGCCGTTGCCCGGCAGCGACAGGCCGAGCGCTTCCGTCAGACAGTTCATCGAATTGGCCGTGAACATGCCCGAGCAGGAGCCGCAGGTGGGGCAGGCGGAGCGCTCGATGACCTTGACGTCCTCGTCGGAGACCTTGTCGTCGGCAGCGGCGACCATGGCATCGACCAGGTCGAGCGCATGCGTCTTGCCGTGTAGGACGACCTTGCCGGCTTCCATCGGGCCGCCGGAGACGAAGACCGAGGGAATGTTGAGGCGCATGGCGGCATTCAGCATGCCGGGGGTGATCTTGTCGCAGTTGGAGATGCAGACCATGGCGTCGGCGCAGTGGGCGTTGACCATGTATTCGACGCTGTCGGCGATGATCTCGCGGCTCGGCAGCGAATAGAGCATCCCGTCATGGCCCATGGCGATGCCGTCATCGACGGCGATCGTGTTGAACTCCTTGGCGACGCCGCCGGCCTTCTCGATCTCGCGGGCCACCAGCTGGCCGAGATCCTTCAGGTGTACGTGGCCGGGCACGAACTGGGTGAAGGAGTTGACGACGGCAATGATCGGCTTGCCGAAATCGCCATCCTTCATGCCGGTGGCGCGCCACAGGCCGCGGGCGCCGGCCATGTTGCGGCCATGGGTGGTCGTACGCGAGCGATAGGCGGGCATGGTCGTTTCCTCTTGTTCGTCTTTGTCGTGTCTTCTGCCGGCGCACGTCGGCCCTTTTCGGGCAGGCACCGTTTGTGGCGGTCTTTTACGCCAGTTTTCAGCGCTTTTCACTATCACATCTGACGAAAGCGGTACGCCGGCTCAACAATCCGGTGTGATCGGCAAGCGTCCCTGATGTTCAATCCCGCGTGATTGTGTCGCCCTGCCGTAACGAAGCCATCCCCTGCTGCGTAGAGTGGGAGAACGGCATGGATGCGGCGGATGAAACTCTGTCGCTTGTCGATCCGTTCTCTATATTGGTTTTCGCTCTCCATCTCCCAAGAGGTTCCGCCATGGCCGCCTATCGTGTTCCCCCGATCCCCGGAAGCGAGATCACGCCGAAGTCCGTCTATCTGCGCCGGCGCGAGCTGATGGGGCTGGCGGCCGGCGGGCTGGCGCTCACGGCTTCCCCGTCCCTTGCCGCGCCGCTCACCTCCAAGCCCTCGGCCTACACGGTCGATGAAAAGCTCACGCCTAAGGATTCGGTCACGAGCTACAACAATTTCTACGAATTCGGCCTCGACAAGGACTCGCCGAAGGCGCTTTCCGGCGACTTCAAGCCGCTGCCCTGGACGATCAAGGTGGACGGCCTCGTTTCCAAGCCGCAGACACTGGATGTCGAGGCGATGCTGAAGGACTACACGATCGAGGAGCGCGTTTACCGCATGCGCTGCGTGGAGGCCTGGTCCATGGTCATTCCGTGGAACGGCATTCCGCTCGCCGCCGTCATCGACAAGGTGGAGCCGCTCGGCAGCGCCAAATATGTCGCCTTCGAAACGGTGGTGCGGCCGGAGGAAATGCCCGGTCAGAATGGCTACTTCCAGTCGCTCGAATGGCCCTATATCGAGGGGCTGCGCATGGACGAGGCGCGCCATCCGCTGACGCTGCTCGCGGTCGGCCTTTATGGCGAGACGCTGCCGAACCAGAACGGTGCGCCGATCCGCCTCGTGGTCCCGTGGAAATACGGCTTCAAGGGCATCAAGTCGATCGTCAGGATCTCCTTCGTGGAGGAGCAGCCGAAGAATACCTGGGCGCTGACGGCGCCCTCCGAATACGGCTTCTATGCGAATGTGAATCCGGAGGTCGATCACCCGCGCTGGAGCCAGGCCAGCGAGCGGCGGATCGGTGAAGGCGGGTTCTTCAGCGAGGCACGGCGCCCGACGCTGCCCTTCAACGGCTATGCCGATCAGGTGGCAAGCCTTTATGCCGGCATGGATCTGAAGGTGAACTTCTGATGGCCGCTCCCGCCCAGCGGCGGCTGCCGGTCATTTCCGTCTGGTGGATCTACGGGCTCGGCCTGCTGCCTGCGGCGTGGTTCTTTTACCTCGGGGCGACAGGCGGGCTTGGGGCCGATCCGGTCAAGACGTTCGAGCGCCTGCTCGGCACCTGGGCGATCCGCTTCCTGATCCTGACGCTGGCTGTCAGCCCGCTTCGGGAGCTGGCTGGGGTCAACCTCATCCGCTATCGCCGTGCGCTCGGGCTCCTCGCCTTCTACTACGTGCTGATGCATTTCTCGGTCTACCTGATCCTCGATCAGGCGCTGGTGCTGCAAGCCGTGGTTCAGGACGTGCTGCGGCGGCCCTTCATCATGTTCGGCATGGCGGGTCTCGTCTGTCTGATCCCGCTCGCCCTGACGTCCAACATGGCGTCGATCCGGCGGCTGGGTCACAATTGGGGGCGGCTCCACCGGCTGACCTATCTGGTCGCCCTGCTCGGCGCCCTGCATTATTTCATGGCGACAAAGGTGGTGGGCGCCGAACAGGGGCTTTACATCGCGCTCCTGGTGCTTCTGCTGGTCTGGCGTGTCATTCGTCCCTTCTGGCGCAGGCGGCAGCGCAGCGCACAGGCTTCCCGGTCAGGCGTGACCGCACGGTCGCCACGCTAGGCGGGGATGGCTACTGCCTGAGGGCGCTCGCTGTAGCCTCTCTGCCGCTCAGGCGGTCTTGCGGCGCCGCTTGGGTGGCGCCGCCTTGTCGGCAGATACGAGGCTCGCCAGCGGCTCGTTGGCATGGCGCAGCGCCCAGACCTGCAGATCGTCCATCTGGCGCGGCTTGCTGAAGAAATAGCCCTGGAAGTAGTCGCAGCCCGCTTCCATCAGCATGTCCAGCTGTTCGCGCGTTTCCACGCCCTCTGCCACCACATGCATATCGCGGGCATGGCAGAGCGCGTTGACGGCACGGAGCGTCGGCTGCATCTCATCGATCGTCAGCTTGCGGACGAAATCGCGGTCGAGCTTGATGGTGTCGGCCATGTAATCGATGATCTGCTGCACGGAGGTGTAGCCCGCGCCGAAATCGTCGATGGCAATGCGCAGGCCGCCTTCGCGCAGGCGCTGGATGTTCTGGCGCAGCTGTTCGCCAAGGCTGACGGCAAAGGTTTCCGTCAGCTCGATTTCCACCGAGCGCGGCTTGACGCCGTAGTGATGCAGGCGCTCGACGATGTGATCGGTGATGGCTGCCGAATGCAGCTCTGCCGAGGAAATGTTGATCGCGACCACAGTTTCCGGCCCGAACATGGCCTGAAGGCGGGCGCAATCGGAGATCGCCTTGTCGATGACCCAGAAGTCGATCTTGGCGAACAGGCCGTAGCTTTCGGCAATCGGCACGAATTCGTCGGGACCGACCGGGCCGAGCACGGGGGAGCGCCAGCGCACCAGCGCCTCGCAGCCGGCGACTTTGCCCTGACGGTCGATGAGCGGCATGTAGACAAGATGGAACTGCTCGTCGAGATCGGCGATCCGGAGCTCGTCCTGGATCTGGCGGATGCGATGCTGCTTTTCCTCGATGGTACGGGAGAAGTAGGCGAAGCGGTTCTTGCCGGTGCTCTTCGACTGGTACATGGCCGCATCGGCATTGGCGATCAGGCTCGTCAGCGTGGCGCCGTCCGTGGGGCAGAAGGCGATGCCGATGCTGGCGGTAACGGGGTAGCGTTCGCCGCCGACCTCGAAGCCGGACGAAAAGAGGCCGAGAATACGATCGGCCAACCGTTCCACCATGTCCGTATGGGCGGGCGTCGGCATCAGGATGGCGAATTCGTCGCCTGACAGGCGTGCCACGATGGTGTTGGCGACCCAGTAGTTGCCGGCGATTTCGCCCACGGTCACCGTGATGCGGTCTGCGAGGCATTTCAGCAGGTCGTCGCCGATCTTGTGGCCGTAGCGGTCGTTGACGAACTTGAAATTGTCGACGTCAATGAAGAACAGGGCGCAGGCGTCGCGCGTCTCGATCATGCTGCGCACCAGCTTGTCGCCGATCACGCTGAAATGCGCGCGGTTGGAGAGGCCGGTCAGCGGGTCCGTCCAGGATGCCTTCTGGACGAGATGCAGGGTCTGCTGCGATTTCTCGTGCATGAGGCGGATGTTTTCCGTCAGGCGCCCGATCTCCCCTTTTCCGCCGGAGCCGAGGATTTCGGCTCGTGCGTCCGTCATGATCGCCGTGACGCCCTCGTCCAGCGCGGTGATCGGCTGGATGACGAAGCGGCGGATCAGCCCGGTCAGCAGCCACAGGCTGGCCAGAGCGAGGATGATGGTGCCGAGGCCCAGGAGCATGCGCAGGCGTGACAGACTGTCGTCAAGGCGGACGGGATCAGGCGTGATCGTTGCGGAGATGCCACCGCCCAGGCGTACGGATGCCGAGAGAAAGCCGTGAGGCTTTACCGGCGTGCCGGCCGAGACGATGATCGGGGCGTGATACTCCCTCTCGAGCTCGTCGCGCATCTGCAGGAACAGTTCCGGCTTGATGGCGCTCTGCAGCAGCATCGAGCGCGATTTGGCCGATGCGATCGGCGGATTGAGGGTGCTGGGGTCGATGAACTGCGAATAGATGATCAGCGGCCGCTGACCTTCGCCTTCAACGAAACTCCAGCTCATGACGTCGCTGCCGTCCTGAAGCTGGCGCGCATTTTCGCGCTGGCTGGCGCCGATCGTGGCGAAGGGATCGTCGCTGTTTTCGAAGTAGTAGCTGAGGGTGAGATCCGGCTTCAGCAGCGCGAAGGACACGAACTTGCGCGGGTCACTGGTAAGCGACTTCACCGACTGTTGCAGGCGAACGCCAAGGGCGGCGCTGCGATATCCCTCGTTCTGCTCCTCGATGAAGAGACGTAGCGCACTGCTGTCGGCCAGACCGTAGAGGAAGGTGCGGCTCTGGTTCAGGTCGCTGTCGAAGAGGGCCGCCAGGTGATCGAGCTGCTGGGCAAGCTTGGCCTCCTGAAGATCACGCACCGCCTTGCTCTCGACCAGATAGACGAGTAGCGCGGCCACGGCATAGCCGAGGAGAACGACGGGGAAGATGAGGAGGCTGGTGCGCTTGATGAGGGTCACTGGAAATGCACCAGCGAACTGATGATCCGCCGACGGATCTGGATGGATTCGGGTGTCAGGTCCTGCTGCCGCTGGCTTCGGTCGAGGGCGGCCTCGTCGGGGTAGATCTCGCGGTTGTTGCGGATTGCGACCGGAAGAAGGGCGTAGGCCGCACTGTTGGTGGTCGGCATTCTCAGCGTCATGGCATTCTGCTTGGCGTTTTCGGCCGAACCGATGAAGTTGACGAACTTCAGTGCGAGATCCTTGCGCGGAGAGGCGGCCGATACGGCCATGCAGTCCAGCCAGAACAGGCTGCCTTCGCGCGGCAGGCTGTAGCGCCAGAGGCCCGGCTTGCCCACCTTCTCGTTCAGCACATGCTGGTCGCCGGAATAGCCGACGGCCATGTAGAGCTCGGGGCCGATCTCGTCGTGCTGGATCGACGTGATGATGTAGTCATAGGTGAGAACGGAGGGCGCCTGCTCCTTCATGGCTTCGAAGGCTAGCTTCAGCGTTGGCTGGTCGTTGGCGTTGATGGACTTGCCGAGCATGGCAAGTGGCGCGATGAAGGCCTCGTTGTGGTCGTCGAACATGGCGATGTGCTTGCGCAGATAGGGCGCCGGCGTCATCAGCGCGTGCCAGGATGACGGCTCCTCGACCACGATGTCGGAGCGATAGAGAATGCCCATGGTGCCCCAGAGATAGGGCATGGCATAATCGGCGCAGCGCGTGCGCCAACGTGTCTCGTAGTTTTTCAGGACCGGAAGGTTGCTTTCGTTGAGGGCTTCCAGCACGCCGCGCCTGCCAAACAGCGACGCCGTGGTTTCGCCGACCAGTGCGACATCCACATTGCTGCCGGGATCGGCCAGAACCTCGTCGCGCTTGTCGCCGCTGTCATAATAGATCTGGTTGATGGCGACGCCGGTCTCGGCCGTGAAACGCTTCAGCAGATTCTCGTCGATGTAGGATTCCCAGATCAGCAAGTTGAGGCTTTCCGCGCGGGCAGCACTGCTGATGAACAGAGACAAAAGGGCCGTGCCGAAGAAAAGGAGCCGGCTGCTCATGGACATGCCTCCGTTTTGTCGAAGATGCGACGGTCCGAAGCTGGCACGGAAATGATTTCGAAAAGCTTAGTTCTAAGGGCGATTTTCTATGGTCTGGCGGGGTTAGGGCCCGGTTGTGTCGATGATGACCGTCGCTTTGGTTTCGAAACAGTTACCCAGACAAAAAAAATCCGGACCGCCAAGTGACCGGCAGTCCGGGATCTCGATTGGCCGCTTCTGGCGGATGAAACCGGACCGCTCGCGTCGGCGCGGTCTTTGCAACGTCAGCGTCCGGCGCGGTATCGCCGCCCGCTCGGGAGGGCGGCATCGAGCTTCTGGGCCATGAGGCGATGATGCGGGCGGGCCGGCTTGCCCGTCCAGTGCGGTTCGTCAGCTTTCGGCCTGCTTGATGTAATCGCTGAGGATCTGGCGCGCCTTCTCGCTCAGCGGACCATCCTCACAGGCACCGCGCTGCGTCGCAACGGCGCGGCAGACGGAATACATGGCCTTGATGGTCGAGCCGGTGAGCTGGCCATTCACGGGGCCCTTGTACTGGCCGCGCGCCTTCAGCGTCGTTTGCACCATATAGACGTAGGTATTGGCATTCGCCCAGGAAATGCGGCTGACCATCGAGGACTGCGTGTCCGCCGGAAGCTTGCTCATGGCAGCGGCAAAGGCTTTCAGCTCGCCCTGCGAGGCTGCGAAAGCACCCTGGAGGTAAAGGCGCTCGGCGGCGATCCGGTCTGCATCCGCCTTGCCTTCAAGGCTTTTCAGGAGCTTTGCCGCCTGGGTCTGGCTGCGCGCAATGGCCTTGCCATAGCCCTGGATGTAGAGCGCTGCGAGGCGGAAGGTGGCCTGCACGTCGCCCTTGGCGGATGCCTGCTTCAGGATCTGCAGGGCTTTCTGCGGATTGCGTGGCATGCCACGACCGAAGAGATGGGCTTCTGCCCAGACCGGCACCATGCCGGGGATATCCTGGCTGAGCCCGGCCTTGACCATGGTCAGGCCGCGCTTCTGCTGGGCAGGCGTGCCTCGCAGCAGCATGGCAGCTTCCGCGACATAGGCGCCCTGATTGCCGCCGGCATAGGACTTTTCGTAGAGTTCCGAAGCCGTTGCCGTGTCGGCCGGTACGATCTTGCCTTCGCGATAGACGTCCGCGAGGCTCGCCATGGCCCAGGCATCACCGGAATCCGCGCCCTGCTTGAAGAAATCGATCGCCTTGGCGGGATCGACCTTCAGTTCGTCCGCGTTGCGATAATAGAGATTGCCGAGCTTGCCGACGACGGAGGTGTTCCCCTTGTCGAGCGCTGCTGTGTAGAGTTCGAGCGCCTTGTTCAGATCCTTCGGGACGATCTTGCCTTCCCGGTAGATGTCGCCGAGACTGGCCATGGCCCAGGCATCGCCATCCGCCGTCCCCTTCTCCAACAGCGGCAGGGCCTCTTTCGGATCGGCGCCCAGATCGGCCGCGTTGCGATAATAGAGATTGCCGATCTTGGAAAGCACGGAGGTGTTTCCGCCCTCGAGTGCCTCCTTGTAGAGGGTCAGTGCCTTCGGATAGTCGGGCGCGACGACCTTGCCCTCGCGATAGACATCGGCAAGGCTTGCCTTCGCCCAGGCATCGCCCGCGGCCGCGCCCTGTTCGTAATAGCCGACCGCCTTGGCGGGATCGAGGCCGAGCGCGGCGCCATTGCGGTAGTAGAGGTCGCCAAGCTTGCCGACGACGGAGGTGTTGCCCTTTTCAAGCGCCTGCGTGTAGAGGTCGAGCGCCTTCGGCAGATCCTTCGGAACGACCTTTCCATCCCTGTAGACATCGGCCAGGCTTGCCATGGCCCAGGCATCGCCGGCATCGGCACCCTGCTGGTAGAAGGCGACGGCCTTTGCCGGGTCGAGCCCGAGGGCCGAGGCATTGCGATAATGCAGATCCCCCAGCTTGCCACGCACGCCGTCATTGCCTTTTGCAAGCGCCTGTTCGTAGAGATCGAACGCCTTCTTCAGGTCCTGCGGCACGATTTTGCCTTCCCGGTAGACATCCGCCAGGCCGGCCATGGCCCATGGATCGTCCGCATCGGTTCCCTGCTGGTAGAAGGCGAGGGCTTTGGACCGGTCGAGGCCCAGCGCCTCGCCACTGCGATAATAGATATCGCCGATCTTGCCGACGACGGAGGCATTGCCCTTGGCCAGTGCCTGCTCGTAGAGATCGAGCGCCTTCTTCATGTCCTTCGCAACGATCTTGCCTTCGCGGTACACGTCGGCAAGGCTGGACATGCTCCAGGCATCGCCCGCTGCCGCACCCTTTTCGAAGAAGACGAGCGCCTTGGCCTGATCGACCTGAAGGGCGGCGAAGTCGCGGTAGTAGAGGCGGCCGAGCAGACCGGCAACGGACGTGTCGCCGGCGTCATAGGCTATTGTTGCGAACTTCAGGGCTTTCGCGACGTCGCGCTCCACCAGCTTGCCATCCCCGTAAAGCTTGCCGGCGGCGGCTGCGGCCTTGGCGTCGCCGGAGGCGGCGGCGGTCTCCAGCGCCGTCAGGGCCTGCGCCTTTGCCGCGGCATCACTGCCCTGGATCGTCTTTAAAAGCGCATCGGCCGTCGACTTGGAGGCTGGCTTGGCTGCCTGCTCGGTCGCGGACTTCGGTGCGGTATCCTGCGCTTGCGCCAGACCGGCGGTGAACGGCGAGGAGAGTGACAAAGCGAGGCCTAGACCGGCCATGCCGGATCGACGGAATGCCGAGATGTTTCGGGCGGGCGTCTTCATCGGATAACTCCACGTCAAATCTCAAAAAGAAACGGTTCAATAGAATTTGAGCAAATTACGAACTGTCGCGAGAGGCACCCTGTAACCATGAATGCCGGGAGGAGATCGTAAAACCTTGCTGTGACTTCCACAAGGCAAAGGACGGAAGGGCCGCTGCCGGGGATGGCAATCGCCGGTCTCCGTCGCTCTAACTCTATGATTTCAATGGAATTATGTGTGATTCAAAATTCTGTGTCGGATGATCGACCGGGGTTTGACGGCGGTTGCGATACCTCAGCCCGGGCCGAAAGTCCGTTTTCGATAAAATTGCGCCGACCGGCTTAAATGGCGGGAAAACCCTGTTGTGTAGTGTGGCGTCAGTGGGGAACGAGAGCGGGCAAGCTTTCGTCAGCATCAGGCGAACCCCAACCGAGATGAACTCGGAGAAGAAGCTCGAAGAAGCTCACGAAGGACAGGGATGATGTTGAAAAAAGTTATCGCGACGCTCGCCGTCTTTGCCGCCGTCAGCGGCTTTACTGCCACCTCCGCCAATGCCTTCAACGTTGGCAATTTCGGTGCCCGCGTGCTCAGCGAAAGCCGCGCACCGAAGAGCTACATTGCCTTCTGCAACCGCAATCCGTCGGAGTGCAAGGCCGATGGCGTCGGCGTGGTCAGCTACAACTCGCATATCCGCTCGCTGATCACCATGGTCAACAACCGCGTCAACCGGACGATGCGCGAGCGCAACGACAGCGGCCCGGATGTTTGGACGGTGAATGCCTCCTCCGGCGACTGCGAGGACTTCGCCCTGACCAAGCGCAGCCAGCTGATCCGTGCCGGCGTACCGGCAGGCGCGCTGCGCATGGCAGTCGTCGTCACCCAGCGCGGCGTCGGTCACGCGGTCCTGGTGGTCAAGACCAATCGTGGCGAGTTCGTTCTGGACAACCTGCGCAGGTCGATCGTCAAGCGCAACCAGACCGGCTACGCCTTCCTTCGTGTCGCTTCCGCCAACCCGCGGGTCTGGTAACGGAAGGGGCGGGCATTCCTGATCGGATTGTCACGCTCGCTGATGCCGGCACGCGCTATGTTGCACGCCCAAGCCCCGATCGACCTTCGGTCCTTCGGGGCTTTGCTCGAACCGAAGTTCAAGGTGTGTGCAGGCCAGGGGGGCGCTTGTCGGTCCGCATGCGGCCCCGCCTGAGCATCTTCGCTGATGTAGAGGCTGTTTAGCGGGGGGAAGGGGTGGGCGCCAGCGTTCCTGCTCCGGACATGCTGCTACGAAGCCATTATCCACGGTCTCGACTTGGCCCGTGCATGGATCGCCAATGCCGCCAATCGCCAGGCACCGCTGGTGATCACGCGATCACTATCGCGCTCTCTATGCCTGCTTTTGCAACGCCGTCGATGCCGAAGAGACAACGCTTCGGCTGAGCATTCTCGAGCGCATGCTTATCGATGAGGTGGAGCAGGCGCCGTTTTGCTATGCTCCGCCGATCGAGCGGCCTTAGGCGCAGGCTATTGGTGTCTACCGGAGGCGTGCCCGACTACGCACTGCTTGCGCACGCGCCTCAAAAAACTCAAACCCCCGCATGCTCGATGGGAGCATCCGGGGGGCTGTCATCCCCTAAGGGAAGGAAACAAGACGGTCTGAATTGATCAGGCCGGGCTCGCCGGGTTGCCGGTGAGCGTAGGACGATCGTTGTCACCGCCGGTCACGCCACCATCTACCGGGCCGGCCGGCGCTGCTCCCGGGGTGATACCGGCAGTCGACGGCAGCGAGCCTGCAAGGTTCGCCATCTGCTCCGTGTTCACGCCCGCATTTGCAGCGGCGACAGCGACAACACCGGCGCTGTTGGTGTTGCGGAACGCCTGTGCGGCAACAGCAAGGCGCTGTGCAGGGGTCAGAGGTCCAAGGATCAACTGGATCTGGGCGATCTGAGCCTCAGGACTAAGCGACGTGTTGGCAACAATTGCTTCGATGTTGCTCACTGCTGCGGCTTCAGCAAGCGACAGCTGCTGTACAGCGGGAGCGGCCTGGGCGTGCGCTTCGCCAACGAGGCCGAGCGTTGAAAAGGCCAAAAGTACAGGTACGAGATAGCGATTTTTCATGACAGACCTCCTACGTTCTAAAAATCGAAAACGTTATTACACTTTTCTTAATCAATGACAATAGCCTCCGTAGCTTATCCGAGAAGAACTGATTTTGCCAGAGTCGATCTGTCTCAAAGCGGGACATATATTTCTGGCGAGCGCATTGAGCTTTGGAAGGCTCGATTGGCCGTCCTCTAAGGGCTAAGTTCAAGGGACTCAAAATTATCATATTGTATCAATTATTTAGGTGAATTCCCTATATTCCTTCGAACATTGGTATCTCCGAAATATTCGTTACATAGAATTCTTGCTTCCGACAATTGTTCGCTCTCATGCTTCCATATACCCAAAATTGGTTTTTTCAGCCTTGCCAGAGGAGGCTTTCCCAATGCTCTTTAATTGAGTGACTTCTGAAGAACATGTTGCCCGCTTCTTTCATGGGCGTGAAATATGCCCAGAAAAGAAGCACTTGTGTTGCATTTTCGCCTCTATATTTGGAACAAATTAAGCTCGGGGCGGTATCTAGATTGCATGTAGGCATCCTGCCAATCGGGGCCATCTGTACCACTTTGTGTTATCAGGCGAGGATCATGGCGCACTCGAAGGAAAATGTCGTGGCTGTGTATGTTGCGGCGTTCATTTGCGCAGTTCTTGGCTGTGCCAGCAGCTTCCTGTTCTATCAGGAGACGAGAATATTTGGTCGTCCCAAGAACACGGCGCCAGAGTTTGCGGATTTCGTCTCTAGGAATGAAAACCGGTTCGCGCTTTCGGCCTACTCCAAGACTGTCGCGCTGTCAGACTGCTGGTTTGGGCTCAATCCGCCCGCCAGCGCGCCAGAAATCGCAGACAGAAAATTGCAGACGGCGCAGGTCTGCCGAGAGGTTGGCCGCCAGGTTCTCGCGCAGATGCCAACCAATGGACTTGCCTGGGTCGTGACGTCCCAGGCGTCGCTTGTGCGCGGCGACCTTGACGGCTTTCGGTTTGATCTTCTCCAGTCCCGACGCGTCACGCCCAACGAGGGGGCGATGGCTCGGCTGCGCATTCTCCTGGCCGAGGGCAATCTGGGAACGCTAGACGCTGAAACGAAAGCCGCGCATCTCGCCGACATCACGATGCTCGCCATGAGCGATGGTGGCATGCGCTGGCTTGCTGATTGGTATCGCGCCAATCCCCTGTATCGTGACAGAATTGTTGAGGTGATCGATGGCCTCTCAGGGGAACGACAGCAGAAGTTTCTTTATATGTTGAAGAATCCGACCTGACCTCCCGGAATTGCGTGGTCGTTGTTTTTTTGAGCAGGTAGATTTCCCTTGATCGGCGATACGAGCAACATCCGCTACAAGACCAACGGCATCCTGATGTGGGCCGTGGCCGCCATCGTTCTGGTGATACCGTTCTTTCTCGGCGGCAACCGGCCGGGCGTGTGGGCGCTGACATCGGCAGCAACCTTCGGGGTGGCCAGCCTCTATCTTCTGAGGCTCGCCTTTGCCAGGGTTACGCCTCGCAAACGCGTGTCGGCTTTCCCGCTTCTCTGGGCACTCTTTGCGGCGTTGACGCTCTATACCGCCCTGCAGACGCTGCCTCTGTCACAGTTCCTGCCGGCGAGCCTCCTGTGGTGGCCTGATGGCGTGCCGGCCAGCGAGACCATCTCGCTCTCTCCGGGGGAAACCCTGTTTGCCCTGCTCAGGTGGCTGACCTACGGCCTGCTCTTTTACCTGGTGGTTCAGATCGCTGCCAACCGCGCGCGGGCGGCCGCCTTTTTGAATGCGATCTTCTGCGTCGTCGTTATCCATGCGGCCTATGGCGCCGTCATGTTTCTCAATTTCAACGACACCATCCTTTTCAGCGAGAAGTGGGCCTATGCCGGCTCCGCGACAGGGGCGTTCGTCAACCGAAACTCCTTTGCAACCTTCCTGGCTTTCGGCTGCGTGCTGGGGGTTAGCCTGATCTTCGAAGACCTTTTCGTTCCTGTTGAGCGGCGGCCGCAGTCTACCGGCTTTCGGTATGGGTCCAACCGTGGGCTGATCCTTCAGATGACCGGCCTGCTGATCATCGCCTGTGTTCTTGTCATGACAAATTCGCGTATGGGCAATCTCGCAGCACTTCTGGGTGTGCTTGTTGTCGCCGTCATGGCAATCGCGAAGTCCGATACTGTTCGAGGACGTTACGCTGCAGTGGTCGCCATTGTGCTGGTCGCGTTCGGGATGTTGCTGGCGCTCTACGGTGGCAGCCTTCTGGAGCGGCTTGGAGAGGCGGGCGGCGACGCTGGCGTGCGCATCAGCCTGTATAAGCAGGTCTGGTCGATGATCGAAACCCGTCCTTTGACCGGCTTTGGCGGATCTGCCTTCGAATATGCTTTTCCGCTGTTCCACCAGCCTCCGGTCAGCACAGAGCTTGTCTGGGACAAGACCCACAACACCTACCTCGCTTTTTGGGTAGAGTATGGCCTTGTCTTCGGGAGCATCCCGCTACTGGTGCTGCTCCTTGTCGGCGCGCGGGTCGTTCGCGGCTTTGCCTCAGAGCCTTTCGTTGAGGCGCCCACCCTGGCCGCGGCAGGGGTGCTCGTTGTCGCGGCCTTGCATTCCCTCGTCGATTTCAGCCTCGAGATCCAGGGCGTGACGCTTCTCTTCGTGGTCATCCTTGCCGCGGGCTTCGCCCACGCCATTCAGGTTGAGCGCCGTTCCACCGGCACGTGAGGGCCTCCCCGGCATGCTTTGTATTCCATGCGTTTGGCCTTTGCCGGCGGCGCTCCCCTGCCGGCATGCGTTGGCTGCAGCAGGCGGCGCTACAGCCCGGTGATTTGGAAAAAGCGCCGTTTCCATCGAATTTTACAGATCGACTTAAAGCAGGTGGAGGAAGCTTTCGCCTAAGGTTGTCCCATCAGCGAGCCAAAAGGGTTCGCACAAGAAGACAATGAACAGGGACAAAAAGATGATGCGGAAATCGGTAGTTGCCCTCCTCGCAGCGCTCTCGTTCAGCCTTGGCGGCGCCGGCGAATCCCAGGCCTTTCAGATCGGCAGCTTTGCCCGCCAGCTTGGGGTGGTCGTCACCACCAGCCGGGCCCCCATGACGATGCAGATGGAGCGGCTGGAATCCGGCGGTGCCTGCAAGATGGCCCCGACGATCTTCAACGGAACGCCGGCGGTCTCGATCCTCATCTGACCACACGGAAAGCCGCCGGACGGTCTGTCTGGCGGCTTCAGCGCGACCGTCTTGCAGGCCACCGTTCCGAGATGAGCGGCGCGCGCTCCATCTTGCGCTCCTGCGGCCAGCTTATCCCTTCGCGTGACCTTGCGGTTCAGGTGTGAGCCGGGATCGGGGCGCGAGCTTTCCAATAAATTTTGGTCTTTCCACGTCTAACTCGATTGGCTTTGAAGACCGCAGCATGGCCGCCTGAAGGTTCGCCTTCGCCCAAACACCCGCGCTTTCCGGCCTTTATACGCCAGGCACGCCTCCCGTTTATCGTTGCATGCTGCCGGTGTGCGTTAACCGCACGTAACGAAAGCATTTGCTGCGTCGCAACCATGTGCTAAACCGGAGGAGTTTCTGAACGCACTTCTTTATAAGTTTCATTTGGGATTTCGGACGTATGAATAACGAAATTGATATCAAAAGCGTATTCGGCATCATACGGCGGCAATTTTGGTTTATTGTCTCGGTCCTTATCGGTGTAACGGCCCTGGGCGTTGTCCTGGCCTATTCATTGACGCCGAAGTATGCTGCGACGTCGCTGGTCTTTGTTGACTCCAGTCCTCAAAACTTGCTTGACCCGCAGGCGCGGTTGACGGGCGGCGTCACGGACAATGGCCGCATCGAGAGCGAGGTGAACATCCTCGGCTCGGATGCGATCCTGCTTGATGTGGTTCGAAGCCAGAACCTGATTGCCGACAATGAATTCGGCGTGAAGCTCGGCCTTCTCGACCGCGTGCTGGCCTACTTCCAGCTTCGTTCTCCGACGCCCGTGACGGGTGAGGTGGCCCTGGGCCGTGTCCTCCGCTCCTTCAAGAATGCCGTCGTCGTCGGACGAAACGGCCTGACCTACCTGATTTCCGTGACGGTGACGTCGCGCAATCCCGAAAAGGCCGCCCGTCTCGCGAATGCCGTGACGGACGCCTATATCCGCCAGCAGCTGGACAGCAAGGTCGCGTCCATCTCTGCCGCGCGCAACCGGCTCCAGCTTCGCGTCGAGTCCGCCAGCGCCGCCATCGCGGAAAGTGAAAAGAATTTCGACACCTATCTGTCGCAGAACATGAAGCGGCTGGAAGGCCAGGCCGGTGGCAATGTGGCTGCGCTGCGGCAGCGTCTTGACGAGATTGAACGCAACCGCGTGAGCGCCTTGGCCCGCGTCAACGCGGCAAACCAGAGCCTGCGCGAGGGCAATCTCGATCAGGTCGTTGCCCAGCTCGGCAGCGATGCGCTGGCCGAACTCGACCGGCAGCGTGCGGAAATCGCGCGCAATATTGCGGCCGATACGGCCGACAGCCAGCAGGTGACCGATCTGCGCGCCCAGCTTGAAGCGCTCGACAATCAGATCCGTCAGCAGGCACCGCAGCAGATTGCGGATCTGAAGCAGACCGTGACGCAGCAGGCCGATGACGAGGCAAACAAGATTCGCGAGCAGCTGCGCTCCGCCATCCTGAACAGCGATCTTCCGCCGGAAGTTCTTACCGAGATCTTTGCCATCCAGCAGTCGAGCGACATCAAGCGGCGTCAGTATCAGACGCTTCTGAGCCGCCTGCAGGATCTCGAGGCGCAGATCGATCTTCAGCTGGCCGACAGCCGTATCGTGTCCTCGGCCCTGGTGCCGTCCGCCCCGTCGTCGCCGAACCGATCGCTGATCATCGCGATCTCGGGTTTCCTTGCCCTGCTGTCCGGTTTCGGTCTTGCGGTGGTCCGGGAGCACTTCATCGGCGGCTTTGTCGACGAAGGGCAGCTCGAGAGCGTGCTTCGTGCGCCGCTCGCCTCGATCTCGCCGCGCTATTCCGGCCCTGATGACCCCGATGCTCTCAGCATCGCGGACGGAATGGTCAAGGCGCCGCTGTCCATGTATGCCGAGTCGATCCGTCGTCTGCGTGCGAGCATCGAGCACACGCAATCGGATACTGGCCGTGTGATCATGATTTCCTCCGCCATCCCCGGCGAAGGCAAATCGACCATGGCCCTTGCGCTGGCACGCATGTATGCGCTCTCGGGCAAGAAGACGCTGCTGATCGACTGCGATCTGCGCAAGCCCACCATGCACAAGCATGTCGGTCTGCAGCCGAATGCCGGGTTCATCGACTTCCTTCGTCGTCACGATGCCGACAACAACGGATCGCTGCCGAAGGTTCTGGTCAACGATCCCCTGTCCGACCTCATCCTCATGCTCGGCGGGCGCAGCAGCGATATCGGGACCGACGAGTTCTTCATGGACGAGCGGCTTGGTCGCGTTCTGGCAACCGCGCGCAAGCACTTCGACTACATCATCCTTGATACGCCGCCGATCGATCCCGTCGTCGATGGTCTTTACCTCGCCAGAAACGCGGATGTCGTGTTCTTCGTGGTGAAGTGGGCAACAACCTCGCAGACCGTCGCGAAGCGTTCGCTCGAAGCGCTCAAGGACAACATCAGCGGCAATACGCAGATCTACACCGTTCTCAACCAACAGGATCTGGCAAGCTTCTCGAAGAGCAACGCCTATTCGGAATATTACAACAGCTGACAATGCACGGGGCCGCCCACTGGCGGCCCCGAGGGTTCTGCAACGCCGTGCGCTCCCAAGCGCACGGCGTTTCTGTTTGCGGGTTCGGGCTTGCTTGTGGTGGGCCTGACGGCGTGGCGTGGAGATATCGGGCGGCGTGACGCGCGGCTGTATCCTTAGGCCAGAAGCGAGAGATCGATCTTTCCGGACGCGCCCGCCTGCACATAGCCGAACTGGCTGGGATGAATTCCGTCCGCGGTCCACTTCGCCGCCGTTCCGTCGGCCTTCCAGATACCGGAGTTGCGTGCCGTCTCGAAGACGTCGGCGACATCAAAGACCGACCGGAGCGGATGCGTTCCCGATCCTGCCCGCGTGGCGCCGGCGGTGCCGGTTGGTGCAGGCGCATCGGATACGAGTGGTGCGCCATCCCGCAGCCAGTCGTTGATGTCCTCACGCACGCCGGTATCGAAGTTCTGCGAGCGGGTCTGGTTGCCCGTTGTTGCCCAGTTGTCCGTGGATGTGGTCGAGTGGGTCAGCGTGCATTGAAAAAGCTGACCGTCCGCGCGGAAGAGCCTTGCGCGCAGCAAGGACCAGTAGACCAGCAGATCCTGCTTAATTTGTGCGGCACTTCGCCCAGCCCGCACGTCGTTCGTTCCGTGGGCTGCCACGATGTGCCTGGTGTAGGCGGCCGATTGCAGGCGCTTTCTGTAGGCCTGCAGGAAGATCGCGAGACTGTCGCCGGAGCTTCCGAGATTGATGTAGGGCATTTGCGGAGCAACCGACCGTGCGACGATGCCGATGGCATTGACGGCATCCGCGCTGTCGCCAATGCCGCGCTGGAGACTGTCGCCGACGATCAGCACCGGGTTGCCACTGGTGCGGCCGATGATGGCGGACGGCCAAAAACCGGACGACTGCGCCGTTCCGCTATGCGCCGTCATTGTCTGATCCGTCGCCTGCGTGGTGCTGACGTTCAGCCTTTCGCCGGCGGCGCTGTTTTGTGCGGCATTCTGGAAAAGGATCGTTCCGGCCGCGTGCAGGCACCAGACATTGACCCAGAAGCCCTGGCCGCTCGGAATGGTGACAGAAGCGAAATCCGACGCCATTTGTTCGAAGTCACGGCAGAAGCCCCGTGTCTGGTCGCTGAAGCGCAGGCGCGTATAGGTTCCGGCCGGATATTCGATCGAGCAGGTGAACTGCGCACCTGCCCCGTTCGGCAGTTCGAATTTCGTAACGGCGAGATCCCAGAACCAGTTGGGCACGACGACAGCGAGTTCGGTGATCGCGCTCCTTGCGACGTGGTAGGAGCGTGACATGAACGACTTGTTGCCAGCAGCCTTGGAGTCGCTCAGCCGCGCGTTTGTGGCGACCTGTCCGTAGAACTGGTCGTTGCCGAGCGGATAGTCCATCGCGTTTGCGGGTAGGGGGTATTCCGCCGACAGAAGGCCGAACAGGCGTGCCTGCTGCGGGCCGAGGGCGGTGAGTTCGACGGTCTTCACCATGATGAAAGCTCCACGAGAAGATAGGCGCCCTGAACGGTCACGAATTGTCCATCGCAGACCACGAAGGCGAAGCCGGGCGGCGCATCCGGACTGTCGTTGGGTGACAGGTGCGGCGCGATCAAACTTGTCGACAGTGCAATGGCACCAGCGCTCAGCCCAAGCATGAGCAAGCCTCGCCGGTTGATGGCAAGGAAGCCTCCGGCACCGGGGGCGGTCGGGTGGTCTTCGTCTTGTGGGTTATGCATCGGGTACAGGCGAACTCGCTCATCTCAGCCTCCTTTTTAACTGCCGAAAGGCTAAGGTCAAAACGGCGGAGGTGGAAAAAAGGGGGGTATCAGGCTGGCGTCGCCCGCATCTAGCCTTCGATCCAGTTGCGGCTTTCGGCGAGCTTTTCGGCCATCTGGCGCCATTCGTCTTGTCCGAAAGCAACGGCACCGTAAATCAGGGACTCAAAAATTTCCTCGTATGGTGGCCCTTTGACGATGCCGCCCCGACCGATTTCGATGCCAACGCGTGTGCTTTTGGACGTATCGATCGTGCCGTCTTCCCGCATCTGAACAAGTTCGCGTTTCACCGTGGCGATGATGAAATTCTGAACCGCTTCGCGGTAGGGCCCCTGATCCAGGACGGCGAGATAGCGCAGCGCCATGATGGCGCCGATCATCTGGTAGCCGACATCAAACCCGCCACGCTCCGGATTGGTGCCGTCAGGCCATTGGCCTGCAATGCCTGCGTCAGCATAGGCACGGGCCGTGCTGAAAAAGCCCTGATCCCGGGTCAGCAAGGCGCTCTGCGCGAATGCCGCGGCGATGATGAAATGGCGGTGGGCGAACAGGTGCGCGGCTTGCACCCCCTGTGCGCTGATTTCAGGCCGCTTCATCCAGTCGCAGGCTGCGGACAGGGCATCCAGACGCTTGCTCGTTGCGCCTTGCGGATAGACGATGCAGGCCCGTGCGAGCGCCTCGACGAAGAACGATGTCGAGTGGAACGCATCGTCGCATGTGAAGCCGCCGTCGCTGTCTTGGTGTTCGAGACCCCAGTCTAGCTGCCGCCAGCCCCGAACGATCCAGTTCCATTGGGAATTCACGACGCCGCGGGTAATCCAGCTTGCGCCCTCGCGTTGCTCCTCAATCCATCGGAAGCCGTCCCGATTGGCACCTGCAGGGCCCGATGTCTCGGGCAGCGGGTTGACGCGGATGCGGTAGAGCGTTCGCTTGAGAAACGGATCGCGGATCCAGTTCGGGAGATCGGAGGCCTTCCCCAGTTTTGCGTCCAGGGAGGCGAGACCATCCTTGGCCGCCGCTGCGGGCGGCCGGGAGACCAGCAGTGCGCAGATCAGGCCCAGAAACGCGCGTCGATCGATCGTCGGAAAGCCTGCAACGGCCGCCTTGCCTGTCATATCCCGAGCGCCCTTCACCAGCCCTTTGCAGCAATCGCGTTTGCGACGGATTGACCGACAAGTGCGTCGCCATCATCGTTCAGGTGGATCGTATCGCTTCGAAGCGAGCGGGGAACGATATCGCGTTCAAGGTCGGCCCGATCATCCGCGCTGCCGGTATCGCCTGCCTTCAGCAGAATATCGCGGATGTCGAGGAAGCGATCCCCGTACAGTTGCTGCAGGGCCGTGTTCAGCGAGACGATGCGCTGATAGTCCACGAGCCCCTTTGCCTCCGTTTCATAGTCACCATTGAGCACGGAGAGGACAAGGTATCGGTCATGTCCGATATGGTTCACGATCTTCGCGATATCGGAAAGCACGGTATCCTGCTCCCGGTAGTTGTTTCGCCCGGCCCAGATCACGTTGACCGCACCATTCATGATGTTGTCGGTCTCGGCGCGCTTGCCAATCTGCGTGCTGGTCTGGCCGGACATCCCGCCGTTGTAGACAATCCGTCCGGACAGGGCCTGGACGCGGGAGGGGTAATTCGTCACCGTTGCGGTCGGGTCTTTCCCCATGTTGCGGATACCCTGCGTCAGGCTGTCTCCGAAACAGGCGATCGGTCTCATGCCGGCGGCAAGGTAGTCGCGGAAACATAGCGTCAGTTCCCGCATGTCGTTCGCATCCAGGCCGGCACCGACAAAGGCGAGAGCGAATGTTTCGCTGCCGAAGCGGGCTCCGGCCCGATTGAGCAGAATTTCCTCGTTTTTGACAGCCGTCGAGGGATCGGCGGATTGGCCCACCTGCACATCGTTTTTGTAAAGCGAAAGCTGGTCTCTGGACGTGCGCGATATCGTGTAGAGACCGGGCATGATGCCGGACAAGGGTTCGCCGGTCAGCGGTTGGGCGGCATCGTTCAGATATCCGCTCGGCGCGTCGGCGGGCGCCTGGCGTGTTTTCAGCCTGAAGTTTCCGTTCAACGAGCCGAAGGCGTAATTGTTGCCGCCGTTGTCATTGATGCTGCAGAAGGCACCGAAACTTGCGGAACTCAGCGAAAACCGGACACCCTCTGCCCCTGGCATGATCCCTGTCCGGGCAAAGCCACCGACGCCATCACCTGCCAAGCCAAAGCCCGGACGCTGCACCATGTGACCTTGGACCTTCAGGTCGAACGCACGTTGCCTGATGTTGAGGAGGGCACCCTGACGCGTCGAGGCCCTCAGATCCCAGAATGCATCCAGCTTGTTCCACAAGCCGGCCTGCTTCAAATGCGTGACGCATTTTTCAAGTGCTGCGATCTCGGCCTCCGACGGCTGTAGCCAAAGGCGCTGCAGATAGTCGCGGACATCTGCATCCGACGCCGCAGACTGGTTCATCCTTGGGCCGAATGTATAGACCGTTCCAACGGCGGCGGCCGCGACCGATACGCCGCCTGCTGCGAGAAGCGCGCGTCGCGTGATTTTTGCCGTCATCTGATGTGTCCTTGATGAAAATGAATATGGTCTTCGATGAAGCGCGTCAGAGTCTTGATGATCCACATCACAGCATCCGCAACCACGAGCGGTATTACCAGGGAGATCAGCGTTACAATGACGGCATTTTGGAGACCCGCGGCCTGAAGGCCATAATGGATCGTCTGATGTAGATACATGACGACAAGGGAGCGGTTGCCGATCCAGGACAGCGCACGCGACAGCCTTCCGGTCACCGTCAACATGCGGGCGGCAAGGATGAACGCGAAGCTCAGCGACAGACTTGCCACCAGGCCGATAACCGGTAGCCCGAAATGTCCGTATTTCATGTCGATCGTCTGCGGGACGATGGCTGCGGCTATGCCAACCAGAGCAAGAGAAGTCCAGGCAGGCGACATCAAGCCATGCTGATCAGCATGGCGCAGGCCGTAGCCTGCGAGCACAAAGATGCTCGCCAGCGGCGCAACGCCGATCGCCAGAACCGCCGTGGAGACCGGGAGAGCGAGCGGCAACAGATAGGCCACGACATAGAGGAGGCCGAGCAGGAGCGGCCAGAGGCGTGTTTTGCGCGCCGTCGCCAGAACGGCCTGGGCGATCAGCATTGCGAAAAACAGGCAGGGAATGAACCAGAAAACGCTGAAGATACCACCGATCGACGAGCCGCCGGCGAGCAGTCGAAAGGCGAAGGTTTTGCATTGGCCGATCCCGAACAGGGGGATGGGACCAGCCGCGCAGCTGACGGCAAGGCTGGGCAGCCCCAGCATCACCAGAAACAGGAGATAGGGGACACCCAGCGCAAGACCGCGCCGCCAGGCGAAACTCGACAGGTTTTCCGGCTTGAGCGTGTAGCCTGCCAGCAGGAAAAACAGCGGCATGTGGAAGCTGTATATCGTATGAACCAGTGCCTGGCTGAGGCTGCTTTCCTTGTCATCGGCCAGCACATGCCCGAGGACGACGGCGATAATGCCGAGCCCCTTGGCGATATCCAACCAATCGAACCGTGCTGCTGATTGGACTGTCGACCTGGTCATTTTCTAGCCTTGCTGCTTTGATCGGCGCGCGAGCAGGAAGACGGCCAGCCATGTCACGATACAGGTGATCCCCATCCCACCGTAGCTGGCGAGCACGATTTCCTTGCCGTCGTGGAAAAGAAGAAACAAGGCAGCCTGTACGCCGACGCCACTTGCCGTGAGCAAGGTCCGCACCGACAGATAGCCGCCGCCCGACAGGGTGTCGGTTGCGACATAATTGACAGCGAAGAGAACCAGCACCGGGGCGAGATAGAACAGATAGGTCACGGACTGGGCATATTGCTGTCCCACGACCAGCGGCAGGAAACCCGCCGCCGCCATCAGGCCGGCGGCTGTCACGGCTGCCACGCCGGCGACCAGAGGCAGTACCTTGATCCCGTAACGCAGCGCGGACCCGATGCCCTTCTTTCCCTCCTTGAAGAAGTGGGGATAGGTATAGCGAAGGACGGTCTGGATTGGCAGGATGCCGACCTGGATGAAGCGCTGAGCGGCACCGTAGAGCGCCAGGGTCGCCGGATCGACCACTGCCGACAGCACGACGCGGTCGATGTTCTGCTGGCCGGCGCGGACAAGCTGGTTGCCCATGAACCACGTCCCGTTGCGCAGCCCCTCCGGAATAATCTCCAACTTCTTCGTTGCGGGAAGACGGCTGCGGACGACGATTTCCGCCCCGATGCCGCCCAGCAGGATGGCGAAGGAGCCGGCGAGGGCAAGGCTGCTCACATCTTTCAGCCCGAGCACGAAGTAGGCGAAGACCACGCCCAGCAGTCGGGGTACGCCCTGGGCGATGCGAAACCAGTTGGCCATTCCGAAGCGGCGGAGCGAGATTGCAGCCTGCTCTGCGCAGACGAGCAGGCGGTAGCCAAGGAATTCGGACAGGCAAAGGAGCAGGATTGTCGTCAGGCCGATCCGGTAATCCACTGCGGCATAGGCCAGAAAGGTGAACAGCGCCATGGCAACCGGCAGCGTGTAGAGAATGGCGGCCAGCATGTGCCCGCGGGCAATGCCGAATGCGCTCTCGTCCTGCGCCGAGCGCTTGATCAGATATTCACCGGCACCAATGCCGACCAGCTCGAAGCAGATCGGGTTCCAGCTCAGAAGTGCGATGTAGATGCCGTACTGCTCGACACCCAGAACGCGTGCGTAGAAGGCAAACAGCACGAACTGGAGCGCCGCCGGAACCAGCATGGCCGTCATGCTGAATCCGAACGAGACCAGTTTTTGGAGCTTCTGCCTGCGCGTCGTCACGGACCTGCTTTGCTCACCCGATGGCGTCTGGTCAACTGCGTCCTGGCCTGCAATCGGCATCAGGCCGACTTTCTCACAAGCGTGTCGAACAGGTTTTCATAGGTGTCCGACGACCTGCGAACGCTGAAGAGCTGGGCTCGCTCGAATTGCGCATCGGGATCGAAGGGGTTGTCGAGCACGCGATCCAGCGCTGCAGCGAAGGCTTCCGCATCGCCCACCGGGACCAGGGCGCCGTACTTGCCACCATCCACGATTTCGCCCGGACCATTCCGGCAGTCGGTCGTCACGATGCTGCAGCGTGCTGCGAGTGCCTGAACCAGAACGTTGCCGAACCCTTCCCAGATCGAGGAGAGGGCGAAGATGTCGGCCTTGGAGAGATAGGCGCTGATGTTGTTGCGAAAGCCCGGCAGATCCACATCGTCCTTGATGCCGAGTTCGGCAATGAGCGCTTCCAGCTCCGTGCGCTGGGGACCTTCGCCGAGGATCAGCAGGCGCGCCGGCCGCTTCTTGCGCAGGAGAGCGAAGGCGCGGAGCAGCGTCCCGTAGTCCTTCTGGATGGCCAGTCGGCCGGCGGAAATGATGACCGGAACCGTCTTGTCGTCCAGCCAGGGATGCGTCTCTGCCTGCGGCTCGGCGAAGGCGTCCTCGTCGAAGGCCGGGTTGTAGATGACGCGGATACGCTCGCGCGGCAGGCGCGCATATTCGGCCAGTTCATCCGCAAGCGCCTTGCAAACCGCCACGATCGCGTCGGCGCGCGGATACAGGAAGGGCTGCAAGGTAAAGGATGCGCGGTAGCGCCAGGTCTTCGAATGTTGCGCCTCGAGCGCGGGGTTGCTTCGTTCCGAGATCACGAGACGCGTCTTGGCGCCGGAAAGCTTGAGGGCGATGATCGCGGCGACATTCGTGGTCGGCATTGCCGTGTAGACGAGATCGTATTTCGCCGCGCGCAGGTGTTGCGCGAACTTCCAGATGAGCTTGCCCGTGCTGGGAATGCCGAGGCGGATCACTTTCACGCGCGGATCCGGCGTATATTCGTTCGGCTGCGGATCGCGGGCGAGGACGATGGTAATGTCGTGGCCCCTGTTCACCAGCTCACGCGACAGATTGGTGATCATATGCTCGACGCCGCCGAGCTCGAGGGACCAGAAGAAGAAAGCGATGCGCACGATAAGTGTCCAGTTCCGGCATGAGGCGACGGGAAGGCGAAGCGGCCGGCGCGCATGGCGCCGGTTGCGGCATCAGCCGCGGCGGAGATTTCCTTTGAAGGCCATCTGCAGGGCCTGTCGCGACAACAGGAAGAGGAAACGCGGAATTGTCTTGAGATAGCGCGTGCCGAGACGCTTCGGCTCGCTGAAGGCCCGGTAGAGCCATTCCAGGCTGTGCTCTCGCATCCACAGCGGCGCGCGCTTCACGCGGTTTGTATGGAAATCGAAGGCGGCACCGATACCGCACAGCGTGATGCCCGGCAGGCGATGCCGGTTCTTCGACATCCAGATTTCCTGCTTGGGCGCACCGAGACCCACCCAGACGACATCGGGTTTGGCGGCCAGTATGCGGTTCAGCTGCTCGTCAAGCTGCTCGGGCGTCGATACCCCCATCGGCGGCGTATCGGTACCCACGATCTGGATACCCGGATACTTCTTGCGCAGGACATCGGCGAGTTCTTCGGCAACGCCGGGTTTCCCGCCGAAGAAATAGTGTTTGAGACCGCTCGAGGGCGAACGCGAGGCGAGGAAATCCAGAAAATCCGGGCCGCAGGCCCGCTTTGCAGGCAGGCCGTACAGCGCGCGGCCGACCCATGCGACCGGATGCCCGTCCGGAGACACAATGTCGGCGCTCACGAGTGCTTCTTTCATTGCCGCGTCATCGTGGCCCTTCACGACGCCATGAACATCGCTGAAGCAAACGACATGCTCTTCGGTTCCGCCAGCCCAGGACTCGATCCTGCGAGCAATGTCCTCGAGCGACGTAACAGCAATATCGACGCCGAGCGCCTTAAACTTCTTCATGGAAATCTCTTTTATTCGCGGCTTCGACGTCGATCCCAAGATCAGGCATCGCAGCGACCGGAAATCACTTTAAAAACGTAAATGCTCAATTCAATTCGGCGCGTTTCAATAGCAGCGCCATGCCCCAACAGCGATATTCATATTCCATAAACCTTTGTAAAATTCAAGTCCCGGCCCACCCAGCCCCCCGTTCCTCCCGGCATCTTGGTAAACGGCGGGTGGGTCTGGCCTGAGGATCAGGGTCATGTCCGCGATCGTGCCGGGCGCGAAACGATCCGCGTGAAGCCCTTAACGAGCGGCTTTTCGACAAGGTAGTAGAAGAGGACGCCCGCAAGGCAGGACGCGACCACGCAGGCCACGACGAAAAGCGGGATCCACCACACGCCGTCGACAAAGACCTTGCGGAAAACGCCCCGCACCAGTCCGAGCGTAATGATGTGTGTCAGGTAGATCGAGTAGCTCGCATTGCCGAGAGTGACCAGGAACTGGGGGATGCGCCACCGGTTTTTCAGATTTTCGCCGGCGACGGCGCCAAAGACGATGATGATGGCAGGAATGCCCCATTCGACCATGCGCGGCAGGTCGGTGTGGTCTGACATCGCGAGGAGGAGAAAGCCGGCCGGGATCAGCAGGGCGAAGGCAGCGCCGAAGATGCGTGGCTGGCGATTTGCGAGGACGCCGATGAAAATTCCGGCCAGAAATTCCAGCAGAAGAGGGTTCGTGTACACATTGAATGCGACCTGATCCACCGGCGCGCCGACCACGGCGCCAAGCAGCACCAGCCCAACCAGCGTGGCCGTTATGAAGCCCAGCGCTGCAGCCTGGCGGAAAAACAGAGCCAGAGCAAAGAGCGCGTAGAAAAAGATCTCGTACTGCAGGGTCCAGCCGGGGATCAGCAGCGGATAGGGGCGACCCGGTTCCGTCGGGCTGTCATGGGCGATCAGCAGGAAGGACTGGATGACGTGGGATGTCGAGAGCACCATGTCCCTCTGCATGCCCAGCACCAGGTGGGTGGCGATCAGAAGCAGCGTTGCGGCCCAATAGGGCGGAAAGATTCGGGCCGCGCGCCTGAGGAAAAAGTCACCTGGCGACTGCGAACGACTGATTGTCGATGTGTAGATGATGAAGCCGGAAATGACGAAAAAGATATCGACGCCCGCCGCGCCAAAGTGAAAGTAAGTCTGGTCGACGGGAATGCCGTCTGCGGGAGTGAGCGCGTGGTGCAGAACCACGATAAGGGCGGCCAAGCCGCGCAAGACCTGGATCAGAACATACATAAAACAACGTTTCCGCTATGAACGGTTAAAACAGATCCGCGACCCCACTGCCAGCGTGAGAAGCAGGCATTTCATGGCCTGCAATCCCGCCACATGGCCCGGCTGGAATTAACCTTCAGAGTCATCGGTATGCGACCTCTATCCTACAAAAGGTTGACCGTAAAGGAAATGCGTGTTAGCTAAGGCCAGATTTTCATTGTGTTGCTATTTATACTTCACTTGTTCTTTCGCTGGTGAAGGTCTATTCGCTTTAGTGTTTTTTGAAGTATTTTCGGGACGCGGCATGTCCAATGAATTGCCTGGCAGGAAGATTTGGATTGCGGGACACCGGGGTCTCCTCGGTGGTGCGCTCCAGCGTCGTCTTGGCCAAGGCGATCACCGGCTTGTAACGATCGGCCGTGACGAACTCGATTTGCGGGATCAGTCGGGCGTGAATGCCTTTGTTGCGTCCGAAAAGCCGGATGCGATCATTCTGGCGGCGGCGCGCGTGGGCGGGATTGCCGCGCACAAGGCCGAGCCCTCCGCCTTCATTCTCGATAACCTTCTGATTGCCGGGCACGTGCTGCAGGCCGCGCTCGACCATGGCGTCGGCACGCTCGTCCATATCGCATCCAGCGCCGTCTATCCGGCCGATGTGCCGCAGCCGATGTCTGAGGATGCGCTCATGACGGGCCGTCTCGATCCGACGCATGAGCCCTACGGCTTGGCGAAGCTTGCCGGGATGACGGCGGTCAAGGCAATTCGCGAGCAGTATGGCCGCAGCTTCTTCAGCGTGCTGCCGTGCAATCTTTATGGACCGGGCGCCAGCTTCCATCCGGAAAAGAGCCACTTCATTCCGGCTCTCATCCGTCGGGCGCACGAAGCCAAAATGGCGGGTGCGCAGCGTCTTGTTGCCTGGGGCACGGGAACGCCGCGTCGCGAAGTGCTGTTTATCGACGACTGTGCCGATGCGATCGCCTTTCTGCTGGAAAACCCGCCCGCGTCCTCCTTTGTCAATCTCGGTTCCGGAGAGGATCGCAGCCTGCGAGAGGTTATCGAGATTATTTGTGAAATTGTCGGCTTCACGGGTGAGATCGCCTTTGACGCCACAAAGCCGGACGGGGTCGCAAGGCGCCTGATGGACTGCGGACGCCTCAACCAAATGGGATGGCGTCCGCGCATGCCGCTCCGGGAGGGGATACGGGCGACATATGCGTGGTTTCTCGAAAACCACGAGACACGATCGGCAGCGTAGGTTCGTTGCTCATTCATCTAACGGAAACATAGGGTTATTTCATATGACAAAGACTGCCTTGGTTTGTGGGGCTGGCGGTTTCATCGGTAGCCACCTGGTGAAGCGCCTGAAGCGTGAAGGCTTCTGGGTTCGCGGTGTGGACCTGAAGTTCCCGAGCTTCGCCGAGACGGAAGCCGACGATTTCATCGTGGCTGACCTGCGCGACCAGAGCGTGGTCGAGCGCGTGATTGATCGTTCCTTCGACGAGATCTACCAGCTGGCGGCAGACATGGGCGGCGCCGGCTACATC
>NZ_JBHGAP010000004.1:0-219913 GCF_042610495.1 Rhizobium sp. SG2393
TGAGAATTCAATCAAGGCCAAATCACGTCATTCTGAATCGACGAGAACTTCCCTCTCGCTATCCAGCGAAAAGGCATTCTCATTTCAAAAGACGTAACCTAACCGTAATCAATCCAGAACCCCGTAAGGTTCCGCAGACCACGCCGGCCACGTCTCTCTTTCTCTCTATCCTAACTTGTCAAAAAACAGACGGAACAAACCGTCAAGTCCAGGCAAAACCAAACCGTCGCCCCAATCATCTCAGGGCCAATCATGTCAGGTTTTCCGTGAAACCTTAGAAACGAAGAAGTCCGTCGCTAGCAGCGCCGCCGCCCTCGTTCTGTGAAGCGGTTTCTACTCACACCCACCCAACCTGTCAACGAAAACATCTCAGAAAAATGACAGAAAATCACAACACATTGTAAGAAAACAAAAAAATCAGGATTTGTCCAAACGGTAAACAAAAGGAAGGGCGAAAACAGCGCCGAAATAGAGGGAAATGGAGGATGCCGTCCCGTCACAGCACCCAGAGCGCCGTCTTTTCTTGTCTGCCGCGTTGCGGCTGCGATATGGCTTTCTCACACCAAGGAGGCGGAAGGTCATTCCCATGTTGTATCTCGACGAAACCAGGACACGCGAGGCACTCGCCTATCGGCCGCTGATCGATGCGCTGGCCCGGATGTTTGCCGGCGGCTGCGTCATGCCCGTGCGGCATCACCATGGTGTCGCGGTTCCAGGAGAAGAGGAAGCGACGCTGCTTCTGATGCCGGCCTGGGTGCCCGGCGCCTATATGGGACTGAAGATGGTCTCTGTCTTTCCGGGGAACGGAAAGCGCGGGCTGCCGGCGGTCGCAGGAACCTATCTCCTGTCGGACGGACGGACCGGGGAATTGCTGGCGATCCTCGACGGGGGAGAACTGACAGCACGCCGGACGGCCGCAGCTTCGGCGCTGGCCGGCCGCTATCTCGTCCGGCCGGGGGCGATGACCATGGTCATGGTCGGCGCGGGTCGCCTCGCGGCGCATCTCGTCGCCGCCCATGCGAGCGAGCACGCGATCACGGACGTCTCGATCTGGGCACGCGATCCCCGCAAGGCTGAGGAGACGGCGCGGACCATCGAGCTGCCCGGGGTGCGGGTCCATGTGGCGCGCGACCTGGAAGCGGCGGTGCGCGAGGCGGACATCGTCAGTGCGGCCACTCTTTCGACGGCGCCCCTCATCCAGGGTGCGTGGCTGAAGCCGGGGGCGCATGTCGATCTGGTCGGCGCCTTCAAGCGGGACATGCGGGAGACGGATGATGCCGCGGTGGCCGCCAGCACGATCTTCGTCGATACGCGCGAGGGGGTGTTGGGCGAAGGAGGCGACATTCTGCAGGCGATCACCAGCGGGGCGATCGATCGCTCGGCCATTGCTGCCGATCTGGCCGATCTTGTGACGACGCGGCATGCAGGACGCCGCGATGATGCGGAGATCACGCTGTTCAAATCCGTGGGTGCAGCGCTGGAGGATCTGGCCGCCGCCATCCTGGCCTATGAGACCGCGAAGGGCTGACGGACGCCAGACAATGTCCATGCAGAGCCATGCCGCCCCTTCCCTGCCCGACTTGCCCGTCAGCGCCGTTCTGGATGCCGTCTCGTCCGCACTCGGCGAACGGGGGCGCGCCGTGCTTTCCGCGCCGCCCGGGGCCGGCAAGACCACGCTGGTGCCGCTTCATCTCCTGCGGTGTGACTGGCTCGGGGATGGCAAGATCATCCTGCTCGAGCCGCGACGACTGGCGGCGCGGGCGGCTGCGGGTCGAATGGCAGCCCTTCTCGGCGAAACGGTCGGCGAAACGGTCGGCTATCGCATGCGGCTGGATACGCGGGTGTCCGCCCGCACGCGCATCGAGGTGGTGACCGAGGGCGTCTTTGCCCGGATGATCCTCTCCGATCCGGAGCTACAGGGCATCGGCGCCGTCATCTTCGACGAGTTTCACGAGCGGTCTCTCGACGGGGATTTCGGGCTGGCGCTCGCACTCGACGTTCAGGGCGCCTTGCGGGAGGACCTGCGCATTCTTGTGATGTCGGCGACGCTCGACGTGGAGCGGGTCTCGGCGCTGCTCGGGCAGCCGCCGGTGATCGAAAGCCAGGGACGAAGCTATCCCATCGATATCCGCTATCAGGACCGAAGCGGACTGGAACGCGTCGAGGACGCAGTGACGAAGGCGATCCTGGATGCGCTGGCGGAAGAAACCGGCTCCATCCTTGCCTTTCTGCCGGGACGGGCGGAAATCGAACGCGTGGCCGAGCGGCTGACCGGGAAGACGCGTCCTCATGAGCATGTGGTGCCGCTTTACGGCAATCTTGACATGAAGGCACAGGACGCGGCCATCCGGCCGACGGCCACGGGCACGCGCAAGGTCGTGCTGGCGACATCGATTGCGGAGACGTCGATTACCATCGACGGTGTGCGCATCGTCATTGATTCCGGCCTGCAGCGCCTGCCGGTCCATGAGCCATCGACCGGCATCACCCGGCTGGAGACCGTGAAAGTGTCGCGCGCCTCTGCCGATCAGCGGGCGGGCCGTGCCGGGCGAACGGAGCCGGGCGTTGCCATCCGCCTCTGGCATGCCGGCCAGACCGCGGCCCTGCCCGCCCATACGCCACCCGAAATCCAGGCGAGCGATCTTTCTACGCTTGCGATGGACCTGGCGGCCTGGGGCGTTACGGATCCGGGACAGCTCTCGTTCATCGATCTTCCGCCATCGGCCGCCTGGAGCGAGGCGCAGGCCTTGCTGCGGTCGCTGGGCGCGCTCGACACGGAGATGATGCTGACTGCGAAAGGCCGCCGGATGCAGGAGCTGTCGCTGCCGCCGCGGCTGGCCGCCATGGTTCTGGCGGCGCCCGCTCCCGCACTGGAAGAGGCCTGTCTGCTGGCGACCGTCATCGGCGAACAGGGGCTTGGCGGCACCAGCCTCGATCTCGACGACCGGCTTCAACGGGCGCGGCGCGATGGCGGAGATCGCGCCGAGAAGGCACGCGGGCTGGCACGGCGCATGGCCGGCGACATTCGTGCGACATCCGGACTGGGGCGCGAAAGCGGACCGCCGGTTGGAGCCGGTGCGCTTCTTCTTCATGCGTTTCCCGATCGCATCGCTCTGCAGCGGGGCGGACGGGGCCGCTTCGTGATGGCAAACGGTCGCGGCGCGGAGATCGATGCGACAGAACGGCTCTCCGGGGCGGAGATGCTCGTCATTGCCGACCTGACCGGACGGGCCGGGCGGCAGCGCATTCTGTCGGCGGCCGAAGTGTCGCGCAGTCTCGTGGAAACGGATCTCGCATCAGCAATCACGACCGATGACGTCGTGGATTTCGACATGGCGAGCCGCAGCGTGCGTGGGCGTCGTCAGCGGCGGCTCGGGGCCATCGTGCTCGATGAGGCGCCCCTGCCACGACCGAAGGGGACGGCGGCGGCTGCAGCGCTGGTCTCGGGCGTGCGCCAGATCGGCCTTGCCGCCCTGCCCTTTTCGCGCGAGGTCGGGCAGTTGCGCGACCGGATCGCCTTTCTTCATCGCGCCCAGCCGGAACTGTGGCCGGATGTATCGGATGCCGCCCTGCTGGACGGGCTGGAACAGTGGCTCGCGCCGTTCCTGCACGACATGACGAGCCTCGGCGATATTGGCGCCGGCACGCTTCGCCAGGCCCTTGTCTCGCTTCTGCCGCACGGGGCGGAGCGCGAACTGGAGCGGCAGGCGCCGACGCATTTCGAAGCGCCGACGGGGCAGAGGCATCCGATCCGCTATGACGGGGAAGAGCCGGTGCTGGCCATTCGCGTGCAGGAACTCTTCGGCCTCACCCGTCATCCCGTCATCGCGGGACGCATTCCGCTGCTGCTCGAACTGCTTTCGCCGGGCCAGCGTCCCATCCAGCTGACCCGCGATCTTCCGGGCTTCTGGGCCGGCTCCTGGAAGGATGTGCGCTCGGAGATGCGGGGCCGCTATCCGAAACATCCTTGGCCTGAGGATCCCGCACAGGCCGCACCAACGCACAGGGCGAAGCCGCGGGGGACGTGAAGACAACGCTCAAGGTGGTGCGACAGCGCGTCCCTTTACGGCCTTTGCGAAATCGCCCATGTCGATATCTTGATCTTTGGCAGTCGGCCGGCATCGGCACGAATGCTCCAGGGCGATACGGAGAGGTTCGGCATGGCGATTTTCCAGACCGGCGGCGGGGCAAGCCGGCACCGCGCGCTGCGCCTTCAGACGCTGATCCGTCTGCGCTGGCTGGCGGTTGCCGGCCAGAGCATCGCGGTTGTCTTCGTGCATGTTTGGCTCGGCTTTCCCCTGCCGCTCAGCGCCGCGGCCCTGCTGATCGGGGCGCTGGTGTGGCTCAACCTGTTCCTCACCTTCCGCTTTCCGTCCGCCCATCGCCTGAAGCCGGGGACGGCCTTTGCCCTGCTCCTCACCGACCTCGCGCAGGTGACGGCGCTGCTCTTCATGACGGGCGGGCTGGCAAATCCCTTTGCCGCGCTGGTCTGCGTGCCCGTCATCATTTCGTCCGCGCTGCAGCCCAAGCCGCACAGTATCGCACTGGCGGTGATCGCCATCATCGGCGTGACGGCGCTCGCCTTCTCGCCCTACCCCCTGCCCTGGTATCCGGGCACTGAGCTGAAGATCCCGCCGGTATTGACGGCGGGTTCCTGGCTTGCCGTGGTCTGCACCACCGGATTTGCGGCCTTCTACACCTACCGCGTCTCGGTGGAGGCAAGCCAGCTGGCGGATGCGCTGGCGGCGACGGAACTGATCCTCGAGCGAGAGAAGCATCTCTCGCAGCTCGACGGGCTGGCGGCGGCAGCGGCGCACGAACTCGGCACGCCGCTCGGCACGATTAGCGTCGTGGCGCGCGAGATGGAGCGCGAACTCGGCGCCGATCCGCGCTACGGCGAAGATGTGCACCTGCTGCGCAGCCAGAGCGAACGCTGCCGCGATATCCTGCGCCGGCTGACGACACTCTCTTCGGAGAGCGAGGACCATATGCGCATCCTGCCGCTTTCCTCGCTGATCGAAGAGGTTCTGGCGCCGCACCGGGAATTCGGGATCGATATCGAGGTTGTCGAACGTGGCGATCGCGCCAACGAGCCGATCGGGCTTCGCAATGCGGGGATTCTCTATGGCCTGGGCAATCTCATAGAGAATGCCGTCGACTACGCCGAATCGGCGGTGACCGTGACGGTGGAGCATGATCGGGAGATGGTGCGAATCACCATCGAGGACGACGGACCCGGCTTTGCGCCCGACATCCTGATCCGCATCGGTGACCCCTACGTAACGAAGCGTCAGAAGGAAGAAAGCGCCGGTGGCCTCGGGCTCGGTCTTTTCATTGCCAAGACGCTGCTGGAGCGATCCGGTGCGCGGCTGGCGTTCGAGAACAAGGCCATGGGTACAGGCGGCGCGCTCGTGCGTGTTCGTTGGCCGCGCGACCTGATGGATGCCGGGCGCGCGCGGCAATCGTGAGGCGGAACATCCCGGCCGGTGCGTCGGTTGCGCAGGGTGACATGCAGGACTAGAATTTTTCGAGCAAGATCAAGAAAGGCCCGCTGCAGCGCAGTGGAAGTCAGCCATGAACGACATTTCCGACACGACCATCCCGACAGGCATACCAGCGGGCGACGACCCGATCGGCGAGGACCGCTCGCTGCTGATCGTTGATGATGACGGTCCGTTCCTCAGGCGTCTTGCCCGTGCCATGGAAACACGCGGCTTCGTGGTCGAGGCCGCGGAATCCGTCAGCGAGGGCATTGCCCGGGCGAAGAACAACCCGCCGCGTCACGCGGTGGTAGACCTGCGGCTTGGCGATGGCAGCGGGCTTGACGTCATCGAAGCCATCCGGGCACGGCGCGATGACACGCGCATCATCATGCTGACCGGCTACGGCAACATCGCTACGGCCGTGAATGCCGTGAAGCTCGGCGCCATCGACTATCTCGCCAAGCCCGCGGACGCCGACGACGTCTACAATGCGCTGCTGCAAAGAACGGGCGAGCGGCCCGAACTGCCGGAAAACCCGATGTCGGCCGACCGCGTGCGGTGGGAGCACATCCAGCGGGTCTATGAAATGTGCGATCGCAACGTCTCGGAAACGGCGCGGCGGCTCAACATGCACCGGCGCACGCTGCAGCGCATCCTCGCCAAGCGGGCCCCCAAGTAAGAGGCGGGGCGGTCAGTCCTTGATCTGGCTGTCCCGATCACCCGACAGGATCGAGGCGAGAGCTGCCCGGTCGTGGTCCGAACGTCCGGCCGCCCACTCCGCCAGCATCAGGCGCTGGGCCGCAACGCGGGCAAACATGGAGATGACCTTCTTGCGGGTCGCGGGTGGCAAGCGGTGTTCGGGCGCGTCGCGCAGCATGTGTGCCTCGTAGCCATCCGAAAGGAAAAGGCCGCAGTCTTCCGGGAAGATCTCGGTGGGAACGCCGGCATGGGTTGCGAAGAACAGCCGGTCGCAATGCAGCCGGTAATCCGGCCATTTGCGATCGGTGCGGAAATCCTCGACTGACGTCTTGATCTCGACAATCCAGATCTCGCCCTTCGCCGACATGGTGATGAGGTCGGCGCGACGACCCGTCGGCAGCGTCAGTTCCGGCAGCAGCGCGTGACGCGATTCGGAGAGCAGACGCTGCACGCCGCGACGCACCATGAGCGCACGCTCGGACTGGCGGCCGTCGTTAAGGGGATTGTCGCTGTGGAAATTAAGGATGGTCACGGCTTTCCCTTGTTGGCCTGGCACAGGGCGCGCAAAAGCTTGCCATCGGTTTGCGGCAACGACCTGAACACTGCAAGGAACGAGGCGCTTGTTGCAAAAAAGCAAGCCCTCATATTTTTGCAGCCCCGGCGATGATCGCGCGCCCCGCAACTTCTTGCGTTCAGGTGGTTAATCGAAAATAAACCATAATCGTCGAAGGTCGGGGCACTCCCGGACAGACTTCATCCTTCTTTAAGAGACTCCCATGCGCTTCCGCAATGCACTGCTCCTGTGCGGCCTGGCGGCCAGCATCTCCCTCGCCGGCTGCTCGACCTCTTCCAATTCGTCTGCTTCCGTGAACGACGGCCAGAAGATCGCGACCAACCAGATTTTCACCAGCAATTATGGCGCTGTTGAGGATCATGGTTACGCCCTTCCGGCGATCCCGATCAGCAAGGTCAACGAGAAGTTCCACCGCCAGATCGTCGATTATGCGACGAGCGAGCGTCCCGGCACGATCATCGTCAACACGCCGAATCGTTTCCTCTACTACGTGCTGCCCGGCGGCAAGGCCGTGCGCTATGGCATCGGCGTCGGCAAGCAGGGCTTTGCCTGGGAAGGTGAGGCCTACATCGCCTGGAAGCAGGAATGGCCGACCTGGCACCCGCCGAAGGAAATGGCAGAGCGCAAGCCCGAAGTCGCCAAGTATGTGGAGAAGGGCATGGAGCCCGGCATCCGCAACCCGCTCGGTGCGCGCGCCATGTATCTCTTCAACGCCGAAGGCAAGGACACGCTGTTCCGCCTGCACGGTACGCCGGAATGGGCTTCCATCGGCACCGCCGCCTCGTCCGGCTGCATCCGCCTGATGAACCAGGATATCATCGACCTCTATTCGCGCGTCCGCCCGGGCCGCAACGCCAAGGTCATTGTCCAGCAGTAAGCTGATTGCATCGCCGACAATCAAAGGCCGCCGGAACCTCTTCCGACGGCCTTTTTATTTGGACATGGCAGGAAAGGCCGGACACGGATCGCGCCGGCCTTTTGCGTGTCAGATCAAGCGGCGTCCCTGGCCTTGCGCTCCAGGCGGCGACGATGCAGGACCGGCTCGGTGTAGCCGTTCGGCTGCTCGCGGCCCTTCAGCACGAGTTCGAGCGCGGCCTCAAAGGCGACCGAGTCTTCGAAATGACCCGCCATGGGGCGGTAGGCGGGGTCGCCGGCATTCTGGCCATCGACGACAGCGGCCATGCGCTTCATGGTCTCGACGATCTGTGCTTCCGTGACGATGCCGTGGTGCAGCCAGTTGGCCATGTGCTGGGCGGAGATGCGCAGCGTGGCGCGGTCTTCCATCAGGCCGACATTGTTGATGTCGGGAACCTTGGAGCAGCCGACCCCCTGATCGATCCAGCGCACGACATAGCCGAGGATGCCCTGGGCATTGTTGTCGAGTTCGCGCTGGACTTCCTCCGGCGTCCAGTTCGGCCGCTCGGCGACCGGGACGGAGAGGATGTCGGCGAGTTTGGCGCGCGGGCGCTTCTTCAGATCCGCCTGGACGGCGGCGACGTTGATCGTGTGGTAGTGCGTGGCATGCAGCGTGGCGGCGGTCGGGGAGGGAACCCAGGCCGTGTTGGCACCCGCCTTGGGGTGGGCCACCTTCTGCTCCAGCATCGCCGCCATCAGGTCGGGCATGGCCCACATGCCCTTGCCGATCTGGGCATGGCCGGACAGGCCGCATTCGAGGCCGATATCGACATTCCAGTTTTCATAGGCCGCGATCCAGGCCGCCTGCTTCATGTCGCCCTTGCGAATCATCGGACCGGCTTCCATCGAGGTGTGGATCTCGTCGCCGGTGCGGTCGAGGAAGCCGGTGTTGATGAAGACGACGCGCGCGCGGGCTTGGCGAATGCATTCCTTGAGGTTGACCGTCGTGCGGCGCTCCTCGTCCATGATGCCCATCTTGATGGTGTTTTCGGCCATGCCGAGGGCCTGCTCTACGCGGGTGAAGATCTCGCAGGCGAAGGCGACCTCCTCCGGACCATGCATCTTCGGCTTGACGACATACATGGAGCCGGCACGCGAGTTCATCCGCCGGCCGTTCGGGCCGATGTCGTGCAGGGCGATCAACGCCGTCACCATGGCGTCCATGATGCCTTCCGGGACATCCTTGCCCGCGGCATCCTGAATGGCCGGATTGGTCATGAGATGTCCGACATTGCGCACCAGCATCAGCGAGCGGCCCGGCAGGGTGACATCCCTGCCATCGGGGCCGGTGAGCGTCGGATCGCCGCTGAGCCTGCGGGTGAAGGTCTTTCCGTTCTTCGTGACCTCTTCCGTCAGGTCGCCCTTCATGAGGCCGAGCCAGTTGCGGTAGACGACGACCTTGTCCTCGGCATCGACGGCGGCGACGGAATCCTCGCAGTCCATGATGGCGGTGATCGCCGATTCCAGCCCGACATCGGCGATGCCGGCCGGATCATCCTTGCCGATCAGGCTGTCGGGATCGATGAAGACGAGCGTGTGCAGGCCATTGGTGCGGAAATAGAGGCGGTAGGCGGTGTCGCTTTCGCGCTTGAAGCCGACATATTGCGCGGGATCGGCAAGGCCGGTGCGGCCGGCGGCGGTATCGATGAAGAGCGCGCCATTCTCGAATTCGAAGCCCGTCGCATCGGCCCATTTGCCGCCGGCGAGCGGCAGGCTCCTGTCGAGGAAGGACTTTGCCCAGCCGACGACGCGGGCGCCGCGGGCGGTGTCGTATCCCTTCCCGGCCGGCAGATCGCCCAGCGCATCCGTGCCGTAGAGCGCATCGTAGAGCGAGCCCCAGCGGGCGTTGGCGGCATTCAGCGCATAGCGCGCATTCATGACGGGAACGACAAGCTGCGGACCGGCGATCGTGGCGATCTCGGCATCGACATTGCCGGTGGAGACGGTGAAATCAGGACCTTCCGGCAGCAGGTAGCCGATCTCCCGCAGGAAGGCCTCATAGGCCTTGAGGTCGTTCGGCGCGCCATTGTCGCGGTGCCAGGCGTCGATCCTGGCCTGCAGCGCATCGCGCCGGGCCAGGAGATCGCGGTTCTTCGGCGCGAGATCCGCGACAAGACGGCCAAAGGCTTCGAAATAGGCTTCGGGATCGACCCCCGTGCCCGGCAGCGCCTCCGAGACGAGGAAATCATGCAGCGCCGCGTCGAAACGCAGACCGTGTTTTTCGATGGTTGCCATGGCGAACTCCCGAGCCAGAATGATGTGGCGCGGAGTGTGTCATGGATCGATGACCAGTCAACCGTGCGAAAATGCGAAAAATTATCTCCGCAATGGAAACAATCAGTCGCGGGCGGCCCGGGGCCGCCCACTGGCGGTCGCGATGAAGCGGGCCTCGACCAGTTTCGGGCGACCTTCGATTTCGGGCGCGTCGATCTCTTCGAGAATATGCACCACCGGTTCCTCGGCGCCGTTGGCGATCGCGGCGGCGAGCGCCTTATGCTCCGCCAGCACGCGCGCGATGTCAAAGGCCTCATCCTGGCGGCTGGCAACCCGGCTTTCGCCGCCGCCATTGATGACGAAGATCCCTTCTTCCGGCGCGGTCACGAAGACGGTGACGGAGACGCGCACCTGTCCGACAACCGCCCCGACGGCATTGGCAACGTCGGCTTCCGGAGGGATCGCCGATTCGGCGCCGAGTTCGGCGGCAATGGCGGGGTAGTAGACGGGGGCGGAGGCCCCAAGGCCAATCAGCGGGCGATCGAGCGCGATCGAGAAGCGCACGATGCCGGGCGTGCGGGCGAGCGCGCGTTCGATGGCCGGGGACTGCGCGGGATCGACGCCGGAGACGCCGTCCTCGCCAAGACAGGAGGCGAGAATGACCTCGCAGGACTGGCGCGTCAGGCGCGCCGCGACGGCGCGGGCCAGTTCCTCCTCGCCTGCCGCGATCGGCTGGCCGCGACCATCCCTGATCCGGGCGAGAAGGCGGGCGCCAAGGCGGGCGGCATCGGCATCCCACTGGTCCTGACGTCCGAGCACATGCATGGCGTCGGATGGCGTGAAGCCAGCGATATGGACGAGACCCCGCGCCACGAGGCGATCGAGCGTCGCCCTTTGCGGCATGGTGGTCAGGAGTTCATCAAGCGGCAGCGGTGCGGTCCCGACCCGCGCATAGAGCCCCTGCTCCTGCGCGTTCAGCCCGGCCGCGACACTGTCCGGCAGACCAGTGCGCACGGCGAAGCGGCCGTCATGACGGCCGGGGAAGGTGGCCCTGATCTGTCGGTCGAGCACCTCGACCACCCCGCCGCCATGCTGGTGCGCCAGAAGACTGAGCGGCAGAAGCCGGCGCGGGCCGAGATCGATCCGCGCCGCAAGGCCACGGGCATCGATTCGCACTTCCGAATCACCGCCGAGCCCGAAGGTGCGCATGGCGACCGCTTCGACCATGGTGCGGAAGCCGCCGACAATCGCGCCCTCGGCATCGAGCCGCGGCAGACCGGCGTCGAGAACGGCGACATCGGTGGTGGTTCCGCCGATGTCGGAGACCACGGCATTGTCGAGGCCGGTGAGGTAGCGTGCCCCGACAAGGCTTGCGGCAGGGCCCGACAGGATCGTCTCGATGGGCCTCAGCCGCGCTTCGGCCGCCGCCATCAGCGCACCGTCGCCGCGCACCACCATCATCGGCGCGACGATGCCGCGGGCGGCCATGAAACCCTCGCAGGCCGCAATCAGCCGGTCGATCATCGAAACGAGACGGGCATTCAGCAGTGTCGTCAGCGCCCGGCGCGGCCCCCCGAGCTTCGAGGAGAGTTCATGACTGCAGGTAACCGGGCGGTGCGAGACCTCCCGGATACGCGCGCGCACCCTCTGCTCGTGAGCGGGATTTCGAACGGCGAAGTAGCCGGCAACCGCGAAGGAGGAGACGGTTTCCGCCAGAGCGGGCAGGGCGGCGTCAAGGGCGGCCATGTCGAGCGGTGTTTCGTGTCCATGCACATTGTGACCGCCGGCGATGAAGAGCACGGGATCGCTACCGAGCGCATCGGACAGACCGTCGCGCGCGAGATCTTCCGGGCCGAAGCCGATCATGATCAGGCCGGCACGCCCGCCCTGGCCTTCGACAAGCGCATTGGTGGCGAGCGTGGTGGAGAGCGACACGAGGCCGATGGCAGAGGGCGCGACCTGGGTGCTGGCCAGCACCGCATCCACCGCACCGGCAATGCCGACGGCGAGATCATGGCGTGTGGTCAGCGCCTTGGCCTTGGCGATCACGCCGCGCGTTTCGCTGAAGAGCACGGCATCGGTATAGGTGCCGCCGGTATCGATGCCGAGAAGAAGCTGTTCGGTCACGTCTCAGTCCACTGGAGCGCCGGCCGCTTTGGAGCCGGGAACGCGAAGATCGGTCCGGCTTTCTGCCGGTCACCGCCGGTGATATGACAGGACCCGAGGAAATGCCATGGCCGGCTGCGGCGTTCGCGTGTCGATTTTCAAGGAGAAGCCCATGCCCCGTCATCATCTTGGCTGGATCGCGGTCGCCGCATGCCTGCTGGCCCCCACAGTCTTCGCGCAGGAAAGCGACGAGGAAGAATACAAGGTTCAGCTGCCGGATGTCTCGATCTACAAGGCGATGCTGGATGCCAACAAGACGACAGGCTGGGTGCAGTTCCGGAATTTCTCCGGCAAGCAACTCGTCTATTTTACTCCATTGCAGACGATGCATTGCAGGCTGTCGGAAATCCGCTACTCGATCAACTCCGATGCGCTGGACAAACGATTTCCGCTCGGGAAATGCAATCCGCACATTCCTTTCTCCATTCCGGAAACCGATACGGTCGATTACGTCTACACCTCTTTTCCGGCGGGCAGCGTGGAGACGATTGCGGTGCAGGCGGTCTGGGATGACGGTGCTGGCAGCGAGATCGTGATCTACAAGCCCTGCGAGGGCGTGGGCGAGGCGACCTGCGCGCAGATCAAGACGATCAAGAAGCCGAAGCGGCCGACGGCCGAACCCGGTGCCGCCGCCTCTCCGGTCGATGCCGTGAATGGCGGCACCGGTGGCCGTGTCACGGCCGGGCCGTCACCTGCAGGAACAGGCCGCCCCTAGGCTGCGTCGTCAGCCGCTGCACCGGCCAGGCTTCCGTTTTCGGCGAGAGATCGAAGCGGAAGCGGTGCATGAGCACGGCAAGCGCGATGACGGCCTCCTGCAAGGCGAAGGTGGCGCCGATGCAGATGCGCGGGCCCGCGCCGAAGGGCAGGTACTGGAAGCGGTGAATGCGCTCGCGGTTCTCCGGCAGGAAGCGCTCGGGACGAAAGACGCGGGGCTCATCCCACAAAAGCGCGTGCCGGTGCAGTGTCCAGGGCATGATCAGCACGTTGACGCCCGCATCGATCTCCACAACCTCGCCATCGGGCGAGACCCAGCGATCGGCGGCAATGGCGGCGCGATTGATCGATGGTGCCGGCGGGTAGAGCCGCAGGGCCTCCTCGAAGGCGGCCCGCGTAATGGGCATGCGCTCCAGCCAGGTGACCGGGGCAGCGCTTTCGGCGAGCACGCCGTCGATCTCGGCCTCCATGCGGTCGCGATAGGCGGGCGTGTTGGCAAGGCAGTAGAGTGTCCAGGCAAGGGCCCGCGCGGTGGTTTCGTGACCCGCGCCGATGAAGGTCAGGATATTGTCGGCGATCTCCTCGCGGGACAGGCCCTGCGGCCCCTCCTGCTGCATCAGGAAGGTCAGGAAATCCTGCGGCGCGCCGGCCGGATCATCGCGCAGGCGCCTGCGGCGCATCTCCATCGTGTCCTCGACGATCCCCTGGAAGCGCTTCATGACGCGCTTACCGCCGATGCGGGTGAAACGCGGCACCCAGGCGGGTGCCAGGAGCACATCCATGGGATCGACGCGCCCCATGCGGTGCAGCAGTTCCTCGATCGCGTCTGCAAAGCCGTCTGTCTCGGTGGCAATTTCGCCCGAAAAGAGGGTTTCGGAGAGGATTTCATAGGTGAGAACCGTCATGTCCTCGGCGATATTGACCTCGAGCGGCCCGCGTTTGGCGTCTTCGTAGCGCGCCAGAAAGTTCTCGCTGCGCTCCAGCATCTGGTCGGCGAAGCCATGGGCGTGGCGCGGCGCGAAGATCGGCGCCATGGCCTTGCGCGATCGCTTCCAGACCTCGCCTTCCGCCGTCAGCAGGCCATCACGAAGGATGGGCCGGAGGATCAGCCGGCGGACGGCCGACATTTCGTAATTGGCGACGTTTTCGACCAGAATGTAGCGGATCAGGCCGGGATCGTTCACGATGATCGTGCGCTGGGTGACGAAGCGGGTGTGGATCCAGGGCAGGGTGTAGGAGGCTTCACCCCACAGTTCCAGGGGGTTTCGCCAGACCGTGCGCAGGATCTCGATGGACGACGGCGGAACGGTGCGCGGAACGGGTGCGGGCGGCTCGAAGGAAAGGCCGGCGGCGTTCGGTGCGGTGCTGGTCATTGCCATGCTGTTCAAGGGCGCTTCTCTTTCCTGCCTTTGGCGCCCTGTCTGACCGGGTCTCAGAGGAGCGCGCGAAGCTCCCGGATGCGGTCATTGACGAGCCAGCCGTAATAATTCTCTTCCGGCCATGCCGGGCTTGCAGCACCGCGATTGCGCGCGGCAAGCGCTGCGGCGCGCTGGTCAGGATTGCCGATATTGTAGAGCGTCGCCGTGATCCCGGGATTGCCGGAAATGTCCATGTGCGCAATGCGTCTGTACGCATCAATGGAACGCCGGATCGACGCCGCCATGTAGGCCAGCGAAATATCGGGATCCATGATCGCGTTGTAGACGTCGGCTGCGTCGTTCTCATCAAGGCGCGGATAGCCGGAGACACGCGCCACATCGTCGGTCATCATCAGAGCGGTCAGCGGATTGATCTGGCCCAGTCCGAAGGTTTGACCAGCAAAGAACGGCTGAAAGAAGACAGCGCTGAACCGGTTGTCCGGGAAGGACTTGCCGCCCACCACGCGACCGCGGAACGTCGTCTCCCAGATACGTTCGCGGCAGCTCCAGAGGAGATAGGAGCCTTTCGCACGGTCGCAATCGGCAAACTGCGGACGATCGACGAATTCGTCGATCTTCTCGCCGTCATAGTCGAAGCGGAAGCTGTCGCCGGCATAGGCGGCCGCCTTCACGTAGTAGGACTGAAGGCGGTCATAGGCATCCACATTGTAGGTGTGCTCGCCCACGATGGCGCCGATGATGTGGATCGGGTCGATGCCGTAGGCACTGGCCGTGGACTTGATCTTCGACATCAGCCGCTTGTCGTTGGCAAGGAGGTCGTGGACCTTGTCGTACTTCGCATCGAAGGTCGTGCGGCCGGCCTTGGTTCGGCGCGTCGAAGCACCGGGAATGGCTGGCTGCTCCACATTGCGGTTTCCATCCGGAACCTTCAGCACACCTTCGGCGGCAGCGCCAAAGGGCAGGAGGCAGACGACAGCGACGGCAATGGCAGCCTTGATGCGATGAAACATGATCTTCCCGTGACCAGTCTGGATGTCTGATGCATCCCCGCACCTCGCCGCGTTTTCGAGCGCGATGCAATCATGCGGCGGGAGGTAGAGCCAAATTCCGGCAAAGTCGAGGAAGGCCCCGTTAAGAATTCCGTGACCGGCGGCGTTTTGGCCGCCGCCGGTCACGGAAATGTCACAGGATGAAGCGCGACAGATCGGTGTTGGCGGCGAGATCGCCGACATGCGCCTTCACATAGGCCGCGTCGATCGTCACTGTCTGGCCCGGCTGGTCCGGGGCAACGAAGGAGATTTCGTCCAGCACCCGCTCCATCACCGTCTGCAGACGCCGGGCGCCGATATTCTCGACATTGGCATTCAACTGCACGGCGACGGCCGCAAGCTCGTCGATCGCATCATCGGTGAAGTCGAGCGTGACTTCCTCGGTTTCCAGAAGCGCCTTGTACTGGCGGATGAGGCTTGCCTCGGTTTCCGTCAGGATGCGGCGGAAATCGTCCTTGGTGAGAGCCTTCAGCTCGACGCGGATCGGCAGGCGGCCCTGAAGTTCCGGCAGCAGGTCCGAAGGCTTCGAGACATGGAATGCGCCCGATGCGATGAAGAGGATGTGATCGGTCTTCACCGGTCCGTATTTCGTCGCGACCGTTGTGCCTTCGACGAGCGGCAGCAGGTCGCGCTGCACGCCTTCACGTGAAACACCGGCACCGACACCCCCGTCGCGGGCGGCGATCTTGTCGATCTCGTCCAGGAAGACGATGCCGTCGTCTTCGGCAGCGCGCACGGCTTCGCGCTGGATCTGCTCATTGTCGAGCAGCTTGTCGGACTCGTCGTTGATGAGTACCTGATAGCTCTCCTTCACGGTGGTCCGCACCTTTCTGGTGCGACCGCCCATGGCCTTGCCGAACATTTCCGAGAGGTTCAGGATGCCGATATTCGCGCCGGGCATGCCGGGGATCTCGAAACCGCCGGCGGGCGAAGCGTTTTCCGCTACCTCGACGTCGATTTCCTTGTCGTCCAGCTCGTTGGCGCGCAGCTTTTTGCGGAAGCTTTCACGCGTTGCCGGGGATGCGGCCGCACCGACCAACGCGTCGAGCACGCGCTCCTCGGCATTCTGGTGCGCCTTCGCCTTCACCTCGGCGCGCTTCTTCTCGCGCACGAGGCCGATGCCGACCTCGACGAGATCGCGCACGATCTGTTCCACGTCACGACCGACATAGCCGACTTCGGTGAACTTGGTCGCCTCGACCTTGATGAAGGGGGCGCCGGCAAGCTTGGCAAGGCGCCGGGAAATCTCGGTCTTGCCCACACCGGTCGGGCCGATCATCAGGATGTTCTTCGGCATCACCTCATCGCGCAGGCTGTCGTCCAGCTGCTGGCGGCGCCAGCGATTGCGCAAGGCAATCGCGACCGCGCGCTTGGCATCCTTCTGGCCGATGATGAAACGGTCCAGCTCGGACACGATCTCGCGGGGGGAAAAATTGCTCATCTCGTTCCTTTCGTCACCATCGGACCCACCTCTCAAAGGCTGGCATCCGATGGCAGAACTCTTATTCGTCGTCCCGCCGCGCCCTCAGGCCGCGTCGAGCACTTCCATCACGATATTGCCGTTGGTGTAGACGCAGATGTCGCCGGCGATCTCCATGGCGCGTCGGGCGATCTCTTCGGCCGACTTGTCCGTGTCCATCAGCGCGCGGGCCGCGGCATAGGCGTAATTGCCGCCCGAACCGATGGCCAGCGTGCCGTGCTCGGGCTCCAGCACATCGCCATTGCCGGTGATGGCCAGCGTGATCGACTTGTCGGCGACCAGCATCATGGCTTCCAGATTGCGCAGGTACTTGTTGGTGCGCCAGTCCTTGGCAAGCTCGACGGCAGCGCGCATCAGCTGGTCGGGGTACTGTTCCAGCTTGGCCTCGAGGCGCTCGAGCAGCGTGAAGGCATCGGCCGTCGCCCCGGCAAAACCGGCGATGACATCGCCCTTGCCGATGCGGCGCACCTTGCGGGCATTGCCCTTCATCACGGTCTGGCCAAGGCTGACCTGGCCGTCGCCGGCCATGACCACCTTGCCGCCCTTGCGCACGGTGATGATGGTCGTGGCATGCATGGTTCCGTAGGGATTGTGTTCGCTCATGGTCTTTCCTCGCGGGCCTTGTTGAGCGACCCGCTCCTTTACATGTGCAGCACATGTAAGCAGGGCTGCAAGGAATGCAATGCAACCGGCCGCGCCACGTCGTCCCGCTCCTCAACCGGCTGGATATTTGCTGGTTGCCCTGTTAAGGAGCGGCAGGTTTGACGGAAGGGAAGACGATGTCGGACAGCCAGAAGAGGACGGCGAGCATCGCACGCCGCACAAACGAGACCGATGTGGCCGTGTCGATCAATATCGACGGCACCGGCACCTCGACGATCGAGACGGGGGTCGGCTTCTTCGATCACATGCTCGACCAGCTGTCGCGCCATTCCCTCATCGACATGGAGATCCGTACCAAGGGCGACCTTCATGTGGATGACCATCACACGGTCGAAGACACCGGCATCGCCATCGGACAGGCGCTTGCAAAGGCGCTTGGCGACCGCAAGGGTATCACGCGCTATGCCTCGCTCGACCTGGCCATGGACGAGACGATGACGAAGGCGGCGGTGGATGTTTCCGGCCGGCCTTTCCTCGTCTGGAACGTCACCTTCTCCTCGCCCAAGATCGGCACCTTCGACACCGAGCTCGTGCGCGAATTCTTCCAGGCGCTTGCCCAGCATGCCGGCATCACCCTGCATGTGCAGAACATCTACGGCGCCAACAACCATCATATCGCCGAGACCTGCTTCAAGGCCGTCGCCCGCGTGCTGCGCACCGCGACGGAAATCGATCCGCGCCAGGCCGGCCGCGTTCCCTCCACGAAGGGCACGCTCGCCTGAGCCCAAGGAAGGGCATGATCATGGGCCGCTATCTCGTTCTCACCCCGCCCGGCGCTGCCGACCGGAACGAGCACGCCGTCTTCATCAAGGACGGCTTTGCTCCGCTCGCCTTTCTCTTTCCGGCCATCTGGCTGCTCTTCCAGCGCGCGTGGCTGTTCGGGATCGCCGCAGCGCTTCTGCAGATCGGGCTTTGGGGCATCGCTGCAGCCCTGCAAAGGCCGGAGATCGGCCTGTTCGGCGGGCTGGCGCTCGGTCTTGTCGTCGCTTTCGAGGGTCGCGCGCTGATGGCCCGCCAGCTCGAGGCGCGTGGCTGGGCCATGCGCGCGGCGTTTACCGATGTGACGCGACAGGGCGCGGAAGCGCTGTTCTTCAGCGGCCGGCATCCTGTCGAGGCGGCATCCACCGGGCCTCAGGCAACGGTCGTGCTTCCTGCGTCTTCCGGCGGCAAGGTTCTGCCGCCCTCCACACCCGGCTTCGGCCTTTTCGGACAATACGGGGAACGCTGATGCGCGTCGCCATCATTGATTACGGTTCGGGCAACCTGCGCTCGGCCACCAAGGCCTTCGAACGCGCCGCGCGCGAGGCAGACATTTCCGCGGAGATCGAGCTGACGGACAAGGCGGACCGCGTCGCCTCCGCCGACCGGATCGTGCTGCCCGGCGTCGGCGCCTACGCCGATTGCAGGCGTGGGCTCGACGCCGTGCCCGGCATGGTCGAGGCGCTGGGCGCAGTGGTCGAGACGGCCGGCCGGCCCTTCCTCGGCATCTGCGTCGGCATGCAGCTCATGTCCTCGCGCGGGCTGGAAAAGAACGTCACGACCGGCCTCGGCTGGATCGCCGGCGATGTTGTCGAGATGACGCCTTCCGATCCCGCCCTGAAAATCCCGCAGATCGGCTGGAACACGCTGACGCTGGCACAGCCGCATCCGCTGTTTCAGGGTATCCCGACCGGGCCGGACGGGCTGCACGCCTATTTCGTGCATTCCTATCACCTCGCCGCAACGCGGCCGCAGGACGTGATCGCGACGGCCGATTATGGCGGTCCGGTGACGGCCTTCGTCACCAACGGCAACAAGGCCGGCGCACAGTTCCATCCGGAAAAGAGCCAGACGCTCGGCCTCGCCCTCATCTCGAATTTCCTGCGCTGGAAGCCCTGACATGATCCTTTTTCCCGCCATCGACCTCAAGGACGGCCAGTGCGTGCGCCTCAAACTCGGCGACATGGATCAGGCGACCGTCTACAATACGGATCCCGCCGCGCAGGCGCTCGCCTTCGAGGAACAGGGTTTCGAGTGGCTGCATGTCGTGGATCTGAACGGTGCCTTCGCTGGTGAAAGCGTCAACGGCGCAGCCGTCGATGCGATCCTGAAGGCGACAAAGAACCCGGTGCAGCTCGGCGGCGGCATCCGCACGCTCGACCATATCGAAAGCTGGCTTTCCCGCGGTCTTGCCCGCGTCATTCTCGGCACCGTTGCCGTGCGCCAGCCCGAACTGGTGATCGAGGCGTGCAAGGCCTTTCCCGGCAAAGTCGCCGTCGGCATCGACGCCAAGGGCGGCAAGGTCGCCGTCGAGGGCTGGGCGGAAGCCTCCGAACTCGGCGTCATCGAGCTTGCGAAAAAATTCGAGGGCGCAGGGGTCGCGGCAATCATCTATACCGACATCGACCGCGACGGCATCCTCGCCGGCATCAACTGGGACTCGACGCTCGCACTCGCCGCGGCCGTCTCCATCCCCGTCATCGCCTCGGGCGGCCTCGCCTCCATGGACGACATCCGCCGCCTGACGGCACCGGACGCGCGCAAGCTGGAAGGCGCCATTTCCGGCCGCGCCCTCTATGACGGGCGGATTGATCCGTCCGAGGCGCTGAGCCTGATCCGTGCAGCCCGCAAAGGAGACGCCTGATGAGCCTCAAGGCACGTGTGATCCCCTGCCTGGACGTGAAGGACGGCCGGGTGGTGAAGGGGGTCAATTTCGTTGATCTCATCGATGCAGGTGATCCCGTCGAGGCCGCGCGTGCCTATGATGCGGCGGGCGCGGACGAACTGTGCTTTCTCGACATCACCGCATCCTCCGACAATCGCGAGACGATCTTCGACGTGGTGGGGCGGACTGCCGAGCAGTGCTTCATGCCGCTGACGGTGGGCGGGGGTGTGCGGGCCGTAGGCGATATCCGAAAGCTGCTTCTGGCCGGCGCCGACAAGGTTTCGATCAACACAGCTGCGGTCAAGAACCCCGACTTCGTCGCGGAAGCCGCCGACAAGTTCGGCAACCAGTGCATCGTGGTCGCGATCGACGCCAAGCGGGTGTCGGCGGATGGCGAGGCGGATCGCTGGGAGATCTTCACCCATGGCGGGCGCCAGCCTACCGGCATTGATGCGGTCGATTTTGCCCGCAAGGTTGTCGATCTCGGTGCCGGTGAAATCCTTCTGACCTCCATGGACCGGGACGGCACCAAGATCGGTTACGATATCGGCCTGACGCGAGCCGTTGCCGACGCAATCCGCGCGCCGGTGATCGCATCCGGCGGGGTCGGATCGCTCGATCATCTCGTCGCCGGCGTGAAGGATGGGCATGCGACGGGCGTGCTCGCCGCTTCCATCTTTCATTTCGGCACCTACACCATCAGCGAGGCAAAGCGGCACATGGCAGCCAGCGGCATCGCCATGCGACTCGACTGAGGAACGACCATCATGACCGGTTTCACGCTCGACCATCTCGAGGCCATCGTTGCCGAACGGGCCACCGCTTCGCCGGAGCAATCCTGGACGGCAAAGCTGGTCGCGCAAGGGCAGGGGCGCGCGGCCAAGAAACTGGGCGAGGAGGCGGTGGAAACGGTGATCGCTGCGATCGGCGGCGACAGGGCCGAAATCGTCAGCGAGAGCGCCGACCTTCTCTATCATCTCATGGTCGTATTGAAAATTTCAGGAATTGCGTTGCAGGATGTCTATGACGAACTGGAGCGCCGCACCGGCCGTTCCGGCATAGACGAAAAAGCGAGCCGGAAAAGCTGAGACACATGCTGGCCAAAGATCCCGTTCCGGCTGACATCCCCGATCGCTACGATAACGGGACCTACTCGCCCTTCCGCTTTTTCTCGGCCGAGGAATGGGCGCGCTTCCGCGCCGATACGCCATTGACGCTGACGGAAGACGAGGTGCGGCGGCTGCGCTCGCTGAACGACCCGATCGACCTGGAGGAGGTCCGGCGCATCTATCTGTCGCTGTCGCGTCTGCTGTCGGCCCATGTCGTCTCGTCGCAGGGGCTTTTCGAGCAGCGCAAGCGCTTTCTCAACATGCCCAACGAGACGAAGACCCCCTTCGTCATCGGCATTGCCGGCTCGGTCGCCGTGGGCAAATCGACGACGGCGCGTATTCTCGCCGAGCTTCTGTCGCGCTGGCCGTCCAGCCCGAAGGTCGATCTCGTCACCACCGACGGCTTTCTGTTCCCCAATGCGGTTCTGCAGAGCCAGAACATGATGGACCGGAAGGGATTTCCGGAGAGCTACGACATCGGCGCGCTGCTGCGCTTCCTCTCCGCCATCAAGGCCGGGCAGCCGAATGTGCAGGCGCCGACCTATTCGCACCTGACCTACGACGTGCTGCCGGACCAGTTCCGGACGATCGACCGTCCCGATATCCTCATCTTCGAGGGCATCAACGTCCTACAGTCGCGCAACCTGCCGGAAGACGGCAAGATCGTGCCTATGGTTTCGGACTTCTTCGACTTCTCGATCTATATCGATGCGGACGAGGCGCTGATCCACAGCTGGTATGTGAAGCGCTTCATGCGCCTGCGCGAGACGGCCTTCCGCAATCCGGAATCCTTCTTCAATCGCTATGCAACGATTTCGGAAGAAGCAGCCCTCGCTATCGCCGAGGGGCTTTGGGCCAATATCAACCTGAAGAACCTGCGGCAGAACATTCTGCCGACGCGCCCGCGCGCCGATCTCATCATCGAGAAGGGACCGAACCACCTGACGGAGACGGTGGCGCTGCGCAAGCTCTGACGCAGGGTGTCAAACCGTGACGCGGCGGAGCGTGAGATTGATACGGCCGGTGCTTTTCAGAAGCGTCGATGTGCCCGGGTAGATGCGGTCGACTCCGTGGAAGGCGAGGCGGCTTTCACCACCGAAGACAAGCACATCGCCGCTCATGAGCCTGAGGGATACCGTTCGGCCGCCACGCTCAGCGCCGCCGATGCGGAACAGGCAGTCATCACCGAGTGAAACGGAGACAACCGGGCATTCGCGGTCCTCTTCGTCCCGGTCCTGATGCAGACCCATCTTCGCGGTTTCGGCGTAAAAATTGATGAGGCAGGCCTCCGGCGCCTTCGGCGCACCGCTCACCGCCTCCCAGAGCGTCATGAGAGAGGCGGGAATGGGCGGCCAGGGGTAGCCGTTAGCCGGGTGGAGCGGTTGATAGCGATAGCCGCGCTGTTTGTCAGTGACCCAGCCCAGCGTTCCGCAATTGGTCATGCGAACAGACATCGGCTTTCCGGTGCGGGGCATTTCCGGAACGTAGAGCGGTGCTTTCGCCACCACGGCGCGGATTTCCTCGACCAGGGATTCCTGCTGGCCGCGATCGAAATAGCCGGGCAGATGACGCACGCCCTTGGGCAGAACAAGCATGAGATCCCCTTTATGAGCCGGAGTCCGAGTGTCATGACGCGGCTACAAGGGCCGACTTGCCGATGAGACGCGCTGCCGGTTCGCAATAGAACCGGTTTCCTTGCGGAGCATACGTCGAAGCCTGGCGCCGGGATCAGTCGGCGTCGGACTTGCCCCGCAGACGCTTGATCTCGCCCCGTCCGGCCTTTTCTTTCAGCCGGCGTTCCACCGACCCTCGGGTGGGACGGGTTTTCTTGCGCGGCGGCGGGGGCGGGGCTGCGGCTTCGAGGAGGAGTTCCTTCAGCCGCTCGCGTGCGTCCTCGCGATTGCGCTCCTGGCTGCGAAAGCGGCTCGCCTCGATCATCAGCACGCCATCATTGGAAACGCGGCGCCCGCCGAGACGTGTGGCGTTGCGCTTGACGCGGTCGCTCAGGGCAGGCGACGCGGCGATGTTGAAGAAGAGCTGGACGGCAGTGGAGACCTTGTTGACGTTCTGACCGCCCGGGCCGCCGGCCAGCACGAATTGCTCGGTCAATTCCCAGCCGGCAAGGACGATGGTCTCGTTGACGTAAAGCGGTTGGCTGGCCATTTCTGCTCTCCTTCCCGTTCCTTGCCATGGAACGGATGGCGGAGAAAGACCTCTTCTTTCCACCTGCAAAGCCGCAAAACCCGGCGCGCTACGGAGCGCACCGGGTTTCACGTGAATCCTCCTCCCGAGGATCCTTTATTCGGCGGCGAGCTTCAGGCCCGGAGCCGCATCGCGGACGGAACCGTCCACGTGGCTTTCGAACTTCTCGAAGTTGCGGACGAACATATCGACCAGCTTCTTGGCCTGGGCGTCGTAGCCCGCCTTGTCAGCCCAGGTGGACCGCGGGTCGAGGATGCTGGTGTCGACGCCGGGAACAGCAACCGGAACGCGGAAGCCGAAGTTGGCATCCGTGCGGAATTCGGCAGCGGCGAGCGAACCGTCGAGGGCAGCGGTCAGCAGCGCGCGGGTCGCCTTGATCGGCATGCGGCGACCAACGCCATAGGCGCCACCAGTCCAGCCGGTGTTGACGAGCCAGCACTTGACGCCGTGCTGGGCGATCAGGGCCTTGAGCAGGTTGCCGTACTCGGCCGGATGGCGCGGCATGAAGGGCGCACCGAAGCAGGTCGAGAAGGTGGCTTCCGGTTCGGTCACGCCCTTTTCCGTACCGGCGACCTTTGCGGTGTAGCCGGAAAGGAAGTGGTACATGGCCTGTTCGGCCGTCAGTTCGGCGATCGGCGGCATGACGCCGAATGCGTCGGCCGTCAGCATGATGATCGTCTGCGGGTGACCGGCCGTTCCCGTTTCGCTGGCGTTCGGAATGAAGTCCAGCGGATAGGCGCAGCGGGTGTTTTCGGTCAGCGAGCCGTCATCGAAATCCGGTACCCGGTTTTCGTCGAGGATGACGTTCTCCATTACGGTGCCGAAGCGGCGTGTGGTGGAGAAGATTTCCGGTTCGGCTTCAGCCGACAGGCGAATTGCCTTGGCGTAGCAACCGCCTTCGAAGTTGAAGATGCCGTGTTCGCCCCAGCCGTGCTCGTCATCACCGATGAGCGTGCGCTTCGGATCGGCCGACAGCGTGGTCTTGCCGGTGCCGGAGAGGCCGAAGAAGACGGCGCTGTCGCCATCGGGGCCGACATTGGCCGAGCAATGCATGGGCATCACGCCCTTGGCCGGCAGCAAGTAGTTGAGGACGGTGAAGACCGACTTCTTCATTTCGCCGGCATAGGACGTGCCGCCGATGAGAACCAGGCCATTGACGAGATCGCAGGCGATCACGGTTTCGGTGCGGCACCCGTGGCGGGCGGGATCAGCCTTGAAGCTCGGCAGATCGATGATCGTGAGCTTCGGCGCGAAGGTTGCGAGCGCGGCGCGTTCCGGGCGGATCAGGAGGTTGCGGATGAAGAGCGAGTGCCAGGCGAATTCAGTGACGACGCGCGTCGGCAGGGCGTTGTCGGCATCGGCGCCGCCAACGAGATCCTGGACATAGAGGTTCATGCCACGGGCATGGGCCAGCATGTCATCGCGCAGGACCGCGAAATGCTCGGGCGACATCGGCTTGTTGTTGTCCCACCAGATCTGGTCTTCCGTCTCGGCGGTGCGGACGACGAACTTGTCCTTCGGCGAGCGACCGGTGTGCTGGCCGGTCACGGCGCTGAAGGCGCCATGCGCCGTCACCTTGCCTTCGCCGTTGCGGATGGCCTCTTCGTAGAGCTCCGCAGCCGCAAAGTTGTAGCGGACAGTCGAAAGGTCGCTGAAACCAATGGCCTCGAGTGTGAGAGCCGGGTTGCAGATGCCGATTTCCTCCATGGTCCCCTGTTCCTTCCGATCGGGTAAACACGTTGAATTTGAACGGGAACATAAAGTGGATTTTTAAATCCGGCAAGCGGGAATTGGCTAAAACGCGAATGATATCAGTATATTAATCGATTTAACAAAATAATCGTATTTTTTAAATCGTTTGAGTCAGACGATTCATCGCGACAACCGCAGGACACAGCGAACCGTCGAAGACCCCTTGCCACAATTTGTTCCACCTTTATCCTCATGTAACGCTTCGCCCGCTGGGGCGTCGTGCGGAGGCCTGACCCTTTCCTGCCCGCGGCGCCGCACCGGAACACACTGGATGGAGCCCGATAAGATGCAGACAATCGCCCTCGTTGACGACGACCGGAATATCCTGACGTCGGTGTCGATCGCTCTGGAAGCCGAAGGCTACAAGGTGGAGACCTATACCGATGGCGCTTCCGCGCTCGACGGCCTGCTGGCGCGCCCGCCGCATCTGGCTATCTTCGACATCAAGATGCCGCGCATGGACGGCATGGAGCTTCTGCGCCGCCTGCGTCAGAAATCAGATATCCCGGTGATCTTCCTCACCTCCAAGGACGAGGAGATCGACGAACTCTTCGGGCTGAAGATGGGCGCCGACGACTTCATCACAAAGCCGTTCTCCCAGCGCCTGCTGGTGGAGCGCGTGAAAGCCATCCTGCGCCGCTCGGCAAACCGCGAGGCTGCGGCGACCGCAACCGCGAGCGGCCAAAAGGCGGCCGACGTGCAGGCCCGTTCGCTCGAACGCGGCCAACTGGTCATGGATCAGGAGCGGCACACCTGCACCTGGAAGAACGAGCCCGTCACGCTGACCGTCACGGAGTTCCTTATCCTGCACTCGCTGGCGCAACGCCCCGGCGTTGTGAAGAGCCGTGATGCGCTGATGGACGCGGCCTATGACGAGCAGGTCTATGTCGACGACCGCACCATCGACAGCCACATCAAGCGGCTGCGCAAGAAGTTCAAGATGGTCGATACCGACTTCGACATGATCGAGACCCTCTACGGCGTCGGCTACCGCTTCCGGGAAGCGGCATAGCAAAGGGGCGGCCCGGCGGTCATTCGGCACCGGATTGGCCAGTCCGGTGCGCCGGCGCGCATATGGCGGTCTTGCATTCTGCCGGCGAAGCGCCCATCAGCACGGGAACGGCAACCCATGAAAACGGAAAGAGGGGGCGCGAAAGCCTGATTTCGCGCTGAGTTGCGGGTGGTGGACAGCGTTCAGATCAATGATGGCGAGGAGGCGGCCGGCCGGTCCGGCGCGCTTGGCCGTGGTCGTCGCTGGACGCATCCTTTCACGCTGATCCGCCGGATCTTCGGCAATGCCGTCTTTTCGAGCCTGACGCGCCGGATCGTCTTCTTCAACCTCGTCGCCCTTGTCGTTCTCGTCGGCGGCATCATGTATCTCAATCAGTTCCGCGAGGGGCTGATCGATGCGCGCGTCGAAAGCCTGCTGACGCAGGGCGAGATCATCGCGGGTGCGATCGCGGCATCTGCGTCCGTCGATACCAATTCGATCACCATCGATCCCGAAAAGCTCCTGGAACTGCAGGCCGGACAGAGCATCACGCCGCTGCCGCGCGACGAGGACCTCGATTTTCCGATCATCCAGGAGCGCGTAGCGCCGGTGCTGCGACGGCTGATTTCGCCGACACGCACCCGCGCCCGCCTTTTCGATGCAGATGCCGATCTGCTGCTCGATTCGCGCCACCTCTACAGCGGCGGCCAGGTGCTGCGCTTCGACCTGCCGCCGGTGGAGCCTGAATCGGAAAGTCTGGTCGAGCGTTTCAACACCTGGTTCAACCGGCTCCTGCAGCCGGGCAATCTGCCGCTCTACCGCGAGCCGCCGGGGGGCAGCGGCACGATCTATCCTGAAGTGATGAACGCACTGACGGGCGTGCGCGGCGCAGTCGTGCGCGTGACCGAGAAGGGCGAGCTGATCGTCTCCGTTGCCGTGCCCGTACAGCGGTTCCGCGCCGTGCTCGGTGTCTTGCTCCTGTCCACCCAGGCCGGCGACATCGACAAGATCGTCCATGCCGAGCGCCTGGCCATCATCAGGGTCTTCGGCGTGGCGGCTCTCGTCAACGTCATCCTGTCGCTGCTTCTTTCCAGCACGATCGCCAATCCGCTCCGGCGCCTGTCCGCGGCTGCCATTCGCGTCCGGCGCGGCGGGGCGAAAGTACGCGAGGAAATTCCCGACTTCTCCATTCGCCAGGACGAGATCGGAAATCTTTCCATTGCACTGCGCGACATGACGAGCGCGCTCTATGACCGGATCGACGCGATCGAGAGTTTCGCTGCCGATGTCAGCCACGAGCTGAAAAACCCGCTGACCTCGTTGCGCAGTGCGGTGGAAACCCTGCCGCTGGCCCGCTCGGACGATTCCAAGAAGCGGCTCCTCGACATCATCCAGCATGACGTGCGGCGTCTCGACCGTCTGATCAGCGATATCTCGGATGCGTCCCGCCTCGATGCCGAACTGGCGCGCAGCGATGCCAGAAGCGTGGACATGGAAACGCTGCTCGCCAATCTCATCGACATCTCGCGCCAGATCCGCAATCACAAGAAGCCTGTGCTTCTCGATTTCGTCGTGGACCGCAAGAACGATCCGAAGGCCCGGTTCGTCGTGAGCGGCTACGAGCTGCGGATCGGCCAGATCATCACCAACCTGATCGAGAACGCGCGCTCCTTTGTGCCGGAGACGGGTGGACGTATCGTGATCCGGCTGACGCGCTCCAGGAACCGCTGCATCGTGCAGGTGGAAGACAATGGTCCGGGTATCCAGGCCGAGAATATCGACCGCATCTTCGAGCGCTTCTATACGGACCGGCCGGATGGCGAGGATTTCGGCCAGAATTCCGGTCTCGGCCTGTCGATTTCGCGTCAGATCGCAGAGGCCCATGGCGGCAGCCTGAAGGCGGAAAACCTGAAGGACGACAAGACGGGCCAGATCGCGGGTGCGCGCTTCACGCTGTCCCTGCCGCTCGAGCAGCCGGCCTGAGGAGATGCCGGTGGGCGAGAGGGCGACAGAGGATAGCGGCCGGACTGTCAACATCCATGCGACCGGAATCCTGGCCGGCAAGACCGGCATCATGATCGTCGGGCATTCCGGCAGCGGCAAGTCTGCTCTTGCCTATGCCTGCCTCGTGGCCGCGCGACGCGAGGGCATGGAGAGCCTGCTCGTTGGTGATGACCGGCTGGACATCACGACGAACGGCACGGAGGCCACAATGCGCGGGCCCTCCACGATTGCCGGGCTGCTGGAGGTGCGGGGTGCCGGAATCCTGCGCTGGGATACTATCGCGCAAGCGCCTGTCACGCTGGTCGTGCGCCCTGTCGACCCTTCCCGCGACGATCGTCTGCCGCCCGACAATGAGCTTTTCGACCTTGGCCAAGGCGTTGTCCGGCCGCTGATCCGCGTGCCCCGCTTCATCGCAGAACCGCTCGCACTCATCTTCGATCTTGTGCAGCAACGCGATCAAATCTGTCGCTGAATCGCGACGGGCCCGTCCTTCCGGTCATTTTATGCCTTGCACTTCGTCTTTTCCTTGCCAAGATGGCCGCCCTGACGGTGGACGCGCTGACCGCATTGCGATATTGGCCCGCCGTCATTTTGTTGTTGCAGTTGGAGCAAACGGATCATGATCGGACTGGTGCTTGTCACCCATGGCAAGCTGGCTGAGGAGTTCCGTCATGCGCTGGAGCATGTCGTCGGCCCGCAAAAGGCGATCGTGACCGTCTGTATCGGTCCCGAAGACGACATGGACCAGCGACGCAAGGATATCCTGGATGCGGTGGCCGAAGCCGATCTCGGCAAGGGCGTGATCGTTCTCACCGACATGTTCGGCGGAACGCCCTCCAATCTCGCGATTTCCGTGATGCGGACCGGCGAGGTAGAAGTGATTGCCGGTGTCAATCTGCCGATGCTGATCAAGCTGGCCGGCGTGCGCGGTGACGGCGACATGGAACGCGCGCTCGTCGAGGCCTCCGAGGCCGGCCGCAAATATATCAACGTCGCCAGCCGCGTGCTGAGCGGAAAGTAAGGCCTGCCCTCTCACCATGAGCCTCTCGCGCGATCTCCTCATCATCAACAAGCGCGGCCTGCACGCCCGTGCCTCGGCAAAATTCGTGCAGACCGTCGAAGGCTTCGATGCGGAGATCACCGTCTCCAAGGACGGCATGAGCGTCGGCGGCACCTCCATCATGGGCCTGATGATGCTGGCGGCAAGCCCTGGCTGCACCGTGCATGTGGTTGCCAGCGGCCCGCAGGCAACGGAAGCGCTCGATGCGCTCGACGCGCTGATCGCCAATCGCTTCGGCGAGGAGATGTGAGGCGCGTTGCCAGCCGGGCGCGCTAACTGTCACATAACCATATAAAGACTTCTTTATGTCCTGATTGCCAGCTTGCGCTTTTCCTGATAGAGGAGCGCTTACGATGCCCTGATTTCCGGTGTTCCGGAGCGGGCACGAGGCTGAGCGCGGCAGATGCCCGTCAGCAGACAGTTTGGCGGCGGGCATGATGTCCCATGAGGCCGCCGCCCACATCCGGATCTGGAGATTGCAATGAGCAACACTGACTACATCGTCGCCGACATCGGTCTGGCGGATTTCGGCCGCAAGGAAATCGCGATCGCCGAGACGGAAATGCCCGGCCTGATGGCCTGCCGCGAAGAGTTTGGCGCCGCGCAGCCGCTGAAGGGGGCGCGCATCACCGGCTCGCTGCACATGACGATCCAGACGGCCGTGCTGATCGAGACGCTGGTTGCCCTCGGCGCCGAAGTTCGCTGGGCATCCTGCAACATCTTCTCGACCCAGGACCATGCCGCGGCCGCGATTGCCGCCAGCGGTGTGCCTGTTTTCGCCGTCAAGGGCGAGACGCTTGAGCAGTACTGGGAATATACCGACAAGATCTTCCAGTGGGCCGATGGCGGTCTTTCCAACATGATCTTGGACGATGGCGGCGACGCGACCATGTACATCCTGCTCGGCGCCCGCGCCGAAGCCGGCGAAGACGTGCTGTCGAGCCCCGGCTCCGAGGAGGAGGAAATCCTCGTCGCGCAGATCAAGAAGCGCCTCAAGGCTTCGCCGGGCTGGTTCACCAAGCAGCGTGACGCCATCAAGGGCGTGACGGAAGAGACCACCACCGGCGTACACCGCCTGTACGAACTGTCGAAGAAGGGGCTGCTGCCCTTCCCGGCGATCAACGTCAACGACAGCGTCACCAAGTCGAAGTTCGACAACAAGTATGGCTGCAAGGAATCGCTGGTGGACGGCATCCGCCGCGGCACCGACGTGATGATGGCCGGCAAGGTCGCAGTCGTCTGCGGTTACGGTGACGTGGGCAAGGGGTCGTCCGCCTCGCTGCGTGGCGCCGGCGCCCGCGTCAAGGTCACGGAAGTCGATCCGATCTGCGCGCTACAGGCCGCCATGGACGGTTTCGAGGTCGTTCAACTCGAAGACGTCGTGTCCACCGCCGATATCTTCATCACCACCACCGGCAACAAGGATGTCATCCGCATCGAGCATATGCGCGAGATGAAGGATATGGCGATCGTCGGCAACATCGGCCACTTCGACAACGAGATCCAGGTCGCGGCACTGCGCAATCTCAAGTGGACGAACATCAAGCCGCAGGTGGACATGATCGAGTTCCCGAAGGGCAACCGCATGATCCTTCTGTCGGAAGGCCGTCTCTTGAACCTCGGCAACGCCACCGGTCACCCGTCCTTCGTGATGTCGGCCTCGTTCTCCAACCAGGTTCTGGCGCAGATCGAGCTCTTCACCAACAATGGCGGCTACAAGAACGACGTCTACGTTCTGCCGAAGCACTTGGACGAAAAGGTTGCCCGCCTGCACCTCGCCAAGCTCGGCGCCAAGCTGACGACGCTTTCCGACGAGCAGGCCGCCTATATCGGCGTGACGGCCGAGGGCCCGTTCAAGGCCGAACACTACCGCTACTAAGTCGCTTCGCGACAGACGCAAGATCTTGTGCCGCGGCCTCGAAAGGGGCCGCGGTTTTCATTTTTGGGCTTCGATCTTCCCGGCGAATCCCCGACGAAGTATGTTTTGAGGGCTGATTCGTGACGCTTTTGGAGGTCATGGTCAGGTCGCGGCAACCGAGATGCGGCAAGACGGTTGTCGAGATGGCGAATCAATGCGCGCCCTGGCGCGGTAACGGTTTGCCCGGACGATGCGGAACGATGGCGGCACCTTCGAAACGGAGGCTGCCAGGGCGTTCCATGGAACGAAGCGGGACGGATGGTAACCTCGAGCGGCGGGGAGGCCATGCGGGCGTTGACCTGTAAACGCAGGCACGCGACCCGAACACGGGGACGACGACACGATGGCGAGCGGCATTTCCACGACCTTGCGTCGGTTTTTTCTCGGGCATCTGGCCCCGATCACGCGACGTCTGGCCTGTGGAACCTGTCTGGCACCCGTCCTAGCAGTTCCGGCGATCGCTGCCGATGATGCCGTTCGCGCGACGATGTTTCACTCCACAGAAATCGTCACATTTTCCGTCCTGATCGGTGTCATTTCCGCGGCCATGCTCTCAGCGATCTGGATGATCCGACAGCGGGGCAACATGGAGACCGAGAATCGCGAGCTGCGCGCGGTTTTGTCGGATGCGAATCACCAGATCTCTCGTTTCCAGGCTTTGATCAGCGACAAGAACCGCCGGATCGTCGTCTGGGAGGGACAGGCGAGCCGTGCCGAGTTCCTCGGCCAGCTTCCGATCGAAACCGGCGCGCCGCAGGAAAATGCCGACTTTCTGGCATTCGGTCGCTGGCTCAAGCCGCAATCGGCTTCCGAGCTCGAGCATGCGATCGAACAGCTTCGCTCGCGCGCCCAGAGCTTCGACCTTGCGATCGAGACCGGTCGCGGCCAGATCCTGGAAGCGCAAGGGCGCGTCTCCGGCTCGCAGGCTTTCGTGCGCTTCGTGGCATTGACGAATCTGCGCGAGGAACTGGCCGAACTGAAGATCGAGCGGGAAAATCTCCACGCAGCGCTGACGACCCTGCGCACGCTCTGCGACGCGATCGATCTGCCCATGTGGCAGCGCGACCGCAACGATCATCTCGTCTGGGTCAATCACGCCTTCAGCGATGCGGTGGAGGCATCCTCGCCGCAGGTCGCGATCGGCGAGGGCCGCGAGTTGCTGGCAACCGTTGCACGGGAGAAAATCCGCGCCACGACGACCTACGATGCGCCCTTCCGCGGCACGCTGTCGACTGTGGTCAAGGGCAACCGCACTTTCTACGACGTGGTTGATGCACGGTCCGCCAGCGGCACAGCGGGCATCGCGATCGATGTTTCCGCCATCGAAGCGATCCGCGAGGAACTGAAGCGTACCCTGAAAAGCCACGCCGAGACGCTTGACCATCTGGCGACACCGGTTGCGATCTTCGACGGGGACCAGCGCCTGCAATTCTACAATCAGGCCTTCCAGGCTCTCTGGAGCCTCGACATGGCGTTTCTTGAGCGCAAGCCGACGAATGGCGAGATCTTCGAGCGGCTGCGGGCGGAAAGCCAGCTGCCCGAGCTTCTGAACTGGAAACAGTGGAAGGAGCACGCGCTGTCGGTCTATCAGGCGATCGATACGCGCTCCGACATCTGGCACTTGCCAAACGGCCAGACGCTGCGCGCGTTTGCGACTGCGCGTCCGCAGGGTGGCGTGACCTGGGTTTTCGAAAATCTCACGGAAAAGGTCGATCTCGAAACGCGCTACAACACACTGCTGCGCGTCCAGGGCGAGACCATCGACCATCTGGCCGAAGGCGTGGCGGTTTTCGGTCCCGACGGGCGCATCAAGCTTTCCAACCCGGCCTTCCGCGCCCTCTGGGGCGTCAGCGAAGAGCAGATGGCACCGGGAACGCATATCAAGGCCATCGAGAAGGCCTGCGCGGTCTCCTACGACCAGCCGGATGGCTGGAAGCTCTTCAACACGGTTATCACCAGCTTCGATGACGAACGCCAGGCCTGCCAGGGCCGGCTGGAGCTGCGCACCGGGCTCATTCTGGACTTCGCGGTCATTCCCCTTCCAAACGCCCAGACCATGCTGACCTTCGTCAACACGACGGATAGCGTGCGCGTGGAACGGGCGCTGACAGAGAAGAACGAGGCGTTGAAGCTTGCAGACGCGCTGAAGAACGACTTCGTACAGCATGTCTCCTACGAATTGCGTTCGCCGCTGACCAACATCATCGGCTTTGCCGATCTTCTGAAGACGCCCGCCTTCGGCACGCTTTCGGAGCGGCAGGCGGAGTATGTCGATCATATCTCCACGTCTTCGTCGCTGCTTCTCACCATCGTCAACGACATCCTCGATCTCGCCACCGTGGATGCCGGTATCGTGGAACTCGACTATACGCGCATCGAACTCGTGGACCTTCTCGAGGAGGTCGGCCAGCAGATGGCCGACCGGCTGCAGGAAAGTGGCGTGATGCTGAGCATCGATGCGCCCACGTCCCTCGGCGCCATCACGGCGGATTACGGGCGACTGAAGCAGATCTTCCTCAAGCTCCTTGCCAATGCCGCCAATTTCGCGCCGGAAGGCAGTGTCATCCGGCTTGGATGCGGACGCGAGGGTTCGGACTTTGTGTTTACCGTTTCGGATAACGGGCCGGGCATCCCGAAAGACGTGCTCGACGTGGTCTTCGATCGCTTCGAGAGCCACGGGTCGGCCGGGGGTGCGGGACTCGGACTTTCGATCGTGCAGAGCTTCGTCAAGCTGCATCACGGATCCGTCTCGATTTCCAGCGAGGAAGGCCGCGGAACGCAGGTAACCTGCCGGATCCCCGATGGTCCTGCTGTCAGCCAGCGCATCATCGCTGCCGAATGATTACGCGCCACCTTGCAGACGAGGCCGAAACGCGGCGGTTTGGCGAAGACGTCGCCCTGGCCCTTCGGCCCGGCGACTGCCTTGCGCTCGTCGGTGATCTCGGCGCCGGAAAGTCGACCTTTGCGCGTTCCGTGATCCGCACGATTGCCGGTGATCCCGCGCTGGAGGTGCCCAGCCCCACCTTCACGCTGGTGCAGGACTACGAGCTTTCCCTGCCGATCGCGCATTTCGACTTGTACCGCATTGCCGATCCGGACGAGCTGGACGAGCTCGGCCTCGACGAGATGCTGGCGCGCGGCGCCTGCCTTGTCGAATGGCCCGAACGCGCCGCAGGCCGCCTGCCAGCGGGCAGCGTGACGCTGACCCTGATGCATGCGGGCGCGGGGCGGAACCTCACCATCGACGGCACCGGACCCGCGATGGACAGAATCGCGCGGACGCTCGAGCTGCGCGACTTCCTGCGGCGGCATGGTCTTGAGGCGGCGACGCGCCGGCCGCTCGGCGGTGACGCCTCGGCGCGCGGTTACAATTATGTCGATCTCGCATCCGGCGAGACGCGGATCCTGATGGATTCGCCGCGCGCCAAGCCCGGCCCGATCCTCCGGGAGGGAAAATACTACCAGCAACTCGCGCATATCGCCGAAGATGTCGTGCCTTTCGTGGCGATTTCCGGGTATCTGCGCCGGCAGGGCTTTCGCGCGCCGGACGTTCTGGCCGCCGATCTCGACCAGGGAATCCTGCTTCTCGAAGATCTCGGCACCGGTTCCATTCTCGACGCCGGTGGCGCGCCGATCGAAGGGCGCTATGCGGATGTCGCCCGCACGCTTGCCCTGCTGCATGCCGCCCCGCTCGAGGAAAACCTTCCCGTGCCGGACAGCCTCGTTCATGCCGTCCCGCCCTTTGATCGCGCTGCCATGCAGATCGAAGTCAGCTTGTTGACGGACTGGTTCCTGCCTTGGAAAACCGGTGGCGGGGCGCGGGCCGAAGACGCCACCGAGTTCACGGCGATCTGGGACGATCTGATCGACACGATCGCCGACGGGGAACAGCATCTTCTCCTGCGCGACGTGCATTCGCCCAACATCATTTGGCAGAGTGCGCCCGACCTCAGCGACCGTGTGGGGCTTCTCGATTTTCAGGATGCGATGATCGGGCCCACCGCTTATGACGTCGCGTCGCTGGTGCAGGATGCGCGCGTTACGATACCGGGTGACATGGGAGAGCGGTTGCTCGATGTCTATCTCGATGCCCGCCGGGACGATCACAGCTTCGATGCGGAGCGCTTCCGCCGCGACTATGCGATCATGGCAGCGCAGCGTAATTGCAAGCTGCTGGGCATCTGGGTTCGGCTGAACCAGCGCGATGGAAAGCCGGGCTACATGCGACACATGCCCCGCACGCTCGCCTATCTCGATGCCGCCACAGCGCATCCGGTTCTGGCGCCCCTGCGTGACTGGCTCGTGCGAACTGGTATTCTCGGCAGCGAATCAGATCGCTGACGAGGAATGATGACGATACGCCAAGCCATGGTCCTGGCGGCCGGACTGGGAACGCGCCTGCGCCCGATAACAGACCGCATGCCAAAGCCCCTCGTTGCCGTCGGCGGCCGACCGATGATTGACCGTGTGCTCGATCTTCTGGTCGCGGCCGGTGTCGAGACCGTTGCTGTCAACGTCCATCACCATGCCGAGCAGATGGAAGCGCATCTGGCCCGGCGTCCCGCGCCCCGAATCCTGATATCGGACGAGCGCGCCGAACTGATGAACTCGGGCGGCGGGCTGGCGAAGGGTCTCAGGCTGCTGGAGCCGGGGCCCGTTCTCGTGATGAACGCGGATCTGTTCTGGGTGGGCGAAGCCGTCGGCATGCCCTCGAATCTCGCGCGGCTGGCCGAAGCCTTTGATCCTGACGGCATGGACATGATGCTGCTCTGCGTGCCGCTGGAGCGCACGACGGGCCACAATGGCAAGAAAGACTTTGCACTCGGCCCTGACGGGCGGCTGACTCGCTATTGCGAGGGTATGGCCAATCCCGTGGTCTATGCCGGCGCCCTCGCTCTGTCGTCGCAACTCTTGGATGACGCACCTGACACAGCCTTCAATCTCAACATCTACTTTGATCGCGCTGCTGCTGCGGGTCGGCTTCATGGTCTTTTGATGACCGGCGAATGGATCACGGTGGGCACGCCCGAAGCGATCGCCGAGGCAGAAACGACAATCGCGCGCGTTGAGGCTCTCGCATGACGAGCGCGGGTGCGGGCGCCATCTTTACGATCCCGCCAGGTCTCCCGTTTCTCAAGACTTTCGCCGCTCGACTGCTTGACGGCTCCATCCTGCCGGACTTCGTGTACGATCCGGCCCGGCCGCTCGATCTGGCCGAAGCAACCATTTTCCTGCCGACCCGGCGCGCGGTGCGCGTGCTGCGTTCGGAGTTCGTCGACCTGCTTGGCGGACGCTCTGCCATCCTGCCGACCATCCGCGCGCTTGGCGAAACGGATGACGATGCCGGCTATTTTGACGCCGACCTTCCCGACACCTTCGACCTTGCCCCGCCGATCGGCGGTGCAACACGCCTGATCGAGCTGGCGCGCCTGATCCTTGCATGGCGAAATTCGCTACCAAGCCGGATTCTCGACATTCACGATGAAAGCCCGCTGATCGCACCCGTCAGCCCCGCCGACGCCCTGTGGCTCGCCAAGGATCTGGTCGCGCTCATCGACGCCATGGAAACCGAACGCTGCGACTGGCAGGCACTCGACACGCTCGACGCCGCCGATCATGCGACCTGGTGGCAGCTCACCCTGGAGTTCCTGAAGATCGCGCATGTCTACTGGCCGGAGCGCCTGAAGGAGCTGAACCGCTCGTCGCCCGCCGCCCACCGGAATGCCATTCTCTCTGTCGAGGTGAAGCGGATTGCAGCCGGGCGCATGACGGGGCCGGTCATCGTGGCGGGCTCTACGGGCTCGATCCCCGCGACAGCCGACATGATTGCCGCCATCCTGCGCTGCGACCGCGGCGCCGTCGTTCTTCCCGGTCTTGATCAGGATATGGAGGACACCGAGTGGCTGATGCTGATCGCGGCTCCCTTGGCACCGCCGGGCTCCTCAGCACGACAGATCGGCGAGCGCAGCCATCCGCAATACGGCCTTGCCAGGCTCATCCATCGCCTCGGCGTTTCCCGCACGGACGTGGTGGCGCTCGATGCGCCACCCCCGAACCTCGACCAGCGCCGCCGGATCCTGTCGCAAGCCATGTTGCCGGTCGATGCCACGGATCGCTGGAGCGCGCTGCGCGCCGGTCTCGAGCAGCGATCCGTTGCCTCAGCCTTCGCCGATGTTTCTCTCGTGGAACTGGGAAACGAGCGCGAAGAGGCGCTGGTCATTGCCATGGCGCTGCGGCTTGCGCTGGAAGAGGGCGAGGACCGTCGCGCGGCGCTGATCACACCTGACCGCGACCTCGCCCGGCGCGTTGCGGGCGAATTGAAGCGGTTTGGCATCGATGCCGACGATTCCGGTGGTCGTCCACTGGTGCTGGCCGAGCCAGGCAGCCTGATCCGCCTCGTTACCGATCTCGTGCTGCGCCGAAGGGATCGTGCCGGCCTCGCTGCCCTTCTCAAGCACCCGCTTTGCCGCCTTGGCCGTGATGACGAGGCGTTCCGGCGGGCGGCCGATGCGCTCGAACGGCTGGCGCTGCGCAATCGTCGTGGCCTGCTTTCGCTTGGTGAGCTTGGCCGGGCGGTCATGGAGGCTATCGCCGCCCACAAGAGGGATACCCATCCGCCCGCCTGGCGGCAGGGCCTTGACGACGAGGACTGCGTTGCCGCCCATGCGCTGGCGGAGGCCTTGTCTGCTGCGTTGAGCCCCCTTGCATCCGGGCCAGAACATCGCACCCTTGGGGATTGGTCCGTCGCGACAGGCGAGGTGCTCGAGGCGCTTGCCACCGATCCCATGACCGGGCTGACGCCGCTTTGGGGCTCGGAAGCCGGTGAAGAGCTTGCCAATTTGCTGCGCGAGATCTTCGAGACAGACGGCACGCTGGAAGCGGATGCGACCCAGTGGGCGGATGCGCTTGACGCTCTGCTGGCCGGCGTCATGGTAAAGCCGCGCTCCATGCGCGATCCGCATGTCTTTATCTTCGGCGCGCTGGAATCCCGTCTCCAGGACGCAGACCTGATTGTGCTCGGAGGGCTGAACGAGGGCGCGTGGCCCGGGCAGACGCGCAATGATCCCTTCCTCTCGCGCGTCATGAAAGCGGCGATTGGCCTTGAGCCGCCGGAGCGGCGTATCGGCCAGCTCGCCCATGATTTCGTCATGGCGGCCGGCGCGCCAAGGCTGATGATGACCCGCTCGCTGCGCAGCGGATCGGCACCAACAGTGGCCTCGCGGTGGCTGCAACGGCTGATCGCGGTTGGCGGCGAAGAGCTGGAGCACCAGCTGCTTGCCAATGGCGCCCGCTGGCGTGCATGGGCAACGGTGCTCGACGAACGACCGCCACAGGAACCTGCCGAACGCCCACAACCGCGTCCGGCAGCCGATCTCCAACCGCCAAGTTTCAGCTTCAGTGAAGTCGCGACACTGCGCCGCGACCCCTATGCCGTCTACGCCCGCCGCATTCTGCGGCTTCACCCGATCGATCCCTTTGCCGACGAACCGGATGCACGCGAACGCGGCGTTCTCTATCACGCCGTCTTCGACCGTGCCGTTCGCGAACAGATCGACGGCAGCCAGCCGGATGCGCGGCTGCAGCTTTCGGCCATCATTGAAGCCGCGATCGTGGAGGCGGCCTTGCCGCCCCATCTTGAGGATCTCTGGCGGGAGCGGCTGCGCGCCGTTGGCGATTCATTCCTCGACTGGCAGGCGAAGCGGGCCGGCAGCGTCGAACGCAGCCTGACGGAGGTGCGCGCCCGCTTTGACCTCGGCGCAGCCGGAGTCGCGATCACCGGCGTTGCCGACCGCATCGATCTTTTGCCGGATGGACGCGTCGACCTCATCGACTACAAGACCGGTTCGTCGCCGTCGAAGAAGGAGGCGCAGAGCCTGCTTGATCCGCAGCTGCCGCTGGAAGCAGCCGCCGTGGAGGCGGGCGGCTTTCGCGGGGTGGGGTCTCGCCGCGCACGTTCGCTCTACTATGTCCGGCTAAAACCCGGCGCGCGTTTCGAGGTGGAGCGGATCGACAGCGACCCCGGCCTCAGCCGCAGCGGCGAGCCTTTGCCGACAACAGAGGATCTTGCCAGCGATTCGCTCGCCGAACTTCGGCGTTTCGTTCTGGCGCTGCGCTCCGGCAAGGTCGGCTATGCCTCGCGTCTCGTCGTGCAGATGCAGAGTGACCAGAGCGGTCCCTATGACCATCTCGCCCGTGTCGCGGAATGGTCGACGGCGGAGCCCGGGGAGGGCGGCGGCGATGAGTGAGACGCTGACCGGAACGGGACGGATGCTGCCAAAGGATTGGCTGGACTGGACGAGCACGCAGCAGGGCCTTGCCTCCGATCCGGGGCGTTCCGCCTGGGTGTCGGCGAATGCGGGATCGGGCAAGACCCATGTCCTGACGCAGCGCGTCATTCGCCTGCTTCTCGCCGGCTGCCGTCCCTCGGCCATTCTGTGCCTGACCTATACCAAGGCCGCCGCCTCCGAAATGTCGAACCGCGTCTTCGAGCGGCTGGCGGAATGGGCGATCCTCGACGATAAGGAGCTATCGCGCCGCATCGAGGAGATCGAGCGAAAGAGGCCGGATGCAATCCAGTTGAAGGAGGCGCGGCGGCTGTTTGCACGGGCGCTGGAAACGCCTGGTGGCTTGAAGATCCAGACGATCCACGCGTTTTGCGAGGCGCTGCTGCACCAGTTTCCACTGGAAGCCAATGTCGCCGGGCATTTCTCGGTGCTGGACGACCGCGCCGCCGCCGAGTTGATGGAGGAGGCGCGGCGCAGCCTGCTTCTCGCCGGCTCCCGCCGCCGCGGCGGCCCGCTCGCGGCCGTTTTTGCCGACGTCATAGCGCTTGCCGACGAGCCGGGTCTGGAAAAGCTGCTGCAATCCTTCGTCGGGCAACGAACCGCACTTTCGGAATTTCTGACCTATGCCGAGCGCCATGGTGGCATTGATGTGGCCGTCTGCGCTGCTCTCGGCATCATGCACGGAGAAAGCGAAGAGAGCGTCGTTGCAACAACCCTTGCCGATCCCGAGCTTCTGCCACACCGGATCGAGGCGATAATCGCGCTTGCGCTCGAGCACGGCGGCAAGAAGCCACAGGAGACAGCCGCCACGCTCCAAGCCGCCCTTGCCATCCAGGCCGGACGAGCGCGCTTTGACGCACTGCTCACCGCCTTCGCCAAGGATGACGGCGAGCCCCGCGCCAATGGCAGCTTCGTCGCCAAGCCGATGGAGAAAGCGGATCCGGCGCTTTGCGCAGCCTTTCTCGCTTTGCGCGACCGCTTCGCTGCTGCGGGACAACGGCTTTCGTTGCTGGCGCTCGCTGCGGCGACCATGGCGGCGCTTCGGCTCGGCAGCCATCTGATCTCCGATTATGAGCGGCTGAAGAAGCATCGCGGCCTTCTCGACTTCGAAGACCTCGTCAATCGTGCCCGCACGCTGCTGACGCGCAGCCATATTCATGCGTGGGTGCACTACAAGCTCGACCAGGGCATCGACCACGTCCTGGTCGATGAAGCGCAGGATACGAGCCCAAGGCAGTGGGAAATCATCCGGTCGCTGACGGACGAGTTCTTCTCCGGTGCCAGCCAGCGCGCCGCCGATCGCACGCTTTTCGTGGTCGGCGACGAAAAGCAGTCCATTTACTCCTTCCAGGGCGCGCGTCCCGAGCGGTTTTCGGCCGAGCGCGGCGATGTGGCCGCGCAGATCGAGGCGGCCGGCGGCGCCTTCAGCCCGATCCGGCTGCAACTTTCCTTTCGCTCGACGGAAGCGGTCTTGAGCGCCGTGGACACCGTCTTCGCCGATCCCGCAAATGCGCGGGGACTAGCGGCCCTGAACGAGCCCGTGGTGCACGCCTCCAACCGTATCGGCCAACCGGGTGTGGTGGAGGTCTGGGACCAGCTGGTGCCGGCACCGGGCGAAAGCGAAGCGGACTGGACGGCCGCTTTCGACGCGGCACCCGAGACAGCGCCCGTCAATGTGCTGGCCCGACGGGTTGCGACGATGGTGGCCAGCTGGATCGGTCGCGAAACAGTTGCGGTCAAGGGCGTCACCCGACTCATGGAGCCAGGCGACATCATCGTTCTCGTGCGCAAGCGTGATGCCTTCGTCGCTGCGCTGACCCGCGCGCTGAAACGTTCCGACCGGGCCATTCCAGTGGCGGGAGCCGACCGACTGGTGCTGACGGGACATATTGCCGTGCAGGATCTGGTGGCGCTCGGTCGTTTCGCGCTGTTGCCCGCCGACGACCTTTCGCTTGCGGCCCTCCTGAAAAGTCCGCTCTTCAACGTCTCGGAGGAGCAACTGGCGCAGATCGCCACAACGCGCGGCGAAGGGGTCAGTCTCTGGCAGCAGCTGGCAACCATGGCGGCAGCCGATCAGGGCCTGGAAGCGATATGGCAGCGGCTTTCGGCCCTGATCGGCGAGGCGCGACGCTGCACCCCTTACGACTTCTTTGCCCGGATTCTTGGACCGCTCGGCGGACGTGCGGCCTTCCTTGCCCGGCTTGGGTCAGAGGCAAGCGACGTGCTGGACGAATTCCTGGCTTTCGCGCTCGTTGCTGAAAAGAGCCTCCCGGCCAGTCTCCAGCTTTTCCTCTCCACTTTGGAGCATGAGGCCCCGACAGTGAAGCGAGAGCTCGACAAGGGGCGCAATGAAGTCCGCATCATGACCGTGCATGCCGCCAAGGGACTGGAAGCGCCTGTCGTGTTTCTGGTCGATAGCGGCGCACAGGTGATGAGCAGCCAGCACGCACCGGCCTTGCGGCTCTTTCCCTCGGGCGATGGGCCGGAGGCACCGGCCGTGCCGATCTGGCAAGCTCCTGGCCTCAAGCATGCCATCCTCGGTGCGGATCGTGAGCGGTTGAAGGATGCGGCCGAACAGGAGTATCGCCGGCTTCTCTACGTGGGAATGACGCGGGCGGCGGACCGGCTGATCGTCTGCGGCTATCGCGGCAAGCGTGAGTTTGCCGACTTGTGGCACCAGATGGTCCGCGAGGCGCTTGCGGCGGACGGACGGTCCACGCCGACAACGTTTACGGCGGGAAGCGAGAGCTGGGAGGGGTTGCGCTGGATGGCTGCGCCATTTGCAGCAGCGCCGACACTGGGGGAACCAAAGTCATCTGTCAGTCAGGACACGGCAACCCTTCCGACCGCCTTCTTCCGCCCGCCGCCACCACGCACACGACTGCCGAGGCCACTTGCCCCCTCTGGCGCCGGAATTGCCGTCGATGCCGGCCATGAGCCACCGGTCGTGGCATCCTCGCTCTTTTCCAAGGCCAGCAACAGTGGTGGTGCCAGCCTGCTGCGCGGTGCGACCCTGCATCGTCTCCTCCAGACCTTGCCGGACATCGCTCGAGACGAGCGGCCGGCAGCGGCGGCACGCTATCTGGAGCGCGCCGTGCCGCATTGGCCTGCCGGCGTGCGGCAGCGCACGGCAGAACAGGTGCTGGCGGTCCTCGACGATCCCGCCATGGACGGGCTCTTTGCCGCGGGCAGCCGGGCGGAAGTCTCGGTCATCGGGACCTTGCGGCTCGGGCGGCGCGATTATGCGGTGTCCGGACGTCTGGACCGTCTGGCCGTTCAGGACAATCGCGTCATCATCGCCGACTTCAAGACGAACCGTGATATTCCGGACACCGAAGCGGACATTTCGCCCGGCTATGTCGCGCAGCTCGCCATCTACCGGGAAATCCTGGCTCCGCTTTATCCGGACAAGACGATCGAATGCCTGCTGGTCTACACAGGCGGACCGCGACATTTCCGGCTTTCCGAGGCGTCTCTCCAGCGCAGTCTTGATGGTCTGGCGACAAAGTGAGATAGACAGATTGAATTTCGACCGGCGGGGCATCACATGAAAGCCACGTCACCGAATAGACGCCGGACCCGCCGGCGGACGCGAGATCAAGGAGCGCATCATGGCCACCGTGAAAGTCGACAAGAACAATTTCCAGGAAGAAGTGCTGAACGCGGCCGAGCCGGTTGTGGTGGACTTCTGGGCCGAATGGTGCGGCCCTTGCAAGATGATCGCGCCGAGCCTTGAGGAAATCTCCTCGGAGTTGGCCGGCAAGGTGAAGGTTGCAAAGCTTAACATTGACGAGAACCCGGAACTGGCAGCCCAGTATGGTGTTCGGTCCATCCCGACGCTTGCCGTCTTCAAGGGTGGTGAAGTTTCCGACGTAAAGGTCGGCGCGCTGCCGAAGACCGCGCTGAGCTCCTGGATTGCCGGCGCCGCCTGATCGTCCTTCGTCAGACTGACGAGACCACGCCCGGCCTTACCGCCGGGCGTTTTCGTATGATGACGTCAGGTCGGAGGCGTCTTGTTGTCGGCAAGAACATTGCCAACGAGATAGAGCGAGCCGCCGATGAGAATGCGTGGCGCCGTCTCATCGTCATGGACAATGGCATCAATCACCTCAAGCGCTTCTTCCACGCTTGCGGCCGGAAAGGCCGTCAGGCCTGCGGCTTCGGCGTCAAGCGCCAGATTGACCGGATCGATGCCGGCATCGGAACCGCGGATCGGCACGGTGAAGACCTGTTCGGCAAGGCCCTTGAAGGCCGCGAAGTAACCGACCGGCTCCTTCGTATTGATCATACCGATGATCAGGAAGAGGGGGCGCGGATCGCGCTCCTCGAGATTGGCGAGCGTTTCGGCAATCACCTGGCCGGCGCCAGGATTGTGACCGCCATCGACCCAGAGCTCGCAGCCATCTGGCGCCACCTCGAACAAAGGACCAGCCTTCAGACGCTGCAAGCGTCCCGGCCAGCGCACACTCGTCAGGCCACGCTCGATCGCGATCTCGTCTACCGCGAAGCCTGCGGCGCGCACTGCGCGAATGGCGGCGGCGGCATTGCCATACTGGTGGCGGCCGGGAAGGCGCGGCAGCGGCAGATCCATCAAGCCGGATTCGTCCTGATAGATGAGCCGGCCAAGCTCTTCATAAGCCAGAAAATCCTGCCCGTAGACCGAAAGCGGGCAGTTGAGTCGTTCGGCGGTCGTTACCAGCACGTCGCGCGCGCCGGCTTCGTCCTGATGGCCGATCACCACCGGGCAACCGCGCTTCATGATACCCGCCTTCTCTGCGGCGATCAGTTCTACCCGGTCGCCGAGATAGGCCTGGTGATCGAGGGAGATCGGCATGATGACGGAAACGGCCGGATTCGCGATGACGTTCGTGGCGTCGAAGCGTCCACCCAGGCCAACCTCGATGACCGCGACGTCTGCCGGATGTTCGGCGAAGAGAAGGAAGGTGACGGCCGTCAGGATTTCGAAGACGGTAATTTTCTGACCACCATTGGCGTCCCCCACCCGCTTCACCGCATCAGCAAGCGTGGCATCGTCCACCAGCGCACCACCGCCTTCGGGACGGCCGAGCCGGTATCGTTCATGCCAGTTGACGAGGTGCGGCGAGGTGTGGACGTGGACGCTGAAGCCGGCGGCTTCCAGAATGGAACGGCAGAAGGCTGTCACGGACCCCTTGCCGTTGGTGCCGGCGACATGAATGACCGGCGGCAGGCGCCGCTCGGGATTTCCGAGCGCGTCCAGCAGCCGGCGGATCCGGTCCAGCGACAGATCGAAGCCCTTGGGATGGAGCCCGAGAAGCCTGTTGATTTCCGCCTCGGCCAGACTGCCGGTTGCCACGTCGCCCATATCAGAGACTTGCAGCGACGGCAGCCGGCGGGGCGGCGGTCACCGGCGCCACCTTCTTCGCCTCGACCGGCTTCTTCATCAGGATCTTCAGCATGCGGGCCAGCGTCTCCGGAATGTCGTGACGCTTGACGACCATGTCGACCATGCCATGCTCCAGCAGATATTCCGCGGTCTGGAAGCCTTCGGGCAGCTTTTCGCGGATCGTCTGCTCGATGACGCGCTTGCCGGCGAAGCAGATCTCCGCGCCCGGCTCTGCCAGGTGGACGTCTCCCAGCATGGCGTAGGAGGCGGTCACGCCACCCGTCGTCGGGTTGGTGAGGACGACGATATAGGGAAGGCCGGCTTCCTTCAGCATCTGCACCGCGACGGTGGTGCGCGGCAGCTGCATCAGCGAGAGGATGCCTTCCTGCATGCGGGCGCCGCCCGAGGCCGGGAAGATCACCAGCGGGCACTTCTCGGCGATCGCCCTTTCGAAGGCCTTGATGATCGCCTCACCGGCTGCCATGCCGAGCGAGCCGCCCATGAAATTGAACTCATGCACCACGGCGACGAGCTTAACACCCCTGACACGGCCAAGACCGGTCAGAATCGTGTCTTCGAGTTCCGTCTTGGCGCGGCTGTCGCGCAGGCGGTCGGCATATTTCTTGGAATCGCGGAAACGCAGAGGGTCCTGCGCGACCTTCGGCTGAGGCAGGGCTTCATATTCGCCGCCGTCGAAAAGGTCTTTCAGACGCGCCTTTGCCGGCATCTTCATGTGGTAGCCGGACTGCGGCACGACCCACTTGTTTTCCTCGAGATCGCGATGAAACACCATCTCGCCCGTTTCCGGGCACTTGATCCAAAGGTTCTCCGGCACATCCCGATCCGGACGACCCAGCATCGAGTTGATCTTCGGGCGAACGTAATTGGTAATCCAGTTCACGTGAAACACTCCTGAGGCCTGATGCGGTCACCGGTGCATCAGGATGTGGGTATTTATTCGGCGGCCGCAAGACGCGAAGCGCGAACGCCGCTGGCAAGACCGCGCACCAGTGCTTCGACGCCTGGCACGGTGGCTTCCGTCGCCTGCCCCTCGGCCGTCAGGCTGGAAGCGATCTGGTTGACGATCGCCGTGCCGACCACGACGCCATCCGCCGAGGCGCCGATCGCGCGGGCATGTTCCGCCGTCTTCACGCCGAAGCCGACGCAGACCGGCAGCGGCGTGTGGCGCTTGATGCGGGCGACCGCCTCGCCGATGCGCGAGGGATCCGGCAGCGCCGAACCGGTGATGCCGTTCATGGAGACATAGTAGACGAAGCCGGAGGTGTTCTTGAGAACGGTCGGCAGACGCTTGTCATCCGTCGTCGGCGTTGCCAGGCGAATGAAGTTCAGTCCCTTGGCAATGGCGGGGATGCAGAGTTCGTCATCCATTTCCGGCGGCAGATCGACGACGATCAGGCCGTCGATGCCGGCTTCGAGGGCATCGGTCACGAAGCGATCGACGCCGTAGATGTAGATGGGGTTGTAATAGCCCATCATCACGATCGGTGTTTCGGCATCCGTCTTGCGGAATTCGCGGGCCATGTCGAGCGTGCGGGCCAGCGTCTGGCCGGCTTTCAGCGCGCGCTGGCCGGCAAGCTGGATCGCCGGGCCATCGGCCATCGGATCGGAGAAGGGCATGCCGAGTTCGATGATGTCGGCACCGGCATGCGCCAGCGTGCGCATGATCTCGACCGACGTGTCGAATTCCGGGTCGCCGCCCATGAAATAGGTGACGAGCACGGGGCGACCTTCGGCAGCCACGTCGCGGAAGCGTTTGTCCATGCGAGCGGTCATGTGCTTACAGCCCCATTCCGAGAATCTTGCCGACGGTGAAGATGTCCTTGTCGCCGCGGCCACAGAGGTTCATCACGATGATCTGGTCCTTGCCCATCTTCGGCGCGCGCTTGATGACTTCAGCGAGCGCATGGCTCGGCTCGAGCGCGGGGATGATGCCCTCGATGCGGGTCAGGAGCTGGAAGGCGGCCAGCGCCTCGTCGTCCATGATCGGCACGTATTCGACGCGGCCGGCATCCTTCAGCCAGGAATGTTCCGGGCCGATGCCGGGATAATCGAGGCCGGCGGAGATGGAGTGGCCTTCCTTGATCTGGCCGTCGCCATCCTGCAGCAGGTAGGTGCGGTTGCCGTGGAGCACGCCGGGCGAACCGGCCGTCAGCGATGCGCAGTGCTCTTCACCGTCGAGACCCTTGCCGCCGGCTTCGACGCCGACGATCTTCACGCTGGGATCATCGAGGAAGGGGTGGAAGAGGCCGATCGCGTTCGAGCCACCACCGACGGCGGCGATGATCATGTCCGGCAGGCGTCCCTCGGCCGCCTGCATCTGCTCGCGGGTCTCGCGGCCGATGACCGACTGGAACTCGCGCACCATCTCCGGATAGGGATGCGGGCCGGCGGCCGTACCGATCATGTAGTAGGTGTCGTCAACATTGGTGACCCAGTCGCGCAGCGCCTCGTTCATGGCGTCCTTCAGCGTGCCCTGGCCGGCGGTCACGGGCTTTACCTCGGCACCGAGCAGCTTCATGCGGAACACGTTGGGTGCCTGCCGCTCGACATCGGTCGCGCCCATATAGACCACGCAGGGCAGGCCGAAGCGGGCGGCAACGGTGGCGGAGGCCACGCCGTGCTGTCCGGCACCGGTTTCCGCGATGATGCGGGTCTTGCCCATGCGCTTGGCAAGCAGGATCTGGCCGAGGCAATTGTTGATCTTGTGCGAGCCGGTATGGTTCAGCTCGTCGCGCTTGAAGTAGATCTTCGCGCCACCAAGCTCGGCCGTCAGGCGCTCGGCGAAATAGAGCGGGCTGGGGCGGCCGGTATAGTGCGTGTTCAGATGCTGCAGTTCGGCCTGGAATTCCGGGTCGGTCCTGGCGGTGTTCCACTTCTCCTCGAGATCGAGGATCAGCGGCATCAGCGTTTCTGCCACGAAGCGGCCGCCGAAAATGCCGAAGCGGCCGTCCTGATCGGGACCGGTGCGGAAGGAATTGGGTTTGGGTGTCTCGTTCACGTCCTGCTCCCTGACGGAACCGGCGCCTTTTCGGCCTGCCGTACCGCATCGAAAAATTGCTGCATGAGATCGAGGTCCTTCACGCCGGGGGCGCTTTCCACGGCCGAGGACAGGTCGATCGCTCTGGCCTTTGAAACGCGAAGCGCTTCGGCCACATTGTCCCTGTTGAGACCACCGGAAAGCATGTAATCGACGCCCGCGTCAAGGCGGTGGAGAATGGTCCAGTCGAAGCTGACCCCGTTGCCGCCCGGCAGATCCGAGCCGACCGGCGGCTTGGCGTCGAAGAGGAAACGATCGACGATACCGAGATAGGGATCGACGCGTTCCAGATCCTCAGCCTCGCGAATGGCGAGCGCCTTCATGACCGGAAGCCCGTAGACGGCCTTGACCGTCAGCACGCGATCGGGACTTTCCTTGCCGTGAAGCTGGAGAATGTCCGGCTTCAGGGAATAGACGATCTCGTCAAGGAAATCATTGTCCGCATCGACGGTGACGGCAACGATCTTCGCCTTCCCGCGCACGGCGTCCGCAATGCGGCCGGCATCGTCCGGCTCGATATTGCGGGGACTCCTGGGAAAGAAGATGAAGCCGACATGGGTTGCGCCGAGCGCAACGGCTTTTTCAGCCGCGTCCGTCGTTCGCAGACCGCAGATTTTCACATCCAGCTTCATGGGACGGGAAGTGACATGAAAGTGTGGCAGAGTCGAGCCAATTTCTGTCATTGCACTGTTCCGGGCGCGACCTTGCGGCGCTTTGGATGCCATCCCATATGCTCTCCAACACGGAGATTTGTCGATGCGCCTGCTTCTTGCCCTTATCCTGCCCTGGCTGCAGTTCTTCACGATCGGCCGCCCGATCGCCGGCATCATCTGCCTCATCCTGCAACTGACTTTGATCGGCTGGATTCCGGCCGCTATCTGGTCGGTCTATGCGCTCAGTCAGTACAAGACGGACCAGAAGATCCGCGACGCGCTCGGCACCCGCCGGTAAGCCCTATCGCGCGCTGCGGAAATCGATGGCGTGCAGCATGGTGCCGTTGCGCTTCAGCCAGCGGCGCGCATCCTCCATGGCGGGACACAGATCGCCGCAGATGGCCCAGAATTTCGGGCCGTGGTTCATCTCCTTCAGATGCGCCACCTCATGGGCGGCGAGATAGTCGATGATCGACGGCGGCGCCATCACGATGCGCCAGGAAAAGCTCAAGGTGCCATCCGAGGTGCAGGAGCCCCAGCGGCTACGCGTGTCCTTGTAGCGGATCGCCTTGATGCGCGCGCCGATGGTTGTCGCGTGACGCGTTGCCAGCGCATCAAGGTCGCGCTTGGCCTCGCGCTTCAGGAAGTCCGAAATGCGTCGTGCCAGGTGTTCAGGCGCTCCGCTGACATAGAGCACGGCGTCTTCCCCCTCAATTCCCGTTTCCGTCACACCGCGCACCTTGCCCGTCGGAACGATGCGGTGCGCCACGCCCCGGATGGGCAGCATGCCGCCGGGCTCGATCTGCGCTTCGCCGGAAAAGCGTGACAGACGTCCTGCCAGCCAGCCGCGGTGACGCTCGAGAAAGTTTTCGATCTCGGCATGCGACACACTCTTCGGCACCGTGAGGCGCGCGGAACGGCCGCCGGGATCCAGACGCAGCGTGATGCGGGTCGAGCGCGGATTCTGATGGATGGTGAGGGGAAGCTGGCGTCCGGCAATATCGAGCAGGCGCGTCGATGGCCCGGTAGCCGTACGATCTGCCGTGCGACGGCGCTTGGGAAGGGCAAAGAGCATGGGCCGGTTCTAGCCGATTCGAGGTTTGCGCACATCCATTCAGACATGGGCGGGCGCAGCAGGGTATCGAAATGACGATGGCGGCCTTTCGGCCGCCATCGCATCAGGTATCAGGCATCGTATGTCGCCGGCGGGGCGTTGCCGCCGGAGCGGCGCTCGCGCATGAAGCGGTCGAAGTCTTCCTGGTCCTTGGCACGGCGAAGTTCGCGCACATAGGCGTCGAAATCGGCGCGCATCTCGTCCAGCTTGCGGCGTTCCTCGTCCAGACGGGCGAGTTCGGCTTCACGCCAGTCGTCGAAGGCGACGTTACCCGTGCGGGCCTGCCAGGCACCGGCCTTCCAGTCGGCGCGACGGCCGAAGCCGCGGAAGCTGCGCATACAGCCGTCAACGGTCTCGTTGGCCTGCGACTTGAAGCCTTTGAAGCGCTCGCCGAACAGGATGTAGGCGAGCATGGCAAGGCCGAGCGGCCAGAACAGCACGAAGCCGAGCACCATCAGCGCAACGGTCGCCGGCGTCCAGTCCGGACGGATCAGGGCGGATTGATTCATGGTTGGTGTACCTCGTTTCGAAGGGGGCCGCCTCATGCGGCCCCTTGCGAACAAGGTGGGAACGGTCTCCGCCTTACACAAGACGGTTGTGTCTCAAAATCGGACAGCGGCTTGTCAGCCGGTTTTGCCGCCGCGGATGACCTGCTTTACGGGACCGGTCTTACGGACGGCATGTTCACGCTGGAAGGCTACGATGCGCGGGGCAATCTCGCGGCGGAACCGCGAGCCGTTGAAGACGCCGTAATGGCCGACATCGGGCTGGACATAGTGCATGCGCATGCTGTCGGGAATGTTGGTACAGATCGTCTGGGCGGCTTCGGTCTGGCCGACGCCGGAAATATCGTCGTTCTCGCCCTCGACCGTCAGAAGCGCGACGTTGCGGATCGCGGTCGTATCCACGCGCTCGCCGCGGTGCATCATTTCGCCCTTGGGCAGGTCATGGCGCATGAAGACGACTTCGACCGTTTGCAGGTAGAACTCTGCCGTCAGATCCATGACCGCGAGATATTCGTCGTAGAATTCGCGGTGCTTTTCGGCAGCGTCGCCATCATTCTTGACAAGATGCTCGAAGAATTCGCGGTGCGCGATCAGATGGCGGTCGAGGTTCATCGACATGAAGCCGGAGAGCTGCAGGAAGCCGGGATAGACCTGGCGCATGAAACCCGCCTGCGGCCACGGCACCGGCATGATGACGTTGTCACGAAACCATGTGATCGGCTTCTCCTTGGCGAGCTGGTTTACGGCGGTCGGCTTGATACGCGTGTCGATCGGTCCGCCCATCAGTGTCATCGAGGCGGGTGCATGGCTGTCCTTGCGTCCCTCCATCACGGCCACGGCTGCGAGAACCGGGACGGCAGGCTGGCAAACAGCGATCACATGCGTGTTCGGGCCGATGAAGCGCAGCATTTCGATGACGTAGTCGATGTAGTCATCAAGATCGAAGCCGCCCTCCGACAGCGGCACGACGCGCGCATCGATCCAGTCGGTGATGTAGATGTCGGAGTGCGGAAGCAGCGTCTCCACCGTGCCGCGCAGCAGGGTCGCATAATGCCCGGACATCGGCGCGACGATCAGCACCTTGGGATCTGCGGCGCGACCCTTCGGCAGGGCGCGCTCGAAGTGAATGAGGTTGCAGAAAGGCTGGCGCCAGACGATGCGCTCGGCCACCGGGACGGCGCGGCCATCGATTTCCGTTTCGTGCAAGCCAAATTCGGGCTTGCCGTAGCGTCGGGTCGTCCGCTCGAATACTTCGAGGCCCGCGGCGGCCGCGCGCCCGAAAGCCGTATGCGACAAGGGATTCATCGGATTGGAATAAGCAAGGCGCATGGCCTCGGAGGCAGCGCGGTAGGGCGCCATCATTGCATGGTTCAGTTCGTACAGCTGGTAGAACATAAACTGGCTCCTTGGGCGGGGTCGCGGCTGGCGCGCGGCTGTTGATCGTTCTTCCCGCTCTCACTTCCCTTTCACCAGCAGGGGTATCCCGGACCGAGTGTCCCTGGAGCTTGCTGATGCATTGCTGCTGCCGTCCCGGCGGCAACGTCCTGGTACCGTAGACCTTCGCGGCGCCGACAACAATGTAACGTTGGTCTGCCAAGCTTGCTTGGGCATGACCAGTCAACGGCGGCTCGTTGCCATTTCACCGCATCGCAGTGTGCCAAAAGCCCGTTGTGCAAGCGTAAAGAAAAATGCCCGCATTTTGTTTCACGGGAAACGGGGCGCATCACCAAAAAGCCGGGCCGGCGACCGGCGCAACGTCCCGGGATATGCTTCCCGGGATCTTGCCATTGTTGGCACTGATCAGCCGATGCTGACCATGGCCTTGATCAGACCGGAGCGCGTCTCGGCCCACTGCGGGAACGTCGCGGGAAGGGCATCGATCGTCGTGCGGTGGGTGATCAGTGCATCCGCCGACACCCGGCCATCGCGCAACGCCGCACCCACATGTTCGAAATCGACCTTCAACGCGTTACGGCTGGCGATCAGCATCATCTCGCGCTTGTGGAACTCCGGGTCGGAGAAGCGGATATCGTCCTTCACGAGGCCGACCAGAACCAGCGCGCCGCCATGGGCGACATAGGCGAAGGCCGATTCCATCGAGGCAGCGTTTCCGGTCGCGTCGTAGACCGTGTCAAAGCTCGTGGACTCGACGGCACGGTCGCCGCCAAGCCGGCGAATATCCTCGAAGCCGAAGCGCTCGCGCGCCATGTCGAGACGCTCCTGGCTGGTATCGAGGAGCGTGACGGCCTGCCCGGCAATCCGCGCAAAGAGCGCAGCCCCGAGACCGATCGGACCCGCGCCGATCACCAGAGCGCGCGTGTTTTCCGCTGCCATGGACCGACGCACGGCATGTGCCCCGATCGCCAGAAACTCGACCGTCGCGGCGGCTTCGGATGACAGGCCGAGGGCAAGCGACACATTGGCAGCCGGCAGCACGATCTCTTCACAGAAGGCGCCGTCGGTATGGACGCCGAGAACCTTGATCGCCATGCAGCAATTCGGCTTGCCGATCCGGCAGGCGTGACAGGTGCCACAGGAAATGTAGGGATTGATGATGACGGCGGCGCCGTCTTCAAGGCCGGCGGCACCCGCATTTTCCGTCACGATGCCCGATACTTCGTGGCCCATGACCCGGGGATATTGCAGGAAGGGATGCTTGCCCTGATAGATATGGTAGTCGGTTCCGCAGATCCCGACATTGGTGACGCGAATGCGCACCCAATCGCTGCCCGGCAATTCCGGTCGCGGACGGTCTTCCAGAACGAGCCGGCCCGGCTCCACGCAGACGATCGACTTCATGTTCCCTTCGCCGGCCGGCTATCCCGGACCTGCGTCCCTTTTCGTGCTTTGGAAGCCCTGCGGCGCGGCCGGCGACCGGCCGCGCCCTCACAGTGAGCCGGATTCTCAGCGCGTGCCGCGGCGGCGCAACTGGTCGAAGTAGACGATGATGATGATGAGCGCGCCGGTGATGATGCGCTGCCAGAAGGAGTTCACGTTCAACAGGTTGGCGCCGTTGTTGATCGTTGCCAGGATGAAGGCGCCGAGCAGCGGGCCGTGGACCGACCCCACCGCGCCGAACAGGCTGGTGCCGCCGATGACGGAGGAGGCGATGGCCTGGAGTTCCCAGCCTTCGGCCTGCGTCGCATTGCCGATGCCGATGCGCGAGGCCAGAAGCAGGCCGACGAAAGCCGCGCAGGTCGAAGACAGGATGTAGGCCAGGTAGATGGTGCGGTTGACGTTGACGCCGGACAGACGTGCGGCTTCGCTGTTTGAACCCACGGCGAAGAGATAGCGGCCCCAGCGGCTCATGTGCAGGAAGACATAGGCCGGGATCGCGACCACGATCACCATCCAGAACAGGCTCGGAATGCCGAGGAAATCGGCGCGCGAGAAATTCGTGAAGGCTTCGTTGCTGATCGAGATCGTCGAGCCGTTCGTCAGGAGAAGGCCGATGCCGCGCAGCGAGGTGAGCGTGGCGAGCGTGATGATGAAGGCCGGCAAGCCCATGCGCACGATACCGAACGCATGAAAAATACCGATCGCGACGCCGATGAGCAGCGTGATGACGATGGCAATCCACAGTGGCACGCCGGCCTGCAGAAGCCAGGCGACGATGACGCTGGTGAAACCGACCACAGCGCCGACCGACAGGTCGATGCCAGCGGTGATGATGACGAATGTCTGTCCGACCGCAAGGATCGCGGTCATCGCGCCCTGGCGCAGCAGGTTGCTGATATTGTTGGGCGTCCAGAAGCTGTTGGTCGATATGCCCAGCAGAAGCCACAGGAAGAGGAGCAGCCCGAGCAGCGTCAGGCCGAAGAGTATGTTCATTCCCTTTTTCGGAGCGGGGCCGGTTTCGGTCGTCTCGACGCTCATGTTCTTTCTCCCTGAAAGTTCTGCGGTTTCGCGCGGTGTCTCAGACACCGATGGCCTGCGACAGGACGTCCTCATGCGAGGCGGCGCGATAATCATGGCTGGCAACGAGCCGGCCCTGACGGAATACGTGGAGCCGGTCAGCCAGTTCGTAGACCTCCGGCAGGTAGGACGAGATCAGGATGATGCCCACGCCATTCTCGAGAAGCCGGGCAAAGAGCCGGTAGATCTCCGCCTTTGTGCCGACATCGACACCGACGGTCGGCTCATCGAAAATGAAGAGCTTCGCGCCGTGGCTCAGCCACTTGCCGATAACGATCTTCTGCTGGTTTCCGCCCGACATGGCGGAGGCAAGCACAGCGCGCGACGGGGTCTTGATCTTGAGGTCGGCGATCTGGCGCTGGGCGTTGTCGGCCTCGCGGCCGCGATTGACCACAAGGCCGGAGCTTAGGCGCTTGAAGACGGGCAGGTTGATATTGAAACCGATCGGCATGTTGAGGCAGAGCCCCTGGTCGCGCCGGCTTTCCGGAGCAAGCGCGATCCCGAGATCCATGGCCTTGCGTTCCGTGTCGACGGTGACCTTCTGGCCTTCCCAGAGGATATCGCCCGACTTCACCTTCTGTCGGCCATACAGGCCAAGGGCGAACTCGCTTCGGCCGGCACCGATCAGGCCGTAAAGACCAACGATCTCGCCTGCACGCACGGTGATCGAAATATCCTCGAAGCCGGGACCGGTAAGGCCGCGGGTCTCGACGATCGGCGCGCCAAGCGCGAAGGTTTCCTTGTGGTAGACCTGTTCGATCGAACGGTTGATCATCATGGAGATCAGTTCCGCGTCGTTGGTCTCGCCGGTGAGGCGCGTTCCGACATGGGTGCCATCGCGCAGCACTGAAATACGGTCAGCGAGCTCGAACACTTCTTCCATGCGGTGGGAAATGTAGACGATCGTCACGCCATCGGCCTGAAGCCGACGAATGAGGCGGAAGAGCTGCGCCGATTCCTGGCGCGTCAGATAGGCGGTCGGCTCGTCGAAAATGAGAAACTGCGTGCCACGCATTGCCGCGCGGGCCGTCGCCACGAGCTGCTGCTGACCGATCGTCAGGCTGGAAAGAATAACGTCGGCCGGTATGTTGAAGCCAAGATCATCCAGAACGCGCTGTGCGACGGTGGTCATGGCGCCTTTGCGCATGAGACCGCCGCGATCGATCTCATCGCCGAGGAACATATTGGCCGCAACGGAGAGATGCGGGCAAAGAACAACTTCCTGATGCACGGCATTGATGCCGCGATCGATCGCTTCCGTCGGCGAGGCGAGTTGAACGGGCTGCCCACACCAGATGATTTCGCCGGCCGTGCGGCGAATGACGCCCGTCAGAAGCTTGATCAGCGTGGACTTGCCGGCACCGTTTTCGCCGACAATCGCGTGAATTTCGCCAGACAGGAAGGTGACGGAAGCCGGCTTCAAGGCTTCGACAGCGCCGTATTTTTTCTGGAGACCCTTCAGTTCCAGGATCGGCTGCCCCTTGGGGACGGGGTGCGACGCGATGCGGATGCCTTTGGAGGGACGCTCCAGATGTGCCTCGGTTGCCATGCTCACGAACTCCTTGTCTCAGGGTGCTCCGGCACGCGGCATCGCCACGTGCCGGAGCTTTGTCCGGTCCGGTTCCGTCAGATGGCTCCGCTCACATGGACCGGAACCATCTTGCTCGGGAGGGGATCAGTTGACCTTGGGGTTCAGCAGGGCGTCGATCTTGGGATCGGCCATGTTGGCTTTCGTCACGAGGTTTGCACCCGTATCGACGAAGGCTTCGACCTTCTCGCCCTTCGAAGCGGCGAGCGCAGTCTTCACGCCGTCATAGCCCATGCGGTAGGGATCCTGGACGACGAGGCCGGCCAGAACGCCTTCCTTGAGGAAGCCGACGGTCTTTTCATCGCTGTCGAAGCCGATGACCTTGATCTTGTCGCCGAGCTTGTTTTCGGCAATCGCCTGGCCAACGCCCTGCGCCATGATCAGGTTCGAGGCGAAGACGCCGACGAGGTTCGGATTTGCGGTGATGAGGTCGGTCATCATGTTGAGACCGGTCGTTGCCTGGCCGTCAGCATACTTGTCGGCGATCACCTTCAGGCCCGGATACTTGGCCTTGACCTGCTCCATGAAGCCTTCATGGCGCTGGTCCAGCGAACCGACGCCCGGCAGGCTGGTGATGATGGCGATTTCGCCTTCTTCCTTGCCGGTCGCTTCCTTGATCGCGGCAGCGAGACCATCGGCAGCGATGCGGCCGCCCTGGACGTTGTCGGTGGTGAGGAACGAGGTAAAGGCCTTGGAGTCAGCGCTGGAGTCGATACCGATAATCGGAACGGACTTCGCAGCTTCGTCGATGGGCTTGCCAAGCGCCTTGAATTCGGTCGGCGAGATGACGACAGCCGCCGGCTTGCCGGCAACGGCGTTTTCGAGAATGCTGATCTGGCCGTTGATGTCGGCTTCGGACTGGGCACCGAGTTCCGGTACGTTCACGCCGAGATCCTTGCCGGCCGCACGAGCGCCGGCAAGCACGATCTGCCAGTAGAAGGATGTCGTGTCCTTGACGATGATCGGGATCGTGACGTCGGCCGCAAAGGACGTGACCGGCGACAGGGTCGCGAACATGGCAGCACCGGCGAGCGCAGTGAAGGCACGACGGGTTACGGAAAGCTTCTTGATGGTCATGGTGTTGTTCTCCTCCAACAGCGCCGGATGGTCTCCCAAGAACCTGAGCGTGGCGCCCCAATCAGGTTTTTATCGATAAAAAACACTTCCAGATCCGACGCTACTCCAGCATCTTTCGGATTGCAAGCCTTCCCTTGGTACGTCTCTTCCTCCCGACGACCGCGCTCCGCGCATTTGGCGAGAAGCGGGAAGCAGCAGCGATAGCGCTGCTGCGTTTGAACCAAGGCTAATCCAGCCTCCGCGAAATGCAACAGGAAAATGATATCGAAATTCTATTTCTATATCATTCGGAACATTCAATCCGTTTTTACACGCGCACAGCTTCTGTCCCGAGCTCGGGTGCAATCAGGGTATGTCCCTGATAGGCATCAAAGATCGCGGGTGAGAGTGGCGGCTCAGTGAGCGCCATGTTGCGATGCAGGCTTTCGGGCCGCGCCGTTCCCAGCAGGACGGTGGAAACCAGCGGATGCGCCAAGGGGAATTGAAGGGCAGGCGCAGCGAGCAGAAGGCCTTGGCTTTTCGCGATCGCCTCCATGGCGGCAACCTTTTCCAGGACTTCGGGCGTGGCCGGCATGTAATCGAAGTTCGCGCCGGGCGCTGCACCTGTCGCGAGGATTCCGGAGTTGAAGACGCCGCCGACAACAAGCGAGACGCCCTTCTTTTCGCAAAGGGGAATAAGCTCGGCCTCCGCTGACCGGTCGAGAAGCGTGTAGCGGCCGGCCAGCAGGATGCAGTCCAGATCGCCGTTTCGCAGCACGTCGAGGCAGACCGGCACCTCGTTGACCCCGAGCCCGAAGGCTCCGATCGTGCCGGAGGCTTTCAGTTCATCCAGCGCTTTCAGACCCGAATCGAGAAACTGCCGCAGGTGATGGGCGTTGCGCGCCGCGCCATGGGTGTAGACGCCGATATCGTGGACATAGAGAATGTCGATACGATTGAGGCCGAGGCGCGCATAGCTGAACTCGACGGAACGCATGATGCCATCATAGCTGTAGTCATAGTCGGCATCGAAGGAGAGGGGGTTCACATAGGAGTAGTCCGGTACGGTGCCATCCGGCACCGGACGCAGCAGTCGTCCAACCTTTGAAGACAGAACCACGTCGCTGCGCGGCTTGTCGCGAAGGAAATCGCCGACGCGTCGCTCTGCCAGGCCAAGTCCGTACCATGGTGCCGTGTCGAAATAGCGAATTCCGTGGTCCCAGGCGGCCTGCAGAGTCGCCATGGCAACGTCGCGCGGGCATTCGCGATAAAGACCGCCGAGCGCAGCAGTGCCGAAGCTCCACTGCGTCACCTCAAGCGCGGTCCGGCCGATACGGCGCCTTTCCATCACGATGCTACTCCTCCCTCATGCTCCGGCCTAGGACTGACTGGCGCAGCAGTTTGCCGGATTCCGGTTCACGCGTCATTCGATGACCTTGACTGGCCGGACCTCGCGCGCCCTCTCGATTTGTCTTTTATCGACAATAGACAGATCAGCGTCAATGGGTATTATGCGCAGGCAAATCGAGTTTTCGAGTGATGACGACAGGGGAGGATGTCGTGAGGTGGATGATGAAGGAGCAGCCGACGTTGCACGTGAAACACCGCTCTCCTTGGCCGTTACCGCCTCGACAGACCTTCTGAAAGACATTCCATGGCCAAGCAGAACACCGTCTTCAAGGAAGCCTATAATCGCTGTCTGTCGCTGATCGGCAGCCATGAAAGCCTGCCTTCCGAACCAGAAATCGGAACCCGGCTCGGTGTGAGCCGCACGACCGTTCGTGCGGTTCTCGCACGCATGAGCGAGGCGGGGCTGATCGCATGGGACCGTCGCCAGAAGACGGTGCTGCGCCAGCCTGTTGAGGATGATTTCTTTCCGACGGAAGAGACCGATTCGCTGTCCGAGATCATCGAGCGCAGTTTCATGCGACGGATTCTGGCCGGGGGCGCCGAGCCCGGCATGCAGATCAACGAACTGGAACTGGCGCGCGAAATCGGTATCGGCACCACGAGCGTGCGGGAATTTCTCATTCGCTTCAGCCGGTTTGGACTGATCGAGAAGCGCCCGAACAGTCACTGGATCCTCAAGGGATTCACCCGCGAATTCGCACTGGAACTTACGGAAGTCCGTGAGATGTTCGAGCTGCGCTCTGCCCTGAGCTTCGTTGCCCTGGCGGATGATCATCCTGCGTGGGAAGATCTGACCGCGATTGAAGCGGTGCATCATGCGCTGCTCGCAGATATCGACCGGCGCTACGGGGAATTTTCAGAACTCGACGAGCGTTTCCACCTTCTGGTTCAGCAGGCCTCACGCAATCGCTTCATCATCGACTTCTACGACATCATCACCATCGTCTTTCACTATCATTACCAGTGGAACAAGACGAATGCGCGGGCGCGAAACCAGCGCGCGCTGGAAGAGCACCTCGTCTACATCGACGCGCTGCGCTCGCGCGATCCCGCCCGCGCGGAAGAGGCCTGCCGGCTGCACCTGCGCTCTGCGCGCGAAACGCTTCTCCAGTCCATCCAGGAACCTTGAGCCGGCGCCCCCAGGCCGGCTTGCAGTCCATGCCCCTTCGATCGGAAACATTCATGACGACGCCTATCGTGCAATTCGGAACAAGCCGCTTCCTGCAGGCGCATGCCGACCTCTTCATCAGCGAGGCCCTTGACCTCGGCGAGGCGGCAGGCCGGATCACCATCGTCCAGACCACCGGTTCAGCGGCCCGAAGCGGCCGATTGCCGGCACTTGCCGATCCCGCCGGTTTCCCGGTCCGGGTCCGCGGGCTCGTCAACGGCCAGCCGAGCGATACCGAACTGCGCGTCACCAGTGTCGCGCGGGCGCTGTCCGCTTCCTCAGATTGGGCCGAAGTGGTGCGCATCTGCGTGGAGGAGGCCGAGATCCTGATCAGCAATACGGGCGATGCGGGCTACCAGGTCGAGACGGATGATCTTTCCACGCATCCGCCGCGGTCCTTTCCCGGCAAACTGCTCGTGCTGCTGCGCGCCCGTTTCGAGGCCGGCGGCCGCGGCCTGACGATGCTGCCCTGCGAACTGGTTCCGCGCAACGGTGAAGTGCTTTCCGCTCTCATCCTGAAGCTCGCCGCCGAGCGCTATCCCGACGACCGCGCCTTCCACAGCTGGCTGGGCTCCGGCGTGGTATGGGCAAACAGTCTTGTCGATCGCATCGTTTCCGAGCCGATCGAGCCGGCCGGCGCGATTGCCGAACCCTATGCGCTGTGGGCGATCGAGGAGCAGCCGGGCCTGAGCGTTCCTTGCCGGCATCCCGCCGTGAAACGCGTCGTGGATCTCACGCCCTATGAGAAGCTGAAGCTGCACATTCTCAATCTCGGCCATACCGTGCTCGCCGATCTCTGGCTCGCCGGGCAGCGACCGGAAGGGGAGACCGTGCGCGAAATCCTTGCCGAGCCCGATATCCGCGCGGCACTCTTGGCAATCTACAATGAGGAGGTCATTCCGGCCTTTGCGCGCATGGGCATCGAGACCGAAGCCAGATCCTATGTGGCCGAGACTCTGGAGCGCTTTGACAATCCTTTCCTGAATCACAGGCTGTCCGATATCGCCGGCAATCATCAGGAAAAGATTCGTCGCCGGATCGGTGGCCTGCGCGCCTGGAGCGGCACGCCGGCCATGCCGAAGCTCGAAGAGATCGAGCGGCGGAACGATCAGTAGCCGGATTCAGCCCCCGCAGGCACTTCGCCATCAAGGAAACGCCTGCGGTGCTCGACCAGTGCGCGCGTCAGCAGCGTCACATCGGTGCCGATCGCCATGAAGTCGGCGCCCATCTGCCGGTATCGTTCCGCTTCGCCCAGATTGCTCGTCATGATACCACGCGGCTTGCCTGCCTTTTCGATGCGCTGGAACGCATCGGCAATCATCGCGCGGACCTCCGGGCAATCCGGCTTGCCGAGATGGCCCATATCGGCGGCGAGATCGGACGGGCCGATGAAGACGCCGTCGATGCCATCGGTTGCGGCGATCGCATCGAGTGCGGCCACGCCCTTGAGGCTTTCCACCTGGACGATGAGGCAGATCTCGCGGTTGGCATTGGTCATGTAGTCGCCAATCTGGCCGAAACGGGTGGCCCGGCCAAGACTGGCGCCGACGCCGCGAATGCCTTCCGGCGGATAGCGCGTCGCGCGCACCAGGGCAGCCGCCTCTTCGGCGCTTTCAACCATGGGAATCAGGAGCGTCTGGGCGCCGGCATCAAGGATCTGCTTGATGAGCCAGGCCTCGCCTGTCGGCAGGCGAACGATCGGATGGCTGCTGCTGGCGGCGAGCGCACCGACCTGGGCCGAGAGAAGGGGGATGTCGTTCGGCCCATGCTCGCCGTCGATGAGCAGCCAGTCATAGCCGCAATGGCCGATGACTTCGGTCACATAGGGCGTGGCAAGCGCCACCCACAGGCCAAGCTGGAAACGGCGTTCGGCCAAGGCAGCCTTGAAAGGATTGATCGGGGCGGGCAAGGCGGTGTCTCCGGTGAAGCTGAACGCGGCCCCGCCCCGATGATGTCTCGTCGATCAGGCGATGCCGCCGAGGCAGACATATTTGATCTCGGTGAATTCCTCCAGCCCGTAGCGCGAACCTTCCCGCCCGAGACCGGAAAGCTTTACGCCGCCGAACGGCGCTTCCGCCGTGGAGATCAGGCCGGTGTTCACACCCACCATGCCGTATTCCAGCGCTTCGGCGACGCGGAACACGCGGGCGAGATCCTTGGCGTAGAAATAGGAGGCGAGGCCGAATTCCGTATCGTTTGCCTGCTCGATCACGTCGGCCTCATCCTTGAAGCGGAAGAGGGGGGCGACAGGACCGAAGGTTTCTTCGCGAGCGACAGCCATGGCCTTGGTGACATCGGCGATCACGGTCGCTTCGAAGAAGGTGCCGCCAAGGCTGTGACGCTTGCCGCCCTGGATCACGCGGCCGCCCTTCGACACGGCGTCGTTGACATGCTCCTCGACCTTCTCGAGCGCGTTTTCATCAATCAGCGGCCCGAGAATGACGCCTTCATCGAAACCGTTGCCGGTCTTCAGCTTGCCAACGGCCTTGGCGAGCTTGTCGGCAAAGGCCTCATAGACACCATCCTGGACATAGAGGCGGTTGGCGCAGACGCAGGTCTGGCCGTTGTTGCGGAACTTGGCGATCAGGGCGCCCTCCACAGCGGCGTCGAGATCGGCATCATCGAAGACGATGAAGGGCGCGTTGCCGCCAAGTTCGAGGCCAAGCTTCTTGATGGTCGGCGCGCACTGCTTGTAGAGCTCAGCGCCGATTTCGGTGGAGCCTGTGAAGGTCAGCTTGCGCACGGTCGGGTTTGACGTCATTTCGCCACCGATGGCAGAGGCCGAGCCAGTGATGACGCTGAAGAGGCCGGCGGGCAGGCCGGCACGTTCGGCAAGGACGCCGAGCGCGATAGCCGAGAAAGGCGTCTGTGACGCCGGCTTCAGCACCATCGCGCAGCCGGCAGCGAAGGCCGGGCCGGCCTTGCGGGTGATCATGGCATTCGGGAAGTTCCAGGGCGTGATGGCGGCGACCACACCGATCGGCTGCTTCATCACCATGATGCGCTTGTCCGGCTGGTGACCCGGGATGAGGTCACCATAGAGACGGCGGGCTTCCTCGGCGAACCACTCGATAAAGCTCGCGCCATAGACGATCTCGCTCATGGCTTCGGCCAGCGGCTTGCCCTGTTCGGCCGTGAGGATGCGGCCCAGATCCTCCTTGTTCTCGATCATCAGGTCGAACCACTTGCGCAGGATGCCGGAGCGCTCCTTGGCGGTGCGGGCAGCCCAGCCCTTCTGGGCGTTGCGGGCAGCCTCGATCGCCTCGCGGGTTTCCGCGGCGCCGAGTTTCGGGACGTGGCCGATCGTCTCACCGGTAGCCGGATTCGTGACCGCAATGCCGGAGGCGGCGTCGGCCTCGATCCAGCGACCGCCCACGAGGGCGGCCTGACGGAGAAGGGTGGGGTCCTTGAGCTGCATGGGTCTTCCTCTGGCAAGCGGCCGGATCCGGTAAGGTCCGACAGGCGTCAACAATCTTTGCAGAAATAATATAAGTTTTCTTCGCCGCGACAATGGGGGCTGTAAAAATTCGTGCGCCAAAATGAAAAGGCGCGCGCGGATCGCTCCACGCGCGCCTTCAGACCTTCAAAAGCTGCAAGGGATCAGATGTCGAGGTTTGCGACGCTGAGGGCATTTTCCTGGATGAAGTCGCGGCGCGGCTCCACCTCATCACCCATGAGGCGGGCAAACAGGCCATCGGCATCGGTGGCATCATTGATGCGCACCTGCAGCAGCGAGCGGACGTTCGGATCGAGCGTCGTTTCCCAGAGCTGTTCGGCATTCATCTCGCCGAGACCCTTGTAGCGCTGCATAGAGAGGCCCTTGCGGCCGGACGCGAAGATGGCGTCGAGCAGGCTGCGCGGACCGCTGATTTCCTGCGTGCCTTCGCGGCGCCTCAGAAGCGGCGGCGTCGCATAGATTTCCTTCAGCCGGGCCGACATCTGGTCGATATGGCGGGCATCGGAGGAGCCGAGCAGGGCATTGTCGAGCAGGGCGATTTCCGGCACGCCGCGCACCATGCGCTCGAAGCGCAGCGCGCCGCTTTCGGTGATGCGCGCAGTCCAGCCGCGCTCGGTCTCTTCGGCGATCCGGTCGAGGCGTGCCGCGACATCGGCCGCAACGGCTTCGGCTTCCGGGCCGCGGGTGATGAGATCGACATTCAGCGCGCCGGCAATCGCCGCCTGTTCGACGACCGACCGATTGTAACGGGAGTGCAGGCCGTCCACGAGGCTGCGCAGGCGCAGCGCATCGCCGATGACCTCGCGCAGATCGGCCGCAGCGCGCACTTCGCCAGTGCCGAGTTCAAGCGTCGCATCGTCGAGGCCGGCGTTGATGAGGTATTCCTCCAGCGCCTTCTCGTCCTTCAGATACTGCGCCGACTTGCCACGCGCCACCTTATAGAGCGGCGGCTGGGCGATATAGAGATGGCCGCGCTCGATCAGGTCGGGCATCTGGCGGAAGAAGAAGGTGAGCAAAAGGGTGCGGATATGGGCGCCGTCCACGTCGGCGTCCGTCATGATGATGATCTTGTGGTAGCGCAGCTTGTCCGGGTTGAACTCGTCCTTGCCGATCGACGTGCCGAGCGCGGTGATCAGCGTCCCGATTTCCTGGCTCGACAGCATCTTGTCGAAGCGGGCGCGCTCGACGTTGAGGATCTTGCCGCGCAGCGGAAGGATCGCCTGATTTTCGCGCGAACGGCCCTGCTTGGCCGAACCGCCTGCCGAATCACCCTCGACCAGGAAGAGTTCGGATTTGGCCGGATCGCGCTCGGAGCAGTCGGCGAGCTTTCCGGGGAGCGAGGAGATGTCGAGCGCACCCTTGCGCCGGGTCAGTTCGCGGGCCTTGCGGGCCGCTTCGCGGGCGGCTGCGGCTTCCACCACCTTGCCGATCAGGATCTTGGCTTCCGTCGGGTGCTCTTCCAGCCAGGTGGACAGCGCCTCGTTCACGAGATTTTCGACGACAGGACGCACTTCCGAGGAGACAAGCTTGTCCTTCGTCTGCGACGAGAACTTGGGATCCGGCACCTTCACCGAGAGAACCGCCGTCAGACCCTCGCGGCAGTCTTCGCCCTGCAGGGTCACCTTCTCCTTCTTGGAGATGCCGGAACTGTCGGCATAGGAGACGACCTGGCGCGTCAGCGCGCCACGGAAGCCGGCCATATGGGTGCCGCCATCGCGCTGGGGAATGTTGTTGGTGAAGCAGAGCACGTTCTCGTGGTAGCTGTCGTTCCACCACATGGCGACCTCGACGGTGATGCCGTCCTTCTCGCCGCGGATGGAGACGGGCCGCTGCACGAGCGGCTTCTTGGCCCGGTCGAGATATTTGACGAAGGCTTCGAGGCCGCCGTCATAGAGCATTTCCTCCGACCTGACATCGGAATGCCTGTTGTCGGTGAGCCGGATACGCACGCCTGAATTCAGGAAGGCGAGTTCGCGCAGGCGGTGCTCAAGCGTCCCGTAGTCGAATTCGGTCTTGGTAAAGGTCTCCTGGCTCGGCAGGAAGGTCACTTCCGTACCCGTTGCCGTCCCGGCTTCGCCGGTCACCTTCAGGGGACCATCGGCGACACCGTGGGTGAAGCTCATCTCATGCACCTTGCCGGCGCGGCGGATCTTCAGCTGCAGCTTGACGGACAGCGCGTTCACCACCGAGACGCCCACGCCGTGAAGACCGCCGGAGACCTTGTAGGAATTTTGGTCGAACTTCCCGCCGGCATGGAGCTGCGTCATGATGACTTCGGCCGCCGACACACCCTCTTCCTTGTGGATGTCTGTGGGAATGCCGCGGCCATTGTCCGTGACGGTCACGGAGCCGTCGGCATTCAGCGTCACCGTCACGATGTCGGCGTGGCCGGCCAGCGCCTCGTCGATCGCATTGTCCACGACTTCGTAGACCATGTGATGCAGACCGGAGCCGTCATCCGTATCGCCGATATACATGCCCGGCCGCTTGCGCACGGCATCGAGCCCCTTCAGCACCTTGATCGAATCGGCACCATATTCGGCGCCGGCACCGGTTTCGGTCGGTTGGGTATCGGTCATTCCGTTCGGTTCTTTCATCTGATCGGTCAGCGGCGAAGGCGCGTGCCGAATCAACGGTTTTTGTCAAGAAGACGCTACAGGAGATGGGCAGGAAGGATCAAACAGCTAGGCGCCGAAAGCGGCAGAAATCGGGGGATCAAGGCCGGTTTTCCGGCCTCTCTCCTTCTTCGCGCAGGATTTCGAGCATTTTCTCCACAGTCCCGGCCGAGAGCCGCGCGATGTCGCGTGCGAGCAGGTTGGCAAGCAGCGTGTGGCGCGATGAAAGCCCGCCCGTGTCGATCGTCGCCTTCGGATCGGAAAGACCGGCAACACCGAACAGATGGTCCGCATCGTCCCAGATGATGTTGAAATAGCCGGCGATGCGCTGAAGCAGGTCGAAGCTCGGGGCACCGCGGCGGCCATGTTCCAGCGCGGAGAGATAGGCCGGGGACACGCCGATGCCCGCTGCCATCTCCTTCTGCGACACACCCTTTCGGTCGCGCAGCTGACGCAGCAGCTCACCGAAGGGGGTCATCGGGACCTCCGGCCCGGCGGGCGAGGCGCACATAGAGCGCGCCGTCGCCGCCATGATTGCGGGCAGCCGGTTCGTAGGATGAGATCAGGGACCGGAATTCCGGCAGCGAGAACCACAGCGGCACCGCCCGCTTCAGCGCACCGTCGCTGCCGAAGGACGCGCCCTTTCCGGTGATGACGAGGACATGGCGAAGCCCGCGCTGATGGGCCTGCAGGAGGAAATGCAGGAGCAGGCCATGGGCTTCGCTCTGGATCAGGCCGTGAAGGTCGATGCGCGCTTCCAGCGGCAGGCGGCCCTTCTGGAGCTTCTTCTTCACCGGCCGTTCCAGCGGATGATGAAGGCGCGCGGTGTCCGGCCGGCGTGCCGTGAGAGCAACGCCACCGGCAAGCTCGGTCTTTGCAGAGGCGGCGTTTCGCGCGGCGGGCGCAGGCGCTTCCGGCTCGGCTTCTGCGGGCATCAGGGCCTGGAGAAAGGCTTCGAGCTCCGCCTTGCGTCCGGGCAGCGGATTGACCGTGCGCGCGACCTTTCCCCAGAGAACGCGATCGTCGGCGGGCGGTGTCTTGCCTTTAGCCATGGCCAAGCCGCGCCGCCGTTGCCTTCGGAAGCAGGACATAGAAATCGGCCGCGTTGCGAACCGCGCCGGCTCGCTCTCCGGCCTCGTATCCGGACCCCGTGAAGATGTCGCCCCGTGCCGGGCCGATGATGGCCGAACCGGTATCGAGCGCCAGCAGGGTACGCGCGAAGGGCTGCCCGTCATCCAGACGGGTCAGCGTTTCGCTGACGATGAAGAAGGGCGTTCCGAAGGTGTGGATGGTGCGATCGACGGCCAACGATCGATCCGGCTCGAGTGCCACCTTGGCAGCGGCGACAGGCCCCAGGGCGGCATCCTCGACAGCGGCCTCACGGAAGAAAATGTAGGATCGGTTGTGCCAGAGGATTTCGTCGACCCGCTCGGGGTGCGCCGCGAGCCAGGCGCGGATGGTCTGCATGGAAACGATTGCAGGATCCAACTCGCCCAGATCCATCAGGTGCTTCCCGATGGGCGAGAAGGCATGGCCAGCTTTCGCCGCATAGGTGATGCGCGTTATCTGGCCATCGCGAAACATCAGGCGGGCAGCGCCTTGTACATGCGCGAAGAAGACATCGACCTTCGAGCGCGCATAGGCGATTTCCAGCCCCTGTCCTTGAAGGGCGCCCTCATCGATGGCGCGCCGATCCGGATAAAGGCCGATGCTTCCGTCTGTCAGCTGGCGACCGAAGACGATGCCGGGGTCGATATCGCCGGGGCGGTTGTCTGCATCGAGATCTATCAGATCCGCCGGCCGGCGATAGAACGGGAAGCGGTATGTGTCGTCGGCAACCGCGCTCACCTCCACTTCCGGTTCATAGAAGGCGGTTACAAAGCCGCGCTTGCCGGCGGCGGGCCGAACGAGAAAGGGAACGAATGCGGATTGAAGGGCGTGGCGGGCGGCTTCGGCATTGTCCGCCGATCGGGGTATTTGTCGATAGGCCGACAAGAGGTCGTCCGCCGTCACACCCACATGGCCAGGCTTATAGGGTTTGCCGCCTCCTTCAAGGTAGAGACGACAGCGGCTCATCGTCGACAGAACAGGGGAGGGATCATCCCGATCCCATCCCGGCACATCCATCCAGGACAAGGGATGAAGCGAGTAGTCCGGCGCCGGCACCATCCATCAACCTCAGGCTTCGGATTCGGTCGCAATAAGCTTCCAGTTCGGATCGCGAGAGCGCGTATCGCGGGCAAAGGTCCAGAGATCGTTGACCTCGCCGACGGCTTCGGCATCGCCATCGATGACCTTTCCGGACTTATCGTAAGTCGCCGAAATCAGCTGGCTGGCAATTTTCAGCGTGATCGTCGCCTCGCTGCCGCGCAGGTCGGCCTGCACGATATCGGCCTTGTCGATGCCCACGAAGCTTGACTTGACGACTTCGCCGCGAGATTCGCGATCGGCGATGGCAGCGCTGAAGCCATCGAAGACTTCCTTTGACAGAAGCCCTTTCAGCGTCTTCCGATCGCCATCGGCAAAGGCCATCACGATCATCTCGTAGGCCATCCGCGCACCGGCGACGAATTCCTTCGGATTGAACGTGCTATCCACCTCCTGCAGTCGCCGGAGCTGGTCGTTCAGTTCGGAGCCGACCGGTGCGTAGGCGTCGATTGCAGCATACCGATCGACGGGCTCCCCCGCTTCATCCCGGCGCGGAAGCTGGATGACCTTGCCGGAATCGACCGTCTCAGGCGCATCGCGCTTGGCGACCGGATCGAAAGGCGGCTTCTCGTGTCCGGTACGACGGCCGAGAACGCTGCGCAGTTGCAGGAAGATGACAACCGCCGCCACCAGAAAAAACAATGTTACAAAGTCGAACGATCCCATTTCCACCCGAAGCCGATCTTAACGTTCAGTCCTGTAATCCCATATAGTCCGCTCGGCCGGTTCATTCAAATGCCGATGCCTTGATCGGCGCTCACCGGCAAAGATCTCGAAAGGATGATCATGCTTCGCTCCCTCCTCGTGCCGCTTCTGCTGCTCATGCCGGTGATCGAACTCTTCTCGATCATCTATGCCGCGGCCAAGCTCGGCTTCCTTGCAACAGTCGCCTGGCTTGTCATCGATCTTGTGGTCGGCGGACTTCTCATTCGTGCGTCCGGGCAGAGAATGAGATCGCAGCGGATGTTTTCGCTCAGCGATCGTGCCCAGATCGGCGCACTGCTGAGCAACAGCGCGATCGTGCTTTCCGGTGTGCTGATTGCCATCCCCGGCTTCGTCACAGACATTCTCGGTCTCGCCATTCTGTTTCCGCCGACACGTCATCTGCTCGCGCGGGCTCTCGTCGGAAAGGTCGTCGTGACCCGCAACGACATGCGCACCGGCTTTACCGCCGAGTTCCGGTCGACGGGAGCTGGCTATCCGCAGGACAGGGCAGAGCGCGGATTCACGCGTCCCGGGGAAGCCGGCGTTGTCGATCTCGACCCTGAAGAATTTCACCGCGAGGGCGGGTCAGACGCGTCAGGGCGACTCAACGGACCGGACAAGCCCTGACACAGCTGACGTCCGGCGGGTCGGGTTGTAAGCCTCCAGTCGAAATGATAGATGGCTGACACCATCATTCCGAGGAAGCATCTATGACCACCGATCCTTCGACAAACGGCAATGGCAGCGCTCAGGCCGCGCCGTCGCTGAACATTCTCGCCCAGTATGTGAAGGATCTATCCTTCGAAAACCCGGGCGCGCCGCGCTCGCTGCAGGCTCGCGACCGCGCGCCCGCGATCAACATCAATGTCAACGTCAATGCCAATCCGCTTTCGGAAACGGAATTTGACGTGGTGCTGACGCTGAACGCGATCGCCAAGGACGGCGACAAGGCTGTCTTCAATGTCGAGCTGACCTATGGCGGCGTGTTCCGCGTAGCCGGCTTCCCCCAGGAACACATGCTTCCGCTGCTCTTCATCGAGTGCCCGCGCCTGCTGTTCCCGTTCGCCCGCCAGATCGTGGCCGATGCCACGCGCAATGGCGGCTTCCCGCCGCTCCTCATCGACCCCATCGATTTCGGCGCGATGTTTGCCCAGCGCATGGCCGAGGAGAAGGTCCGCTCGCAGGTCGGCGAAGTCGCGAACTGATTGGCTTCATTTTCAGGTGTTATGCAAAAGGCCCGGGTCTCGCGACCCGGGCCTTTTTCGTTTCAGTGATGTCCATTGGACGGCTCAGTCACCACTTCCAAATTTTCTCCAGATGGCCTTCTCGCCCATCTTGGCGACCATCGCCGCATGGGCGGCCCGTTCTTCTTCGCCGAGACGCGGAGCCAGAGGGGTGGGGCGGGGCGGCAGCATGCCGAGATCCTCCGCATCACCTTTGGCCGCCGCTGCCTTGCGGGCTGTATTGGAGACAAGCGACAAGCCGGCCTGCCGACCCCCGATCATCTCGATATAGACTTCGGCCAGTAGCTCGGAGTCGAGAAGGGCACCGTGCTTGGCGCGGTGGGAATTGTCGATGCCAAACCGGCGGCAGAGCGCGTCAAGCGAGTTCGGCCCTTTCGGAAACTTGCGCCGCGCCATGGCAAGCGTATCGAGCACACGGTCCTGGGCTATGGGCGCGATGCCGAGGCGGGCAAACTCCGCATTGATGAAGCCCATGTCGAAGGTCGCGTTGTGGGCGACCCATCGAGCATCTCCGAAGAAGGTGATGATCTCTTCCGCCACGGCTTCGAAGCGGGGCTTGTCGGCCAGGAACTCGTCGGTGATGCCGTGAACGGCAAGCGCATCCGGATGCACCTTCCGGTCACCGGGATTAATGTAGATGTGGATCGTCCGGCCGGTCGGGAAGGAGTTGTCGAGTTCGATGCCGCCGATTTCGATGATGCGATCTTCGCGACTATCGAGACCCGTCGTTTCCGTATCGAAGATGATCTCACGCATCGTTGATCCTTCCTTCCGTTGCCGCCTGGGCGGTCAATGTCTCGATGATGCGAGCAACGGCTGCACGCGCGACATGATAGCCGAGACCGGTATCGATGACGAAATCAGCCCGACGAATCTTTTCGGCATCCGGCATCTGGCGGGCGCGGATCATCTCGAATTTTTCTTCCGTCATGCCCGGACGCGCCAGCACCCGTTCATGCTGGATCGCCGGATCGCAGGTGACGACAAGAACACGATCGACGCGATCGCGCGCGCCGACCTCGAAGAGCAGAGGCACATCCACGACGACGAGTGATGCACCCTTGATGCGTTCGCCTTCGACAAAACGCCGCTCCCGCTCGCGCACCATCGGATGAACGATCGCCTCGAGGTCGGCAAAGAGGGCAGGTTTAGCCGCGAGCAGTCGGGAGAGGGCAGCCCTGTCGACAACGCCATCGGAGACCGCGCCCGGGAATTTCATGGATATCGGTTCAACGGCATCCGTCTGATAGAGATCATGGACGATGGCATCGGCATCCGAGACCGCGATCCCGGCATCGCGGAACATCGCCGCGGTGGTCGATTTTCCCGTACCGATCGATCCTGTGAGTCCGAGAACGATCATACATGCGCCTCAAGGTCTGCCACGACGAGAGCGCGGAGTTCGGGTGTCACGACGGGCCTCTTGCCGAACCAGCGCGCGAACCCGGGCACTGCCTGGTGCAACAACATGCCGAGACCATCGACCGTCCTTAGTCCTCGATCTGCAGCCTGCCGCAGGATTGGCGTCATCAGCGGCACATAGACGATGTCTGTCACCAGCGCGGTTGCCTTCATCGCGTCCATCGGCAGCGTGGCGACGTCGGCACCGTCCATTCCCATCGACGTGGTGTTGACCAGAAAATCCGCGTCAGAGAGATGCTCGGTCATTCCCTCCAGATCGTGCGCGCTGGTGGCCGGGCCGAACCGATCCGCGAGGTCATGGGCGCGCGCTACCGTCCGGTTGAGGATACGGATGTCGCGAATGCCGCGATCACGCAGCGACTGCACCACAGCCCGGGCCGCGCCGCCGGCACCGAGAACGACCGCAGTCTTGACCTGGCTGTCCCAACCGGGGGCCTGCGCATCGAGATTGCCGACGAACCCTTCGCCGTCGGTGTTCGTGGCATGCAGGCGTCCGTCGCTCATCCAGACCGTATTGGTCGCTCCGATCTCAAGGGCGAGATCGTCCGGTTCATCGACGAGACCGAGTGCGGCTTCCTTGTGAGGAATGGTGACATTGCCGCCGACCAAGGCAAGATCGCCCTGTCTGATGCCGGCAAAGAATGCTGGCAGATCATCCGGGCTGATGTCGATGGCGCGATAGCTTCCGGGCAGATCGAGCGTCTTCAACCAATGCCCATGAATGATCGGCGAGCGGGAATGCTTGATCGGGTGACCGATGACGAAAGCGTGGTTAACAAATGTTTCACGTGAATCACGCATCGAGCAGTCCTTCCCGGCGCAGCGCCGCCAGTAGCGGAAGAAGGGGTAGGCCGACGATCGTGAAATAGTCCCCCTCGATCGCATCGAAGAGCTGCACACCTTCGGCTTCCAGTTGATAGGCTCCGACACTTTTCAGGATCCGGTCGCCGGCTTTTTCGAGATAGGCATCAATGAAAGCCGACGAAAGATTGCGCACCGTCAGGCGGGCCGAGACGACCGTTTCGAACACGACCGTCCCGTCTTTCACGAGAGCGACCGCGCTGTTGAGCTGATGGGTTTTGCCAGAGAGCGTTTCCAGATGGCTGCGTGCTTCGTCCCGGTTGGCGGGCTTGTGGAACACGCGCTCGCCCAGCGACATCGTCTGATCCGAGCCGATCACCAGGGTTGCGGGGTGCCTGGACGCCACATCCATGGCTTTCGCGCGCGCGAGATGAAGGGCGATGTCTTGCGGATTGGCTCCATCACGGTAGAGCGGCTCTTCGATCGCACGTTCGTCGATCGAGGCAGCCTCCCAACGAAAGGCCACGCCGGCATTTTCCAGAAGGGTGCGGCGGAAAGGGCTTGAGGAAGCCAGAATGAGGGGGGCGGCCATGGCTGAAGCTTTCTGTCAGCGGTAAGAAGCGGCTCGGCTGCGATCATCCCTTCAAGACCGACGCGCCGGCGATTCGGCTCTAGCGCAAGCCGGGCCTCAGGGCAACGATTGCTGCCGCCGTCTCTTCTATGGAGCGCCGCGTGACATCGATCATCGGCCAATTGTTGCGGGCGCAGAGTGCGCGGGCATATTTCAGCTCTTCGGCGATCGAGGCGCGGTCGACATAGTCCTGGCCGCGGAAGCCGGGGGTCGATCCCAGCACGCGGTTTTCGCGAACCTGCGAGATCCGCTCGGCAGAGGCCACGAGGCAGACGATCAGCGGTCTGGTTGCCTTGAAAAGGCGCTCCGGAAGTTCAATGCCGGGGACAAGCGGAATGTTGCAGGTCTTGATGCCACGGTTGGCGAGATAGATGCTGGTCGGCGTCTTCGAGGTTCGACTGATGCCGAGCAGGACCAGATCAGCCTCGTCGAAATCGGCCGGATATTGGCCGTCATCGTGATCCATGGTGAAATTCAGGGCTTCAATGCGTGCGAAGTAACCGGCATCCATCACATGCTGCGCGCCGGACCGGCGGCGCGATTGGGCTCCAAGATAGGATTGGAAGACATCGATGATGGGATCAAGCACCGCAACACAGGGCAGCCCGAGCTCGCAACAGCGGGTGGCGATGAGATCGGCAATCTCCCTGTCAACGATCGTGTAGAGGACGATGCCTGGCGCCGCGTCGATCGTGTCGAGCACCTGAAGCGCCTGCTTGCGATTGCGCACCAGAGGATACACGTGCTCGAGCGCATGAGACGCCTGAAATTGCGCGGCCGCCGCACGACCCGCCGCGATCAGTGTTTCGCCCGTTGAGTCGGAAATGAGATGCAGGTGGAAATAGCTTTTCAGATTCTCCACATGATTCTCCGCCCGTTGTGGATAGACAGGGAGAGGGGGAGGCTAGTCCGCCAGCTTTGGAAGGGGCAAGGGGAAAACCGCACTTTTGTGAACAATTGCGATTCTCGAGGCAGTTCCTGGTGGTTTTGTGGATTGTGGGAATCTTTGTGATCTGTGCGTCATGTTCTCCAACCAGTTCACAGAAGATGACGTCGCGGACTGACCTTAGTTTATTGAATTAAAAACAGAAATTTCAGTTATCCCCGTTATCCCGCTTGGAATGCCTGCGGATTTTCTCGCTATCCAGCGAGTTCGGCATAGGCGGCATTTTCGGTGGATAGGATTTAATCCTTGATACCCACAGACTCTAAGAAATAGAAAAAGGGTCAAAATCTCTTTTTCTCTTTTATAGGCAGGTGCCGGTGCGCTCTGAGGAACGATCGATCATGCGGGTTCTGGCAGGCGAGACGCTGTCGCCGCCGCCACTCTGGCTCATGAGGCAGGCAGGCCGATATCTTCCTGAATATCGGGAGACCCGGAAGCAGGCCGGGAGTTTCCTGGATCTGTGCTACAATCCTGATCTTGCAACAGAGGTCACACTGCAGCCCATTCGGCGATACGGCTTTGACGCGGCGATCCTGTTTTCCGACATCCTGGTCATTCCCGATGCGCTTGAGCGTGGCGTGCGCTTCGACGAGGGCCACGGGCCGCGGATGGAGCCGATCGACGCAGACGGCATTGCGCGGCTGGATCCTTCGAAAGGGCCGGCGCATCTTGCGCCGGTCGTTGAGACAGTTCGAAAGATTCGCTCCAGCCTGCCGCTTGAAACGACACTGCTTGGCTTTTGCGGCGCACCCTGGACCGTTGCGACTTACATGATCGCCGGTCAGGGAACACCGGATCAAGCCCCGGCGCGACTGTTCGCCTACCGCGAACCCGAAGCGTTTGCACGTCTCCTCGACATTCTCGCCGATATGTCCGCGGACTACCTGGTTTCCCAGATCGACGCCGGTGCGGATGCGGTGCAGATCTTCGATTCCTGGGCCGGCATTCTCGGGGAGGTGGAGTTCGAACGCTTTGCCGTGCGGCCTGTTCGCCGGATGATTGACAGCATTCGCGCACGCCGACCGGGTGCCCGCATCATCGCCTTTGCGAAGGGCGCTGGCACGCTGCTCAGGCATTACCGGGCAGGCACGACTGCGGATGCCATCGGGCTTGACTGGAGCGTTCCACTTGATTTTGCCCGCGAGCTGCAGCGTGAGGGAGCGGTGCAGGGCAATCTCGACCCGATGCGGGTGGTTGCGGGCGGAAACGCGCTTGACGAGGGTATCGACCGGATTCTTGACCAGCTCGGGCAGGGGCCATTGATCTTCAATCTCGGTCATGGAATCACACCGCAGGCCGATCCGGATACCGTCGGGCGTCTCGTTGCGCGCGTCCGCCAGGGACATGGCCATCATGGCTGATACCGCCAGACCGTCTTCAGGCGGAAGAGGGCAGGCGATCGCTGGCGGATTGACACTTCTCGCCGTCGCCGGAAGCCATGCCAGTGGCGGCAGCTATGATCTCTGGATCAAGGCGCTGCATGTGATGGCGGTGATTTCCTGGATGGCGGGTCTGTTCTACCTGCCGAGACTTTTCATTTATCACTGCGGCGCCGAGCTTGGCTCCGTGCAGTCCGAAACCTTCAAGGTTATGGAAGAAAAGCTCTTCCGGATCATCATGTCGCCGGCGATGGTGGTGAGCTGGATCTGCGGTCTTTATCTCGCCTGGTCAACCTTCGGGTTTTCAGGCGGATGGCTGCACGGAAAGATCCTGCTGGTCGTCCTGATGACGGGCTATCATGCCTATCTGGGAAGAGCCGTTCGGACCTTTGCGAGAGACGCCAATCGGCTGACACACCGGCAGTGGCGGATGGTCAACGAAGTGCCGACGCTTCTGATGATCGGCATTGTGCTCTTGGTGGTCGTCAAGCCCTTCTGACGATCACGCCCCATCACGAGACGGGTAGCGTCTCATTCAATTTCCGCGGGGGCCTTGCGGTTCATCCGGTGAATCGCTATTTTCCCGCATCTCATCCTTTGCGGCATGTGTTGACTTTCGAGCCTGCCCCCACTTTCCCCCCGCAAGCTCCCGACGACTGACATCGCCTGCTTTCTCCTTTGATTGAACGTGGTCCTTCATGGCTGAAATGAAGCTTCAAGAACTCAAGAATAAGACTCCGACCGATTTGCTGGCTTTTGCCGAGTCCCTGGAAGTCGAGAACGCGAGCACAATGCGCAAGCAGGAGCTCATGTTTGCCATCCTCAAGATGCTGGCGACACAGGACACGGAAATCATCGGTGAGGGTGTCGTTGAGGTTCTCCAGGATGGCTTCGGTTTCCTGCGTTCGGCCAATGCGAACTATCTGCCCGGCCCTGACGACATCTACATTTCTCCGTCGCAGATCCGTCGCTTCTCGCTGAAGACAGGCGATACGGTGGAAGGTCCGATCCGTGGTCCGAAGGAAGGCGAACGCTATTTCGCCCTTCTGAAAGTCAACACGATCAATTTCGACGATCCGGAGAAGATCCGGCACAAGGTGCATTTCGACAATCTGACGCCGCTCTACCCGAACGAGCGCTTCAAGATGGAACTGGAAGTTCCGACGTCGAAGGATCTGTCAGCGCGCGTGATGGATCTTGTCGCGCCGCTCGGCAAGGGCCAGCGTGGCCTCATCGTCGCGCCGCCGCGGACCGGTAAGACCGTTCTTCTCCAGAACATCGCCCATTCGATCACGGCCAATCATCCGGAGTGCTACCTGATCGTTCTCTTGATCGATGAACGCCCGGAAGAAGTGACCGATATGCAGCGTTCGGTGAAGGGGGAGGTCGTATCTTCCACCTTCGACGAGCCGGCGACACGTCACGTCCAGGTGGCGGAAATGGTGATCGAGAAGGCCAAGCGTCTTGTGGAACACGGGCGTGACGTCGTCATCCTGCTCGATTCGATCACGCGTCTCGGCCGTGCCTACAACACGGTCGTGCCGTCATCAGGCAAGGTTTTGACCGGTGGTGTCGACGCCAATGCGCTGCAGCGGCCGAAGCGCTTCTTCGGTGCGGCACGCAATATCGAAGAGGGTGGCTCTCTGACGATCATTGCAACGGCGCTGATCGACACCGGCAGCCGCATGGACGAAGTGATCTTTGAAGAGTTCAAGGGAACGGGCAATTCGGAAATCGTGCTTGATCGCAAGGTCGCCGACAAGCGTATCTTCCCGGCCATGGACATCCTGAAATCCGGCACGCGCAAGGAAGATCTCCTTGTGCCGCGGCAGGATCTGCAGAAGATCTTTGTTCTGCGCCGCATCCTCGCGCCGATGGGGACGACCGATGCGATCGAGTTCCTGATCGACAAGCTCAAGCAGACGAAGACGAATGGCGACTTCTTCGATTCCATGAACACGTGAAGACGGCCGATCTGCATTGACGCCAGGTCGATGTGACAGGATAGGCGAACCGGAGCGATAATCCGGCGATGACGCTGATCGATACGATCTATGCACTGTCCAGCGGCGGTCTCCCTTCGGGGGTCGCCGTTCTTCGCATGTCCGGACCTTCAGCAGACGTTGTCACGAGCGCTGTCAGCGGCCCTCTGCCACCGCCACGTGTTCTGGCAAGACGAACGATTCGTGACCGAAATGGTCTTTTGATTGACGACGCTCTCGTCGTTTACTTTCCCGCGCCCGCTTCCTTCACTGGAGAAACCTGCGTTGAATTCCACCTGCATGGCGGGCGGGCGACGGTTGCGGCTGTGCTTGATCTCCTGTCTTCTTTCGATGGTTTAAGGCATGCGGAGGCGGGCGAGTTTACGCGCCGTGCCTTGGCAAACGGCAAGATGGATCTGGCGCAAGCAGAAGGGCTTGCTGATCTCCTGTCGGCCGAGACTGAAATGCAGCGTCGGCTCGCGCAGGAACTCGCCAGCGGCAGACATTCGGCGCTCTACGATGGTTGGGCGCGTCGCCTACTCCATGCACGGGCGATGATTGAGGCGGAGCTCGATTTCGCGGACGAGGATGATGTACCGGGGAGTGTCTCGGAGAGCGTCTGGGCTGATATGGCAAATCTCGTTGTCGAGATGGAACGACATCTCGACGCTGCTGATATCTCTGAAGTGGTTCGCGACGGGTTGAAGGTTGTCATACACGGTCGTCCAAACTCCGGAAAGTCAAGTGTTATCAATGCTTTGACTGGACGTGACGTGGCGATTGTCACCGATGTTCCGGGTACGACGCGCGATGTCATCACCGCCGATCTCGTCTTGAACGGTTTCGCCATTCGCCTTTCGGACACTGCAGGTATTCGGGAGACGGAGGATGTGGTAGAAGCGGAGGGCATCCGACGTGCAATGTCCGCACTCGCTGCCGCAGATATCATCCTCAGCGTGTCCGAGACTTCCGTATACCAGGAACTCCCGTTGGCTTACCGGGGAAAATTGATTCGGGTCCGGACCAAAATCGATGTCGTTCCGGTCGCGAGAAGCGAGACCTATGATGCCGCTATCTCTGTCGTCACTGGTGCCGGAATGACGGATCTGAAACAGTTGCTGGCATCGTGCCTGCCTGATGTCACGACTTTCCAATCCGCGGCTGCACCGGCCCGCCGCCGGCACGCCGAGGGTCTGCATGACAGCGTCACTGAGATAAGAAGAGCGCTCGAGGCTAATGATCTGACTTTGGATCTGCGAAGCGAGCATCTGCGAAGGGCCGCGACAGCGATCGGGAGGGTCACTGGACGGACGGATGTTGAGGATCTCCTTGATGTGATTTTCAGTTCGTTCTGCGTCGGGAAATGAACTGCACGTTTTGCGAGTCTGGATGCATGTTTCACGTGAAACGAAAGTCACTGATATGAATAAGTCGGAATTCGATGTGATCGTGATTGGCGGAGGGCATGCCGGGACAGAAGCCGCTGCCGCCGCTGCGCGTCTCGGCGCCCGAACGGCGTTGATCACCCACAAGGCAAGTACGATTGGCACGATGTCGTGCAATCCGGCGATTGGCGGATTGGGTAAGGGCCATCTGGTCAGGGAGATCGATGCGCTCGACGGTGTTATGGGCCGAGCAGCGGATCGTTCCGGTATTCAGTTCCGCATGCTGAACCGAAGAAAGGGACCAGCGGTCTGGGGTCCCCGCACGCAGGCCGATCGTAAACTCTATCGTCTTGCGGTGCAGGAGACGTTGCATTCGATCGATGGTCTCTCGATCCTGGAGGGCGACGTCGTCAATCTTGAACCATTGACAGGGGGATTGCAGCAGTTGGTTCTCGCAGACGGCCGGCAGTTCCACGCACGGGCTGTCGTTCTGACAAGCGGCACATTCCTTTCCGGCATCATCCATATTGGTGATGTGCAGAGGCCTTCCGGGAGATGGGGAGAGGTCGCTACGAGTGGTCTGTCTGGCGTGCTCCGTGGTGCTGGCCTGCGCATGGGGCGGCTGAAGACCGGAACACCGCCGCGTTTGAATGGCGATACCATCCGGTGGTCTGACTTGGACAAGCAGGAAGCGGACGACGAGCCAATCCCGTTCTCTTTCATGACCGATAGGATCACTGTTCCGCAGATTTCCTGCGGCATTACGCGAACGACCACAGAGACACATCGCATCATCCGGGAGAATATTCATCGATCGGCCATGTATGGTGGCTTTATCTCGGGGACAGGCCCTCGATACTGCCCTTCGATCGAAGACAAGATCATGCGGTTTGGAGACCGCGACGGCCACCAGGTTTTCCTTGAGCCGGAAGGTTTGGATGATCGCACCATTTATCCGAACGGTATCTCGACGTCGCTGCCCGAGGATGTTCAGCAGGCATATGTTCGTTCCATACCTGGGCTCGAAGATGTCGAAATTCTGCAGCCGGGCTATGCGGTCGAGTATGACTATGTCGACCCTCGGGAGCTGACGCACGCCTTGGCGGTCAAGGCCTTGCCCGGTCTCTTCCTCGCAGGGCAGATCAACGGCACGACGGGGTACGAGGAGGCTGGAGCGCAGGGTCTTGTTGCGGGCTTGAATGCTGCTCGATTCGCCTGCGGAATGACGCCGCACCATTTCTCTCGTACGGATTCCTACATCGGTGTCATGATTGACGATCTCGTGACGCGGGGGGTGACGGAACCCTATCGAATGTTCACGTCACGGGCTGAGTATCGGCTGTCTCTTCGGTCTGATAACGCCGACAATCGTTTGACGCCGATTGGTATCCAGCTGGGCCTGGTCGCAGGCGAGCGTGCTGATCGCTTCACTCAGTGGACCAAGGCGCTGGAGGAGAGCCGCGCAATTCTGAGGACATTGACGACGACGCCGTCGGCGGCAGCCGCGGCTGGGCTCTCGCTCAATATGGATGGAAGAGTCCGTTCGGCGTATGATCTTTTGTCACGACCTGAGATAACGTTCGATACGCTCAGGCATGTGTGGGCAGAGATTGATTCGATACCGGAACAGTACCGTTTCGCTCTGAAGACCGAGGCACAATACTCGGTCTATCTTGAGCGGCAGCAGCGGGATATCGAGGCAGTCCGTCGCGACGAGTCGACGATGATACCGCCAGCGCTTCGCTATCAAGATTTGGCGGGCCTTTCGAACGAACTGAAGAAGAAACTCGCAAGTGTTATGCCGATGAGTTTGGCACAGGCCGCCCAGATTGAGGGAATGACCCCAGCCGCACTTGCTCTGTTGCATTTCGAGATCAAGCGCCTGGAGACGGCTGGCGCATCTTCGCTTGCGGCACAAGGATGACGAGTCACATGCAATCCTCTGCCGCATTCCGTGTTTCACGTGAAACTGAAGCCGCGCTTGATCACTACTGTGATTTGCTCCTTGATTGGCAGAAGCGCATCAATCTTGTTGGTCCTGCGACCCTATCGGATGTCCGCGAAAGACATATCGCCGACAGTCTGCGGGTCATGGAGCTTTATCAGGAACCGCTTCGGTGGGTCGATATTGGTAGCGGCGCCGGCTTTCCCGGCCTCGTAACCGGCATTGTCCTGAAGCAGTTCGGTTCGGGATGGGTTCATCTGGTGGAGAGCAACAACAAGAAGGCCGCCTTTCTTCGCAAAGTCATTCTCGATACAGGTGCTCGCGCATCCGTCCATGCTGTTCGCATTGAGCAAAGCTATGAGGCGGTCGGTGGGGTCGACGCTATATCTGCGCGGGCATTGGCTGATCTGCGAACGCTGCTGACGCTGTGCCTTCCGTGGTTGGAGCAAGGGAAATGTTTCGCTGCCTTCCATAAAGGCCGGGATTTCGCCCGTGAGGTTGTGGATGCCCGTAGTGAATTTGGTTTCGATCTGGTAAAGCATGATAGCCGCGTCGCGAACGAGTCCGTCATCCTGGAAATTCGAAACGTCGCGCGTCTCTAGCACCTCTTCTCAGACGAGATTGCCATGCTCAGGACAGCACAGCGCATCATTACCATCGCGAACCAGAAGGGCGGGGTCGGCAAGACGACCACTGCCATCAACCTCGCAACGGCTCTAGCGGCCATTGGACAGCGGGTTCTCATCGTGGATCTCGATCCGCAGGGGAATGCCAGTACCGGTCTCGGGATCCAGCGAAAAGATCGCAAGCTGTCTTCCTATGACCTGATGGCTGGTCATCGCCCTCTGGCAGATACGGTCCAGCCGACGGCCGTTCCCAATCTCTCGATCGTGCCATCGACGATGGATTTGCTTGGGCTTGAAATGGAGATTTCGAGAGAGCCAGACCGTGTTTTCCGGCTGCGCAAAGCCTTGGCAGCCAGCCTGAGCGATTTCGACTATATTCTGGTCGATTGTCCGCCGTCCTTTAACCTGCTGACGATGAACGCAATGGCGGCTGCGCATTCTGTCCTCGTGCCGTTGCAATGCGAGTTCTTTGCCCTGGAAGGTCTCAGCCAGTTGCTGGAGACCGTCGATCAGGTGCGGCGTTCGGTCAACCCGTCACTGGACATCCAAGGCATCGTGCTGACGATGTTCGACTCCCGAAATAATCTGGCCCAACAGGTCGTGACGGATGTGCGAACGTATCTGGGCGACAAGGTCTACCATACGTTGATTCCGCGGAATGTTCGCGTGTCCGAGGCGCCGTCCTATGGGAAGCCTGCTATCCTGTATGATCTGAAATGCGCAGGCAGCCAGGCCTATCTGCAACTAGCCTCGGAAGTGATCCAGCGGGAGCGGCAGCGAAAGGCTGCCTGATGCGTTTGGTTGCTATCGCTGCCGTGACGTGCTGTTGACCAGGGTTCGCTCCACGAGGAGCAAGTCGAGTGGGATGTGTCCATGAATGAAGACGGATCGAAGCGGCGTTTGGGCCGTGGTCTTGCGGCGCTGATCGGGGAAATGGATCAGCCCCTGGAGACGGGTGCGAGCCGGACTGCGCTTGCCGATCGACAGGTTCCGATCGAGTTTGTTTCCCGAAATCCGAGGAATCCACGCAAGGCGTTCAATGAGGAGGAGCTGCGGGATCTCGCTGCCTCCATCCGCCAGCATGGTATTGTCCAACCCGTCGTCGTTCGCACACTTGAAGGTGGTCGATACGAAATCATCGCCGGCGAGCGGCGGTGGCGCGCGGCGCAACTTGCAGGGCTCTCCGAGATCCCGGTGATCGTTCGCGATGTCGATGACCGCACGGCGCTGGAACTCGCGATCGTTGAGAATGTCCAGCGTTCCGATCTCAATCCGCTGGAAGAGGCTCTGGGTTATGACCAGCTCATTGCGGAGCATGGTTACACGCAGAATGATCTCGGTGAAATCATCGGAAAGAGCCGCAGTCACGTTGCCAATTCGCTGCGTCTCCTGAAGCTCCCGGAGCCGGTGCGTGACATGCTGGCTTCCGGTGACCTTTCCGCCGGACATGCCCGTGCGCTTATTCCAACATCCGATCCCGTTGCCTTGGCGCGTATGATCGTTGCCAAAGGGCTTTCGGTTCGCGATACCGAGAAGCTCGCGCAGAATGATATCAGAACGCAAGGGGCCGGGCCGCAGGCTGCCATACGGCCCGAAAAGGATTCCGATACGATCGCACTCGAGCGTACCTTGTCTGATAGTCTGGGTCTTGATGTGACCGTCAATCACAAGGCGTCGGGCGGCTTCGTTCGAATTTCCTACAAGACACTTGAGCAGCTTGAAGATATCTGCCGGCTGCTGGAGCGCCGTTGACAGGCGTTATCGGCCGGCGCGTTGCGCCTGCACCGTAATTGCAAGCAGGGTATGGAATGCGATGCTGTCCTCAAGGGCGGATTGGCTGCGTGTCTGGAAAATCGCGTTTTGAAGTCTCGTGAGATCGCGTTGCGTCGCGGCGCTGGACCAGCGCCGCAGAGCGCTCTCGACAAGTGGCTTGCGGCGAAAGTGCAGATGCCGTCCATGGCTCGCAAGCGTATCCTGGGCGCTTTTGCCTTGGGTTTCCATCTCCGTACGCATCACGTCAAGCAGTTGCATCTGTCTAAGACAAGCCTGGAGAACGAGAAAGACAGGCGTCTTCGAGGACGCGATGCGTGAAAATGCCAGTGACAGCGTATCAACGTTGCCGGTGAGCATGGCATCCACAGCGTCTTCTGCCGTGCTACTGCTGGCATCGCTGACGATCGCCGTTACATCTTCTTCCTCGATCCGCTGCGCCTGGCCGCAATAAACGCAAAGCTTCCTGACCTCGTTGCGAGAGGCGCGCCTGTCGCCTCCGAGGGCGGCCAACAAGCGCTCACGCGCTGTCGGCGAGATTGTAAGCTTTGCGTCCTTCAGTTCATGGTCGATCAACTGCGAAAGAGCACGCATGTCATCGGCATAGCAGGGAACAAGGGCAAGGGAGCGGGCTGCCTCTCCCACTTTACGTAGCGCCGCTCCCTTTTTCAGATCGCCTGCTTCGACAATCAGAAGGCAATCGGCCGGTCGTTCCTTGTCAATCAACTGGAGGGCGTCGCAGAGCCCGCGTTCGTTCATGGCATTGCGAACCCAGATGAGACGACGTCCGCCAAACAGGCCGATCGAGCGGGATTCATCGATCAGGCGGCCGGGATCGGCCGCGATCTGGGAGGCGTCCAGACGAATGAGAGAAAAACTGTCCCTGAGATCAACGCCGCTCGCCTGCGCCAGTTCTTCTGCACGCTCGGAAATCAAGCCGCGATCAGGTCCGAACAGGATTACGCCTACCGATTCGGAGCCGAAACGAGAGACTGTGCGATCAAACTCGTGCGACTTGATTTCTGGCACGGATTTATCCCTCGCATACGATATTCTAAGCCGAAGCCGCAGCGGACCTAAACACCCGACCTTCGTGGGTCAGGTCCACAGGCGCGTTAAATTCCGTGTCGTCCGGGCGCCGATCGAGGGCGTTGCATCAAGGGCGTTCCGCTGCGACCGCAGCGGAAAGATCGGCGCGAATGACTTCGGCAAGCTCCCGGGCGGCGCGGGATTCTGCATCGCGTACCGCGCGCAGCTTGGCGAACTCCTGGTTGGGCAGATCGACCAACGCGACCGCTGCACGGTTGCCGGAACGGATGGTCTTGCCGCTGGCAATTTCGATTAGGTTGAAGTCTGCCTTCACAACGACCCGGCCGGCTGCTGCGAGGTCCGTCGAGGAATCGTAGAGAACGCCCATCAGGCGGTTGGTGACAGTCAACTCCAAGCGATAGACCGGATTCGCGGGTTCGCCGGCACCGCCGGCCAGCAGGAAGATGAGGCTGTTGCGTACTTCCTGTTCGACCCTGTCGCGCGCCTCGCTGATTTCGATCGACTTCAGCGCTTCAGCGCTCTGGCCGCTGCTGGAGTAGAGAGGACGAACCTGGCAGGCGGAAAGGCCCGCAAGGCCGGTCAGGAAGACCGAGGCGAGAAGGATCCTGCCAAAGCCGCGACGGGGCCAGCGGGGCTCAGATAACGACATTGACGATCCTCTGGGGTACGACGATGATTTTCTTCGGCTTCGCGCCATTGAGCGCCGCCTGCACGGTTTCCAGCGCGAGCGCTGCCTGTTCGACCGCAGTCTGATCCGCGTCGCGGGCGATTGTCAATTCGGCGCGCTTCTTGCCGTTGACCTGTACCGGCATGGTGACGCTGTCCTCGGCAACCAGCGCCGCATCGAAAACGGGCCAGGGCGTCTCGGCAATGAGCCGGTCGTGGCCGATGAGCCGGGCTGCCTCTTCCGCCAGATGCGGCATCATCGGAGCGATGATGCCGAGCAGGATCATCACGGCATCCTTGACAGCGCTGATCGTTGCCGCGTCCGCCTTGCCGTCTGCGACCTGCGTGAGCGGCTGGGCGAGCGTGTTCACCAGTTCGTAGACGCGCGCGACGGCCTTGTTGAAGGCCAGTTTCTCGAAATCGCCTTCCACGGCCTTGAGCGTCTTGTGGGCGGCTTGGGAAACGGGAAGGGAAACGCCATCCTTAGCCGGATTCGAAGGCGCATCCTTCAGAACGTCGGCCGCCTCGGAAATCAGGCGCCAAATGCGTTGAACGAAGCGGAAAGATCCCTCGACGCCTGCCTCGGACCAGATGATGTCGCGGTCCGGCGGGGAGTCCGACAGCATGAAGAAGCGGGCTGTATCAGCACCATAGGAGCCGATGATGTCGTCGGGATCGACGACGTTCTTCTTCGACTTCGACATCTTCTCGATCGAGCCGATGACCAGTTCCTCACCGGTCGTTATATGGAAGGCGCGCCGCTTGCCGTCCACTTCCTCGAAACGCACCTCTGCGGGTGGCACCCATTCACGGGCGCTGCCGGCGCGGGCGTAGGTCTCGTGCACCACCATGCCCTGGGTGAAGAGGCCCTTGAAGGGTTCCTTCAGCCCCACATGGCCGGCTTCCCGCATGGCCCGGGTGAAGAAGCGCGAGTAGAGCAGATGCAGGATCGCATGTTCGATGCCGCCGATATATTGATCGACGGGCAGCCAGCGATCAACGACAGCCTTGTCCGTCGGCGCATCCTCCTTCGGCGCGGTGAAGCGCGCGAAATACCATGAGGAATCGACGAATGTGTCCATCGTGTCGGTTTCGCGCCGCGCTGCCTTGCCGCAGCAGGGGCAGGCGACGTTGCGCCAGGTCGGGTGACGGTCGAGCGGATTGCCCGGCTTGTCGAAGGTGACGTCGTCCGGCAGCTTCACCGGCAGATCCTGCTTGGGAACCGGCACGACACCGCAGTCCTCGCAGTGGATGACCGGGATCGGGCAGCCCCAATAGCGCTGGCGCGAAATGCCCCAGTCGCGCAGGCGGAAGTTCACCTTGCGCTCGGCCTGCGGCGCGCCCAGCAGCGTGGTCGCTTCCAGCCGGTCGGCGACCTCCCGGAAGGCGGCATCGGTGGTCAGGCCGTCCAGGAAACGCGAATTGATCATGATGCCGTCATCGGTGAAGGCGGTGTCGCCGACCGTGAAACTGTCCTTGTCCCTGCCGGCGGGCATGACGACGGGCACGACCGGCAGGCCGTATTTGCGGGCGAAATCCAGATCGCGCTGGTCGCCGGACGGGCAGCCGAAAATGGCGCCCGTGCCGTAGTCCATCAAGACGAAATTGGCCACATAGACCGGCAGTTCCCAGGCGGGATCAAAGGGATGGCGGACGCGGACACCGGTGTCGATGCCCTTCTTTTCTGCGGTCTCGAGCGCGGCCAGCGAGGTTCCGGCGCGACGGCACTCCTCGCAGAAGGCATCGACCTCGGGGGACGTGGCGGCGATGTCGCGGGCCAGCGGATGGTCGGCCGAAATTGCCAGGAACGAGGCGCCGAACAGCGTGTCGGGACGGGTGGTGTAGACGGTGATGTCCCTGTGGCCGCCTGCGGCTTCGCTGTCGGCGATTTCCCAGCGCAGCGACAGACCTTCGGAGCGGCCGATCCAGTTTTTCTGCATCAGGCGGACGCGTTCCGGCCAGTCGGTCAGGTCATCCAGCGAATCCAGAAGATCCTGGCTGAAGTCGGTAATGCGGAAGAACCACTGGGTCAGCTCACGCTGCTCCACCAGGGCGCCGGAGCGCCAGCCACGGCCGTCGATCACCTGCTCGTTGGCCAGAACCGTGTTATCAACGGGATCCCAGTTGACTTTGGACTGCTTGCGGTAGACCAGGCCCTTTTCCAGGAAATCCAGGAAGAGGTGCTGCTGGCGCTGGTAGTATTCCACGTCGCAGGTCGCGAATTCCCGGCTCCAGTCCAGCGACAGGCCCATGACCTTCAGCTGCGCCTTCATGGCCTCGATGTTCTGGTAGGTCCAGGTGCCCGGATGTACGCCGCGTTCCATGGCGGCGTTTTCGGCCGGCATGCCGAAGGCGTCCCAGCCCATGGGGTGCATGACGTTGAAGCCGCGGGCACGCTTGAAGCGGGCCACCACGTCGCCCATCGTATAGTTGCGCACATGGCCCATGTGGATGCGTCCCGACGGGTAGGGAAACATTTCGAGCACGTAGTATTTCGGGCGCGGGTCGCTGGTGTCGGTTTCGAAGACCTTGCGGGCATCCCACTCCTTCTGCCAGCGGGGTTCAGCGTCTCGGGGATTGTAGCGTTCAGAGGCCATGTCTTCGAATTCCGGAAATCGTTCAGGGCAGGCGCGTTGCGCCGCTTGGGGTCGGGGTGACCTTCACCATGAAACCGCTGGAGCGTCAAGGTTTTCAGGATGTCGGACAGGTGGCGCCACGGGCGGGAGACGATGCGGGCGGCATCGGCTTGCACGGGCCGGAGAACTGGCACGGGCCGGAGAAACAGGCTAGAGGATGCGTGCCGTGTTGCGGCCGCCAGGAGAGTCATATGGGTATCGAAGAGAACTACGTCCAGATCGTAAGCCGGATTCGCAAGGCCGAGGCGGAAGCCGATCGCGCGCAAGGCAGCGCCGGGCTGGTCGCAGTCAGCAAGACTTTCGATGCGGAGGCGATCGAGCCGGTCATTCTGGCGGGGCAACGCGTGTTTGGCGAAAACCGCGTGCAGGAGGCGCAGGGCAAATGGCCGGCGCTGAAGGAAAGGCATGCGGGGATCGAGCTGCATCTGATCGGACCGCTGCAATCCAACAAGGCGGCCGATGCGGTGGCACTGTTCGATGTGATCGAGACGGTCGATCGGGAGAAGATTGCCCGGGCACTTGCCGAGGAAGTGCGGCGGCAGGGACGGTCGCTTCGGTTCTACGTTCAGGTCAATACCGGGCTCGAGCCGCAGAAGGCGGGCATTCCACCGCAGGAAACCGTCGCCTTCGTAACGCTGTGTCGCGATCAGCTTGGCCTTTCGATCGAGGGTTTGATGTGCATTCCGCCAGCGGAGGAAAATCCGGGGCCGCACTTCGCGCTGCTGGCCGATCTTGCGGTGAAGGCGGGTGTCCAGAAGCTTTCCATGGGCATGTCCGGTGATTTCGAGACCGCCATTGCCTTCGGTGCCACCAGCGTGCGCGTCGGGTCGGCGATTTTCGGAACGCGTTGAACTCTTTTTTGAAAGCCGACGGTTGAGAGCCGGCGGCGGATTTGGCCGGTCGCCAGGATCCTCGACGCGGCGGTGTGCGAAAGGCACCGCCTGATCGGCCTGACGAGCGTTTCCAGGCAGACGGCGGCAATGGCTTGCGCCTATCCGGCTTTCGTCGGGCTTCTTCCCCCAACTGCGATTTCCTATAAGCTTCTCCTATCGGGCGAGGAGGCTTGAGGATCATGGCAGGAGAGTATCAGACCGTCTATGCGGATTGGAAACGTGCGCCCGAGGTTTTCTGGCGCGCGGCGGCGGGCGCCATCGACTGGTTCCGCGAAGGTGAGCGCGCCTTTGATGCAGAGGCCGGCGTCTACGGCCGCTGGTTCCCGGACTGGGAAACCAACACCTGCCACAACTGCATCGATCGCCACGTCGAGGCGGGTCACGGTGATCGCACCGCCATCATCTTCGACAGTCCCGTCACCGGCACGAAACGGCACATCAGCTACCGGGAGGCCCGCGACGAGATCGCTGCGATCGCCGCCGTCTTGCGGGCGAATGGCGTTGAGAAGGGTGATCGCGTCGTCATCTACATGCCGATGATCCCCGAAGCGGTCTTTTCCATGCTCGCCTGCGCGCGGCTCGGGGCTGTTCACTCCGTGGTGTTTGGCGGGTTCGCCGCGCAGGAACTCGCCACCCGCATTGACGATTCCGGTGCGCGGCTGGTGATTTCCGCGAGCTGCGGCATCGAACCGGGGCGGGTTGTCGCCTACAAGCCGCTGCTCGACCATGCAATCGAACTTTGTGCCCATCCTCCAGCCCATTGCCTTATCCTTCAACGGCCGCAATTGGCGGCGGCGATGGAGGCTGGACGCGATATCGATCTTGCTGCAGCCGTCGCCGATGCAAAGGCCCGTGGCGACGCTGCCGATTGTGTTCCCGTGCTGGCCACCGATCCCGCCTATATTCTCTACACCTCCGGAACCACCGGCCAGCCCAAGGGTGTCGTGCGCGATACCGGTGGGCATATGGTGGCGCTCGCCTGGTCGATGCAGGCCATTTACGGCATGCGCCCCGGCGAGGTTTTCTGGTCGGCTTCCGATATCGGCTGGGTCGTCGGCCATTCCTACATCGTCTATGGGCCGCTTCTTGCCGGCTGCACCACCGTTGTCTTCGAAGGAAAGCCGGTGGGAACGCCGGATGCCGGCACCTTCTGGCGAGTGATCGCGGAACATGACGTCAAGGTGCTGTTCACGGCGCCGACGGCGCTCCGCGCCATTCGCCGGGACGATCCCGAGGGCACGCATGTCGGGCGTCATGATCTCTCGCATTTTCGCGGTCTTTATCTGGCAGGCGAACGCGCCGATCCGGAGACGATCAAATGGGCGGAGCGGCTGCTCAACGTGCCGGTCATCGATCACTGGTGGCAGACGGAAACCGGCTGGGCGATTGCGGCCAATCCCGCCGGCATCGAGCGTCTGCCGGTCAAGCATGGATCACCGACCGTGCCGATGCCCGGCTATGACGTGACGGTGCTGGATGACGAAGGACATGCGGTTGCGCCGGGCACGCTTGGCAACATCGTCATCCGCCTGCCCCTGCCGCCGGCCTGCCTCGTCACCTTCTGGAACGCGGATGCGCGGTTCCGGAGCGCCTGTCTTGAGGAATTCCCCGGCTACTACAAGACGGCGGATGCCGGCTATGTGGATGCTGACGGCTATCTTTTCATCATGGCGCGCACGGATGACATCATCAATTGCGCCGGACACCGGCTTTCGACCGGCGCCATGGAGGAGGTCGTGGCGCGGCATCCGGCCGTGGCGGAATGCGCCGTCATCGGCATTCACGATACGCTGAAGGGACAGGTGCCCTGCGGCTTCCTGGTGCTGAAAGCGGGCGTCACGCAGGATCTCGCGGTGATCCGCCGTGAAGTGATTGAGCTCGTCCGTGAGGAGATCGGACCCGTGGCGGCCTTCAAGAGCGCACTCGTCGTCGCGCGTCTGCCGAAGACGCGCTCCGGCAAGATCCTGCGCGGCACCATGCAGAAGATCGCCGATGGCCTGCCATGGAAGATGCCGGCAACGATCGATGATCCCGCCATCCTCGACGAGATCGCGGGTGTGCTGCATGCAGAGGAAGCGCATCACCGCTGAGGAGATGCGGACCAGTCCGTAAAGAAAAACCGGCGCGACCTTAGGCCACGCCGGTTTTTGACTGTCTTGCGGAAGGCGCGCCTCAGTAGGCGTCGTCTTCGTCCTCGTCGTTGCGGGTCGATTTCAGCGACTTCAGCTTGGCGAAGACGGCGTCGGCGTCGATTTCCTTCTCTTCCTCGCGGTAGAAGTTAAAGTCGAGCTTCTGGGTCTTCTCGGCTGCTTCGAGCGTCGCGCCGAGCTCCTCGGCGGTCGGCAGCGGCCGGTTCTTGGCGGCGCGTTCGACCTCGAGGTCGAGGTCGATCTGGCTGCAGAGACCGAGCGTCACCGGGTCCATCGGGGTCAGGTTGGCGGCGTTCCAGTGGGTGCGCTCGCGGATCTGCTCGATGGTGGACTTGGTGGTGCCAACGAGGCGCGAGATCTGTGCGTCCTTCAGTTCCGGATGGTTGCGTACCAGCCAGAGGATGGCGTTCGGGCGGTCCTGGCGCTTGGAAACGGGCGTGTAGCGCGGGCCCTTGCGCTTGGACTCGGGAACGCGGACCTTGGGGTCGGCGAGCTTCAGCTTGTGGGCCGGGTTGCCTTCGGCGCGGGCGATCTCGTCGCGCGACAGCTGGCCGGTTGCGATCGGATCCAGACCCTTGATGCCCTGTGCCGATTCCCCGTCGGCAATCGCCTTCACTTCCAGCGGGTGCAGCTTGCAGAAGGTTGCGATCTGCTCGAAGGAAAGGGCGGTGTTGTCAACGAGCCAGACGGCGGTGGCCTTGGGCATCAGCAGTTGTTGGGCCATGGATATAGTCCTTCTGTCCGTCCGCGCCGGCGTCGCGGGACGTGGATTTGAAACCACTTGATTTCCGGGAAATGCGGTCTCTATAGCCCCATCGTCTCAAAAATGCAATTCATTCGCGCCAAATCGGCTTTTGTCTAATTGCGGTCGATATTTGAGCTGTTATGAATGCCGCAGGAGGAAGTGCTGGCCGCATTTTGTGTTGCCGGCTCAAGGTGTTCGAGGAGGAACGCATGTCAGCCAAGACCTATCCCGTGCTGAAGACGGCCAAGACGCAGGCGCTGATCGACAATGAAAAGTACCTCAAATGGTACGAGGAAAGCGTCGAGGATCCCGAGAAGTTCTGGGGCAAGCACGGCAAGCGCATCGACTGGTTCAAGCCCTATACCAAGGTGAAGAACACGTCCTTCAAGGGCAAGGTGCCGATCAAGTGGTATGAGGACGGCCTTACCAACGTTTCCTACAATTGCATCGACCGTCACCTCAAGACACATGGCGAGCAGACGGCCATCATCTGGGAAGGCGACAACCCCTACATCGACAAGAAGATCACCTATAACGAGCTCTACGAGCAGGTCTGCCGCATGGCCAACGTGCTGAAGAAGCACGGTGTCAAGAAGGGCGACCGCGTCACCATCTACATGCCGATGATCCCTGAGGCGGCCTATGCGATGCTCGCCTGCGCCCGTATCGGCGCGGTGCATTCGGTGGTGTTCGGGGGCTTTTCTCCCGATGCGCTCGCCGGTCGCATCGTGGACTGCGAATCGACCTTCGTCATTACCTGCGACGAGGGCGTGCGCGGCGGCAAGCCGGTGCCGCTGAAGGAAAACACCGATACCGCGATCGACATCGCCGCCCGGCAGCATGTGATCGTCAACAAGGTGCTCGTCGTCCGCCGCACGGGCGGCAAGACGGGCTGGGCGCCCGGCCGCGATCTCTGGTACCATCAGGAAATCGCGACGGTGAAGCCGGATTGCCCGCCGGCGAAGATGCGCGCGGAAGATCCTCTCTTCATCCTCTATACGTCCGGCTCGACCGGCAAGCCGAAGGGCGTGCTGCACACGACGGGCGGTTACCTCGTCTACGCCTCCATGACGCATGAATATGTCTTCGACTATCATGAGGGCGACGTCTACTGGTGCACGGCCGATGTCGGCTGGGTCACGGGCCATTCCTACATCGTCTACGGACCGCTTGCGAACTGCGCGACGACGCTGATGTTCGAGGGCGTGCCGAATTTCCCGGATCAGGGCCGCTTCTGGGAGGTGATCGACAAGCACAAGGTCAACATCTTCTACACGGCGCCGACGGCGATCCGCTCGCTGATGGGCGCCGGCGACCATTTCGTGAAGCGTTCGTCGCGTGCGTCTCTGCGCCTCCTCGGCTCGGTCGGCGAACCCATCAATCCGGAAGCGTGGGAATGGTATTACAATGTCGTCGGCGAGCAGAAATCGCCGATCGTCGATACCTGGTGGCAGACGGAGACCGGCGGCATCATGATCACGCCGCTGCCGGGCGCGACCGACCTGAAGCCGGGCTCGGCAACGCGTCCCTTCTTCGGCATCAAGCCCGTGCTCGTGGACAATGAGGGCAAGCTGCTGGAAGGGGCAACGGACGGCAATCTGTGCATCACCGACAGTTGGCCCGGCCAGTCGCGGTCCGTCTATGGCGATCACCACCGCTTCATCCAGACCTATTTCTCCACCTACAAGGGCATGTACTTCACCGGCGACGGCTGCCGGCGCGACGAGGACGGCTATTACTGGATCACCGGCCGCGTCGATGATGTGCTGAACGTTTCGGGCCACCGTCTCGGTACGGCGGAAGTCGAATCCGCCCTTGTGTCCCATCATCTGGTGTCGGAAGCCGCCGTGGTCGGCTATCCGCACGGCATCAAGGGGCAGGGCATCTACTGCTATGTCTCGCTGATGGCGGGAGAGGAAGGTACGGACGCGCTGCGCCAGGAGCTGGTCAAGCATGTGCGCAGCGAGATCGGTCCGATCGCAACGCCGGACAAGATCCAGTTCTCGCCGGGGCTTCCGAAGACGCGTTCCGGCAAGATCATGCGGCGCATCCTGCGCAAGATCGCCGAGGATGATTTCGGCTCGCTGGGGGATACATCGACGCTTGCCGATCCGGCCGTGGTGGACGATCTCATCGCCAACCGGCAGAACCGCAAGGCGGAGTAGGGCAGACAGACAGCATGCGAAAAGGGCGCGGACCGGATGGCCGCGCCCTTTGTCGTTCTGGCTTACTTGCAGACCTTGATCTTCTTGATCACCAGGTTGCCGTAGTAGTCCCAAGTCTTGATCTTCTTGATGTGGCAGACCGGCTGGTAGTCGTAGGAATAGTAGCCGGCCTGGGAGGGGGCGGCGAAGGAGAGAGCGGCGACGGTGGCGATGGTGGCCGAGAGAACGATCTTGCGCATGGTGTGAGGTCCCTTGATCTGGTTTGGATGAGCCCGTCTCATCCAGTGACCCGACAATCGCACGTCCCCGGCATCCACGCTGTTCCACGTGGAACACCTGTCCTGCCTCCAGCCGTGTCGCTCAGAAATCGATGGCGCGGCCGTTGATTTCCCAGTCGCCGAAGCGGGCGGGATCGGCACCGCCGCGGCCGCCGACTTCGGGCTCCATTTTCGCTTCGGCCTGCTGGCGGCGGCGGTCTTCGGCTTCCTTCAGCGCCCGTTCGGCTGCTGGTGTCAGGCGCTTTTCCGGCTTGCTGCCGGCTGGCGCATCACTTGCGATCCGGTTTTCGGTCATCGCCGCTCATCCTTCCCTTCACAGATGCCTTACCGCCCCTTGCTTGAACTCGCCGGAACGTCTTCCCATCATATATAATCGGAAAACGCGGATTGAAGCCGTATTTCGACGCGCAGCTGCGCCCGATCAAGGAGACGAACATGAACATCGCCCGCACTGCAATGTTGATCGCCTTCATGACGGCGCTCTTCATGGCTGTCGGCTTCCTGATCGGCGGGCGGGGCGGCATGATGATCGCCCTTCTTGTCGCGGCCGCCATGAACTTCTTTTCCTACTGGAATTCCGACAAGATGGTGCTCCGCATGTACGGCGCCAGGGAAGTGGATGCCCACTCCGCGCCGGAATATTACGGGATCGTGCGGGATCTGGCGCGCAATGCCAACCTGCCCATGCCGCGCGTCTATATCCTCGACAGCGCGCAGCCGAATGCCTTTGCCACCGGCCGCAATCCCGAGAATGCAGCCGTTGCCGCCTCCGTCGGGCTGCTGAATGCCCTGACCTATGAGGAGGTGGCCGGTGTGATGGCGCACGAGCTTGCCCATATCCAGAACCGCGACACGCTGACGATGACGCTGACGGCCACGCTCGCCGGCGCCATCTCCATGCTCGGCAACTTCGCCTTCTTCTTCGGCGGCAACCGCGACAACAACAATCCGCTCGGCGGCATCGGCATGCTGGTTGCGATGATCGTCGCGCTGATCGCGGCCATGCTGGTGCAGATGGCCATCAGCCGCACGCGCGAATATTCGGCCGACCGGCGCGGTGCGGAGATCTGCGGCAATCCGATGGCACTCGCCTCCGCGCTGCAGAAAATAGCCGGTGCCGCCCATGTGGTCCATAACAATGCGGCCGAGCGCAACCCGGCGACAGCTCACATGTTCATCATCAATCCGCTGTCGGGCGAGCGGATGGACAATCTTTTCTCCACCCACCCCAATACGGACAACCGCATCAGGGCGCTGGTCGCCCTGGCGCAAGAGATGGGAGCTGGCGGTTCCGGCGGCGCTGGCGTCGGACGTTCGGCCTCGACCGCAGCCCCCGGGCCTGCTACGTCGGGCCGACGCGCGCGTTCCGTTCCGACCACCGGCTTCGGACGCGGTCCTGACGAACCGCCAAAGGGCCCCTGGTCTTGATCGATGAACCCGTAAAGAAAAACAAGCGTCCGCAAGGACGGCCGTTCAACAGGAACCGTGCGAAGCCGCATGCTGCGGCGCGCGCCGTGCCGGAGCCGGAAAAGCCGGGCCTGGCGGTGCGCAAGGCGGCGGCGAAGGTGCTCTCCGCCGTCGTGGACAAGCGGACCTCGCTGGATGGCATGTTCGATGCCAAGGGCGGCAATCCCGCGATCCTTGGTCTCGATGAAGCCGATCGGGGTCTTGCGCGCGCGCTGGTCACGACGGCGCTGCGGCACCGCCGTCGCCTTGGCGTCATCCTCGACAGCCTGCTGAAGACCCCGCTGCCGGATGGTGCGCGGTCTCTCGAGCATATTCTGATGATTGGCGCAGTGCAGATTCTCTATCTGGATGTGCCCGACCACGCGGCCGTCGACCTGGCCGTCGAGCATGCCTCGTCCGATCCGCGCACGCGCCGCTTTTCCAATCTCGTCAACGCTCTTCTCAGGCGTATTGGCCGGGAGCGTGAGGATCTGCTGGCGGGGATCGCCGATGCACCCGTTCTGCCTGACTGGTTCCGGTCCCGTCTCGTGGAACAGTATGGTCCGATCACCGCAGCCGCGATTGAAGCGTCGCAGCTTGCGCCATCTGCCATTGACCTCACCGTCAAGTCGGATCCCGACGGCTGGGCGCGAAAGCTCGGGGGACGGGTCTTGCCGACCGGCTCCGTGCGGCTTCCCTCCGATGCCGGCGCCATTCCGAAGCTCGAAGGTTTCGAGGCCGGCGACTGGTGGGTACAGGATGCCGCCGCCTCGATTCCTGCGCGTCTGTTCGGCGATATCAAGGGTTTGAAGATTGTTGATCTCTGCGCGGCTCCGGGCGGAAAGACCGCGCAACTCGTCGCGGCCGGCGCGGAAGTCACTGCGCTCGACCAGTCGGCAAGCCGTCTGACACGACTGCGCGAAAACCTGTCGCGTCTTGGCCTCGCGGCGGAGACACGGCAATCCAACATGATGGATTTTGTCCCGGAGACGCTGTTTGACGGTGCGCTGCTCGATGCGCCGTGTTCCTCGACGGGCACCTGTCGGCGCCACCCCGACGTACCTTGGATCAAGGATGAAGCCGATATCGAGACGCTGGCCGATCTGCAGGAGCGGCTGCTGAGAAAGGCGTTGAGCCTTGTCCGGTCGGGCGGGATCGTCGTCTTCTCGAACTGTTCGATCGACAAGCGCGAGGGAGAAATCGTGGTGGAGCGTGTGCTGGCGGCCGATCCCTCCGTCTCCCTGCTGCCCGCCGACCGTATGCTTCTACCGGCTTTGTCAGAGGCGTTTACGGCAGAAGGGACTATCCGAACAACGCCTGATATGATCGCGGCAGATGGCGCCTCGCCCGGTGGCGTCGATGGTTTTTTCGCCGCCGTCCTGCGCCGCAATGCATAATCGTCGTTGAAAGGTTCCTGATCTTTCGGTGTAAAGACCCATTTTGCACTGCACCGGAATTGGACAGGGTGGCAAAGAGCATTCTATGCTCTGCTTCAACCAGATATTTCCGAATATCGGGCGGCAATCTCGGGCGATTGGTTCCACATGAACATTTCCAGCCGTCGAAGGCTTCTGGGCCTTTACTTCCGCGAAGGGTGGCGGCGGCTCCACCGCCGTTTCGCCCTGACGGGGATAGCGCTGCGGCGGGTTGGCTGGCGGGGCAATGTCAAGTTGCTGGTGGCGCCGACGGACCTCAGGGCCACCGATGTGCACACGGCCGAGGAAATTCTTGACGGTCAGTTTCCACTGGCCGGACGGCTGCTCGATCCCGAGGGCCTTTCGCCCTTTGAGGTCGATCTACCCTCCCGGGAGTTCGCCGTCCGCCTCCATTCTTTCGCCTGGCTTCGTCACATGCGCACCGTCAGGGGCGAGCATGTTCAGGATTGCGTGCGCCGCCTCGTCGATGACTGGATGCAGCTTCACGGGCGGGATCTCAACGCTTTGGCGTGGCAGCCGGATGTGACCGCGCAGCGCTGTATTGCTTGGCTCAGCCATTCTCCGATCATCCTCAAAGATGCGGACCATGCCTTCTATCGGCGGTTCCTGAAAAGCCTTTCGATGCAGCTGAAGTTTCTTCAAAGCATCGCCGGGCATGTTTCGGCGGCCGACGCGCGGCTGCGCATCCGCATTGCGATCGCCATGGCATCTCTGTGCATGGACACGACGCAGAAGACAATCAAGACGGCAGCCAGCCACCTGGATCGCGAGCTGGATGCGCAGATTCTTTCCGACGGAACGCACATTTCGCGCGATCCGCGCGTCATCCTGGAACTGCTTCTGGATCTTCTGCCGCTGCGCCAGACCTATGTGAACCTCGGTCACGACGCACCGCCACGGCTGGTCCCCTGCATTGACCGCATGTATCCGGCGCTGAGATTCTTTCGCCACAAAAGCGGCGATCTGGCGCTTTTCAACGGCGCGACCACGATCCTGGCCAACGAACTCGTATCGGTTCTACGCTATGACGAGACTGCCGGTGCACCGTTCCGCGAGCTTCCTGATGGCGACTATCACCGGCTTGCGGCCGAAGACACGATGATCGTGATCGATACGGGCAAGCCCCGTTCCTTGACGACCTCCCGCACTGCGCATGCTGGTTGTCTGTCTTTCGAAATGTCGTCCGGACGCTACCGTTTCATCGTCAATTCCGGTGCGCCGCGCTTTGCGGGTGAACGCTTTCGGCAGATGGCGAGGGGAACGGCCTGTCATTCGACGGTGACCATCAACGACACGTCGTCTGCGCGCTTGTCGCGGTCGGCCTTCCTCGGGCCGGTGATGCTTTCGGGCGTGAAAACAGTTTCGGCGCGCCGGGATGCCGAGCGTTCCTCAGGCTTTGACCGGATCGTTGCCACCCATGACGGCTACGCGGACGTCTATGGCGTGCTCCACCAACGCGACATCGCTCTACGGCTTTCGGGAGGTCTCGTGAGAGGCCAGGACCATTTTCAGCCGCTGGAGGGACGCAGTCTGCCGGAAACCCTGCCGGCTGTGGCGCGCTTCCACATTCACCCCGCCATCACGCTGAGGCGGCGCGGTGAAAGCGAGGTCCTGATGTCGGCGGCCGAAGGCGAGGTCTGGGCTTTCAGTTGCCGAGACGGTCTCCTCGACATCGAAGAGGACGTCTTCTTTGCCGACCCGTCCGGGATGCGCACATCGCAGCAGATAACGGTGTCCTTCGACATTGTCGAAACCCCGGAGATCCAGTGGGTGATCGCGCGGGAAGCCTGATTCGGACGGTTTCGCACCGCGGCATCCTGTGCTAACGGCACCTCCATCGTCGAAAGCCCTTTGGCTCATACAGGAGATGGCGCGATGGCCGTTCAATCCAAGAAAATTCCCGCCCCCGATCGCGTCGCCGTCAAGACGGCGCTCCTTTCCGTGTCCGACAAGACCGGCATTGTGGATGTTGCCAAGGCGCTTGCAGCGCGCGGCGTGGCGCTCGTTTCGACCGGCGGCACGCACAAGGCGCTGTCGGAGGCCGGCCTTGCAGTGCGCGACGTTTCGGAGCTGACCGGCTTTGCGGAAATCATGGATGGCCGTGTCAAGACGCTGCATCCGGGCGTGCACGGCGGCCTGCTCGGCATCCGCGACGATGCCGATCACCAGGCTGCCATGCAGGCGCACGGGATCACGCCGATCGACCTCACCATCATCAATCTCTACCCCTTCGAGGACGTCCGCGCCAAGGGCGCCGACTATCCGACGACGGTCGAGAACATCGATATCGGTGGCCCGGCCATGATCCGTGCCTCCGCCAAGAACCATGCCTACGTTACCGTCATCACCGATCCCTCGGACTACGCGACGCTGATCGCCGAACTCGATCAGGGTGGCGAGACGACGCTGGCGTTCCGCAAGCGCATGGCGGCAAAGGCCTATGCCCGCACCGCGGCCTATGACGCGACGATCTCCAACTGGTTTGCCGAGGAACTGCAGATCGATGCGCCGCGCCATCGCGTCATCGGCGGCGAATTGAAGGAGGAGATGCGCTACGGCGAGAATCCGCACCAGAAAGCGGCCTTCTACGTCACCGGCGAAAACCGGCCGGGTGTCGCAACGGCAAAGCTTCTGCAGGGCAAGCAGCTCTCCTACAACAACATCAACGACACCGACGCCGCCTTCGAGCTGGTGGCGGAGTTTCCGGGCGAGAAGGGGCCGGCCTGCGCGATCATCAAGCATGCCAACCCGTGCGGTGTCGCGACCGGCCCGAGCCTTGTCGAGGCCTACCAGCGGGCGCTTGCCTGCGACCCGGTCTCGGCCTTTGGCGGCATCATCGCGCTGAACAGACGGCTGGATGCGGCAACGGCCGAAGAAATCGTCAAGCTCTTTACGGAAGTCATCATCGCGCCTGACGTGGACGATGCGGCCCGCGCCGTCATCGCCGCCAAGCCGAACCTGCGCCTGCTCGTCACCGGCGGCCTGCCGGATCCGCGCATTCCGGGCCTTTCCGCCAAGACGGTGGCCGGCGGCCTGCTCGTCCAGACGCGTGACAACGGCATGGTCGATGATCTCGAGCTGAAGGTCGTCACGAAGCGTGCGCCGTCGGCCCAGGAACTGGAAGACATGAAGTTCGCCTTCAAGGTTGCCAAGCATGTGAAGTCGAATGCCGTCGTCTATGCCAAGGACGGCCAGACGGCGGGCATCGGCGCCGGCCAGATGAGCCGTGTCGATTCCGCCCGCATTGCCGCGCTGAAGGCCGAGGAGGCCGCCAGGGCCATGGGTCTTGCAACGCCGTTGACGAAGGGCTCCGCCGTCGCGTCGGAGGCCTTCCTGCCCTTTGCCGATGGCCTGCTGTCGGCCATTGCGGCCGGTGCCACGGCGGTCATCCAGCCCGGTGGTTCCATGCGCGATGCCGAGGTGATTGCGGCCGCCGACGATGCCGGCGTTGCCATGGTCTTTACCGGCATGCGCCACTTCCGGCACTGAGAGGCCGGATCGACAAGGCGTTACCGTCCCGGCTCAGCCGGGGCGGTGGGCCGGGTAGGGCGTGCGGATCATCATCAGGAAGCCGACGGCGAGGAAGATGACCAGCATCGCCATCCCGGCGCGGGCGGAGCCCGTTGCCGTGGTCACGAGGGCCACGGAAAGAGGCGCGGCGAAGGACGTCGCCCGTCCTGTCAGCGCGTAGATCCCGAAGTAGCGGCCGGCTTCGTCCGGCGTGATGCTGCGTGCGAGGTAGGAGCGGGCCGAGGCCTGCACCGGGCCGAAGGCGACGCCCACCAGCAGGCCGAAGAGGATGTAAGCCTTCTCGGCCGCCGTGCCGAAGAGGCCACCACTGTCGGTCGTCGGCAGCGGAATGAGGCCGAACAAGGTAAAGCCGGGGCCGGTCGAGACAATACCGACGGTGGCGATGAGGAGGCAGAAGAGGCTGCCCATCACGACGGTCTTTGATCCCAGGCGACTGTCGAGCCGGCTCGCATAGAGGCAGCCGCCGATGGCGACGACATTGAGGATGATCCCGTAGATGCCGAGTTCGAGCGTCTGCCAGGCAAACATGCCGGCCGCAAAGGTGCCGCCGAGCGCCAGCAGGCCATTGACGCCGTCTTGATAGACCATCCGGGCCACCAGAAAGCGCAGAATTCCGGGCCGTCCCTTCAGTTCACGAAAAGTGCTTTTCAGCTCCGAAATACCGGTGGTCACGGCAGCGCCGATTGGCAGGCCGCGCGCCTGATCGGGCGTGAAAAGAAACATCGGCAGGATGAAGACGAGATACCAGAGGGCGGATATCGGACCTGTCACGCGGGCATCGTCGCCCGTCGCCGGATCGAGCCCGAAAAGCGGCTCGATCCCGAGGGCCGTCTTGCCGGTTTCCGGATTGCCGGCCAGTAGGGCGACGACTGCGATCAGGACGATCATGCCGCCGAGATAGCCGAGACCCCAGGCGATGTTGGAAATGCGTCCCGCCTCCTGCGGCGGGACCAGCCGGGGCATCATGGAATCATTGAAGACGATCGAGAACTCGGCCGCGACCGAGGCGAGCACGATCATTGTCAGGGCAAAGACGAGGCTGCTGCCCGGCACTGCGAACCACAGGGCGGCGAGCGACAGGATCTGGATGACCGCGAAGCCGCCGATCCACGGTTTGCGCCGTCCCGTGGCGTCGGCGATCGAGCCGAGAACGGGCGAAAGGAGCGCGATGATGATGCCGGAGATGGTCAGCGTGTAGCTCCACGCCGCCTGACCGGCCGCGTGGTCCTCCGTCATGCGGGAGACGAGATAGGGACCGAAGATGAAGGTGGTAATGACGGTGAAGAAGGGCTGGGCAGCCCAGTCGAACATCATCCAGCCGCCAATCGCCAGGCGCGATGCACGCGGCGCTTCCGTCTTCGCTTCCACCGTCACTATCGCCGCTCCCGGTTCCGCCTGTCGCCGCTCCTTTGTGTCAGGACGCATGCTCGCGGGCAAGATCCGCGAGCAGTCCTGCGGCGACCGTCAGCTTCGACAGCGTCAGGTCGCCGCTTTCGCTGAGTGTGGCCAGTTGCTCGACGGCACGCTGCATGGCGGCCTCCGCGCCCGGCGGGCTGCTACCGGGACGCAGTTCGGCCGCCGCGAGATCGTGGCGCGCACGCGCGATGGCGACCATGCCACGTGCCACGGCCATGGCGTCGAAGGGATCGCTCGGCTGCAGGCGGTCTGCGGCCTGCAGCAGGCGGCCGATGCGCAGCCGCCCTGAAACGGCGAGATAGGCCTGGGCGACCCTGGTCAGCGGCAGGTCCGTTGCCTTTGCCAGGGCGAGGATTTCCGGCACCGAGGCGAAGAAGCCGAGTTCACCGATTTGCGTCGCGAGATCGTCCGGCACATTGCCCTCGCGCAGCGCGGCCGTCTCGCGGCTGATGACCTCCGGCCCGACGGCATCGCGGATCGGTGCGGTCAGTCTCGTGATACCGGCGCGGATGTCCTTGACCGTCGCGGCGATATCGCCATCGAACAGCCGCGCAAACAGCAGGGCGCCGGTGGTGATGCGCAGGATGCGGCGCAGGCGATGGTAGAGCCTGTTCTGTGCTGCGCCGTGGATCCGGTTGTCGAGACCATCGACCGCGTGGCGCAGCACGGAAAGGCCAAATCCCTCGTTGGCGATGATGGCCGCCCGGACGACGTCAGAAGCCGAACGTCCGGTCGCATCCATGAGTTCGCTCACGAAGGCCGGCCCGCCCCAGTTGATGACGGAATTGGTGAGGATCGTCGCAATGATTTCGCGGCGCAGGCGGTGATCGCGGATGTCGCCCGCATAGTCCTTCTGCATCTTCTGGGGGAAATAGTGGAAGAGCGTCTGCTCGAAATAGGGACCATCCGGCAGGTCGCTGTGCAGCAGGTCCTCGAAGAGCGTCAGCTTGGCGTAGGACAGCAGCACGCCGATCTCGGGGCGGGTCAGCGCCCGGCCGGTTTCGTAGCGCTCCGCAAGCGCCGCGTCGTCCGGAAGGGTTTCGACCTTGCGGTTCAGGAGCCCGGCGGATTCCAGACGGCTCATCAGGCGGCCGAGCAGCACGCGGTTGGCCGCGCCGTCCATGGCGGTCAGTGAAATCGCCAGCGACTGTTCGTAGTTGTTGCGCAGGACAAGGGCTGCGACCTCGTCCGTCATGGCCGCCAGCAGCGTGTTGCGCTTCGGCCGCGTCAGGCGGCCGCTGCGCATGGCCGAGGCCAGCGCGATCTTGATGTTGACCTCGACGTCGGAGGAGTTGACGCCGGCCGAGTTGTCGATGGCGTCGGAGTTGCAGCGTCCGCCTGCCAGCGCATAGGCGATGCGGCCTTTCTGGGTGACGCCGAGATTGGCGCCTTCGCCGATCACACGGGCGCGGACCTCGTCGGCGGTGACGCGGATCGCATCATTGGCGCGGTCGCCGGCCTCCGCATCCGTTTCGGTCGCGGCGCGGATATAGGTGCCGATGCCGCCGAACCAGAGCAGGTCCACCGGCGCCTTCAGAATGGCGTTCATGATCTCGAATGGCGTGGCCTTGGCCTTGTCGAGGCCGATGGCGGCCATGGCTTCCGGTGTCAGCGTCACGGATTTTTCCGACCGCGAGATGATCATGCCGCCCGCCGACAGCAACGAGCGATCGTAATCCTGCCAGCTCGACCGCGGGAGCGCGAAGAGGCGCTCGCGCTCCACGACCGTACGCTCCGTATCCGGTGCCGGATCGATGAAGATGTCGCGGTGATCGAAGGCGGCGACGAGGCGGATCTGGCGCGACAGCAACATGCCGTTGCCGAAGACGTCGCCGGACATGTCGCCGACGCCGGCCACGGTAAAGGGCGTCGTCTGGATGTCGATATCCATCTCGCGGAAGTGGCGCTTGACGGTTTCCCAGGCGCCGCGGGCGGTGATGCCCATCTTCTTGTGGTCGTACCCGGCCGACCCCCCCGAGGCAAAGGCGTCGTCCAGCCAGAAGTCGAGGCTCTGGGCGATGCCGTTGGCCGTGTCGGAGAAGGTCGCCGTGCCCTTGTCGGCGGCGACAACGAAATAGGGGTCGTCACCGTCATGGCGCACGGTCTCGGCAGGCGGCACGACATCGGCGCCAACGATGTTGTCGGTGACGGACAGAAGCGAGCGGATGAAGGTCTTGTAAGCTTCGGTGCCGACACGGAACACCTCGTCGCGGCTGCCGCCGGCCGGCAGCTGCTTCGGGAAGAAGCCGCCCTTGGCGCCAACGGGCACGATGACGGCATTCTTGACCTGCTGCGCCTTCACGAGGCCCAGCACTTCCGTGCGGTAGTCCTGGGCGCGATCCGACCAGCGCAGGCCGCCGCGGGCCACCTTGCCGAAGCGCAGGTGCACGCCTTCCACATCCGCGCCATAGACGAAGATTTCGCGGAACGGGCGCGGCTCCGGCAGGCCGTCGAGCGCCTTCGGGTCGAGCTTGACGGCGAGCACCACGCCGCGCCCGGCCAGATCGGCCTGGAAGAAGTTGGTGCGCAGGGTCGCATCCACAGCATTCTTGAGCCGGCGAAGAATCCGGTCCTCGTCCAGGTTCGGAACCTTGGCGAATTCCTCTTCCAGCGCGGCCTCGATCGCCTTGACCTTGCGGGAGCGGGTCTTGTCATCGAGGGTGGGGTCGAGGCGGGTGTGGAAGAGGCGGAAAAGGGCGCCTGATGTCAGCGGATATCTTCCGAGGGTATCGGCGATATAGCCCTGCGAATAGGTGATGCCGGTCTGGCGCAGATAGCGCGCATAGGTGCGGAGCACGTTGATCTCGTAGATGTCGAGACCGGAGGACTGGATCAGACGGTTGAAGGTGTCGTCTTCCACACCGCCGGTCCAGGCGGCGAGGAAGGCCTGTTCGAGCTTACGGCCGAGAAGGTCGAGATCGATGCCTGCCCCTTCACGATGCACCAGCTCCATGTCGTGCAGGACGACGAGACGCTGCGAACCATCCGTCTCGCCGAGCACCAGGTCGTAGGTCTGCTCGCTGACGACGCTGAAGCCGAGGTTTTCGAGAAGCGGCACGCGACGCGAAAGCGAGACGGCCTTCCCGGCGTGGAAAATCTTGAGCTCAACCGTATCCTGCCGTGTCGGATTGCGCCGATAGAACTGGATGCGGATCGGATCGTCCTTGCTGACGGCGCGCATGTCGGCGAGGTCGGCATAGGCCTCTGCCGGCGTGAAGGCGGCGTGATAGGCCTCGCCGGTTACAAGGCCGATGCCGTCATTGCGGGCGAGATCGGCGAAGCGGTCCGTCCAGCGGGTGACGATATCGCGCACGGCGGCTTCGAGCTTCGGCTGCGGCACGCGCGGGGTACGTCCGGCCGAGCGGCCGATGATGAAGTGAACACGCGCCAGGCCCCCTTCCGGGAAAGCCGGATAATAGGCGGAGACGCGGCCGTCATAGACCGTCTTGAGATAGGTCCCGATCTTTTCCCGCACATCCGAATCATATTGCTCGCGCGGCACGTAGACGAGAACGGAGACGAAGCGATCGAAATGGTCGACGCGGGAGAGGACGCGGATCCGGGGGCGGTCGCCGAGCTCGTTGATCTGTTCGCAGAAATTGGCGAGCAGCGGCAGCTCGATCTGGAAGAGATCGTCACGGGGATAGGATTCCAGCGTGTTGATCAGCATCTTGCCGGAATGGCTGTGCGGATCGAAGCCGAACTGGTCGATGATGCGCTGGAGCTTGAGGCGCAGCAGCGGGATTTCGGAAGCGGGACGGGTATAGGCCGTCGAGGTGAAGAGACCGACAACGCGCAGTTCGCCGATCACCTTGCCGGTCACGTCGAAGCGCTTGATGCCGACATAATCCATATAGGCGCGGCGATGGACGACGGATTTCACGTTCGCCTTGGTGACGATGAGGAAATCCGGACCATCAAGAAACGCGAGGATTTCGGGCGTGGTCAGCACCGCATCCTTGCCCTGGCGCAGCACGCGGACATCGGGGTTTGACAGGATGCCAAGACCCCGCCCTTCGCCGCGCTCCACGACGGCCGTCTCGCCGCTGCCGGAATAGGTGTATTCGCGCATGCCGAGGAAGGTGAAATTGTTGGCGCGCAGCCAGCGCAGGAAGGCGAGCGCCTCCTCCTTGTCACCCTTGCGCCGTGCCGTGCCATGGGCCTCCATGTCCTGCATTGCCTGATCGAGAAGCAGCGTCATGGCGCGCCAGTCTTCGACCGTCTCGTGCACATGGGCAAGGACCAGCTGGACCCGCGCAACGAGTGCCTCCGCCTCGGCAATCCCCAGCGGGGGCAGGTGGATCTGGATATGACTGACGCGATCGGCCGGATCACTGTTGTCTTCCGGGTCAAAAAGCGTGACCGGCCTGCCGGGCGGCGCAACCAGGATCGGGTGGACGGCGAGGTAGAGATCGCGATGGGTGGAGGTCACTTCCCCCATGACGGAATCGTAGAGAAAGGGCATGTTCCGGTCGGTGACGGAGAGGATGGAAACCGGCACTCCGTTCGGCGTCACGCCTTCGACAGTGTCGATGCGCACATCTGTCATGCCACGCTGCCAGCCTTTGATGATGCTCGCCGCGTGGTTTGCCGTTCGCGCCAGCATGTCCGGCGTATAGAGTTCCAGATCGTCATTGCTGGCGCGGCCAAACAGAATGGCCGGCGAAAGACCTGATGCCGCATCATTCCCCATTGCCTGCGTGGCCAGGTCCAGCTGCTTTTCGCGGCGCGTGTTGTTTTTCGAGCCCATGGATACTCCCCCCCATCGATTGATGCGAACCTAGCTGAGTCGCGCCGTTTGGCGATGTTTTTCACGAAAACTGCACTGACGCGTGACGTTTTTCCGGATTCTGGGTCGAAATTTGGTCATTCCGTATGAATTTTCATTGAAGGCGTGACGAAAACTGCCTGTTTCGCGAAGTCTGGCCTTAGGCGGCCCGTTGACAGCCCAGAGCGGCTGCGGGATCAAGGGTGGTCAAACGGGGCTTGAACGATGGCGGATGACGGGGCAGCAGCAAGACAGGCGAGAGCCGTGCTCTCGGTCTCAAGCCATGTGGTCCGCGGTTCTGTCGGCAACCGGGCCATGGTCTTTGCCTTCCAGACACTCGGCCTTCCCGTTTGGGATCTGCCGACCGTTGTCCTGCCCTGGCACCCCGGCCACGGGCGTTCGACGCGCAGCGTGCTGTCCACGCCGGATTTCGCGGCGATGGCGGAGGAGATTGCCGCATCGTCCTGGGCCGGCGAGATCGGCACGGTCGTTTCCGGCTATTTCGGCAGCGCCGAGCAGGTCGATGTCATCGCCGGTCTGGTGGAACAGCTGAAAGCGCGCAATCCGGCGCTTCTCTACGTCTGCGATCCGGTGATCGGCGATCAGGGCGGCATCTATGTGCCCGACGCAACGGCCGAGGCGATCCGCGACCGCCTGCTGCCGCTTGCCGATCTGACGACGCCGAACCGGTTCGAGCTTGCCTGGCTGTCCGGCGCAGATCTCGCGGACAATAGCGAGATCATGGAGGCGGCACTCGCATTGGGGCCAGCGCGGGTGCTGGTGACCTCCGCGTTCTCGATGCTCAACGGGGGGACCGGCAACCTCTTTCTCTCCGGCAGCCATGCGCTGCTGGCCGAACATCGCTATATCGATGACGCGCCCAAGGGCACCGGGGATCTGTTGACGGCGCTTTTCACGGCTCGTCTCATGGAAGGGCATTCCGAGGAGCGCTGCCTGCAGCTTGCTACGGCCGGTGTGTTCGAGATCATTGCCCGGTCGGCACGGCGGTCAGCCTCCGAAATGATGCTGGAGCAGGATGCGTCCAGCCTCATCTCGCCGATGGCCCTTGTCCAGATCCGTCACCTTGTCCATCCCGGCCGTCGGCGACGCTAAAACGCGTCGCGATCATTGCTGCGTTGCGGAAAGCCTCGAAATCTGCGTTTTGTACCCTGACGCCGTCTGAAGCGGATGATAGAGCATTTTTGGCGAACGGGATCGGCGAGAGCGCTCTATCTGTTTGTTTTCGTGCAGTCCGGACGCAAGACCGCAAATGTAGTCTGGCCGGACATGCTCAAGGACGGCCGCGTAAGGGTTTGAACGGCGAAGAGGGGTCAGGACGATGAACCGATTTCCGGAGCATCTGCTTACGGGTTACCGCAACTTCATGAGTGGCCGTTTCGCCGAGCAGCAACAGCGCTACCGGCAACTGGCCGAGACCGGCCAGACGCCGAAGGTTCTCGTCGTGGCCTGCTGCGATTCGCGCGCGGCACCCGAGACCATCTTCGATTCCGGTCCTGGCGAGCTTTTCGTCGTTCGCAATGTTGCCAATATGGTTCCGCCCTACGAGCCTGATGGCCAGTACCATTCGACCTCTGCGGCGCTGGAATTCGCGGTGCAGGCGCTGAAGGTGCAGGATATCGTCGTGATGGGCCATGGGCGCTGCGGCGGCATAAAGGCGGCGCTCGATCCCGATGCCGACCCCTTGTCGCCCGGCGACTTCATCGGCAAGTGGATGGGCCTCTTGAAGCCTGCGGCCGAGCAGATCCAGAATGCCGATGTCATGACCGCCACCGAGCGCCAGCGCGTGCTGGAGCGCGTGTCGATCCGCAACTCCATTGCCAACCTCCGAACGTTTCCGTGCGTCTCCATCCTGGAGCAGCGCGGCAAGCTGAACCTGCACGGCACCTGGTTCGATATCTCGACCGGGGAATTGTGGGTGATGGACAACAAGACCGGCGATTTCGCGCGGCCTGTTCTCTGATCGACACAAAGAAAAAGGCCAGCTGACGCCGGCCTTCTCAAGCTTTGTTTCTCTGTCCGCCGTTTCAGCGTCCGTCGATCTCGGCGGCGATGATGGCGATCGCCTGCTGGTAAACGCTCGCGGCGTTCCAGCCCTGGATGGCGGCGAAATTCGGCTGGCCGGGCTGGTAGCCGGCGCCGGCGCGCCAGCCATGGCCGCGCAGGAAGTTCGCCGTGGATGCCAGCGCGTCGGCCTTGGAGCGGACCATGTCCACATGGCCGTTGCCGTCGCCGTCCACGCCGTATTTGACAACGTTGGCGGGCAGGAACTGCGTCTGGCCGATTTCGCCATGGGCTGCGCCACGGGCAGATGGGCTCAGGTCGCCGCGGCTGACGAGCGTCAGGGCTGCATAGAGCTGGTCGGTGAAGTAGTCGGAGCGGCGGCAGTCAAACGCGAGCGTCGCCACGGCCGACATGGTGTGTTCCTTGCCCATGAAGCCGCCAAAGCCGGTTTCCATGCCCCAGATGGCGATCAGCGGACCGGCGGGCACGCCAAAGCGCTGTTCTATGTCGGCGAAGAGGGCGGCGTTCTGGGCCTTGATCTTCTTGCCACGGGAGATGATGGCCTCACCGCCGCGCTTGCGCATGAACTCATTCAGCGAGAGCCGAAAGCTCTTCTGGCCGCGGTCGGCACGGATCGTGGCGTTGGCATAGGACACGCCCGAGAAGGCAGCATCGAGGACGGACGGGTTGACCCCGCGGGACGCCGCTTCGCGCTTGAAGGACTGGACCCATTCGTTGAAGCCGGCAGACGTGTTGCCGCACTGGGCCGCAAAGCTCGTTACCGGCAACGCAAACATCGCTGCGGCCATCGCCAAGCCTGCGAGGAGGCCCGATTTCTTCTGCATGAAAAACCCCGTCAAAGTCCGATCTTTCATCGGAGGATGCCATTCCGCCAGCGTGCTGTCACCGCACGTCTGCGGCCGTTTCAGGAACAACTTTTTGATCAAGAAGGGTAAATGCACTCTTAAGTCAAACGCCCGCAGCCGATGGCGCGGGCGTTTTCTTTTCAGTCAGGCCCGATCAGGCAGCCTGCTTCTTGGCGCGGATCAGGTTGCGGTTGACCAGCAGCTCTGCAATCTGGATCGCATTCAAGGCTGCACCCTTGCGCAGGTTGTCGGAAACGACCCACATGTTGAGGCCATTTTCGACGGTTGCGTCCTCGCGGATACGCGAAATATAGGTCGCATCCTCACCGGCGCATTCGTAAGGCGTGACGTAACCGCCATTCTCGTGCTTATCGACCACGAGGCAGCCCGGAGCCTCGCGCAGGATGTCACGCGCTTCGTCTGCGGTGATTTCCTTCTCGAACTCGATATTGACGGATTCGGAGTGGCCGATGAAGACGGGAACGCGCACGGCCGTGCAGGTGACCTTGATCTTCGGGTCCAGCATCTTCTTGGTTTCGGCCAGAACCTTCCACTCTTCCTTCGTGTAGCCGTCTTCCATGAAGCTGTCGATGTGCGGGATGACGTTGAAGGCGATGCGCTTCGTAAACTTCTTCGATTCGATCGGGTCGGCGACGAAGACGGCGCGGGTCTGGTTGAAAAGCTCGTCCATGCCATCCTTGCCGGCGCCGGAGACCGACTGGTAGGTCGAGACGACGACCCGCTTGATCACCGCATGGTCGTGCAGCGGCTTCAGCGCCACGACGAGCTGGGCGGTCGAGCAATTCGGGTTCGCGATGATGTTCTTCTTGGAGAACAGCGTGATCGCATCGGGGTTCACTTCCGGAACGATCAGCGGCACTTCGGAATCGTAGCGCCAGGCCGAGGAGTTGTCGATGACGACGCAGCCCTGGGCGCCGATCTTCGGCGAATACTTGAGCGAGACGGCGCCGCCAGCCGACATCAGGCAGATGTCCGTGTCGGAGAAGTCGTAGTTTTCGAGGTTGCGGACCTTCAGCGTCTTGTCGCCGAAGGAGACTTCGGTGCCCTGCGAGCGGGCCGAGGCGAGCGCCACGACCTCATCGGCCGGGAAGCCGCGTTCGGACAGGATGTTGAGCATTTCGCGGCCGACATTTCCAGTCGCGCCCGCAACGGCAATCTTGAAACCCATGAGAAACCTCTTTCTTGACCTCTCTCCGCTTGTTTGATCCGAACCTGCGGCCAATGCAGGTTCGTTCATCCCCGGCCGGGCCGGGGAGAGAGCGGCAGGCCAGAGACGTCAGACGGTTTTCGTCGTCGTTTTGGCCGTTTTGGAGAAAACATGGAAAGGCAGACCGCCGGCATCGTGTGCCGGGTTCAGCGATGCTGCGATGTCACCGTCGAAGCAGTGCATGGGGCCTCTTCCTTTTCCGACCTGCTCCATACGCCGATTTGGAAAAGAGTCAACGTTTCTTCGACGTGATCACACGAACGAAAAAGGCGCCGCGGATTAACCGCAGCGCCTCGCATGCATCTGTATTGTATCGGCTGCGCCTCATCAGGCGGCCAGCAGTTCCTTGAAGCGGGCGAGGATCGTGTCGCCCATCTCGACCGTGCCGACCTTGCGGGCGCCTTCGGCCATGATGTCGGCGGTGCGCACGCCGCTGTTGAGCACGTCGGCAATCGCCGCTTCCAGCTTGTCGGCTTCATCGACAAGGTTGAAGGAGTAGCGCAGGCACATGGCAAAGGATGCGATCATGGCGATCGGATTGGCAGCGCCGGTGCCTGCAATGTCGGGGGCCGAGCCGTGCACGGGCTCGTAGAGCGCGCGGCGCTTGCCGGTCTTGGCGTCGGGTGCGCCGAGCGAGGCCGAGGGCAGCATGCCGAGCGAACCCGTCAGCATGGCGGCGACGTCGGAGAGCATGTCGCCGAAGAGGTTGTCGGTGACGATGACGTCGAACTGCTTGGGCCAGCGAACGAGCTGCATGCCGCCGGCATCGGCCAGCATGTGCGAGAGCTCGACATCCTGGAAGCGCGCCTTGTGGGTGGCCGTCACGACCTCGTTCCACAGAACGCCCGACTTCATGACGTTGCGCTTCTCCATGGAGCAGACCTTGTTCTTGCGGGTCCGGGCCAGTTCGAAGGCGACGGCGGCGATGCGCTCGATCTCGTAGGTGTCATAGACCTGCGTGTCGATGCCGCGCTTCTGGCCGTTGCCGAGATCGCGGATTTCCTTGGGCTCGCCGAAATAGACGCCGCCCGTCAGTTCACGCACGATGAGGATGTCGAGGCCTTCGACCACTTCGGGGCGGAGCGACGAGGCGGAGGCGAGCGCGGGATAGCAGATGGCCGGGCGCAGGTTCGCGAAGAGCTCCATATCCTTGCGCAGGCGCAAGAGGCCTGCTTCGGGGCGCACTTCATAGGGAACGGCATCCCACTTCGGACCACCGACGGCACCGAAGAGCACGGCGTCGGAGGCCATGGCCTTTTCCATGTCGGCGTCGGAAATGGCCGCGCCATGGGCATCATAGGCCGAGCCGCCGACCAGGCCTTCATCCGTCACGAAGCCGGTGCCCCGGGCCTCGTTCAGGTAGGCGATGATCTTGCGGACTTCCGCCATGGCTTCGGGACCGATGCCGTCACCCGGCAGCAGGAACAGGGAACGCGTCATGTTCATCCTCATTTTCCGGAAAGGTGGCGCGTTCTTATCGCAAGTGCGGCGGGAAACAAACATGAAATGCGGGGTCCGGAGCCTGCTTTTGCATGGCATGCCGGATGCTGTAGGAATGCAGGATGTTCACCCTTGCCGCCCCCGCGACCCACCAGGAAGAGATCAAGCGCAGCCGATTTCTCGCGCAGGCCGCACCCGTGGATGACGAGGCTGCGGCGCGCGCCTTCATCGAGCAGGTCTCGGCCGCGGATGCCAACCACAATTGTTGGGCCTGGCGGATCGGGCAGGCCTATCGCTTCAGCGATGATGGCGAGCCTTCGGGTACGGCGGGCAAGCCGATGCTGCAGGCGATCGACGGACAGGCGCTTGACGGTGTCGTCGTCGTCGTGACGCGCTGGTTCGGTGGTGTTTTGCTCGGCAGCGGCGGGCTGATGCGTGCTTATGGCGGTGCGGCGGCGAAATGCCTGCAAGGGGCGGAGAAAAGGCGGATCGTGCTGCGCCACCCGCTCACCGTCACCGTCGGCTTTTCAGATCTGGCGCGGGTGAAGGCGAGGCTCCAGAATGTCGAGGATCTGCTCGTGACGGCGGAAAGTTTCGTCGATACCGGTGCCGTATTGGATCTCGGCGTGCCGGAGGGCGGGCTTGAAAGCCTGGAGACACTGCTCACCGATCTCACCAGCGGGCGCGCGCTCATCCACCGGGAAAGATAGCGTTTTCATCGTGACCCGCGTTTGCCGGTCGCTTCGCGCTTGACGGATCACGTCGTCGCCCGCAGAGATTTGTTGCATAAAGCAACAACCGGCGGGAGGCGGCACATGTTGATCGGCATCGACTGGGGCGGGACAAAGATCGAAGGCGTTGCCATGGAGCCGGATGGCCGCGAACTCCTGCGTCTGCGGCAGGACACGCCGCGCCACGACTATGACGGCTGCATTCGCATGATCGGCGAGATGATCGGTGCGCTGGAGGAGAAGACCGGAAAGACCGGCTCCGTCGGCATTGGTATTCCCGGGTCGCTCGAGCCGAAAAGCCGGTTGGGAAAAGGCGCAAGCTCGACCTGGCTGCTCGGTCGGCCGGTGGAACACGATCTGCATGCGGCGCTGAAACGTCCGTTGCGGGTCGAAAACGACGCGGATTGTTTCGCGGCCTCCGAAGCGGTGGATGGCGCCGGTGTCGGTCACAATGTGGTCTTTGCGGTCATTCTCGGCTCCGGCGCCGGTGCCGGTATCGCGGTCGGTGGCCGCGCCCATCATGGGCCGAACAACAGTGGCGGTGAATGGGGACACAATCCGCTGCCCTTTCCGGATGTGACCGAGGTGCCGCGCCCCTGCTATTGCGGTCGGCACGGCTGTATGGAGACATGGGTCTCCGGCCGCGCATTCGAGGCGGAATATAGCCGGCATACGAATGAAGAGCTCAAGGCGCGCGCCATCATCGAGAAGATGCGGGCCGGCGACCGGCTCTGCGGGCTGTTGTGGGACCGCTACGTGGATCGCGTCGCGCGTGGCCTCGCCACTGTCGTCAATACGCTCGATCCCGATATCCTCGTCATGGGTGGCGGCATGTCGAATGTCGAGGAGCTTTACCGCGATCTGCCGCCGGCTCTTGCCAAGCGCACCTTTTCGACCGTGTTTCACACGCCGATCAAACCGGCGGTGCATGGTGACTCCAGCGGGGTGCGCGGTGCCGCCTGGCTCTGGCGGGACTGACGAGACATTTTCAAGATCAAACGAGGACCAGGAATGACCGACCCGGATATTGCAGGCCGCTACGCCCTTGCGCTCACCCTCATCCGCGAGGCCGGTGACCTCGCCAACGGCTATTTCCGGGCCCGCGGCGATCTCACCATCAAGAGCAAGGGATTTCAGGACATGGCCAGCGAGGCCGACCTGAACACCGAACTCCTGATCAAGACCCGCCTTGCCGAAGCCTATCCGCAGGACGCCTTTCTGGGTGAAGAGACCGGTGTGACGGATTTCGCGCCCGGCCAAGGCATCTGGGTGGTCGATCCGATCGATGGAACGCAACCCTTTATTTCGGGGCTGACCAGTTGGTGCGTATCGATCGGTTTCATGCGGGACGGGGCGGTGCTGTTCGGCACGGTCTACGCGCCGGCGCGCGACGAACTCTTTGCCGGCGGCAAGGACTTCCCCGCCACGCTCAACGGTACCCCGGTGGAGCGCCATCCAGCCCGCTCGATCGGCGAGGGCATTTGCGGCGTCGGCTATTCTCCGCGCCTGAAGCCTGAGGACTTCCTGCCGCTCTTCGACCGGCTGCTGAAAGCAGGCTGCATGTACTATCGCGACGGGTCCGGTGCCCTGACGCTCTGCTACGTTGCGGCTGGCCGCCTCAATGGCTTCATCGAGCCTCACATCAATTCGTGGGATTGCCTCGGCGCCATCGGCGTTCTCGAAGGGGCAGGGCTGATGCGCAGCGATTTCCTGGCCGGAGATGGGCTCATGAAAGGCAACCACCTGATCGCCGGCAATCCAGAGGTCTACGCGCAGTTGACGGCGCTCTACGGCGCGTCAGCCTGAACCCTCAACGGCGTGCGGGATTGCGGACCGGTATGTGGAGGCCGATCTTGACGTCGCGCAGCACGACATTGGTGTGCATGCGGCGGATCTGCGGGTTCTCCGACATCAACTGGGCGCTGATGTCGTCATAATGCTCGACGTCGCGGGCCGTGATGATCGCCACGAGATCCACGTCGCCGGTGACGTAGTAGACCTGCTGGATATTGTCCTGTCTTTCGGCCCAGCTGCGAAACCGGGCGAGCGCGTCGTAGTTGTCGCGCTCGATTTCCATGCCGGTGATGAAGGTCATGGGATAGTCGGTTGCCTTGCGGTCCACCACGGCAATCTCCGCCGTTATGATACTCTCGGCACGCAGGCGCTTCAGGCGGCGCTGCACGGCCGAGGCCGAAAGCCCCACCTTGTCGGCGATCGTCTCGGCCTTCATCTGGCAGTCCCGCTGCACGAGGTCGAGAATGGCGCTGTCGAACTGGTCCAGCCGGTCGGTCATGGAAGCCTCTCCGCGTGTGCCCTGATGCGGTTACGGGGCCGATTTGTGATCAAAAGCCTATGCCATGCGGCCATCCTGCACAAAAGAACGGATTGTGCTTCGATTTGAGCGCAAGGCAAAAAAATCTGCACGAAATCGGCGTCACTGCCCACTTATGGTCACGGTCTTGCGAAGAACCGGGAAAGACGATGACGGCTGCGGCCCCGATTGCGCTCGACGTGCAGAATATCCACAAGCGCTTCGGCGATGTGGAGGTGCTGAAGGGCATCTCCCTGACCGCCGGGCGGGGCGACGTCATTTCCATCATCGGTTCTTCCGGCTCCGGCAAGAGTACCTTCCTGCGCTGCATCAACCTGCTCGAAACACCCGACCAAGGCCGCATCACCGTCGGTGGCGAAGAGCTGCGCCTGAAGCCCGATCGCAAGGGCAGCCTGGAAGCCGCCGACCGCCGGCAGCTGGAGCGCCTGCGCACCGGGCTCGGCATGGTCTTCCAGAGCTTCAATCTGTGGGCGCATCGCACGATCCTCGAAAACGTGATCGAGGCGCCGATCTACGTCCAGAAGCTCGGGCGGCGCGAGGCCATCGACAAGGCGGAAGCGCTGCTGGCAAAGGTCGGGCTCTACGACAAGCGTGACGCCTATCCCGCCTTTCTCTCCGGCGGGCAGCAGCAGCGCGCGGCGATCGCGCGGGCGCTTTGCGTGGATCCCGCCGTGATGCTCTTCGACGAGCCGACTTCGGCGCTCGATCCCGAACTCGTCGGCGAGGTGCTGAAGGTGATCCGCGATCTCGCCGAGGAGGGGCGCACCATGCTGCTCGTCACGCACGAGATGGGTTTTGCCCGCGACGTGTCGAGCCATGTCATGTTTCTCGATCGCGGCGCCGTCGGCGAAGAAGGATCGCCGGCGCAGATCTTCGGAGACCCGCAGACGGTGCGCTGCCGGGATTTCACGCGCACCTTTTCCGACCGTTCATCCGGAGCCTGAGAGGCTTCCATCTCCATCGCAAAACAGGGACCACACCGATGAAACTGATTTCCGCCCTTCTTGCCGGTGCCGCCTTTCTCGCCACCGCCGCCAGTGCTGAGGCCGAAGTGCGCTTCGGCATCATGAACGAGGCCTATCCGCCCTTCTTCGCCAAGGATGCCGCCGGCAACTGGCAGGGTTGGGAAATCGACCTGATGAACGCCGTCTGCGCCGAGATGAAGGAAAGCTGCTCGGTGGTCGATGTCTCCTGGGATGGCCTGATCCCGGCACTGCAGACGAAGAAGTTCGACGTGATCTGGTCCTCCATGGGCATCACCGAAGAGCGGCTGAAGACGATCGACTTCACGGTGAAATACTACAATACGCCGAGCAAGCTGATTGCCGCCAAGGATGCCGCGCCGGGTGCGACGCCGGAGGCCGTGGCCGGCAAGACGATCGGTATCCAGGTCTCGACCGTGCAGTCGGACTATTACAAGAAGTATTTCGCCGACAAGGCTTCTGAACAGACCTATCAGACGCTCGACGAAGCCTTCCAGGATCTGGCCGCCGGACGGATCGACTACGTCTTTGGCGATGCCATTCCGCTTGCCGAGTTCCTCAAGTCCGATTTCGGCAAGGAGTGCTGCTCGGATGCCGGTGATGTGGCGGATGATCCGGCTGTTCTCGGCTCGGGTATCGGCGGTGGCCTTCGCAAGGGTGATGCCGAGCTGAAGGCAAAGCTCGATGCGGCGATCACGGCTGTGCGCGCCTCCGGAAAATATGATGAGATCTCGAAGAAGTATTTCGACTTCGACATCTACGGCAAGTAAGCGTCGGAGACCGCGATAGCGATGGCAACGGGTCCGATGACAGCATGGCAACTGCTCGCCTTCCAGCCTCCGGGCTGGGGTGGTGCGCTGCTGACCGGTGCCGTCACCACCGTCGCCATCTCGCTCTCAGCCTTTGCGATCGGCCTGGTGATCGGCCTCGCCGGTGCCGTGGGCAAACTTTCGGGAAGCCGGCCGATCGGCTTTCTCCTCGCGCTCTACACCTCCGTCATCCGTGCCGTGCCGGAGTTGATCCTGATTGTCGGCCTCTATTATGCCGGCACGGATGGCCTGAACCGGCTGTTGATGGCGCTTGGCCTGCCGCCGGTCGAGGTTAACGGTTTCGTGGCTGCCGTCGCCGTCCTCGGCTTTGTGCAAGGCGCCTATATGACGGAAGTGCTGCGTGGCGCGATCCTCGCCATCCCGATCGGGCAGATCGAGGCGGCGCGGTCTTTCGGCATGTCGCCCATGCTTCTGTTTCGCCGGGTAACGCTTCCGGCCATGCTGCCCAATGCGCTGCCGGGCATGGCGAATCTCTGGATGTCGGTCACCAAGGACAGCGCGCTCGTGGCCGTCGTCGGTTATCAGGAACTGGCGCTGACCACCCGGCTCGCAGGCGCCAACACCAAGCATTATTTCCTCTTTTTCCTCGCCGCCGCGGCGCTCTACCTCCTCATCACCCTCATCTCCAACCTCGTCTTCCACTGGCTCGAACGGCGCGTGCGCCGTGGCCAGCGGCCCATGGCCTGAGGAGGGTGAGCATGAGTTTCGACTGGCTTCAGAAATACTGGCCGCTTTTGATCGACGGCGGTCTGCAGACCATCGCCCTGCTCGTGATTTCGGTCAGTTTCGGCTTCGTGCTCGCCATCGGGCTTGCCTTTGCCATGGTGAGCGGCGGGCCGATCCTGCGCGGCCTGGCGCGCGGCTACTCGACCCTGTTTCGTGGGACGCCGCTCCTCATCCAGCTCTGGCTCTTCTACTATGGCATCGGCTCACTGCTGCCTTTGGTGCCGGGCTTGCGGCAAAGCTTTCTCTGGCCGGTTCTTCGGGAAGGTTTCTTCTTTGCGGCGCTCTCCTTTACGCTCAACTATGCAGCCTATGAGGCGGAAGTCCTGCGCGGCGCCTTGCTCTCCGTGCCGAAGGGCGAGCTGGAAGCCGGCCGTGCGCTCGGCATGAGCCGCTTTACCCTGATCCGGCGCGTCTGGTTGCCGCGGGCGATCCGCACGGCGCTGCCGACCATTGCCGGCGAGGTCGTGCTGCAATTGAAGGCAACACCGCTCGCTTTCACCGTCACGGTCATGGATCTCTATGCCGTTGCCTACAAGATCCGCCAGGACACGCTGCTGGTCTACGAGCCGCTGATCGTCGTCACCCTCTTCTATGTGGCGCTGACAGCGCTGATGACGCGCGCCTTCGGCATTGCCGAGGCGCAGGTGCCGATCCGCCGCTGAAGCGGCCGGCCCAATCCAAAGGATCCGAGATGACGAAGACCTTTACGACCCATCCTCTGCCGGCTGATGCCGGGCCCGAGACCCGGTCTCTCGATGCGGGCCTGGCGATCGATCCGGCCACCGGGGCGATTGCGCCGAATGTGTCGATGTCGGTCAACAATGTGCTGATGCCCGGCGACGGGGCCTTTTCGGCCGACGGTGTGGCCGATCTCGCCGACCTTCCCTACCTCTACGCCCGGTGGGCGAACCCGACCGTGCGCCAGCTGGAACAGCGGCTCGCCGCGCTGGAGGGCGCCGAGGATGCACTGGCGACCGCCACGGGCATGGCGGCGATTGCCGGCACGCTGCTCACCTTCCTGAAGGCGGGCGATCATCTTATCGTCTCCGATGTGTGCTATGCCGGTGCGGTGGAGCTGACGCAGCGCGTGCTGCCCGATCTCGGCATCGAGGTGACGCCGGTCAACATGGCGCGGCTTGACCGGGTGGAGGCGGCGATCCGCCCCAATACGAGGGTCATTCACTGCGAAAGCCCGGTCAACCCGATCTTGCGCATCGTCGATATCGCTGCCGTGTCGGCGCTGGCCCATCGCTACGGCGCGCTTTTGACGATCGATTCGACCTTCGCCACGCCGGTTGCCACACAGCCGCTGGCATTCGGGGCGGATCTCGTCATCCATTCGCTGACGAAGTTCATCAACGGTCACGGCGATGTTCTCGGCGGCGCCGTCATCGGCCGGCGCGATCTCGTGGCAAGGATCCGCGGGCGGGCAGGCGTCTATCTCGGCGCAACGCTGCCGGCCCAGTCCGCCTGGCTCATCCTGCGCGGTATCGACACGCTCTATCCGCGCATGCGCACGATCTGCGAGAGTGCCGCTGCGGTCGCGGCCTTTCTCGAAAACCACGCCGAGGTCGAGCGGGTCGTCTATCCCGGCCTTGCCTCGCATCCGCAGCATGCTCTGGCGGCTGGGCAGATGGCGTCCTTTGGGGGCATGATCGGCTTCCGCGCCCGTGAGCCGAAAGCGGCGGCGGCACGGCTCGCGGAGCGGCTGCGCATCGTTCACTACGCCTTCTCGCTCGGCCACCAGCGCAGCCTCGTCGTGCTGCTCGATACCGATGAGATGATGGCATCGACCTTCCGGCTCAAAGGCGAGGCGCTCGATGACTACCGCGCCGTTGCGGGCGACGGTCTGTTCCGCCTGTCGATCGGGCTGGAGACAGCGGCCGACATCATCAGAGACCTCGATCAGGCGCTGACGCGCTGACCGCTTCTTACGGAGACGACCATGGCAGATACCCTCATTCTCGACGGCGGCATGAGCCGTGAACTCGTCCGGCTCGGCGCCGAACTCAAGCAGCCGGAGTGGTCGGCGCTTGCGCTGATGAACAGTCCGGATACGGTCAGGCAGGTGCATGCGGAATTCATCGACGCCGGCGCCGATGTCGTGACCACCAATTCCTACGCGCTGGTGCCTTTCCATATCGGCGAGGAGCGCTTTGCGGCGCGCGGCGCATCTCTGATCGATCTGTCGGGACGGCTGGCACGCGAGGCGGCGGATGCGGCCGACCGCAAGGTACTGGTCGCCGGTTCCCTGCCGCCGATCTTCGGTTCCTACGAGCCGGAGAACTTCGATCCGGACCGCGTGCAGGACTATCTCGGCGTGCTCGTCGAAAACCTCGCGCCCCACGTCGACGTCTGGCTTGGCGAGACCCTGAGCCTGATCGCGGAAGGCGAGGCCGTGCGCGTGGCGATTGCCAAACATCCGAAGCCCTTCTGGATTTCCTTCACGCTGGCTGACGACGCTGCTCAGCTTGCCGGCGGCGAGCCGAAGCTGCGCTCGGGCGAAACTGTCGCGGCCGCGGCGCGCTGGGCGGCGGCTTCGGGCGCCGAGGCTCTTCTTTTCAACTGTGCCAAGCCGGAAGTCATGAAGGCTGCCGTCGAGGTGGCGCGGCGGGCCTTCGAGGCGCTGGGCGCGGATCTCCGGATCGGCGTCTATGCCAATGCTTTCGAGACGGATGCAGAAGAGAAGGCGGCCAATGAAGACCTGCACGACACACGCGCCGACCTGACCGGCGATGTCTACTCGACCTTTGCCTGTGACTGGGCGGAGGCTGGCGCCAGCATGATCGGTGGCTGCTGCGGGATCGGCGCAGAGCATATTCACCGGCTTGCAAGCCGGCTTCGCGCGGCCTGAGAGCCGTCAAGCATCTATGGCACAAAGAAAGGCCGGCGGAAGCGCGTTCTCCCGCCGGCCTTTGATATCTCAGACGATCAGCGCATCTGGCTCACGAAGCGCGTGTCGAGGTAGGACTCGACCGCCTCCGAGCCGCCTTCGGTTCCGTAGCCGGAGTCCTTCACGCCGCCGAACGGCACTTCCGGCAGCGCGAGGCCATTGTGGTTGATGGTCAGCATGCCGGCCTCGATCGTGCTGGCGAGCGTCTGGGCCGATTTCAGCGAGCCGGTGAAGGCATAGGAGGCGAGACCGAAGGGCAGGCGGTTGGCTTCGGTGATCGCTTCGTCGAGGTCCGAGAAGCGGTTGACGATGGCGAGCGGGCCGAAGGGCTCCTCGTTCATCATGCGCGCCGCTGTCGGAACGTCGGTGACGACGGTGGGCTCGAAGAAGTAGCCCTTGTTGCCGATGCGCTTGCCCCCCGTCTTCAGGGTCGCGCCGTGCGAGAGCGCGTCCTGCAGCAGGTCTTCGAGTGCCGGGATACGGCGCTCGTTGGCCAGCGGCCCCATGGTGACGTCGGCGTCGAGACCATTGCCAACCTTGATGGCCTCGGCGGCCTTGACGATGCCTTCGATGAACTGGTCGGCGACGCCGTCCTGGATCAGGTAGCGCGTCGGTGCCACGCAGATCTGGCCGGCATTGCGGAACTTGGCCATAGCGCTGACGGAGATCGCCTTTTCGATATCGGCGTCATTGGTGACGATGACGGGGGCGTGGCCGCCGAGCTCCATCGTCGCGCGCTTCATGTGCTTGCCGGCGAGGGCGGCCAGTTGCTTGCCCACCGGCGTCGAGCCGGTAAAGGAGATCTTCCGGATCACGGGGTGGGCGATCAGATATTCGGAGATTTCAGAAGGCGTGCCGTAGACGAGGTTGATGACGCCGGTAGGGATGCCGGCATCGACGAAGGCGCGGATGAGTTCGGCCGGCGAGGCCGGCGTTTCCTCCGGTGCCTTGACGATGATCGAGCAACCGGTGGCGAGAGCTGCGGAAAGCTTTCGGACGACCTGGTTGATCGGGAAGTTCCAGGGCGTGAAGGCAGCGACCGGGCCGACCGGCACCTTGATCGTCATCTGCGCGACCTCGGCGGACCGCGCCGGGATTATCTGGCCATAGGTGCGGCGACCTTCTTCGGCAAACCAGTCGATCGTGTCGGCGGCGCCAAGGATTTCGGTCTTGGACTGGGCAAGCGGCTTGCCCTGTTCGCGGGTCATCAGCCAGGCGATCGCGTCGGCCCGTTCGCGCAGCAGGTCGGCTGCCTTGCGCATCAGCTTCGAGCGCTCGAGCGGCGAGGTGTGGCGCCAGATGCGGAAGCCCTTTTCGGTCGATGCGAGGGCATCGTCCAGATCGGCTTGCCGGGCGTGGGCGAGCTTGCCGATCACCTCTTCGGTGGCGGGGTCGATGACATCGAGGGTCTCGCCGGCCCGGGCCGGACGCCATTCGCCGTTAATGTGGAGGTTCACGTCGGAATAGGTGGGCACGCTGGGGGTTCCTTTCAGTTCGGGTTCGGCGACCGAAGCGCCGCACGGGGGTGTATCCAAGGCCGCGAGATCTGCGGTAGGGCGTGAAGTGTCTAGAATGAGTCGAGGCTCGGATCGTTCCACGCCTGCGACAAGAGGTTCACACGCGTGGCGCGGTGTGTCCGGCTTTTCGAAATGTGCACCTCCTATGTGGGGAAAAGTATGACTTTTCGCAAGGCCACATGTGGCGCAATCCTGGCCGTCCTCCTGAAACGGGCTGTGAGCCGTTCCGGCATGGGGCGTAAGCCTTGACAGGGCGAGCGAAGTATTGCCCGCTGCGGACCGCAAGCCTTTCACGGGATTGCAAAAGGTTTGAAGGACGACCCGATGAGGATCGTCATGCATCGCGATGAGGACGCCTATCATGAGCTGGATCATGCCCCCGGAAACTGCCCGCCACGAGCGCACCTGGATGGCGTTCCCGCGCGAGGGCTTTACGCTGGGGGAGGGTGAAAGCTGGAAAGAGACGGGCTATCAGGCCTGGACGGACGTCGCCCATGCGATTGCCGACTTCGAGCCCGTTTCGATGGTGGTGGACCCCACGGAGATGGCACGTGCGCGGCGGATGCTCGGCAGCCATGTCGAGCTTGTGGAAGCGCCGCTCGATGAATTCTGGATGCGGGACTTCGGCCCAACCTTCGTGGTCGATCCCGAGCGCCCCGGCGTGCTCGGCGCGGTCTCCTGGGTCTTCAACGGCTGGGGCGCTCATGCCTGGGCAAGCTGGGAGAAGTCCGCGGCGATCGGGCCTCTGATTGCCTCGCATGCCGCTGCCGAGCTGGTCACGAGCCCCATCGTCAACGAGGGCGGCGGCATCCATGTGGATGGCGAGGGCACCGTGCTGGTCACCGAGACGGTGCAACTCGACCCACGCCGCAATCCGGACCTTTCCAAGGCAGATGTCGAGGCGGAGTTATCACGCACGCTCGGGGTCAGCAAGGTTATCTGGTTGCCGCGCGGGCTGACGCGCGATTACGAGGAATTCGGCACCAACGGGCACGTCGATATCGTCGCGACCTTTGCTTCGCCGGCAAAGGTCCTGCTGCATCGCCAGCCGAATGCCGCCCATCCCGATCATGCCGTGATGGCAGAGATCCGCGCGCTTCTGTCGGCCGAGACCGACGCGAAAGGGCGTCCGCTGAGCCTTCTTGACCTTGACGCCCCCGCCCTCATTGAGGACGCGCACGGTTTCGTCGATTACAGCTACGTTAACCATCTGGTGGTGAATGGCGGGGTCGTTGCCTGCGGCTTCGGTGAAGAAAGGGCGGATGCGGCAGCACGCGCGGTGCTGGAAGAGGCCTATCCGGGCCGCCGCGTGGTGACCATCGACTCGAGGCCGATCTTCGCGCGCGGCGGTGGCATTCACTGCATCACGCAACAGCAGCCGGCCCTCGCCTGAGGAGAAAGACGATGAGTGGCTTTGATGTCGTTGAGGCGTCGATCGCGACGCTGAGATCTGCTCTTGAGAGCGGCACGGTCACGAGCCTGGGGCTGGTCGAGGCCTATCTGGAACGGATCCGCCGTTTCGATGGGCCAGAGAGTGAGACGGCGCTGAATTCGATGATCGTGTTCAATCCGCAGGCGCTTGAAGAGGCGCGTGCGTCGGATGCGCGGCGGGCCCGTGGCGATGTTCTCGGGCCGCTCGATGGCATTCCCTACACGGCCAAGGACAGCTACCTCGTGAAGGGTTTGACGGCGGCTGCCGGGAGCCCGGCCTTTGCAAACCTTACGGCCATGCGCGATGCCTTCACCATCGAGCGATTGCGCGCCGGCGGCGCGATCTGCCTTGGCCTCACGAACATGCCACCCATGGCCAATGGCGGCATGCAGCGTGGACTCTACGGTCGCGCCGAGAGCCCCTATAACAAGGCCTGGCTGACGAGCGCCTTCGGCTCGGGCTCCTCGAATGGGTCCGGCACGGCAACCACCGCCTCCTTTGCCGCCTTCGGACTTGGCGAGGAGACGTGGTCCAGCGGACGGGCGCCGGCCTCCTACAATGCGCTCTGCGCCTATACGCCGTCACGCGGGGTGATTTCGGTGCGGGGCAACTGGCCGCTGGTGCCGACCATGGATGTCGTGGTGCCGCATACGCGCAGCATGGCCGATCTCTTCGAGGTGCTGGACGTGATCGTCGCCGACGACCCGGAGACGCGCGGCGATTTCTGGCGGGCCCAGCCCTGGGTCGCGTTGCCCTTCGCATCCGCTGTCCGGCCTGAAAGCTACGGCGAGTTGCAGCCCGCATCGAGGCAGGCGGCAGCGGCGCATCTGGCAGGAAAGCGGATCGGCATTCCAGCCATGTATATCAATGCCGATCCCGAGGCGGGCAGCAACCCGATCGGCGGTATTGGCGGCGCCACCGGCAAGCCGATTGTGACGCGTGCTTCTATTCTCGCCCTGTGGCACGAGGCGCGCCGCGATCTGGAAGCGGCCGGCGCGGAGGTGGTGGTCGTCGATTTTCCGGTGGTCACGCAATATGAGGCCGACCGGCCCGGCGCGCCTTCCATTGTCACGCGGGGTCTCGTCGGCCGTGACTTCATCAGCCGGGAGATCAACGACCTCTCAGCCTGGGCCTGGGATGATTTCCTGAAGGCGAATGGCGATCCGAAGCTGGACAGGCTTGCGAACGTCGATGGCGCAACGATCTTCCCGAGGCCCGCTGGCGCGCTGCCGGACCGGTACACGGGCTTTCCGGACGACATCGCGACCTATCCCGAGCAGGTCCGCCGGCAGGCCTATCAATCCTTCACGGATATCCCGACACTTGAAGAGGGGATCAAGGGGCTGGAGGAGACGCGCCGGCTGGATCTTGAGATCTGGATGGAAGGGCTTGGCCTCGACGCCGTCGTCTTTCCGGCCGTTGCGGATATCGGTGCGGCCGACATGGACGTAAACCCTGAAACAGCCGATCTCGGCTGGCGCAACGGTGTGTGGGTCGCGAACGGCAACCTGGCCATCCGGCATCTCGGCATCCCAACTGTTACAGTGCCCATGGGCACCATGGCGGATACCGGCATGCCCGTTGGCCTGACGTTTACAGGTCCCGCCTATGGCGATACGGCCCTGCTCGCGCTGGCCGCGGCCTTCGAAGCAACCGGATCGAGACGTCAGCCGCCACCGCTGACACCACGGCTTTGACAGGGCCCGCTCAAACTGAACTGGGAATGACGCCGTTGCGCTTGCTCTTATTCCTTGCAAAAACTATTTACTTACTCAGATATCGTAGTTTAGGCCAAAAAGGGTCGCGAAGAGTTGGGCAAGGCAGAGAATGCTGACGAAAAAAGGCAAGTACGGGCTGAAGGCGTTGATCGATCTCGCCAGTCTCGACCCGGGTGAAACGACGTTCGTAACGGACATTGCAGCGCGCAATACGATCCCGAAGAAATTCCTCGATACGATCCTGCTTGAGCTTCGCAATGCGGGCATGCTGCGCTCGAAGAAAGGTCCCGGCGGCGGCTATGCCCTCTCCAAGCCGGCCAGTGACATCCGCATCGGCCACGTCATTCGCGTGCTCGATGGTCCATTGGCCCCGATCCGCTGTGCCAGCCGCACGGCCTACGAGCCGTGTGACGATTGTTCGAACCCGGATGATTGCCAGGTTCGCTTGTCGATGACCGATGTGCGCGATGCCATCGCCGCCATTCTCGACACGATGACCCTGGCCGATCTCGTCGCCAAGGGACGCGAAACCCCAGCAGGTGCGGCACTCCTCGCCGGCGAATAGGCCGGCGACCGGAGATTGACCGCAGCGACCGCGCCTCGGCCTTCAGTCGAGGCGGTGGTAACGGCCGCCCTGGTAGGCGAGCGAGCGGCCCTCACCCTGGAGGACGCCGACGACACGGCCGATGACGATCACGTGGCTGTGGCGCTCGATGGCCTCTTCCAGTTCGCAATCAATGGCCGCAACAGCGTTCGACAGGAGAAGCGCGCCGCTTTCGCCGCGCTGCCAATCCGCGCCCGCATAGCGGTCCGGCCCCTTGATGCCCCCGATGCCGGCAAAGCGGTTGGCGACCTCCTCGTGTTCGGGCCCGATGATGTTGACGCTGAAGAATCCGGCGCGTTGCAGGATCGGCCATGTGGACGACGTCCGGTTCAGCGCAACCATCATGCGTGGCGGATCGACCGACAGGGCCGTTGCCGAGGTGACCGTCGCTCCGGTGAGATCGGCACCTTCACCCGTGGCAATGACGCTGACGCCGCCGGCGAGCGTTCGCAGCGCCCCCTTCAGTGCCGAGGGGTCGATTTCCGGACGGGGAAAGGCGGTCAGCGTGGCGACGGGGTCGAAGTCGCTGCGGGAAAAGGCTTGGCTCATCGCTGCATCCTGTCTGTTTTGAAGATCTGGCGAGGTGGCATTCACATCAGGAGCCGGAGGCAAGCTTGACATTGCCGCCATGGCCGCCACCGCCGAAAACCTGACGCACGCCGAAGTCGGAGCGAAGCGCGCCGACAGGGCTTTGCAGGCCGAGTTCGGGGAAAAGAAGTTCCGAGACCGTGTAGGCCTCCTCGAGATGCGGATAGCCGGACGCGATCACCGTATCGATGCCGATATCCTGATACTCGCGCAGCCGCGCAGCGACCGTCTTCGGCGAACCGACGAGCGCAGTACCGGCGCCGGAGCGGACGAGGCCGATACCCGCCCAAAGATTGGGTGAAACTTCCAGCTTGTCGCGCCGTCCGTTGTGGAGCGCCACCATGCGGGCCTGGCCGACGGAATCGGAGTTCTTCGCGAATACTTCCTGGGCTGCGGCGATGGTCTCGTCGGAAAGGCGCGAGATCAGCCGGTCGGCAGCCTCCCAGGCCTCCTCGTCCGTTTCGCGAACGATGAAGTGGAGACGGATGCCGAAGCTGACAGTGCGGCCATGGGCTGCGGCGGCCTTGCGGGCCGCGTCGACCTTCTCGGCCACCTGCGCCGGCGGTTCGCCCCAGGTGAGATACTTGTCGATAATGCCGCCGCTGAAATCGATGGCCGCGTCGGAGGAGCCGCCGAAATAGAGCGGCGGACGGGGACTCTGCACCGGCGGAAGGCCCAGCCGCGCATGGTGCGCCTGGATATACTTGCCGTCGAGATGAGCTTCGCCGCGCTCCAGAAGACCGTTGAAGACCTGGAAGAATTCGTCGGCGTGATCATAGCGCTCGTCATGCGGCAGGAAGATGCCGTCACCGGCCAGTTCCTGGGCGCTGCCGCCGACGACGATGTTGAGCAGCAGGCGGCCGTTCGAGACGCGGTCGAGCGTCGAGGCCAGGCGGGCGTAATAGGCTGGTGAAGCCGTGCCCGGGCGGACGGCCACCAGGAACTTCAGCCGTTCCGTATGGGCTGCTAGGTCGGCGGCCAGGATGAAGGATTCCTCGCAGGCGACACCGGTGGGGATCAGCACGCCGGAATAGCCGAGGCGGTCCGCGGCGCGCGCGATCTCGCGGAAATAAGCGGGATCCGCCGGCCGGGCCCGGTCATCCGAACCGAGATAGGCGCCATCCCCGGAGGAGGGGATGAACCAGAGAAAATCCAGGGGAGCGCGGGCATCCGTCATCGCATGTCATCCAGATCTGTTGAGCCGTCGCCGTCGGGCGAACCGTGAAGCGGCACCCGTCTGCCGAAACCAGCGCGATCGGGTGCGTATGCGGCAAGAATAATAATGTCTATAAATTTTATAAGGAATGATTTTCCGTTCTTTCGGCCCTGCGGAGATGGAAACAACTGTCGGCGGTGCCACCTGCGTCTTCAACCGACCGATTTCAGGGGTGCCGGTTCGTGGTCTTGTTGCACCGCCAAATGCGCGAGAAGGCCTTCGGCGACCAGCTCGGCATTTTCTGTCACTTGTGGCAGGCCCATCAGTTCGCCAAAGGTGCCGCGGGCCAGCGGGCCGGCGATGAAGAGACCTTCTACGGCTCTGCCTTTCGCCGAAATGGCGACGGATCGGGTATCGCAGGCGATGCCGAGCCCGGTGTCGCACAGCGTCAGCAGTCCTTCTGCCTCGAGGTTTGCCAGGAAGGGCTGAGACTGGAGGATGCTGCCATGGGCTGGACCGGTCGTCACCACGATGTGACGGACGGTGAGCGCGTGCGGTTCCCGGGTTCCACGCCGCCTCAACGTCACGCGCAGATCATCTCCATTGTTCTCGACCGTCCCGATCGAGGCGGCCTCCACCGTAAGGCGGCCGTTCGCGATCGCTGCTTCCAGCACGTCATCCACCTGCGGCGCGATGCGGAACCGATGCACATCCCAATAGGGCCGCAGGTGTCGGACGACCTTGCGCCGTTCGCCGACCGGGAGTGCCTGCCAGATCCGGCGTCCTTCGGCGCGCACCGCGTCGATCACCGCCTGCCAGCCAATATCGGCGGTCGCCGCCGTGCGGATCGTCTCGCGTATCCGCCGCAGGAGATGCAGTGCAGTCCGGCTGGGCGGATCGATGAAGGTGCCGAACGGCTCCTGGGCCACCCGGTTGTGGCCGCGCGAACGCAGCCCTCGACGTGAGATCGCATGGATCGGGCCGTGATGACCGGACGCGGTCAGCGAAGCGATCACGTCGGCGGAGGTCAGCCCGTTGCCGACGATCAAAACCGGATCGGCTGGCCGAATGGTTACGAGAGCATCGGCCTGTGTGGCGTCAGCGATGATGCGGGTGTCACCGGCGAAGGCCTGCAATTCGCGCGGCAGATGCGGGGCGGGATGGCTGGTGGCGATGACGATGGCGGCGGCGCTGAGGCTCGTGCCTTCCGACGTGGTGACGCGCCAGCCGTTGCCATCGTTTTTGATGGCGGTGACCGTGTCTCGCACATGGCGGATCGCGCCGGTTTCTACATAGGGTGCGATCTCGCCGGCGACATAGCGGCCGAAATCGGCGCGGCGCGCATAGGGCAGGCCGTCACGCCCCTGAAGGTGCGCGTCATCCACAGCGACGCGGTTCTCCGCCAGGAAGTCCAGGAAGCTTTCCGGCTTATCCGGATGCAGCGTCATCTTGCCGGCGGGCACGTTGATGCGGTGCGCAGGATCTGACGTGCCGTAGGCGAGGCCCGGGCCGAGGGAAGGGCGCGGCTCGAAGATCACGATGGGCAACGTCTGGCCCGCACTGCGTTTGAGGACATGCAGCGCCGTCGCCGCGCCCGTGAAGCCGCCCCCGATGATGGCGATGGTCCGGCTCTCGCTGTCTGTACCCACGGCTTGCACTCCTCTCACGCTTTGCACGAAACCGACAACGATCAGCCGGCTGCCGTGCGCAACTCCGTGACACCGCCGGCTGCCTCGCGCTCGGCGGCTTCCCGGCGCTTGACGGCCTCGATATCGCGGTAGCCATCGGCCGGATGTGTGCTCGGAAGGTAGGGCCCGTCACCGAAGAGCTTTTCGCGCAGCGTCCCTGGCTTGTAGGACGTGGGATAGGCGCCGCGCTTTTGAAGCTCGGGCACGATGTGGGCGACGATATCCTCGAAGCTGCCCGGCGTGATCGCGTAGGCGAGGTTGAAGCCGTCCACGTCCGTGTCGGCCACCCATTCCTGCAGGATATCGGCAATGCGCCCGGGCCCGCCCACGAAGACGGGGCCCATGCCGCCGATGCCGCCGAAGCGGGCGAGTTCGTCGATGGTCCAGCTCTTGTCGCCGCCTGCAATATGCTCAACGAAGGAGTGGATGGCATTCGTCTCGATGCGCTCGACCACGTCGGTCGGTGCATACTGGCCGAAATCGATGCCGCTCCAGCCGGACATGAAGGTCAGGGAGCCGTCATAGGAGACATAGGAGCGGTAGTCCTCGAATTTCTTCAGGGCCTTTTCCTCGGTCTCGTCGGTGATGACGGTGACGAGGGTGTAGATGAAGACCTTCTTGGGGTCGCGGCCGGCGGCGGCGATGCGGGCGCGGATATCGGCGACATAGGCCTTCAGCACCGACTTGGTCGGAGCCGCCACGAAGATGCACTCGGCATGCGCTGCGGCGAAGGCCTTGCCCGGTCCGGAGGCGCCGGCCTGATAAAGAACCGGGGTGCGCTGCGGGGACGGTTCGGTCAGACCGTAGCCGGGTACATCGAAATATTTGCCCTTGTGGCCGATCTCATGGACCTTTTCGGGATGCGTGAAGATCCGGTTCTGCTTGTCGCGGACCACGGCACCTTCTTCCCAGGATCCCTCCAGGAGCTTGTAAAGCACCTCTAAATATTCGGCCGCGACCTCGTAGCGGTTGTCGTGACGACGCAGGCCGGCTTGGCCGACATTCTTCGCACCGCTTTCCAGATAGGAGGTCACGATATTCCAGCCGACGCGGCCCTTCGAATGGTGGTCTGCGGTCGCGAGGCGCCGGGCGAAGGTGTAGGGGTGTTCGAACGAGGTGGATACCGTGATCCCGATGCCGAGATGGGTGGTGGCAAGCGCAATCGGTGCGGCCAGCTGCAATGGGTCGTTGACCGGCAGCTGCGCTGCCTGATGCAGGGCGTGATAATTCGAGCCCTTGTAAACATCGTAGTAGCCGACGACATCGGCGATGAAGATGCCGTCGAAAATCCCCCGCTCCAGCGTGCGGGCGAGATCCTGCCAGTATTCGAGATCCTTGTAGGTTGCCGAGCGATCTTCGGGATGCGCCCATAGACCCGGCGACTGGTGGCCGACGCAGTTCATGTCGAAGGCGTTGAAACGAATGTGGCGTGTCATACCGGTACTCCGGGTAGAGGATACCGCGAGGGGCATCATGTGGGTGCTGTCAAAGCGACAGGATAACGCCCCGTGATATCGAATACAGAAAATCTATCTTTTATATCCACTATTATGCGAAATGGCTTTTCTCGCTGTCGGCGGCCCGGTTTGGAAGAATGGCGGCCATATCCGCCCATGCTGGCGGCCCCTTCCAGTTCCAGGAGAGCCCGATGAACGCCCTGCATCTCGTCAAGACAACCGAAGTGGACGACAGCCGGTCGCAGCTTTTCGCCCGGGCCGAGGCGATTTCCGCCGATCTCGCCCGGCGCGGTGCCGCGCTTGATGCGGAGGGCAGGCCTCCCGTTGCGGAGATCGCCACCCTGAAGGCGGAAGGACTGCTCTCCGCCCTTCATCCGGCCTCGATCGGCGGCGGCGGGCTCGACTGGGTGGACGGGCTGCGTCTCGTGCGCATCCTGGCGCGTGGGGAAAGCTCGATCGGTCAGTTGCTCGGCTACCATTTCGTCAACAGCCAGTATCTCTATTGGGCAACCGAGGACACCGACCGTGCCCGGGATCTGGGTGTCGAAACCGTCTCCAAGCAGCTCTACTGGGGTGCCGCGGTCAACCCGCGTGATCCGGGCCTGACGCTGACGCGTGACGGCGACCACTACCGGCTGAACGGTCGCAAGACATTCTCGACCGGAGCCCATGTCTCGGATCGCATCAATGCGAGCGCGGCCTTCGGCGACCAGGTGGCGCAGCTCATCCTGCCCACCGACAGGCCGGGTTACGTGGCCAATGACGACTGGGACAATATCGGCCAGCGCCTGTCCGACAGCGGCAGCGTCGAGTTTCGGGATTTCCCTGTCTATGAGAGCGATTTCCTGCTGCCGCTGCAGTCACCCGGCGCCACACCCGGTGTTCTTTCCACCTTCAACACGCCGCTGATCCAGCTCGTCTTCGTCAACTTCTATCTCGGCACCGCCGAGGGCGCCCTTGCCGCGGCAACCGACTATGTGCGCACCACGACGCGTCCCTGGGTGACGTCCGGCGTGGAGCGGGCCAGCGAAGACCCCTACGTGCTGGAGCGGATCGGCGAGTTCCGCGCCGCGCTGAAAGCCACCGCAGCGCTTGCCGATGCGGCGGCCGCCAGCGTGCAGGCGGCGCTCGCCAAGGGCCGCGCGGTCACGGCGCGCGAGCGGGGCGAGGCGGCTATCGAAGCCTACGCAGCCAAGGTCAATGCGACCCATGTGTCGCTCGACGTGACAGCGCGCGTTTTCGAGTTGACGGGCGCACGCTCGACCGCGTCGCATTACCGTTTCGATCGCTATTGGCGCAATGTCCGTACCCATACGCTGCATGACCCGGTCTTCTACAAGGCGCGTGAAGTCGGCGATTTCGCCCTGAACGACCGCATCCCCGAGCCGAGCCTATACAGCTGAGCGGGCGTTCTGGCCTCATTCATCGGGCGGTTCCTCGGGACCGCCTTTTTTGCGTGTCGAATATGCCCGCTGAACGACATGACGCAAAGAGGCCCGGCACTGGCGCAGAATGATTGCCACCGGTGCCGGGCCTCTCGACTGCCTGCGTTTAGAGTGCGCCGTTTCGGGGCGGAATGATCCCGTTCAGGTGATAATTGCCGACGACATGGTACTTCCAGCGTACGGGATCGTGCAGCGTGTGGGTGCGGGCGTTGCGCCAATGGCGCTCGAGGTTCAGCCCGCGCTTCGTGGCTGCCGTGCCCGCAAGTTCGAAAAGCACATTGGTCGCGTCGATGGCGAGTTCGGTCGTCAGCACCTTGGCGGCTGCGACCGAAAGGCTGGCGGCCACGACATTGTCTTCGCTCGTCGAGATCTGTGCCAGGTCCACCTTCCGGCCGGCGCGCTCAAGGGTGGCCTCGGCGGCCTCGAGTCTGATTTGCAGTTCGCCGATCCGGGAGACTGTCAACGGGTCATCGGAGGCGCGTTCAACGCCGCTGTCGGTCCAGGGACGGGCCTTCTCCCGCACGAAGGCGATGGTTTCCTTGAGTGCTGCGCGCGCAATGCCGAGATCGATGCCAGCGTGGATGATCTGGCCGACGGCGCCGATCGTTCCCGGCCGTTCAAATCCCTTCTGGTGCTGCACGACGGCATCCGAGGTCACGTAGACGTCGCGCAGGATGGTCGTGCCGCTGCCGGTGGTGCGCTGGCCGAAGCCGTCCCAGTCATCGACGATCTCGATGCCTTCGGTGCCGCGCGGGGCAAACGCCATGGTCAGGCGATTGGCGTCATCGAGCGCGAAGATGGTGATCCAGTGGGCGAAGAGAACGCCGGTGGAATAGAACTTGCGACCGTTGATGCGAAAGCCCGCACCGTCAGCCGTGATACGGGTGTTGTAATGGCCAACGGTCTTGGTGCCGACTTCCGACAGGGCGTTGCCGAAGCGGTCGCCGGCGAGCGCGCGGCCGAAATAGAAGCGCTTCTGGTCCTCGCTACCATCGTGGCGCAAGGCTTCCAGAATGTAGAAGTGGTTCTGCGGTATCTGTCCGATGGAACTGTCGGCCTCCGACAGGATGGCCGTCACCTCGGCCAGGACGGCATTGGAAATGTCGATGCCGCCGTACTCCGGCGGAACGGTGATGCCGAGCAGGCCTGAGGCGGAGAGGCGGTCGAGCTCTTCATGCGGCAGCGCGCGCTCCAGGTCGCGGCGGCTTGCTCCGGTTTCGAATTCCGCAGCGAGCGTGCGGGCGACAGCGATCGCCTCCTCCTCGCTTTCGATGCGGTGGGCGACGGCACGGGTTTCGGCAAGCTTGATCACATTGCTCATGGTCAATTCCTTTCCGGAAAGGCCGCTCTCAGGCGCGGCCGGAGCTCTTGCGGTTGGCGAATCCGATGGCGAGGACCGAGAAGATCAGAAGTCCGGTGCCGACCTGCTGCCAGTAGAAGTTCAGACCCGAGAGCAGCAGGCCGTTTGCGACGATGCCGAGCAGGAGAACGCCGAGCACCGTGCCCGGCACGTTCGGCCGGCCGTGCCGGTCGAACGTCGTACCGATGAAGGTGGCGCCAATGGCGTTCAGCAGAAAGGCATTGCCGGAGGAGGGAATGTAGACGGTGACCGTCGAGGTGAGGATCAGGCCGACGATGGCGGCGGTCAGCGAGACCAGAATGTAGGTCGCGGCAGTGATGCTCGGCAGGCTGAGGCCGGAATAACGCACGACGCTTGCCTGCACGCCGGTGGCGATGACCGTGCGGCCGAATGCGGTGCGGGAAAGCACGACCCATGCGAAGGCAACGACCAGAAGCGTCGCGACGAGCGGCACGGGAATGCCGGCGATCGTTCCGTGACCTAGAAAGCGGAAGGCTTCGGGCACACCTGTTGGCGGCAGGTAGACGGGATTGCCGCCATTGGTCAGCAGTTGCTGCACGCTGCGCCCGACGAAGAGCGTGCCGAGCGTGGCGAGAAAGGGTGAGATGCCGATGCCGGCGATCAGTGTGGCGTTGAAGATGCCAACGAGCGCGCCTCCGGCAAGCCCGCCAAGGGCTGCTAGGGCAACCGGTTGGCCGGCAAGCACCAGGGAGACGAAGGCGAAGCTCGCAAAATCGATCGCGGTGCCGACCGACAGGTCGATACCGCCAGCCGAGACGGCAAAGGTCATGGCAATGGCGACGATGGTCAGGAGGGCGACATTGTTGACGAGTACGCTCAGCAGATTGGCGCCCGAAAGAAAACCGGGTGCGATGGCGGCAAAAAGCGCGAAGACGGCCGCAAGTGCTGCGACGAGGGCGTAGCGCCCGGCAGCCTTGCCGAGGGTGGCGGCGACAGACGGTGCGCTTTGGGACAGAGACGAGACAGCCATGTCAGATGGCCTCCTTGCGGCCGAGCAGGGTAGTGGCCGAAACCACCAGCAGGATGAGAAGCCCCTGGACGCCGCTGACCAGCGTGCTGGAAATGTTGAGCAACTGGAACCCGTTGATAAGGAAGCCGACGAAGAGGGCGGAGAGCAGCGTGCCCGTGATGGTCGGGACGAGGCGGCTGGAAAACACGCTGCCAAGCAGGGCCGTCACCACCACCGGCAACAGCATGTCGCCCGCGCCGGTCGTGCTGCCGGAGAGATAGGAGACGGAAAGGATGCCGGCGATGCCGCCTGTCAGGCCGCTGGCGAGGAAGGAGCCGGCAACGAAGGCCTTGACCGGCAGGCCGGCGGCGCGCGCCGCATCGGGAAAGGCGCCGACCGCATAGAGGCGCAGGCCGAGCGGCGTGCCTTGAACGATGGCGGCAACGACGAGCGTGAAGCCGAGCAGTACATAGGCGAGGACCGGAATGCCGAAGGGGCCGCCGGCGGATAGTGCCCCAAGGAAATCTGTGGCGGCGGGAATGACGGTGTTCTGCGTCAGCACCAGTTCGAGACCGGCGACGACATTCATCACGGCGAGCGTTGCCAGCAGCGGCACGATACCGGCAAGCGTCACGGCTGCTGCATTGACCGCGCCGATTGCCAGTCCCGTCGAAAGCGCGCCCGCGGCAGCCGCCGGATCGCTGTAGCCGGCCTGGATCAGGGCGGCATAGACGGCTGCGCTCAGCCCCATGTTGGCGGCGAGCGAGAGGTCGATGCCGCCGGTGACCACATTGGAGCCGCCGGCGATGATGACGATGGTGAGGCCGATTGCCAGCACGCCGGCGATGGCGGACTGGCCGAGCACGTTGCCGATATTGCCGACAGAGAGGAAGTACGGCGCCGTGACGGCAAAGATCAGAAAGACCCCGAGGAAGACGACGAAGGCGCCGGCGCGAAGCGCCAGCGTCGCGATGTTGCGACGGCCGGGTCGATGCGCAGTCAGTTGAGGCTCGACGGCGTCGCGGCGCGACTGCGCGATGGCGGTATCGACGGAGCTGCTCGCAGCCTGCGGGGCGGGGATGGTGGCGATATCAACCAGCATGGCGGAGGCTTTCCCTGGCGCCGGTCACGTCGGCGAGGATCTGTTCGGAGGTGCTGTCGGCTGTCCTGACCTCCCGGGCGATACGGCCGCGGAAGAAGACGAGCAGGCGGTCGGTGATGCCGCGCAACTCCTCGATGTCGGAGGAAAGCACGATGACGCCGGCGCCGCGTTCGGCCAATTCGCCGATGAGGCGGTAGATTTCCACCTTGGCGCCGATGTCGACGCCGACGGTCGGCTCGTCGAGAAGATAGATTTCAGACTGCCGGCTCAGCCATTTTGCGATCGCGACCTTCTGCTGGTTGCCACCCGACAGCGTGCCGACAAGCGCATCGATACCGTTGGTCTTGATCTGAAGCCGGCGAACGAGATCCTCCGTCGCGCTGCGTTCAGCGCGCCGGTCGATGAGGCCGCGGGAGAATCGCTTGAGGCTGGCGAGGGTGGTGTTCTCGAGCACGGAGAGCGGCAGCGCCACGCCATCGCGGCGGCGATCTTCCGGCACGAGGGCCAGACGGCGCGATGCCGCCCTCGCCGGGCTCGTCGCGGCGAGCGTCTTTCCGTTGACGGCAATCGTACCGCCGGTGGGCGTTTCCAGGCCAAATAGCGTGCGGATCACTTCCTTGGCGCCGGAGCCGACGAGGCCCGTCATGCCGAGCACTTCGCCACGCCGGAGTGTGAAGGAGACGTCGTCGTATCTGCCCGCCAGCGTGAGTTGCGAGACATCGACCAGAACCTCGCCGGGCGTCACCACGGGCTTCGGATAGAGGTCTGCGATATCGCGGTTGACCATCAGCGCGCCGATTTCTGCAGCGCTCGTATCCTTGACGGCGAGCGTCGCGACGTCGCGGCCGTTTCTGAGCACAGTGACTGTGTCGCAGAGATCGACGATTTCACCCAGATAATGGGAGATGTACAGAACGGTGATGCCCTCGGCGCTCAGCCGCCGGATCAGCCGGAAGAGCAGATCGGCCTCGCGCCGCACGAGTGCTGCAGTCGGTTCGTCGAAAACGAGAACCTTCGGGTTGGCGATCAGCGCGCGGGTGATCTGCACGATCTGCTTTTCGGCTGCCGAGAGGTCGGCAATCAGCGCGCCCTGCGGCAGGTCGAGGCCGAAATAGCGCTGCAGCGTTTCGGCCGCCTGCCGGCGCATCGCCCGGCGGTCAAGAAAGGGGGTTCCGGCAAGCCGGGGCTCCCGCCCGAGGAAGAGCGCTTCGCCGACGGTGAAGCTCGGCGTCAGCAGCCTGTCCTGGTGGATGAAGTGAATGCCGAGCGCCTCTGCGAGATGTGGCGTCAGGCGGTCCTGCGTGACGCCGTCGATCGCGATACGGCCTTCATCGGCATGGTGAAGGCCGGCGAGCAGCTTGATCAGGGTCGATTTCCCCGCGCCGTTCTGGCCGACGAGACCGTGTACGCTGCCGCGGCGGATGGTGAGATTGGCTTTCGACAGTGCCTCGGCGCCACCGAAGCGCTTGACGATGTTTTCAAACCGGATGACCGGCTGGTCGTCCTGATGGGGGTCCGGCATGGCGTCATGTCCCTCTGATAGCCCGGTTTCTGGCCGCTCGCCGCTTGTCTGGCAGGCGGTCGGCGCGGGTTTGCCGCCCCTGGCGGCACGTGCAAGGGGCGGCGCGGTCGCTCGGGAGGAGCAGTTCGCGGCTCAGCCGATGCCGAGCTTCTTGGAGACTTCGCCGACATTCTGCTTGTTGGCGAGGAGCGCCGGCACGTAGGTCTCGCGCGGCAGCGTTTCACCGGCGAGATAGCGGGCGACGTTGCGGATCGCGACGCGACCAAGCTCGGCCGGCTGCTGAGCGACGTCGGCAGCGGCCGGCGAGGCGGGGTCGGCGACGAGCTGGAGCACTTCCGGGCTGCCATCCACGCCGTAGGTCTTGATCTCGGTACGCCCGGCAGCAACGAGCGCCTGGGTTGCGCCGAGCTGCGGGATGTCCCAGGCCGACCAGATCGCCTTGATCGAACCCTTCTCCGGATACTTGGCGAGGATCGCGGTGATCTGCGTGAAGGCATCCTGCACGGTGTTAGGGATCACGTCGCGCAGCTCGGGCTGAACGATCTTCACCTTCGGGAAATACTTGGTGACGTTGACCAGCTGGTCGTAGCGAATGGCGCAGGGGGTCACGCCGTAGAAGCCGTTGAAGACCACGATGTTGCCTTCGCCGCCGATGTCGGAGACCAGCTGCAGGGCGAGATCCTTGCCGATGCCCCAGTTGTCGGAGGTGGCGTTGTTCAAGGAATTGGCCGAGCCCACGTCGATGGTGAAAACCGGGATACCCGCGTCGCGGGCCTTCTTCAGCCAGGGATCGATGACGGTCAGCGTGCCGAGCAGCTGGACGATGGCATCCGGCTTCTGCGCGATCAGCGTCTGGAGCTGCGAGACGAGCTTGCCGTCATTGCGACCGGCGTCCACCGCGATCGGCTCGCCACCCAGGCGCTTCACTTCCTCGATCTGGGCATTGTAGGCGTTGAGGTCGAAGAAGTGGTCGGTGCCGGCGGTGCTGATGCCGATGCGCTTGCCCTTGAGGGACAGCGTTTCTTCGGCAGCGGCAGTCTTCGCGCTCAGCAGGCTGGCTGCGCCGGCGGCGAAACCGGCAGCGGCCGTCAGCTTCAGGAGGTTGCGGCGGTTGACGCCGTTGGACGTGTCAGTGGTCATAATGCCCTCTCGCGTGGAATAATCTCTATAAATTAAATGGATTTACTAACCGAAGGAGGCCAGATTTTCCAATTTTGGGCGCAAGAGGAGAAAAGATTCGGTGTCCAGGGCGAGGGCGCGGAAGGGTGCCTGAGTCAGGTCTTTGCCGCGAGGAAGGTTTCGACCAGTTCGGTCCAGAAGGCGGCGCCGACGGGCAGGAGATCGTCGTTGAAATCATACGCCGGATGATGAAGCGGCTTTTCCTCGCCGGTCACGCGGCTGCCGAGGAAGAAGTAGCTGCCGGGCACTTCGCGCAGCATATAGGCGAAATCCTCGCTGCCCATGTAGGGGCGGGCAAGATCGGTGACGTTTTCGCGGCCGGCAAAGCGGGTGGCGACGTCGCGCAGGAAATCGGTTTCCGCCACATGGTTGATGGTGGCGTCGTAGCTGCGTTCGTAATTGATGGTGGCGCGCATGCCGAAGCTTGCGGCCTGCATCTCGGTAATGAGCCGAATTCGACGCTCGAGCTCATCGCGCACCTTCGGATCGAAAGAGCGGATGCCGACGACGATCTCGGCCCGTTCCGGGATGATGTTGCTGGCCGAACCGCCATGGAAGGAGCCGACTGTGATGACGGTCGGGTCCTGCGGGTCGATATTGCGGGAGACGATGGTCTGGAGCGCCATGACGATGGATGCGCCGCAGACGATGGGATCTGCGGTCTCCTGCGGCTCGGCGCCATGGCCTCCGCGGCCGTGCACGGTGATGCGCGCCTCGTCCACCGCCGCCATGATCGGGCCGGCGCGCAGGGCGAACTGTCCGAAAGGCAGGCCGGGTTCGTTGTGAAGCGCAAAGACGGCATCGCAGGGAAACTGCCGAAACAGACCTTCCTCGACCATGATCTTTGCACCGCCGACATTCTCCTCGGCGGGCTGGAAGATGAGATGGACGGTGCCCTCGAAATTGCGTCGTTCGGCGATCATGCGCGCTGCACCGAGCAGCATGGCGGTGTGACCATCGTGGCCGCAGGCGTGCATCTTGCCGGGAATGGTGCTCTGGTAGTCCTGGCCGGTCTCCTCGTGGATCGGCAGGGCGTCCATGTCCGCCCGGATGCCGATCGCCGGACCCTGGCCGTTCGTCAGCGTGGCGACGATGCCGGTGCGGGCGAGCCCTCTCGTTACCTTGTAGCCGAGCGCCTCCAGCTTCTCGGCGACGAGGGCAGAGGTGCGTTCCTCCTCCAGCCCGAGTTCCGGGTGGGCATGCAGGTCGCGGCGAATGGCGACCATTTCGGGGACGGCATTGGTGAGTTCGGGCAGTCGGGTCATGTCAGGCACCACGGGTCGGGATCCGGTTCTCGAGAGCGCGGAAGGCGACGACGAGAATGCCGGTCAGGCAAAGATAGATGGCGGCGAGCAGCAGAAGGGGCTCGTAGGTCAGGAAGGTCTCCTGTCGCACACGGGAAATCACGGCGTAAACATCGATCACGGTGATGGTGGCGACAAGGGGCGTGGATTTCAGCTGCAGCACGGTTTCGCCGGCAAGCGTGGGCAGCGCGCGGTGCACGGCCCGCGGCAGCCAGATGCGGCGGAAGAGCGTGAAACGTCCCATGCCATAGGCACGGCCGGCCTCAAGTTCCCCGGCGGGAATGCCGGCAAAGGCGCCGCGCATCACCTCGCCCTCATAGGCGGCGAAGGAGATCGTCAGGGCCGCCAGACCGTAGGGCCAGGACTGACGCAGATAGGGCCAGAGGAAGGAGGAGCGGATCTCCGGATACTGCGCGAAGATCGAGCCGAGGCCGTAATAGAGCAGCCAGAGCTGCAAGAGCAGCGGCGTGCCGCGGACCAGCGTGCAGAACAGCTGCGCCAGCCGCTTCAGCGGCCATGGTCCCGTCACCTGCACGAGCCCCAGTGGCACGGCAATCAAGAAGCCCAAGATGGCCGAGGCAAACAGCATGGCAAGCGTGACGAGGATGCCGGAACCAAGGCGGGGCAGCCAGGCCGACAGCCAGTCCCAGCGCATGGCGAGCGCCATCGTCAGGACGATGCCTGCGAAGACCAGCATGAGGACGATGCGGTGCGGCTGGAGCAGCGCCTTGAAGGAATTGCCTGCAGGTGCTGACGGCATGACGCTGGCGACGTGGTCGCGGGCATCCGGGGCGCCGGGCTCTGGCGGAACGGTCGGCAGGCGGGATGACAGGGGGTCCGTGCTCATGCCACCTCCGGGAAACCGCGCCGGGCGCGCCGCTCGATGAGGGCAATGATGGCGTTCGAGACGAGGGTGAGCATCAGGTAGAGCACACCGGCGGCGAGGAAGAACAGCATGTAGTGCTTCGTCGTGCCGGCTGCCTGCCGCGTCACCAGCGTCAGTTCGCTGAAGCCGACGACGGCGAGAAGGGCCGTGTCCTTGGTGGCGATCAGCCAGAGATTGGCGAGGCCCGGAATGGCATAGGGCAGCATGGCCGGCAGCGTCACCCGGCGGAGCATCTTCACCGGCGCCATGCCATAGGCGCGCGCCGCCTCGATCTGGCCGGCGGGAACGGCCTTGATGGCACCGCGCAGGACCTCCGTCGAATAGGCGCCCTGTACCACCCCGATCACGAAGATCCCGGCGGCGAGACCGCTGATGTCGATCGGGCCGTAGCCGACGAGTGCCAGAAGCTGGTTCACCCCGTCCGTGCCGGCGTAATAGAGCAGGAGGATGAGCACGAGCTCCGGCACGGCGCGCACGAGGGTGGTGTAGATCTCCAGGAGATCACGCGTCACCGGGCCGCCATAGAGCTTGCCGAAGGCCCCGCCGACGCCGAGCAGAAGGCCCAGCGAATAGCCGCCGACGGCGATCTGGATCGAGTTGACGAAGCCCGCCAGCAGCACGCCGCCCCAGCCGGGGGAGGAGAATGCCAGAAGGCTCCAGTTGATCAGGCTCGGGCCATCGGCCGCCATGCGCGTACATCCCTTGGAAGATGGACTTCACGAAACGGGTGGGGCCGGTTGCAACGCCGGCCCCGCACCGCTCACCCGTCACTTGCCGTAGATGTCGAAGTCGAAATACTTCTTCGAGAAGGCGTCATAGGTGCCGTTGGCGCGGATGGCCTTGATCGCGGCGTTGATCTTTTCCTTCAGCGCGGTGTCTTCCTTGCGAAGGCCAACGCCAACGCCGGCGCCGAGGATGACGGGATCATCAACGACATCGCCCTTCTTCTCGCAGCAGGCCTGACCCTGTTCGGATTTCAGGAAGGCATCGAGCGTGATCGAATCGGCCTGCACCGCGTCCAGGCGCCCGGCAGCCAGGTCCTGGTTCGCTTCGTCCTGCGTCTGGTATTCCTTGATCTCTGCGGCGGTCGAGAAATGCTTCTTGGCATAGTCGGCATGGATGGTGGAGGCCTGAACGCCCAGAACCTTGCCGGCAAGACCTTCCGGCGTCGCGTCGAAGGCCACGCCCTTGGCGCCGATCACGGCGGTCGGCGTGTTGTAGTACTTGTCGGAGAAGTCGATGGTCTTCTTGCGCTCCTCGGTAATCGACATGGACCCAATGATCATGTCGATCTTCTTGCTCGTCAGCGCCGGAATGATACCGTCCCAGGCCACCGGGGTGATCACGCAGTCGAGCTTTGCTTCGGCGCAGATCGCCTTCTGGAATTCCACTTCCCAGCCTTCCCAGTTGCCGTTGGCATCGGGCGAGGTGAAGGGCGGATAGGGTTCGGCGGCAAAGCCCACCTTCACCTGTTCGGCCTTGGCACCGGCGGTGCCGGCCATGGCTGCGACGAGCGCGAGTGCGCAGATCGTCAGAGCTTTCTTCATGGTGCATTCCTTTCGTGGGAGGGTCAGTGAATGGAGCGGATGAAGCGTTTGAGACGTTCGGATTGCGGATTGTCGAAGATGGCGTCGGGCGGGCCCTGTTCCTCGATCTTGCCTTCCGCAAGGAAGACGATGTGATTGGCGACGTTGCGCGCAAACTTCATCTCGTGGGTGACGAGCAGCATGGTGCGCTTTTCGCGCGCGAGATCGCCGATCACGTTCAGGACCTCTCCCACCAGTTCCGGGTCGAGCGCCGATGTGGGCTCGTCGAAGAGCATCACATGCGGCTGGATCGCAAGCGCCCGCGCAATGGCGGCGCGCTGTTGCTGCCCGCCGGAGAGGAAGGCGGGGTAGGCGTCGTGGCGGGCCTGAAGGCCGACGCGGGCGAGCAGTGCCTCGGCCGTCGCGTAGGCTTCGTCGCGAGGGACGCCGAGCACGTGAATCGGCACCTCGACCACATTCTGCAGAATGGTCATGTGCTGCCAGAGATTGAAGTTCTGGAACACCATGCCGAGGCGGGAGCGGATGCGCTGGATCTGCTTTCGATCGGCGGGTGTCTGGCCGCCGCGCCCGTCCGGCTTCATGCGGATCGTCTCGCCGCGGATGGCGACGGATCCGGCACTCGGCAGTTCGAGCATGTTGATGCAGCGCAGAAAGGTGGATTTTCCAGATCCGGAACCACCAATGATGGCGATCACGTCACCCTCTCGGGCGGTGAGCGAGACACCTTTGAGGACCTCGAGCGGACCGAACCGCTTGTGCAGATCCGTGACACATATGGCCTCGGCAGCGTTGGTCATGACCAGACCTCCGGCGCCGGGCCGCGCGGGTGCGCGACAGAATTCATGCGAGACCGTTCCCCTTTGGCCGTGCGGCAGTTTTTGCTCTTCACGTCGTCTTGCAAGAGGCATGGTTGCACTTGCGAGGTAATTATTCAAGTGTATAATAAGCGCAGCAGGAATTTTTTGCCCGCCGGTTCCCCGGATCGGGCTGCGCATCGACCCCATCCCAGATCGTCAGGAGCATGCATGTCCCGTTATGGTTCCCAGGAAATGTCCGCCGCTTTGAAGCGTGTCCTGATGCGCCGTCCCGGGCCCAGTCTGGCAACGGCCGACGCCGCCCGCTGGCACTACGGCCCGACGTTCAACGGGCCGCGCGCCGTCGAACAGTACGCCGCCTTTGCGCGGCTTGTGGAGGCTTCCGGCACGGAAATCCTGTGGCTGGAGGACACTGGCGACGGGCTCGCGGACGCCATGTTCACCCATGATCCCTCGTTGATGACCGATCAGGGTGCGGTGATCCTCAACATGGGCAAGCCGTTGCGTATCGGCGAGCCGGCGCTGCACGAAGCGGCCTATCGCGCTGCCGGAATTCCGATTCTCGGCCGTGTCGAGGCGCCCGGCACGGTGGAGGGCGGCGACTGCATCTGGCTCGATGCGAAGACGCTGGTGATTGGGCGCGGCGTGCGCAGCAACCAGGCGGGCATCGCCCAGGTTTCGGCCATTCTGGAGCCTCTCGGCGTCCAGGTCATCGGTTTCGACCTGCCGCTGTGGCAGGGCGAAGAGGCCTGCCTGCACCTGATGTCCGTAATGAGCCCGCTTGCCAGCGATCTTGCGCTGGTCTTTGCACCGCTTCTGCCGGCACCCTTCTACCAGCTGCTGAAGGCGCGCGGCATTCGCCTGATCGAGGCGTCGGCGGAAGAATTCCACGCCAGCAACGGCCTCAGCCTCAATGTGCTGCCGCTGAAGCCGATGGATGTCGTGATGGTGGACGGCTTCCCGCAAACGAAGGCGGCGATGGAAGCGGCCGGCTGCACGGTCTCTGTCTTTGCGGCGGATGCACTGTGCATCGCCTGCGAGGGCGGACCGACATGCCTCACGCGCCCGGTCCTCCGGGGATGACGCGGCGCAGCTTTCACCGGGCCCCGGAGGCGGAGCGGCGGCACGAGTTGATTGCCGCAACGCTCGACTGCATTTCCGAGCTCGGCCTGAAAGGTGCGACTGTCAGGGAAATCGCGGCACGCGCCGGCGTCACGGGCGGGCTCGTGCGCCACTACTTCGAGACGAAGGACCAACTGGTCGCGGCCGCCTATCGAAGCCTGATCGCTTCGCTGACGGAGAAGGCCGAAAACCTGACGGGTGATCCGGAAAGCCGGCTGCGCGATTTCATCGTGATCAACCTGACGGAGCCGGTCGCCAACAGTCGGAGCCTGTCGCTCTGGGCGGCCTTCATCAGTCAGGTGCGCAGCGACCCCGTGCTGGGCGCGGTGCATCGCGAAGGCTACCTCGCCTTTCGCGACTCGCTGCAGGGATTGATTGCCGATTTCCGCGCAATCCGTGGCCTGCCGGCCGACAGCGCGATCTGCCGGCAACAGGCGATCGCCATCAACGCGCTGATGGACGGTCTCTGGCTGGAAGGATGTCTGGCGGGCGATCTCTTCGCGGATGGCGAGCTGATAGAGATTGCCACCCAATCCATCGAGGCCTTGCTGGGCCTTTCGCTCACCGCCCGTGCGGGTGTGGCCGGCTGAAACACAAGACCTGAACAACCGGCAGACAACAGGGGAACGACATGCGCTATTCGTCCATCACCGAACGCCTCGCCGATCTCGGCTCGGGCAAATGGTCGCTTCACATCCGGGCTCGGGCCCTGGCGCGCGCCGGCGCCGACATCATCGAGCTCACCATCGGCGAGCCGGACCTGCCCACCGATCCCGCGCTGATCGCCGAATGCCAGCGTGCCATGTCCGCCGGGCGCTACCGCTATTCCAACGGACGCGGCGAGCCCGCCGTGGTTGAGGCGATTGCCGCCAAGTACCGCCGCCGGCGCGCCGATGTGACCACCGACAATGTCATGGTCTTTCCGGGTACGCAGACCGCGCTCTTTGCCGTCATGCTTGGCATTTCCGAGCCGGGGGACGGCATCCTGGTCGGGGATCCGCTTTACGCCACCTATGAGGCCGTGATCCGCTCGACCGGTGCGGAGCCGGTCTATGTGCCGTTGCGCCCGGAACATGGTTTCCACATGCAGGCGAGCGATCTCGAGCAGGCTATCACGCCGGCCTGCCGCGTTCTCCTGCTGAATACGCCGCACAACCCGACCGGCGCGACGCTGACGCGCAGCGAAATTGCGGCAATCGGCGCCGTGGCGCGCCGGCACGACCTTTGGATTGTGTGCGATGAAGTTTATGAGGAGCTGGTCTTCGGCGCCGCTTTCGCCTCGCCCTTCGATGATCCCGACCTCGCAGAACGCACGATCGTCGTGTCTTCCATCTCCAAGTCCCATGCGGCCCCCGGCTTTCGCAGCGGCTGGGCGGTGGGCCCGGCGGAGTTTACGCAGCGCCTGCTGCCGGTGTCCGAGACCATGCTGTTCGGTGTGCAGCCCTTCATTGCGGATATGACGGCCTATGCGCTGTCGAATCCGATCACGACGGCTGCGACCATGCGCCAGTCCTATCAGGCTCGCGCCGCCCGAATATTTGCCGCCCTTTCCGGGGCGAGCGGGCTTCGTCCCACCATGCCTGAGGCCGGCATGTTCATCGTTGTCGATGTGTCTGCGACCGGGCTCGACGGCGAGGCCTTTGCCTGGCGCCTGCTGGAGGAGGAGGGGGTCGCGGTCATGCCTGGCTCGTCCTTCGGCGAGCAGGCGCGGGATTTCGTGCGCATCAGCCTGACGGTGGCGGATGCGCGGATCGACGAGGCCTGCCGGCGCATCACGGCGCTGGCCGCCCAGCTCGTACCCTTGAAGGAGCGCCGTGCATGACGAACGAGACGACAAAGGCAAGGACCATGACGGTCGGCGAAGCGCTGGTCGAGCTTCTGGCCGAAAACGGCGTCGAGGTGGTGTTCGGCATTCCCGGCGTGCATACGGTCGAGCTCTATCGGGGTCTGGCGGCGTCGCCGATCCGCCACGTGACGCCCCGTCACGAGCAGGGCGCGGGCTTCATGGCGGATGGATATGCGCGCGTTTCCGGCAAGCCGGGCGTGGCCCTCGTCATCACCGGGCCGGGTCTCACGAACACGCTGACGGCGATGGCGCAGGCACGGCAGGACTCTATCCCGATCCTCGTGATTTCCGGCGTCAACCGCCGCGATTCGCTTGGGCACGGGCGCGGACTGCTCCACGAACTGCCGGACCAGCAGGCTCTGGTGAAAACGGTCGCACTCTATACGCATACGTTGCTCAATCCCGACGATCTCGGCGCCGTGGTCGACCGCGCCTTTGCGGTGCTCGGTTCGGGCCGGCCGGGACCGGTGCATATCGAGATCCCGACCGATGTCATGTCGGCACCCGTCACGCTGCCGCCGACGCTGCGGACAGCGCAGGCCACCCGGCCGCGGGCGGATGCCGAAACGCTGCAGAAGGCTGCGATCCTTGCATCCGAGGCGCGGCGGCCGGTGATTTTGTGCGGCGGCGGCGCCATTACGGCAGAGGCCGAAATTGGCATTCTGGCGGACCGCATCGGTGCGCCGGTCGTCACCACGGTCAATGCGCGTGGCATGATGGCCGGAAGTCCCCTTCGCGTGCCGGCCAGCCCCAGCCTCAAGGCCGTCAGAAACCTGCTGCGCGATGCCGATCTCGTCTTCGCCTTCGGGACCGAGATGGGGCAGACGGATTACGACATGTATGCCGATGGCGGCTTCCCGCTGCTCGACCGACTTATCCGAATCGATATCGACGCCATGCAACTGGCGCGCGGACCGCATGGGCTGATGTCCATCCTGTCGGGCGCGCGCATGGCGGCGGCAGGGATCACGAGCTTCCTTCCCGAAACCGCCGCTGAGGGCGGGGTGCAGCGCGCCCAGGCCACGCGCAAGGCTGCCATGAAGGAATTGACCGCGAAAATGCGGGCGGAAATCGCTGTTGTCGACGCCATCTATGCCACGCTGCCGGCCGCGACGATCGTGGGGGATTCCACACAGGCCGTCTATGCCGGCAATCTCTATTGCGATGCACCGCGGGCGCGCAGCTGGTTCAATTCGGCAACCGGTTTCGGTGCGCTCGGCTACGCCCCGCCGGCGGCCGTGGGAGCCGCCGTTGCGGCGGCCGAAGAGCCAGTCATCTGTCTGGTCGGCGATGGCGGCATCCAGTTCTCGCTGGCCGAGATCGGCTCGGCTGCCGATATCGGCGCGCAGGTGATCTTTCTCGTCTGGAACAACAATGGCTACCAGGAGATCGAGACTTACATGCGCGACAACGGCATCACGCCAGAGGGTGTGAAGCCGGGCGCGCCGGACTTTCTGAAGACCGCCGAGGCCTATGGCCTTCCGGCGCGGCGATTGGCCCATGTGGATGAGCTGCCCGCTGCGCTCAGGGAGGCCTCCACCCGCAAGGGGCCATCCCTGATTGAAATTCACGAGACCCGCACGGCCGGCGCGACAGCCTGACGGTTAGCGAAACCTGCGGATCGATCGGCTACGGCCGTCCAGGCATCCGGACGGCCAGTTCGCTCAGACCTTTACTTGAGACGCAGGTCGGGGTGGCGGTTCACATCCTTGTAAAGCAGGTAGCGGAAGCGGCCCGGGCCGCCCGCATAGCAGGCCTGCGGGCAGTAGGCGCGCAGCCACATGAAGTCGCCTGCCTCGACCTCCACCCAGTCCTGGTTGAGGCGGTATACGGCCTTGCCCTCCAGCACATAGAGCCCATGCTCCATGATGTGGGTTTCCATGAAGGGAATGATGGCACCGGGTTCGAAGCTGACGATGTTGATGTGCATGTCGTAGCGCACATCTGCGGGATCGAGAAAACGGATCGTGGCCCATTTGCCGTCCGTATCCGGCATGGCGTGGCATTCGCACTCGTCCTCATGGGTAAAGACCGCCGGCGGCGGCTCCAGCCCGTCCACGACCTTGAAGGCCTTGCGGATCCAGTGGAAGCGCGCGGGTTCGTCCGAGCCGTTCTTCAACGTCCAGGCGGCACCGGCCGGCAGATAGGCGAAGGAGCCTTCTCTCAGGGCGTTCGCTTTCCCGTCGAGGGTAATCGTCATCTCGCCGGATACGACGAAAATGCCAGCCTCTGCGCCCTTATCCGGTTCCGGCCGCTCACTGCCGCCACCGGGTGCGACCTCTACGATGTATTGCGCGAACGTCTCCGAGAAGCCCGTCATGGGGCGGGCGATGATCCAGGCGCGCGTGCCGTCCCAATGCGGCAGCACGCTGGTCACGATGTCGCTCATCACGCCCTTGGGAATCACTGCGTAGGCCGTTGTAAACACCGCCTTGCCCGAGAGCGTCTGGGTCTGCGGCGGCAGGCCGCCTACCTCGGAGAAATACGAACTGCGCGTCATGGGTGTGCGGCCTCCTGCTTGCTTCGACGCGTCACTCCTGCTGCGTCCGCGCAGCTATGTCAAACCCCGAGCGTGTGACATCAGGTGATCGGCAGAGGTCGCAAGGGACAGGTACGAACCATGCTGACGGCGGGGAGCGATAACCGAAACGCGACGGTGCGATGAATATTTCACTTCAAAGCTGTAAAAGACATAAAATGATCAAATGATTGGAGAGGTTAAGTAAAATATAATGGACATTTTGCCGCATTCGAATGCACTTATCTAGGCGTTGCCCCTAGAGAGTGATTTGTTCACTCGTGCTAATTGCCGAATATTAGGATCAAAGGTATTTAAGCAGTGATATCACGGTGGAGCGGTCATGGCCGAGCAGGAGTTCAGGGTTCTCCTGGCTGACGATCATCCGGTGGTAGCCGCGGGATTGCGCCTTGCAATCGGCCAGGCTCGCGGGCTGGCGCTCGTTGGTACGGCGCTCGACCCCGAGACGCTTCTTCTGATGGCAGCGAAAGAGCGGCCGGACGCGTTCATCCTGGACCTCGTTTTCGATGGCCAGTTACAGTTTGACCTCATCGAACGCTGCAGAGCGACCTATCCGGGGTCCGTGATCATCGTTTTCACTTCGCTGCCCGCCGGGCCTTATCGCCAGACGGCCATTGCGGCGGGTGCCGATGCTTTCGTGGGCAAGGATACCGATCTCGAAACGCTGGCTGGCCTCCTGCTTGAGCATCTGGGAACTCCCCGTCGCAAGCCTGGAACGGTGGCAGCGGTCTCGATCATTCCAAGCCTTGCCGATATCGGTCGCGGCATCCACTTCACCAGGCGCGAGCAGGAAGTGGCTGCCATGCTCAGTCACGGAAACTCGATCAACGATATCGCACGCGCACTCGGCATCAGCATGAAGACGGCGTCTGTCCATCGAGACAATCTGCGCATGAAACTGCAATGTCGTGACAGCAACGAACTGATCGCCCGTCTCGCCCGCCTTTACGGTGCGGCCGGAGCGTCCTGAAGGCGGAATGGTGATGGCGCACGCGCGATCCGCGATCATTGCCGCTGCCGGAATGCCGCCTCCAGCCGCGATCGCCGGATTTGCGCTGATCTACGTGTTTCTCGGCGCACTATCCCTTTCCACAGCCTATATCCAGCCGAACGCAGCGGCTGTATGGATCCCGTCCGGCTATGCGACCGGCCTTCTGATTGCCCGTGGGCGGGGTTTCTGGCCGGCGATCCTTGCCGGTTCCTTTACTGTGAACGCGATGGTGAATTTCACCAATCCGGATGGCATGGCGCTCGATCTCCTCGCAGCGCTTGCCGTGGCTGTCGGCAATACGGCTGAAGCGGTGCTGGCCGCCTTTCTGACCGAGCGTTTCGCCGATGGTAAAGGCTTTCTGAATTCTGCGCGCAGCGTACGCTATTTCCTGCTCTTCACCGTCCCGCTGCCGCCGTTGGTCAGCGCTGGGGTCGGTTTGCTGGCGAGCCATCTGGCTGCGCTTCCGGCCAAGGACAGCGAATTCGAGGTCTTTGTCACCTGGTATGTCGCCAACGCCGCGGGCATGCTGATCTTCTGCGGCATCATTGTCGGCCTTCTCGAAGGCGGCTTCTTCCGTTTCGTCCGGCATCGCCTGGGAGAATTGCTGCTGCTGGCCGGCTGTCTGATCTTCGCAAGCCAGGCGCTCTGCGGCGTCTATTTCTCGGAGGCGGTCGCGGAGTGGACCAAGCCCTACATGGTGATTCCGCTGTTGCTCTGGGCGGCGTTGCGCTTTGGAGCGTCCGGTGGGCTTGCGGCCATCGCCCTCATTACCGTCGGCGCCTCTGTCGGTGCCATGCGGGGGTTCCAGGTCTTTCCCGCCGACTCTCCCTGGCAGGCGCTGACCTTCCTGCAAATCTTCCTGGCCATGCAAGCGGTGATGATCCTGTTCATGACCGCCGCAGTGGCCGAAGCGACAAGCGCACGCGCCGAACTCGAATTGCGGGTGCGCGCCCGTACCCGCGAGGTGGAGCAGTTGCTGCGACGCGGCGAGGTGTTCGCGGCCCTCGTCGCCCATGACCTCAAAAGTCCGGTCTACGGGATCCGTAACACGTTGCGAACCTGTGTCTCGGGTCTTGCCGGCCGCCGTCTTTCCACCGAAGACCTCCTGCCGGCACTTCAGGTCATCGAGGAGACCTGCACGGCCCTCGGCGACCGGGTCGAGAGCCTTCTGTCCGCACCCTATCTGCCGGAAGAAGCCCCGGGCGCGCCGCTTGCCACTGTCATGGACAACATTGCGGCTGCCCATCGCCTCACGCTGCAGCGACGACGCGTGCGCCTCGAGACACACATACCGGCGCGCCTGATCGTGCCGCGGGCGCGGGAAGTGGAGCACATTGTCGATACACTCATCGACAATGCGGTACGCTTCTCCCAGGAGGGAGACGTGGTGACCGTTTCTGCCAGCCTTGATTCCGGCGGTATCCGCATCACGGTCGCCGACCTCGGCCCGGGCCTCCCGCCAGACCGGCTGGAACTTCTTGTGCGGCGGGATCGTCCGCCAGCTCCTCCCGGCGAATCCGGCCAGCGGCCGCGCCTTGGTCTCTATCTTGCCGCCGAGCAGGCACGCTGGATGGACGGGGCCCTGCTCTACGAACCCAACTGGCCGACGGGCGCGCGCTTCGTCCTGCATCTTCCCTATCGCCATGTCGCGTTTGGCGCGGATCCGTCCGACGCCGTTTAAGCCACACAGCCTCATGCGTCATCTGCCGCCGGTCGTCTTGCGGGCAGGGCAGTCTCAAGCAATGGCACAGGAAAATCCTCGGGTAAGAGGATCCCGGAGGTCGATGAGGACTTGCTCTTTCCATCTCGCATTTGAGTAAAAATCAATTAAATTCATTGAATTTCTGTTAAAAAACTTATCGTCTCCAGTCGAAACGTTAACGATCAGGAATCGTGATCGATCTTTTGTTCGAGCTGCTTGTCTGGGGCGGCCATTTTTATTTCGATCATTTTGGTAAACGCCTGCCCCGTGCGGCAATGCACAACAAGAATGATCGTCGTCTAGGTCATCCGCCGATTTACGGCGTCAAAACCTTATGGGATCGGTGTCAACTGGGGATATTAGAGATCGCTGGGGGATGTCGGTGTAACGTCGGTCGGAGAAGGTGGACACACGAAGCGTGCGTTCGACCTTGGCGAGCAGACAAGCATCAAAGGCCAGCCGTTTCTAATCATGACATTGCATGCGGTTGACGCCGGCGGCTTCGCCTGCGCGACCGCTCCCACGTGTGACGCTTCGGCTTCAGTCGAGGCGTCGTGCCCAAAGATTGCGTCCGCATTCGATTGAGATAGGTGATTTGATGGTCTTCCCGTTCCGCAAGCTCGCTCCGGCCTCGCTCAATCGCGCGCAGCGGCGCGCTGCCCGCAAGGGCCGTGGCTCTCCGGCCGTTTTCGAGGCGCTGGAGCAGCGACTGCTGCTGAATGCGGATGTGCTGGCGCTCGACCTTGCGGCCGCGACCGGCGACCAGGGCCGCGACATCCTGATCAAGATGACCGACCAGCAGGCAACCCAGCCTGCATCGCAGCGTATCCAGATCCTCGATCTGAAGACGGGCCAGCTTCTGGCCGATCGCGACCGGCTTTCCGTCAGCTCGCTGGCGCTCAATGTTGGGCGGGGCGACGACCGCGTCACGATCGATCGTCCGAGCTTCGGTGCGACGGCGCTTGCCATCAAACTCAACGATACGGGCGGCAAGGACCGGATCACGATCCGCAATGCCGATAACAATCCCGACGTCAACGGCGAGACGATCGTCACCGGCAATCTGGTGATCACCCAGAAGGGCTTCGATCAGATCGACACGGGCTATGGGCCGGTCGCGGCGCTGATCGACAGCGTCGTCGGCCTGGTGACCCAGCCGCAGGTGACCAAAAGCTCTGCCAAGGTCACGATCGACCTTACCGCCTTCAACGACAACGTCCTGCTGAAGGGAACCGCCGACGGCGGCCTGCAGCTCTCGTCCAAGGACGCCAAGTTCGACGCCATCTTCTTCACGATTCCCGCAAGCGAGATCGCCATCAACATGGGGATCGGCAACGACAGGCTGGAACTGGCAGACCTTCCGGATCTCAAGGGTACCAGCCTCCTCATCAGCGGCGGCGAAAGCCTTGTGGGTGGCGACGACACCGTGACGATCACGGGGTCGGTCCGCACCTCCGGCGGTGCGCTGAAGATTGCGGCCGAAACCGTGCTGATCGGCTCGGCCGTCACGGATGCCGGCGGCGGCAAGGGCTGGGTGGCCGACCAGGAATATGCAGGCCTGACCGCGACGACGACCGATGGTCGCCGTGTCACCGTCGATGTCACCACGGACAAGGCCGGGCTTGCCCGTGCGCATCTGGCTGGCGCCATCCAGGGAATTGCCGTTGGCGAGACGCTCACGGTCGCCGATCCCCGCGGGCAGGGCGGTGCGCTGACCATCAAGGTGGTCGCCAATGCGGGTGCCATCACGCTCGATACGAGCAATTCGGCCGGCAAGGCCGGCGACATCACCATTTCCGGCGCCACGATCGACGGCGGTCCCGGCAACAGCCTGCGCGCGGTCGGCAAGTCTGGCGCCGATGGCGCGGTCAGCCTCGTCAGCGATGCCGAGGTGGCGACCATCGCAAGCGCGCTGCGTCTGGCGACGCTGCCTTATGATTCCTACAACATCGCCGCAGGTGTGCGCCTGTCGGGTGTGACGATCGAGGCCGGCGACGTGACGCTGACCTCCGAGGCCATCGATGCCGGCCTTGGGCTCGACCTCCCGCCCTATATCGAGAATGCCTTCACGCTGCTGCCGGTGGTGCAGGAGCTGCTCAAGGTTTCCGTGCCGGATCTGACGAGCTTCAAGGGGATCGCGGCCTCGGTGATCCTGCGCAACGCGTCGGCCGAGACGCGCCTGCACAACGACGTGATCGTCGCTTCCGGCAATGTCGAGCTCGGTGCCAATGCGGTTGGCAAGACCGAGCTGGAGGCAGCGGCCGGCGCCGCTGCGAAGGGTGCAACAAAGAACCTGCAGGTTGCTGTCGGAATCGGCCGCGCCGGCGCCAATGCCTATGCGGCTCTCACCGGCCGATCCTCGATCATCGCGGGCGGCTCGGTGAAGCTGACGGCGGAAGGCGATGCCAGCTCCATCAGCTCCGCGACGGTCAACAACTTCGAGGGGCTTTTCGATCCCGCGACCGGCAAGGCGAACAAGAAGTATGACGGGAAGAATGTCTCGCTCGCCGTTGCCTATGCGGATACGAATCTGAAGACCCAGGCCGTGCTTGGCTCCGGCGCCAGCATCACCTCCACCGGCGGTAACGTGAATGTCGCTGCCAAGGGGACGGCGGAAAGTGCCGCCAATTCCAGCACGATCTCCTACATCCAGGGCCTGGCGGGCGTTAACCTCAGCCTCAACCTCGACAACTCCGACATCGACACGCGTATCGACGGTGCCATTACCGCTGCTGGCGGGGTTGGTAGCGGCAAGGGCAGCTTCGACGCCGACAGCAAGGTCGATGCCGCCGCCGACACGATCGAGATGAAGGGCCATGATTTCGTGACTGGCGAGCAGGTGGTCTACAAGGCCGCCGGCGACTTCGGCAGCATCCAGGGCGTCATCAAGCCGCTGGGCGGGCTGGAGGACGGCGAGACATACATGGTCATCGTCGTCGACAAGGACCATATCCAGCTCGCCAAGACGCCGGCGATCGCGCTCGATGCCAGCAATACGCTTGACGGTTCCGTCCATCGCCTGATCCGCCCCGAGGCCGTCGACATGACGTTCCGCGGCGTTGATCCCGACACGGACCTCATTCTCCTCGGCGATGATGTCTTCAAGCCCGGCGATTACGTGCGCTACCGAAATATCCAGGGCAATGCTATCGGCGGTCTGCAGGATTTCGGCGTCTACAGGGTGAAGGAAGTCACCAGCGAAGGCTTCACCCTGGCGGTTAACGACAAGGTCGTCAACGTCACGCTCAGCGGGGCGGGCAAGCATGGATTCATCCGCCAGTCTGACAACAAGGTTGTTCTCCTCAATGTCGCCGCCGTGGATGCCGGTGCCGACACCATCCGCCTTTACGACCACGGCCTCACCGACGGCCAGATCGTCAACTATGCGCCGGGCGGCGACGAGGCGATCGGCGGCCTCGAGGCGGCGGCCGAATACCAGGTCCAGCGGATCGACCAGAACAACTTCCGTCTTCTGAAGGTTGTTCGCGACCAGGCGACGCCGGAGACCTTTACGGTCGGCGGGCCGGTCGATCTGACCGGAGACGGCGGCGCGTTCAACCATTCCCTGGTCTGGCAGGGGGCTGCGACGACCTTCGATCCGAAGACGGCCGTCGATGCGACGAACCGGACGATTGCGATCAGCAACCATGGTTTCAAGACCGGCGACGTGTTCATCTATGCCACCGATGACCGGGTCAACCGGACCGTCGACATGGAAACACTCGACAGCAACGGCAATGTCGTGCGCACGACCGCAGAGGCGGGGGATATTCCGATTGCGGGGCTCACCGCCGGCCAGTCCTACTCCGTCGTCGTTGTCGATGCCAACCACATCCGACTCGTCGGCCTCGACGTGGACGCCAAGGACGCGTTGCCGATCGATATCTCCAAGGGTCGCGGCAGCGCCCACACGCTGACCAATCAGGACGAGACGCGCGGCATCGGCATCACCTCGAAGCTCGAAGCTTCCGACAAGGCCGCCAGCAAGCCGAATATCGGCAAGACGCTGTCGAAGATCACCTACAAGGCCGAGACCAACCCCGCCGTCAACGACATCTCGCCGCTCTTCCTGCTTATCAAGCAGAAGGGCGACAAGAAGATCGACAGCAAGGTCAACAAGGCGACCAAGAACGCCAAGAACAACGACATCAGCATTGCCGGCGCCCTTTCGCTCACGATCGCCAACCACAGTGCGACGACGCGCGTCGGCGTGACGGCGCGCAACGCGCTGTCCTCCGGCGCCGACATCAAGATCGACAGTGAGCTTGAGGAAAAATACGCCACGAGTGCGATTGCCAACGTCTCGGCCAAGTCCGATGATGACGGCAACACCCGCACGGCCATTGCCGCGGCGCTGAGCTTTGTCGATGCCCGCGCGGTGACGACCGTTGGCGATGGTGTGTCGCTCGATGCCGGCGGCGACATCGCCGTCACCAGCAAGGTGACCTTCCCGCGCCTGCTCAACCCGACCGATCTCATCAATCTCGATGCTTTGCGCAGCGGCGAGATCAGCGGTCTGCAGGGCCTGCGCTCCGACCTTCTCGGGGGCACCCGCCTCTTCAACACCTTCGTCACGACCCAGGCAAAGGGCGAGATCAACAAGGACGTTCGCGTCATCGCGGGTAGCTTCGGTTTCGCCGACGTCCAGTCGCGCGCCGATACGCTGATCGGCTCCGACGTTGCCGTCAACCAGAAGCGCCAGGCGAATGGCGAGACATTCGGCAAGGTGATGTTCGACGCCGTCACCGATCTGACGCTGATGTCGATTGCCGGCCAGCTGAAGTTCGCGTCCGGCGATTCCGTTCTGGAGCGTCTTCAGGACAGATCGAAGTCCAAGGCATCGATTCTGACGGATGGCACGCTGATCAACAGTGGCGGCTCCGATGGCAGCGGCGCCGGGGCGTCCGTGGTCATCGATATCGTTGAGAACACCGCCCGGACCATCGTCGGCGCCAGCACCAGGATTGCCGGCAAGGACGTTGCGGTCAGCGCCGACGAAGACCTTTTCCGGCTTGGCATCTCCGCTGCCGGCGCCAAGAATTCCGATGGCGGCACGTTCGGCCTCGCCGGCTCCGGCCAGGGTCTCGACTATACGTCTTCGGTCCTCGCCCTCGTCTTGCCCGGCAGCACCCTGGCACCGACGACGATCACTGCCGACAGCGTCAGCATCGCGGCCAATTCCCATATTCTCAACATCACCATAGCCGGCTCCCTCACCCAGGGCAGCGGTGGCACCTCCATCGGTGTGTCGGCGGCCGTCAACCTTTTCGACCGGCTGGTGCTGGCCGGTATTGGCGCCATGCCGCTCGACCGGATCGCGCCGCCGCCGCTCAGCGGCGATGCACGCGACCGTGTCGTGGTGCGTGCCGGCAGCGTCGCCGTCAACGCCAAGAGCGATGGCGGCACCTGGAGCTTTGCCGTTGCAGGCACGGTCTCGACCCCGCCGAGCGAAGGGGTCAAGACACGCAGCAACCCGTTCCCGCACGTGAACATGCAGCAGCAGTTCGCCAATGGCGGGTCGAACATCAACCCGAACTTCCAGGACGGCGCCGGCATCGGCATTTCCGGTGCGGCCGGCTGGAACGAACTCAATGGCCAGACGCTCGCGCTCATCGATGCCGGCACCATCACCGCCCAGTCGATCCTCGTGAAGGCCCTTGACGACACCGACCTGATCGCCGTCACGGGTGCGGCCTCGCTCAACCTGCGCGCCACGTCCGAAGGGGCGTCCAAGACCATGGCGGGCGTTCTGTCGATTGCCGACAGCACCGCGGTGACCCGCGCGCGCGTCTCGAATGCTGCCCTGAAGGCGGACCAGCTCGGTGTCTTCGCCGAGCGCAGCGGCACTTTCCTGACGGTCTCGATCGGCGTTTCCGCAGACCTTTCGGCGCAGGCGACGACGCTTGGCGCCGCGATTTCGTTCAACCGCTCCACCGACACGACCGAGGCGCTGCTCCAGGATATCCAGCTGACCCGACTGTCGGCCCTGCCGGTTGGCGGTGCTGTCACGGTCGATGCGAAGAATTCGACCGAAGTCATCGCGCTCGGCGGCGGAGCCAGCTTCAGCGGCAAGACCGGCCTTGGCGGCGCGGTCTCCGTCAACATGATGGACAACGGCACCCGTGCGTCCGTTATCCGCAGCGATCTGACGGCCCGCGGCGACGTGAGCGTCAATGCGCTGCAGGACAATGCGCTGCGCACGGCAACCGTCAGCGCCGGCGTGGGCGGCTCCAGCGGCGGCGTTGCCGCGGCCTTCCTCGTTTCCGTGAACCTCGTCGGCAGCCAGCAGGCCGGTGCCGCCACCAGCGCCATCATCCTCGACAGCACGGTCAACACGGCAGGCGCCGTGCGTGTCGCTGCGCGCGACGATAGTGTTCTGCAGTCGGTGGGCGGTGCGCTTGCCCTTAACCTCTCCGGTTCCGGCTTCGGCGCCGCACTCGGCTGGAACAGCGTCACCGAAACCGTCTCCGCCACCATCCGTACCTCGACCGTCACAGGTGCGTCGGTTGCCGTCAGCGCACGGGCGACCGAGCAGGACGGTCTCCTCGACGGCCGCATCTCGAGCGCGGCCATCGGTGCGGCTGCCGGCCGTGGTATCGCGGTTGGCCTGTCCGTCGCGGCCAACGAGCTTTCCGTTTCCTCGAATGCCGTTGCCGATCGCTCGACGATCACGGCCACGGCCGGCGACATCGCCGTTTCCGCTGCCGATACCAGCAGCATCAAGTCCCTGACCGGGGCTGCGGCGCTCAGTGCCGGCGGTGCGGCAGTGGGCGCTGCCCTTGCCGTCAACCTGCTCGGCGGCGGCGCGACCGCCACCGTAACGGGCGGCAGCCTGATTGCCAGCGGCCGTTCCTCGGTGACCGCCGATCTCTCCGGATCGATCACCGGCATCACCATTGGCGGCGCGCTTTCCGGCGGCTCGGCTGCCGTGGCCGGCTCGATCTCCGTCAACCAGTTGAACGGGGCAGCGCGCGCCCTCGTGCTGTCCGGCGCAACGGTCGATGGCGGCCTCGGTGTTTCCGTCGCAGCAACGGATCGCAGCCGTGCCATCACCATTGGCGGCGCGATTGCGGCCGGCAATGTCGGCGTGGGCGTCGGCGTCAGCACGGTTCTGACCCAGCGCACCGTCGAAGCGCGTACGGAAGCGGGCACCACGCTTCATTCCGCCAACGGCGCAATTCAGGTCAGCGCGGACGCAAGCCAGGCGCTCGTCGTCACCGCCGTCGGCGGCGCTGCCGGATCCAATGTCGGCGTTGCGGCCACCGCTTCGGTCACCACGCTCAACGATACAATTCTCGCGGCCATGGATGGCAAGGCAACCGCCGATCGCGGCGACGTGGCTGTTGCGGCCAACGCCCGCACGGACCTCATCGGCGTGGCCGGTGCGCTGGCCGGCGGTCAGGTCGGCGTCGGCGTCGGCACGGATGTGGGCATCCTTTCGCGCAGCGTCGAGGCCCGCATCGGACAGGGTGCCGAGGTCTCTGCTCTCGGCAACATCTCCGTGACCGCCGACGGCAAGCTCGACGTGATCTCCGCTAATGGCGCGGGCGCAGGCGGCAGTGTCGCCGTCGTCGTCAATGTCGGCGTCAATCTCGTCAACCTGCAGACGCGTGCGGTTGTCAGCGAGGATGCGGATCTCCGGGCCGGGGGGAGCATCGCCGTCACGGCAACCAACGACACCGGCATCGTGCAGGTTGCCGGCAATGTTGCGGGCGGCACGGTCTCCGTCGGTGCTGCGGCCGGCATCAGCAAGATCAATGTCACCACGAAGGCGCTGGTCAGCGCCCGGGCCGATCTGACCGCCGCCGGAAATGGCGCGGTCAATGCCGTCTCCGGTCTCGTCGATAGCGGCAAGCGCGCCGTCGCCAACCAGGGCGGCACCGTCACGACCGGCACGGCCGACGTGTCGGGCAACACGTTCACCGTGCCCGCCATCGACGGCAAGGCGCAGGTGATGGACTTCGCCACGGGCCAGGAGGTCGTCTATCTCGCGACCGGCCAGGCGCTTGGCGGCCTCGTCAGCGGTCAGCGCTACTTTGTCATCAAGACCGGTGCCAACCAGTTCAGACTCGCTGCATCGCGCGAGGATGCGGATGCCGGCCGCGCGCTTGGCATCGACACCAGCACGGTTTCGTCGGATGCCCGCCATACGTTCAGCGCGCTGAACGGCGCAGCCGACATGCCGATCGGCTCGGCCCTGCAGGGCACCAACAACGGCAAGACCGACAGCGATATCGCCGATCGCGGTCGCGGTGCGAATGCCGAAGCCAACGGCCAGACCCGCAAGGTGATCGGCCGTGCGGCCCAGAACGGCATCGTCGTGCGCGCCCTCTCCGTCAACGACATGATCGGTGTCGGGGGCAGTGCCGGCGGTGGCGGCGTTTCCGTCACGGCGGCCGGCAGCGTGCTGCTGCACCGCATCGATACGGTCGCGCGCGTCGCCGATGGCGCCAATCTCGCTGCGGCCGGCAGCATCGCCATCGATGCAGAGCGCGACTACCACGCCATCACGGTCGGCGGCGGTATCGCCGTTGCCGGCATTGTCGCGGTGGCGCCGGCCTTTACGGCGCCCGTCCTCTCCGGCCAGACAATCGCTGAAGCGTTTGGCAGCGGCAGCCTGCTTGCCGGCGGCAGTGTCGGCGTCACGGCGCACGCCAATACCGACCTTGTCTCGGTGGCGGCGGGCATCGGTGTCGGCAATTCCGCAGCCGTTGCGGCGTCCGTTGCCGTGGTTGATGTCAAGACCGAAACCCGCGCCTCTGTCGAAGGCAGCCGCACGATCGCCGGCATGGGCAACAACGCGCTCGATGCGGTGCTGGTGGAAGCCACCGACACGACCGGCGTTATCCTCGCCAGCGGCTCGCTCGCCGTCGCACCCTCGCTGATCGGTGTCGTCGCCGGTGCCGGTGCCGTCAGCGTCGCGCTGATCGACAAGACCACCACCGCCACCATTGATGGCGCTTCCATCACCACGCCCGGCGCGGTGACGGTCAATGCCACCAGCGAGGAGGATCTCGTTCTGCTCGCGGCATCCGGTGCGGCAGCGCTCGGAGCAACGCTTGCCGGCAGTGTCGGCGTCACCATCATCGACAGCGACACCTTCGCCGCCGTGCGCGGCAGTACCGTCAATGCCGGTGCGCTCTCCATCGTCGCGAAGGGCGACACGGATGTCTTCACCGTCATTGCAGGCCTCGCCATCGGCGGGACGGCCGGGCTTGGCGCCAGCGTCGATTTCGGCCGCATCACCGGCACCACCGAGGCCCTGCTCGCCGGTGGCACCGCAACGCTGACGGGCGCACTCTCCGTTCGCGCCGATGGACGCACGCATATCGACAGCAATCCCTTCGCGGCTGGTGGTGCGCTTGGCGTCGGTCTCGGCGGTGGCATCAGCATCTGGAGCGTCGGCGATGGCCTCTCCAGCAGCTACGGCAAGCAGGAAGGGAACAGCAACTACAGCCAGAATGCGCTTTCGGGCGGTGGCGGCGGGACTGTCGATGGCCAGGTCGCGGATATTCTGTCCGGCCTCGACGGCTCCATGAACAGTGGCGGCGGTGATGCCGGCAACAGCGGTGTCGATCTGCGGGACCAGGCCTATCAGCGTGCCGGCACCGCCGGTTCAACGGTCAAGGGTGCCAATCGCGGCACCGTCACCGGCTCGCGCCTTTCGGCCCTCACGGCGACGGAAGCGGCCACCGGCGCCTTTGCCAGCATCACGGACCGCGCCATGGTCCAGGCCGGCGGCGTCGTGCTGCGCGCCAGCCAACTGGTCGATGTCGATCAGCGCGCCGGCGGCTTCGGCTTCGGCTTCGGTTATGGCCTTGGTGCCGGCATCGCCATTCTCACCACCAACAGCGATACGGCCGTCACGATCGGCGACAGCGTCAAGCTCACCGGCGCCGGTGTCACCGGCAGCAGCCTTCTCGATGTCGATGCGATCTCGACCACACGCCTGCGCACCCTCGGCATTGCCGGCGCCGTGGCGGGCTTCGTTGCCCTCGGCGGCTCCGTGGCCAAGGTCTCGACCGACAATGACGCGAGCGTTTCGGTCGGCAGCAGCGCGAACATCCGCGACTTCTACGGCGCATCGCTGCGCAGCAGCGTGACCACCGACGTCCAGGTGTCCACCATTGCCGTTGCGGCCGCCATCTATGGCGGCATCGGCGCTTCGATCGTTGATGTGGACGTCACCTCCGACGCGACCGTCACCATCAGCGACGCTGCCTTCCTGCGCACCGGCGCGGGCGGTATCGAGGTTCGTGCCGACAGCAATATCGACGTCACGCCGCTTGGCAGTCTGACGCTGGTCGGTCTCGGCATTGGCGGCCTCGGCATTGCCGGCGCCTTCGCCGACGTCAATGTCGCCGCCAACACCGTCGTGGTGATCGGCCCCACCGCTCGCCTGTCGAGCGACGGGACGGTGAGCGCCAAGGCGCTTGCGGATACGATCGTCACGCTGATCGGCCGCGCCTCAGCCTTCGGTATCGTCGGTGCGGGTGCCTCCATCGTCGGCGGCCGCATCAGCGGAACCACGAGCGTGGAGGTCGGCGCGCAAGCAATCATCGACGCTGCCCGCATCGACCTGCTTGCCGAGAGCTCGGGCGGCATCACCGTCGAGGCCGAGCCGCTGACCGGCAAGGTCACCGCGGCCGGCATCGTCGGCATCGCCGTCGTCACGGCGCGCGCCAGCGTCGATCGCCGCACCGGCGTTACGGTTCGCGGCGCGCTGCGCGCGAGTGGCGCAGGTGCCGGCAGTGCCCCGGCCATCTCCGCCGTTGCCACCACCGGGCTCAACGCCAACGCCAAGGCTGCTGCTGGCGCCTATGGTCTCGTCGGCGTCTCCGGTTCGGAAGCCTATGCCTATAACACGCAGAGCGCGGACGTCACCGTCGCCGTCAATGCCGTGCCAGGCGATCCGCTGCGGGCCGAGCCTGTGCGGGCGGACACGGGCGATATCGTCATCCGTGCGAGCAGCCTGAACGGCGCCGTTGCCAGCGCCGGCGGCAACACCGGCGGTCTTGTCGCCATCAGCGAAGGCAAGGCCACCACCGGCATCGCCAACAGCGCGACCGTCTCCGTCAATGCACCCGTGATCGCCGCGACCGGGAATATCACCATCAACGCCGACTTCCAGACGGTCACCAATGCCGGATCGGTCGTCGATACCGCCGGCCTCGGTGGCAAGCCAACCGCGATCACCGAGGTTACCGTCTTCGAGACGGCGCGCGTCAACCTGGAGCAGAGCCTGTCGGCCGCCTTCGGCAGCATCAACATCACGGCCACGGGCTCGACCGTCGCGTCTGCCAATGGCAGGGCCGATTTCGGCGGCTTTGCTTCCGACGTTACCGGCCGGGCCAATCTCTTCATCGACACCGCCGTCGAGGTCATCAACAGCGCTGATCTGACCGCCGGCACGATTTCGCTTGCCGCCCGCCAGCCGACCTATGTCGCGCTCGCGCTGTCCAGCGCCAAGGCCGATGCGGTGGGCGCCAAGCTCACCAGCTTTGCCGACCTCAATGCCCGCGTCGTCGTGCGCGCGGTCTCGGATGCCAGCGCGACGCTGGCAACGCGCGAACTCTCCATGGCCGCGCTCGCCGCCGCCGGCGCACAGGTCTACGCGAAGGAGAAGACCGACGCCGCCTTCATCTCCGAAGACGTGACCCGCGAGACCAACAACGTCGATTCCACCCACGAGGTCGTGCTCAACAGCCGCATCACGATCATCCAGCCGGACGTACCCTTCGTCCTGCTCGACAAGACCGGCAAGCTGACGACGGCCGGCGGTGTGCAGGCTACCGTGACCGGTGACCGCCTGATCATCGCAGACATCTACAATACGCGTGCTTCGGCCGGCCGTATCCGCCTCGAGGCGGCGGGCCTTCAGCGCTACAACCTTGCCGAGAAGATCGGCAAGGACGATACGGTCTCGACCGTCGGCCGTGTCACCGGCAAGCCGATCGTCAATCTGCGCTCGTCGCTGACCGACATCATCATCCGCAACGAAACCGACAGGCTCCTGTCGATCGGCAACATCTATCCGGCCGGCCTCAGCGTGAACGGCATCGATTCCGTCGTCGTCATCGCGGCCGATACATCCGGCTTCTCGCTCGGCGATACGGTCTACGATACCGGTCCGACGAACATCCGCATCGAGTCGAGGGGCGACGTGGAATTCCGCGGCCGTATCGACAATGCGCGCATCGACGACAAGGATCCCTATTACGGCACGGTGTCCGTCGCCGGTCTCGGCGGCAACGATCCGGTCTATGCCGGCCGCGTGACGACGGTTGGTGACGCCCGCATCGAAGCGCAGCGCCTCACGGTCGATGCCGCTTCCATCACGGGTGCAGGCGGCGGTCTCAATCTCCTCGCAGACACCGTCTCGGCGCGGTCCTATCTCGGTGATCTCGACCTGCGCACCTCGGGCACGCTCACCGTCGAGCGGGCGGCATCCGCACGCGACCTGCGCCTGACGGCCGGCCAGTCTCTGCTCAATGCGGCGAATGGCGAGAGTGCCAGCGGCCGTGCCGTCGTGCTCAAGGCGCTGTCGGGGGATATCGGCAGCCGCGGGTCTGCATTCCGGTTCGACCAGGCGAGCACCTTCATCTTCAATCCGAATTTCGCAACCGACCTTCTGCTGGAGCCCGGTGCGGTGCTCGGTACGCTCGTCGCCGAAGCGGGTGGCTCCGCCTACCTGTCGGAAACCAATGGCGGTAGCGTGGTCGAGCGGCTGACGGCAGGCGGGACGGCTTCGCTGTCGACGGCCGCCCAGGCCACTCGCAACAACGCTATCCTGCTCCAGGAGAATGGACGTATCACCGCAGGGTCGGCAGTCGTTCTGGCGGCGGCGGGTGATGTGAAGCTCGCCGAGACCGGCAGCTTCATCACGGCGCCGAACATCACCATCGCTCTCGCCAATGTGGTCGAGGCACGGGATATCTGGATCCTCGGCGATCTCGATGATGCGGCCCGCAAGACCATCGTCGGCAACAGCAACAACAACAAGGTGACCCTGCTCGATCTGAACGGCATCACCGAAGTCCAGGGCCAGGATGGCAATGACGAGGTGATCCTCGGCCGTGGCCTGCTGACCGGCCTCACCGGCACGCTGCTCTTTGACGGTGGCGCCGGAAATGATGACCAGATCGTCCTGCGTGACGAAAGCGCCACGACAAACCGCAACATTACCGTCGATGCCGGCCTCGTCACCGGCATTGGCACAAGCGCGACGCTCGGCTTTACCAACCTCGAAATTCTGCAGTACCGGCTGGGTTCGGGTGACGACCTCGTAAAGGTGCGCTCGCTGGAGGCCGGCCTGCGCTTTGCCTTCTACATGGGGCGCGGCAATGATACCGCCATCGTCTCCGGGACGGATGGCACGCTCGACAGGATCAACGAGGTCATCAGGCTCGATGGCGGTACGGGGACAGGTGCCAAGGCGGCCGGCGAGTTCGACCGCCTCATCGTCAGCGATGCCGGCGACCGCGACAACAATGCCTTCCAGATCGGCAACAGCCGTATCATCGGCGGCGGCATGACCCGCACGCCCGGTGCGTCGAACCCGGACACGGTGCTCGACGACGACGCGGGCATCAACTACAGCAACTTTGACCGGCTCGACTTCTCCGCCGGCAGCGGCGACGATCTGATCGCCATAACCGGCGCCGACACGCTGATGCAGGTCAGCGCTGGGGCGGGTAACGATACGTTCCGGCTTGGCCCGGTCGTCGGCGAAATCGCCAATGACCTCAACCTCTTCGGCGATATCGGATCCGACACTGTCGAGGTGATCGGTGGCGACGTGACGGGCAACCGTGTCGCGCTCGGGCGTGATCAGGCCGGCCGAACCACTATAATCACGAGCAATTTCGGTGCCGTCGATCCCAACCTGACGACGCTGAACCAGATGGAGCGCGTGAAGGTCCGGATGGGCGCGGCCGGCGACCGCGTCGAGATCGACGATGTGGCGCTGCCGACCGACATCGACACGGGCGCCGGTTCGGACGACATCGTCATCCGCAATCTGACGGCCACCGGGCTTGCCACGATCCGTGGCGGTGCGGGCCGCGATACCATCACGATCATCAATACCCAGACCGATCTGGTGATCGGCGCCGAAGGGGGCGACGAGGCCAACGACAATGTGATCTTCGACCGCTCCGCCTCCACCAATGCGCTCAGTGCCCGCATCGCCGATGCCGCCAACGGCGCGGTGGCCGTCACGGGGCTTTCCACCGGCACGGTGACGCTTGCCCGCGTCGGTGCCGTGGAAGTCCGTCTCGGCAAGTCGGACGACCAGATCGAGGTTGCGACGGCCGCGAATGCCTCTGCAATCGCGCTGCTCACCGTCATCGGCAATGAAGGTGCCGATACGCTGAAGGCCACCGCGCTTGGCGGGCTGAAGCTTGATTACTACGGCGATTACGGCCCGAGCGTCCTCAATCCCGGCGGCTCGGCCATCCTCGGCACGCGCAACACGGCGGTCGTGGTGATCCCGAACGAGCCGAAGCCGAACGATTTCGTCAATCTCGGCCTGAACCAGGTGACGGCGCTGACCGTCGACAATCGCCAGAACGGCTCGGTCGCCGTCAACTGGCGCGTGCGCGAGGGACGCGAGCTCTTCGCCAGTGTCCGTGGCAGCAACTACTTCAGCATCGTCAATCTGAACGGCGCCGATTTCACCGAAATCCTCGGCGGCTCGAAGGCCGATACGCTCGACTTCCTCGTTGACCAGAACGGCAGCTTCGACGTGAAGGTCGAGAGCGACCGCGTGAAGCTCAGCACCGACGTCAACATCGTCAGCCAGGCGCAGACCAAGACGGAATATCGCAGCCTGCCGCCCTTTGCCCTGACCTTCGACGGTCTCTCCGGCCGCTATTCGGAAGTCGGCAACGATGCGCTCGATCCGGAAAAGCTCACGGGCATGCGCTTGAGAACGGAGGATCGCTCTGCCAATATTGCCGCGACCGTCGTCGGCGGCTCGCCGGCCGTGCAGGCGACCGCAGGCACCAATCTCGTCATCGAAGGCAAGAATGCCTTCGCCATGTACGGGATGACGCTGCGCAACCCGAACGCCACCTCGATGTCGCTGACCTTCAAGGCGTTTGACATCTACGGCAAGAAACTTCTGACGCAGACGATCGACCTGGCCGCCGGCGAGGTGCTCGATGCCTTCGGCGCAGGCTATTTCGATAACTTCGACCCGATCTCCAAGATCGAATGGCAGAGCCAGGGCGAGATCATCGACAATCTGATGGTGCGCCGCTATCCGGCGCTTGAGGTGGCGAGCACGAGCACGCGCACGGTTCCCAGCGCCGTCGATCTGCCGACCATCACACTCGAGGGTAATAACACGATCAACGCCTTCGGCCGCATCATCAATGATGCGACCGGCAGGGACATGCTCGAGAACTACACGATCGTGAACGTGCCGGCCGGTCAGGTCGAAATCACGATCTATGCCAATCTCGAGCTTGCTGCAGGTGCCGTCCTGAAGCCGGCGTTGGGTATGAATAGCCTCATCGATATCAAGGTTGTCGGCAACGTTACTTTGCGCGAAGGCTCAAAGATCGACGTGAGCGCGATCGGCAGCGACGGTGTTGCCGGCGGTGGCGAAGGTGGTGCCGGTGGTGCGGGAAGGCTTTCGCAGTCAAACGATCAAAGCAACATCTTCAGAAACTTGCCTGCCTTTGAAACACAGCTCGTTGCGACTGACGGAAATAATAGTATTTCTTTCGTGCGTCGTGCCGGCTTGTGGGGCTGGAATGCCGATAGTGGCTTCGAGGGAAGCGCCGGTCTGCAGGAGACCGCGAGCAATTCTGTGACGCGAGGGCCGAATCTCGGTATCAGCCAGGGCGCCCAGAGCATCTCTTCCAGCCTGTTTTCATTGCCGGATCGCGGTTTCGTTCCCGCGTATACCGGTATCGACAACCGCCTCACACCCAGCAATCCGACGAGCGGCGGGCTGAGAGGCGGTGACGGTGCCTCAGGCGCTGCCGGCGGTGCGTCTGGCGCTGCAGGCTTTGAGACATACCTCCTTTTTTCGTCTTCGGGAGGAGGTCGCGTTGAAAACTTCACGTTCGGCGGCGTTGGCGGCAACGGCTTCAACGGCGTGGCCGGCGGCGGTGGCGGTGGCGGCCTTCGGCTGGCAGCAGCTGGCCTGCTGACAATTGAGAAAACTGCGCAGTTGCTAGCGCGAGGCGGCAAGGGCAACGACAGTGTCGGCGTTGGCAACGTCGGTGGGAAAGTCCAGGTAAGACTGACCACCTACAATGCTGGAAACGGTTCGCTGCCTCTCACTCCCAATTGGGGAGGTTTTCCGAACGGCAGTGATGGCGCTGCCGGTGCCCTGGGTGCACCTGGTATTGGAGGCGCCGGCGGCACGCTGATCCTGACCGGAACAGCGATTGACGCGCCCGACGTTGCCAATGTCGATGTCTCAGCGGGCAAAGCAGGCCTTTACTACGATGAGCGCTATTTTGATCAGAGTCTGACCGATGCACAGCGGCAGGCCTTCATCTACGACAACAGCCGAAAGGCCCAGGACGGCCGTGTCGTCATTTCCTCGAACGTCGCTCTCCAGACGGTTGGTGGTCTCGACTCGCTGACCGACGATCCAAGCATCAAGGGCAGGATCGAAAAGAACGTCGCCAGCGAGAAGGCCTTTACCTTCAACCAGACGCCGTGGGGCACCCTTGCGAACATGATCGAGGTCAAGGGCCAGCCCGCGCCCTATGGCTTCCTCGACAAAAACGAAATCACTTTCGACGAAATCAACAAGGCTTCCGGTCTGAGCACGCCGGAAGGCCTCATCTCGGTGCACCGCATCCGGCTGTCATCCGAGGCGAGCCGCACTGAGCTCAAGATCGGAAAGGTTCCGTTCCGCGCCTATGAGGGTTACGACCTTCTTGTGCTGGTCAACCGGTCGGCTGACCTTCTGCTCGCGCCCACGGTCGGCTCGACGGAAAACGGGATGGCACAGGTCGCCGTGTTCACGGGGGCGGCAACCCCGACCTACATGAGGCCCGGCGATATCTGGGCGGTCTTGTGGCCGAGCGACAGCAGCGGCGACGAGGTATGGGTCCGCGCGTCCGTTGGTAGCGAAGTTCCCGCAACGAAGCTCTCGCTGACCAGTGGCCAGGCAAAGACCAGCAGCTTCACGCCATATGCCGAAGCCGACTACACCCCTCTCGCCGGCTTCTCCGCCACCACCAGCACCGGCAACTTCGTCTTCGCGGCCAGCCCGCAGGACAGCCGCATCTATGTGCTGAACGCCAACGATCTTTCCGTGCGCTCGACGGCGCTGCAGGTTAGCGGCGTGCGCGACATGGCTGTTGCCGCCAACGGCACGCGCCTTCTCGTCAGCACCGAGACCGGCATCCTGCGCTTCGACATCGGCACCGATGGTGTCCTGTCGAACAAGGTGCTGATGGTCGGCGGCTCGGCTGGCGGGCTCTTCACGGTTGCAGGCGGCAATGAATATGCCGCGATCGTGGAAAATGGTCAGGCGCCCTATTACGACCAGAACGACTGGGCCGTGCGTACCGTCACGTCCGACATCGCCTCCGGCTTCACCGCCGCCGCCAACTTCGGCGGCAAGACCTATGCGATCAGCCAGGCGGATGGTCGCCTCTACACGATCGACAGCAACAATTCCGTCGTTTCCTCGGTTGCGATCAGCGGCACGCTGCGCGACGTCGCGGTCTATGAGAGCAAGTCCCAGCTGCTTGTCGCCACGGCCGATCGCATCCTCGCCTTCGACATCGCCGCCGATGGCAGCCTCTCCAACCAGCGCCAGGTGGCTGGCCAGGAGGTCTGGACGCTGAAGGACGGCGAGGACGGCACCGTTCGCACCGTGCAGCTCGGCGACCGCCGCTACACGATCAGCAGCTCCGGCTATTCGATTACGACGATCTCCACCAACCAGACCACGGCCGCGGCCTTCCTGACATCGCTTGGCGACATTTCCGACGTCGCGATCGATCCGAATGGCCTTGCCATCCTGGTCGCCACGAACGAAGGCGTGGTGCGCTTCACGCTCGATGCCTCCGGCGCCATCACAGGCCGCAGCCTCGTTTCGCCCAACGAGCCTTTCGGCCAGTCCGGTAATGGCGATCTCGTCGTGACCTTCGACGGCTACTCCTTCCAGCGTGTCTCTGCGACGCCTGGAACCAACCAGCTGTGGCTTGGCGGCGGTACTGTGCAAAGCTTCGCGCTGACCCTGTCGGCACCGATCCGCGAACTGAGCTATGACGCGGCCAGCCGCCGCCTTGTCGTGCGCACCGATGCCGGCCTGACGGCCTACACGGTCGATGGCAGCGGCTATCCGACATCACCGACCGACATCCGCTTCAGCGAGGTTTATACCCTCAAGGCCTCGTCGGGCAGCCTGCTCGGCAGCGTCACCGCATCGAACGGCTTTATCTACGAAGTCTCCAGCAACGACCCGTTCCTGACCGTCCGTTCCGGCCAGACCGGTGCCCTGGTCAACCGGATCGCGCTCGGCTTCCAGCCTTCGGATGTGGCCACTGTCGATAGCGGCCTGTTCCTCACCGATGGAGGCGCGATTAGGCTGTACGCGCTGGGTAGCGGCGGCACCGCGTCGGATTCGGGCATACGGCTTGGCGACACCGCCTACCGGACAAGCTTCGACTACGGGCCGACGTCCTCAGATGTGGTCAAGTCGTTGACGTTCGACGGCTATACCTATCAGTTGACCCAATATGCCCTGAGGTCTTACGACCGGACTGGCAACCTCATCGAAAGCATTTTCAGCACAGGCAGAATTATCGATTTTGCCGTTGTCGAAAGCACCGGCCAACTGGTGTTTGCCGACATTAACGGACTGAACTTCCGGGATATCAGCAATGGCCGCCTTTTCAGGCCTGCCCAGCCAACGCAAATATTAGCAAATGTTTGCGCTCTGCGTGCAACACCCGGTAAGGCAGCGGTGGATGTGCTCGTGGCTACGTCGCAAGGCCCACAGTACATTAGTATCGACCTGCAAACAGGTCGGCAGAGTGTCGCCAATACAACATTCGAATTGACGAATGTTGCGGCATCCGCAGCCGGCATCTTCGCCTATAGTGCATTGGATGGACGTCTCTACGCCCTCGGAAAGTCAAAGACATACAATCCGAATGGCGGACCCTTCAGTACCGGGGACGCGAAGCCCTACAACCCGATCGGCGCGTACCATATTGATGGCGAGGTCAGCGACCTTGCTGTGAATGGCAACCAGCTTTTCGTGAGCACGGCCAGCGGCGTTATCCGCTTCACCATCGACAGCGACGGTTCGCTCCTGGAGCGCACGACGGTGTTGGCGGGCGATTTCGGGCAGCTTCAGACCGTGGCCGGGACTGCCGGCTTTGCCGCTGTCGTCAACGGTACCGTCAAGGCCTACGATGCCAACGGCGCCAATGCACGCCCGGTCTATGTCGGTGCCAACAGCACTTTCGTCGATGCCACCATGGTCGGCAACCGCATCTACGCGGTCAGTGCGACCGACAACAGCCTCTATGCTATCGACAAGACCAGTCTTGCACTGGTCACGCGGATCGATCTTTCCGAAACGCCGAAGAGCCTGGTGTTCGCCGCCGATGCGGGCAGCCTCTACGTCTCGACGGCCACCGGCCTTCTGACATTCTCCGTGGCGGGCGATGGCAGCCTCGGGGCACCGACGCGCATCGCCGCCGATATCGGCGTCATCGACGGCTCCGTCACGCTCGGAAGCCAGCGCCTGTTTGCCACCTCCACCGGCATCTGGAGCTTCACCGTCTCCGGCAGCAACCTCTCGGATGGAAAGCGGCTCGTTGCCGGCACGGCCACGGCGCTGCGCACAGCAGCCGGCCAGAGCGGCTTTGCCGCCCGCATCGACGGCAGCGATATCGTCTTTGCCGCAAACGGCACCTTCGTTCGCACCGTCACGACGGTGAGCGACTCCGCCGTCAACCAGGTCGCATCCGCCGGTGGCGGGCGCACTATCGTCTTCCAGGCCTCCAGCCAGACATTGCTGACGCTCGATGCCAACGGGCTCGTCGTCGGTATCCGCACCGCGCCGGCCGATGTGCGCGATCTCGCGGTCACCGCGGACGGTACGACGCTCTATGTGGCGACGGGGACCGGCCTTGTCCGGTATTCCATCGCTGGCAATGGAAACCTCAGCAACCGTGTGAACCTGGTTACCGGTGTGGTGACGCGTGTCGAGGCCTTGGCCGGCCAGACCGGGTTTGCCGCCGTCGTTGACGGTGTCGCGCGTGCTTACAAGGCCGACGGTTCGTTCGATCGCCGGGTCAACGGCGCCTTCCAGGGCGAGTTCTACAAGGTCGAAGGGTCCGGCACGGATCTCTATGCCGTCATGGGAACCGGCAACCGGCTGGTGCGCGTGGCTGCCGATGGCTCCTCCACCACGATCAGCACGATTGGCGGCGCTATCGCTGACCTTGCCTCCTATGCTGGCGGCATCCTCTATGCCGATGATTTCGGCATCGGCTATGTCCAGCAGTTCAATACGTTCGGCTTTATCCAGCGGGCGGTTACGGGCGTTCGCGCCATCATCACCGATCCGGCGCGCCAGTCCTATGCGGCGGTTACGGACCGTCAGGTCTTTGTGCTGCAGCCCTTCGTCAACGCGGTCCTGAAAAGCTTCGACACGACGGCGGCGAGTGCCGGTGTCGTGGTGGGCAATCCGCAGGTCGGTGCGACCGTCAACGGCCTCGCCGTTCTCGACCTCTCCGGCAATCTTGTGCGCACCATCGATGCGACCGTGCGCATCGGCGATGCCGTCGATATGGCGGGTTCGCTCTCCGGCTTCACCAATTACGGCGCAGGCCATGTGGTACGCTCGGCAACCGGCGTGACCTACCAGGTCGCCGGCGGCACGATCCGCGTCATCGGCAGCGCCGGTGCCGTCTCGCAGGTGCTCACCAACGGCCAGCTTGGCATCGACGGTATCCTGAAGCCGCGCGACGCCGTTCTGTCGGCCAATGGCGCCTTCCTGGTCGTTGCCGGCGAGGATGCGCAGGCACGTGACACGATCGTCGCCTTCGAAGTGCTGGCGGACGGTCGTCTCGGCCGCTTCGACATCACCCGCGACGGTGCCGATGCCATCGAAGGCATTCGTGGCGTGACCCGCCTCGAAGCGATTGCCGGAAACCAGATCCGCGTCGCAACCCTGATCGGAACCAATGGCCTGCTCGGCGGGCTTGCCGTGCTGCAACTGCCGGAGAGGCTGCCCGATGCGGCGGATGCCACCGTCCGCTTCGAAGGCATCGAGGCTCTCTCGGTCCGCTCGACCGGCAATGCGACCGACAATGTCACCGTTTCTGCACGGCCGATCGGCGTTGCCACACTGAGCATCGAGACGGGTGCGGGCGCCGATGCGGTCACCGTGCTGGAAGATGCGCCTTCCACGGTCATCGACACCGGCGATGGCAACGACACGGTCAAGTGGATCGACCAGACGGCCAATGGCGGCAGCACGATCGTCCGCCTTGGCGCCGGCAACGACCGAATCGTGATTACCAGTGACGGCGGCGGCCTGACCGTCGAGGGCGGCGAGGGCAAGGACACGTTCCTCGTCAGCGGCTCCAACGTGTCGTCCGGCGGCATCACGCTGCGCGGCGATGCCCCGACCGGCACGCCTGATGGTGATACGCTGCTCTATGACGCCGCCGGTAAGCCGGCCGCGATCGGCCCGATCGTCAACGGCAAGCCGGCCAGCGACGGCACGGCCTCGGTGGCCGGTGCCGGCACGGTGACCTATGCGAACATGGAAGCGGTCGATGTCGTCTCCGCACCGCAGATTGGCGGCTTCGACGCGGCCACCGGCCGCGAAGGCGAGGGCGTGACGCTCACGGTCCGCAACATCGTCGTCTTCGGTGCTGCCAATATCGACGGAACCGCGCGCTTCGACCTCAATGGCGATGCCCGTTTCGACGCCTTTGCGACGGTGCGCAACGGCCAAGCGCAGGTCACTCTCTCTTGGGAGGATCTGGTGCGGCTCGGCATCGACGACAACGGCACCTATACGGTGACCGTCGAAGTCGAAAACAGCCTCGGCCTCACATCGTCGGTCACCAGCACCCTGACGCTCGTCGAAGCGATTTCCGCCAACTTCCAGATCGCGCCGCAAGCGACGCGGGTCGGCGACACCGTCTCCATCCAGGCGCTGGTGAGCGATCCCGGCGATGACCGGACCGTGTTCTCGGTCGATTGGGGTGATGGCAGCGACGTCCAGACGTTCGTTGCGACATCCGGCCAGCCGAGCCATGTCTATACCAAGCCCGGCAGCTTCACGATCGCCATCGCCTATGGCAATGAGGACAGCGCGCTCCAGCAGATCACGGGCACGGTGACGGTGGCGCTTCCGGTCAGCCAGATCACGCTCGATGCCCGCGGCAGCGCCAGCGGCAAGGCGACGACGATTGCCGAGGGGGATGCGCTGGTGCTCAGCGCCACCGCGCCCGGCGGTCCGTCCGCAATGGTCTACCGGATCAACGGCATCGCCGTTTCCGGAAGCCCGACGGATCCGCTGGTTCTCTCCTGGAGCGACCTTGCGGCCTTCGGGATCGACCGCAGCGGCACCTATCAGGTCACGGTCACGCCGGACTATGCCGGCACGACGTTTGCCAGCCAGAGCCTTGCGCTGACCGTCACCAATACCGCGCCGACGGCCACGCTCTCAGCCATCTGGCAGGGTCCGGCCGTCGAAGGCGGCACCGTGCGTGTCGCGATCACCAATCCGACCGACGTGGCTGCTGGGGACCGCGACTTCCTCTACCGCTTCGACCTCAATGGCGACGGCGACTTCGAGGACGCCGGCGAAACGGACTTCACGGCATCCTCGACGGTGGACATCGTGATCCCGGACGATGGCGTGCGGGTGCTCAGGGCACAGATCATCAATGCCGGCGAGCCGAATGAGGTGACAACGCTTCTGGCCTCGGTGACAGCCGCCAACCTTCCGCCCGTGCTGAGGGTCGAGCAGGTCGGCACCGCGACGGAGCGCAGCCCCGTCACGCTGAAGCTTTCGGCCACCGACAAGGGCACGGATACGGTTTCGCGCTGGATCGTTGCCTGGGGCGATGGCGAAGTGAGCGAAGTTGCCGGTGCGACGGCCGAAGTCTCTCATCTCTTCGTGTCTGACGGTCAGAAGGCCGTGCAGATCACGGCCGTCGATGAGGATGGCAGCACGACGACGTCCGCGTCGATTTCCGTGGCGAATGCCGCACCGGAACTTTCCGGCCTCGGTGTCACCGCCGCGATCGAAGGTTCGCCGGTGCGCCTGACCGGCGCCGTCTCCGACGCGCCGACCGACACGGTCAGCCTCGACATCGACTGGGGCGACGGCAGCGTCGTCGAACGCCTCACGCTTGCCGCCGGCCAGGCGACCTTTGCCTTCGAGCACGTCTTTGCGCAGGACGGCGCCTACACGATCAGCGTCACGCCTCGCGATGCCCAGAACGCGGTGGGCGCGGCCGGGACGATCACGGCTGCCATCATCAACGGTGCGCCGACGATCACCCGCCTCGGCACGTTCGGCAGCGGTGTTGCCGCCGCCGCCGGTGGCTCGACGCTGGTGCAGAACCTCGCCGCCGCGCAACTGATCGACCTCAGCGATCTCGGCTCTGTCGCTTCCGTAGTGGAAGGCCGTCCGTTCACGCTGCTGGGTGCCGTCACAGATCCCGGCCTTGCGGATGCGCTGACCGTCACCATCGACTTCGGTGACGGGACGGCTCCGGTCGTCGTGGCGGTGGATCAGGCGACCCGCACCTTCGAGGTCACCCATACCTATACCGACGATCCTGCCGGTGCGGACGACACCTATACCTTGTCGGTCCGGGCCAGCGACGGCACCACGACGTCTGACCTGCGCACGCTTGCCGTGCATGTTCAGGATGCGCCGGCCACGCCGACGGCACTCAGCCTCGACAGCACCCGCATCAACGAAGGCGGCAATGTGACGCTGAGCGGCCGGATCACGGATCCCTCGCCGACCGACACGCATACGGTGACGGTCGTCTGGGGCGACGGGCAGCAGGAAACTGTTGCCATCGATCCCGCGACCAATGCCTTCAGCCTGACGCATACCTATGCGGATGACAGCCGCATTGCGCGGGCCGGCACGCTGATCAAGGATGCCGATGGCAATCCGATCCCGGCTGCCATCGACACCACGGGCAAGGTCGTGGCGGGCCAGTCTCTCGATCCGACCGGCCAGTATCTCGTCTATGCAGCCGATACGCTGCTGTCGTTCCAGCTGAAGGTGACCTTCACCGATGCGGACGGGGCGGTGAGCACCTACACGACATCGGTCGAGCAGACGGCCGACGGCAAGCCCGTCGCCAATCCGCTGGCCGTCACGGTCCTCGATGTCGCGCCCGTCATCACGGTCGCCGGTGCCGGCAGCCTGGTCGAGGGGTCGCGGATAACGCAGTCGCTTTCGGCACGGGATCCCGGCGCCGACACGGTCGTCACCTGGACGGTCAACTGGGGCGATGGTTCGCAGGCCGAGACCTATAGCGGACCGACCGCCGACATCTCGCATGTCTATGTCGATAACGGCACCTACACCGTGACAGTGATCGCCACGGACGAGGACGGCAATTCGGGCACGACCACCCGCGCGCTCGAGGTGACCAATGCCAAGCCCGTGGTCACGGCCGCGCTCGATCGCTCGACCGTTGCCGAAGGCGGCGTCGTGGTCCTGACCGGTGCGGTCTCCGACGCCGGTCTTGCGGATACGCATACGCTCAATGTCGATTGGGGTGACGGCACGTCCAGCCAGATCAACATTCCCGCCAATGACCGGACCTACCGTCTGACCCACACCTATGTGGATGACGGCCGATCCGGCACGGCCTTTGACCTCGCCGCCGTGCGCGTGACCGCAACGGACAAGGACCGGGCCACTTCCGACGCCGTTAGCCTCGGCGTCACCGTGGAGAACGTGGCCCCGACCATTGCGGCGCTGGCGCTCGACTCCGTCCGTGTCGTCGAAAACGGCGTCGTCCGCCTCACCGGCGCGATCACCGATCCGGGCCTCGCCGATACCCATACGGTGCGGATCGCCTGGGGTGACGGCAAGTCCGAGACGGTCGGCGTCGACGCCGCCACGCGCACCTTCACCGCCACCCATGTCTATCCGGATGGCGCTGCGGCCGGCACGCTGTTCACGATCTCGGCCACCGCTTCGGACGACGATCTCGGCGTGAGTGTCACGCGCGCCGTCGATGTCACCATCCTCAACGATGCACCCGACATCGTCGCCTTCGTCGTGCCGCAGGCAGCCGTCAACGAGGGCAGCGCCTTCACCGTTTCCGGCCGCTTCACCGATGATGGCCCGCTCGATACCCACAAGGTCGAGATCGCCTGGGGCGACGGGACGGTGACGCTTGCCACCGTCGATGCGGTCAACCGGACCTTTACGGCCAGCTACGCCTATGCCGACAATGCGCCGGCCGGCACGCCGGGCTACACGGTGACAGCGACCGTCACCGACAAGGACGGGGCGACCGGCATGGCTTCCCGTGTCGTGAAGGTCAACAACGTCGCGCCGGTGCTGCTGTCGCTGACCAACAGCGCGGCCGAAGTCGGCAAGGTGCTGCCCGGCGAACCGGTGAAGCTCACCGGCACCTTTGCCGATCCCGGCACCGGCGACGATCATCGCCTGACGATCGACTGGGGTGACGGCCGGACGGAGGTCGTCAACCTCACCCGTGGCGACCGCGCCTTCGCGGTCAACCACCTCTACGCCAATCCGGGCTTCTTCGACATCAAGGTCAGCCTGGCCGATGACGAGAACGCGGCTGTTTCCGGCACCACGCAGGCCAAGCTGACCGGCGTGGAACTGATCGGGCGCACGCTCGTGATCGCGGGTACGGGTGGAGCCGATACGGTGTCCGTGACGCGCCCGGCACAGACGCCGGTGCTCTACTGGTCGATGAACGAACCGGCGGGCAGCGTGCTCGTCGACAGCGCCGGAACGCGGCAGGACGGCACGGCTGTTGCCTCCGACGGCACGCCCGACCTCGGGGCCTTCGGTCCGAAGGACAGTGCGCCGACCTTCGATGCCGGCCGTTCGGTCCGCTTCGATGGCACGCGCGGCACCTATGTGGCGACGGCCGACGTGCCGGAGTTCGACCTCGTGGAAGGCTCGATCCAGCTCTGGTTCTCGGCCGATGACCTGGGCCGCGGCCAGACGCTGGTGTCGAAAAACTCCAACCGCAACATGGCGGGCGATTTCTCCATTCGCCTCAATGACAGCCGTGTGGTGGTGGAGCTTTCCGATGGCCGGACGCGCTACACGATCACATCCGAGAAGCTGGTGAACGACCAGGACTGGCGCCACCTCGCCTTTACCTTCGGCGCCAGGGGCATGCAGCTCTATCTCGACGGCGTGCTTGCCGGCAGCAATGCGTTTACCGGCGGCATCGTGGGGTCCACCGCGCCGCTGATGATCGGTGCCGACCAGCGTGACGCCAACAATGCGGGTGTCGCCGTCAACCGCCTTTCGACCAGCAATGCCTTTGCCGGCTATCTGGACGAGTTCGCGGTCTTCGGCCGCCAGCTTGATGTCAACGCCATCCGCGCCCTGCGCGCCGATGGTCCGGTGGATGGTGCGCCGCGCGGCGATGTCATCAGCGTCAAGGCCTCGTTCCTGCCGCTGGTCGGACAGCCGGAGGTGAAGACCTTCACCTTCTCTGCCGTGGATCGGATCGCCTTCTACGGTGCGGACGGCGACGACCGGATCGAGATCGATCCTGTGCTGAAGCAGCCGACCGAACTTCATGGCGGCCGCGGCAACGACTATCTTGCTGCCGGAGGTGGCGCGTCGATCATCACCGGTGACGATGGTGACGACGTGCTGATCGGCAGCCCGGACAGCGACACGCTGCTCGGCGGGGCCGGTAACGACCTCATCGACACGAATGGCGGCAGTGCCGACGTGGTCGATGGCGGCAGCGGCACCGATCGTCTGGCAAGCTCCGCCAAGCCGGTCCAGCCGTTCCTCAGCTGGACGCTGGACGAGCCGAGCGGCCGTTCCATTGGCGATGCCGGCCGGACCGGCAACACCGGTGCGCTGCAAGGGGACGCCCGACTGGGTGCCCCGGGCCGCGATGGCAGTACGGCGCTTGAAACCTCGGGGTCGAACGGCAGCTCTGCCGGCGTTTCCCACAATGCGGCCTACGAGTTGCAGACCTCGACGATCGCCTTCTGGGTCAACCCGGATCGCCTCTCGGGCTCCCAGACGCTGTTTGCCAAGGACGGTGCAGGCCGGCAGGCCGGTGACTTCCGCATCGAGCTGCAGGGCGACAAGCTCCGGGTGATCCTGGACGACGCGACGCGCAGCAATGCGGTGATCACGACTGACCGTCTGACGGTGGGGCAGTGGAGCCACGTTGCGGTCAGCGTTGGCGGGGGCTCGGTGAAGCTCTACCTCAACGGCCGTCTTGTCGGCTCGCTCAACACAAGCCAGACGCTTGCGAGCAACCGCAACACGATCGTCTTCGGCGCCTCCAACGAGGCGGCGTCGAACCGGACGGCAGCCCCGGCCGACCAGACGCGCGTCTCCTTCTTCGACGGTCGCCTGGACGACATGGCGATCTTCGGTCAGGTGCTCGACGCGGCGAAGATCCAGACGCTGGTTGCCTCCGGCCCGCAGGCCGCGGCACTGTCCAGCGCTGGCCTCGTCTCGCTGTGGCGCTTCAACGAGCATGACGGACGCCATGTGACGGAGGTGAACGCCGCTGTCGCCGATGGGGTGGTCGTGGGTTCGGGTGGGCTGCTCGGCGCCGCCGGCGCGACGATCCCCGGCGTTGCGGCCGGCACCGCGTTGCAGCTGAACGGCAACGGCTATGTGGGCATTGCCCACGACCAGAAGATGGAACTCGCCGAAGGCGCCGTCTCGCTCTGGTTCAACCCAGCCTCGACATGCGGCACCCAGGTGCTGCTCGCCAAGGATGGATCCGGCCGCAGCGACGGCAGCCTGCGCATCGCGCTTGTCGACAACAGGCTGGAGGTGAAGCTGGAGGGCTCGCAGTGCGACTTCGTGATCTGCACGGATTGCGTGGTCAAGGCCAACGAATGGCAGAACGTCGTCTTCGTCTTCGGGGACAAGGGCATGCAGCTCTACCTCAACGGCGTGCTGGTCGGTTCCAACGACCATCAGGGCGGTATTGCGGCCAACAAGGCGGCGATCATCCTCGGCGGTGCCAACAGCTGCAACGGTGCATCGAACACCGCCGTTGACCGGCAGGTCATCACCGACACGTTCGATGGCCGCCTCGATCAGCTGAACCTCTTTGCCAGCCGTCTGACGGCTGGCGAGGTGCGGACGCTTTACCAGCGCGGCGCAGCCGTCCTGGCCGAGCGCACCCGTCTTGCGCCGGCCCTGTCCGGTGCGCTCGGCGACTACCGGATCTCGACCGGATCGAACGGCGAGATGGTTCTCACCGACACGCGTCCGCAGAGTTCCTCTGTCGTGCGCGTCGGCTTCGACGGCAGCACGATCACCGACGCGGCCGGCGGTCTTTCCGCAGGCCAGATCAAGGGCTCGGCACAAGTGACCCTCGGCCGTGCCGGGGCAACGTCTGCCACGGGCTCCGCGGTCGAATTCGGCAGCGGCAAGACGAGCGCCATCGGCTTCGACAACACGGCAGCCCTCGCGCTGGATAGCGGCACCATTGCCCTGTGGTTCAAGAGCCCGTCGGTGACCGGCGTCCAGACGCTGGTCAGCAAGGGTGTCTCGGGTTCCGGCAGTGCCAATCCCTTCGCCATCCGTATCGACAACGGGCGGATCGCGGTGCAGATCGGCTCGGGCTTCGTGATGACGGACGTGGTGGTGAAGGCCGGCGACTGGGCGCATCTGGCGGTCAGCTTCGGCAAGGACGGCCTCAAGATCCATCTCAATGGCCAGGTGATGAAGTCGGTCGATTATACCGGCGGCATCGCAGGCAATGGCGATCAGCTGGTGCTCGGCGCGCAGGCCAAGCAGCAGGGCAGCTATGTCTGGTCTGCCTCGGCCCGTTGCTGGACCTGGGTCAATACGACGGCCTATACGGACGGATATGCAGGCCTCATGGACGATCTCGCGGTGTTCAAGGGTGCGCTTTCCACCGCCGACATCGCAGCGCTGGCACAGCGGGGCGCAACCGCGCTTGCGGCCCAGCTCCAGGGTCGCAACGGTCCGGATGGCGTGCTGACGCTCTCCGGCATCGAAGAAGTGCGCTTCGCGGACGGTGTCCGTGCCATCGTTGCCGGTGCCGGGGCCGAAACCCCCGCGCCGCTGACGCCGGCTGGTATCCGCAGCCTCGACACGGGCGAGACACTGGTCGTGATCGGGCCGCAGGGTGCGCGCCTGCCGCTCAGCGGCTCCTGGTCCGCACTCGGCACCGAGACGATCGGCAGCCAGACCTACCAGCGTCAGGATTTCTTCGGGATCCAGCTTCTGGTGGCGAGCACCGTGACCGTGGTTCCGGATCGCGTGGCAACGGCGGTCAAGCCGGTTTCCTACTGGTCGTTCGACCAGGCGGAGGGCCAGACGATCCGCGACCAGAGCGGCTCGAGCCGCAGCGCGGTGCTGAAAAACGGCGCAAACCTGGAGAAGCCCGGCGCACCCGATGGCAAAGCCGGTGATGCCGCGCTCGATCTCGATGCCTGCAAGTCGGACTTCGCGACGATCGCCCATGATCCGGCGCTCGCGATTGCCAGCGGCACGATCAGTCTGTGGGTGAACCCGGACAGCACCTGCGGAACGCAGACGCTGTTCTCCAAGCAGGCTCCGGGCGGTGGCGCAGGCGGGATGACGATCCAGCTCGTCGGCGAACGTCTGGAATTCCGCATGACCGGCACCGATCGCGACTATGTCGTCTCCACCGGCTCCCTCTTCCGCGCTTGCAGCTGGAGCCATCTGGCGGTGACGTTTGGCACGGGTGGCATGGAACTGTGGGTCAACGGCCAGCGCGTCGGCACCAATGCCTTTGCGGGCGGTCTGGCCAACAACACGGCCGCCGCACTGGTCGGCGCCTCCACCACGTTGACCACGACGGTTGCCTATCAGGCAAAGTCAAGCACCGGGATCCTCGGCGCGATCGGTTCGGTCTGCGGACCGTTCAACCCCTTCGTGACCTACGTGCCGGTCTACACAACGACGCAGACCTACACCAACTTCCTCGATGGCAAGATCGATGAACTGGCGGTCTACGACCAGCGGCTCACCGCCACGCAGATCCGTCAGCTGATGCAGCGCACGCCCAGCGGCGTGACCCCGCTGCCGACCGCCGACGACCTGCTGCTGCTCGCTGCGGCCGAGTAACGCCATGACGCATCCGGTGACCCTGTTCACCGGATGCGTCGATGGTCCTGAACAGGAAAGCCGGCCGTTTCCCTGGGGAGCGGCCGGCTTTTCGTTTCTCGGATGAGGGTTGTGACCGAAAGAGGTGGGCGCGGCGCGCTGCCGTTCAGCCGCCCGGTGGCGGGGTAAAGCTCACGCTGCAGCGATAGTCGCCGGGCAGCTTGCCATCGGCATTGGCGAGGCTGAGGCGCACGCCGAAGACGCCGCCGGCAGCGTTGAAGACGGGATCGACCACCTCGACCTCTGCCTCGTAGGCGCCGGTGAGGGGCGGGGCCGGATAGACGGTGGCCTTGCTGCCTTTTTGAAGCCGGCCAAAGAGGGCGGCGGGCGCGAAGGTTTCGACGCGCAGCGGATCCAGTGTCACGACGCGCAGGATCGGGTTGGAGCCGTCGGCATATTCGCCGGCGCTCAGCTTCTTCTCGATCACGACACCGTCGATGGGGCTGACGATCCGCCGCCGCTCCAGCGCAGCCTCCGAGCGGGCCAGCTCGAGCTTCACGAGGTCGCGCTCGTGATCGGAGAGTTCGGCCTGGAGCTTTGTGACGCGCTCGGCGCTGAAAAGCGGCTCGGCTTCGCGTTCGGGCATCAACTGGCGCTGGGTGAGATAGCGCGCGCGTTCGGCCTGCTTGGCGGCCGTCTCTGCCTCGGCCGTGCGCGCGCGTTTCTCGACATCGCTGCTCGCCCGCAGCCGATCGAGCACGACGGTGGCGGCCTCCATGCCGTCTTCGAGGCGCGCAATGGTCTGCCCTGCCTTGACCCGGTCGCCGCGTTCGGCCGAGACATCGGCGAGCAGACCCGGCATGGGGGCGGCGAGGCTGACGGACGCAGACGGGCGCATCACGCAGTCGAGCCGGTCGCCGAAGTCGGCCGCAGCGCCCGGGTCAGCATTCGCCACCGAGCGGCCGGGTGCGGGATCGAGCAGGAGGCGATCCAGGAAGGCATCGACATCGCCGTCGCTGCCGTTCAGGGTCGGCAGCGCATCGCCTGCGCGCGCGGCCGGTGAGGTGGCGAGCAGCAGGGCGAGGGCGAGGCAGGCGGCCGCGCTATTCCGGCGCACCGGTGAAGGATAGGGCATCGTTCCAGACCTCGTCGGATTTCTGCAGGTGGTTTCGAAGGGACAGGTGCAGCCGTTCGGCACGGCGCTGGCAGGTGCGCACCAGGCGGGCCGCCACACGCTGGCCGCCGGGCAGGTGGAGGATGGCCGCCATCAGCCGACGTTGCCAAGGCGCGGCGTAGCGCATCAGCAGATCGTCCTCCAGGGACAGGATCGCTTCCGCATGGCCCGGCTCGCCGCGGCGCGCCGAACGGCCGATCAACTGGCGATCGACACGGCGCGCCTCGTGGCGTTCGCTGACGATGACATGCAGCCCTCCGGAGGCTGCGACATCCGCCCCGAGCGGGATGTCGGCGCCGCGTCCGGCCATGTTGGTGGCGACGGTGATGCGGCCGGCGGTCCCGGCGGCATGGATCTTCTCCGCCTCATCGGCATCCTGCCGGGCACTCAGCACGGGAACCACGATGCCGCGTTCGGCAAGGGCGGCTGCGACCCTCTCGCTGGCCTCCACCGATGCCGTGCCGACCAACACGGCGGCGCCGCGCGCTGCATGGGCGGCGGCTCTCTCGGCGATTACGGCGTATTTCGCGTCGGCGCGTGCGAGGATGCGGTCAGGCGTGATGCGCCGACGCGGTGGCTTGTGCGTGGGTATCCGTGCGATCCCAAGGCCGTAGGTCCGCCGGAGTTCGGCCGCGCCTTCCGCGGCCGTGCCCGTCATGCCTGAAAGCACGAGGTAGCGGCGGAAGAAGCGCTGGTAGGTCGTTCGCGCAAGGGTGATGCGCTGGGCGGAAAGCTCGGCAAATCCCTCCTTCAGCTCCACCATCTGGTGCAGCCCGTCGGACCAGGTGCGGTCGGCCATGGTGCGGCCCGTATTGGCATCGACAATGGTGACCTTGTCGTCCTTCACGACATAATCGACATCGCGCCTGTAAAGATGCAGGGCGGCGAGGCCGAGCCGCACGAGATCTTCCCGCACCAGCCCGATCGACCAGAGCGCGCTGTCGCGCGGCGTGGCGGTCTCGTCGAGGGCTCCGGGATCATCGATCACGCGATCGGCGCCCTCATCGGTCAGCACCACCTGTCGCCGGTCCGGCAGAACGACGTAGTCGCGGCCTTCGGTGAGCGTTCGGGCGATGTCCAGCGCGCGGCGCACCTGGCACGGCGCATAGGTTGGCGGCGCCTCCCGCGACAGGATCAGCGGCGTGCGGGCCTCGTCGATCAGCACGCTGTCGGCCTCGTCCACCAGCGCAAAGCCGAGGCCCCGCAGCATCAGCGGCTTGCTCTCCGTGCCGGTCAGGCGGGCAATCTTCAGGCCCGTCTCGTCGTTGCGGCCGCGGGCCAGCCGGTCACGCAGATAGTCGAAGGCAACCTGCTTGTTGGTGCAATAGGTGATGGCGGCGCCATAGGCTGCGCGCCGGTCATCCTCCTCCGCCTCTTCGGACGCGCAGGCCGAGCTGAGGCCGAAGAGCGCGAAAAAGGGACGGGCAAATTCCGCGTCGCGCGTGGCGAGATAATCGTTGACGGTGACGACATGCACGGGGCGGGCACTCAGCGCCATCACGGCTGCCGGAAGAAGCGCCGTCAGCGTCTTGCCCTCGCCGGTCTGCATTTCGGCGACCCAGCCGCGCAGCATGGCGTATCCGCCCATCAGCTGCACATCGCGTGGCGTCAGGCCCAGCGTGCGTCGGGCACCGTCGCGCAACAGCGCGAAGGCTTCGGCAATCAGTCCAAGCGGGGCCCGCTCCGGGGCCGACAGTCTCGGACGCAGCCGCCGCAGGGCGGCCGACAGCTCGGCATCACTCATCTCGTCCGGCCGCAGCCGGGCGGCCTTGCGCGCCGTTTCCCGCGCGATGCGCAGGAGCTGCAGCCTTCGCAGGCCCATGGCCGGCCGCGCAGTCCAGGATTCGATCCGTTTCAATCCGTCCACCAGCGGCTTGCCCGGCCTCAGCGGACGTTCCGGATAGGGCCGGGCGGCGCGCGCGCGGGCTGGCGCTGCATCGGCATCGGTCTGTCTCGGCAGGGCGAAGGCGTCAGACATTGAACTCGCCCAGGAACTGCCGGCGCAGGAAGCGCCAGACGCTGTAGCCGATCGGCTCCATGCCATGATCGAAGCGGAGCAGGGCACGCAGGCCCGGCGGCAGCGGTCGCGGCACGTTCACTTCCACATCCGCCGTGTACCAGGGGTCCAGCGTCCGCTTGGGATCGGCCGGATCCATGGCGGCGGCGCCGCCGCCGCTGGTCGCCAGCGCCGGATGCGGAATATCGTGGCCTGCGGAGGGCGAGAGCCGCACCAGCCGGCCCGTCCAGGTGACGTCGGGCTGATCCACGAAGCGGAGCGCGATGGCGCCCGCCCGGCTGTGGACGAGATCGATCTGGTCCTGCGCCAAAAGCACCTGCACGCGCTGGATGCCCGGCGCCGCGACATAGCCGAAGAGGTCGCCCTTTTTTGCGTAGCGTCCCGGCAGATCGCGTGGAGAGCCGATCAGGAGTTCGCCGGGCGCGCCGGCGACAAGGGTCAGGCCGGCGGAGCGCGTGCGCAGATCGTCCATTTCCTGTACGATCCGGCGGGCCTGTTCGCGCAGGATTTCCCGGTCCGACGCTTCCTCGACGGGCAGTGCCTGGAACCGGGCACGGATTTCGGCAAGGCTGGCGAGGAGCAGATCGGCTTCCGCATCCATGAGCGGATCCTCCAGCCGGACCACCATGCGTCCGGGCTCGACGGCCGCCCCGTCGAGCGCCGGCACGACGGCAACCTCGCCCGCGGCACCGGCCCGCAGGCTGCGGCCCTCGTCCATGGTGACGACGCCCTGCTGGACGGTGGCGAGCGGCACGTTCATGCCGAAAAGAGCAAATCCGATCAGTCCCGCGGTCAGCGCACTCACGACGATCGCCCGACCGCGGTGGCGATCGAGCCGCGGGCTCATCAGCAGATAGCGAAGGCCTTTGAGCAGCGGCCAGACCAGCACGCTGCAGAGGGAGACGATGGCAAGCGCGACGCCGACGAAGAAGAACTTGTGCGCCACCACCGCCGCGATGCTGAGGGAGATGATGATGCGATAGACGAAGGAGGTGACGCCGTAGAGCACGAACCATGGCCGCTCGCCCGGCGACCGCACGGGGCTTTGAGCCGCATCGCTGCCGAAGGCGTAGCGCTCGGTGAGATAGGTGAGATATTTCGTCGCCCGCGTGCCGAGGTTCGGAATGTCGAGCCCGTCGGCCAGCATGTAATAGCCATCGAAGCGCAGCAGCGGATTGCCATTGAAAAGCAGACTGGAGACGCCGCCGATCAGCGCCACGTTGAAGGCGACGGCACGAATGACGCCGGGCTCGGCCATCACCCAGACGATCATGGCGAGCGCTGCCAGCAACAGCTCTACCATCATGCCGGCTCCGCCGACGATCACACGCTGGCGCCGGCTCGGGAAGGCCGCTGCCGCCGTTGCGTCCACATAGGGAAGCGGGATGAAGAGCAGCAGCATGACGCCCGTCTCGCGCACCTCGCCGCCGAAGACCTTGGTGGCCCAGCCGTGGCCGAGTTCGTGCAGCGCCTTGATGACGGGGTAGATCAGCAACACGATCAGGAGATTGTTCTGGCTGAGGACCCTGTCGACGACGTTTTCGGTCAGCTCCGCCCAGTGCCGCGCCGCAAGTGCCGCGCCGAAGGCGATGAGTGCAAGCCAGGCGATAAAACCCCACCAGGTGAAGAGCGGCCTGACGAGCGGCAATGTCGCGGCGAGAAACCGGTCGGGATCGAAGAGCGGAAAGCGGATCGCCAGCGGATTGCGGATGCGTTGAAGCAGGTCGTCCTGCCGCTGTTTTTCGCCGCGCCGCGCCAGTTCGTCGAGGTCCGGCGGCACGTCGCCGAGCAAAAGATCCGACTGGTGCAACTGGGCTAGAAGCTGGACGACGTCGTCCTGCGTCAGGGGCTCGGTGCTGCCGTCACCATCCTCCTCGGCCAGCACCCGCCGCCAGATGTCATCGATGGTGCGCCGACCGTTCATCAGGCCGATCACCTGCCAGGCGGCGCGGTTCAGCCTGTGGTGGCGGCCGCTCTGCCTGTCGCTCAGAACGAACCAGGTTTCGCCGCGCACGTGGTGGCGCACGATGCCGGCCTGCGGTCGCAGCCGGGGCCGCAGGGAGCCGATCCGGCTCCAGTGCTGGCTGAAAAGCTGCCGCTGGGCCATCGGCTTACCCCACCCAGCGCCAGACGGACTGGCGCACCCAGGTCACGAAACTGCGGGTCCAGGTATAAAGCAGGGTGCGGGTGTCGATAGACACATGGCCGACGCCCTGAAGTCCCGGCCGCAGCCGCTCCGTGGGCGTGCCGGGCTGAAGGCGGGCCTCGACGCGAAACACGGTCTTGCCCTCGCCGGCATGGGCGATGGGCGTGATGCGGTCGAGGGTGAAGCGGAAGGTTTCGTCAGGCAGTGCCAGGAGCCTCAGACTACCCGTCTGCCCGGTCTTGAGGTCGCCAAGCTGGTCTTCCGGAACCGCGAGGCTGACCCGGTAGGCATCGGATGGAACCACCTCGTAGAGGAGGTCTCCCCGGTTGACGGCACTGGCAAGCTGTTGCGAATGATCGCCGGAAATGACGAGGCCGTCGAAGGGGGCGCGCAGCACGACGCGGGCCAGACGCTCGTCGATGGTGCGGATCTTTGCCTCCGCCGCCGCGATCTGTGCGCGGATAATCCGCAGATTGGCGAGATCCTTGTCGGCCAGTGCCTTTTCATATTGCAGCGCCGTCTCGCGTGCTTCGGCCGACACCTTCAGCCGCTCCAGCACGAGATCGCGGTCGTCAAGGCTTGCCAGCACGTCGCCCTTGCGCACCCGGTCGCCCGGACGGGCCGGTGCGGTGGCGAGGAAGCCATCGAAGGGCACGGCGACGGCGCGCTGGACTTCACCTTCCAGCTGGACGTCCGCGGTCACCTCATAGGCTGCCGGGGTGACGGCTGCGGCACCGAGAATGCCGGCAATCAAGAGCAGAACCAGCTTGAGCGCCAGATAATCCGGTCCGAACAGGCTTTGCAGCGCCCGCCAGACGGACTGAACGGCACGCGTGGGCAGGGAACGATTGGTTTGCCACTTTTCCCAGACCGATGGCGCGAGGAGATCGGCAAGGCCGTCCGCCAAGGCGAGATCCGCTTCGGTGAAGGCCGGCCCCTTGCTGCGCTCGATGACCAGGGCGCCGCAGGTGATGGGGCCGCGCAGACGGTCCTCGACATGCAGGGGAACTGTCAGAATGGCCTGAACGCCTTCCTGTCGCGCATGGTCCTCATGGGCCAAGGTGACATTCGGATCATGAGGCGTGGCAGGCCACACGAGGATGGCGCGCTGGTCCGATGCCTCGTCCATGACGCGGGACAAACCGCGCTCCAGCGCGTGCCGCTTCGGGCCGCCCCCGCTGTGGGAGACGGCGATCACGCGCATGCCACGCCGGCGGTTCATGCCAAGGCTCGCCCGGTCCGCTCCCAGCGCCTCGGCCAGTTCCGTCGTGAGTGCCCGCGCGGCTGCGTCCATGCGCGGGCGGGACGTAAAGGCCGTCAGTAGCCGCTGGCAGGTGACGGCAAGCGCCGGTGTCGCCTCGGCAAGCCTGACCGCTTCGTCGGCCGCGACCGCCGTCAGGGGCCCAAGGCTCCATTGCAGACGGCGCAGCGCGACTCGCAGGCCGGTTTCGCGCGGGCCCGCAAGCCCGAGGCCCAGGACCACGGCACCCGTCGGCGCGCCGATCGGGCCGAAAGGCTGCGCAATGATGCTGGCTGCACCTTCGCCGCCGGCCTGGCCGACGCCGCGCTTCTCGCCAAGCGCCAACACGGCCAGACGGCGCAGGTCATCGCCTTCACCGAGGCCGTCGCCATGGCGCAACACCAGACGATCACCATTGCGGCCCCGAGACCAGATTTCAAGCTGACGGATCGGACCCGGCAGGCTCTCGGCTTCGCGCGCCAGAAAAAGCTCCGTCCAGGCCTCTGCGGCTTCGTCAAGCGTCGCTGCCGCGCCAAGCGCCTTCCACAGCCGGGATGACTGCGCGTCCGCCGCTGCGATGCCTGCTGTTTGGACAGGAACGGGCCGTCCGCCGGGATGAATGGTCATGCCTGTTGCGCCGCCAACGCTGCTCCAGATCCGCGCCCCCAGAGATGCCAAAAAGGCACCGCTGGGGACCGGCTCTTCATAAATTCTTTATTAGATCGTTAATCTAGAAAGCGCAATGGCGGGAAAATTTACTCGTCATTCAAGGTAAACGACGGGATTTTTGTTTTCGGGAAACAGGAATTCCTTCTCCTGTCAAATATCATACAGGAGAAATAGTCTACCAATACGTTGAAAGATCGTTTCCCGCAGCGACATTAACCGGCGCAATTGTCGCGCGTTGCGGTGAAATTCCACGTGAGGCATGTTAGAGCCGACGAGGTGGAAAATCAAGGAGAATTTGGGCGGTGTCGCGAAATAGGTGGATTACCTAGAAGTTAAACCTAGAAAATGCGAAGATCTCATGAAGAAATCGCCAGCATAATAGCGAATGAGGTCGCTCTGATGCCATTTAATACGTCGCCTCCTTAACCGTACCGATTGTCTGTGCGCCGTTCCACTGGACAAAGGCGCGTCAAACATTCCAAAGTGCTTGTATTGGCTTCATGCGACTGCTTATAGTCGTTGACGAAGGCTTGCCCTAAGGCGGGTCACGGACGGGCGTGTTTGAGGAGAGTTTAATGACGAAGCAGTTGCTGATTTATGAGAAGGCCGTACCCGTGGCGTTCAACCGCCACAAGGACTGGTCGATCAAGGCCGGGCGGAACTTCAAGTTCGCCGCCGACCTCAATGCGGTGCCGCTCACGGCGTCTGAGGTGACGGCGGCGGCCAGCGAATTCCCCGTCGTCTTTGCCGGCACGGACGATATCATGCCGGCCGTTGTGCTCGGTGTCCGCGGTAACGAAAATCTCTTCATTGATGCCGACGGCAACTGGACGGGCTCCTACGTTCCCGCCTTCATCCGGCGCTATCCCTTCGTCTTCGCCGGTGCCGATACGGACGAGCTGTTGACGCTGTGCATCGACGAGAGCTTCGAGGGCTGGAACCAGGAAGGCCGCGGCGAGCGTCTGTTCGATGCGGACGGCGCCCAGACCGCCTATCTCGGCGGCGTGCTGGAGTTCCTCCAGAACTACCAGCGTGACTTCGCCGTGACCCGCCGCTTCTGCAAGCTGCTGGCCGAACTGGACCTTCTGGAGCCCATGACGGCCCAGATGCGCATCCATGACCGCGCGCTTGAACTGCAGGGCTTCCAGGCCATCAAGCGCGAGAAGCTGAAGGCGCTCGGTGACGAAAAGATCCTCCAGCTCTTCCGCATGGATGGCCTTGAACTGATCTATGCCCACCTTCAGTCCATGCAGAACTTCACGAGCATGCTGAAGCGTCTGACGCCCGACGCGCTCGACGCGGCCGCCTGATCCGAGTTCGCACGACGCCTGGCCGCAACGTCACGGTTTGCGGCCAGCTTCCCTAAGGCACGTCTCCTGAACGTGTGTCGCGATTTCAGGAAAAATCATGTAAAAACAATGTTCTGCGGCATGTCCCGTGAATTCCGAATGAAGCGACATGCTGTCAACGTCCGACGGCAGCGATGGTTGGTGCCGCCATGCGGATCGCGAGGCTGAACAGGTCTTCCCGCACCTGAAGATCGACGCCGTCACTCGCAAGGCGTTCCGGGCGTCAAGGCATAGATCTCGGATCCACTGTTGCTGTAGACCCCCATGGGCGTCTTGACCGATCCGCCGCCGTTGGCGACGAGCTTGCCGCTTGTGCCGTCGGCTGACAGTGTCACTTTGTAGGTTCCCTTACCCCAGACGGCAAAGCCTCCAAGGTTTCCTGAATATTCGTAGCTCCCGGTCGTCGGACTGTCTGGCGTGAATTTCTGCGTTACGCCGCTTCCTGAAATCACAAAGGGTTTGCCGAAGTCGCATATGTTGCCCTCGCCGTGATAGGCATCTGCGCCGCCCGAAGCGAAGAAGGCTGCCCCATTGGTATCGAAATCGACCGTGGCGAGGCCGACACCGCGCTTGGAGCGCGCAACCAGGCGGACGGCCGCCTTTCTGTTTGCTTCCGCCGGCGCCGTGTAGCGAAAGCGGGCGTCCGCGCGAACCTTGCTTCCAGCCGGGTCGAGCGCCGAGCCACCTTCCAGCATGGCCACCACTGTGCCTCCCGCAGGCTGGCCGTCCAGTTTCGCCCGAGGCTTCGCAAGGATCTCGAAGGCTGTCGAGGGGGCGACCTTGCTGCGTTTCGCAGGCGTGGTTTCGGCCGTGAGCGTCACGCAATGTCCGGCCTCGATCGCCTTCTCAATGCCGCTTGCAATCTGGTCGGCGGCCGCCTCGGCAAGGCTGCGGATGCTGTCGGCCGCAGCCACATCGGCCGCGGTTGCCTCGCTGCTCATCCTGTTGACCTTGCGATCACGAACGGCCGTGTTGCCAACCCTGTTCCAGCTGACATCCACATAGCTTCCGCCCGCGCTGCCGGTTGCGGCATGCTCCACCCGTGTATTCGTCACCAGTCCGTCGCTGCGGGCGTCATCATCAAACTGGAGGATGCCATCGACAGTGACCGTGACGTTTGCGCTGCCCGTGCCGCCCTTCTTCGTTATGAAGCTCTTCGAAATGAATGTCAGGGCGATACGGCCGTCTGGCTTCGGGCACCGGTCGAAGTCGATCTTTGTCGTCATCTTTCCATGAAGACCATTCGGCAAATCGCCCTCGCCCGATTTCTCGATCGAGATATTGCCATCGGTAATCTTCGTCCCGCCGCTGTTCTGTCCGCCATCTGCCGGCTGCGTGCCGTCTGCCGGTTGCGTGCCATTGGCAACGTCCGACTGCGCAAGCATCTTCGCCAGCACACCCTCGATCAAGGACAGGCCGGGACCGTAAAGGGCAAGATCCTTGCCGGATTCACCACTGCCTTCGATCAAGATGACGGGTGGCGCGCCTCGCGCAGGATCCAGCCTCGTGCTGCTGCCGAGCGGCTCCATTCGCATCTGCGCCTGCGTAGCGGTGGTAAGAACCGCCAAGACCGAAAATCCAAGAAGGCACACACCGCCTGCAACCAAACCCCGGACCATCACCGCCTCCGCGCCTTTTTCAGGGCACGGTAAAATATCCCGAACCGAATTCAACCCCATGGTTGAAGACTTTCAAAGCCGCTCTGGCCAACGTCAGTGCAGCGTGCCTGGAACGGTTGTGTGCGGGAAGACTTCGGAGAGGCCATGTCTTGAAGGGCCGGACCTCGGGACTCGGCGGCGTCGGACCGATGCTGACAAGGATGCTTAGCCTTGGCAGGTGGCATGGGATTCAAGAGGTTGGTAGGGGTGGTCAACAAGGTTCCATGGCGGAGAGGGGGGGACTCTCCGCCAGATAGGCCCGCGATACCTGAGAAAGCTGGACTTTCTCCAACCTGCTGCTCTCATTGGCAAAATTGCGATATCCCGAGGTGTACCACACGCGATACCGCGCGCTCAAGGACCCTATTTTTCGACCTCGTGACGAGGCCTGAAACTTCCCGATCGGGGTGTTTCGGGGGCTTGGCGCCCCCTGCTTCCCGATCGGTAAGGATCATAGCGATCTATGAAAAATCTTCCTGTTCGGTAAGCCAGCATGGGAGATGATCCATGTTCAGGTCAGCACGCGAATTCGGCGCCGAAATCGGCCAGCGTCTCAAAGTCTCGCCCCAGGACATCGTCGGTCTCCTCGGCCATATCGAGCGCGACACGGCCGGCGCCCTGTCGATCGGTCAACCCCATCGACCGGGTGTCAATCTCTAGCCCGTGCCGGATGCTGCGGCGCCGGAGCGCATTCTGGATGAGCTTCCCGCAAAGCCTTTCTTGTCGGGGAGCGCGGGGTATCGATGTCTCCGCGGGCGTCCAGGAGAAGCTGCCCGTCTTCGCCGCCGTGCCGTTGGCAACTGAACCTGTCGCAGTCCGTTGTGCGCCCTGTAACGTCTTGGCGCATTCATGGGGGACATGCACCCAGACGTGTGGATGTTACGGTCATGGTACTATGTTTGCCAGGCGACATCTCAGTCGACATGGTGCCCTCGGAATGCGTGCCGAAATACGTAATGTCGGTGACGGTCTCCATGTCCGAACAGGTCATGGTGAAGCGAATACGCGGCCCCTCCACAGTCACTGAGCCCGTGCTGCAACCGTTTTCGGCATTTTGCCGATCCAGCGCCGCCTTGACATGAGCATAGTCGCCATTCGCCGTGTCGGCCTGGGAGGTGGAGATGCACTGCGTGCTCTTTTGCGATGGCATCGAGCCTGCCGAAACAGTGGTTTCCCATAGTCCGGGCTGAAGCCGCTGAGGGTCGTCGGCCCACGCGCTCGCAGGCCCGCATAAAAGCACGGCGAGATGGCCGACGCCTGAGAGTACGTAGGCAGGGATGCCTTTCATAAACGATCCTTTCTCGTTCAATGCGCGTGATCGACCGGATTGCCAGCGTTGTCGAACAGTTGCTCGCTTGCGCCGTTCTGGAGATGATAGCCTTCGGCATCGAAGGTGAAGGTGACGGAGAGCCGATAATTGTTCCGGGCTGCTTTTCCGTAGTAGTCGCAAGCGATCGAAATCACTGCTTCAGGATCGTCATCAAAAATCATGCTCCCCATCATCGGCCGGTTTTCCCGGCCTAGCCCTGTCACATTGGGAACCGTTACCCGCTTCTGCAGATCATGCGCCACATTCGCTGCAGGCGGGCATCCGCCACCAAACTCGCCGATGATCATTTCAAAGCGGCGCGGACCGTGATCGCGGCGGATGGCAAACTCGATGACACGTTCGCCAGCGGGCAAAGGCGTGCCGTCGGCGATGCAATACCAGTCAACGAATCTCGGATCGACCAGACCGTCTTCGGATGTCAGCGGGACGCACCCTCTAACCCTGCTGACGACGGTGCCTGCATAATCCTCGCTACGGGATATCGCATCGTTCACTTCTGCCGCGCTTGGGGGGGCGTCACGCCGGACAACAGGCAGAGCAGGAAACGCTGTGAGAAGAACAGAAAGTGCGAGGCCGCAAGAAATTCGTCCGCTCATTGGCTTCCATCCAGAAATTCTGACCGTCCCACAAAGTCTTGCGGAAGTCCTCGTTCCCGCAACCAGGCATCCCACGACGTCACGTCATCGGCACAGATCGGGAATTCGCCGTCGGCAGGCGAATCGTAGTGCCAACTGCCACCCCGCTTCACGAACGTCGCTTCGATCTCCAGATCCGCACCGGAAACCTCGCAGGGAAAGTCGATCGTCAATGGCGCGCCGCCGGGTCTTTGTGGATGGACGCGGGCAAAGGCATCTGAGTCGCTGACATTCATGACGGAGACAGCGAATTCGATACGGCCGGCGAAAACGCGCTGCATCGGCATCCGCAGCAGGTCCAGTATCTGACGCCTGTCGGCGGAGCCCCGCGGCGCTTCTGAAAATGGACGCAGCCCACCCGCCTCGGCTTGGAATGCAAGGCTGATCATGACGGCTATCGGCAGCAACAGACGCGCAGGAACGAGACACGATCTCATCGGCGCACCAGCTCAACCCTGCGGTTCAGTTTGCGGCCCGCCTCGTCGTCGTTCAGGGCCACAGGTGAAGACATGCCCGCGCCGAAGGGTACAAGTCGTGACTTCGGGACGCCGTAGGAGCCCGTCAGACTGTCTATCACACTCGCCGCACGGCGTTCGGACAGCGAAACATTGTATGCAAAGTCTCCCTGATTGTCAGTATGACCGACAACGAGCAGGGTGAGGTCGGGATTGGCTTTCAAAAGCTTTGCGACTTCCGCCAGCGTTGGCGCAGATTCAGTCTTGAGGTTGGCCTTGTCCGTGTCGAAATAAATCCCGTACAGCGCCACATGGCCATTGGTGACGAGACCGTCCTTCATCGCGGAGGCGTCGAGAAAGACGATCTTGTCCGTGTCGATTGGCTGAACTTCGACAATCCGCATCGCGACGATCGGAGCGGACGCGCTTTGCCCGACAAGGATCGAGACATAGACGTCGCCTTGTGGGCGTTTTAACAGAGCTAACCTATAGGCAATCCCGTCGGCGTAGCGGAAATTACGGCGGCTATCGTCGAGCAACGCGCCGAAACGATAATAGCTGGTGCTTCCGGAAATACATGCGCCATTGGCGCAGGCGTAGAGCATTTGAAATCCCTTCGCCTCGAGGCTTCGGGCGAAGTTGGCGTCAACCTCAAGGGCCGAACGGTCGGCTGGCGCCTCGTAGATAATGCGGAATGACTTTCCTTCGACCGTCAGCTTGCGTTCGTCCGGCAAGGCTTCGTCATTGAAGGATTTGGCGAGCGGGCCGTTCAAAAGATCAACGCGGTCGAATGCGACGGTCTTGTAAGAGGTAATCCTGGACCCTTCGTAACGACCGACCAAGGGGTGATCGCCAGATCCCGTGGGCTCAGTTGCCAGGCAAGCGGTCGTCCATCCGGTGAGGGCGATAAAGAAGCAGGCGATAATTTTTAGAATGCGTCTCATGGGATCGGTCTCCGGTGATCGGATCGACGTTTTTGGGGACGGGGTTATTCGATCAAACGCTGGCGTTAGCGGCCGCTGTCGTCCGGGCCTCCACTTTCGGCCGGCGTGCCTCCGGAAACGCTGCTCGGGCCGCTCATTCTGCTGGCGAAGCTCGTACGGCTTGTCGTTTCCGGCTGGGCCTCGCCACTGTTGGCGCCCTGTACGCCAGATGGACGATCATTGCCCGAACCCTCCCGATTTTCGATCGGTAGCAGGACTTTCTTGATCGGGCGCAAGGGCTTGAGGAGGGGCTGAGGCTGCTGTTCGCCGGATGGCGGTAGCGCCTTGTCTTCGCTGGCCTTCGCGCATTCTCGGGGGAACTTATGCCTTTGGGATCCCTCGATGTGGCAGGGCTCCTGCATTGACGTGCTACAGGCCGCCAACACTGCGAGAGATGCAGCAAGAAGGGCCACGCATCTTATTCTCATGATTTCCCCGCTGATGGCTGGGTTGCTGTTCGTTGCAACCGTGCTGTCAGACAGAGCGGAAAGGAGGTCTGCATTTCGTGTTACCACCTGCCGAGGCGGCGGCACCGCTCTGTCTTTTGATCGGACGAGATGTATCGCGGCCGTTCTCGCAGAAACATTCCCCCGGCGGGGAGCATGTTGAAGGTGAACACCTCGAGCACCCGTGACCAACAAGAACTCTTGCGTTGGAGGAAACTGCAGGGTCAAAATCCGGCGGAAGAGAGGAGCTCACGTGATGCGGCATGCGGACACACAGGCGTTTCACGACATCAGTCTCGTCTGTCGGGCAGGTTACGACATCGGAACCCTCACGCCCCTGCTGTGCCGTCTTGTCCGAATCTATATTGGTGCTGCAGCCGTCGGGATTTTCTGGATGGACGGTAGCGGTAAACCGGTCGGCTTCCACCATGAAGACAGCCCCGTCGGCGCGCGTGAGCTCTTCGCCAACGAGTTTGACCGGCTCTTTTGCGGACCGGACGAGATGAATGTCGCCTTTCTCTCCAATATGAAAAGTCGGCAACGTCTCGGCGTCCTTTTGGCGCCGCCGGAAAGTTACTACCGGTCCAATACGTTCAATCTTCTCGTTCGTCCAAGTGGACATCATCACACTCTTGACCTACGCGTCGATCTGGCTGGCCGCACAAGAATTGTCGTTCTGGCCTTTCGCGAACGCGGGAACCCATTCACGGCACAGGATGCCGTGCGGCTTCAGCGGATCGAGCCTGCTCTGCGGGCGGCACTGGCTGAGCCTCATGAAGAGAACTGGCTGAGGCAAGGCGACAGCGGACATTTGATCGTTGATCGTGACGGGCGGACTGTCCGCTTTCTCGACCCGCGAGGCGATGCGCTGCTGCGGGAATGCTCGCTCGTTGGCCAGGACATTCGGCTTGAAGGGGCAATTGTCTCTGCACCCCGCTTTATCGAAGACATGTGCCATGCGGAGTCAGCCGGATTGAAAATCCCAACGCGCACTCTTGCGATACCGTCAGGACAACTTGAGTTGAAATTGCAACGCCTCACAGCGCCCGCTTCGGATGATGTGAGTGCTTTCATCATCAGCCTCGAGAAACAGGTGCCGATGTCGCTCTCCGCGCTCAACCTGGTCCTCGGCGTGAAACTTTCGCCAACGCAAAAGTTGCTTGTCATCAGCGCTGCGCGCGGCACAAATAGATCCGCGGCCGCAGATGCCCTCATGCTCAGCAACGAAGCCGTGAAAAAGCATTTGGCTACCGTCTATTCGACGTTAGGCATTTGTGGATGGGAGGAGATCCCCAACCTGCTGGCGCGAAGCGTGGTTTAGACGGCTGAGCGACCCGGATGTGCCGCTGGATACCTCGTTTCGGTCAATTGCCGCACCGGCAATTATTTCCGATTTCGTCCCGTATCGGTTTCAGTGCTGCGGCCGTCGTAAGCGAACACGGCAGTCTCCGAGATCATCGTTCCCGTAGCGCGTCATGGGCGTGGCGGCTGATGGGTGAGAGGAGGTAGTCGAGGACGGTGCGCTGGCCGGTCTTGATTTCGACGGTCACCGCCATGCCCGGCTCGAGGCGGGTTTTGACGCCATCGATCAGCAGCGTCGGGTCGTCGATGTCTATTCGCGCCGTGTAGACGAGCGCGCTGGAGCGGCGGAGCGCTTCCGTGGTTGCGGCCGCATCGCGCGGGCCTGAGAGGGTATGCTGCCGCGACACGTCCGGATCTGCGTCCGCGTCGCGGGCGATGTGGGCGACGCGGCCCTCCAGCAGTCCATATCGCGTGTAGGGAAATGCATCGACCTTGATCTCTGCGAGATCGCCCGGATGGACAAAGCCGATATCCTGGTTTTCGATCACGGCCTCAATGGTGAGATGGTCGGATGAAGGCACCACTTTGAGAAGCTGCTCGCCCGCCTGGACCACGCCGCTCTCCGTATGGATGGACAGGTCTGAGATCGTGCCATCGACGGGAGAAACGACAGAGGTCCATTGAGTGCGGCGCTCGGCTTTGGCGAGTTCGCTGGCGGCTTCGGATCGCTCGCGCATGGCCTTCTGCAGGTCTGACCGCCAGTCACGCTCCGTTTCGGCGCGCAGGCGTTCGCGATCCGCCAGTTGCGCCTGCATCGCCGCTTCCGCAGCCTTCTGCTTTTCGACCATGACGCGACGCTGATTGACGAGTTCGGCCTCGGACTGGGCCGCATCGAGATAGTCGATGCGCGAGCCGAAAGCCTGGTCCGACGCCTTCTTGCGGATGGTCGTGCGCTCATGGGCAAGCGGCGCCTGCGCGTCGATCCGGGCGATCTCCGCCTCGTAGCTGACGGCATCCAGCCGTCGCGCGGCAATTTCCCGGTCGGCGGCGGCGAGTTTGGCGTCGCGGCCGGCCTTGTCGGCGCTGTAGCGGCCACGCGCGGCCTCGATAGCCTCCGGCTCGGCCGTGACGCCGGCGAAGGGATCGATGCCGGGCGCCGGGGCCGTCACGAGGGCGGTAAGCCGTGCAATGTCGAGATCGGCGCTGATGGTCGCATCGCGAAAGCGCTCGCGATCGGCACCTGCAAGCGTGCCATCCATCAGGATGAGAGGTTGACCGGCCTTCACCAGCGTTCCGTCATCCACCAGAATGCGCCGCACGGTTCCGGTTTCGAAGGCCTGAACCTCCTTGGTGCGGCCGACAGGTACCACCTTGCCCGGCGCGGTCGCGATCAGATCGACCTTGCCGATGCTGGCCCAGCCGAGGGTGGCGACGAAGATGGCGCAGATGACGCCGGATGTGACCCGCAGTGTTGGCGAGGCCGGCGTCTCCACGATTTCCAGTGCGGCCGGCAGAAAGGCGCGTTCGGTCGAAGAGAGCCCCTTTTCTCGCCGGGGAAGTGGAATGATCTGCGCCGTCGCGGAGCGCTGCGGAAGCGTTGTCATGGCGTGACCTCCACGGGCCGAAGCGCTGCAGCCGCCGGACCCTCGGACTGGATGCGCCAGAGCCTTGCATAACGACGGTTGAGCCGCATCAGCTGGTCGTGGGTCCCGCTTTCGGCGATGCGCCCCTCATCCATGACCACGATCCGGTGGGCCGCGCGCACCGTGGACAGCCGATGGGCGACGATCAGCACGGTTCGCTCACGCGTGATGGCTGCCATATTGGCCTGGATTACCGCCTCGCTTTCGTAATCGAGTGCCGAAGTGGCTTCATCCAGAATGAGGATACGGGGATTGAGGGCGAGCGCGCGGGCAATCGCGATGCGCTGGCGCTGGCCGCCGGACAGGCTCGCGCCGCGTTCGCCGATCATCGTCTCATAGCCCTCCGGCAGCGAAAGGATGAAGTCGTGGGCGCCGGCGAGCCGGGCAGCGGCGATCACCTGATCCATGCCCATGGCGGGATCGGCAATGGCGATATTTTCGCGCACCGTCCGATTGAAAAGCACGTTTTCCTGGAGAACGACGCCCATCTGCCGACGCAGCCAGGCCGGGTCTGCCAGCGCGAGATCAGTGCCGTCGATCAGCACGCGGCCGCGTTCGGGAACGAAAAGACGCTGGACGAGCTTGATGATGGTCGATTTGCCCGAGCCGGAGGCACCGACGATTCCGACGATCTCGCCAGCGGCAATGTCGATCGAGACGTCCGAGAGAATGGCGGAGGCGTCAAGCCGGTAGCGGAAGGAAACGGCCTCGAAGCGGATCGCGCCGCGGATCGGCGGCAGGCTCGATGTTGCCGATGCCACAGGTTCCGTGGGCGTGTTCAGAATATCGCCGAGGCGATCGATGGAGACGCGGGTCTGCTGGAAATCCTGCCAGAGCTGGGCAAGCCTGAGGACGGGCTGGGCCACTTGCCCGGCGATCATGTTGAAGGCCACAAGCTCGCCGATCGTCAGCTCGCCGGTGATGACCGAACGCGCGCCGAAAAACAGGATACCGACGGTGACGATGCGGGAGACCGCCTGCACCGCCTGCTGGGCAAAAGTCGAGACGCCGATGACGCCGAAGGCAGCGGTCACATAGCCTGCAAGCCCTTCCTCCCAGCGACGCTGCAAGGCAGGCTCCAGCGCCATGGCCTTGACCGTTTCGATGCCGGCAATGCTTTCCACCAGGAAGGACTGGTTCTCCGCGCCACGCCGGAATTTCTCGTCGATGCGCTGCTTGAGCATCGGGCTCGCGACCAGCGACACCAGCACGTAGAGCGGAATGGAGGCTGCGACGATCGCCGTCAGCGAAGGCGAATAGAGGTAGAGGACGCCGATGAAGATCGTCGCGAAGAAGAGATCGATGATCAGCGTCAGGGCCGATGAGGTCAGGAACTGGCGGATCTGCTCCAGCTCGCGCAGCCGCGCCACGGTGTCACCGACGCGGCGCGTGCTGAAATAGGCCATGGGCAAGGCCACGAGGTGCTGGAAGAGCCGCGCGCCAAGCTCCACGTCGATACGGTTGGCCGTATGGGCAAACAGCCAGCTGCGAATGCCGGTCAGCAGGACCTCGAAGACGGACACAAGGATGAGCCCCGTCGCCAGGACGTCGAGTGTAGAGAGCCCGCGATGCACTAGCACCTTGTCGACGACGACCTGAAAGAAGAGCGGCGCGATCAGCCCGAAAACCTGGATGAACAGCGAGGCGACGAGAACTTCGACCAGCGGCCGGCGGTATTTGGCCATGGCGGCGACAAACCAGCCGATGCCGAAGCGCCGGTCGAGCGAGAGGCGCGTCGCCCGCCGCGTCACGAGAATGAGCCTGCCGCTCCACCGTGCCGTGAAATCCTCGCGCCCGATCAGTTCGGGAGAGCCGTTCGCCGGGTCGAGCGCCAGCACCTTCTCGGCGTCAGCCTTGCCGATGACGATCCAGCCGCCGTCCGTCAGTTCGGCCAGCGCCGGCATGGGCGTGGCGGCCAGCCGCTCGTAGCGCGAGCTTATCGCCCGCGCCTTGACCGGAAAACGCCGCGCCGCGCGCAGCAGATCGGCGTCGCGGGCGGCACCGGAAACGCCATGGGCGTGCAGCATCTGGTCGGCATCGGCCGGCAGGCCGAGCAGGCTCAGGCACCAGACGAGCGCCAGAAAGTCCCGCTTGCCAGGCGGTGGGGCATCCGGTTGCGCCACTTTCGCGGATCCGTCCTCTCCCGCGACATGATCATTTTCGGACAGCATGAGCCTGCGTGTCTCCCTGTCTCAACCAAGCAGCGTCGGTCGTGGCGGCTGATAGTCGATGGTCACGCCGCCATGACCGTCGTCGCCGGCGTGGAAATTCGCAGCCGCATACTGTCCCATCAGGATCAGTGCCGTCTGCTGCTGGCCGCTGGCGACCGTCAGCGTGCCGAAGGCGCCGGAGCGGTCTTCCTGAAAGGCGAGCGTCGTGCGTTCGGCGACGAAATTGGCCAGACCGATCGACGACCTGCCGTTGAAAGGTGCATCTGCCTTGCCGCGATCGGAAAAGGCGATCGGCAAGGTGCCGCCGTTTTCGAGCAGGGAGCCGCCATCGGTAAGCGACCAGCTTTCGGCGTAACGTCCGAGGAGGTCTGCTTCCGTGGGATGCGCGAGCACGGTGCCGTCGGCAAGCGCGATATCGGTGGCGCGGCTGGTGTTGGAACCCAATAGGCCCTCGACGGAGCCGGGGCCGTCCGAAGGGCCGAGCGAAGCAACCTCATCGAAACAGACACCCTGGTTGATGACGCTCAGGCTTTGGCCGTCGCTCCAATCTACCCGGTAGCTCTTTGCCGAAAGACGCGTGATCGCACCGCCATCCAGACGAAGCACCTCACCGTCCGATGACAGGCTGTGATCGACCGCGCCGTTGATAAAGATCGAACCGTCAAGCTCGAAGCGAACCGCATTTCCCCCGATCTGCGCGGCGATCTTGTCGGTGACGCTGGCCAGATCACCCCAGCTCTTCGTCTCGATCTGGATATCGAAGGGACTTGCGGCAGAGACGGAGCGCACCATCGTGAAGCGGCCAACGGCCTGGAAATCATAGGAGAGACCCTGGAACGTCCTCATGTGGACGTCACCCAGACCGCTGCCGGGATCGTTGGCACGGGTGACGGCAAAGGATACCTGGGCCGTGTTACCGGCCACGTCCATGGCCGTCGCTGTCAGTTGATGGTCGCCCATCTGCGGTACCTGGACGGTCAGGTTCCAGCGGCCATCGGAGGTCGCCACCGTCGTGCCGAGCAGCGTCTGCGCTTCATCGAAGACCGAAACCTGACGGCCTATGTCGGCTGCCCCGATCGTGCCGGAGACGAGGATATCCGGCGAGATGGAGCGCCCGCCGCCTGTGGTGACCTGAAGGTCCGGCGCCTGGCTGTCGAGCGTGAAGGTCACCGTCGTCGGGTCCGAGCTATAGCCGAGCGCATTCGTCTCGGTGACGCTGACGGTATGCATTCCCTGCGAGAGGCCTGAAGGATCGTATGTCGTGACGGCGTGACCATCGACGTTCACAGACAGGCGGTCGGCAGAGGCGCTGGGCGTGATCGTAAGCCTGGCATCTTTCGTGATGCCATCCGCGCTCGACGTGCCCGTGTCGGCGGCCAGCGCCACGTGCGGCGCATCGGGCTTCAGCACGGGGAGCGCGGCGGCCAAGGTCGCGAATTCCGCATTCCCTGTCAGCGCGACATCGAGTACGGCATTGTCAAAGGCGAGCGTGCCCCGCGTCAGGCCGGCATTGCTGGCGGTCTGCTCGGCGGCCGCGCGCAACGTGGGATCGAGATCGGCGAGCGTGACGATTGCATGCGGGAAGGAGCGATCCGTGAAACTCGCCGTGCTCTCGCCCGCGCCGTAGGTGAAGAGGCTCGTCGCATCGGTAATGCGCCAACTGTCCGCGAAGGTCGAGTAGAGCGTTGCGCTCGAGATTGTATCGCCGAGATCGGTGCCATCGCGCAGGCGGAAATCATTCGTCGAGATGCCGTCGGCATTGCCGAGCAGACCGGAGATGTTGCGGCCGGAGCTGCCAAGCATCGGCTGAACCTCGATGACATTCGAGCCCAGCGCTGCGTAAAAGCCGTCGCCATTGCCATTCGTCACCACATAGGCCGAGCCACTGCGGGCAATGCTGCCATTGCCGACCTGGAGCGAATCGCCATCGCCGAGGTCGGTCGCGACACCGCCGATCAGGAGCGGATGGGCACTGCCGGCATAGAGCGACACGGCGACGCCATCGACAGACATGGCGACAGCCGTGTTGACGGAGGCGTTGCCGCTCCCCAAGGCTGACTGGCGCACCTGGATCTCGAAGTCAGGCCCCTTGACGAGCGTGAATTCACCCGCCGCCTGGAAATCGTAGTTTCGGCCATCAAACGTCAGAAGATGCGGGTCGCCGGTGGATCTGCCGCCTCCGCCACCCACGGACAGGCCGGAAAAGTAGCCGGCCGCGTAGTTGAGGAGCTTGACCGTCGCGATATTGCTGTCGGCCGTGCCATCATTGACCTGATATGTGAAGGTGTCCGTCCCGGTGAAGAACGCCCCGCCGGATGCCGGCGGCGGCGTGTAGGTGAAGGAGCCATCGGCGTGGAGGTCCAGCGTGCCCTTCGCCGGGCCCGCCACCAGCGTCGCGGTCAGCGGATCACCGGTCGGGCTCACGTCATTCTTCAGCACACCTTCCCGCGCGGAGACGATCAGGGGCTTTCCTAACGGCGGTGAATATCTGTCTTCGTTGGCTGTCGGGGGATAGTGGATCGACTTGAGGAAGATGTCGGATGCGTTGTTGGTGTCGTTTTGTACGAGATTGCTGGCAGCCGACCTGAACAGAAGCTTCGACCCGTCGCTCGAAAATTCGAATGCGTCATTGAAGGAGATGCCCACATTCGCGGGTTGTCCGTCGGCGCTACCGATCATCTGCATAATAGCACCGGACTGGATGTTCTTGAGATAGATGAAATCCTTGTCCAGGGATGCACCTGCGTCGGGCCGTCCGCCGGGGACTAGATTGGTGGCCTCAGAAGAGAAGGCGATATACTGGTCGTCCGGCGAAAACGTCACGTAATCGCTGTCCGCGTCCGCCAGCGTTCCATCCGCTGACGTCGATAAAACCCGTAACTCGCCCGTTGCCAGGTTTTTCAGATATACCTGTTGGAGACCGCTCTTCGGATCCGGGTCGAGTGACGGAAACGATGAAAGAAATGCAATGTACCGTCCATCATGGGAGAAAGCGTAGCTGCCGTGTGAACTTCCGGCCACGTTGGGATGACCGTTGATCATCTGCACTTGGTAACCCCCGAGCGAGAGCTCTGTCCCGTCGCTATTCGTCGTCACCCGTGTCAGCAAGCCGGTCGCCAAATTCTTGATGAAGAGGTCTGCGCCACCGTTCGTGTCATCGGGGACCATATGGGGGTCAAAGGAATAAAACGCGATTGAGCGGCCGTCCGGCGAAAACCGCGGCGTTGCATCCGGAGTGGCCAAAGCCGAACTATTCTGGGCGGTGCCCCTCATGTTTCGAGACACGATATCCGTGCTGCCGGTAATCAGATTTTTAACCATTACTTCGGCGTCTGAGATAACTATGTTTGAGTAGGCTATCTTTGTACCGTCGGGTGAAAAGGAGATCGAGCTGGACGAAGATCTATCATCGGAAATTTTTGTAATAACGTTCGTGGATAGATTTTTTACATAGAGATGCGCGCCAGTCCCATCCGGGAGCCCTGCTTCAAAGGCGATAAGATTGTCTCCGCTCGACACCGCCGCACTGTAGCCGGTAATGACGCCGCCACCCCCGAGATCTGAACCAGACACGAGCGGCGTGACCGCACCCGTGGCAAGATTCTTGCGAACGATGACTCGCTCGCGCGTGTTCCCGCCTATGATATCGTCGCGCGCAACGAAGATGACGCTCGCCTTATCTGCGCTGAAGACCGGAGACCCCATCGCTTCCGTGATCTGTCCGCCACTCGATGTGGTCGAGACGCGCACCACCTTGCCCGCATCCGAATAGACCTGCAGGTTCACCGTCGCGACATTGCCGTTGGTGGTGCCGTCATTGGCCCGATAGGTGAAGCTGTCGGCGCCGTGATAGCCGGCCGTTGGCGTATAGGTGAAGCCGCCATTGGCCGCGAGCGACAGCGTGCCGTGCTGCGGGCCGGTGATCAGGCTGGCGGTCAGCGGATCGCCATCGGCATCGGTATCGTTGGCCAGAACGCCGGCCGATGCCGCGACCGTCAGGACCTTGTCCTGCCGCATCGTGTAGGTCTCGCCAATCGAGACCGGCGCCTGATCGACCAGCAACGTCACGGTCGCGGAGGCGCTGTCAGCGGTGCCGTCATTGGCCTTGTAGGTAAAGCTGTCGGCGCCGTGAAAGCCGGTCTCGGCCGTATAGGTGAAAGCGCCGCTCGCATCGAGGTTCAGCGTGCCATGGGCGGGGCCGCTGAGCAGCACGGCATGCAGCGGATCGCCATCGATATCGACATCGTTCGCCAGCACGCCGGCACCGCCCATCTGCAGCGGTGTGCCACTGACGACCGTGAAGCTGTCGGCATTGGCGACCGGCGCATGGTTGACCGGCGCCGGATAGAGGGACGAGACATCCTTGACGAAAAGCTGGCCGTTATTGCCATCCGGTCCCGACACGAGATTGGTTGCGCCGGAATAAAAGGCGATCGATCGGCCATCCGGCGACCAGCGGCCTTCCTGCCCGCCAAAATTCGCCTGGGTGCCATCGGCGGCTGTCGAGACGCGCGTGATCGTGCCGTCGCGCAGATCCTTTACGAAGAGATCGTAAGTGTTGTTGGCGTCTCCGGGAACGAGATTGCCGGCGAGCGATGTGAACAGCAGGAAGTTGCCGTCCGGCGAGAAGGCCGTCGTCAGGTCCTGATTGGAGAACCGGTTGGCCTGAACGCCGCCCGCCGTCTGCGTCACCAATGTGACCGCTCCGGTCACGAGATCCTTCACGAAGAGATCGGCGAGGCCGTTGGTGTCGTTCGCCACCAGATTGGTCGCCTGAGACCAGAAGGCAACCTTGGTGCCATCGGCCGAGATCGAGGCGGCGAGGCTGGCAGAGTTGGCGACCGTACCGTCTGCAGCGCGCCCGACGAGCGTGAGCGCGCCGCTGCTCAGATCCTTCACATAAAAGTCGAAGCCGCCGTTGCTGTCTTCCGGGGCCAGACCGGCGTTCGTCCTGAACAACAGCTTCGTCCCATCACCGGACAGCGTCGGCGCCGTGGAGGCCTGATCGATTTGGCTCCCATTGGCGTCGGTCGAAAGGCGTGTCAGTACGCCGGTCGTCAGATCGACGGCGTAGATGTCGCGGGCGTGGTTGGTGTCGCCGGCAACCAGCGGATCGCCGGTTTCAAACAACAGCCTGTTGCCGTCCGGGAAAAACGATGGCTGGCTGTTGGCGACGCCCTGATCGGCATTCGGGCTGACGCGCGTGATCGCGCCGGTCGCGAGATCGACCACAAACAGATCAGAAAGCGCATTGCCGTCATTGAGGACGAGATTGCCGGCAACGGAGACGAAGGCGACCTTGGTGCCGTCGGGAGAGAACACCGGCAGATAGCTGCTGTCGTCGGCCTGCGCGCCGCCGGGACCGACCGAGAGCCGCGTGATCGTGCCCGTGGTCAGATCCTTGACGAACACGTCCTGACCGCCGGCATCGCCCGCCACGAGATTGTTGGCGCTGGAATCGAAGACGAGTTTCTTGCCATCCGGCGAGAAGACGGGGTCGTCGCTGCGCCCATTGCCAACCCCGCCGCCGAGCGCGCCTGTCACCAGCGTCACGCTGCCCGTCAGATCATTGGTTCCGGCCATGGTTTTGCTCCTTCCTAGTCGTGTGTGCACCGTCAGCGACCGCATGCGTGCCGGGAACAGCCGCGGGACGGATCGGGACAAGGCGCAAGAGGGGTGATGGCGTCCCGCTTGTCGGGCGCTGATTGTTGGTCTGAGGACTGATCGGGTCCATTCGGCGCGACATCCGCATCACCGCACCGCCATCATCAGCCCCATCACGATCAGGATGGGGCCGGAAACGAGATGAAGCCGGGAGAAGAGAGATTGCGGCAGATGCCGGCCGACGAGCGTCGTCAGCGTGATCAATGTCGCGTAGCATGACAGGGCGCCAAGCCCGGCCCCGCAGACAAAGGCTGTCTGTTGCAGGCCCATGTCGGTTGCCCGTGCGGTCGCGGTGGCGGCGGCAAAGCTCACATATGTGAGCGGCGTCGCGGGATTGCTCAGTGCAAGACCGGCGCCTTTCAGATAGGCGATCCCTCGGCTGCTGATCGTGGTTCGTGGTCCGACCGCCGTGCGGGCACGAAGCAGGCTTCGCAGGCCCAGAAGCGCCAGCAGCAGTCCGAGCAGCACATGCACTTTGCCGTCGATGCCCGCAAGAGGAAGAGCGATCGTCCTGGCTCCGAGCACGGCGACGGCGGCATGGAGGCAATGGCTCGTTGCCGCACCGGCGCCGCTTGCCAGACCGGAGCGTGCGCCCTGCGCCAGGCTTTGCTCCACGCATTGCAGGCTGACGGGCCCCAGGGGCAGCGCGATCGAAAGACCCAGAACCCAGGCCGACATGAACAGCTCCATGCCATCGTCTCCGGTTACGCTCCGCGGCAAAAGGCAGCCGTCCGGCCAAGGCGCGCGCAATCACCTCAACGGAGTTGTTTGAGATCCGCATGTCCACGCGACCGCCCGAAAACCAGAGGAAAAGCCCCTTGCGTTGATGTCATTGCGGCGCTGGCGCGCAGGCAGGCCTCATCATCAAGGCATCGCCGGCCAGCACCGTCGCCGCATATCGACATGCGCAACCGGGCCACGCATCACCTGTTCGGGTAGGGTCGCCAATTTCGATGGATTTTGCGGCGATTGCATCGCTAAAGTAGCGTCGGGCATCAAGGCAGGATGTGAGAATGAGGCAGTCGCAGGCGGAACTGGACGGGCTTTCCGATGTGATCGGGTCGATTTACGACACGGTGCTGGACGAGACCCTCTGGCCGCAGACCCTGCAGATGATCTGCGCCTATACGGGCGGACGGGCCTCGCGCATCTACTGGCGCGATGCCAGCAACGGGATTGGCGAAACGGTCTATTCCTGGGGGATCGACCCGGAATTCATCCGCCTGTATCGGGAGAAATTCGTCACCCTCAATCCCACCTATCCTGCCTCGATCTTCATCAAGCCCGGTGAAGTCTTCGCAAGCAGCCAACTGGTGGCGCATGACGCCTTTCAGGCCAGCCGCTTCTTTCGGGAATGGGCCGCGCCGCAAGGCTTCTTCGATGCGGCGATCTTCAACATCCAGCGTTACGAAGCAAGTGCGGCAGCCTTCACGGTTATTACAGGTGATCAGTACGGGTTGGTGGACGAACGCCTGCGCACCCGGTTGAGACGGCTGGTGCCGCATATCCAGCGTGCGACCCTCATTCGCCGGGAAATCGGCAGGCAGGAAAAGCGAGTGCGCTCGCTGGAATCGGCGCTGAATCATGTCGAAGCGGCTGTCTTCATTCTGGGGCCGGACGGCGTGGCAACGTGGACAAACCAAAGCGCCCAGACGCTTCTCGCCCGCGGGGATGTGGTGCGTGAAGGTGCGCAAGGGCTGGGCCTCGTCGATCCCGAGGCGCAGCGCCTGCTTCGCGACGCGCTTGCGGGTGGTACGGCGCAACGCGATGTTCTTTTGCACAGCTATCCCGCACTCATTAAAATGACTGATGCTGAGGGAGCGGACTGGATCGCCTATCTGATGCGGCTCGAGCCGAATTCCTCGACCCAGGCGGCCTTCGAGCAGGTTGGCCGGTCGGCGCGTGCGGCGCTCTTTATCCGCAGGGCAGAGGCCGTGCCTGCCTCCGGCATCGAGGCCTGTGCCGTCCTTTATGGGCTGACGCCGGGAGAGATGCGGGTGCTGCACGCCGCCGTCCAGACCCATACGGTTGCAGAGATGGCTGCCACCCTCGACATCTCACCCAACACCGTCAAGAAACATCTCCAGGCGATTTTCGCAAAAATGGGCGTCAGCCGCCGCGCCGCCATGATCCGCGCCGTCCTGGCCGCCCGGCAGTAACGGGCGAGCTTCACGCGCCTTTTCGAAAATACCTTCTGAAGGTGTGTTTGACGCTCAGGAAAAGACATGTAAAAACAGAATTTTACAGTCTATAGCGTGAATCCTGGATCAGGCTGGATCTCGGACTTAAGAGTGCGATCCGAAAGCTCGAAACGACAGCAAAGGCTTCCAAAATTCCCGCTCGAATGGCGCGACATGTTCTGGAAGAAATTTACAGTTTACCCAGTTGAGAAATTGCCTGAGGAAGCCCGGTGGTGTGGTTCTTTAACGATTGATTTAAGATCTTGAAATCCCTCCCATCTCCTAGCTGCAAACTATCGTAGGTGCCGGCAAAGCCCTTCCTGGTCGGGGAGCGCGGGGTATCAATTTTTTCGCGGGCGTCCAGGAGGCGCTGCCGGTCTTCGTTGGCGAGAACGGCGATAAATCCATCCCTGTCGATGGGACCCCCTCCACTCACATTCTGAAGCCGGATTCAAAACGGCTTGCAGGCAGCGTCGAGAACGAAGCGTTCTGTCTCGCTTTCACGCGCGCCTGCGGTCTTGAGGCTGCTGAGGCGACCATCGGCGTGGCTGGTCGACGCCGCTATCTTCTTGTGAAGCGCTATGACCGCTTCATCGATCCGCAAGGCGAGATTCGCCGGCTTCATCAGGAAGATCTTTGCCAGCTAACCGGACATTTCCCGTCGCAAAAATACGAGCGCTCCTCGACCGGGCGGGGCGTGACCCTGAGAATGATGTTCCAAGCCGTCAGCGACCTGGCTTCGCCTGCAGAGCGCATGACACTCCTCAATGCGGTCATCCTCAATGTGCTCATTTGCAACTCGGATTCGCACGCGAAGAACTACTCGATCCTGATCGGTGCGGGTGGGTCCGCGAAGATGGCGCCGCTCTATGACCTGATGTGCGCTGCCGTCTATCCCAACATCGACCAGAGCCTGCCTCACGGAATAGGCGGCCGGATCAGCGCCGCGGATCTGCATAAAGCCGACTGGCAGGCGTTTGCTGCCGACATTGGGTTGAGCGGGGCATCGACGGTCAGGCGCGTTGCTGAGCTGGCTGAGCTTGTCGCCGCGCGATCCGAGGACGTGGCTTCGCAAATTACTGACCTTGCAGGCGATCCGGCTCGGATTCTGCAAAGGGTCACACATCGGATCCAGAAGCGGTGTCGGCGCATTCAGGCGCAATCCCGATAATCGCCGAGACGGCAATTATTTCCGCATGCAAGGCGACTGTGGCAATGGCAGTTCGTCATCTCTGTTGGCGCTACCAGCCAATCCCTCTGACATCTACGGTTGCTACCGTCTTCCTATCAATGGTCAAATCTCCGAGCCCCTGCTTTCGCGTTAACCCGTAAGTATAGGCTGAATAATCGCATGAGTTCGTTGTTGCCGACTGGACCGTCATCCCGCGATTATGCTTCACTTCACCCGGAGCGGGAGAGGGAGCACAAATGTCGAGTGATGCCGTCAATTCGGTGATCTTAGGGCAGTGTGGTGACTGCTGCGGACATCTCTACTCTGCACCAAAGCGGACATTTGATCTCTTCCGCTAAAGCTTAACGATTTGAACCGCTTACCCATTCCGGATGACATGGGCCGCAAGTTCGTATTCCGTCAAGAGTCAGATACAAGTTACAAATCTTCTCCGCATATCCCCGGCGAGAGCGGGCTATTTCACCTCTTCCTTGCGGAAATCTGCGGCCAGTTTTTCGGCCTTGCGCGCTTCCTTCTTTCCGATCTTCGCTTCTACGGTCTCGACCTGCGCCGCGGCCTTTTCGAGACCGGATTGCTTGGCGATCAGGAACCAGCTGAGGGCCTTGGTGGCGTCTTTCGGGACGCCCTTGCCTTCGAGGTAGAGTTCGCCAAGACGATGCTGCGCTTCGTTGTAGCCTTGTCTTGCAGCCCTGGAGACCCACTCGGTGCCCATCGTCTCATTTTTCGCGAGCTGGGTCCCGTCGATCAAGAGGTTGCCGAGCTGATACTCGGCGTAGATATGACCCATTTCCGCTGCGCCGGTCAGCAGGATTTCTGCCTGACGCATGTCTTTCGGGACCACGGTTCCGGCAAGATAGTAGGCCGAGAGCTTTTCCATGGCCGGAGCGAAGCCCTGGCGTGCCGCCCGCCAGAGCCAATAGGCGGCTTTTTCCGGATTCTTGGGAACGCCAAGACCGTTCTCGTAGATGAGGGCGAGGTTGAACTCCGCGAAGACGTTCTTCTTGGCGGCGCCCAGAACGTACCAGTAGCGGGCCTCGTTCAGGTTCTTCTCGATGCCGCGCCCGTCGCGATAGACGTCGCCGAGAGAGCGGTAGGCTATCGGGAAGCCCGCTTCCGCGCCGGCGCGGTAGATCTCGCGGGCCTCGTCGTGGCGGCCCGCTGCATCAATGGCGCGGCCGTAATTCATTAGGATTCGGAGGCTGTCGGGATATTGTTGCAGCGCTTTCAGGCAGGCGGGCACGGCCCGCTCCGGCACGATCTGCTTGAAATAGACACCGACTGCGGGATCGGCAATTTCCTGCACGTGCCCCGCCTCCCGGTCGCAATCGGTCACTTCCGGATAGAGCGGATCGTCGGCGAACTCCTCATATCGCGCCGTGATCTTGTCGGGGAGCGCCGCAACATCGGCCGCGCCCTCGCGGGAGACGGCTTCAAGGCGCAGGCGGGCGAGCTTGGCAAAGACCCCGTTCGGAAATTTTTCGAGGTAATCGCGATACTGCTCCGGCGTGCCATTTTGCGGGATCGCGGTCCAGGTCGTCAGGTCGTTTGCCGCGTCGATCGTCCGGTCGCGCGCCGGCAGCGAAGCCTGCTGCTGGTCGGCCGGCGCGGCCTGCTTGCGGTCGAGGACGTCGAGCCGCAACTGGGCGATATCGGCAAACAGGCCCTGCGGGAAGGCAGAGAGATACGAGCGGTAGGAGGACGCGATGTCGGCATCGGAGGCGGACTGCCAAGCTTCGGCATCCTTGGCCGCCGCTGCCGACAGTGTCGGCTCTGCCGGAAGTGCTTCTGTGAAGAAGAAGTCCTTGGTCAGCGAGGAGTTGTCCCACGGCACCTGCTTGCCCTTGGTTTCGGTCACGACCCGCTCACGTACCCGCTTGAACACCTGCTCGATCGGTAGGCCGGGCGCGGTGATGACATCGGCAAGCGCGCGGGTGAAGGGGCTGTTGCCGTTGCTTCCGTCCGTCGCCACATCGCCGGGGGCGGTGGCAAAGGCGATGAAGCTCCCGAGCGGCCCGGTGGCCCGCGCCAGACCGCGGGTCTGCGTCGCGCCCGTTGCCGAACGGCTCGCCTTCTCCAAGGGATTGTTGCGGCAGGCGTCGAGCACGAAGACGGCGATCTTCGGCTGCACGCGGCTGATCTGCTCGGTGATGAGCTTCAGGCTGAAGGCCTCGAGCGGCAGGTCGTCGGCGCTCGTCAACTGGCTGTCGACGGGGATGAGGTAGTTCTCCTGGTCGAACTGGATACCGTGGCCGGCGTAAAAGACCAGCACGGCCGTGTCCTGATCGATCGCATCGGTGAAGGATTTGAGGCTTCGCACCATGTCCTGGCGCGTGCCGTTGGTGACCAGAAAGGTCTTGAAGCCGACGTTGCGCAGCGATTTTTCGATGAGGGCGGCATCGGCCGGCGAATTGAGAAGACGGGGAAGCTGCTGGTAGTCGCCATTGCCGATGACGAGCGCCACGCGCTTTTCCGCGGCCGAGATGGGAGCGGTCGAAAACGCGACAAGAAGGATGATGATCACCGTCCTCAGCAAAGCCGCCATCGCGCCCCTTCCTCCTCCGCCTGCCCTCCGGTGCACCGTAGCACCCAACTGACGGACCCAGTGTAAGGCGCGTGCGGCTTTGCTCACAAGGTCAAATTCGAGGCGCATCTTCGGCCCTCGCCGTGTCGCGCGGGAAGGGAAACGCCGCCAGGCGCGAATCGACGGCCATCAGGCGCCGCAGCCCTCCCGCGTCCTGACGCGCGGTCTCGAAGGCCGCGATCGCCTCGACTGCCGCCGCCTCCCAGCCCGGATCGAGCCGGCCGGGGAGGGTGAGGCCATGGCGCAGCAGATCGTAGAGTGCGCCGAGACGATTGTTTTCGTCACGGCGCAGGATGACGTCCATCCAGTGTTCCGACCACTGACGCCTGACATCGTCGGGCAGCGCCTCCACGGCGAGATAGGCATTGACCGGACGCGGGACCATGAATTTGCCGGTGACCTCGATGCCGGCCTCCAGTGCGAACTCGAGGAGCGGTCCGAGATGCAGGAGCCCGACGGAGGTGACGGTCACGTCGAGCGTCAGCCGGATCGTCGGAAAGCGTGCGGCAAGCGCCCGGACAGTCTCGACATTGGCGCGAAAGACGGCGTCGTCGAAGCCGCTGCGGATATAGGTGCCGGCCGCGTTCAGGCCGTCCACGGAGGCCTGCACATGGACGGAGCGGAAGGCCGGCCAGAGGGTCTCGACGGAGCGCTGACGGTGGCTGAGAAGGGTGAGATTGGTGTTGTAGGCGACGTCGACGCTGTCCGCCTGCCCGCTTTCCACGAGCGCCAGCATCACGCTCCAGTGCGTCTCGTCGGCGAGTGGCTCACCGCCGGCCCAGTAGAGCTGCCGCACCGCGCCGACCTTCACTGCCGCCAGCAGTTCGCCGCGCGCGGCGTCGACCGATGTGGCGCGAAAGCGCCGGTAGGCGGCGTCCCAGCTCCGCCCCTCCGTCTCGACCGCCGCGATCGCATCCTGCTGGCGGGCCTCGGCTTCGGCGGAACTGGAGGAGAGGGGTCCGCAGGTCCGGCACTTCAGATTGCAGATCGAGGTGCGATAATCGAAGGTGAAGGGGCGCAGTGTGGTGGCGCCGTCCGCGTCGGTGGCGGCGATGATCTCCGGCTCGCGTCCCGGCCAGCGTTCGGCGATCTGATCCTTCAGCGACTGGCTGCGGTTCCCGTCGCCCCGGCACAGGCGGCATCGCTCGGGCAGCGCGCCGGAGAGCATCTGGCGTCGCACGGCGCGCATCGGGGCACCGTTCCAGAAGGCTTCGAAGCTCTCGTCCCGGCGCCGCACGGCTTCGCCGCGCCGCGCCATGTCCATGCAGCACAGGCCCCGAAATCCCTGGGCATCGACATGCGCGTGTATCCACGGAACAAGGCAGAGGCTGGAGGGTGCCCGTTCCCCGCTCATGTCTCGTCCCCCGCCCGCTCGACCAGGCGTGCGATCGCATCCGCCCCGTTTTCAAAGCCGCCCCTCAACTCCATGAAAGCCCGGCAGTTCGATGCGAGCCTCTTACGAACGCTGTCGTCGAGAAGCCGGCTGACGACGTCTTCCGTTTCCGCCGCGCCGCCTGATGCCGGCAGACAGAGTGCGAGCCCGTTCTCCTCGGCAAAGCGCGCCCTGTTGATCTGCAAGTCCATGTCGCGGCCCTCGTCCGGCACAAAGAGCGTCGGAAGCGCAGCGGCGATGGCCTCGTGGAACACGTTGTAGCCGGCACGGGTGATCGCCATGTCGAAGGCCGCCGTGTAGGGGTAGGCAGGGTAGAGGCTGATGCGCCGATGCCGCGGGCCCGGATCCGTCGCGTCGGCCTCGATCAACGGCGAGACGAGCTCGACGATCTCCAGCTCCGTTTCGCGGGAAAGCCGGTCGAGGATGGCGGTGCGCCGGCCGGCCAGCGCATGACCGGCGGGCCGGGAGATCTCCAGGAGCAGCGTCGTTGCCGAGGGGGCGAGACCGAGCGCGGCACGCGCCTCGTCGCGGCCAAGCCTGTGATGCGGCTGCGTGAGCAGAACCGGCGCCACCCTTTGCACATGCTGCCGCGCGGCGACCGTTGGTCCCCTGTCGAAGGCCTCAGCAAAATCGCCCGGCTCGACGATGGTGTCGAAGTGGATGCCGGCACCGAGATAGTCCGCATGGTGATCGGGCCACATGGCGCGTCGGATCCAGATCGAGCGCAGATCCTTGCGCCGCCGCAGCACGTCGATCACCCCGTCGAAGACGAAGTTGACGTCGTAGACGAGCGCATCGGAACCGCGCGCATCGAGGAGAAGGTCGATCTCGTTGGCCAGTCGTGCGTTCCAGTGGCGCGTATCTTCGCCCGTTGCCGCATGGTGGGGCAGATAGTGGACGGCGAAGCCCGCCTCGCGCACGATGCGCGCGCTGTAGCTGAAGGTGAGAAATCCGGCGGTGTAATCCTTCAGCCGTGTTGCGATGGCCAGCTGCCGCGACAGATGCCCCTGCCCCACGCCATTGGCGCTGACGAAGAGAACATCGCGGCATCGGCGTGGCGCCTTCTCCCGCTGGGCCGGTGCCGGCGAGGGGAGTTCGCCGGCGGAAGGCGCAGGCTCCGAGGCCTCGAGCATAAAGAGCGCATTGTTGTTGAAGCCGCGCCAGGCGGCCTCGGGAATGCCGATCTCGACCAGCCGCTCCGGCGCCACGCCGCGTGTGGCATCGTAGTCCGGCGGAAGCGGCAGGGCGGCGCCGAGCGTTGTGGCGAGATCGTCGGGCGAGAAGATCCTCATGTGATCCGCCTGCCCAAAACGGCGTGTGCGCTCGTGTGACTCCAGCGGACCCTGCGCCTCGCGAAAGCCGCCGTTCATGAAGGGAATGGAAAAGATGTGCCATCCGCCTGGCTTGAGGGCGGCGTGCAGCGCGCGGGCGACCGCCCGGTAATCGCAGTCGACATGCTCCAGCACGTGATTGTGGATGACGAGATCATAGCGCGCCGCGCCGAGGCGGCCAGCATCGGTACAGAGATCCAGCCGGGCGACACCTTGGACTGGCACCTGCGCGGGCGTCCTGTCCGCCGGGTGGTAACCTCTGCCCCAGGAGGCCCTGAAAATGCCGACGAGGCAGGGTTCAGGGGCGATGTGAAGGACGGCGAGCGGTCGCGACAGAAAGCCGCCCCGCTCCAGCCGTTCGTAGAGCAGCCGGTGGCGTTCGAGGGAATCGCAGCCGAGGCAGCGCACCCCCTGGCGCAGGAAGGCGCTGCCGGCCTGCCCGTAAGTGTCGCCGAATCGCCGTCCGCCGCAGATGTTGCAGGCTGCCCCCATCGGCCGCGTCCTCAGCCCCTCGAGAACCGGCGCGGGTCCAGATCGGTCCGCACCAGCCGCGCATGATCCTCCACATACCGGGCGATGATCTCTGCCCCGTTGGTCCATTCGATGTCGGCGCAGCGCATCCGCACCGCGGCGCGCTCGCGTGCATCGATGAGTGCCTCGACCCGATCCTCGATGCAGGCCATGTCGACATCGCGTCGCGCCATCCAGCCACGACCCGTGACGTCGGCCCAGTGAGCGCGCGCGGCCTGCAGGTCCATGTCGGGGGCCTCGTTCGGGACGAAGAGGGTGGGAATGGCGCCGAGCACCTGTTCGTGAAAGGCGTTGTACCCGGCAGCCGAGACGGCGGCATCGAAGGCGAGGCTGTAGCGGAAACTCGGGAAGAGCGATGCCTGTCGATGCCTCTCGGAAAGCGGGACGAAGGCCTTCGCTTCCGGAGTGATGGGCGAGACCGTTTCGACAACAATGACGTTCGGGTGCCGCAGGAGCGCACGCACAATCCTGTCGCGCACCGCGCTCATGTCGAAATTGGCGCCCGACCCCAGTTGCACGGCGACAACGACACTCTCCTGGTCGAGGCCGAGCGCCTGGCGTGCGGCGGCACGCGGCAGGCGCCGCGCCGGATCGACATGCAGCACCGGTGGCACCCGCAAGGTCAGATGGCGCTGTTCGGCGGTCGGTCCATGATCGAATTCCTCCGCCAGCTCTCCGGGTTCGATGACCGCGTCGAAGGCCCAGGCGCAGGCAAGGAAGGGACGGTGGCATTCGCGCCAGAAGGGCCGCCGGACCCAGATCTTGAAGATGTCGGGCAGCATGGCCAGCGCATCCACCACCCCGCTGAAAACAGCTGTGGCGTCGTAGGCGAACACGCGCGGCCGAAGATGCGTCAGAAGGGCGAAGACTTCCTCGGCGAGCGCGGTGTTCCAGCTGTCAACGGGAGCGTCGATTGCGGCATGATGCGGGAGGAAATGGGACTGGAAACTCGCATCAACTGCCGCCCGCATCGCATAGGACATAGTACAGAAAACCGGTGTGAGATCGCGTTCCAGCCGTTCGGCGATCGCCAGCTGCTGGGTTATGTGGCCGACACCGATCCCGTTCGACGACATGAAGAGGACATTGCGAACTGGCAGGGGTGGCATCATTGTGCCAGCTGCAGCCGGTGGCCGGCTTTCCCCGCCCTCGGCCTCGGTCGCCGCGATCAGCCGACGCATGCGTGGTTCGTAAAGCCTCGCGTCGTGTACGGTCTCGACGAAGCGGCGCGCGATGGCGCACTGTTCGGCGTAGAGTTCGGGATCCTCGACATAGCGCGTGATGAGGCGATCGACATGGGTGGGCACGCAATAAAGCGCGGCTTTGCCGAACAGCGGCTCGAAATGCGGCGGCAGGATTACCACGAGCCCGACGGCCAGCGCTTCCAGGATCGTCCGGCCGAAGGCCTCCGACCAGTCGGGATCGTGGTAATAGACGTAGAAATCGAGGCTACCGAGGAAAGCGGCGACGCCATCCCAGGCGAAGGGCAGCAGCTCCCAGTTGGCCGGCGTTCCCCCGTATTTCTCCGTCAGGAAGTCACCCGCGCCGAGGACTCGCACGCGGTATCGAGCGCCATCGGGCGGATAGGCGCGCCATGCATCCTCCCGGCTCGGCCACTTCAGCGGATCGGGCCTGGCATGGCGCCCGATCGTCACCGGCCAGCGCGGCGCCGGGCGCGCCCGCACCGGCCAAGCATCGGCCTCGATCAGGTTCGGCCAGTCCTCGTCAAACAGGCTGGTGCGCGGCGGCAGGGAGGCGGGAAGGCTCCATCGCACCACGGGGCTGACCGGGGCCAGCACCACATCGCTGCCGAAGGCCTCGCGCGCATTTCGCACCACCTTGTCCAGATCGTACTGTCGGCGGCCGGCCGCATCCACCATCGGATGGTGGAGCACAACCACGAGGCGATCGCAGGTCGTGTGGATGCGGCAATGGGGCCGCCTCTCGATGATGGTGGGATGATGGATCTGCACCATCCATGCGTGGACCGGCATGTCCGGATCGAGCCGCTCCGTCAGGCCCTCATCGATCAGCCGGCGTAGATCGGGATGCATGGGAAAGGGCAGGCCGAGAAGGCTGCCCTTGATGGCCAGAAGCCCGGTGCGCAGGCCGGCCCGCGCGGCCGCAACGATCTCGACCGCCAGCGCCGTCGATGTGCCGCCCTCGAACCGGACATCCGCGACATAGACGACATCGAAGACGGCCGTCATGGTCCCTCGTCCCGCGCGCCGGCATCGCGTGCCAGGTCCGGCGCGGCGCGAAGATAGGTCTCGATGTTCTGCCCGTAGCTCAGCACATGCAGCGGCTTCCACTTGGCCAGGAGCAGGTCCCAGCGGCGCTCGAGATAGAGCCGCCAAGAGAGTTCACCCGCGTGGAGCTGCTGGTCGAGGGCAGGGGGTAGATATTCGAACGCGGCGCCCATGCGGCGCAGCCTCATGAAATCGAGGCTGTCGGTGACATAAACGACGCGGGAGCGCACAAAGCGGGCGTGCGTGGTGGTGACGATCTCCTCAACGTGATGGTCTGCCACGCCCAGCAGTGTGACGAGGATGACCGTGGGTGCGCCTTCGCCATCGAAGAGCGCCATGGACGCCTCGGGAGCATCCGGCCTTTCCGCGCCGCGCCGGGCCAATCGTTTGAGAAGGGCTGTCCATCGCCTCATGCCACCCGTCCTTTCCTGTCAGGCGCGCGCGTTTCCGCCGCCTCCTTGCGTCCGTCACCGAAGCCGCTCGTCTCGCCGGTGAAGCAGACCCGCAGGCGCCTTGCGCCGCGCGGCACCACAAAGGATAGGCGGATCATGCCCGCATTGGAGCTTTCGCCCGGCGGCGTCTCAACCGGTTCTGCGCGCCAGTGCACGTTCCCGGGCTCGAGGATCGCGAGCCGGAGGCTGTCCGCCCCCATCCGCAGGTATGCCGCTCCATAGCTGATCGTCGCCTGTGCCCTGCTCATGAGCTGCCAGATCACGGCAGCCTCCGCGCCGTCATGCTCGGCCCTTTTAGCTTCGACCTCGTCCGTCACCTCGACGCCCGTTTCTGTCGCGCGCACCATGCGACGCCAGCGCGTCGGGGAGGCGGGGTCGGACATTTCCAGCGTCAGGGCCACCGCCGCGCCTGTCTCCTCCTGCGCCGCAAGCTGCGCGGCGGCGTCGACACTTTGGTTCCGGCCTCCGAAAACCAGAAGGTTGTGAGCCCGCGTCCCCGTACGGAGATAGGTGAAACGCTGCCGGTTGTCGAAATAGCCCGGCAGCGCATAGGAATCGCGACCGGCGTCGATGGCGAAACGCTGGCCGCGCCATTCCAGAATGAATGACCCGAGGTCGAGATGGGCGTGGTTGACGTCGTTGCGTCCACCCTTGAACCCCACCCACCAGTCACCCGCGCGCAGGATGCCGGCGCCAGCCGTGCCATACCAGGAGAGGGAGCAGGCCGCGGCGGCTCCGGAGCCGGACTGTGTCGGTTCCCCCCTATGCGGCGGTCCCGGCCACAGGAGATCGAGGCCCGTGAGCGCGCCCGGCGCCTCCCGGTGCCACCGTGCGGCCTCCGGGTCTGCGGCAAGGCTTGCGAGCAGGCCCAGACAGTCTGGCCGCTCCCAGTCGGGCGGGGTGTCGCCAAAGTCGAAGGGGCGTCCCGAGGGCGCCAGCATATCGCGCGAAAACCGCCAGCCGGCAGCGAGATGCGGCGGCAGCCCGTCCGAGAAGCCGGCGGCGAGCAACGCGCTCTCGGCCAGCAGCGCAGCGCGCATGGCGAGCGCCCAATAGGCCACGCCCTCGGCATACCCGCCATCGTCTCCGAACGCCGAAAACCCGTTGCGCAGGCCTGCGAGCGCGGGTGCAAAAACCGGATGCAGATCGGCTACCCGCCTCCTGGTTCCATGCCGCAGGCTGAGCGCACCCAGCACCAGCGCCCCGCAGCAGACCGTGTTCCAGTTGTGAGTGGCGGATACCCAGAAGTCGCCGCGCGCAAAAGCTTCGGCGCCGGGCTGAAGGCCCTTTGCCGTGATGGCGGCGTCGAGACGGCTTTGCTCGGCCGGGGTTGCCAGGCTTCGGCACCACAAGAGCCCAAGCGCGACCGCCGCTAGCATTTCGGCGGTGTCGAGAAAATGGGCGGGGTTCCAGTCCTCGAAGGCGCAGACCGCGAGAAGCTCCTTGAGCGCGCGTCGCCGGTGACGGGTGCCGCCCTCCAGCGCATCGCCGGCGGCCAGTGTTACGACACGATCGCGCAGAAGGCGCGCCGTCGGCAGTATGACGTCGCGATCTGGCTCGCTCACCCTCTGGATCAGAGGTTGGCGATGAATATCCACGCACCGATCAATGATCGATGTTCCGGCCTCGTGAATGAAATTGCTGAATCTCTGACCTTCTCGGATTGTCTGTCTTGGAAAGGTCAGCATCCGAAATCAGTAATTGCTGGATCTGCCGGAATGGCCAGCGATGGCGTTGTTATGGGCCTTCTTCACGACTTTGCAGTCGGACTTCTTCGTGCCCACTTCACATTTTGTCGGACGGCCCGCCGAAGTCGTGCAGCCGCTCAGCAATACTGTTGCAGAAAGAGCCGTGGCGAGAAAAGTCAACCGTTTCACAATAGATGCGCGCATTGACCAACCTCGTAAGCACGGTGACTTAAATAAACCTTAAACCGGTAGTCGCGTCAAGGTATGTGTCGAGGTCCGTCTTTCTTGCTCCGGCAGAGGCACAGAAGCAAAGGGCGATCGATCATGCCGCCCTGCCCGTGCAACCCGCGCTCTATAAAGACAAGCAGATCATCGCTTCGCAACCGGTATTGTCGCGCTGGAAGAGGATCGTCTAGAAGTCGATAGCAAGACCTTCTCCGTTGGCGACCGTCAAATATAGCAAGGTTTCTAAGGAGCTACTGACATCCGTGCATCGGGTGCTGAAGACGGAGATATACGCAAAAGGATGCAGTCCAGGTCTTATCGCAGAGGCTGAAGACGATCAAAGGCGCGTCCTGGCTGGAGGGAACCCCTTTTGCCGAATATGCCGCGCAACTGTCGCGCCAGTCGGATCCGCCAATTCCCCATTTCAAGTAACGGGTGACCGGCACCATAGGCGCTCGCCACATGCCGCGGCAGGTCCCGCCGACACCTATGTGGAGCGTTTCTTGCGCAAAGTCGATCTTCCGCGTGCCCTGTATGCCCGCGAGGCGTTCACGAAAGTGCCGGTTCTGACGACACCCGAGGTAACGCCGGAACGGTCGGCGTTATTCCTGCGCGACCATCCGGGCATCATCGTCACCGATCGAGACGGTCCGCATCTTCTCATGCAAGGGGCGACGGACCAAGTAATCCCGGTCTCTTCCGTGGATGCGGGGTCCGTGATCGGCCAGTGTTTTCTGCTGCTTGCCGTGCGCGATGCCATCGTGGTGACGGAGGGCGGTCGGGCCAGGGGTATCCTGACTCGCGAAATGACATTCAGGGCAATGGCCCATTCGGACACAAACGGCTAGCGGGTCCGGCACCAAAAAAGCAGACCTGATGAAAGGTTGTAAGTGTAAATCGGCTCGGAATTTTGACCCCCTTATCGGCTTCCAATATTCGCCCCCCC